>NZ_JBYTDU010000002.1:267806-535847 GCF_058791715.1 Cytobacillus sp. EB106-05-05-XG126 | reverse complement strand
GACCCCCACTTATCCTCCTTTGATTCCTCTGAGTCTTGAAGTGGGGGTCTTACTGCCCGTTAGACTGCGATAAATTTAAGGACGCCAAGAAAACGCTTACTAAAAATTAAATTATGAAACGGGAGTGGAAAACATGACGCTTGCATTTCCAGATAAAGTAACAATTATTGAAGTGGGCCCGCGGGATGGACTGCAAAATGAAAAGTCGTTTGTACCGACTGAGGTTAAGAAAGACTTTATTAAAAGTTTAAAAAATGCAGGATTAACAGAATTGGAGCTTACTTCTTTTGTGTCTCCTAAATGGGTGCCGCAGATGGGGGATGCAGCTGAAATTACGGCCGATTGCCTTGGTCCGGATACAAGGGATATCGTGCTTGCCCCAAACCGCAAAGGCATTGACAGAGTATATATGACTGATTGCCGGGCTGTTGCCGTTTTCGTTGGTGTAAGCAATACATTTAACAAGAAAAACATCAATAAAACCACTCAGGAAAGCATGGATGAACTAAAACCGATTATCGGAGAACTGAAGGAGAAAGGCTACTTTGTCCGCGCATGCATCTCTACAGCATTTTATTGTCCGTATGAAGGAGCCATCAATCCTGAAGATACAGTTGAGCTATGCCGTCAATTTACAGAGGCAGGAGCTGATGAATTAAGCGTGGCAGATACGATCGGGATGGCTGCTCCCCATGAATCATATGGGCTATTTTCCCGATTGAAAGCAGAGTTTCCAAATACCCTTATCACTGCACACTTCCACGACACAAGAAAAATGGCCCTCACAAATATTTTTGCAGCCCTGCAGGCAGGTGTCGACCGGTTTGACACATCCGCCGGCGGACTTGGCGGATGCCCATTTGCCCCTGGCGCTGCAGGCAATGCTGCAACAGAAGATGTTGTTTATATGCTTGAGCGCATGGGAATTGAAACCAATGTTAATCTGGACCAATTAATGGAAGCTGTAAAAATTGTTCAGCCACATCTTTCCAGGCCGATTGAAAGCACGTATTTCAGGTTAAATGCTCAAACTGTTCAATAGATTTACAGCTTTAGATGAATAATGCCCCCTTTTTTATCGCATCTTATTAGATGAAAGCAGCTGACGAATTCAGGTTCTGCTGCAGCCATTAAAAGGGGGATAATCCTATGAGCCAAAAACGTGATAAAGGATATAGCCAGAAAGGGAAGCCGAATTCCGATACAGTCAGCCAGACAATTGCTGCCGAGGAATTAGAAAAAGCTATTCATCCAACTAAAAGACAAAACGCACAGCAATAAGCCGCCAAAAAGCGGCTTTTTTTGTGCAGGAACTCCTTTATGAAATTTCACTGTGTCCCGGTTAACATCTCTGTTTTAATTTTATCCATGATGGTAAAATAAAGTAAAACTTCAATCAGTGGGGGTTTTCTTTTATCCCCCACTGATTAGTTGAGGCCCACAGTAAGCGGGCTCACAAGGACGTTGCCACTGGACGTGGTGTTCTTAGTCTTTGTCCTTATTTCAGGCCTTTATGGGCAGTAAGACCGCGATAAAGAAAAAAGATGGAGGGATGGATTTGAGAAGGTTTTTGCGTTATTTATTTTCCATCGTTCTCTTTCTTTCATCACTCGGCGTCTATTTTACAAATAGGCTTATGTTTATGAAAAAGAAGGAAGATGACTTTATTTTAGAAAGGGAGAAGGAGTCCGGCAGGCTTGATCTGTTCAAGTATGAAAGCCTCCCGAAAAGAGAAGTGCTTATTCCTTCCCCATTTGGCTATAACTTAAAAGCCGTGGCTGCCGAACCCCATAAAAACAGCCGCTATATCATTATTTCTCACGGGGTTACGGAAAACAAAATGAACTCGATTAAATATATGAACCTCTTTCTGGAGCGGGGGTTTAACGCAGTAATCTATGATCATCGCCGCCACGGAGAATCCGGGGGGAAGACGACAAGCTACGGGCATTATGAAAAGTTTGACTTAAAAGCAATTGTTGATTGGCTTAAAGCGGAAAAAGGGCCTGATATCCAGATCGGCATTCATGGTGAAAGCATGGGGGCAGCCACCATGCTCCTTTATGCGGGAATGCTTGAAGACGGTGCCGATTTTTACATTGCCGATTGCCCTTTTTCTGATTTTAAGGAGCAGCTGGCTTATCGTTTAAAAACCGAGATGAAGCTGCCCGCGAAACTCTTTTTGCCTGTTGCCGATCTATTCCTGCGGATGCGGGAGAAATATTCCATTGCGGATGTGTCGCCTATATCAGTTATAGAAAACATAAAGAAGCCCATCCTGTTTATTCACAGTGAAAAAGATGATTTTATTTTGCCGACCATGTCCGAAGCTTTGTATGAAAAGAAACAAGGCCCTAAAAAACTTTACCTTGCTGCCAATGGGATCCATGCCCAATCCTTTAACGAAAACAGAGAGGATTATGAAAAAGTCATTGACGAGTTTTTGGAGCAGTATGTCAGCAGCAAAGATACTTTATCACAATAGAAGCAGCTGGCTTCAGTGTAAGCCAGCTGCTTCATATAAGATTTTCTAATTTTTCTTTTTCTTTATGATTTCCTTGCCATCTGCCGACAGCCCTCTTGCAGTATGAAAATTTCCCATTTTAAAATAATAGCGTTTGTTTTCTTTTTTGATAATATCCGCTTCTTCGAATTTCTCTTCCTTGCCGGCTACCTCTACTTTTTTAATATCTCTGCTTTGAATTTCACCAAAAATTATTGGTAATCTATTTTCCAGATTACCTTCCTTATCGTAATCATAGAAAGTATCTGAATAAACGGTCATATGTTCATTTTCATAATGCTCCCAATGGTTATGGCCTTCATTTTTCCAGCCCTTTTTGTCACTGCCCTTCAAATAGGCAGCTGCCATGGCCTCGACCTCATTTTGCCCATCATTCTGCTGCGTTAAATACAGCAGTATGACTCCATCTTTTACCTTTTCTTTATGTAAGACTTCTTTTACATTGAATGGAATTCCATCATCAATCGCCTGGCCCATTGTTGCCGTACTGCACCCCGACAAAATCAGGAAAGCTGCCGCCAGAAAAAATAACTTCCACTTCATTCGAATCTCCCCCAATCAGCACTCTCTTCACCCATAAATGACAAACATCTTGTTATCTAACCTTTTACTAATATATTAAAACCTTATTTTCCAGAATTTTGGAAGGGTATTTTTACCTATCTCAGCCTATTAAAAAGACCGCCTTCCCTCAGCGGCCGTCTGCTACTTCATTATTATTTTGTTTTATCAATAAAGCTCATTCTTGGGTTTAAATACTGATTCGGGCTTTTTAACTGATAGCAATTTGCCTTCTCTGAAAAGTCTATCGTTAATTTTTCATCCAAAAATACTTCCTTGGATTTTTCCACATATACGCTGCCGGTGTTTGTTTTGATTTCCCTGTCATCTTCATCCAGCTCTTCAACAAGCCAGAGTGCCGCCACTCCGCTTACCACACAGCCGCAGCCGTCTATATCATACTTTAGTTTTATGAATCCATCTTTGCCGGCAATCCGTCCCGATAATTTTTCTGCCGCCAATTCAGTTAATGTTATTTCCATGTTGTAAAACTACCTCCCCTTTGCATATGCTGATTTTAACACAGATAAGCATAACATGCTTCTGAAAGAGACAGCTGGCTGCTATTGAGCCGCCTAAATAAAGATTTTTAGAAAGGATGATTGGATATGTCCAAGGCGCAGATTAAAGTAATGGATAATGGATCGCTGCGTGTAACAGGTGATGTAGAGTTAATTGATATGGATGGCAATAAATTCGAAACAGGAAAAACCTTTTCCCTTTGCCGCTGCGGAAGATCTTTGAAAATCCCATTTTGTGATGGCACTCATAAAGGAACTTTCCAATCCTGTGTCCGCGCGGAGAAAGCTTCCGATGACAAGCAGCAATAAGGGTGAAAACGGGGACAGTCATCCCCGTTTTTTTATTTTTCACTTTTTATTCTTGCAGGTGTCGCTCTTTCGTCCTGTACTATCCCTTGAAGCCGTTCCCGGTCCCTGTCCGTACTGTCTTCCCCGGCCCCTGGTGCGGCGTTGGCCATGGGCAGCTGTTCAAGTTCTTTTCCTCTAGGCATATTTCATACACCTCCCTGCTGTTAAGGTGCTTCCCTCGCCCCAAAATACCCGTTTTAAATTCATCCAGTTCTATTCTTCCGTGAACCGCGCATCCGCTATATCGTTAATGGAAATACGGTGAATTTCCCCAAACCGGTCAACAACATGAAGCTTTTGGCCAAGGTCATCCCAATAATGAATGCTCCCGATAACCAGTTCATAATTTCTGCCCCTGTAATGTGTAAGTGTAACGTTTCTTTGAAATTCCATTGCTTCCGAAAGAATTTCATTCATATATTCAAGCTTCTGCTCATCCAATTCCCGCTTTTGCTCGTATGTGTCTTCCTTTGCCCAGTCTCTTAAGAGCTTTACATGTTCCGGCAGCATCATGGAAGTCCATTTAATTCTGCCCCGATCGCGAATCATAAGCTGACCCTCCTTTTACATTTTATGGCCGCCAACCAATGTCGCACGGTGTTTGGCGGTTCCTGCGCCTGTATAAGAGACGGCTCTCAGAAGAGCTCCTCCTCCAAACTTGGAGCGAATCCGGTCGACAGTATAGCCGAGCTCCCTTTTTTTCCAGCCATCCAAGTCGAACAGACTCAGCTGCATTTCGCAGTCATCCGTAATATTGCCCAGGGAAATGGAAATCTGCCGTACTGTTTTCCCCTCATAATTCTCGTCAAAAAGCTCCAGGCAGACCCGATAAAGATCCATCGTAATATTGGTTGGCTGATCAACTGTCCTGGAGCGGTAAAATCCCCCTCCGAATTCATCCTGGCTGTAGCCAAGGCCAAAGCTGATGGTTCTGCCGGCTTTGCGGTGGCTGCGGGCCCTTCTTGCCACTTCTTCACACATCTCAAGGACCACATGCTTAATTTCCTTTTCCTCTTTGTAATCCCTCAGTAAAATCTGGCTTTTGCCGAAGCTGATCTGCCCTGCCATAATCGGCGCGCCTATTTCCGACAAATCAATACCCCATGCATGGTGATAGAGCTGATTGCCCATAATCCCAAACTTCTTCTCGAGCTTAGCCAGATCATAGCGGGCAAGCTGACCGACTGTAAAAATCCCCATTCCATTCAATGTCTTTTCAACACGGCGGCCGATGCCCCACATTTCCCGTAACGGGGATATATTCCACAGCTTTGTTTTTACATCTCCATACGTCCATTGTGCAACGCCCTTTTTTTTCGCCTCAAGGTCCAGGCAGAGCTTTGACATTAGCAAATTAGGCCCTATTCCTATGGCACAGGGAAGCTGAAATTCCCGTTCAATATCATCTTTTATTTTCCAGGCAATCGTCTGGGCATCACCCCAGAGATGCAATGCGCCGTCTACTTTTATAAAGCTTTCATCGACACTGTACGTATGGATGGCTTCCTTGGGGACATATCGGTTAAACACTCTGGTGATTTCAGTGGAGATTCTTAAATAAGTCGCCATTTTCGGCTCCTCAACTCGAATGCGCGGATCTTGGGGGACCTCAAAAAGACGGGACCCTGTCTTTATTCCAAACTCTTTTTTCATTCGTGGAGAGGCCGCCAGAACAACGCTCCCCTTCCGTTCCACATTCCCGGCAATTACAAGATAGCAGTCAAGAGGATCCAGACCAAGCATGACAGCAGAACAGCTTGCATAAAAGCTCTTCATATCAACACACAAAATTTGATTGTTCGGCATTGAGCTGTAATCAACCATGACTTCGACATCCTCCTTCAAAAAAAAGCGTAAGGCGCTGCTTATCAGCTCCTATGCTGCATAGCCCCTCTGAACCCAAAAAAATATATATAACGAGAACATCCGTTCTGTATATGTATACCCATTATATTAAGCGAATATGCGTTCGGTTTCAATGGAAATTTTACGCGGTTTTTCTTAAAAGTGGTTCTTTCTCCCCGGGATAGACGCCTCACCAGCCAAAAACAAAAGAAGCTGCAGGCATTTGGCTGCAGCTTCTGAGCTTCTTATTTTTGATTGAATGCGCGTTTTCCTATTTTTTCAAACAAGCCTGGAAAAAGCGCATAGATAATGCTCCCCGCATTCATCCACCGCGGAAGGTTGATTTCCCTGACAGGCCGCAGCATGGCATTGACTACCTTGCGGGCCACGTATTCAGGCTTAAGCATAAATTTGCTGACATTTTTCACGTATGTGCCCTTTTCATCTGCAATCGTAAAGAAATTGGTTTCAATCGGTCCGGGGTTAACTGCAGTCACAAATACATTACTGTCAGCAAGCTCCATCCGAAGGCTGTTTGTATAGCCAAGAACCGCATGCTTGGTTGCGGAATAGACACTCGATTTCGGTGTGGCCATTTTGCCGGCCTGTGAAGCGATATTAATAATATGGCCGCTCCTCTGTTTCCTCATCACTGGGAGCACCATGCTCGTGCAGGCCATTAAGCCAACAACGTTTACATCAAACATTCCTTTTATTTCTTCAACTTTTGCTTCATGCGCCTCGCGAAAAACACCGAAGCCGGCGTTATTCACAAGCACATCTATGTGACCAAACCGGGCAATGATCTCTGAAAAAACAGCCGAAACTTCGTCAGTGTCTGAAACATCAAGCTTATCCACATGAACATCGACTGAAAAGCGCTTCCGCAAGTCTGCCTGCAGCTCCTGCAATTTGTCAAGGCGGCGGGCAAGAAGGACAAGATTTGCTCCCCTCTCGGCACAAAGGACGGCCATTTGCGCCCCGATTCCGCCTGATGCACCGGTGATAATCACATTTTTATTTTTTAATCTGTCTGACAATCAAACCACCTCTTTTGATGCGGAATACAAGAATGCTTCCTCCTCTTTATTTATATAAATCTCTCCTATTGAATGCAAATAGTCAAGCTGTGCGACTGTTTCGGAAATGGTCAGGGAAAACTCCTTCTCATAAACCTTCGGAAAAAGGCGGCGGCATACCTCAAAAACAGTAAGAGATTCGGACTCAAGCCATGCCTTTACTTTCATTGCCCGCTCATGCTGGCGGCCAAGCCTTTCGCTTATTAACCCATTCACATTTGTAATATCCTCTCCATGTCCGGAATAAAAAAGGGATATCGGCAGCTGCCGCAGTTTATTCAGAGACTCGTTATACTGAAGCTGCGGCTTCGGTCTTTCCGCATTGCCGGGAAGCGGCGGCTCCAGGATAGGGTTAGGTGAAATGTGTGCAAGCAAATGGTCTCCTCCAAGGAATACACCATCTTTCTCCCTGAACAAACCTATATGGCTCTGTGCATGCCCGGGGGTCTCCGTTACCGTCCAATCGTTAAGCCCTTCAGGCTGGCTGCCTTCCTTCAGCTCTCCTGTCAGGGTACGATTGCAGGAATAGCGCAAAGTCTTTTTCATTTTGTTAATAAAGGAAGCATACCTTTCAGGAATTCCAAATTCGTTAAACAGTTTTATGTAAAACTCATCATGAAATTTTAGAAATTCGTCAGTACGGGACAGCCACCTTTGGTTAACCGGGTGCCCGAACACATCAAGATTGTCCGGGAAAAAGTCAAGCAGCCCGGCATGATCGGGATGATGATGTGTGAGAACAACCTGTTCAAAATCACCGGGAGTTAAATTCAGCTCTTTAAGCTGGGATTTTAAAGCTTCCCATGCTTCATCCGTTTTAGGCCCGGTATCGACAAGAGTCAGCTTTTCCCCTTTTACTGCATATACATTAACGTCGCCGACAGGAAAAGGTGTCGGGATCACAAGCTTTGCAATACCATCCTTCCATTTTGCCATTTTACAATCCCCCTGAAATCACTATATTTAAATAAAATAAAGCTGTTTTTCTATATACTTCCGCAGGCATGCTTCATTTAGTAAACTGTTCTGTCATCCCCTTAAAATATCAGCATTTGCCATACGCATATATTAACGGAATTTAATAACATAATTTACAAATTTACATATATAAAAATAAGTGTACCGTTCTTTTTAGCAATTGTCATTATTTTCACATAACTTTTATGCAATATTGATAATTTTTTAAAAAATACTTCTTGACAAATAAGTGTGTCTTCTTGCATAATCACAATTAAAATTTGATTTTCATAAATCAAAGCTGTACTTCTACAGCAGAAACATGGCGATGAATAAGATTAGTAAATGGAAAACGGCGAAAGAGAGTGAAGCTCAAGCGGCTGAAAGGCTTCACCGTCCACTTGACCATTGAACCTGCCTTATGAGCTGTTAGGAAAACCTAAACGCACCCCCGGCGTTATCGGGATCGAGATGCCTTTTCAAAACACAGCGGCTGCGGCAGGCATGCTGCACGAAGAAAGAAAAGGCAATGAAGGTGGTACCGCGGAAGCAAAGTCTTTTCGTCCTTTACTGGATGGAAAGGCTTTTTTATTTTTAACAGCCGGTAAATAGAGCAACAATAAGGAGGAATAACAGCAAATGAAAAAATTAGCTATTGCAGGAGCAGGATCAATGGCAGAAGCGTTAATATCAGGAATCGTCGAAAGCCGGCTCATTACCGGCAGCAATATTTGGGTGACAAACAGATGCAGCAGGGAAAAACTTCAATTCCTGCAAAAAGCCTATGGCGTTCAGATAACTTATAATCTCAGTGAACTATTAAGCGGGGCTGACGCTGTTATTTTAGCGATGAAGCCAAAAGATGCTCAGGAAGCCATCAATCTAATAAAGCCTTATTTACATGAAGACATGCTGATCATTTCCGTTCTCGCCGGAGTTTCGATCGAAAGCATTGAACTTTTGGCAGAAAAGAAGCTGCCAGTCGTAAGAGCCATGCCCAATACATCAGCAGCAGTCGGAAAATCAGCAAGCGCCTTATCAGCTAATGAAAGAGTGTCCAAAGAACAGATGAAAGCAGTAAGAGGCATTTTTGATACAGTGGGAAAATCAGCATTTGTTGAGGAAAAACAGCTGGATGCTGTAACAGGCCTGTCAGGCAGCGGACCGGCATATATTTACTATCTTGCGGAAGCTATGGAAAAAAGCGCGGAAGAAATCGGGCTCGAAAAGGGTATGGCGAAAGAATTTATCATCCAGACACTCATCGGGGCAGCCGAAATGCTGGCCCGATCAGCCAAGGACCCCGAGCAGCTGAGGAAAGAAGTAACAAGCCCTGGCGGCACCACCGAAGCAGGTGTAAAAGTGCTTGAAGCGAACGGAGTGCAGGAAGCTTTCATTGAATGCATCAAGGAAGCGACAGCCCAATCCAGGCGGCTTGGCCAAAGCTTCAGCAGCACAGTGAAAATTTAGCTGACAGCATCTCCCCTAAAAAACGTCGTCTAGAAAAGGATGAGAAACCTGCAAATGCTCATTATTCTATTAAGCGCAAGCCTCCTGGTATGGATCGCAGTACTAATTGATGCCGTTCTGGGACTAAAAAGCCTGGACCGCCTTGAAGATAGCAATACGATGACAGAAGGCCCCCTTCTTTCTGTTATTACAGCGGCAAGGAATGAAGAAGCAAAGCTTGCGGAGAGCTTAGAAACCCAGCTGCGGCAAAGCTATAAGCGCATTGAATGGATATTGGTCAATGACCGTTCAGCCGACAGCACAGGAAGCATCATGGACCATATTCAGAATAATGATTCAAGGGTTAAATGTATTCATATTGATTTTCTCCCATGCGGATGGCTGGGAAAAAACCACGCTCTTTATAAAGGATATATGGAATCATCAGGGGAATTAATCTTGTTTACAGATGCCGATGTGTTATTTAAAGAGGAGGCCTTCAGCAAGGCGGTTCATTATTTCAGCAAGAATGAACTTGATCATTTAACGGCGGCACCGAGCTTGACGGGCAGGAGTTTCTGGCTCAACACGTTCATTGCTTTTTTTCTTTTTGGCTTCTCTTATTATAAACGCCCCTGGCTGGCGAATAATCAACGTTCAAAGAGCGGAGTTGGCATTGGGGCATTTAACATGGTATCCAGGCGTTCTTATGAAGCAATCGGAACACACAAGGCAATAAAAATGCGGCCTGATGATGATTTAATGCTTGGAATGAAAATCAAACAAAACGGCCTCAGGCAGAAATTTGCAACGGCGATGGACCTGATTGAAGTTGAATGGTATGAAAGCTTAATAGAAGCCTTCAAAGGATTGGAGAAAAATACTTTTGCAGGCCTCCATTACCGAATTAGCATGGTGCTCTTTGCAATTGCCGGCACATTCAGTTCACAGGTGCTTCCCTTTCTCACCATCTTTTCAACTGACAAAGTTATTTTCAATCTAAGCCTTGCAAACATCATTTTTTTAGCAGGTGTTTATACAATCATTACAAAAAGAATGACCAATTTTTCTCCGCTTCTGTTTACTGTATTTCCAATTACAGCTCTCCTGTTTATTTATTCCATAATCCGTGGCAGCATCCTGACCTTAGTACGGGGCGGCATAGTCTGGAGAGGTACATTATATAAGTTAAGCGAACTGAGGAATAAACATTGAAAGCACACACCTTCCTTAATGCATGTTCTTTTTCATTTTTGGAACTGCCTGATATACTTAATATTTAGGATAGCGAAATAAGGAGGCAGAAATTATGGAAACAAAGCTTTTTTCACCTTTTACAATTAAAGGAGTCACCTTTAAAAACCGAATTGTTATGGCACCGATGTGCATGTACTCAAGCCATAATGAAGACGGAATGGTTGAAAACTGGCACCGGACTCATTATACGAGCCGGGCAGTCGGACAGGTGGGATTAATCATCCTGGAGGCAACTGCCGTGACTCCGCAGGGCCGAATTTCTCCTCAGGATCTGGGAATATGGAGTGATGATCACATCGCAGGCCTGAAGGATTTAACCGGGCTAATGAAAGAACACGGTGCTTCACCTGGAATACAGCTGGCGCATGCCGGCAGAAAAGCGACTGTTGAAGGAGAAATTCTCGCCCCATCCGCTGTTGCTTTTAATGAAAAAATGAAAACACCAAAAGAAATGACAAAAGAAGAAGTATCAGAAACTGTCCAGGCATTCAAAAAAGGCGCTGAAAGAGCGAAAAAGGCCGGCTTTGAAGTAATTGAAATTCATGCGGCACACGGATATCTGATCAATGAGTTTCTCTCACCCCTAAGCAATAAAAGGAGTGATGAGTATGGGGGATCGGCTGAAAACCGGTATCGCTTCCTCGGTGAAGTCATTGAAGCCGTTAAAGCCGTTTGGGATGGACCTTTATTTGTCAGAGTATCAGCCCATGATTATCATGATGAAGGGTTGACCGCAAAGGATTATGCAGAAATGGGAAAATGGATGAAGGAGCAGGGAGTGGATCTAATTGACGTAAGCTCCGGAGCAGTAGTGCCGGCCAGAATACATACTTACCCTGGCTACCAGGTCAAATTCTCTGAAACCATTAAAGAAGGTGCGAATATCCAGACTGGTGCAGTCGGGCTTATTACATCCGGCCTGCAGGCTGAAGAAATCCTCCAAAACGAGCGTGCTGATTTAGTCTTTATTGCCAGAGAATTGCTGAGAGACCCCTATTGGCCGCGGACAGCAGCAAAAGAACTTGGCGCATCAATCGAACCTCCTAAGCAATATGAACGGGGATGGCTGTAATAAAACGAGGGATGGCACTTGTTAGCTGCCATCCCTCGTTTTTATTATATAATCTGCAGTGAATCAAGGAATACAATGATAATAACCAGAGGAACCACATAGCGCAGAAGGAAATACCACGCGGAGAAGATTCCATTCAGCGACTTTGAGCCTTGAATCAATTCACTTCTCAGCAGGTCTTTCTTCATTCTGTATGAGACGAATATGGAGATCAGCAAAGCTCCAACCGGCATCAAGATGTTGCTGACAAGGAAATCAGCAGCATCAAAGATGATTTTGCCGAAAATTGAAATGTCTGATAAGCTGCTGAAGGATAATGCAGATGGAACCCCGACGATAAAAATTGCCAGTCCTGTCAGCCAGGCTGCACGGGTTCTGCCGCTTCCCTTCTTATTCGTCAGAGCAGCCACCACAATTTCAAGCATTGAAAAAGCGGACGTTAAGGTTGCAAATAGAAACAGTGCAAGGAAGAAGAGCAGGAACACCCGCCCAAACAGAATCTGATCGAAAACAGATGGCAGGACAATGAACAATAAGCCAGGACCAGCAGCAGGCTCAAAGCCCAATGAGAACACAGCAGGGAAAATTGCCAGTCCAGCCAGAACTGAAATAAATAAGTTCATTGCGACAACAGAAAATGCAGGCTGCATCAGATTTTCTTTTTTAGATAGATAAGAGCTGTACGTTACCATAACCGATACCCCGACACTTAGAGAGAAAAACGATTGGCCCATCGCATATAGGACGGTTTCAGATGTTAAGTTTGAAAAATCAGGCTTTAAAAAGAACGAGACGCCTTCCATCGCATTATCCAGTGTCAGAGATCGTGCAATCAAAATAATAAATAAAAGAAACAAAGCCGGCATCATAATTTTGCTGACCTGCTCGATCCCCTTCTGGACACCTTTGGCAACCACTAAAACAGTTATGAATAAAAAGATCCCCTGTGCCGCTACAACAGACACAGAGTCTGACACGGCTGCGCCAAATAGCTCCTCATAATTGCCTGCACCATTCATAGAGCCGGTAACACCGTATACAATGTACTTCAGAATCCACCCGCCTATTACACTATAGAAGGATAAAAGCAGGAAACACGTGAATACGCCAAGGTAGCCTATCCAGTGCCATTTAGTTCCCGGTGTAATATCCTTATATGCCGAGATTGCCTCCTTCCCCGTACTGCGGCCAATCACAAACTCGGCCAGTAATAGCGGAAAACCAATTAAAAGGGAAAATAATAGAAATAATAAAATAAATGCCCCGCCTCCGCTTGTTCCTGTCACATACGGAAGCTTCCAGATAGCTCCAAGTCCGATTGCTGAACCGGCTGACGCTAAAATAAATCCTATCTTCGATGACCATTGCTCATTTTGCTGCATGCCTGTACCTCCAAATTTTTTTAAAAACAAAAAAGCCACATTCTTCAAAAGGGACGTGAATTTAGGTTCACGCGGTACCACCCTTTTTGAAAGCATGTGACTTTCCACTCAAAAATATAACGGATTTACCGTCTTTTCTGCTATATGCAGGAAAGATAAGCTCCAAGATGAAATTCATTTTATCTTTGTGCCAGTTTCCACCATCCACTGGCTCTCTATAAACAGGGAGATAAAACTTAGTAGAGTCTCTTCATAGCTTTTTACTATAATGTTTTAAAGTATAAGTGTGATTATAGTATGCAGGCAGACAACCGTCAATGCCAAATTTGAAAAATTCAATTTTTCCAGGCATTACTTTTCATTCCAAATCCGCTTCCATACGGTATCTTCACCATTTACTTTAATTTCGAAAACATCCGGGTTGCTCATCTTCATCAGATGCTCAAAGCCTGCATCTTCATCGAAATAACGAAGCAGCAGCGTCGATAAATTGCCATGGCTGACCAGAACGACGTGATTCTCATTGGACGCGATTAATTCATCCAGCAGGGAAGAAGCTCGTTTCATTCCTGATGAATGAGATTCTCCTCCTTCAAAAACGAGATCAAAGTCGGTAAAGCTTTGCTTAAGCTTGTCCTGCCAATCATTAAAAAGAATAGAGCTCAGCACCCTTTCACCCAAACGGCTTTCCTCAATGATATCCAGGTTTCTGGACTGTGCAAGCGGCCGGATTGTTTCAATCGCCCGAACAAAAGGGCTTGAATAAATGCGATTGATTTCTTTGCCTTTAAAGAAATCAATTAATTTTAATGCCTGTTCCCTTCCCTTTTCTGTCAATTTGGCAGAGAAAGGCTGGCCCTCCGCCTTTGCATGGCGCACGATATAGAAAGTCTTCATTTAATTCGCCTCTCCTTTTGCAAGCGGGATATGAATTTCTTTAAAGTCCTCAGCAATAACCGTGTTGGGGAAAATGGTCTGTGATTCTTTCACAAGCTTTTCCCAATCCTGGCGTTCATATCGTGAACTGATATGATTCAGGCAAAGTTTTCTTGCATTCGCCTCGAGCGCAACCTGAGCTGCCTGCAGGGTTGTCGAATGAAAATAATCGTATGCAAGCTTCTCTTCACCACCCGAGAAGGTTGCCTCATGTATTAATAGGTCAGCATCGGCTGCCAAATCTATTGCCGCATCGCAGAATCTGGTATCACCCAGCACCGTGACAATTCTTCCCTTTTGAACCGGCCCCAGGAAATTTTTTGCTTTGATAATACTTCCATCCTCAAGCTCTATGTCTTCACCATTCTTTATTTTCTTATATATCGGACCCGGTTTGATTCCCGCCTCAGCAAGTTTGTCCGCAAGCAATGTGCCCGGACGGTCCTTTTCTGTAATCCGGTAGCCATAAGAGGATATTCCGTGCTCGAGCATTCGGGCTTCCACCTTAAAATCTTTTTCATCAAGCACAATACCCTCAGTGATTTCAGCTACCTTTAAAGGGTACTTAAGATATGTGCCGCTGACAGATAGCGAGACTTCAATGAATTCTTTCAAACCTTTTGGCCCATATAGGGTCACCTCTGTATCACCGCCCTGGAAAGAGCGGCTTGAAAGCAGGCCGGGCAGACCATAAATATGGTCACCATGAAGATGTGTGATAAAGATTTTCTCAATTCTTCTCGGTTTAATGCTTGTATGTAAAATTTGATGCTGGGTCGCTTCGCCACAGTCAAAAAGCCATATGCTCCCTCTTTCATCCAGGAGCTTTAAAGCCATCGAAGATACATTCCTCAGCTTAGCGGGAATTCCTGCTCCCGTTCCCAGAAAAAATATGTCCATATAAAATACCTCCTTCCGGCAATTTAGGGATTAAGCCTGTCTGGTCTTGCCAGTATGAATATAAACAATATACCATAGCAGCCTCGGAATTCATTCAATTAACAATTGTTTTTTGTGTTATTTGAAAGGATAGTTCCTGGCTGTTAGATAGAAACTATGGTAAAAAGGACAAACTTAATATTTGCGAAAATAGCTGTAAACAGATACAATTTTATACTTGTACAGACGTTTTTTTGCAATGCAATATAACAGCTTCTTCTCAAGCTGAGGACGGACAAAAGTCAGTCCCGCCTTACATACAGAAATTTGTCGAAAAGAGGTTCTAGAATCGTGAAAACAAACGAAAAACCGGCCGGATTAATAATGATATTTGGAGCAACAGGTGATTTGGCAAAACGAAAATTGTTTCCCTCACTTTACCGCTTATACAAAAAGGGCAGGCTGTCTGATCGCTTTGCCGTTGTAGGGGTTGCGAGACGGCCGCTATCAAATGATGAGTTTCAGGCAAGTGTTAAAGCCTCTGTTGAGTCCGCTATAAAAGATAACGGAGAACTTGAAGATTTTATTTCTCACTTTTACTATCATTCGCATGACGTGACGGATTCCAGTTCCTATTTGGCATTAAAGAGCATGGCTGAAGAATTGGATACTCACTATTCCCTTGAAGGCAACCGCATTTTTTACCTTGCCATGGCACCTGAGTTTTTCGGAACCATTGCAGAGCATTTAAAAGCAGATGGCCTGACAGATGTAGATGGATTTAAGCGTCTTGTCATTGAAAAACCATTTGGGCATGATCTTGAATCAGCGAAGCAGCTTAATAAGCAAATCCGAAAAGCCTTTTCAGAAAATGAAATTTACAGGATTGACCACTACCTGGGGAAAGAAATGGTGCAAAACATTGAAGTGATTCGTTTTGCCAATGCAATTTTCGAACCCTTATGGAACAATCGCTACATCTCAAATATCCAGGTTACATCAAGCGAAGTACTGGGTGTTGAAGAACGCGGCCGCTACTATGAAAAAAGCGGCGCCCTTCGTGACATGGTTCAAAACCATATGCTGCAAATGGTTGCCTTATTGGCAATGGAACCGCCAATCCGCTTGACAACAGATGAAATCAGATCTGAAAAAGTAAAAGTTTTAAGAGCCATGCGTCCAATTGAAGGCGATCAGGTAAGAGATTACTTTGTCCGCGGCCAATATGGAAAAGGCCATTTAAATGGACAGGAAGTGCCAGCTTACAATCAAGAGCCGATGGTGGATGAACAATCAAACACCGAAACGTATGTAGCAGGCAAGCTGATGATTGATAATTTCCGCTGGGCAGGTGTGCCTATCTACATTCGCACTGGAAAAAGGATGGCTGCTAAATCAACTAAAATTGTTATCCAGTTCAAGGACATTCCGATGAACTTATATTATCAGACTGAGCAAACGCTAAATCCAAACCTGCTGGTGATCCATATTCAGCCTGAAGAAGGCATTACCCTTTATTTGAATGCCCAAAAGTCAGGTCAAAACATTGAAGCCACACCGGTAAAATTAAACTTTGCCAACAAAGGCATCGATGACATGAATACGCCTGAAGCTTATGAAAGGCTTTTATATGATTGCATGCGCGGTGACGCAACAAACTTTACACACTGGGATGAAGTGGCCCTTTCCTGGAGCTTTGTCGACAAAATTTCCGATGTTTGGGAAAACACAAGAGAAGAAGGTTTTCCTAATTACGAATCCGGTTCCATGGGTCCAAAAGAAGCAGACCGGCTGCTTGAAAAAGACGGTTTCTTCTGGTGGCCTGTAACTGACCTTGATGTTGAACAATGTTAATGATTCTGAGACCCCCCTGCTGATACAGGGGGTTTTTATCTTTTTTGAAAGACAAAAAAAACAGCGCCGCTCGGACGCTGTTTTTTTATTATTCCATCCAGTTTGTATGAAAAATGCCTTCTTTGTCTGTACGCTGATAGGTGTGTGCACCAAAGTAGTCACGCTGTGCCTGAAGAAGGTTTGCAGGCAATGTTTCTGTTCGGTAGCTGTCATAATAGGACAAAGCAGCAGCAAAGCATGGTACAGGAATGCCGTTCTTTACAGCCACACTGATAATTTCACGGGCAGCATCCTGATAGCTTTCCACGATTTCCTTGAAGTACGGATCAAGAAGGAGATTCTTCAAGCCTGGCTCACGGTCATATGCTTCCTTGATTTTCTGCAGGAATTGGGCACGGATAATGCAGCCGCCGCGGAAAATCATCGCAATATCACCGTATTTCAAATCCCATCCATATTCTTCGGAAGCTGCTCTCATTTGAGCAAAGCCTTGTGCATATGAGCAGATTTTACTCATGTAAAGGGCTTTGCGGACACTCTCGATAAATGCTTTTTTATCACCTGTGAAGTCCTGTGCAGCCGGTCCGCGAAGAACTTTGCTTGCATTCACACGTTCTTCTTTCATGGCAGAAATGAATCGGGCAAAAACGGATTCAGTAATGATTGGAAGCGGTACACCGAGGTCAAGCGCACTTTGGCTTGTCCATTTGCCGGTTCCCTTTTGGCCTGCTGTATCAAGGATGACATCTACCAGCGGCTTTCCGGTTTCCTCATCTTTTTTCGTGAAAATATCAGCCGTAATTTCAATCAGATAGCTGTCAAGTTCGCCTTTATTCCATTCTGCGAATACTTCATGGAGCTCTTCAGCAGTCAAACCAAGCACGTTTTTCAAAAGAAAATAAGATTCGGAAATCAGCTGCATATCGCCGTATTCAATACCGTTATGAACCATTTTCACATAATGTCCTGCCCCATCTGGACCAATGTATGTGGTGCATGCTTCGCCATTCACCTTTGCAGCAATATCTTGAAAAATCGGGGCAACCAGCTCGCAGGCTTCTTTTTGGCCGCCAGGCATAATGGAAGGACCCTTTAGAGCGCCCTCTTCACCGCCGGAAACGCCCGTACCGATGAAATGGATGCCCAGCTCGCTTAATTCCTTATTGCGGCGCTGCGTATCCACAAAGAAGGTATTTCCTCCATCAATCAGAATATCCCCCTTATCCAGCAGAGGCTTTAACTGCTCAATTGTCGCATCTGTCGGACCGCCTGCTTTCACCATAAGCATGATTTTGCGGGGTTTTTCCAGAGAATCAACAAATTCTTCAATTGTATATGTACCTTTAAAGTTTCTTCCTTCCACTTCCTTAAGCATCTCATCCGTTTTTTCACGTGACCGGTTAAAAACTGATACTGAGTACCCTCTGCTTTCAATATTCATGGCAAGATTTTTGCCCATGACGGCTAAGCCGATAACACCAAACTGCGATTTCGTCATCTTATTACCTTCCCTTCCAGGCTTTATGCGTTACATACAAAATTCAATAAAATAATCCACTATACTTTAGCAAGATTCCTATTCTGATTCAACTTTCCTGTCTTAGTTTTGCTTATAGCTGCCTTAAAAACTCATGAATGATCATCTTTTTCTTTTTTATCGCTTCTTGCTGGACTGCCATGCAAAAAGTCTTTATTAAAGCTGGTGTCAGTGCCGATTTTGGGGCTGGTCAATTTCATATCCGAAAGCGCACCCGCATTGTCGATTATTTTAGTTCCGTATTTCTTGCGCAAAAGATCCATTGTCTGAAATAGCGGCTCTTTTTTGGCATCTTTTTCAAAACTGAACAAATCCAGCTGTTTAACCGCCTGTTCGGGTTCAACAAGGTCTGTTCCTGTAATGCCCAGAAGCCGTACTGCATTTCCATTCCAATGTTTTATAAACAGCTCTTTTGCAATTTGGTAAATTTCATCATTATGCTGAATCGGATTCTTCAGTTTTCGGCTTCTTGTAATGGTTTTTCGGTCCTTATACCGGATAGTAATTCCGAGAGATTCTGCCATAACCTTTTTCCTCTTCAATCTGGAAGAAACCTGTGCAGCCAGCTTTCCAAATACCTGGAGCAGCTCTCTTTGATTTGAGACATCTCTTGGCATGGTGGTCGAATTCCCCACACTTTTAAATTCAGATGCAGAGTCGGGATCGACTTTTCTAAAATCCTGGCCATTGGCCTTTTGTTTCAGCCTCGGTCCATTAATGCCTAATGCTGCTTTTAGGATAATTTCATCGGCTTTTGCCAATTCCCCAATTGTGGTGATATTGAGGTTTCTCAGTTTTTCTCCGGTTTTTCTGCCGACTCCGTGCATTTCTTCCACTTCCATCGGCCATAGGATATGCGGTACATCTCTTTTTCTGAGTACTGTAATCCCCATTGGCTTTTTCATGTCGGAAGCCATCTTGGCTAAAAATTTATTAGGGGCAACACCTATGCTGCAGGGCAAATCGAGCTGCTGAAAAACCTGCTTTTGTATCGTCCCGGCAATTTCTATCGGGCTCCCAAACTCATAGCTGTCTGTTATGTCCACATATCCTTCATCAATGGATACAGGTTCAACAAGGGAGGAATATTCGCGCAATATATCAAACATTCCCATAGAAGCTGCACGATATCTATCAAAATTGGGCTTCATGATAATCAGCTGTGGACAGAGTTTTTTAGCCTCCCATAAAGGCATGGTGGTTTTAACCCCGAATTTCCTTGCCTCATAGCTGCAAGTTACAATAATACCGCGTCTCTCCTCCGGATTCCCTGCGATTGCTAAAGGCTTACCCTTTAATGATGGATCATAAGCCATCTCAACCGAAGCATAAAAACTATTCATATCAACATGAAGGATGACTCTCCCGTTTTTTGGATACATTTGTTTCATGCAGGCACTTCCCTGTAAATATAATTCAGTTCTATTTTAGCAAATATTTTTCTTTTCTATTAATCAGGTGCTTTTTGAAAAAGCGAAAACAGGGAATCTCTCTCTGATCCCCTGTTCTATATTTCGTCCGCTATGCAGTTGTATGCTGTGTTTTCATATACTCTTTTATTTCTCTTATTCCCTCCAGTGATTCCACCAGCTTTAAAGGATCGATTATAGCAATCAGCCTATTATCGATATTAGCCACACCTGTGAAATAATTGGTTTTTTGATAGGCAATCAAACCTGGCTGTTTAAGGCAATCTTCTGGAATATCGAGAATTTCCTTGGCTTCATTTACAAGAACGGCGAATGATAGCTCGTCTGTCTGCAGCACGATCATTCTTGCCGAGTCACTATCAGCAAGTTTCCGGCTGTAGAGGATTTCTTCAAAATCCACAACAGGAATAAGCTCTCCCCTGACTTTAACAATTCCTCTTACATAGCCGGGCAAATGAGGAATCGGTGTAATGCCTTCCATTTTCTCAATGGATATAACAAAAGGAACCGGTGTAGCATATTCCTCATTTCCTGCCCTGAAAACGACAGCTTTATTATTTTCAATCATCCTATTTCCTCCTCGGAAACTCTTATGTATAGTACTAATATACCATAGCCATTATTTTCTAACTAGTGAGGAAATAATAGATTGCTGCAGCAAAAAAAGAGAACCGCATTGGTTCTCTCTCTTGCTGTTTAAGCTGATACTTCTTCAATAATGGCAATGACCATTTCAGCCAGTTTATTTAATTCTTCGATAGGCATGCGCTCATTGGTTGTATGAATTTCTTCATAGCCGACAGCAAGGTTAACTGTTGGAATGCCAAAGCCGGCGATCACATTTGCATCGCTTCCGCCGCCACTGTGAAGAAGCTCGGAGCTGCGGCCGATTTTTGCAGCCGCTCTGCGTGCTACTTCAACGACATGATCACCTTCGCCAAATTTAAAGCCAGGGTACATAACCTGAACATCCACTTCAGCTTTGCCGCCCATTTCTTCGGCAGCACTTTCAAAAGCTTCCTTCATTTTAGCTACCTGCTGTTCCATTTTTTCAGGAATTAATGAACGTGCTTCTGCTAATACATCAACATGGTCACATACGATATTCGTCTGCTGTCCGCCTTCAAAACGACCGATATTAGCCGTTGTCTCTTCATCAATGCGGCCCAGCGGCATTCTTGAGATCGCTTTTGATGCCATCGTGATGGCAGAAATGCCCTTCTCAGGAGCAACACCAGCATGAGCTGTTTTTCCCAGTATAGCAGCTTTCACTTTAGCCTGGGTTGGAGCGGCAACGATTATATTTCCGACTTTTCCGTCACTGTCCAATGCATAGCCGAACTTTGCTTTAACAAGTGAAGGATCAAGAACCTTAGCTCCAACCAGTCCGGATTCTTCACCAACTGTGATAATGAACTGAATAGTTCCATGAGTAATATTCTGCTCTTTCAGAACCTTAACAATCTCGAGCATAACGGCAAGTCCCGCCTTGTCGTCTGCCCCCAGGATTGTTGTTCCATCGGTTACAACATAGCCGTCCTTGATGGAAGGTTTAATTCCTTTTCCAGGAACAACTGTATCCATGTGTGAAGTGAAATAAATTGTATCAATTCCTTCTTTCGTTCCCTGAAGAGTGCAGATGAGGTTGCCTGCACCGTGTCCGGTCTGTGCAGTTGTATCGTCTTCGTACACCTCAACCCCAAGATCCCTGAATTTTTTCTTCAAAACTTTGGCAATTTGAGCTTCATACTTTGTTTCAGAATCAATTTGCACCAGTTCCAGAAATTCGTTTAATAAGCGTTCCTCATTAATCATTTATGTACAAACCTCCAAATTTAAGCTTACTAAGCAAGTATAACTCCAAAATTTTGGCACAGCAAATCAGGAATCCATTACAGCGGGATATTTCCATGCTTTTTATGAGGCCTGCTTTCTTTCTTATTGCGCAGCATTTCAAGCGCCTGAATGAGCTTGATTCTGGTTTCACGCGGATCGATGACATCATCCACCATGCCCCGGCTTGCCGCCACATATGGATTGGCGAACTTTTCTCTGTACTCTTCGATTTTTTGTGCCCTTGTGGCCTCGGGATCATCACTGTTCTGAATTTCCCTTGCAAAAATAATGTTGGCTGCACCTTGAGGACCCATTACGGCTACTTCCGCATTCGGCCATGCAAAAACAAGATCTGCGCCAATAGATTTACTGTTAAGGGCAACGTAAGCCCCGCCGAATGCTTTTCTTAAAATAACAGTAAGCTTTGGCACCGTTGCTTCTGAGTAAGCATAGAGAATCTTTGCTCCGTGCCGTATAATTCCGCCATGCTCCTGTTTAACACCCGGGAAAAAGCCTGTGACGTCCTCAAATGTAATAAGTGGGATATTAAAGGAATCACAGAACCGGATAAACCTTGAAGCCTTATCAGAAGAATCTATGTCCAAGCCTCCCGCCATTACCTTCGGCTGATTGCAGACAAGTCCCACTGTCTCACCCTTGATCCGGGCAAAACCGACTACAATATTTTTAGCGAAGTCGCGCTGCACCTCCATAAAAGTATCTTTATCCACTACCTGTTCAATGACTTTTCGGACGTCATATGGACGAAGGGCATCAAAAGGAATCACGTCTGTCAAATCAGGACGGTAATCATCTTCTTCATCCCATTCGGACATAGGCGGTTTTTCTTCGTTATTCTGCGGAAGGTAGCTTAACAGACTCCGCACCTGCCCAATCACTTCCTCTTCGGACTCCCCTCTAAAGTGAGCGTTTCCGCTGATCGTATTGTGGACAAGTGCACCGCCAAGATCCTCAGGAGAAATTTTCTCCCCAGTCACCGTTTCGATTACTTTTGGTCCGGTTATGAACATCTGGCTCGTCTTTTCCACCATAAAGACAAAATCCGTAATCGCCGGAGAATACACTGCACCACCGGCACAAGGCCCCATAATAACTGAAATCTGCGGAATCACTCCTGAATAAATGGAATTCCGGTAGAAAATATGGCCGTACCCATCGAGGGAAACAACACCTTCCTGTATTCTGGCGCCGCCGGAATCATTCAAGCCTACAAATGGAGCTCCATTTTCAGCTGCTAAATCCATTACATTGGCAATTTTTTTTGCATGCATCTCCCCGAGAGCGCCCCCAAAAACGGTAAAGTCCTGTGAAAATAAGAAGATAGGACGTCCGTTGACCTTTCCATAGCCAGTTACTACACCATCTCCGGGCCCTTTTTGGTTTTCCAGTCCAAAATCCGTGCTGCGGTGCTCAATAAATGGGTTCAGCTCAACGAAAGTTCCCGGATCTACTAATAAATCGATTCGTTCTCGGGCAGTCAGTTTTCCTTTTTCATGCTGTTTTTGTATACGCTCATCCCCTCCGCCCAGTTCTACTTCCCTGCGCCTGTCGTATAACTCATTTATTTTCTCATAGATGTCTGCCATGCCTTATTTCAATCCTTTCTTTTCACATAATTCATATAAAATACCGCCTGCTGATTTCGGATGCATAAAGGCTACATGGGCACCGCCCGCACCAATCTTTGGTTCATCCTGCAGCATCCTGATACCCTGTTCTTTCATTTCGTTTATGCGTTCTTGTATGCTGTCAACTCCCAGTGCTACATGATGCAGCCCTTCTCCCCGCTTTTCAATAAACTTGGCAATTGGGCTTTCTTCACTTATCGGCTCCAGCAGCTCGAGTTTCGTTTCCCCCGCTTTAATAAACGCCACCTTTACTCCCTGGCTGTCCACTTCCTCTAATCCGAGAAATTCAAGCTTGAGCGTTTCAGTATAAAATGGAAGCGCTTCATCAATAGACCTGACAGCAATTCCAATATGGTCCACCTTCTTAATCATCTGTTTCCCTCCTCTTGGATGTCGAGATTATGAACTTCCTGCATTAAACAGGCATATTTTGAATCTATTATTTAAATATTCGTTAAAAATGTCGAAAATCCTTTTAAAAATTGAGCGGTTGTTCAATTTGATGATTCTTAGTAAAATAAGAGTAAGAATTGGGACGAGGAGGCATAGAATGTCAAATAAGAAACTGGCGAAAGTCATTGTCTATCTAATGATATTTGCAATGCTCGCATCTACCCTCATTATGGGTATGTCGATGTTTTTATAACAGGGGAACTCTATTCATTTTTCAGCTGCTCTGGATGGCAATTCCGGGCAGTTTTTTTGTTTGATTGTTTTAGTTGATGCTTTTTAACGAAATCTGATGAGCTGGAGAAACTACGGACACAAAAAGCAGGGAACCAGAGAATTGAGTCCGAACATTGAGCAGCTTCGGACAGAGAATGGCGAAATCCGAGTTTCAAAGTCCGAACCCGGTCCAACTTCGGACACCAAAGGCAAAATTATGAACTGCAGAGTCCGAAGTTAGCGTTTATCCAGCTCATAAAAAAACTGCATCCATTCAGATGCAGCTGTACATTCTTTCAATTATCTTTTTTTATGGCGCCGTAATCTCTTCCAAGTTCGTCAAAGCTCTTAGCTGAGGTGACTACTAAGATTTTTGTTCCAAGCGGCACGGATTCGTATAGAGACTCGACTGCCTCATTCTGCAATCTGATACATCCATTGGAGACATATCTGCCGATGGACGAAGGATCGTTCGTCCCGTGAATGCCATAGATTCTGCCATCAGTATTTTCTGCGTCAAACCCAATCCACCTTGTGCCGAGCGGATTCCGGGGGTCACCGCCTTTTATGTCCTTTTTTCTGTAGTAAGGATCAGCTGCCTTTACAGTCACAGTGAACAGCCCTTCCGGTGTAAGGTCATCCGTTTTCCCGGTTGCAGCTGAGATGACATTCTGCACTTTATGATTCTGTATAAACGCTACTTCATTTGTGCGTTTATTGACAATCAGAAATGGATCTCCAGGCAGCGGATTAAGTCCCAATGGCCAGATTGGGGAAAGTGAAAAAAACAGGATGGCCGCTGCAGCAAACTTCAGCATGACAATTCACGCTCCAATTCCTTTTCCTTAGTTTGCTTCTCCAGTCCCGCTTTGATTCATTTCCTTATCCTTTAACCCTTTAAAAGAGCTCTTAATAATTAAATACTGTTCCATTTCTTTTACAAAGTGAAGCAGTGCAGCACGCGCTTCAAATTCCTCCCTCGTTTTGGGTAGCTCCATATTTTCAAAAGAAACCTTCATACGGTACAATTTCTCCAGGAATAGCAGGGCCGTATTGCCCGGGTGGATATGTTCCGATAATTCTTCAATAAAATCAGCGATCATCTCTCCCTGTTCAACAGGAAGTGCAATGGAAGTAACACTTGGAAGTACCCTCTCAATAATTTCAAATTGTTTTTCCCTCATTTTGAAATAATGATAATATAAATTTTCATCTCTTCGAAAGTGATTTTCAACATCCCTGAAGGCCAGCGCTTTTGCCTCATCGATCATTTCCATTGTTTCAGTAATTTCTCTGCCGTCCCAGCTGCTTTCATGGGTCCGCAAATACCTCACGATTTCGTCAAAGATAACCTTAAAGTTTTCTTCTATTTCAAGTCTATATTCCTTAAGCTTCGATTCCAGGCTCGGCATGTAAAGGTTCGCGATTAGTGCAACACCGATTCCGACAATAATTATGCCCAATTCATTCAGCAAGAGGTCCTTTGAAACCTCTCCTGCAGAATAAATATGCAAAATTATAACTGAGCTTGTTACAATTCCATCGCTGGCCTTTGCCATGACAGCTGCCGGAATAAAAAACAGCAGCAGCAGTCCGATTACAAGCGGATGGTAAGCAATGCCCTCAAAAAACAAAGATGAAAACGCCATTGCCAGCAGACAGGCAAAAAATCGGTCCCATGAAGCCCGGAGTGATTTTTTCTTTGTGACTTTTATGCATAATATAGTCAGGATTCCTGCAGAAACAAAATTATCAAGCTGCAGCATCTGTGCAATCATGATGCTGATGGAAGTCCCCACTGCAGTCTTGATTGTCCGGTAGCCAATTCTGTATTTCATTTATTCAAACTCCTATATTCAATTGCCCATCTAATTTTAAAAAGGCTGTCAGGTATTAAATGCGAAAGAGAAGATGATCATGTTGACCATCTTCTCCCATAGCATATATCGATTATAGCATTTTTTGCAAGAAATCCCTTGCACGTTCACTCTTAGGATTAGAAAAAAATTCTTCAGGCGAAGAATCCTCTACAAGCACACCGCCATCGAGGAACAGCACCCTGTCTGCCACTTCACGGGCAAAGCCCATTTCATGGGTAACAATCGCCATTGTCATGCCAGTATGTGCTAAATTCTTCATAACGTCCAGCACTTCTTTCACCATTTCCGGGTCAAGAGCAGATGTTGGCTCATCAAAAAGCATAACTTCAGGCTGCATGGCAAGAGCTCTTGCAATCGCAACCCTTTGTTTCTGCCCCCCGGATAAACGATTGGGGTATTCGTGTGCTTTAGCAGATAACCCTACCTTCTCCAAAAGCTCGAGCCCTGTTTTCTCGGCTTCCGATTTTGATAATCCCCTAACCTTCATCGGTGCATAGGTCAGGTTTTGCAGGGCAGTTTTATGGGGGAATAAATGAAAATGCTGAAACACCATCCCCACATTTTGGCGCACTTTCATTATGTTTGTGCTTTTATCCGTAATGTCCTGCCCATTAATCATAATCCTGCCGTCTGTTGGCAATTCCAGAAGATTGATGCAGCGGAGGAATGTAGACTTCCCGGAACCGGACGGACCTATTACAGCCACTACTTCGCCATCTTGAATATTGGTTGAAATTCCTTTAAGAACTTCAAGTTTACCGAAATGCTTATGCAAATTTTCCACTTTAATCACTGCGTCTCATTCTCCTTTCAATTCCTTTTCCAAGCACAGTCAGGACCATTACCATAATGTAATAAATCAGCCCGGCAATCAGTATCGGTTCGAAGTAGGAAAACTTTTCGCCTCCCACGATGTAAGCCCGGCGCATCACGTCTGTTACTCCAATGACTGTTACGATCGCAGACTCTTTTGTAAGAGTAATAAACTCGTTCATTAATGCAGGCAAAATGTTTTTCATTGCCTGCGGAAGTATGATATCAATCATGGCCGGCCTGTATGGAACGCCCAGTGCCATTGCCGCTTCACTTTGGCCTTTATCCACGGCCAGGATTCCCGCCCTGATGATCTCCGAGATATAGGCCGCTGAATTAAGCCCAAAAGACAGGACGGCAGCTGTGGAAGGATCAATTTTATACCCGATCAGCTGGGGTGACCCATAATAGATAAGCATCAGCTGAAGAACAAGAGGTGTTCCCCTAAAAACGGATGTGTAGGCATCTGCAATCCAGCCAAGAAATTTAAATTTGCTAATTTTAAAGAATGATAAAATAATACCTAATACAAAACCCAGTATGCCTGCCATAGACACAATTTGAAGCGTGACGCCAATGCCTTTTAGTATAAATGGAAGGGAGGGAATGAACTGCTGAAAATCCAGATTCACTATCTTTCCATCCTTTCTGTAAGTAATTTATTTTCTGAGAAGAATAAAGCGTCCAAAGGAAGATATGCCTTGGACGCCAATTCCCAGCGAATTATTTGTTATCAAACCATTTTACGATCAATTCTTCCAATTCACCGTTTTCTTTCATCTTCAAAAGCTCTGCATTGAATTCTTCAGTTAATTCACTGCCTTTAGGAAAAGCAATGGCCGAACCTGCCTCTGTTGCATCTTCTTCAATTGTGAAACCGGCCAGGTCTTTATTTTTTTCAAAATATCCTTTTGCAACTGTGTCTTCAATCATGGCAGCATCAAATCGGCCTGCCATGATTTCCTGAATTAACTCAGGGATACGGTTGCGGTTTTCCACAGTCATATCAACTGTTTCAGCAATTTCTTCAGCCTTATCTGCCTGAATGGAAGCAAGCTGCACACCTATTGTTTTTCCATCTAAATCTTCCAATGATTCAATTCCGCTGCCTTTTTTAGAAACAATCATGTGGCTCGCTGTATAATATACATCGCTGAAATCAACGTTTTCTTTACGCTCTTCAGTAGGAGTCATACCTGCTAAAACAAAATCAACCTGGCTCGTTTCCAGTGCAGGGATCAGTCCGTTAAAGTCCATATCCTTCACTTGGATTTCATAGCCCAATTTTTCAGCAATCGCTTTGGCCAAATCCACATCAAAGCCGATGATTTCTTCCCCTTTTGCTGAATCTACATATTCAAATGGCGGATAATCCGCTGACGTACCCATTGTTAAAACCTTTTTATCTGAGCTTTCTCCAGAGCCGCTTTTTCCATCTTCTTCACTAGTCCCGCATGCAGCTAATAAACCAACTAAAAGCATGCTTAAAGCAATCATGATCACTTTTTTCATCTTTGTTTCCCCCTATAAAAATATGAATAATTTCTGCATATCTATTAATAAATATTCACTAAAATGAATTTTAACAGATTTTTATATTTATGCAATAAGGTTTTTAATTATTTATTATAAGTTTAATTATTCAGATAAATTTCACACAAAAAAAAGCCCCGTTATTCGGGGCCTTTTCGCTATTTAAACTTCTTCGCAATATTTCTCAAAGGCATCTTGCAGTTTCTGGACTACTGCCATAGGCTCATGGCCTTCGATTTCGTGGCGCTCGATCATCGTGCATAGCTCACCGTCTTTGAGAAGTGCAAAAGATGGTGATGATGGCGGATAACCTGTGAAGTAAGATCTTGCTTTTTCGGTTGCTTCTTTATCCTGTCCGGCAAATACCGTTACCAAATGGTCAGGGCGCTTATCATAATGCAGGGAATGCATGGCTGCAGGACGGGCAATTCCGCCTGCACATCCGCAGACAGAGTTCACCATCACAAGTGTAGTTCCCTTCTTATTAAGGGCCTCATCCACTTCTTCAGGTGCCGTTAATTCCGTAAAGCCGGCATGCGTTATTTCCTGACGCGCCTGCCTGACAACATCATTCATAAATAAATTAAAATCCATATTCAAAGTCATCGCTCCTCATTTAAAATTCTCTTGACTATATACATAATACCAATACAATAGTAAATTTTACAATCAAGTCAATTTTTCGAATAAAAAAGTTTAGCTTTTGGATTATCGGGGAAAGATAAAACTACAGCTAGATCCATACCCCTAAACTCCCTAGATTCGCCAGTGCCCGCAAGGCACTGGCCATTTTTTTTGCCTTCGGGAAAAGCCTGCCCGAAACAGAAAGCTCTATCTTTTTGTATAAACATTAAACAATTCTTCAACTGCAGATGTAACCGTCCTGTTCCCTGCGATGACCTCGTTCTCTATTTTTGGAAGAAGCGGTTTTATGTCAGGATGATAAAAAAAGCTAAATTGAAGCTGATCCAGAATCATAGAATGTATCCATTGTTTTGTCTGGAGCCTTCTTCTTTCTTCAAAAACTCCTGATGTCTTTGCCGTATTTTCAAACGTTTTGATCACATTCCAGATCTCAGAGATGCCTTCATGAAAGACAGATGAGCAGGTATAAGCTTTTGTTTGCCATCCTTTAGTAGCTGGCTGAAGAAAGTGAAGGATACGGTTATACTCTGCTTTTGTTTTTTCGGCCAATTTTTTATTGCTTCCATCGGCTTTATTGACAATTACCGCATCAGCCAGTTCCATAATGCCTTTTTTCATTCCCTGCAGTTCATCCCCTGCCCCAGTCAGTGTTAAAAGCATAAAGAAATCCACCATTTCCCTGACAATGACTTCACTTTGTCCCACACCGACGGTTTCAACGAGAATTACATCAAAGCCTGCTGCTTCACACAGGAGCATGGTCTCTCTTGTTTTTCTGTGGACACCTCCCAGTTTCCCGGCTGAAGGAGAAGGTCTTATGAAAGCACGCGGGTTTCTTGATAGCTGCTCCATTCTTGTTTTATCGCCAAGGATGCTGCCGCCGCTCAAGCTTGAGCTCGGATCAACGGCAAGAACAGCTGCTTTTAAACCCGCATCACATAGATATGTCCCAAAAGATTCAATGAACGTGCTCTTTCCTGCCCCCGGCACTCCGGTTATCCCGATCCTGAGCGATCGCCCTGAATGAGGCAGGAGCCTGTGCAGGAGTTCCTGTGCATGGCGAAAATGATGCTCTGCGTTACTTTCAATCAGAGTGATCGCTCTTGCAAGAACAGTTCTGCTGCCACTCATGATTCCTTCTTCAAGAACGTCAAGATCCGGCAGAGAGGCAGATTTTTTTTGAAACCTGCCTATTTTCTCGAATTTCTGCTTCGGCTCACCTGAATCCACACCACTGCGCACGGTGCTTGTAAAATCTTCTGCCTTTTCTTCATCAAACCATTCCGGTTTTTTATCCTCAGTCATTTACCGGGTCACTTCCTCGTACCCGAGACGGCTGTATATCTCTCTGATGACCTTTTGGGCAGCCACTGGAATGACGGTCCCCGGGCCAAAAATGGCAGAGGCACCATGCTCATATAAATATTGATAATCCTGTGCCGGAATTACCCCGCCGATGACTACAATAATATCTTCCCTATCCAGTTTCTTCAGTTCAGCAGCAAGCAGCGGCAGAAGGGTCTTATGGCCTGCTGCAAGTGAACTGATGCCAATGACATGAACGTCATTTTCGACCGCCTGAAGAGCTGTTTCTTCCGGAGTCTGGAACAGAGGGCCGATATCAACATCAAAACCAAGATCAGCAAAGGCTGTTGAAATGACTTTTGCTCCCCTGTCATGGCCATCCTGCCCCATCTTGGCAATCAGAATCCGCGGTCTTCTTCCTTCATTTTCAAGGAATTCATCTGTCATCTGCTTTACTTCTGCAATTTCTTTTTCATTTGAAAAAGCAGAACTATAAACGCCGCTGATGGAACGAATAATCGCTTTATGGCGGCTTGCCACTTTTTCAATTGCTTCGGAAATTTCGCCAAGAGTGGCTCTAACCCGTGCTGCATTTACTGCAAGCTCAAGAAGGTTACCTTCCCCTGATTCAGCAGCTTTTGTAATAGCCTCCAGGGCCTCAGCAACTTTCTCATTATCGCGGGAGGCCTTTAGCCGCTCCAGCTTTTCGATTTGCTTTAATCGTACAGCTGTGTTGTCGATGTCCAGAATGTCAATCGGCTCTTCTTTTTCCAGCCTGTATTTATTGACACCAATAATGGTTTCTTTTCCGGAATCGATTTGTGCCTGCCTTCTGGCAGCAGCTTCTTCGATTCTCATTTTTGGCAATCCTGTCTCAATTGCCCTGGCCATTCCGCCAAGATTCTCGATTTCCTCAATATGCTCCCAGGCTCGCTTAATTAACTGATCTGTTAGTGCTTCTACATAATAAGAACCGCCCCATGGATCAATTACATTGGTGATACCTGTTTCCTCCTGAAGGTACAGTTGTGTATTTCTCGCTATACGGGCTGAAAAATCCGTCGGCAATGCGATGGCTTCGTCCAATGCATTCGTATGAAGAGATTGAGTATGCCCCATCGCTGCTGCATGTGCTTCAATAAAAGTCCTTGTTACATTATTGAATGGGTCCTGCTCGGTCAAGCTCCAGCCTGAGGTTTGAGAATGCGTTCTAAGCGCCATTGATTTTGGATTAACGGGTTCGAAGGTCTTCATCATTTTTGCCCAAATGTAGCGGGCTGCCCTCATTTTTGCCACTTCCATAAAGTAGTTCATGCCGATAGCCCAGAAAAACGAGAGTCTCGGTGCAAAGGAATCAATATCGATTCCGGCTTTAAGTCCGGTTCTTACGTATTCAAGTCCATCTGCGAGCGTATAGGCAAGCTCAATATCAGCTGGTGCACCCGCTTCCTGCATATGATATCCTGAGATGCTGATGCTATTGAATTTCGGCATGTATTTTGATGTATATTCAAATATGTCGGCAATGATCTTCATAGACATTTCCGGCGGATAAATATAGGTGTTGCGCACCATATATTCTTTTAAAATATCATTCTGGATCGTTCCCGAAAGCTTCTCCTGGCTTACTCCCTGCTCTTCCGCTGTGACAATATAAAAAGCCATAACAGGCAAAACTGCGCCATTCATCGTCATCGATACAGACATTTGATCTAAAGGGATCCCATCAAACAGTGTCTTCATGTCCAGGATGGAATCAATGGCCACGCCAGCTTTCCCTACATCCCCTTCGACTCTTGGATGATCAGAATCATAGCCTCTATGGGTGGCAAGATCAAAAGCGACTGATAAACCCTTTTGCCCCATGGCAAGATTGCGGCGGTAGAAAGCATTGCTTTCCTCTGCAGTAGAAAATCCGGCATATTGACGGACAGTCCAGGGCCTGTTCACATACATGGTTGAATAAGGCCCCCTTGTAAATGGAGGAAGCCCCGGCTTATCGTTTAAATGCTCCATATCTTTTAGGTCTTCATTTGTGTATAGCGGCTTTATTTTTATTCTCTCATTTGTTTCAAAGAGAAGATGATCGATGGATGAATTGATTTCTTCCTCCGCTTTTCTTTTCCAGTCATCCTTTGCTGATTGTTTTACTTTATGAATATCCAGGCTTTTAAAATCTGGTTTATTGGCCATTGTTTGCCACCTCCATCTCGTTCAGCATCTTCAAGAGAGTTTCATAGCAATCGCTTTTCATGTGAATGTATCCTCTGATTCCAGCACCTTTAAATTCATCCCTTTTTCTCTCTTCAGGAAGGCCGGCTAAATAGATTGCAGCTGATGGGAAAGCTTCTTTCAGTTGTTTAATTAAAGGAACAGCCATACTGTCATATTGGTCGTTTGATCCGCAAATAAAATAATGCCTGCAATTTGTTTCTTGGATAAATGCTTTAGCATCTTCCGGGTTCACTACTGAGCCGCTTCTGACTGCCTCAACCCCTCCGGGTGCGAGGAAGCCTGCAATAAAATCAGCACGGGCCTTATGATTCTTCAATTCTCCCAGACAGATTAGTCCTGCTTGAGGACGTATCCCCTTTTCCTTTAATCTTTCCGATAAACTCCGCAAACCTTCGAAGGACTCTGGAAGCCGAACCTGCGGGATTGGCTTGATAACACTCTTGCTGTTTTCAATGGTTTCGGCCTCTATTTGAAGCGGCTTTTCATCAGGGTTAGCATAAATATTTGTTCCAATGATACTTTGTTTTCTAGTATGAACATCTTTCTGCTTCTTTTCATGAACTTGAGAAATCTGACTCTGAACCCACCCTGTCCGGAGGGCTTCAGCCATTCCTCCCAGCTCTTCTATCTCAAGGAAAAGTTCCCAGGCTTTATCAATCAGTTCATTCGTCAGATGCTCCACATACCAGGAGCCGCCCGCCGGGTCAGAGACCTTCAGCAGATGCGCTTCCTCCATTAGAATGAGCTGGGTGTTTCGGGCAATTCGGTCTGAAAAAGGAGAATGTGCTCCTTCCGGTTCATTATACGGACTGACATGCAGGAATTGGACTCCTCCCAATACTGCTGCAAATGCTTCATTCCCTGCTCTCAGCACATTAACATAAGGATCATAAGCTGACTTAGTAAAGGAGGATGTTTCTGCTGAAATGACTATTTTTTTACTGTCTCTCTCAGCTCCATATACTTCTGCAACCTTGCCCCATAAAACCTTTGCCGCACGAAGCTTGGCAATCTCCATAAAAAAGTTTGAGCCAACAGCAAACTTGAATAGCATTTTGGATAGGATTTCTTCGATTTTTTTGCCTTTTCCAAGAAAATACTGCAGGTGATTTACTCCTGCAGCCAGTGCAAAAGCAAGTTCCTGGACGCCATTTGCGCCGCCATTGTGATAAACAGCAGTATTCACCATGATGGTTTTCAGGCTTGGCATATGTTCAGCTGCCGAATTGGCCGTTTCATTCAAATTTTCGTAAAGCTCATCGATTGAGCGATCGTTCATTTTGTCTGCAGCAGCAATGGCAAGCGGGTCTGCTGCAATATATCCTGTGATTTTTTCGCTTTCACTTAATCTTCCAAGTTCTTCTATTAATTGACGGTGACTTTGAGCGGCATCCACACTGAAAGGATATTTTTTATAAAGTTCTCCAACAGCGATGCTGATCTTCTCTGGATTTGCCAGCTGTTCTGGCTGGAAAGCCAGCGCTGTCTGACCCTTCGCAACAGCAGCAAGGAGTTTTTCTGCCAGCTCTTCAGAAGCTGAAGCACTAACCTTCTGTGCAACCTTCCATTCCTCTCCCAGGTATCCGGCAGCGTATGAACCCCTTCTGAAGTCTTCTGCACCCGGATATTGGGATAACGGGATTTCGGTCAGGTCCTCTCTGGAATAAAGCGGTTTCAATTTTATGTTTTCATATGTATTTCGTGATAATGTTTCTAAGGATTTCCCTTTAAGAGCTTTTTCTGCACTCTGTTCCCAATCTTCATTAGTCTGCTGCGGGAATTTTTCTTCAATCATTTTCTTTAATGACATAATTAGGCTGTCCTTGTAGCTGACAGCGTTCCCTCCCCTCATGCGGCAGCGGACCCGTTTCTCTTATGAAACATTGCCGCAAGAAAATTATAATAAAATTCTAAATTCTCCATACACCTATTTTAGTATACAAAGAAGAAACAAGCAATGAACAATAAGAAACCGCTGCCCCATAGCAGGGCAGCGGTCATTTTACTTATTAATAAATAGATGTATTTTCTTTGGATGTGTTCTCCAGAATTTCCTTTACGCGCTGCAGGAAGCGTCCGCATACCAGACCGTCAAGTACACGGTGATCCAGTGACATGCAAAGGTTAACCATATCACGGACAGCGATCATGCCATTGTTCATGACAACAGGACGTTTCACAATGGATTCAACCTGAAGAATTGCAGCCTGCGGATAATTGATAATGCCCATGGACTGTACGGAACCGAATGATCCGGTATTATTTACAGTGAAAGTTCCACCCTGCATTTCAGCAGAAGTCAGTTTTCCTGTACGTACTTTTAAGGCAAGATCATTTATTTCACGGCCAATACCTTTAATCGTTTTTTCATCAGCAGCTTTGATGACAGGAACGAATAACGCGTCATCTGTTGCAACTGCAATGGATATATTAATATCCTTCTTCTGGATGATCTTATCTCCTGCCCACATGGAATTAATCTGCGGGAATTCCTTAAGGGCCTGTGCAACTGCTTTTACGAAGAAAGCAAAGAATGTAATATTGAAGCCCTCTTTTTGCTTAAACTCCCCTTTAATGCTGTTGCGGTACTCAACAAGATTTGTAACATCCACTTCCATCATTGTCCAGGCATGAGGTGCTTCATGTTTACTGCGGAGCATATTGGCAGCAATCGCCTTACGCACTCCGGTAACAGGGATTTCAACATCACCTGGCATAACCGGTACATTAGGTGCTGGCGCCGCCTGTTTGGATGCAGCAGGCTGGGAAGGTGCAGGTGCAGCTTCCGGTGCTGGCGCTTCTGTCTTTTCCGGTGCAGCCGCAGCCGCTGCAGCAGTTGGAATATCTCCGGACTCAATGATCTTCATAAGATCTTTACGGGTGATGCGTCCGCCGCCGCCAGTACCTGTCACCTGGTTCAAGTCGATTCCATGCTCTTGAGAAAGCCTTAAGACTGCAGGTGAATAACGGACTCCTTTTGGAGCATCCGCTGCTTTAACAGGTGCCGCTGGTGCAGAAGGCGCTGAGGCTGAAGGTGCAGCCGTAGTCTTATCCTCCGCTTTTGTCTCTGCTGGCGCATCTTGAGCAGTTTCCCCGCCGCCTTCGGTTTCGATTGTCAAAATCACCTGGCCGACTTCATACGTTTCGCCTTCTTCTGCAATCAATTCTTTGATTACACCAGTGAAAGAGGACGGTACTTCCGCGTTTACTTTGTCAGTCATTACTTCAGCAAGCGGATCATATTTATTTACTTTATCTCCAACGGAAACCAGCCATTTGCTGATTGTACCTTCTGTAACACTTTCCCCAAGCTGGGGCATTTTTATTTGTTCAATAGCCACCTGAGTAACCTCCTTCTAGCTGCCCGCACTCTGCGGGTCATGCAGCAGGTGCAGCTGAACCGGAATAGAATCCGGCCTTAGAGCCGCACCCTCTGCGAGCTCTCCATTTTTATTAACTAAGATGCCATTATTAAAATTCAGCCAATTCACGCATTGCTTTTTCTACTTTATCAGGGTTAACCATAAAGTATTTCTCCATAGTTGGAGCGTAAGGCATTGCTGGCACATCAGGACCTGCAAGGCGTTTGATCGGTGCATCCAGCTCAAACAGGCAGTTCTCTGCAATAATCGCAGCAACTTCGCCCATGATACTGCCTTCTTTATTATCCTCAGTTAGAAGAAGCACTTTTCCTGTTTTAGAAGCAGCTTCAATAATTGCTTCTTTATCTAACGGATAAACCGTTCTTAAATCCAGTATGTGCGCTGAAATGCCATCTTTAGCAAGTCTTTCAGCAGCTTGAAGAGCAAAATGGACGCATAGGCCATAAGTGATGACCGTGATATCTTCACCTTCGCGTTTTACATCTGCTTTTCCGATTGGCAGCACATAATCATCATCAGGAACCTCACCTTTTATCAGGCGATATGCGCGCTTATGTTCAAAAAACAGCACCGGATCCTCATCACGGATTGCTGCTTTCAATAGTCCCTTAACATCATAAGGGGTAGAAGGCATAACAATCTTAAGTCCCGGCTGATTGGCAAATACAGCTTCGACGGACTGTGAATGATAAAGTGCTCCATGAACACCGCCGCCATATGGTGCACGTACTACAATCGGACAGCTCCAGTCATTATTTGAACGATAGCGGATGCGTGCCGCTTCTGAAATAATCTGGTTAACAGCCGGCATAATGAAGTCGGCAAATTGCATTTCTGCAATTGGACGCATTCCATACATTGCTGCACCGATTCCAACCCCTGCAATCGCTGATTCAGCAAGCGGAGTATCAATTACGCGGTCTTCGCCAAATTTGTCATATAGTCCTTGTGTCGCTTTAAATACGCCACCTTTTTTACCTACGTCTTCACCTAAAACAAATACCTTTGGATCTCTTTCCATTTCCTCGCGGATTGCCATAGTCACCGCATCGATATAAGAAATTACAGCCATATTCTCTCCCCCTTACTGTTCAGCATATACATGCTTTAAAGCAGATTCCGCTTCTGCATATGGAGCGTTTTCAGCATAATCAGTTGCTTCGTTTACCAGTTTCATAACCCGATCATTGATTTCCTTTTCAATCGCATCGTCCATAACGCCATTTTCTTTCAGGTAGGCGCCAAAAGTAATAATCGGATCTTTAGTTTTTGCTTCAGCCACTTCATCAGGAGCACGGTAGCTTCGGTCATCATCATCAGATGAGTGTGGTGTTAAACGGTATGAAACGGTTTCGACTAATGTCGGACCTTCTCCGCGGCGGCCTCTGTCTGCTGCTTCTTTCACAGCTTTATAAACTTCAAGCGGATCGTTTCCGTCAACTGTTATACCTGGCATACCATAGCCAATAGCTCTGTCAGACACATTTTCGCAAGCAAGCTGCTTTTCAATCGGAACAGAGATTGCATATTTATTATTTTCACACATAAAGATAACAGGAAGTTTATGAACACCTGCAAAGTTCGCACCTTCATGGAAATCTCCCTGGTTAGAAGAGCCTTCACCGAATGTTACAAAAGTAACCAGGTCCTTCCCTTCAAGCTTTCCGCCGAGGGCGACACCAACAGCATGAGGCACCTGTGTGGTAACAGGAGAAGACCCTGTCACGATCCGGTTTTTCTTTTGGCCGAAGTGTCCAGGCATTTGGCGTCCGCCTGAGTTTGGATCTTCCGCTTTAGCAAACCCTGACAGCATTAATTCCCTTGCGGTCATGCCAAATGTTAAAACAACACCCATGTCACGATAATATGGAAGAACATAATCTTTCTCGCGATCAAGAGCAAATGCGGCACCTACCTGCGCAGCTTCCTGCCCTTGGCATGAAATAACGAACGGAATTTTTCCAGCACGGTTCAAAAGCCACATGCGCTCATCAAGACGGCGGGCTAATAGCATCGTCTCATACATTTCAAGAACTTTCTCATCACTTAAACCTAAATCTTTATGACGGTTTTCAGCCATTTATACAACCTCCTAAGCTAATATGTATCAGCCCGGGCTCCCATTTGGGGCCAGGACTTATTTTATTTAATCGGATTTTTATCCGTGGATTGCTTTTCCATCTACAGCAAGGGCAGCTTCACCGATTGCTTCAGATAACGTCGGATGCGGGTGGATAGTATGTGCTACTTCCCATGGAGTTGCATCAAGAACGCGTGCAAGGCCTGCTTCTGAAATCATATCTGTTACATGCGGGCCGATCATATGGACACCAAGAATATCATCGGAATCTTTATCTGCCACAATTTTTACAAACCCGTCAGATTCACCGAATACAAGCGCCTTTCCGATTGCACGGAATGAGAATTTGCCAGTTTTTACATTATGGCCTTTTTCCTTTGCTTCATCCTCTGTTAATCCTACACTTGCCGCTTCCGGTGAACTGTAAATGCATTTAGAAACCAGGCTGTAGTCAATTGGAGAAGGATTCTGGCCTGCAATGTGCTCCACTGCAACAATTCCCTCATGAGAAGCAACATGTGCCAGCTGAAGACCGCCAATGACATCGCCAATCGCATAGATATGAGATTCCTTTGTCTGGAAGTATTCATTTGCGGAAATAAATCCCTTTTCAATTTGAATATCCGTATTTTCAATGCCGATTCCTTCTGTATTTGCCTGACGGCCCACAGAAACAAGCAATTTCTCAGCGGAAAATTCCTTTTGGGAACCTTTCACTTCAGCTGAAATCGTTACTCCTTCACCTTTCTGAAGGGTTTCAGGAAGAACCTTTGCTCCAGTAACAATTTTGACTCCTTTTTTCTTCATAAGGCGCTGCATTTCCTTTGAAATTTCTTTGTCTTCTGTAGGTATAATGCGGTCAGCATATTCAATCACTGTTACATCAGCCCCAAAGTCTGATAACATGGATGCCCATTCGATGCCGATGACTCCGCCGCCAACAATGATAATGGAGTTTGGCACTTCTTCCAAAGCTAATGCCTCATCAGAAGTGATGACAAGTTGTCCATCAATGTCCAATCCTGGCAGGGTACGGGGGCGAGATCCAGTTGCTACAATCACATTTTTAGGGATCAGCATTTCATTTTCGTCCCCATTGTTCATTTCAACAGAAATTGTCCCTGGCATTGGAGAGAAAATAGAAGGTCCAAGAATGCGGCCTGTGCCTTCAAAAACATCAATCTTACCTTGCTTCATCAAGTGCTGAACACCTTTATGAAGCTGATCAACGATTTTGTTTTTTCGTTCCTGCACCTTACCAAAATTGATTGATACATCACTTGTGATTACACCAAAATCTTCACTGTGCTTTGCAGTTGCAAACACTTCAGCACTTCTTAATAATGCCTTGCTTGGTATGCAGCCTTTATGAAGGCAAGTCCCTCCAAGTTTTCCTTTTTCAACGATTGCCGTTTTTAAACCAAGCTGTGAAGCACGGATGGCTGCTACATAACCGCCTGTGCCTCCGCCTAAAATCACCAAATCATATTCCTGTGCCAAGTTGCTTCCCCCTTCTATTTCAATGCTGCTTTCCCAGCTGTTTTTCCGGGATATTCTTTTTCAGTCTCTTCACCGCGCAAGACGCGAAGTGCACCTTCCGCAAGTGCCTGAAGCTCATTTTCACCAGGCTGGACGATGACATCTGCTATCCAGTTAATCCGCTCACTGATTTCTTTTACAAAGCCCTTGCCATAGGCGAGACCGCCTGTAAGGATAATGGCATCAACCTTTCCGCCAAGCACTGCACTGGCAGAACCAATCTCCTTAGCCACCTGATAAGCCATTGCGGAGTAGACAAGCTTTGCTTTCTCATCTCCGTTTTCAATCATCTTTTCAACCTTTACAGCATCATTTGTTCCCAGATAACCAACAAGGCCACCTTGTCCAACAAGTTTCTTCATCACTTCTTCACGATAAAAGCTGCCGGAGTAGCAAAGTCCCACCAGATCACCGGCAGGTACTGTACCTGCCCGTTCCGGACTGAACGGCCCGTCTCCATGAAGTCCGTTATTGACATCCACTACTCTGCCTTTTTTATGAGCGCCAACAGTAATACCTCCGCCCATATGTGTGACGATCAGGTTAAGCTCCTCATACTTTTCGCCGAGCTCCTTGGCCACTCTCCTGGCAACAGCTTTCTGATTCAAAGCATGGAAAATACTTTTTCTTTCTATCATTGAAAAGCCTGAAATACGGGCAATTGGGTCCAGTTCATCAACCACAACCGGATCAACAATGAACGATGGAATATTTAAACCCGAAGCAATCTCATATGCCAGGATTCCGCCAAGGTTAGAAGCATGCTGTCCAGCAAAACCTGCACGAAGATCCCCTAGCATTGCATCATTAACAGAATATGTGCCTCCTTCAATTGGGCGAAGAAGCCCGCCGCGGCCGCACACTGCACTTAATTTTGAAATATTGATTCCTTCATGATCCAGCGTCTCTAAAATGGTCTGCTTACGGAATTCATATTGATCGATAATACTTTCATAAGAGTTAATGACATCTGCATCATGGCGTAATGTCTTCTCCAGGACAGAGATCTCATTATCGAAAACTCCAATCTTAGTTGAAGTGGATCCCGGATTGATGACGAGAATTCGATGTTCTTGTTCTAGCACGTTTAAACCTCCATAAAGAGCGGAAATCTCCCTTGTAAAAGCATACTCTTACTCAGGGGACTTTATTTGCCGCTGCATTTTTTATACGATGCTTTTAAAGGCAAAGACGCTGAATTCATAATTCAGCGCTTTGCATTTCAGGAAAGACAGGCTAAATTCCTCTTCCTCATAAAACCTATCTGCGGCTAAGGATATGGTGGCCGTTTTGGAGGAACTGTCCGCGCGAATTACGCATTCTTTCAATTCTTTCCTCAACCATGCGGTCAGCCGCTTTATATGTTGGAATTCCATCCCTTTTAGCAATATCAATAACTTTTTCGATATTGTTGTATACAGTTTCAACTTTTTTCATTGCACGTTCACGGTTGTATCCGTACAGCTCATCTGCAACATTGATAACTCCGCCTGCATTAATTACATAATCAGGTGCATAAACAATGCCCATCTCATGAATTAAATCACCATGGCGGGTTTCTTTAAGCTGATTGTTTGCAGCACCAGCAATTACTTTTGCTTTCAGCTGTGGAATTGTATCATCATTAACTGTTGCACCTAAAGCACATGGTGCATAAATATCACATTCAACACCATAAATTTCATTTGGTTCAACAGCTTTAGCACCGAACTCTTCAACTGCACGCTGAACTGCTTCTTTATTAATATCTGTTACAATTAGCTGTGCACCTTCTTCATGCAGATGACGGCAAAGATTGAACGCTACGTTTCCAACACCCTGAACGGCAATTGTTTTGCCTTCTAAAGAGTCAGTTCCGAATGCAGCCTTTGCTGCTGCCTTCATTCCTCTGTATACGCCATAAGCTGTAACTGGTGAAGGGTTGCCTGAAGAACCGAAGGCAGGTGAAATACCAGTTACATAATCTGTTTCCTCATGGATCAGATCCATATCAGCTACAGTAGTGCCTACGTCCTCTGCAGTAATATAACGTCCATTTAATCCTTGGATGTAACGTCCGAAAGCACGGAACATCTCTTCGTTTTTGTCTTTGCGCGGATCGCCGATAATAACTGTTTTACCGCCACCAAGGTTTAAGCCTGCTGCTGCATTCTTATAAGTCATGCCGCGTGCAAGGCGCAATGCATCCTCAATAGCTGCCTCTTCAGATTCATAAGTCCACATGCGAGTACCGCCAAGCGCAGGACCTAAAGTAGTGTCATGAATAGCAATTATAGCTTTTAAGCCTGATTGTTTGTCCTGGCAAAACACCACTTGTTCGTAATCGTAAGTTTCTAAGTATTTGAAGATTTCCATGTTCTAATTCCTCCCCGGATTATGAAAAAAAATTTATGTTCGTTTGATTAAAATTTTTTATTTAAATGCTGAATATCAGCAAATTACTTTGCTGAGCATATCGCTAAAGCCAATGAATAAACCTTGCTTTCGGCCGAATCAGCCCTTGAAGTAAGAACGATTGGCGCTGTCGCCCCTGCGATAACGGCTCCTACTTTTGCTTTTGCAAAGTAGACAAGTGATTTATATAAAGCATTCCCAACTTCTATAGTCGGCACCAATAAAATATCTGCCTGTCCGGCAACTTTGCTTTTAATTCCCTTATGTTCAGCTGCTTCAAAAGAAATTGCATTGTCCAGAGCAAGAGGACCATCGACTATACAATCTTTAATCTGCCCTCTTTGGTTCATAAGAGTTAATGCTGCAGCATCCAAAGTAGCCTGCATAGCAGGATTAACCGCCTCTACTGCAGCAATTGGGGCTGCGAGAGGTTTTTCAATCCCAATGCTTTTTGCAATATAAACTGCATTTTTCAGGATTTGTGCTTTTTGATTAAGATCTGGCGTAATATTCATAGCTGCATCCGTTACGATTGTAAACCGTTCAAAGCCTGGGACCTCAAAAACAGCCACATGTGATAAAACATTTCCTGTTCTTAAGCCAAATTCTTTATTTAAGACAGCTTTTAAAATGCCTGCCGTCGGAATATTACCCTTCATCAGCACATTGGCCTTCTGTTCCTTCACAGCCCTTACTGACAATTCCGCTGCATGCGCAGATGATTCTGCGTGCACGATTTTAACTTTAGGGCTTTCAGCTGCTTCGCTATGCTTCTCGTCCAGGATTTTGCGGATTTTTTCTTCATCCCCGAATAATAGAAAGCTTGCTAAGTTCAGCTTAATTGCTTCAGAAACTGCTTCGAGAACTTCTTCGTCTTCGGCTGCAGCTACGGCTACCGTTTTCTCACCATATTGGGTTGCTTTCGTTAGAAGCGAATCCAATGTCATCTGTTCAACCCCCTTACATGAAAAGCGCAGGCGTCATAGGTTCAGGAAACTTAAAATAATCGACGCCATTTTCTTGATGTTCTTCCGTTTAGTATACTTGCAAGAAGTGTGCCAACTTAAAAAGCTGTGAAAACGCTTTATTCATTAAACTAAAGCATGCAATTTATTGCACAATATGAAATTTATTGCATGCCAGGTTTTGCAATTTCATATTTCTCCAATTTGTAGTAAAGATTCCTGACTGAGAGTCCAAGCATTTTAGCTGTCTTGGTCTTATTTCCATCCAGCTTTTGAAGAGTTTGCCTGATCACCCTTGCCTCATACTGCTCAATCATTTGCGTTAATGATTTATTTTGCGCTTCTTCACTAGCTTCAATATTGGGTGACGGATTATTGGCACCCAGATCAGGAATATGCCGTTCTTCTATTTTCGTTTCGCTGTAATTCATAAAAATGATGGCTCTGCCCAGGATATTATCAAGTTCCCTCACATTCCCCGGCCAATTATAGGCCATCAGCTTATCAACAGCTTCTTCTGTCACACCTTCTACATTCCGCCCATATTCCTGGTTTATCTTTTGAATAAGTCTGCTGCACAGCAAAGGAATATCCTCCTTCCTGCGTCTTAATGAAGGAATATGTATGGGCATTCTATTCAGCCTGTAGTATAAGTCTTCCCTAAAGGTGCCATCTGCAATTCCTTTTTCTAAATTGACATTGGTCGCGGCAATTATCCGAACATCAATTGTAATAGGCTTAGTCCCTCCCACTCTTGTAATTTCATGTTCCTGAAGAACCCTGAGCAGCTTTGCCTGAGTGTTAGCTGTCAGCTCGCCAATTTCATCAAGAAAAATACTGCCTTTATCAGCTTCCTCAAATAAACCTCTTTTGCCGCCTCTTTTTGCACCCGAGAATGCCCCCTCTTCATAACCGAATAATTCACTTTCCAAAAGAGATTCTGATAATGCCGCACAATTTACCCTGATAAACTTGTTATATTTTCGGTCGCTTGCATTATGTATAGCGTGGGCGAAAAGCTCTTTACCTGTCCCGGACTCTCCTCTCAGCAAAACTGTGGCAGGAGTTTTAGCTCCAAGTCTTGCCTGTTCGATTGCAATGGTCATCTCTTCAGATGTTCCAATTATATCCTCGAATGAATACTTCGCTTCCAGCGTACGAATAATCTGTCTGGCCCGGTTTAATTCACGGTTCAGATTTTGAATTTCCGAGACGTCGTGTATAACACCAACACTCCCTTTTAATTTCCCATCAACAATAACAGGCGCAACGTTTACAATTACATCCTTTCTCTTTGGACCGACCCTCATGGCCACACCTCTCATCGCTCTTCGCGTTTGAAGGACCTTCATATGAACGCTTTCACCTTCTGATATATCTGCTGTAGCAGGCTTTCCGATTACCTTTTCCTCCTCCAGACCTGTAAGCCTGGAGTATGCCGGATTGATCAAAATCCCTTTCCCATTTTCATCAACAACGGAGATGGCCTCCTCACTTGATTGAATAATTGCCTGAAGCATCGTCTGTATGTCTTTCAAGTTCGTTATTTCTTCCGCAAGTGAAACAACTTCTGTAATATCCTTAAAAACGGCAAAGGCACCCATTAATTCATTATTTTCACCGAGCATAGGGATTCTTGTCGTAATAATCTTCAGGCCATTAGCCAAAGTCATTTCCTGATTCGCTTCAATTCTCCTTGTCGCCATAACTCTGGGAAGCATGCTGTCGGTAATGATTTCATTAATTTTTTTCCCTAAAGCATCTTTCCTCTTTATTCCTGTCATTCTCTCCGCACTGCGATTAAAGACTATAATTTCAGTTTGGTTATTTATTACAATCATTCCGTCATCGGTCGAATTAAAAATCAAGTCATGCTTATATGTTTCATTTCTGAATTTCGAAATCAGCTCTTCCTTTTCCTCAAGTAATTTCGCGATTAAAAAGGCTACACTTCCAGGTATTAGAACTGTATTTTTGCTTCTGGCTTCCCTAATGTCGATAAACACTTGCTCATTTCCGGTAACTTCAATAATGATGTCAATATCTTGTTTCATAAACTGTCGCCAATCAGCGCCGGTTGGGATGCCGCTTTCGTTGGCAAGCAGAAGTCCTTCGGCATCAGGGTCGATATCCACCATGGCTTTTACATCCAAAACTGCCGTTTCTTTTATTATTTTCAGGATGGCGGTACCGCCTTTTCCTGCACCGACAATCATCACTGTTTGCATAGTCATACCTGCTTTCATTGAAAATTCTTGCATATTCAATAGAAATTACTGCAATATTCTTCATGTTTATTTTAGCATAGGAGAAGCACTTGACAAATTTCTTTAATGATTTATGATTTCGGTAGGCAACTCGATTTGAAGGGAATTTTTTTATGATAAGACTAATTGCTTTATTAATTTTACTCCTGCCGGGCATATTGGCTGTGTATGGGATAAAATTAATGAGAGATATGGTCTTTGGCATCCTGCAAAGCCCATTTCCCTATTTATGGCTTCAATTTGTGTCAGGTTTCCTTTTCTTGATTATAGGGCTTGGCTTCATCGCAGGATTTATTCTTTATCGTGACCGAAAAAGAAACAAAGTCCAGGATCGTTTTAAATCTAAATAAGTTAGTGGGGGATAATAGTGAAGCCGCTGCAGATATCACCGGAAACAGCATTAAAGCTCGCTGAAAAACTTAATCTTCCTCTTGAGCAAATCATGCACATGCCTCAGCATATCCTGATCCAAAAAATGATGGAGCTTGAGAAAGAAGAAAACAAATAAAGTGAAACTTCAATCAGTGGGGGTTTTCTTTATCCCCCACTGATTGTTAGTCGCGTTCTAGTGTCGCTAAGATCTCCGCAAGCGCTTTGATCAATCGACACTACGAACCCGATTGGTTCAACTAAGCCTCTGCCTGCGCGTCGGCAAGTTTCACTGTATCTCACCAATCGGGCCTTTACGGGCAGTTTGACCCCCACTTATCCTCCTTTGATTCTTCTAAGTCTTGAAGTGGGGGTCTTACTGCCCGTTAGACTGCGATAAAGTAAAGGTTCAGTTTGAAGCATTCAAACTGAACCTTTTTATATCTCAGCTTATTTCATGAGGAAAATAAAAAACGCCCCAATAGGAGCGCAGCAAATTAAATAAAAATTGTTATAAGTCCTTACCCTTTCAAGAAGCCTTATGCTCGAGACGAAGTTTATCGGCGACCATGGCAATAAACTCGGAATTTGTCGGCTTGGCTTTGGTCATGCTGACTGTATACCCAAAAAGAGAGGAAATTGAATCTATATTGCCGCGGCTCCAAGCAACTTCAATCGCATGGCGGATCGCACGCTCAACCCGGCTTGCAGTCGTATTAAATTTTTTAGCAATATCAGGGTACAGCACTTTTGTAATGGAACCGAGAAGTTCGATATCATTGTACACCATTGAAATCGCTTCACGAAGATATAAGTATCCTTTAATATGAGCAGGTACGCCAATTTCATGAATGATGCTGGTAATGCTGGCATCCAGGTTCTTCGGCTTTGCTTCTGCCTGGGGACGGTAAGATGGAGCGGGTTTGCGGAGAAAAGAGCTGGATTTTCCGCTGACCTGACGGATATGGCTTGCCAAATTGTCCATATCAAATGGTTTAAGAATAAAGTAAGATGCTCCTAAATCCACTGCCTTTTTGGTGACATCCTCCTGGCCGAATGCAGTAAGCATAATTACATTAGGAAGTGCATTCAAATTTAATTCTCTCATTTTCTCGAGTACAGCAAGTCCATCCAAGTGAGGCATGATGATATCCAGCACAAGAACATCAGGCTGTGTCTGCTCTAAAATGTCGAGGCAATCCTGTCCATTATGTGCAACACCCGCAACTTCCATATCCTCCTGAGAAGATATATATTCCTCTAAAAGCCCGACCAGCTCCCTATTATCATCCACAACACAAACTTTTATTTTCTTCACTTACTTTCCTCCTCGGCCCATTATGGTCTCTTTAATGAATGTTCATTTGAACACGCTCTTTTTATGATTTCTATTTTCTATTCTAAATGAGAAATTCGACAATGCAACAAAAAATCCTCTACTTTTTTGAAATTTTCTTAAAAAACCACCGAAATCTCATTTTTTCTTTGGTTTTCTTCTGTTTTCGACCAGTTTCGCCATACTCTTTACAATTCGTGTATACTTGTCGAAAAATCTTTAATTATCGTCATTTTAACATAAAAAATCAAAAAGACGGGATATCCCCGCCTTTTTATTTGATCCATTCCCTAATTAGGATGCTTTTTCTTCTGCTTTTTCATATATATTGATTCCCGCTTCATTCAGCATCCATTCGATATGAACACCATATCCTGAAGTAGGATCATTTACAAATACGTGCGTTACCGCTCCAATAATTCTGCCATCCTGTATAATCGGGCTTCCGCTCATCCCCTGGACAATGCCGCCTGTTTTATCTAGGAGCTTCTGATCCGTCACTTTTATGACCATTCCTTTTGTTGCCGGAAACTTTTGCGGAATCGTGCTGACAATTTCAATATCAAACAATTGTACTTCATCATTGTCAACTACAGTCAATATTTGAGCAGCTCCCTCTTTCACCTGATGGGATAGTGCTATTGGCATCGGTTTGTCAAAGATCCCATTTTTCATATCCCTGTTTAATTCCCCAAAAATTCCGAAAGGACTGTTCCTGACAATATTCCCGATTATTTCTTTGTCTGAGGAAAATCGTGCAAGTTTTTCGCCTGGATTGCCATTACTTCCTTTTTCAATGGAAGTAACAGTCGATCTTACAATTTGGCCGTCTTCAACAACAATGGGTTTTTTCGTATCCATATCGGAAATAACATGTCCGAGTGCTCCATACTTTTTCGATTCCGGATGATAGAATGTCATCGTCCCAATGCCTGCTGCTGAATCACGTATATATAAACCAAGCTTATAGGTTTCTTCCCCGTTTTCTTTAAGAGGAGTAAGCTCCGTTTTCACCTTCCCGCTTTCACGGCTGACAATGATTTGGAGCGGGTTGCCGCTTTTTCCTGCTTCTTGAACAAAAGGGGCAACATCTGACATCTTTTCAATTTTCTTGCCATTAATTTCTGTAATGATATCTCCGATTTTAATCCCGGCCGTTTCGCCTGGCGAAGCTTTTCCTTCAGCCGTATTAACCTGATGGTGCCCCACTACTAACACACCTACTGTATTTAGTTTAACCCCGATTGATTGGCCTCCTGGAATTACTTTAAAATCTTTTAAGACATTTACATCAACCTTCTTTATCGGAAAACCTGCCAGTTCGAGAAGCATTTCATTTTTTCCATTTTCTTTTGCTGAAAGCAAAATCGAATGGTTATCTTCTTTAAGTGCAACACTTGTATTATCTATGGACAGCCCGGCTGACACTGCTTCTGCCTTTGCAATATCCAGCTGCTGCCCTTCAAAAAGGGTAATATTTGCAGGTATTTGCAAATATTCCTGAACAGGCTTGGAAAAACCTAAAGCAATTAATGAAACAAGGAGAATTCCACCAATTATTTTGCGCAAAACATCATATGTCAAATTTTTCACTCTCCTCGCTTCTAGTCCATCCACGTCAAATGGCTACATCTTTAATTTTGCCTGCATCGATGGCATTTATAACTGCCAGTGACATAAAAAAAGCTATCCTGCTTTGGATAGCTTTTCAAGGTATTAGATCTCGCTGCGCAGCTTAAGGGCACACACGGGATATTGGGTCATAATTATTTCAGCTGTTTAGCCATATGCAGCAGCTCTTTTGCATGCTCTTTCGTCAAATCGGTAATTTCCACACCAGAAATCATACGGCTGATTTCTTTTATCTTCTCTTCTTCATTCAGAGGCTTCACTGTAGTTTTGGTCCGTCCTTCATTCGTGTTTTTAGCAATAAATAAATGAGTATCTGCAATCGCTGCAACCTGTGGCAGGTGAGAGATGCAAAGCACTTGTGAATCCACGGAAACATGATGAATCTTTTCCGCGATAGCTTGTGCCACTCTTCCGCTCACGCCTGTATCCACTTCATCGAAGATAATACTTGTAACACCTTGATGTTTTGAGAAAATACTCTTTAAGGCAAGCATGATTCGGGATAATTCCCCTCCCGATGCAATCTTAGACAGAGGCTTGAGCGGTTCTCCCGGATTGGTGGAAATATAGAATTCCGCTCTGTCAATGCCATTTTTCAGAAGGACTTCGGGATCAGAAAAGAATCTTACCTCAAAAACTGTTTTTTCCATGTATAATTCCTTAAGCTCTTTATGAATTAACTTCGTAAGCTTTAGGGCAGATTTTCTCCGCAGCTTGCTCAGTTCTTCCCCTTCAACCATAAGGTCTTTTTTCAGGGCAGTGACTTCTTTTTGCAGCTTATCAATATGGGTTTCTTTATTTTGCAAGGTTTCAATTTCTTCTTCTATTTTTGCTGCGTATTCCAGCACTTCTTCTACCGTTTTTCCATATTTTCTTTTTAGACCATTTATTTCATTCAGTCTGTTTTCGATTTCATTGAGCCTCTGGGGATCATATTCCATAAAGTCCATTTCATTGCGCAGGGAACTGGCCGCATCTTCAAGCAAATAGAAGCTGTTTGCTACATTTTCCGCTATTTCTTTATACGATGGGTCCAATTCCGCGGCATCATTCATATACCCCATAACCAGCCCAATCCAATCGAGCCCTTTTTGCTCTCCTTGAAGAGCATTATAGCCAGACTGAACTGAGTCAAAAATACGTTCAAAATTGGATAGCTTTCTCTTTTCTTCAATCAGATCCTCATCTTCATTCAATTTCAGCTGTGCTGACTGGATTTCATCAAGCTGAAATTGGATTAAATCAAGCCGGTGTGCCATTTGCTGTTCATTCTCGCTTAAATTCTTAAGCTTTTTCAAGGTGCTTTCATATAATCTGTAGATATCCTGATATTCAGAAAGGGAAGCAGAAATCTTCGTTCCTCCAAACTGATCGAGAAGAGGAAGATGCAAGGTTTCATTCATTAATTCCTGATGTTCGTGCTGACCGTGTATATCAATAAGTGAACTTCCGATTTCCCTCAAAGCAGAAATAGTGACCAGTTTTCCATTCACTCTGCAAATGCTTTTTCCTGTCTTTGATATATCTCTGCGGAGAACAATCATTCCATCTTCAATATCTATCCCAAATTCTGCAGCTCGTTTATAGCAAGGGTGCTTAGGATCACCCAGGATAAAGAGCCCCTCTAACTCAGCTTTATCTTCACCATGCCGGACAAACTCTGCAGATCCCCTGCCTCCAGCCAGCAAGTGAATGGCATCAATAATAATGGATTTCCCTGCCCCTGTTTCACCAGTTAAAACAGTTAAGCCCTTTTCAAATGAGACAGAAAGGGCTTCGATTATAGCAAAATTTCGTATCGTTATTTCATTTAACAAGCTTATCACCTCATTAGAAAAAGCAGAAGCGCTTTGCCACCGGCACCTCGAGGGGGGGACAGGCGCTCTGAACTTGAAAAATTATCTACAGCATTTCAAGAAAACGGTTTGAAATGGCTTCTGTGTCTTCTGGGGTTTTGCAAATGATCAGGCATGTGTCATCCCCGCAAATTGTCCCCAGAATCTCTTCCCAGTCAAGGTTATCAATAAGTGCGCCTATAGCCATGGCATTTCCTGGAAGAGTCTTCATTACAAGGAGATGTCCTGCAGTATCCACTCTAACAAAGGCATCCATTAAGTTTCTTTTAAGTTTTTGCAGTGGATTGAAACGCTGATCAGCTGGAAGACTGTATTTATACCTTCCGTCCATTAAAGGTACTTTTACCAGATGAAGCTCTTTAATATCTCTTGAGACTGTCGCCTGGGTAACATTAAATCCTGCGTTTTTCAATTCATCTACCAGGTCATCCTGTGTTTCGATATCGTTATTAGTAATAATTTCGCGTATCTTAATATGTCTTTGCCCTTTATTCATTTTTTCACCTCTATAATCAGCCGCTTGACAGCAGGCAGAAAAAATTAATTTATAGTGTTTTGTACTATAATGTTAGCTGATTTTCTCAATAAAGTACAATTTTCCCGTATATTATTATTATAATTCGTCCTTACTCGACAAATTCCTTTAAAAAAAGGAACAGGCATCTGCCTATTCCTCTTCTTTAACCTGCTTTGTTTTCAATTCGGCGTGGGCTTCTTTTACAATCTTATCGGTCTGGGCTTTAAGGAGATTTTCTCCTTCTTCTTTGCTGCCTGACCAATACAGATGGAGGAGAAACTCTATGTTGCCATCTCCGCCAGTAATCGGTGAATAAGAAACGTCTTTGACATCATAGCCAAGACCCAAAGCAAATTGGATAATTTTATCAAGGACGGCTTCGTGTATTTTAGGATCTCTGACAATTCCTTTTTTTCCAACCTGCTCCCGTCCGGCTTCAAATTGCGGTTTCACTAAGGCAACTGTGTCACTGCCTGGAACCAGCAGTGTTTTTAATACAGGCAATATAAGCTTTAGAGAGATGAACGAAACATCGATGGAAGCAAAATCAGGCATACCGGCTGAGAGGTCTGCAGGAGTTACATACCGGAAATTGGTCCTTTCCATGACAACAACCCGTTCATCCTGCCTTAATTTCCAGGCAAGCTGATTATATCCGACATCCAAAGCATAGGACATTTTTGCGCCATTCTGCAGGGCGCAATCTGTGAAGCCTCCGGTTGAGGATCCAATGTCAAGGAGGATCTTGCCTTCGATTTCTAAATCAAAAACCTTCAGAGCTTTCTCAAGCTTTAAGCCACCGCGGCTGACATAGGGCATAACCTTTCCCTTGATTGCCAGCGGAATATCTGTACTAACCTTCTCGCCCGGTTTATCCAATCTGCTTTCATTGCTGAACACCAAACCGGCCATAACGGCCCTTTTCGCTTTTTCTCTCGTTTCAGCAAGACCTCTTTCAACTAATAAAACATCTAATCGTTCTTTCTTTGTTTTCATTTTTTAAGCCCTTTTTTGTTTTTTTCTTGCCAGTTTTCCCATTCTCTCCACAACATCGTCTACAGTCATCCCGATTTCCTCTAGTAGTTCATTTACACTGCCATGCTCAATAAATTTATCAGGTATTCCCATACGGTCGATTTCGGAATGGTGGAAGCCATGCTCATGTGCATATTCAAGAATGGCACTTCCAAAGCCTCCCTGCAGGACAGCTTCTTCTATCGTAAGAATAGGCATATTCGCTCCGAACAATTCATGCAGCATTTTTTCATCAAATGGCTTAATAAACCTTGCATTAATGACTTTAATGGAATGCCCTTGTTTTTCCAGGAGCTGAGCTGCCTTCAATGCCATTGGAATGGTTGTCCCAAAGGTTAAAATTGCTCCGTCGCTGCCATCGCGCAGAACTTCCCATGTTCCAATTGGAATAGCTTTAAGTTCTGTGTCCATCGGCACCCCGATGCCATTTCCGCGCGGGAACCGCATGGCGATTGGGCCATCGTTATACTCAATGGCTGTTTTCACCATGTGCTGGCCTTCATTTTCATCTTTTGGCATCATCAAAACCATGTTTGGCAAATGCCTTAAAAAAGCGATATCGAATACACCCTGATGCGTCTCACCATCTGCGCCAACAAGTCCTGCCCGGTCGATTCCAATAAATACATTCAAGTTCTGGCGTGCAATATCGTGTACGACCTGATCATAAGCACGCTGCAGGAAAGTAGAATATATCGCAAGGAACGGCTTCATGTTTTGAGTTGCCAGGCCAGCAGCTACTGTTGCTGCATGCTGTTCAGCAATACCCACATCATACATCCGTTCCGGAAATTCACTTGCAAAGCCTTCAAGCTTCGAACCAACAGGCATTGCTGGAGTGATTGCAACAATTCTTTCATCTTCTCTCGCAAGTTCCCTGACAGTTTCTGACACAAGCTTGCTCCATGCAGGCGGCGCAGCTGAAGGCTTCACAAAGTCCCCTGTTTCCATTTTATAAGGGCCTGTACCGTGCCAAGTGCCAATCTTGTCGTTTTCTGCAGGGTGATAGCCTTTCCCTTTTTTCGTTATAACATGGAGAAGCACCGGACCTTCTGTTTTCTTAGCATACGCAAGGTTCTCAAATAAAGCTTCATAATTATGCCCATCGACAGGCCCCAAATAGGTAAAGCCTAATTCCTCGAAGAACATGCCTGAAACAAACAGATACTTTAGGCTGTCTTTTAGTCTTTCAGCAGTTGAGGCCAATTTGCCGCCGACTGCCGGAACCTTTTTTAATAAATATTCAAGTTCATCTTTAACCCAATTATATTTACCTGCAGTCCTTAACCTTCCAAGAACATTGTGCAGGGCACCTACATTAGGAGCAATCGACATTTCATTATCATTTAATATGACAATCATATCCTTTTTTTCATGGCCGATATGATTTAAGGCCTCTAAAGCCATTCCGCCTGTTAAGGCACCATCCCCAATAACGGGAATGACATAATTGCTCTCTTTTTTCAAGTCTCTTGCAATGGCCATTCCCATCGCGGCAGATAAAGAAGTAGAGCTATGACCTGTTTCCCATACATCATGCTCACTTTCAATCATCTTTGGAAAGCCGCAAAGACCTTTATATTGTCTAAGAGTATCGAATTGGCACGCACGGCCTGTAAGGATTTTGTGTACGTATGACTGATGTCCGACATCCCAGATAATTTTATCCTTCGGACTGTCGAAACACTTATGCAATGCAACAGTCAACTCAACAACTCCAAGATTAGGGCCAATATGTCCCCCTGTGCCTGATAGCTTCTCAATCAGGAAAGTGCGGATTTCCTGACTGAGACTTTCCAATTCTTTATTCGAGAGCCCTTTTAAAAAGGAAGGGTCTTTAATTGATAACAGATCCATACTGCGGACCACTCACTTTCGTTTCTTATTCGTCCGTTTTTTTACGTATATTTTGGCAATCATGTTTATAACAAATCAAAGCCTGTTTTTTACGGCTTCCAGCCTGTCTAAAAGATAATATCTTAAGATTACCTTATTACAGGAGATTTTCCAAATGCTTTTCATTTTAAACAGTCTATCACTCCGGCCAGTCTTACTTCGGAAAGACTCCCGGCAGCAATTCCTATCATACCAAAATATATACAATAAAGACCATCATTTTATTAAACAGCAAATGCCGCTGGTACAAATAGTACAGCGGCAAGACCATCGTTTCTTCATTCATTTTTGTACCCTGTCTTTGCGATTATGAGTATGTAATCCAGAAATTAGTGGTCCCTGTTTGCAATTAGATCTGTTATTTCTTCGAGCAGCTCTGTTTGAAGGCCTGTTTCCTTCAGCTTCTCTTTTGCAGATCTGATATGGTATTCGAGCGCCTCTTTCGCGCCGTTCATTGTAAGAAGAGCTGGATAGGTGCTTTTATTTTTTGATTCATCACTGCCAACGGGCTTCCCGATTATCTCTTCTGTTCCTTCAAGGTCGAGAATGTCATCCCTGATTTGAAAAGCAAGTCCCAGATGATAAGCAAAATGGGATAGTGCCTGAATCGTGTCTTCATTGGCATTTGCCAAAATAGCACCTGAAACCACACTGCATTCCAGCAATTTGCCGGTCTTATGCACGTGGATATACTCCAGGTCCTCTAAGTCCAGCTGTTTGCCCTCTCCTTTAATGTCTGCTGCCTGACCTCCAACCATCCCTTCAGCACCTGCAGCTTTTGAAAGCACTTTAATTAAAGACAGCCTGGTTTCGGCTGAAGCAAATTCGTCCGGGGTTTCCGCAATGGTTTGGAAGCTGTATGTGAGCAAGGCATCACCTGCCAGGATGGCAAAAGCTTCTCCATATACTTTATGGTTAGTCGGTTTACCTCTTCTTAAATCGTCATTATCCATACTTGGCAGGTCATCGTGAATGAGCGAATAGGTATGGATCATTTCGATTGCCGCCGCAGTCCATAACCCTTTTGCCGTATCTTCGCCAAAAGCAGCCAATGTGGCAAATAACAGCATCGGCCTGATCCGCTTTCCTCCGGCTTCAAGTGAATAATTCATCGCTTCCTTGATTTCAGGTGGAGCATTCAATTTATGTACATATTCTTTTAAATGAATTTCCAGTTTTCGCTTATGCAATTCAGAGAAAGAACGTAAGGATTGCTGCTGCAAGATTATTCCTCCTCCGGAATGGCGAAGTTCGTTTTTCGGCCATCTTCCGTCAGTATTTCCGTAAGCTGTGATTCCACATTTTTAAGCTTATCATGGCATAATTTTGAAAGCTCCATGCCCTTTTTATAAATATTAATAGCCTCCTCAAGAGGAACATCGCCCTCTTCAAGCTTTTCCACAATCACTTCAAGTTCTTCCATCGCTTGCTCAAATGAAAGTTGCTTTTCATCCGCCATGCCATTCACTCCTCAATATCCGTTACCCGGCATTCAATAGTTCCATCAGATACCTTCAATTTTAACATATCATTCACTTTAACCTGAGACACAGTCTTTACCAGGGATTCCTTTTCTGTATAAGCAAGGCTATAGCCTCTATCCATGATTTTGAGAGGACTGAGCGCCTCAAGGGTTGAAATAACTCCCGCAAAATCCTTTTCTTTTGCAGCCAGGGTATTTACCATTGTTTTGTTTAAAAGCTTATGCAGCCGATCATGTTTTTCCTTTGCCTGATCCATCAGCTGACCGGGGTGACTACGAACCAGCCTTTTTTGGAGGATATCAGCCTGTTCCTGCTTTAAATCATGCAGCCTCTTTGATCCCCGCAGCAGCTGTTCGGTGACTTTGTCAAGCTGTTCCAGTTTTTGTTCATACAATTTTTGGGGGAACCTGAAAGCATAGGATTTCTGTACCCTTAGAAGCCGTTCATTTTGCAGTGCAATTTGTTCCTTCATCGCTCTTATCAGCCTTGATTGCCTGTTAAAAAGCCTTTCTGACAAATCATCAATATGCGGGACTGCCAATTCAGCAGCTCCCGTTGGGGTTGGAGCCCTTAAATCTGCAACAAAATCGGCTATTGTAAAATCTGTTTCATGGCCAACAGCTGATATTACAGGTATTTCCGACTTGAATATGGCCCTTGCCACAGCTTCTTCATTAAAGGCCCAAAGCTCTTCAATGGAACCTCCGCCTCTGCCGATAATTAAGACATCCGCTTCCCTGGAGGCATTTGCATCCTTTATCGCTTTCACAATCGACGGAGCTGCCTGGTTACCCTGGACAAGCGCAGGGTATATAAGTATGTTCGCGATTGGATAGCGCCTTTTGAGCGTTGTCAAAATATCTCTGATTGCAGCACCGGTAGGGGATGTAATAACAGCAACTGTACGTGGATAACGAGGGATATTTTTTTTATGCGCAGACGAAAAGTATCCTTCTTTCTCCAGTTTCTCCTTAAGCTGCTCGTATGCCAGATAGAGCTCACCAACCCCGTCCGGCTGCATTTCCTGTACATACATTTGATATTGCCCGCTGGATTCATAAACGGAAATCGCTCCGCGAACTAATACTTTCATGCCGTTCTCCGGCCTGAATTTCATGGATCTCGCATTTCCTGCAAACATTACAGCTAAAATTCTGGCTTTCTCATCCTTTAAAGTGAAATACATATGGCCGCTTGAGTGCTGTTTAAAGTTTGAGATTTCTCCCTTAACCAAAATATTTTGTAAATGAGGGTCGGCGTCAAATTTTCTTTTTATGTATTTGGTCAGTGCGTGAACTGTCAGATACTGCTGTTCCTTCATAACAATCTCCTTTATGCAGAAGTCGTATTGAACCTCCTGCAAAGCAATAACACATGAAAAGCGCAAGCGCCTTGCCCACGAAGGAACGCAGACTAAGAACGCCACGTCCTCCTAAAAGCTGCCGCTTTCGGTCGTGCGATGTTTATGCTTACGAAGCCTTCCTTGTACTGGGGGCCTCAAGTGACCTCGAGGGGGCAGGCGCTCCTCCTAAAAGCTGTCGAAGCTTTCCTTGTGGAGCTGGACAATTATCAAGTTCGAGGTTATTCTATCTTACCAATAAAAAAAACTGTCCTTCCATTCAGCCTGCATCACAGGCTTCCTAAATACAGGATAATGGAAATGGACAGATTTTGCATCTATGGCGGCCAGGAATTTTAGATTTTGCTTATAGAATACTTTGCTGCCTTTAATGTGTTATGCATTAACATGGTAATAGTCATCGGCCCCACTCCGCCCGGAACAGGAGTAATATACCCTGCTTTGTGCTTAACTGTCTCGAAATCAACATCGCCGCAAAGCTTTCCTGCCGCATTTCGATTCATGCCCACATCAATCACGATTGCACCATTTTTAACATGGTCCTCCGTAATTAAATTGGCTTTACCTGCTGCTGCCACCAGAATATCTGCCCGCTTTGTATATTCCTTTAGATTAGCTGTTTTCGAGTGACAATAGGTGACAGTTGCATCTTTATTAAGAAACAGCTGCCCTGCAGGTTTACCTACAATGTTGCTTCTGCCAATAACCACTACATGCTTTCCGGAAATGTCCGCCCCGATGCTTTCAAGCATTTCAATGATCCCTGCAGGAGTACATGGGATATAGGCATCCTGAGCTGTCATCATCCTGCCGATATTTATGGGATGAAATCCATCCACATCTTTTTCAGGAGATATGGTCTCGATGATGGCTTTTTCATTAATATGGCTTGGGAGCGGCAGCTGGACCAGGATTCCATGGATTGCATCACTTTTGTTTAACTCAGTGATTTTTCTGATAAGCTCTTGTTCGCTGACACTTTCGGGAAGTTCAATAAGCATAGAATACATGCCCAGCTTATTGCAGGTTTTCTGCTTGTTATTCACATACGTTCTGGATGCCTGATTATCCCCAGCTAAAATAACAGCCAATCCTGGCGTGACTCCTTCTGCCTTAAGCTTTTGCACTTCAGCACCGATACGATCCTGTTTCTTTCTTGCAATTTCTTTTCCATCTATTAATTCTGCAGCCATTTGTATCCCCCTATCAGAAACTCGAAAGCGCCTTTGATAAGGACTGCCGGCTTGCTTGCATCTAGAAAGTGCCAGCATATCCAGTGTATGTTTTTTAGAGTTTTTCTTTTACCTTTGATAAAACACCATTAATAAACTTGCTTGACTGATCATCGCCGTATAGTTTGGCAATCTCAATTGCTTCATCGAGCACCACATTGGCTGGCACTTCCTCTGTTAAATACAGCAGTTCAAAAACAGATAAGCGCAGAAGATTGCGGTCTACAGTGGCAAGTCTCTCCAGCGTCCATTTTTCAAGAAATCCTTTGATTTCACTATCAATTGTTTCTTTATGCTCCAGCACACCAGATACAAGTTTGCTTAGATATTCATCGTTCTTTCCGCCCTCTAAAACATGTTCGATGGCGGTCTCTGGTTCTGTCCCGCTTACATCAATTTGAAATAACGCCTGCAATGCTTTTTCTCTGGCTGTTCTTCTCTTCATCTTTATAAAACTCCTTTATGGCTAGCATAGTAATTTTCATTTTTGAGCATTTGCACGTCCAAAAATTGCATAAGAAGATAATAGCATAAGTAAGGAATCTTCGCACTACAACAAGAGCATTATGTTTGGTCAGAAACATATGCAAGAAAACTTATAATATTAATTTCCCCTTTACAAACGCCTTTATAACGATTTAGGGAGTGAATGATGAAGAGAATGAACCATAAAAAAGCCAAAGACGAGTCTGATGTCTTTGGCTTGATGTGTGTGTTACATTTCCTGTTCGTATTCAACTTCATGCTTTTGGTTTTCAAACATGATTCCTACTACGTGAATGTTTACTTCCTGGGCGTCCAGGGCTGTCATATTCAACAGTGCCTGACGGATGTTGTCCTGGATTTTTTGGGCAACGCTTGGGATGGAAATGCCGAATTTCATCAGACAATAAACATCGACTTTGATGCCTTCTTCTGTTAATTCAACTTTAACACCTTTGCCGTGGTTCTTTTTACCAAGCCGCTCAACCACTCCTGTAGCGAAGTTCCCGCGCATTTGCGCAACACCTTCTACTTCTGAAGCAGCAATGCCGGCAATAACCTCAATAACTTCCGGTGCAATTTCCACCTTGCCCAGGCCTGAATTCTCAGGGCTCATTTCGAGAATGTTATTTTCGTTCATTTTAGCACCTCCACAAGTCTTTAAGAATTCATTACATCATGCAATTCAAGAAATTTCGTATTAAACTGCCCTTCCACAAAATTTTCATGGCTTAAGAGCTTGAGATGGAACGGGATTGTTGTATGAACCCCTTCAACTACAAATTCGCTTAATGCCCTTTTCATTCTGGAAATGGCTTCTTCTCTAGTATTGCCATAAGTGATCACTTTTGCAATCATTGAATCGTAATATGGAGGAATCATATAGCCCGGGTAGGCAGCAGAGTCGACTCGGACACCAAGCCCTCCAGGAGGCAGATACATATTGATCCTTCCTGCTGATGGCATAAAATTCTTCTCCGGGTTTTCCGCATTAATTCTGCATTCGATTGACCAGCCGTTAAATGTCACATCACTTTGTGTGAAGTTAAGCTTTTCTCCTGAAGCAACCTTAATTTGCTCCTTGATTAAATCGACCCCCGTTACCATCTCTGTAACAGGATGCTCCACCTGAATACGTGTGTTCATTTCCATGAAATAGAACTTGCGATTTTTATAATCATATATAAATTCTATCGTGCCAGCGCCTGTATAATCAACCGCTTTTGCAGCTTTTACAGCAGCATTTCCCATCTCTTCGCGTGTTTCACCGTCAAGCGCAGGTGAAGGCGTTTCCTCAAGCAGCTTTTGCAGACGCCTTTGGATGGAACAATCCCTTTCCCCTAGATGGACGGTGTTCCCGTAATTGTCTGCAAGAACCTGAATCTCCACATGACGGAAGTCCTCGATATATTTTTCGATATAAACGCCAGGATTCCCGAATGCTGTAAGTGCTTCCTGCTGTGTAATTGTAATTCCTTTAATAAGCTCCTGCTCATTGCGCGCTACGCGGATTCCTTTCCCGCCTCCGCCCGCAGTCGCTTTAATAATGACCGGATATTCAATCTTTTCTGCCAGCTGGATAGCATCTTCAGCATCCTTAATGATTCCATTAGAGCCCGGAACAATCGGAACTCCTGCTTCCTTCATCGTTTCCCTTGCAATATCCTTTGTGCCCATTTTGCTGATGGCTTCAGGTGTAGGTCCTACAAAAATAATATTGCATTCTCTGCACAATTCGGCAAAGTCCGCATTCTCTGCAAGGAATCCATAACCGGGATGAATGGCGTCACAGCCGGTAAGCTTGGCGACACTTATTATATTTGTAAAATTTAAATAGCTGTCCTTAGATGCTGTTGGACCAATGCAGTATGCCTCATCCGCCAGCTGAACATGGAGCGCTTCCCTGTCAGCTTCTGAAAAGACAGCAACAGATTCAATCCCCATTTCGCGGGCTGCCCTGATAATGCGGACAGCTATTTCTCCTCTGTTGGCAATCAAGAGTTTTTTTATCATTCTGTAACCGCTCCTTATTCAGGCTTTACTAAAAATAGTGGCTGGCCATATTCTACTAATTGGCCGTCCTTTACAAGCACTTCTACAATTTCACCATTAACTTCTGCTTCGATTTCATTAAATAATTTCATTGCCTCTACAATGCAGACAATGGAATCATTCGTAACTTTTGAACCGGCTTTTACATATGCATCAGCATCAGGTGAGGATGACTGATAAAAGGTCCCTACCATTGGTGAGACAATCTTATGTAAATCTTCCGCGGCTTCCGCCTTTGGTTCAGGAGCAGCTGCTGGCGCTTCTGCTTTTGACTCTTCCACTTTCACAGCAGCTGGCTGGACCGGCTGTGGAGCAGGCGCTAACACTTGGGCAGCTGCAGGCTGAACTTGCTGTACAACAGCGGCTTCATTGCCTTTTTTCTTCATTTCAATTTTAGAACCTTCATGCTCATATACAAATTCATCGATATTTGACTGATCTACCAATTTAATCAGTTCACGGATTTCTTGTACTTTTAACATTTTTGCACCCCTTGTTTTCTCATTGCATGATAATTCCCTTAATCCGTATGCTGATTTTGCTGAAAGATTTAGAAACATACGGCTGGAATGTTCTGCATGGTTTGAATTATGACTAGATACTAATATCATACGATAAGACCTTATAAAACTTCAACATTCTATTGTGTACTGGATAATAATTTCTCTATCCGTTCTATGTTCCATTTTAATATTTTTCTAAATGTTTGTGAAATGTTTCATTGGATTTAACCGAATTTCATCCAAAATCACTTCACATTCAGGACTTTTATACCATTTCCTGATGCAATAGTTACCAAACTGCCAATAAAAAGAAAAGGGGAGCCCGCAAAATTTTGCAGGCTCCCGCTACATTTTTATTTTTCAACCTGAAATTCAACAGCCACTGCCTCAAGCTTTCCAATTTCGTTTCTTACTTCCTGGATAATGCTGTTTGCAGCTGAAGCTGAATGATCTTTTGCTTTAACAGTAATTTGAACCTTCTTGCCATCGGCACGGACAAGCACATCTTCATAATCCATCGCTCTGATTAATGTTTCAAGCATCGCTTCCTTTTGTGCAATTTCATTTAATTCATCAATTTGATCTTTCGCCTTCATTCTTTCTTCGGCAGGAAGGTCAGTTTGACCAAGGACCTCCTGCAGGTCTTCCTTCATGCGGCTGCGCTCGTCATCAAGCTGAAGACGGAGATTTTCAAACATTTCATCACTGGCAGTGTTTGTAATGATCGCTTTGCCGTCTTCACTCTCAACTGACTCCATTTCACCCTGTGCCTTTTCTTCCATTCCAGCAAGGTCACTGCCTTTTTGCTCCGGCGATGTTACATAATAAACCGATAATACAACCACCAAACTCAGCATTGTTAATAGCCAGACCGTTTGTTTCTTTAAAAGCATCTATTATTCCCCCTTAGTTTTTTTAGGCATTACGGATACTCTATGGCTTGGAACATCCAGAGCTCTGGTTACTGCCTCAATAATCCACTTTTTCACTTGTATATTTTCAGCCCCTTTTGCCACAACCAGCACTCCCCTTATTTCAGGTTTCTTGGTTTCTATGACAATGGGAACCTCTTTTTCTCCATTTCGGACAATCACGAGCTGTTCCTCCTGTGACTGATCCTCAACCTTCCTTTTGCCGCCTTCCCGATCTGTTTCATCAGTTTTCTGAGTTTGCGTAGTTTTGTTTTTTTCAAGGACTTTCTTCTCTGTGGCATCGACATTCACCACAACAGTGGCATCTTCCACCCCTACGATTGCATCAAGCGCCTCTTTTATTTGGGCTTCATATGCCTTTTCATAATTGGCGATGGTGTCATTTCCTCCAGATTTCTGCTGGCCGAAGACTGGCACTTCTTCCTCCTGCTTCACTTCTTCCCCATTTTTAAATACGGGCAAATCACCGGTGGAACCGTCTTCTTGAAACAGCGTATTGCTTATCAGCATGATCGCTGCCCCAAATAGGAGAACCAGCAGCAAATAGTGGAATTTTCCGGGCTTCTTATCAGACTGTCCATCCTTGGAAATTATCTTCTTTAACCATGTGAAAGGACCTTTTTCATTATCCATCCCTATCCATATTCCCCCCTTCTACCAGAACTTCGATTGAGTTTGCGTCTACATTCCATTTTTGTGCGAGAAGAGAAGCAATTCTTTCTGCATCTTCATGTTCGGGCCCGCTGGATGGAAGAGGTTTCCCGGCATTGATTTCCACTGTTTTAACCACTTCTACAGCTTCAGCTTCTGCATCTTCTGCTTTGAGTTGGATCATGACCTTTTGCAGGTTATCCGGGAAGGCTTGATCACTGCTTTCATCTACTAAAATATCAATGTTAGCAATTTCCAGACCGTACTGTTCCATCAACTCCTCTTCTGCGTCCTGTTTCATGTGGACAGCCATTTGTTCTAAAATATATGCATCACTTGAGGCTTGTATTTCTTTTTTCTTCATTTCTATTAAATTTTCCATATTTTTTTCTCCGGATGCCTCAAAAACCGGCACGGAAACAAGAGCTTCTTCAAAATCACTTGATATAATTCTCAAAATCGGTGTAAGAATAATCGCTATTAATAGCAGCCCTGTCACCATTTTTGTATATTTCTGAAGCTTGGAGCTCGGGAGGAGCATATCTATGACAGTGGCAAGCAGAACAAATAATATGATGTTGGTAACCCATTCTTTTATGAAATCCACTTCATTCCCTCCCTACCTGACCATCATGGTCAAATTGCCGGCCGCTATTATAACCGTAATGCTAAGGAAAAACATCAGGGAGACAATGGCCAAAGCTGCAAAAACATAGATGATGCTCTTGCTGATTATATCCAGGCAGGATATGATCGGCCCTCCTCCCAACGGCTGCAAAATTGCTGCCGCGAATTTATATATAAACGCAATCATTAGAATTTTGATTGCAGGAAAGGCTGCAATAATAAGGAGAATGGCTACTCCTGCTATCCCGACAGTATTTTTCAAAAGCACCGATGCGCTGATTACGGTATCTGTCGCATCTGTAAACATCCTTCCAATGACCGGAATAAAATTCCCCGTAATAAATTTTGCTGTACGAATGGTAATTCCATCGGTAACCGCTGCAGATGCTCCCTGAACTGATATAACTCCGAGAAAGACCGTCAGAAACATCCCAAGAAGTCCAATGCTCCAATTTCGGAGCAGATTGGCAAGCTGAGTTACCTTATAGTGTTCAGACAAGGTGCTGACAATGCTTAACAGGGCTGATAAAAATAGAAGCGGAAGAATGACATACTGGATAAATAACCCGCTGACATTCATCAAAAACAGTATCACCGGGTGGAAAAATGCTGCAGATACCAAACCCCCGGAAGAAGCAATCAGCGCAAGCAGCAGCGGTATGAGAGCCATTATGAATGACACCATAGTTGAAATGGTTTCTTCTGTGTAGGTGATCGCTACATGGAAGCTATTCAGTGCGATAATAATCAACACCATGAAGACGATTGAATAGGCGGCTTTACTGACAGTGCTTTTTTCAAATGAATTCTGCAGCGACTGCAGGAACATGCTGAATACCGTCAGCAATATCAGAGTCCCAAGCAGTTTCCCGTTGACTATAAACTCATGGAATACAAACTTCATCGCGCCGCCAGCCCACTCTTTTAGTGAAAACTCCTTTTCTCCCTTTATGAATTCATAGAGACTCCCCTTTTGGCTCTCGGGCAAAAACCCTCCATACTCTGTTGTGATCTCTTCCCAAAAGCTCACTAATTCATTAAGATCTAACTTATCCACCTGGGATTCAATTAAATCCTGCGTGGATATCGTTTCTTCTGCTTCGCCGGTCTTAGGTGAGGCTTGTACAATTGGTGCCAGGAAAAAGAATAGAAATAAACTGAACCCTAAAATTTTCTGCATCCTTTGCTTCATTTTTTTCACCTCTTTTTAAAGGACCCTCTCTAATTCCAGCAATATGAGCTTGTCCAGTCCTGCTGCCTGTCGTTTCAGCAGGCAGCCGGCTAGCTCGGAATCATGCGAATAATGGTTTCGATTAATACAGTAAGGATTGGAATGGCCATGGCAAGAATAAGAATTTTCCCGCCCATTTCGATTTTTGCAGCAATGGCTCCCTGTCCTGCATCCTTCGTAATTTGTGCAGCAAATTCAGCAATATAGGCTATTCCGATTATCTTTAAAATGGTTTCAACATAGACGATATTCACTTTTGCATTGACGGCAATCTTTTCAATCATATGGATAATGGCGTAAATTTGATCGACAAGAAAAAGAAAGATGGCACAGCCGACAAAAACAATCAGCAAAAAGGCAAAATTCGGCTTTTGCTCCTTAACAATCAGCGCCAGGAACGTGGCAACAAGCGAAAATCCGACTATCTGGAGAATTTCAATGGCTGAGCCCCCCTTTTATCCCTGAAACAAGAAGACTGATTTAATTTTTTGGAAAAGGTTATCTACAATGGAAGCAACCATAAATAAGATATAAATAAATCCGAAAAGCGTAACCCATTGGGCGTATTCTTTTTTGCCCACCTGATCCAGAATAGTATGCAAAAAGGCTACAACAATTCCCACACCCGCAATCTTGAATATGATATCTACCTCTAAGCCCATCTTTTCTCCCCCTAAGCTCTGATCAGCGTCCGGCAAATCAAGCCGGCGTTTCCTACATTAGTAAAATGATTAAGAGCAATCCGGATAAAAACCCCAGACTTTTGACCATTCTCTCGTATTTCACTTGTCTGTCATGTGCATCAGCTTCTTCACGTTCCAGGTGGGTAAGGGTCAGCATGATCTGCTTTTGCTGAGAAAGACGGTCATGTCTTCCAAGTGTTTCGCCAAATTGCTTCATGATTTCGAATTCCCCTTGTTTAAAGGCGGTCATTTTCCATATTTCCGTCAAGCTTTCTTCCCAGGCGTCCTTTACTGTCGTCTCGGAATCGGTCAGTTTTTTCGCAAAGGATTCAAAGAACCAGGATAAGGGCTTGGAAAGCTGGTCAGAAAGCCGTCTGGCTGCTTCATGAAGAGGTGTATGGCCATACATAATTTCAGCCTCCAAGGACTGAAGTGCCGATTTAAGCTGACGAAGCTGGCGCGGCCGTTCTGTCAGGTGCCTTGAAGCTTCAAACCCTGCCCATGTTGTTGCAATGATGATCAAAACAGCTCCAATAAGTTTCATCATTTACATCACGCCCGCTTGATGCTGATATCTTGCACCATCTGTGTTTCGTATCCAGTCAATGCTGCCAGGCCCATCTTTTCTGCTCAATTCAATAAATCGCTGAAAAACGCCCATTTCAAGTATGGCCTGTAAAGTCGGGCGCCTCTTAATTTCCTCCAGGGAATTTCCATGTGTAGTCATAATCAGCTTTATTCCGGCATTTACTGCCTCCATTATGGCCTCTGCATCTTCATGCCTGCCAATTTCATCGACAACGAGAACCTCGGGGCTCATGGAACGAATCATCATCATCATGCCCTCAGCTTTGGGACAGGCATCCAGGACATCAATCCTGTTTCCAAAAGTCATCTGGGGGATCCCATTCACACATCCTGCTATTTCGGAGCGTTCATCCACAATCCCAACCTTACTTGCAGGAAGGCCGCTGCCTTGATCACCAGATGAAATGATTCTTGCAATATCGCGCAGCAATGTGGTTTTACCAGTCTGCGGCGGTCCAATAATCATCGTATGCAGCCATCCGTCCCTGTAAATCCTTGGAATCAGCGTTTGGGCAATGCCGACTTTCTCTCTGGCAATTCTAATGTTAAAAGAGGAAATATCCCTGATCGCTTTAACCTTGCCCTGCTCAAGAATAACCTTTCCGGCAAGCCCAACCCGATGGCCGCCCTCAATCGTGATATAACCTCTTTTCAGCTCTTCCTCGAGTGTGTAAATCGAAAAATGGCTTATTTTATTCAATAAATGCACGGCATCCTCTGAATCAATTATATAAGGGAGAAAATGCGGTACGCCCCTTGCTGTCAGCTCAATAGGCCTCGAAATGCGGACCCTGATTTCCTCCAGATCCTTTAAGATTTTCGGAGGGATTCTCTGTAATTGTTCGGCAATTTTTTTCGGCAAAAAGGCTATAATCGTTTCCAAATCTGCTCCTCCATTCCCAATCTGATTTCGGACTAGCTTCTCATTATTTAAAATGTATGCCTGCGGCAAAACAATATGACTTAGATTTGAAAGCTTCACATTTATTTAGTACAAGCTTTTGCCTGAGTAAAAAAATATCTTTCTTCAAAAAATAATTCAAATAGAACATAGAGAAAGGCTGGTGTCATTTATGAAAGCAAAATGCATTTACATCATGGTTATTTTTCACCTGATTGTTCTTGGTTTCTTACCTGCGGAAGGAATAGCTCATCAGAGAAATACAAACGGACCGCAAAATGTCATTCTGATGATTGGCGATGGAATGGGAATAGGTCAGATTGAGATTGCAAGAAAACTGGAATATGGGAAGGACGGTCGGCTGTTCCTGGAATCTCTGCCTCACACCGCGTTGGTGCATACCGAATCTGCCAATAATTTTGTGACAGATTCAGCTGCCGGTGGTACGGCACTTGCAATTGGAAAAAAAACAAATAATGAGATGATCGGAGTTACGCCGGATGGGAAGGAAGCAGACAGTATCCTTGATTTATTCAGAAAAAACGGTAAAAAAGCAGGGGTGATATCCACCAATTCAGTTACAGATGCAACGCCCGCAGCCTTTACAGCAAGTGTTGCCAACAGATGGTCCGGACAGGAGGAAATTGCACGCCAGCAGCTGAAATCAGGGGTGGATGTGCTGATGGGAGGCGGCAGAGCATACTTCACACAGGAAAAGCAAAGCGGAAGGGATTTAATAAAAGAGGCAAAGCAACAAGGATATGCCTATGCCGGAAGTCGCGACGAATTGCTTAATGCCGAAGCCCCAAAGCTGCTCGGTTTGTTCAATGACGGATATATGAGCTTTAAACTGGACCGGCCTTTACTGAACAGCAAAGAACCCAGTTTAAAAGAAATGACTGAAAAAGCGATCGATGTACTCGCAAAAGGAGAACAGGGATTTTTCCTCATGGCGGAAGGAGCAAGAATTGATCATGCTTCGCACGCAGGTGATATTACAAGCATCTGGAAAGAAACCATTGAATTTGATGAAGCTGTCAAATATGCAGTTGAATGGGCAAAAAAGGACAAAGAAACACTGGTTTTGGTTGTCGCAGATCATGAGACTATGGGAATATCAGCATCAGAGCCGCTGAAGATACAGGAATTAAAGGAAATCAAGGCGACACCGCAGTATATGGTCAGCCAATTGGCAAGAGATGAAGTTAGGGGCATTTATCGATCAGAAAGTGTGAAGGGTGTTCTAAAAAAGTATGCGAATATTGATTTAACCCAGCAGGAGATTGAAGCGTTTAATGGAAAGCTAATGAACACAGACAGCAAGGTTTATCCTCAATATTTAGCAGCATGGGAAATAGGAAGCCTGATTGCCGAGAAATATCATGGGGGAATTTTAACGGATACAGTAAGATCTCTCAGCTCAACCGGCGGTCATACAGGCAATATGATCCCTTTATTTGCTTATGGCAATGGGAGTGAAACTTTTACTGGAGTGCTGGAGAATACAGATATACCGAAAAAAATTGCCGAACTGATGGATTATAGCTTGCATTAATATTATGCGCATTTTCTCTCCTTCTCCCGCGTAATTCTAGAAAGATACATTCATGAAAGCGGGGTGAGAAAGTTATGTATTATTATCAGCCATTCGTCCGCAATACTGTGCAGACTGGAAGGCATTCCAGATCCAAGCCAAATACTATAAGGGTTTCAGGTGAAGGAAAGATAGCTGTACAGCCAGATCAGGCTAGTATAAAGCTTGGAGTTTTAACAGAAGACCAGGAGCTTCAGAAGGCACAGGAGCAGAATGCTTCAGCCATTTCAAATGTCAAAAAGGCTCTTAATGCCATTGGAATAACAGATAAACAAATTCAAACGTCAGAATTCTCCATTTTTCCGCAGTATGATTTTGTGGATGGCAAGCAAATTTTCCGCGGGTACAAGGTTGAGCATATACTGAACATTACGGCCGATAAGATAGAAAAAACAGGACTTGTAGTGGACACAGCAGTAGACAGCGGCGCAAATACGGTAAGAGGAATTACGTTTGAAACAGAAAACCAGCAGGAATTGTATCAGCAGGCACTAAGCATGGCCGTAATGGATGCTTATAGAAAGGCAGAAACAATCGCTGCTTCACTAAGAGTCCAATTAATCAGAACTCCAGTATCAGTTTCAGAAGGAAATTCAGGCATGGTGCAGCCTGTCTCATTTCAATCCTCCGCTTTAGTTAAAAGTGCCGTCAGCACACCTATTCAGCCGGGAACAATAGAAATCGAAAGCCGCATCACGGCAGATTTCATATTCTACAGCTAGGAAATCTTCGGCTTATAATCGCAGTGAAGAAGCAAATACTAATAAGGCGGCACTGAGCAATTTTATAGAAAAGAGGTTATTGGATGAATGAAAATTTAGATGAATTTTTAAAAAATCAGAAAAAAGGCGACAGGGCTTATCTGGGCGGAACCCGCGATAACAGAACTGCTCCCACATCTGATCCTGATTATAATAATCGCAATGACACTGACATATCCCCCGGCGCAGAAGGCAGGAAATATAAAGGATAAAAAAAATCCCGATTTCTCGGGATTTTTTTTATCCTATGCACGCGATACGTATGAACCATCAGTTGTATTGATGATCAGTTTATCCCCTTCGTTAACAAAGAAAGGAACTTGCACAATCAGGCCGGTTTCAACTGTTGCAGGCTTTGTTCCGCCGGATGCAGTATCCCCTTTAATGCCTGGTTCTGTTTCCGTTACTGTAAGCTCAACAGAATTAGGAAGCTCGATTCCAAGAGACTCTCCCTGATAAAGCATAATAGCAACTTCCATGTTTTCTTTTAAAAACTTTAATTCATACTCAATTGCTGACGCAGGCAGCTCGATTTGCTCATAAGACTCATTGTCCATGAAAACATGCTGATCTCCATTTGCATAAAGGTACTGCATTTTACGGTTATCGATCTGAGCTTTCCCTACTTTTTCACCTGCACGGAAGGTTTTTTCCTGAATCGCGCCCGTGCGAAGATTGCGTAATTTGGAACGTACAAAAGCCGCTCCTTTTCCTGGTTTAACGTGCTGGAAATCCATTACGCGCCAAATTCCGTTATCAACTTCAATCGTCAATCCCGTACGAAAATCGTTTACTGAAATCATAAGTTTGTCCTCCTAATGTGTACAATTAAAGAATAATCAATTCTTTAGTAGAATGAGTAAGCGTTTCATTATGATCATTTGTTATGACTGTATCATCCTCAATGCGGACACCGCCAAGTCCCGGTATGTAAATGCCAGGCTCCACCGTCACAATCATTCCGGGTTCAAGGATAACATCAGACTTAAATGATAATGCAGGACCTTCATGCACTTCAAGGCCGATCCCGTGTCCGGTAGAATGGCCAAAATATTCGCCATAGCCTTTACCTGCAATATAATCACGAGTTAAGGCATCTGCCTCTTTGCCGCTCATTCCAGGTTTGATGCCTTCCATTCCCCGCTCCTGGGCTTCCTGCACAATTGTATAAATTTCTTTCAGCTTATCTTCCGGTTCCCCAACAGCAACTGTGCGGGTAATATCTGAAACATACCCCTTATAATAAGCGCCGAAGTCCAGAGTGACAAAATCGCCTTTTTCAATAACCTTATCACTGGCAACTCCATGCGGAAAAGCAGAACGGTACCCGGATGCTACGATAATGTCAAACGAAGATGAATCTGCACCCGCTTTTCTCATAAAGAACTCTAATTCATTCGAAACTTCCAGTTCCGTAATACCTGGCCGAATGACATCAAGAATATGTTTAAACGCAGCATCTGCAATGTCTGCCGCCACCTTTATTATCTTAATCTCTGAATCGGTCTTTATCAAGCGTAACTTTTCAATAGTGTCAGAAACAGGGACAAGCTCGGCGTTAACAGCTTTTTCATAGGCTTTATAGGATGAAAAGGTTACATGATTCTCTTCAAAACCAAGCTTTTTAATCCCAAGCTGCTCTGCCTGTTTGGCGACTTCTTCCGGAATTGCACCAGTATGTTTTACAATTTCATACCCTTCACATTGTTTGGCAGCCTGTTCCGTGTAGCGGAAATCGGTTATAAAGAGCGCTTTATCTGCACTGATTAAAACCACGCCCGATGAACCGGTAAAACCAGTCATATAACGGCGATTGTAATTGCTGGTAATCAGCATCCCATCAATCCCTGACTCTGTAAAGCGTGCTCGTAATTTTTGTATTTTCTCCATATTATCCTCTCCCCTTGACAAAATCCATTAATGCATAAAGTGCCAGTTCATAACCTTTAAATCCAAGGCCGACTATCTGGCCCATTGCAGCGGGTGCAATGACAGAAATATGCCTGAACTCTTCCCTGGCATGAACATTTGAAATATGTACTTCGATCACAGGAACCTGTATTCCTGCAACAGCATCCCTTATTGCGTAGCTATAATGAGTAAATGCCCCGGGATTGAAAATTATACCCTGTGTGCCATCTTCATTGGCATGGTGTAGCCTGTCAATGAGTTCACCTTCGTGATTTGACTGAAAACAGATTACTTCTGACTCATATGAAGCACCCAATGCTTTCATATTTTGCTCAAGCTGACCCAGTGTTTCTTTTCCATAAACACCTGGTTCCCTTTTGCCTAGCAGGTTTAAATTCGGCCCATTTAACAGGAGTATTTTCCCCATATTCAACCCCCTTTTTTAACAATTGCTTACAGGCTTCTCCTTCTATTTAACATCCTGATGAAAGCACTGAAAAAGAATGCCCACTTAAGAACATTCTATCATAAAGCAAAATTTCATACAGTTCTGATGTATAGCGCTTTTCTCATTATTTTTCATTATTCCATGCTAGAAAATTTACCGTTCGTCATTTTGCTTTAATCTGCAAGAAGTCTGACTCTAATCCATTAAATTAAATCCGGATCTGTACGGGCCTTTTTTTCATCTTCGGTTTTGCCTCTGAGTTCTTGAGCTTCATATGAAATGGAATATCCTACAAATACGCCAAATAAAATATAGAAACAAAGTGATGTAATAATTGTATTTCGCTCAAGATCCCAAAACGGGCTGATACCAGGGAAGATTGGATTGAGAACAAAAAACACCAGTAAAAAAAGGGCAACTCCATAGCCTGCCCCCACGAAAATACTTTGAAATTTCCGCAGCGCTGCATAATAGATCAGGGCAGCTATAATAGATACTCCCCCTATTAGGAAAATTGAGATCAATGTTCCAAGCCACCCCTCTTTCCAGGCTCCAATCGTCCAGGGCTCGAGAATGACATTAGGGCGAATTTCCGTGAAATTAAACACATAAGCAAGATAGGCCAGACCGCTCCAAAGAATGCCTCCAACCAGTCCGGTAATGACCACCATTGTCATAAAAGACATCGGTTTTTCCCTTTGATCCTGTTCCAAGCGCTCTTTTTCTTCTGCCACTTTGCGCCACCTCCTTTTCCTATTATGTCCACACACAATTATTCCATTGCATCCATTTTTAAATAAAAGCGGCCGGAATAATTTCTGCTGCAAAAACCGTTCATATTTTTTATATATTTTCCTGTTATATAGAGGTTTTATGAGATTTTAAGTCGAATAAAATAATTAAGGATGAAGCTCTTTAATTTTGTGCTTTTCCGGTTATGCGAGTTCCGGGACTGGGGTGCACAGCATAAATTTAAGTATAAGCATTTTCGTGATTTTTTGGAAAACCTTACTAAGACTTATTAAAAGTTAATGTTCTTCTGTTTAAATTGTAAAGAAATAGGAAAATAAAAAAATGAAGACAGCATTCATAATTATTTCGATAAACTTTAGCTTATAGAGTTTAAAAGCTTATAAAATTGCTCATCATGCTTTTAGGGAGGTGGCTTTCTTGAAAAAACCATTTACATTTTATATTGTCTCCGGTCTTATTATTCTAGCTGTTATCGGAGTTGCCGTCAGCTTGATCTCAAATCCTGCCGGTTTTTTGCAGAGAATAGCTGTCATTGTCATCATTGGAGCTGTTGTATACTTTCTTTTTCAGCGCTTTAACAGATCTAATCCCTCAAAGCGAGAGCAGCGAGCTTTTATAAAGGCAGCCAAAAAATCAAAAAGACGCTTTAATAATAAAGAATCTGGCACTGTTAATGGAAGAAAAGGATCTGTCGGTTCCATAACTTCTATAAAAAAGTCCAAGAAAAAGTCTTCTCCACATTTGACAGTCATAGAAGGCAAAAAAGGCAAAAAGAAAAATCGAGCCTCCCTTTAATCAGGGCTCGATTTTTTTATGTTTATATATTGCTTGACTTGAAAGCTCCTTAGCATTCTAATTAGTAGCTCCATGAGGTAAAAAACTGCTCCGCACATTGCCTGCCGTGCTCCAGAAGGTCTTTTTTCTTCTGTTCAGTTATATTGAATTCCGCAGTCAGTACACCATCGGTTGGAATGAAAATAATATTTTGTGCATGCTTTCTCGAGATGTATCTTGCATCATGAGCGTCCTTCATCGTCTCAAAAAGCGCCGCATACATTTGTATAGCATTGTCGATTTTATTCGGGGGCCGTTGGCTTAAGTTATGACTTAACTTTATCCCGAGCACAGGCCTGGTTTTTTTCACATTTTCCTTATCAAAAAGCCACATCGGAAAATTGCTTAAAACCCCTCCATCCACAATCACACTTGTGCTGCTGAAGCCATTTAGCTTGACAGGCTCAAAAAAATACGGGAGGCTGCAGCTCATCCTGATAGCTTTTGCCACCGGAAATGAAGCTGGATCAATGCCATAATGCACAAGATCATCCGGAAGTACCATCAATCTTCCATTTGTCAGGTCTGACGCAATGACTCTCAGCGATTGAGGCGGCAGATCTGAAAATGTCCTAATTCCCCTATCGCCAAGTTTCTGAGCCATCCAGCTTTCCAGCTCAGATCCTTTATATAATCCCAAACGCCAATAGAGATTAATCCATTTTCCAACTGCAAAAGGGATAAATGTTTTTCTTTCATCAAGGAGCTTTTTGACTTCAAATTCATCGACGAGCTGATATATTTCCTCACTTGTATAATTAGCAGCTATTAACGCAGCCACAATGGATCCTGCACTGGTACCAGCAACCCGCTTGAAGCAAAATCCCCTTCTATGAACTGCTTCATATGCGCCGATTAAGGCAAATCCTTTGATGCCTCCACCTGAAAAAACACCATCTATATACATGTAAGCCACTCCTGTCGATGTACTTGCTCATAGAGGAACCTTTACTTATACATCTTTAATCAGGAGCTTTTTAAAATAGTACGGCTGACAAGCAAAATTTCATAATTAAGTAAAATATTGCACTTCTGCTTCTGGAAAATATGAGAGTATATACTCCCTGATTGTATGTTCCAGATCCTTTGCTTCATCTGTCGGATAAACATACTTGCCTATACCGTATCTTCCCCACTTATATTTTCGCTTTTCTTCATCCATTTCAAGCTTTGTTTTCGGGTAGCGCTTTTCAATTACCTTTTTGGCCGGTTTCGTAAATCTGTGCTGGATCAATTCGAAAGTTAAGCCTTCCAGATTGATGCCATCAAGTGCTTTGCTTAACCTTTGAAAAAGTTCATGATAGCCTTCTCGCCAATCATCATGCATGTAAATAGGCGCCACGATAAATCCAAGCGGATAGCCGGCATTGGCTACTTTACGGGCAGCTTCAAGCCGTTCATCAAAAGAGGAAGTACCCGGCTCAAAGTTTTTTATTACATAGCGGGAATTGATGCTAAATCGGAACCGGGTTTTCCCATTATGTTTCGCATCCAGCAAATGATCGACATGATGATACTTTGTGACAAAACGGAGCTGGCCGTATTCAGTCTGACCGATAAATTCAATCGTTTTTTTCAGTGAGTGGGTCAGATGATCAATCCCTACGATATCGGAAGTACAAGCAGCCTCAAAGCGTGTTAACTCAGGCTTGCGCTCTTCCATATATTTGGAGGCCTGATCAAAGATTTCTTCGAGGTTTACATACGTCCGAATATACGGCTTGCTGCCAAGTGTGGTTTGCAGATAGCAATAATGACAGTGACCCATGCAGCCAGTTGCAAGGGGAATGGCATATTCTGCCGAAGGCTTGGATGTATCAAATTTCAGAGTTCGTCTGATTCCTACCACTAAAGTAGATTTAGCATTGCGGTATTTCTGCAATTCATTATCGCCAGGAATATTCCTCACCTGATTATGTGAAGTTGTTTCCCTGATTTCAATATTCATTTTCTCAAATTTTTCCTTTAGTTCTCTTCCTAACGGATACTCAAGAGCTTGAGGCTCTATATAAACGAGCTGAGGGATAAATGGCTTCATTGGATTAACCTCTCTTTGTCAATTTGTCCTGCCGTTTTATAATTTCGGATGAACCCTATGACTGTAGTATGAGCCAATTAATCCAACAGCAAAAAAAGAAGATGGAACAATTATTTCCATCTTCTCTAATTCGTTTTATTTATTTTTATGGCTTTTTTCGTAGAAATTTTTGTTTTTCGCCTACCAATGCTGCCCGTTGATTTCCGCTACAGGATGCTCAGCGAACCGCGGGGCAGGCGGTGAGCCTCCTCGACGCTGCGCGTCTGCGGGGTCTCACCTGTCCCGCTACTCCCGAAGGACGTTGAATAAGCTTCCCGGAAAAAACACCGCACGAAGAAAATGCGGTTGCATTTTCGAGGATCTCGCACCTTCCGCTCCAATTAACTCAGTAAATAATTTAAAAATAGCAACAAACCTTGCGAAAACAGCCATTTTTATAAACCGCACTTCAGCTGGGCATTACAGTTTGTGCAAGTATTGCAGCCGCCGATTTCTTTGACTTTTCCTTTGCGGCATACCGGGCATGTATTGCCTACTTCTGAACCGATTGTTACATCGGTGGAACGCAGGTCACTGATTGTATCAACCAGCACAACATGCTGCTTGGATTTTTCTTTTTTGACTGTATCAGTACCATCAAAGCTGTTCTCTTCTGCTTTCAGCGTCAATACTTGAGAATCGCGTGATCCGTCCACATATACTGTTCCGCCCTTTGCTCCGCCGCGGTATAAACGTTCATACACCTTCTCAACCTGTTCAACACTGTAGCCTTTCGGTGCGTTGACAGTTTTACTGATGGAGCTGTCGATCCAGCGCTGAATTACACATTGAACATCTGCGTGCGCTTCTGGAGCAAGATCCATCGCTGCGATAAACCATTCAGGCAGATTTTCAGGATCTGCATCCGGATTGCGGTCTAAATATTCCTGAACAATATCTGCCTTCACTTCAATGAACTTGCCTAAGCGGCCGCTTCTGAAGTATGAGAAGGAGAAATATGGTTCAAGGCCTGTAGAAACTCCAACCATTGTTCCTGTGGATCCCGTAGGAGCAACGGTTAGAAGATGTGAATTGCGGATTCCGCTTTCTAAAATGGAAGCACGGATATCCTCAGGCATTCTCTGCATGAAGCCTGTTTCGGTAAAAGCTTTGCGCAGACGATTCGTTTCTTCAGGATTGTCACCTGTTAAGAACGGGAAACTTCCTTTTTCCTCAGCAAGCTCTACAGAAGCTTTGTAAGCTGATGTAGCAATGGTTTCAAAGACTTTATCAATCAGCACGTTTCCTTCTTCAGAGCCATATTCTGTTTCACAATAGATGAGCAGATCATGAAGCCCCATAACGCCAAGACCAACTCGTCGCTCGCCTAATGCCTGCTTTTTGTTCTCTTCAAGGAAGTATGGTGTAGCATCTATTACATTGTCCTGCATCCGTACACCTACTTCAACAGTACGTTTCAGCTTTTCAAAATCAACAGTTTTATTTTCTTTATCTGCCATTTCTGCAAGATTTACTGCTGCAAGGTTGCATACCGAATTTGGCGCCAGAGGCTGCTCGCCACAAGGATTTGTAGCTACAACCCTTTGTCCGTAAGCCTGTGCATTCGTCATGTCGTTTGCATTATCGATAAAGAAAATGCCTGGTTCAGCTGAGTATGTTGCACAGATGTTAATCAGGTTCCAAAGCTCTTTCGCTTTAATTTTACGGTGAACGCGGACTTTATAGCCTAGTTTTTTCCACTCTCTGACATCACCGACTTTATGCCATTCTTCGTTGTATGTTTTCATCGTTTCGGCATCATAGCATTCAACATCCGGGAAACGAAGCTCATATTCTCCATCATTTTCAACCGCATCCATAAATTCTTTCGTGAGGCAGACTGAAATGTTTGCTCCTGTAAGGAACTCAGAGTTATGAACACTAAAAGTACCGCCAGCTGCCAGCTTCTCCTCAGCATCTTTTATGATGTTTTCACTGAAGCCGCCATAGCCTGGAATGCTTTTATAATTAATAATGCCCTGATACATGGCAATTTCCTGTTCATTAAATGGAGTAAATTTTAATTTTTCTTTAGCATATTTTTTTATTGTTTCATCATTTGTATTTTCAAGAAGGAAGCGTAAAATTCTCGGGTTTTGCATTTTCGAGATGATGAATTCGATAATGTCCGGATGCCAATCAGACAGCATAATCATTTGCGCACCTCTGCGGGATCCCCCCTGCTCCACCAGGTGTGTAAGCTTCGCAATATCATCCAGCCAGGAAACCGAACCGGAGGATTTGCCGTTTACACCTTTGGCCAGTGTATTGCGAGGTCTCAGAGTTGAACCGTTTGTCCCTACTCCGCCGCCGCGGCTCATGATCTCCATTACCTGCTTGCGGTGCTCGGAGATTCCTTCACGGGAATCCTGCACGAATGGCATTACATAGCAATTGAAATACGTAACATCTGTGTCAGCACCAGCTCCATACAGCACGCGGCCAGCTGGAATGAAATTAAGGTTTTTCAATTCCTGATAGAACTTCTCAAACCACTCTATTTTCTTTTCTTCGGTCTTCTCAACCGATGCAAGGCCTGTTGCGTTACGCTTGGCGATTTGCTCATAGTAGATTTCCAAAGGCTTCTCGATTACATCAAGAGGCTTTGTAATAATGCCTGTTCTCGATTCTTCCGGATCATCCAGGACTCCTCTGTAATCTTCCTCTACTAAAACCTTGGCTGTCTTGTTTTCCCAGTCAATATCGATGATGTAGCCTAAGCCGCGTGCAGGAAATTTGGGATCTTCCTTGATGGTAAGGACAACGAAGTCACCGTTTGTGAGTGTCACTTTCTCGGTGTCTTTGAAGGTATAGCGATCTAGCATAACCAAGCGGGAAACACCTTTGTGGGTCATTTTCATATCTGAGGTTACTGGGTGAACCTGAGGAAAGAGACGGATGTCCTTGTTTAAACGTTCAATGTTCAATTTCATTTTTTGTCCTAGAGCAACAGACATTGTTACAACTCCTTCTAAATTCAATTATCTAATTAATGTGTGTAAGTATTCTGTCAGATAGGGTAAATCTATCTGTTTTAAAAGAGTACCCTAAAGTTACCATAACTCAAACCCCAAAATCAATATATAGTGTCCTAAATATTTTCGACACCACTACATATTGTGTCTGATTCAACTGAATCTGATTTTGTCAAACTTAAAATATACTAAAAATAAAAGAAAAACAGAGTTAACAGCCGATTTCCGACAATTAACGATAAATTTTAACATATTTTGAAGCTTGCACTTTTTAAGAGCAGCAATTGGAAAATTATTCATTAAAAAAAGAGAAAAAGCGACTTAGCCGCTTTTATCTCTTATAGTTCCAGTCATCGCTTTCATATCGTTCTTTTGCGATTTTTTGTACATATGCCATCTCTTCTTCTGAGAGCTCGTAAGGTTCCAGTACAATATCCAGGCCTTCCTCAAACCCCTTCTTGAAAGCTGCCTTAGCCTGTTCAAGAGTAATATTTTCTGCTGTCAGCTCATTTATGGCAACAGCTTTATTTTTAAAAGCCTTTTGCATTCTCTCTTTTACCCGGTCATTAGGATATTTGAATAAGCTGAACAGCTTGTCTTCATCCAAATCAAGCAAAATAGAGCCATGCTGAAGGATTACACCTTTTTGTCTTGTTTGTGCACTCCCTGCTACTTTACGGCCTTCTACAACAAGTTCATACCAGCTTGGGGCATCAAAACAAACAGCAGATCTTGGATTTTTTAGAGAGTCCCTTTCTTCAGCCGTCTTTGGTACAGCAAAATAAGCTTCCATCCCCAGGGCGTGAAAACCTTTTAGAATTCCTTCAGAAATGACTCTGTATGCTTCAGTTACTGTACTTGGCATTTCCGGATGAGCTTCAGGAACGATGACACTGTATGTGAGTTCATGTTCGTGCAGCACCCCTCTTCCGCCTGTTGGTCTGCGGACAAATCCCAGTCCATGGTGCTTCACTGCTTCCATATCTATTTCTTTTTCAACCTTTTGGAAGTATCCAATTGAAAGAGTTGCGGGATTCCAGCCGTAAAACCGGATTACAGGTGGCATCTTCCCCTCACTGTTCCAATCAAGCAAGGCTTCATCCAAAGCCATATTAAAAGAAGGCGAACCTTCTCCTGAATCGATAAACCGCCATACTTCTTTAGTCATATGTAACCCTCATTTTCAATTTCTTTAACTGGTCATTTGCGGTTATTAGTCTAACAAAATTCCATTGAAATTTAAAGCAAGTTGAATTTCCAGAACAAATTTACCTGATTTCCTTTACTCCAATCAGGAAAGACTTATATAATATTAGTTGGCTTACCTATGCGTGAAAGGAGAAAGACATATTGGAAACACTTTATTTCATTCTTATCATTTTGGGTGCAATCATTACCTATTCTGTCATAACATGGTTTTATCAGCGCCGAATTGTTAAAACGCTTACTGAAGACCAGTTTAGAGAAGGCTATAGAAAAGCCCAGTTAATCGATGTTCGCGAACCAAATGAATTTGAAAACGGCCATATTTTAGGTGCACGCAATATACCGCTTTCACAAATGAAAATGCGCATGAAAGAATTGCGTCCGGACAAGCCAGTCTACTTATATTGCCAGAGCGGCATGAGAAGTGCGAGAGCTGCCCAGTTTTTGCACCGTAAAGGCTATAAAGACCTTTCACACCTGCAGGGCGGGTTTAAAAAGTGGTCCGGAAAAGTGAAGGCGAAAAAATAATAGTGTTATTTGAAATGGCCCCGTCAGTTTGACGGGGCCTCTTGTTTATTATTGTTTTTGGTAACGAAGAACCGGCTTTCTTGCAGCCATGGTTTCATCCAGACGGCCAATCACTGTTGTATGAGGTGCTTCCTGAACAATCTCAGGGTTTTCCTCAGCTTCTTTTGCAATTTGAATCATCGCGTCGACAAAAGCGTCCAGGGTTTCTTTAGATTCTGTTTCTGTCGGCTCAATCATGATGCACTCTTCCACGTTAAGAGGGAAGTAGATGGTTGGCGGATGATAGCCAAAGTCAAGAAGGCGCTTGGCAATATCCAAAGTACGCACGCCAAGCTTCTTCTGGCGCTTGCCGCTTAAAACGAATTCATGCTTGCAATGTCTGTCAAATGGCAGGTCAAAGAATGGCTCAAGCCTTCTCATCATATAGTTTGCGTTTAGTACCGCATTTTCCGTAACTGCCTTCAGGCCATCCGGCCCCATAGTACGAATATAAGTATAAGCCCGGACATTGATGCCGAAGTTTCCATAATACGGTTTCACGCGGCCGATTGATTGCGGGCGGTCATAATCAAATTCATACTGGTCACCCTTCTTAACTAAAACAGGCTTCGGAAGGTATGGGATCAAATCCGCTTTTACGCCGACAGGGCCAGATCCCGGTCCGCCGCCACCATGCGGTCCTGTAAATGTTTTATGAAGATTAAGGTGAACAACATCAAATCCCATGTCTCCAGGGCGTGCCTTTGAAAGTACAGCATTCAGGTTAGCTCCATCATAGTAAAGCTTTCCGCCGGCACTGTGAACAATCTCTGCCATTTCAAGAATGTTTTCTTCAAACAACCCTAATGTGTTCGGGTTAGTCAGCATAAGAGCAGCAGTATCCTCGCCAACCACTCTTCTCAGGTCCTCTAAATCCACCAACCCATTTTCATCCGATTTAACCGTTACTGTTTCAAAGCCTGCAACTGTTGCGGATGCCGGATTTGTTCCGTGGGCAGAGTCAGGAACGACAACTTTAGTGCGTTTGGTATCGCCATTCGCTTCATGATAAGAACGGATCATCATTAATCCAGTCCATTCTCCGTGCGCTCCTGCAGCCGGCTGAAGTGTAACTTCATCCATTCCTGTAATCTCAATCAGGTGCTCCTGCAGATCATACATTAATTCCAGCGCACCCTGAACAGAGCTTTCATCCTGCAGCGGGTGTAAGTGGGCAAAACCGTTGAAGCGCGCTACATTCTCATTGATTTTAGGATTATATTTCATTGTGCAGGATCCAAGTGGATAAAATCCCGAATCAACACCATGATTTCGTTTGGAAAGTGCAGTATAGTGGCGCATGATATCAAGTTCTGACACTTCCGGCAGCTCAGGCTCTTCTTCTCGCAGATAGCCCTCAGGAAGAAGCTCGCCCAGGTCAATTTCCGGAATATCCATCTCCGGCAGGCTGTAGCCGATACGGCCTTCTGTGCTTAATTCAAAGATGAGTGGCTGATCTTCCTTATGCATGGTAATCCCCCATTTCTTTAACGAATGCATCGATTTCTTCCTTCGTTCTCAATTCCGTTACAGCAACAAGCATATGATTTTTCAGGTCAGTATAATCTCTGCCCAAATCGTAACCGCCAATAATATCCTTTTCAAGGAGCTTTTGATTTACTTCCTTAACAGGCTTATTTAGTTTGATGACGAATTCATTAAATGAAGGGCCATCGAATGGGACTTCAAAGCCGGCGGCCTTTAATTGCTGTTTTGCATAATGGGCTTTTTGCATATTGGCAGCAGCCATTTCCTTTACGCCCTTCTTGCCGAGAGCAGTCATCGCTACAGATGCCGCCAGTGCGTTGAGTGCCTGATTGGAACAGATATTGGATGTTGCCTTATCACGGCGTATATGCTGTTCACGCGCCTGAAGGGTAAGCACGAAACCGCGGCGTCCCTGATCGTCTACCGTTTGTCCAACAAGACGTCCCGGCACTTTTCTCATCAGCTTGGATGTTACAGCAAAATATCCGCAATGAGGGCCTCCAAAAGCAGTAGGAATACCGAAAACCTGAGCATCTCCTGCTACGATGTCTGCTCCGAATTTCCCTGGAGGAGTAAGCGCGCCAAGAGCAAGCGGGTTGCTTGAAACAACAAACATGGACTTGTGGGCATGAATAATTTCCTCAAGCTCTTTTAAAGGCTCGACTCTCCCAAAAAAGTTAGGGTACTGTACAATCACAGCTGCGATGTCATCGCCAATCATTTCATTTAGGGCTTCAAGGTCAGTGGTGCCATCTTTATGAGGAATCTCAATCACTTCAATATACTGGCCCTTTGCGTATGTTTTGACTACTTCCTTCGATTCAGGGTGAACTGCGCTTGAGATTAATATTTTCTTCCGGCGTGTGCTGCCTGCGCTTAGCATGGCTGCTTCAGCAAGAGCAGTTCCGCCATCATACATGGATGAGTTGGCAACATCCATTCCTGTTAATTCACAGATCATGGTCTGAAATTCGAAAATTGCCTGCAGCTCTCCCTGGGAAATTTCCGGCTGGTAAGGAGTATAGGCAGTATAAAACTCTGAACGGGATAAAACATGATCGACAATGACCGGCATGTAATGATCATAAACTCCCGCACCAAGGAAAGATGTATTTGTGCGAAGATCAGCATTTTTTTGAGCCATTTTAGTAAGCTCTTTCAGTAAGGCTGTCTCTGATTTCGCCGGCTTGATTTTATATTCGCCCTTAAATCTTACACTCTCGGGAATATCACTGAATAATTCTTCCACAGAACTGACGCCGATTTTCTCAAGCATTGCTTTCTGGTCAGACTCTGTCATCGGTAAATAGCGATGTTTCATCATTTTCTCCCCCCGGTTAGTTCTTTTCTCTTTTGTAAAAAGGTGTTGCTTCAATCTTAGCCTTCAGCCGTTTGCCGCGAATCTCCACTTCCAATTCAGATCCAAGCTCCGCATGCTCTTTCTTGATAAGAACAAGGCCGATGTTCTTTTTCAATGTCGGAGATTGAGTGCCTGTTGTCACTTCCCCGATCAGCTCTTCTCCCTTATATACAGGATATCCATGGCGCGGAATACCGCGGTCAATCATTTCAATTCCGGCCAGCTTGCGCGGCACTCCGTTTTCTTTTTGGTTCTTAAGCACTTCTTTTCCGATAAAATCCGCTTCTTTATTCACCTTGACAGCAAAGCCGATTCCTGCCTCAAGCGGCGTGATATCAGGTGAGAGCTCCTGGCCGTATAGTGCCAGGTTGGCTTCGAAGCGAAGGGTATCCCTTGCGCCAAGTCCGCATGGGAGAACGCCTTCTTCTTTGCCTGCTTCAAGAATTTCATTCCATAATGCGGCTGCATCCTTGGCACCACAGTAAACTTCAAATCCGTCTTCTCCTGTATATCCAGTTCTGGAGACAAGGGCTTTCTTGCCATTCAAATCAACATCCTGCTGGAATTTAAAAAATCCGATATCCGACAGATTCGTGCCAGCAAGCTTTTGGAGCACCTTTTCTGCAAGCGGCCCCTGAATTGCCAGCTGTGCCATATCTTCTGAAAGGTTTTTCAATTCCACATTGCCTTCAGCATGGTCCTGCAGCCAGTTGAAATCCTTTTCGATATTGGAAGCATTTACAACCAGCAAATAGTGGTCATCCTCTATTTTATAGACAAGTAAATCATCAACAGTTCCGCCATTTTCATAGCACATGGCCGTATATTGAGCACCTGAGTTCTTTAGTTTGGAAATATCGTTCGTCATCATTTTTTGAAGGTATTTAAGACTGTCCGTCCCCTTCACTTCGATTTCACCCATATGGGATACATCAAAAAGGCCGGCTTTTGTACGGACTGCTTCATGTTCTTCTTTAATGCTTGAAAATTGAACAGGAAGGTCCCAGCCGCCGAAGTCGATGGTTTTTGCTCCGTAATCCTTGTACACCTCAAATAAAGGCGTGCGTTTTAACTGTGACATTTACTCGTCCCCCTTAAATCTCTTGAAATTTGTTTTAGGAACATAAAAAAGGACAGAATATCCCCTCAATTATGAGAAGATCTCTGTCCTTGCACCTGAAAGTTTACCGAAACCGGCTGTCCCCTTGGGTGGCTTATTAAAAAGCACTCTCCAGAGCTGCGTCAAACAAGAGTTCTTTTGCCTGAGAGATTCACAGATTTTGCTTGCTCCTTCGGCGCTACTAATGTAGTCTCTCCCCTTGTTGTCATTCGCATTTATAAAATTTTCCAAGATGGTCATACTTATACCAAACAGAAAAAATTAACCATCCATTACTTCGGTTCACTAAATGTAATGTGTTAACTTTCAAAACTTTCAAAGCTATTAACATCGTACCACCTAAACAAGGTTTGGGCAATATCTTTATATAGATAAAAGGAGCTGTTTTTATGACAGTGCAAATTGGCTTTGATTCTGCCTGGCAGGATGAATTCTTAAAAAGGATTGATGACGACGGCCCATGGGGAAATTGGGAGCTTTATAAACTGGCTGTTGAGGTTGAGAACCATACAACTATTCCTGAATTTGAAGGCTTGCAGGCTCCAAAGCATCTTCCGAACCTTACTCCTCTTCCACATCAGCTGGAAGTGGCCAAGCAGGTAGTCGAAAGCATGAACGGCAAGGCGATCCTGGCTGATGAGGTCGGTCTTGGAAAAACGATTGAAGCTGGGCTGATATTAAAGGAATATATGATCAGGGGACTCGTAAAAAAAGTCCTAATACTCGTTCCAGCTTCCCTCGTTTCCCAGTGGGCCATGGAGCTGAACAGCAAATTTTTTATTCCGGCTGTGGCGCAGCGGAAAAGCTATGTATGGGAACAATGCGACGTTGTGGTATCATCCATCGATACAGCCAAACGCAATCCTCATAGAGACATTATTTACAGCCTTGATTATGACCTGATCATTATAGACGAAGCTCACAAGCTAAAAAATAATAAAACGAGAAACTATGAATTTGTACAAAACCTTAAAAAGAAGTTTTGCCTCCTATTAACAGCAACACCCATTCAAAATCGAATAAGTGAGATTTTCAATCTTGTGTCCCTCCTTAAACCCGGACATCTTGGCAATGAATCAGCTTTTTATGAGAATTATAAAAAAGACTCGCGATCATTAAACGATGATGCACATCTAAAGGAACTCGTAAACAAAGTCATGATCCGCAACCGCAGGGCAGATACCGGGATTGAATGGACCAAACGGCATGTGGAAACCATACCGATAGAATTTTCGCAGGCCGAGCGTGAGCTCTATGAAGCTGTAACAGAGCTGCGGAGTGAAGAAAATTGGGTGGGTTCCAGCCAGTTTTCAGTAATGACCCTGCAAAGAGAGGCATGCTCAAGCAGAGAAGCTGTCTATTTTACGCTTCAGAATATGCTGAAAAGACAGGAGCAGCCTTCAATAGCTTTCCAGGAGCAAATACAATACCTTATTAAAAAGGTTGAAGCGGTCCAGCAAAACTCAAAAGCTCAAAAAGCACTGGAATTAATACAGAAAATAAATGACAAGGTCATAATCTTTACTGAATACAGGGCAACGCAAATGTACCTGCAGTGGTTTTTAAAGCAATATGGGATCACATCGGTTCCGTTCAGGGGTGGATTTAAAAGAGGCAAAAAGGACTGGATGAGGGAGCTTTTCCAAAAGAATGCTCAAGTCCTGATTGCAACAGAAGCGGGAGGAGAAGGAATAAACCTGCAGTTCTGCAATCATATCATTAATTTTGATCTCCCCTGGAACCCAATGCGGCTCGAACAAAGGATTGGGCGCATCCATCGTCTCGGACAGGAAAAGGATGTCATGATTTATAATTTTGCCACGAAAGAAACAGTCGAAGAACACATAATGAAGCTTCTTTATGAGAAAATACATCTCTTTGAAAAAGTCATCGGTGATTTAGACGACATTTTAACAAAGCTTGAATTCGGCAGTATTGACGATCATCTTGTTGATATTTTCGGAAAATCGTCTTCAGAAGGTGAAATGAGAATTAAAATGGAGAACTTGACGAGCATGATTCAATTCGCAGAGGATCTGAAAGAAGGTGAACTGAATGCAGCAACAGGAAATTCATAAATTCCTTGAAAGGTATTTTCACGCAAATGGGTGTGAAATAATTGATAGAGGTCCGGGGTATATGACCGTACAGCTGACGATTGATTTGGATAAGGAGTTAATGAATCGTCCCTTTTATTGGCACTATCTCGAAAAAACAGGCGGAATTCCTAACCCGATGCAGCTGACGCTTATTACAAACCAGCAGCTGGCCCCTCCGCATATTAAGGGGGAAGTCATTCATTTTGGCTCCCCAAGGCTTCACCAGATTTTTGATTCGGCCAGGAATCTGGCCGGCTATATCCGATTATATGAAAATCACCGGCAGGCACCTGGAAAGCAGGTGCCGCTAAGACCATGGCTGGGAATGAACATTCGCGTATCCTATCAATGCGACCGAAAACGGGATGTCTTCAAATCCATCGGCCTGCAATTGATAAATGGCCAGATGGTCGAAAGTTTTCATGACAGATTGCTTGGCATGAGCCTTACGCCCAAAATCCCCGACTACTCGTTCACACTGTCTCCGCTTATTATGCCGGGAAGCGGAGTATACAGGGTAGCAAATTTTATTAAAGCCGAAATTGAACAAGAAGATCATATATGGGCTGATGAGGCCCGTATGCGCTGGCAAAAAGATCTCAGCCTTCTTGAACATTTTTATGAGGAGGCAGAAGAAAAGGGCGAAAGTTATGAAAACGAAAAAACAGCCTTACAGGAGCAATATGAACCAAAGGTTAATATCTCCATCATAAATGGCGGTCTCTTTTATCTGACAGACAGCGCTGTCTAAAAATGCAAAAAACCGGCAATTTAGCCGGTTTTTTGCATAAAAGCTATTTATGTTTCTTTTTTCTCATGCCCAAGTAAAACAGATAAGAAAACATTCCAAACCATCTGAATAAAAACGGCTCTTTCATATCCTTTTTTTCAATACGATGCCGTTTTCGCTCATCTTTTGGCTGATCAATATATTTTACTACTGTCTGTGTAAGATACTTTACATAATCGTTGGATTTCATGTTCATACCTGCCTTTTTCCGTACAGAATCGCAAGAGCTGCCTGCTATTTATCATTTACAAGTATGTCCAACGGGTTTTCACTCTAAACAATCGATTATTTCTTGTATAATTTCTGCTTTATCTTTATTAGTTGTATCAATGATCACATGGGCGGTTTCTATATAGAGCGGCATCCTTTTTTCATAAAGTTCGCGGATCAGCCTTTTTTTATCGCCTTTCAGCAGCGGTCGTGAATGATCCTTCTCAATCCGTTTGAAGATTTCTTCAGGAGAAGCATAAAGGAAGAAAACAATTCCTGTTTCGCTAAGCCTTTTTCTGTTTACAGGATTTATTACAATGCCGCCGCCAGTGGTTATAACTCCCGCTCTGCCATCCATTTCAATTAATATAAGTGATTCAAGGCTTCTGAAGTATCCCTCTCCATGCTGAGCGAAAATATCATTAATATTTTTATTCTCGCGCTTCACTATTTCTTCATCTGTATCAATTACTTCCTGATTTAAGCAGGCTGCCAGCTCTTTTCCTATCGTAGTTTTGCCGGAACCCATGAATCCGATTAAATAAATAGGCTTCATTTTTATCCCCACTCAGTTTTTTTCAATCCATTTTATCATTTTTTGCAGGTCTGTGTCATAGTAAGCATAACCGGAAATTTCTTTATCAGATCCAATTTTTGTTTTGAAGGTAATCTGGATTAAGCTTGTTGCCACTGGAGAAATCTCATAGGAAACCGATCCTTTTTTAAACGAATAAACGCCTGACTCTTCCGGTTCTGCATTTTCACTCAGCCTTTTTTCTGTTTTTTTAAAGGAACTCAGCAGGTAGTATTCCTGCATTAGGACGGTTTCCGCCTGATTCACAATCCTTTTCTCGGAAATAAACTGGTCTAATTGAATTGTAAGAAGAAAGAGTGCACCCAGAATAATTGTTAAAGTAAGAGGATAAGAAAATCCTTCCTGATTACGGTACATCAATATCCTCCATATCCATTAAGTAATAAAGAAACGCGGAATGCTTCTGATCAAAATGATCCGAAACATTTATTTCAACCCCGCCATTGACAGACGTAAAGGTAATGGCATTTAGTTTTTGAAGGACAATCTCATGGCCCTTCATATCCACTCTCCTCCGCAAGTTAGATCCATATTTTTCATAAAGCACACTTTTCCCGTCTATAGTCAAAACAATTGATCCAGCTGTTATATTTGCAGCATCAGCAAGCCTGATTTCTTTTTTCAGCTGGTTGATAAATACATGCCATTCAAGTCTTTGTGTCCTAGCTTCCATTTTCCAGTCCTGAAAAAGGAAATTTAAGCCCACCGTCAAAAAGGAAACAATCAATAAAAATATTGAAAATGAAAACAGCATTTCAAGCATGGTAAACCCCTTATCACTGAAATACCTCACACTTTTCCTTTGTGTTATCCCGTACATTTTCATACCTTATGCAAACCTCCATAAATCCTTGGTTTTCCTTAAGGAATATTTGATAGACTGTCTGATTTTTTTTTATGGTCTTCCCCCCAGGAAAACTCCCCTCCGATGCAGCCTCCATAAGGCTTTCATAAAGCAGCTGGGTGCTTTCATAATCCTGTTTTACTTCTTCAGAATGCACAAGTGCATTTATGACAAGGGGAAATATTATTCCCGCTGCAAGCAGCATCCCTGATAAAGACAGCAGGAGCTCAGCCAGAAAAAAACCTTCATTCCTTCTCCACATTAAATCGTCCTCTTCCGATAAAAAATGTTAGTTTGTATTGCTCCCTGTCTGCTTTAATATAGAAGCTTCCAAATTTATTTGTAATTCCGCCAGGTCCATATTGAAAATACAATGGCATTGTTCCCGGCTTAATCTCAATGATTCCTGAATATTCTCTGCTAAAGATAGGATCAGCCGCAAGCTTTTCCTTAGCGAAATACCTATTTTCCTCTGGAATAATCTGAATAGCTACATCTGTCTGGTGGGTTATGGCATAGTTTTGGGCATAAAGGAGGTCAGATTTTAATTGGGAAAAGAACATTATCTTTTCAAGATAGAAAAAATGCGGTTTTAGAAGCAGGGCTGTAACAGAGGCAATAATAAGGAAAATACTGAGAACGAATAGCGACTCTATCAATGTAAAGCCTGCTTTATTTTTCATCATGACTCTTCAGATTCAACCTTCCCATCTGCAGAAATTGTAATGGCTTTTCCATTTGGGCAAGTCGTGTTATTTTCATTTAGATAATCGTCATCCACTAAATCCTGTATATTCGAAGGAAGTGCTTTTTTATCGATTTCATATGCCTGAACCTGCGCCTGCACCATTTTAACAAACGCATCGCATCCCTTGCTGTTTATTTTTGAATTGTGTTTTGTTACATTGGGAATGGTGATGATTAAGAGCACTGAAATCACCAATAAAACAATCATCATTTCAATAAGCGTGAATCCTCTGTTATTGTTTAACATACGCCATTTCATTAAAATCCCTCCAGTAAATGAAACATAGGCAGCAAAACTGCCAAATACATCGAAACTATTAAAAAACCGATAAACATATATAAAACGGGCTGAATGATCTTAAGAAGTTTTTCTGTTTTTTCCTCTATTTTGTGCAGACAATGCCTGCTGAAAAACGTTAATTCCTGGTCCAGCCTGCCATTTTTTTGACCATGTCTGATAATATTAGACAGTTCTCTGTCAAAAAACGGAAAACTTACAAGGATGTCTTCCAGCTTATTCCCTTCACGGAGCTTGAGCTTCACGGCTTTGCCGAGGACACTGTAAAAAGGCTGCTTTTCATTTTTCTCAAAAAGACTCAGCGCCTCAGATATAGATAAGCCCCCATTTAAAAGATAACTGAGCTGCACTGCAAAGAAGTGGGTATAGTAAAGGCGAAGAAACTGGCCTGCTGCAGGTACTCTAACCAGGATTTTTTTTTGATGGATAGGGGAAAGATTTCTGAATCTGGCAAAATAGTATATAAGCAAAGCGACCAAGCCGAAGAGCAGGATAAGGAGAAAAAATGGGAGAAAATCACCAAACAAATAAACGGCTTTCGTAAAGAAATTTGGCTGAAGCTGCATTGAATCGAATAAGGAAGTGAAACGGGGCAACAGGATTTTATCAACGAAAATAAATAAGAATGCGGTAATGAGCATCAGGAAAATCGGATAGGCCAGCAGCTTTTTCAATTTTTCAGTGTCCCTGCCTTTTCGAAGCACCATTTCGCTTCCTTCAAGAAATGCAGAAGCAAGGCCTCCGTGCTGTTCTGCAAAAAAAACATAGCCAATCAGATTTTTATTAAAGTTCATGTTTGAAAGTATTTGATAAAAAGGAAACCCTTCTCTCAATTGAGAGAGGCACTGCCTGATTTCATGTTTTCTTTTTAGCGGCAGCTGATGTACCAGTGACTCCAGGGCTTCAGATAAAGGGTAGCCTCTGGACAAAAGTTCCCCTGTATTCTTCAAAAACAAACCCTGTTCCTGTATGGTCCATTTATGCTTCTCCATCGTCATGCACCCACCTGCTGTACTCTGTATCCTTTATATAGCCTAGAGCAATCCCTTTAGTTATGACTTCCTTCAGTGTTCGATACTTAACATGGCTGCTTTCCCCTCTTGCCTTCTTTATGGAGGCATTGAGCGCCCTTCCTGCGAGCAATTCAAACACACTCGCCCTTTTCCACCTGCCATATCCATAGCAGAATGGGGAGCATTCCTTTTCACAATATGGACAATTCAATTCGACGAGGCGCTGTGCGGTGACCGCCACCAAAGTCTGCTCAATTTCCAGCATGTTCACTCCAAACTCAGCTAAACGGTAAACAGCCCCCTCGGCATCCCGGGTATGCATGGTGCTTAAAACAAGGTGACCGGTGAGAGCTGCTCTAACTGCAATCTTCGCCGTTTCCGCATCCCGGATTTCACCGACCATAATGATATCGGGGTCATGGCGAAGGATTGCTTTTAAGCCTGCAGAATAAGACACGCCCGCTTTCTCATTCACTTGGACTTGAAGAACTAAGTCATTCTCTTTTTCAATGGGATCTTCCAGGGTGATGACATTGCGATGGAACATATGGGAGGTTTCATTCAGAAGGGAATACAAAGTTGTGGTTTTACCGCTGCCGGTCGGGCCAGTGAAAATAATTAAACCATGAGCATGCTTCAGCAGTGCCAGCATTTTTCTTGTCATGTCTGGAAAAAGGCTGATTTGGTAAAAAGGAATTTGTTCCTGCTGGGGAAGGATTCTGATAACGAGGCTTTCGCTGTGGCTTGATGGGAGGGTTGAAAAGCGCAGGCCAATCATTTGTCCGTCTACTTCAAGTGAGTATGCACCGCTCTGCGGCCTTCTTTTTTCACCAATATCCATCGATGCTGTAAATTTAAAATGGGAAATCAATCTGTCACACTCTTCTTTGGGAAGATAAAGCCTTGGGGTCAATTGGCTGCCTAACCTCAGCTGAATGAGTGTGTCTATTCTTCGGGGAATGATGTGAATGTCGGAAGCATGGCTTCTGACCGCGTCTTTAATAATTCGTTCTGCCAATCTTTCAATTATACTCAACTAATTATGCACCACCTTTTTTAATTGTTCTGGATAATTATTCGACTTATCCAAAGCATTTCCTTCATTTTTCGGCAAATTTTTTTGACGAATTTGTGAATAGATTATTTATTTCTTTCCATAATAAAAAAAGGATATAGCGAATTGATGGGCTATAGCCAAGCGGTAAGGCACCGGACTTTGACTCCGTCATGCGCAGGTTCGAATCCTGCTAGCCCAGTAGTTGTGGAAGGACACCGGATGTCCTTCCTTTTTCAATTTAGAATAATCTATTTAGCCATATTCTTAAATGCATCCGGATTATAGCCTATGACAATCTTATCTCCGTTTGTCAGAATCGGCCTCCGCAGCAGTTTTGGCTCCTTAATAACCATTTGCACCACTTCTGATAATGATAATTCCTCAAGGTTCTCTCCCAGTTCTTTGTAGGTCTGGCTGCGGGTCGCGAGAATCTCATCAAGGCCGCTTGTTGTTAAAGAAAGGATTTTTAATAATTCTCTTGGTGATGGAGTCTCCCTGAAGAGATGCCTTTCTTCAAAATCAATTGAATGGGCTGTCAGCCATTTTTTCGTCTTTCTGCAGGAAGTACAGCTGGGATATGTGAAAAATGTCAATTGGCTCATACCTCTTCACCTCAAAAATTTATTATTTTGCCTATACTCATTGTATATCAATTGTACAATATATGTATACACCTTTGCATACGTTATTAAACTTCATTTGTGAACATTTTCTAAACTTATAGTGATTACAGTGTTAACCTTAATTGGCTGTATTATAATGGAAGCAGGCCAGGAAGGCGCCAGCTAAATGCTATAAGTGACAGCTGATGACCTCGGGAATAAATAATCCTTTTGAGGTGACAATAAATGGAGCAAACATTAAAAATAACAAATGTGTTATCCGATCCAACCCGCTATTATATTTATCAATACATTACTAAACGGCATAAAGATGTTACTGTGCAGGAGATTGCAGATAATTTCAGCATCCATCCCAATGTTGCAAGGCTGCATTTATCCAAGCTTGAAGATGTAAATATGCTTGTTTCTGAAACAAAAAAAACGGGCAAAGGCGGAAGGCCCAGCCGGTTATATCGGTTGTCTGATGATGTTGTTCAGCTGCATTTCCCTTACAGGGATTATCAGCTGCTGGCCAAAATAGCCATGGAAACAATGCTTGACTTAGGTGAAGAAGGACGAAAAGCACTGTATGCAACAGGGAAGAAGTTTGGCAGTGAACTGATCGGGCAAGAGCTTAAACGGTATGGAAACACAGATCAGCTTACTTTTGAACAGAAAATAAACATCTTAAAGCATGCTGCCGATTTATCAGGTTTTCACCCTGAATTTGATGCAAATGAGGAAAAGACCATCGTCTATTTCCAAATATATAATTGTCCATTTAAAGAGGTTGCAGCCCGGCATGCTGAACCAGTCTGCAATATGCATTATGAATTTTTAAAGGGGATGTTTGAAAGTCTGTTTGATTCCATTCAACTGGTGGAAAAGCAAAATATGCTCACTGGCTGTGATTCGTGCGCATACAAAGCAATTGTTGGAAATTAAAGGCATCCGCTGAAAAATGGCGAAAAAAAAAACCGTTCTAAACTTTTTTTCCGCCCTTTTCTGGACTATTTAGAAACCATTATTTACTTTTATTAAGCATTTACTTTATAATATTGTAGTGATGGACTTGTAAGGGTAAAAGGAGGGATACATATGGATCGTATGTACAGAGTATTAGGATTCTGGACGGGAATTTTCGCTGTTATGTTTTACCTTGGCGATATGTATACAACGTCCTTAATTTTCTTCGGCCAAACAGGATTTTTCCTGCTTTTAAGCTACTTAAAGCTTTCCGAACGTATGTATATTTATGTTTTTGGAGCATACTTAACTGTTTTCTTCGTAGGCTTCACTTACTGGTCAACATTTATGATGACACCTGGTGCCGGCGGCCACTAATAGCCGATAAAAAAGCGATGAAATCATCGCTTTTTTATTTTCCACCTATTTTTTCCCCTGCAGGATCAGGTGAAATGCTGCACTCATGCCTGAAGGCGTTATCAGACTTCTTATTGCCCTGTTTCTTTTGCTGATAGGAGAAAACGGATTAGGATCATAATGATTTTCAAGCTCCTGTAAAATGCCTGCAGACAGCAGGAATTCATCCTGTCTCATCATAAAATGAAAATTCAGCCCTTCTTTCTCTCCCAATCGGATCAGGGAATCAAAATGAATATGGCTGGTTATATCCATCTCGCCAGGGTGCTCGAGTACATTAGGAATTAAAGAATGCTTGTAATAACCTCTGAGACTTCCATCCCTTCTAATCGGTTCCTGCCATTCCTCATCTGTATAGCCATAATCGGCTGTCAGAACAAACCCTTTATTCAGAGCAGCAGAGATACTCTTGATCATCTGCTCCATTTGCAGAGGGATTTCAATTCTTTGGCCTTCACTAAGTGACAAACCGCTTTCTTCAAGGTATAAGGAAATATCTCTATTTGCTAATGGTACAGCTTGTTCTGCAAGCTTTCCATCTTTTACGGTTACCATAATTTCAGTCAATTGATCATTTGTTTTTTCAACCACATGTACAGGCAAGGCATCGAACAGCTCATTTGAAAAAATCAGGCCGCAAAATGGAGAAATCTCGTTCCAGCTATCTATTTGTCTGATATGTTCGGAAAATATTATCTGATCCTGCTGCAGCTTCCTGTGATAGGGGCTTGTTTCAAAGATATAATAATGAATCTCTTCATCAGAAATAAGATTCCACTCATCAAGGAAAGCTTTTGCAAAGCGTCCATTTCCGCCCCCTATTTCACAGACCTGAAAAGGCAGCTTATTTTTCTCTGCCATTTGATGAAACCACTTTGATATGGTCCTTCCATATATATCAGAAACATTGCTGGTTGTAATAAAATCTCCCCCCGGCCCAATTTTTTCATCATCTTTCATATAGTATCCATATTCGGAATGATAAAGGGCCTGCTGGATATAGTCAGCATAGCTGATCATTTTTTGAGGAGTATTTTCTATATAATTTATTAGTAAATTCAGCATATAAACTCCCTTTTCGATTGAAAAATCTGGATCCCTGGAAACAGCCATTTTTATTGTTTTGGACACTGTTTTCACTATTGACATAGTGTTTTCCCTGTTATATTGTTAATGTAGTAGCTTAACTATATCCCCTCCCATTTTATATGAATAAAACATCCCCCAGAAAAGCCCTTCTCATTGAAGAAGGGCTTTTCTATTTTCCAATCAGAATCCATTCAGAAATGGATTTGAATCCATTTCCCGGCCAATTGTCGTCACCGGTCCGTGTCCAGGAAGCACTTCTGTTTCTTCAGGCAATGACAAAAGCTTATTATGTATCCTTTCAAGGAGCTGCTGATGATTGCCGCCCGGCAGATCTGTGCGTCCGATGCTTCCGCTGAACAGCGCATCACCGGCAACCACAAGACCAGCATCTCTAAAATACAGAGAAACACTCCCTGGAGAATGGCCTGGTGTCTCCAGAATGTTAAAGGTAAATTCACCTATGCTCAACTCTTGTTCAGCTGTTATAATATGGTCGGCAGGCCTTGCTTTTATCAGCTTGCCCATTTTAAATAGGTGAGAACCATTTAGGGCTGGATCCGGAAGCCACGCTGCTTCTTTTTCATGTATGTATACTGGGATAGAAAATGCATCTCTTATTTCGTCTACAGCGCCAATATGATCAAAATGGGCATGAGTAAGTATGACAGCAAGAGGTTTCAGTCCTTTTTGTTCGATAATACTGCTCAGTTTTCCGCTCTCTTCACCCGGATCAAAGATTAAACAATCTTTGTTTTCATTCGAAAGGACATAACAGTTTGTTTGCAATGGGCCAAGAGGGATCTGATTCCATTCCATTGCCTACACCTCCATAGTTGATTTATTTGTCTATTATTTTACACTATATCAGAATGGAATGCCTTATATCTGCAAAAGGAGTATAAGATGAAAATCCTATATGGCGTTGAAGCCAGCTATATTATTCAAGATGTGCCAGAATTCATGAACTTAATAAAAAATAATACGGAACTGTTCGATTTTCAGCAGAGCATCTTTTTGTTTGAAGAGAGGACTCATGCGGAATTTACCAAAAGCGTCCTGGTCGAGGCCGGACTATTTGAAGAATTTTTTAATCTTTATTACATAAAATCGGGTGTAAAGGGAGAAACTTTTGAAGACTTTACGATTGAAACAGAAAGCGGAGTTTGCTTGTTCACTGAGCTCCTTAGCGCCTTTACAATAACCGGGGGCAATAAGGAAGATATCCGGATGGCTGTCTATCAATTTCAGGAGCATCTAGTCTTCACGGCGAAAGAAGAAAAAATGCCGGCAGTTTATTTTACAGAACTTCATCTAAAGGATTTAATAATCGGCATTGCTGAAGCATATGACATACAAGTGTCATTTTTAGACCTCGACAAATAGAAGAAAAAAATATAAAATAAAGGACGAATGTATATACTTGGGTTTTACATAATGGGTATATAACCTGAAGAATGATTTTGATATGGCTTTTGCCTGCTGATCACGAAATAAAGGGGGCTGTTTTAATGGGACTACCAATCATTTTTGCATTAGTCGCAGTTCTTGCAGCATTTGGTGCATTTAGTGCACTGAAGAACAAGAACTTCCTTGGCTTGGTTTTTGCTGTAGGAACACTTGCCGTTTTCGGATGGTTCTCTGTAATGACCTTAATTAACAGTGGATATCCTGCTGTTCACTAAGAAAAACACATCATGCTTTACCTTAAGAAATAAAAGGGCTTCCCTCAGTGGGAGCCCTTTTATTTTAGACATTTAGCCGGCTTTCAACTCTTTGGACCTTTTCTTCCATTTTCCTCTTAACATCTCTTCTGTCATCAATGCGGATATTTGTCGCCACTCTCATTAAGCCTTTTTCAAAAGGGACTTCATGCATTGCCTGAATAACTTCAAACAAATCAGGAAGCTCCCCTTCAATAATGGTACTCATGGGTGTCAGCTGAAATCGGATTGTGCCGCTTTCCTCGTACTTTTGTAATACACGCTGAATGTCAGCCACATAACTGCTGACACTTGGTGTTTCCGTTCCAATTGGAATGACTGTAACATCTGCAATTGCCATATCTCTGCTCCTTTGCCTGTTTGATTACTCGTTTTGTCCAACTAACTGGATGACCTCTTTTCTGTCGGTCATGATCAGTTCCTCAAGATAGAATCCTGTTAAACAGGCTTTCCCGTTGGGTGAACAGCTAAGCGGCGCGTTTTCCATATCTTCGAAAAGCACTTCCTTATCACCGGTTTCACTTTCAACGGATATAAGCTGAAATCCCCCAGCATACATATCACTCTCAGCGCTGTACAATGGCTGAAAAGTAATGATTCCCCGGGGAGTCCAGTCATAGTACGGCACCAGCCAATCTGAAAACCTTGTCAAATGAGGTATTGAAAATGAAGCCAGCTCTTTAAAATCATTATCCATAAAAGTATACAGAGCTTGGTCTGATTGATCCGCGGGCACAGTAATGGTCATCAGCCTGTCCCTGGCAGCATCGAATTGAAAAATGTCTTCCTCAACAAGGATTTCATTATTTCCAGCAATAGATTGCTTAACGAGCGGTGCGAAAAGTGACGGGTTTTCACTGTCCCAATCAAGGAAAATAAGATGATTTGAATCCCCCCATTTAGCAAAAGGCTCCCTTAAATTTAATTCTGCTAATGTCCCTTGTGCGATATCTATATGGTAAGGTGTGAAATCCCAGTCTTCAGTAAATGAAGCAATTAATATAGACTCTTCATGATAAGGGTTCCACTCAACAGCAAAATCAAAGCCAGTAACATTTTCCTCCCAGACAACTTTTCCATTTGATTTTATAACCGTTAAGGCTGCTTCATAAGTTCCAGGTGATGATCGAATCAGTATATATTTGCCGGCTGGGCTTACCGTTACAGACGCAATCGGGTGTGAACTTTCATAGAGAAGCTCTTGTTCACCTGAAAACAGGCTATAAGCATAAATCCTGGAAGCTGCGCCATCATTTACAGTGTAAACAATTTGATCATTGTTGAGCCAGCCATTTGCTCCCTGAAATTCCCCTTCTTTTATCCGAATAGTCTTAATGCTCTTGTTTCCGGCTTCATCAGGTGGTGCGGAAGGTTCAGAAGCTTCTTTTTCCTGATCCTTATTCTGCTCTATCTCAGTTTTTTCAGGCTGTACGCAGCCGGTTATTAAAAATAAGGAAACCAGCAGAATAAAAGATAATAATAGAAACTTCCTTTGATCTGCAATGTTTACCAAATCCGCACCTCCTTTTCTCCCTAAATATAAGTACGTAAATTGCATGAAAATGTTTCAATAAAAGTAGAATTAATAAGCTTAATAGGAAAAAGCCGTTTTTCCGTCTTCATTTTGGAAAAGCGGCTGGTTTCCATAGAACTATTGGCATAGTGATGTTAGTATGATAGTAATTTTAATGTCTGCTTGATTAAAATACAATACAGAATCAATTTTAAAGATAATTTTTTCACATATAAAGCGATGCAAGAAAAATGCCGAGCACCTCTTCATAAATATCATCATACTGTGACAGGGGCAGCGGATTAATGCCTCTTCCCAATTCAATTGTGAATCCCGGCATCCGGAAATCCTGTATAAACCAATCCTTATAACCGGCAAAGCTATCAATGTACTGGACTGCCCTATATCCGCTGACACGCTCGAACTCTTGCGCGATTACCTCCGATTCCGGCGGCTCCATTCCCTCAAATCCCCAATAAAACTCTGCACCTTGTGTATGGAAGGCCAGCATCCGATCGAATTGATTATCTCTTGCCAGCTCCGCCATCGCTATGGCTTCCGGTTCCGTTAACGGGGCTTCGCCAAGATAATCTCTTGGTGCCGGGCCGCTTTGTTCACTTCTCTGTTTCTCAAAGTCCCATTTGGCAGGAAACTGATTATTTAAATCAACCCCTCTAATATTAGCCTTCCAGCCTGTGAAATCAGTGCTGCCCCTATTTATTGAAATAACTTCCTCCCTGACTTCCGCTGGAGGCCCATTCAAAACCAGGTCAACCCCGTCAGGGTTCACCATTGGCACTACGGAAAGGTCAACCGAATTATACAAAGGCATTGTTGAAACCCCTCTTATCGGCCGGACATTTGTAATGGATAAAAGATAAGTGTTCAACAAAGCCATTAATATAGGGGTCGTAATCCATTCATTCGCATGAAAAGAGGCATTGATTTGCACTTTCTTATTCCCTTTTCCCAACCGTATTTCCTGAATCGGCTTTCCAAGAACACTCTGGCCAATTGTATTTACTTTTATAAACGGATAAATATCTGCCAGCATGGAGATATCAGCTGTTAATGCTTTATAATCATAATTCCTCCTGCCTGATACAATTGGGGAAATGACGCGCCTCGGCAGTTTTATAGCTGTACCAGGGATCAGGCTGTTCGGATTAAGGGATTGATTAACCAGGAGAAGAGCATCCACAGAGAGGTTGCGTGAAGAACTCAGCTTCCAAAAGGTGTCACCTGACTTAACCGTATAATTTAGTAATGTAAAGCCGGGAATGTTAATTTCCTGGCCTATCTTTAGTGATGCAGGATTAATCCCGGGATTAGCATCAGCAATGAGATTGACTGGCATCATAAAGAGCTGACTGTAATACCATAAGGAATCTCCTGAGCGGACTTTGACTTTCATCTTTTCTCCCCCTTTCCATCATTTCAATTTTATGAGAAAAAGAAAAAAAGATGACTGTACAACTTTGTAAAAATGAGCAGCTGGTATGTAACCAGAGATTCTTGTCTAAACTCTCAATTTTGGAGAAAAAGAAAAAGCACCTGCACATCAGGTACTTTTCTCTCAGTTTACTTATTTTTTGCCAGCCAGGCTGCACCAATTACTCCAGCATCATTGCCCAATGTCGCAATATCAATGACTGTTGACTCCTTCACTCCTGGAAACGCAAATTTAATGAAATTTGCAATAACCGGCTTAAGCAGTATATCTCCTGCTCTGGAAACTCCACCGCCCAATACTATTTTCTCAGGATTTAACGTATTCGCAATATTTGCCAGTGCCAAGCCAAGGTGCATAGCTGTATTATTGACTGTCAGAAGTGATGTTTCATCCCCATTCCTTGCAGAATCAAAAACATCTTTTGCTGTAATAAACCCGTTGGCCTTGTACAATTGAGATAGAGCCCCTTCTCCGCCAGATTCCAGGCTTTCCAGAGCCTGCCGGACAATGCCTGTAGCAGATGCAATTGTTTCAAGGCAGCCAGTTTTGCCGCAATTACACTGTGCCCCGCCAACAGGAATGGACGTAATATGGCCTATTTCACCTGCAGCTCCGCTGACTCCCTGCACAATATCTCCGTTGGCAATTACACCTCCGCCGACACCTGTTCCAAGTGTTACACAGACCAGATCTTTAGCACCATTTCCGGCACCCTTCCACATTTCCCCAAGGGCAGCACAGTTAGCATCATTATCAATGATGACTGGAAGTGATGTTTCCACTTCAAGCAGATCCTTCAGCGGGTAATTATCTTTCCAGCCTAAATTAACAGTGTTATATACAACACCTGTTGCCAGATTTACTGGACCCGGCGCCCCCATGCCAATGCCGATAATTTTATCCTTGCTTAAATCCAATTCCTCTAACTTATGGTCGATGGCTTTAGCTATATTTATAGTAATATTCTTTCCTTCTTCACTATTGTCCGTGGGAATTTCCCATTTATGCATTATTTCTCCATAGTAGTTAATAAAAGCAAGCTTTGTTGTTGTTCCGCCTAAATCTACCCCTACCAGCCATTTTTCTGCCAAACTCCATCACCTTTTCTTTCTATTTATTCTCTTTAAGATTCTGAATTTCCGTCCGCAGAATCAAGATGCTGCTCTGATAATCTTTTACATCAATAAGCTGAGAGTCATATAGCTCTGTTAATTCAGCAGCCATAAGCTCCAAATCAGCTTCCCGATCCCCTATGTAGATGATAGTTCCGTATTTCTTCAGAAACTGCTGTATATCATAAATGGTTTTCATTCTGTACCTCTGCCTTATTGATAAGTTTATACCACATTAAAGTATAATCTAAAATCCCCCCCTTCTCAAGACAGAGAAGCGCCTAGAATATATAAAAAATCCCTTCCAGCAGGAAGGGATTTAGATTAGCGGTCCGGATCCTTTGGATGCAGGAAACGCGGCCGCCTGTTCTTCAATGGTATTGGTGACCTTAGCAATACATCCCTGAATGCTCTCAGATTGAAAGGGATGAACGGCCATAAATAGGGCACTCCAAAAGACTTCATTCTGGCAAGCATGATAATCATCAGCAGGATGCCAACTACATAGCCGTAGGTATGAAAAATACTGGTTGATATCAGCAGACCGATTCTTATCAGCCTGTTTGCCAGGCTCATTTCATAGCTTGGGGTTGAAAATGTACCAATTGCCGCTATCGCTAAATAAAGAATGACTTCATTTATAAACAAACCCACTTCAACTGCTACCTGACCAATCATCAGGGCCGCCACGAGTCCCAATGCAGTGGCCAGAGCGGAAGGTGTATGGATTGCAGCCATCCTAAGCATATCAAGACCAAGCTCTATCATCAGGAACTGAACGACTAATGGCAGCTCTCCCGTGTCATTGGGCCCGATATAGGATAATGCATCAGGAAGCAGCTGCGGCTCTATCGCAAATAAATACCATAATGGCAAAAGGAAAATGGAAGCCCATACAGCTAAAAATCGGACAAATCGCAAATAAGCGCCTACAAGCGGCTTATTCCTGTACTCTTCAGCATGCTGCAGGTGATGCCAGAAGGTTGTAGGTGTTATGATAACACTTGGCGAACCATCGACGATGATGCAGACGTGGCCTTCATAAAGGTGGGTTGCTGCCGTATCAGGCCTTTCAGTATACCTTACCATGGGATACGGATTCCAATGGCGGCCTGAAATGAATTCCTCTATTGATTTTTCGGCCATCGGCAATCCATCAGTATCAATTTTAGAGATAGACTTCTTTATTTTCTTCACCATATCCGGATCTGCAATGTCTTCAATATAACTGACAACAATATCTGTCTTGGAACGCCTGCCCACCTGCATATATTCCATGCGCAGTGTTCTGTCCCTAATTCTTCTCCTCGTTAAAGCTGTATTAAAAACGAGTGTTTCTACAAACCCATCCCTTGAGCCGCGGACAACACGTTCAATATCAGGCTCCTGAGGGCCTCTTACCGGATATGTACGTGCATCAATGAGAATTACTTCATCGATACCATCCACGACTAGAGCAGTCGGCCCTGCCAGCACCATATCCACCACTTTATCCAGGTCATCAGTTGTTTCAACTTCAACGTATGGTATATACGTTTTTATCAGTCTGGATAATGTATCTCCTTCCAGCTGGGCTGCATCCAGGCCGGCAAGCATTTTCATCAGATAGTGCAGAATGTCATCTTTTACAAAGCCGTCTACCAGATATAAAGCCATTTCCCTTTCTGCATATTCAACATCAAGCTGAATCACATCGAAGCTTTTTTCAACTCCAAGAGCATCTCTAAGATACTCAATATTATCTTTTAGAGAAACCTTTACAGGCTCTCTTCTCGCTTTCTCCAAAATCCCCACCTCAGCATTCTGTTCCATTCTTTTCCTTGCATACTATTCAACATCATTGACATGCAAAAAAAAAATCATACCAATGAATGGCATGATTCATAAAAATTCGCAGGGAAATTCAGCTGTTATTTCCCAGGAAGTAAGCTGAAAATTCTGTCAGCATCATTCTATTTGATTTAACAGCTTTTGATACTCCTCCTGATCCGGCTGAAGATCAGCGGCCTTTTGTGCATGATTTCTTGCTTTTTCCGGCTGCTTTTCTTCTAAATAGATTAGTGCAAGATTATAATGTGCTTCATGAAAAGAATCATCTTCCTTAATTACATGAAGCAGGTGCTCTTCTGCTTCTTTTAATCTCCCCACTTTTATTTCAGTATATGATAATAGAAAATAGACTTCCGGTGAAGCATTCCCTTCTTCAATAAAATCAGCAAGCATTAAACGAGCCTTTTCAAACTCTTCACCATTGATATGTTCCTCGGCCATTACCATAGCTGTTTGTTCATTTAATAGTCTTCCCGGTTCATTGAATCCATACTTCATCAAGCCGGCTGCCAGACAGAATGTTCCAGCTAAAAACAGCAGCTGAAGCAATGGCTTTTTCTTCTTGGGAAAATGCACAATGCCAGTAGCAAGAAATCCGCCAATCAGCCCTCCTATATGTCCGGCATTATCAATTCCCGGGATGGTAAATCCAAATGCAAGGTTGATTCCTAATACAACAAGTATATTAAAACCCATAGTCCGGAAGAAAAGGCCTGGATAAATGAGCCCAAAATATAAAAGTGCCCCAAAGCAGCCAAAAATAGCACCGCTGGCCCCTGCTGAAAGTGCAGGGCTAAAAACAAAACTGGCTAATGTTCCGCCAAATCCAGCAGCCAAATAGATAAATAGGAATCTTAAATTTCCATACACACGTTCCACTGCGGATCCAAGATAAAATAAGGCAAGTGTATTCATTAGTAAATGAAGCAATCCAATATGAAGGACAATCGGGGTTAAAAATCTCCACCATTCCCCATCTAAAATTAATGGATTAAATTTAGCCCCATACTTAATTAACGTCGAGGTATCTGTACTGCCGCCCATCGCTTCCAAAATTAAAAAAACAGCAACTTGAATAACCATAAATATAAACGTGAAAAAAGGCTTCCCAAAATTGAACATTTCCTTTTCTTTTTTTGCTGTTTTTACCGCTTTAGAAAGAGCAGTATGCTTCAGGGCATCGGCATCCATTTCCGTATAATTTCCGGACGGAAGGATTAACGGTTTTTCGAAAATTTCTTCAACCGCATGCAGGCTTTCCGGTTTGCCGGATTCAATGATCATGCTTTGAACAGACGCTTTCCCATTTTCAGGCATGAAGGGGTCTGTGATGCGGAATTCATAGTCATCAACAGGCAGGTACGCAGAAACATAGATATTTAAAACCGGCATTTCCCTTTTTCCAAGCTGCTTCCTGACCGATTCAGCTTTTGCGGCCGTCACTTCAATATCCCGCTGCATCCAATTGCTCCAGTCAAGGTCATATTTTAAGAGCCTGATTGCCTTTATGTTTTTATCCTCCATCCTTTCAAGCCACAATTCATCCTGATCTCCAGACAACTGAATCATTCTGTACCCGTGTTCAGATATTAAATAATCCGCAAGTTTCCAAAATACATAATCCTCTTGAACGGCCAATTCTTCCCCCACTCTCTATATGTTGCATTAATTACTATACTTTATTTAACTATAGGCAAAAAAGAAACCTTTTGTAAAAGAAAAAGCACCTTTAGATATCGGCAAAATAAAAAGACCTATTACGGTCTTTTTACTTCAAGATTGCCGCCCTTCTGATGGCCCGGAAGAGAAAACAGAGCTCATCATCCTGTCGCGGACAAGCGGAAAACTCATGACTGAAGTAACCAGCAGCTTCCGCAGAAAAACATTCCCAAACATAACATTAATCAATCGATAACGGTTATGATAGGCAAAATAAGTACCCAGCCCAATCATAAAAATAGATAGTAATCGAGACATTGAATTCCCTCCTCCTCCTTATTGTGAGAAGAGGGAATAATTTTTATCCATTCTCTATAGCAAAATAAAGTGAAACTTCAATCAGTGGGGATTTTCCTTATCCCCCACTGATTGTTAGTCGCGTTCTAGTGTCGCTAAGATCTCCGCTAGCGCTTCGATCAATCGACACTACGAACCCGATTGGTTCAACTAAGCCTCTGCCTGCGCGTCGGCAAGTTTCACTGTATCTCACCAATCGGGCCTTTACGAGCAGTTTGACCCCCACTTATCCTCCTTTGATTCCTCTGAGTCTTGAAGTGGGGGTCTTACTGCCCGTTAGACTGCGATAAATTTCACCATTGATATAAGCTAATTAATCCTTCAATATCGGTTCCATCGTTTTCTTGAGAACATTAACTGAATGGGTAAACTGATTCTTCTCTTCGGTGTTTAGGTGAAGTTCAACAATATCACGAATGCCATTTCTATTGACTATAGCAGGCACCCCAATATAAACATCCTCATGACCATATTCCCCATCTAAATAAGCTGACACCGTAAGGACGGAATTTTCGTTCTGAAGGATGGCTTTCGTCAGTCTGACCAGACCCATGGCTATTCCATAATAAGTCGCACCTTTTCGCTCGATAATATGATAAGCTGCATCTCTGACATTAAGGAATAACCCGTTAAGATCTTCCTGCCTATAGTTCTCTTCTTTCTTCATCCAGTCTTCAATGCTTTTCCCTGCAATATCGGCATGGCTCCATACAGGCAATTCAGTATCTCCGTGTTCACCTATTATATAAGCATGAACATTTCTCGTATCGACCTTGAAATATTCACCCAGCAGAAATCTGAATCTGGCCGTATCCAATATCGTTCCGGATCCAATTACTCTTTCTTTTGGGAGCCCGGAGTATTTCCAGACAGCATACGTGAGAATATCTACTGGATTTGTCGCAACCAGAAAAATGCCATCAAAACCGCTGTTCATGACATGCTCAACTATTCCTTTAAAGATTTTAGAATTTTTTTCTACAAGATTCAGGCGGGTCTCACCGGGTTTTTGATTCGCTCCTGCAGTAATGACAATCAAATCAGCATCTTTGCAATCGGAATAATCTCCAAACCAGATCGATGTTGGGGAAGGGGCAAAGGGCATGCCGTGATTTAAGTCCATGGCATCTCCTTCAGATTTATCCTTATTTAAATCAATCAGCACCAGTTCTTCTATAACACCTTGATTTAATAGTGCAAACGCATAGCTTGATCCAACGAAGCCAGTTCCGATCAGCACCACTCTGTTTACCCGATTTATCATAATAACTCCCCTTTACTTAATTGTAGAGAACAGCAAAGTCCCTTTATGCCAATAAGATATATAGAAGCATTCCCACCGAGGCAGAAGCTAAACCTGAAAAAAAATTAACAAAATCATTATCTGCAAAAAGCCAGCCTTTTATCAAAGAGGCCGGCTGCCCGCAATGTTGTGCTGTTTCCACGTTTGAACTGCATATCTGGCACTTGTATTCAGCTTGAAGAAAAGCACCCAATAAAGAATCAATCAAATTCCCTGCAAACCCAAAAACTCCAATCAGTAAAACCTCATAAACTGTAATGTCAAACAGCACATTTGATAGAAGGGCTATCATAAAAGAACCTGACAAAGCTGCAAGTGTCCCGAGAGAGCTGACAGCACCGGAAGTACCCGTTTCGATTGTCCTCCAGGTCTTCAGAGAAATGGGGGGGGTTTGACTTAATGAGCCAATTTCTGATGCCCATGTATCCGAGTTTGCTGCAGCCAGTCCGATAAGAAACATTATCAGCCAAACCTGTGATGGATCCAGCAGATTAAATATGCTGGCAATTGCGGCTATGCCTCCATTTGCAGCAACCTGCTGCCAATCCCTTCTTGATCCTTTTGCATGCTTATTTTCGAATTCCTTTTTTTTATGGCTTTTAAATTTTGACCAGAAGCTTGAACTTGCAAAAAAGAACCCCAGGACAAGAAGGCCATAAAAACCAAATCCCCAGCCTGCTGCCGCACCCACAATGAATGCCGCTATACTGCCTGAAAAGGTCAGTAATCGGAAATAATATCCGGCCAGGGATGTGATCAATATAAAAATAATAATAGCTATGGATTCAAACATCACACACCTGCTGATCGGTAATAATCATTTCCACCGGCTTGTCATGGTTTTCCACTGGAAAGCGGGTTATAACCTGCATTTCAAAAGCCAGTGAAACCGTTCTTCCTTTATAATGCTCGAGAAAACGATCATAATATCCTCCACCAAACCCTAGCCGGAAGCCGTTTTTCATGTATGCCAGTCCGGGAACGATTAAAGTATCGATTTCTTCACTGCGGACTTCATCCGTTTTTTCCGGATTTGGCTCCCATAATCCATAAAATACTGACTCCAAATCCATGAAGCTATTCAATTCACGGAACTCCATTTGCTTTGATTGAGGTATGCACTTCGGGACAACAACCCTCTTCCCTTCTTCCCAAGCTCTTCTGATGATCTGCCATGTATCAGCCTCAGGCGCCTTTGAAACCGTTATTCCTATCGTTTTGGCCTGGCTCCATAAAGGGGTGCTATAAAGGCTGCAGGCAATTTGATAGGATAGCTGTTCATACTCAGGCTTGCTCAATTCCTTCATCCGATCCTGCATTTGCTTCCTAAGGACCCTTTTATCAATTTCCATATAAAAACCTCCAGTTTTTATAAAGCTAACAATAATTTATCCAGAAAAGGGAAGGATACCCATAAAAAAAGTCAACAAAAAAAGCAGTAGGAATGATCCTACCACTTATTTTGTTTCGCGATGTGCAGTCGAACGCTTGTCTCTTGGGCAATATTTTTTAAGCTCAAGACGATCTGGATTATTTCGTTTATTTTTTTTAGAAATATAGTTACGATCTCCACATTCTGTGCAAGCTAACGTAATGTTTACACGCATGTAATTTCCCTCCAAACTATGTTCAAACTAGTTCGTTCATACGACTTTTCTATAATATCATTTTTTAAATCGAAATGCTAGTACGTTTTTTTAAAAGTATCCTCTTTAACCCTGTCTATCAGCAGGCTGTTATACTGAAGCGTCTCTGATTTGCTGTTTCCGTTGATAATCCATGACTCCCCTTCTGCTGTTCCTCTGCCATTAAATACTGCATTAAGTGCGAAGATGCTTATTGCATTCCCTTGGGCCATAGGGTGGTATTTTAATGTCCCCTTCTTTTTGCAGTTCCATATTTGGTCACTGAAAATGTTCCAGTATGGCTGAATCGTACACTCTTCCATTTTTTTGCCGTTTAGCTGGCCATTGACCAAAAACAGCTTGGAATCAGCCATATGAAAGATTACATTTTCTGCGGGAGAAATGAAAGAAAGGTGTTCACGGGAAGAAAACGCATGTCTGTGCTGCAATAGAAGCTTAATCGTTCTGGGCTCGTCCGCATGGTTCGTAATATAGCACCTAAAATAGGAAATTTTAGAGTGGATTTTTTCTGTTTTAATTTGAACAGAAATATTTTCATCAGGAAACATTTCTTTACTGACATTTTCCATCCAGTAAGTTTTCCCGTCTATCCATAATCCGGGAATCATCCTCAATTTCCCGATCGGCGCTTTCTCCATTTCTTCATAAACATCAGATTGAATCCAATTTAATGTATTCATCTTTATGCACCTTTTTCTATAATTTTTTTAACATCATTTTAATGGCAGGTAAAATATATCACACCAGATCTTCAAGCTTCTGGCTGATCCGGGTTTCTTGAAATACTCTATTTGTTTCATCAGCAATGCGTCTCCAGCTGAACAGGCTTTCTGCGACCTTTTGACCTTGTTTGCCAATTGTATCGGCGGCTTTAGGGTTCTCAAGAAGAGCGGAAGCCTGCTCTGCGAAGCTGTGTGGATCTCCTGGAACCATGAACAGTCCGGAATATTCATGTTTAACAATTCCCTTTAACCCTCCTGTATAGGAAACGATCGCCGGCTTTCCTGTGATCATTGCTTCGAGGGCTACAATGCCAAATGGCTCATAATAACTTGGAAAAGCAGCGATTTCGCACTTCTGAAAGAGAGCTAATCTTTGCATGTCATTTATAAATCCCGGAAAAAGTATGACATCATCAACCTTCAGTTCTCTTGCTTTTTTTCTGTGTGCTTCAAGCATAGGACCTTTGCCGGCAACGATTATATAAGCATCCTGATACTTCTCTTTTATTATAGGCGCTGCCTCAATCAAGGTTTCAAACCCTTTCTCCCTCACCATCCGTCCAATGGAGAATATCAGCCTTCCGCCTTTTTTTACCGGAACCCCTTCCAATAAGCTGTCAGGATCATCAAGAAGTGATTCTTTGCTGATTCCGTTTGCGATAACAGCTATTTTTTCCCTGGCAATTGAAAATTGCTGAAGTACTTCTTCTTTCATATATTCACTGCAGACAATAACCTGATCTGATCCAATGATCAGCTGCTCTTCTTTTGTATGGATAAATTTCTGCAATTCTGTGTAAATCCCATTATTCCTTCCATATTCTGTTGCATGTATAGTTGTAATTAAAGGACAGTGCAAGCTCTCCTTTAAGGACAGGCCGCATGCACCTACAAGCCAGTCATGTGCATGAATGATTTCAAAGTGGTGGAAGGATGACAGTTCAATGGCTTTTTGCTCCATCGCCAAATTCAATCCCAAAATCCAGTGCAGAAAATTAGGATCTTTTTCATTTAGCGGCTTAACCCGGTGGATATAGATACCGTTTATATGTTCATAGCTGGAAAGAGTGCCGGGATTAGCAGTCAGTATATGAACCTCATAATCCTGTTTTAATCCTCCTGCAAGTCCATACACATGCCTTGATAAACCGCCTACTACATGGGGAGGATACTCCCAGGTAAGAAGAAGGATTTTAGGTTTATTATTAATGATACTATTATTAGTTAGTTCTGAAGTTACCGAGTCCATCATTCTTTTCCTTCTCCTTCACTCACTGATTCATAATAGGTGTATGTACTCACATTTACCGTCCATGCAGGCTGAACCTCAGATTCACTTTTTTCTTGGGAAGGTGATTCCTCAGAAGTATATAGTGCTTCTGAACGCAGTAACGGGATGAAATGAGTATCTGTTATTTTAATGCCCAGCTCAACACAATACACTTTGCCGGGTTTGAGCCCTTTAAAGGTCCATTCAGAATGATCGGACAGGATAACTTCATGATCACAGACTGCATTGGCTCCGTCAAAAACAACCCCGGTAACATCATAGATTCTTAAAGATTTTCTCAAGGAGGATACAGGCTTGTCCAAGTATAGTGATAGCATCTTCACCTTCTGAATAGACAATCTCCAGGATACTTTTGCCTTATCATCGCTTGAGCGTGTTAATGTCAAATGATCTTTCGATTGATTTTGCACAATGTTTTCTTCAGATATTAATTTTTCCCCTAAAGACTCCCCGCTGTCGCGTTTCCCTTTATTTTGGATAAGTTTGGTCCACTGGTACTGTACCTTTCCTACTGTTGTATCAAGCTTACTGGCGATTTTACGGAATGACAGCCCCCTGCGGCGAAGCTTAATAATTTCATCTATCATGACGGCACCTCTTGCAATTATTTTCATGGAAAAAGGGTTCTATATGACAAAACGCAAAATTTTATGACTATTTATATAACTCAATGTTATCACTGATATGGATAGCCTACAATGAACGGAAATTGTCGCTTCTTGCGAATGCACATGCCTTCCCGATTTCAAATAGAAAAAACTTTTAAAACGTTTGCTGAGCTTCTGATTCGACAGAGCTTCAGCGACAAGAATCTTTAAATTTCACCTGTTTATGGATTATATATCGAAATTTGTCAATTTAGATGGTAAAATATTTCTGTGCAATGAATTAGAGGTGACTTTTATTGGAATCAATCTTACTGTCATTATTGATCTTATCTATAGGGCTATTCATTCTTTCAGTGTTTTTGAGAGATCCTTATAAAGAGCTGCGCGATGAAATGGACCAAATGTCCATGCAGCAAATCCAGGAAATGTATCAAATTAAAAAGAAATTAAAAGTATTGGAAGAAGAACTGCTCGTGGCGGATGAACCCTTTACTCAGCACGTTCCTGCAGAGCCTTTTATTCATTCTGCAGAAAAAAGGGAAGTTCATGAAATAATAAAAAATCAGGTGATTCTGCTTACCAGGCAAGGGCTGTCAGTAGAACAAATTGCAAGACAATCTTCACTCTCTCCTGATGAAGTAAGGACCATTCAAACAGAAATGAAATTTAGAGGCCATAGCCATGAATAAAAGAAATACCAGGGCATTTGCATTTGGCATCCTTATTGCTGTCATAGCCTTTGGCACAGCCTACTTTTTGAATAAACCGGAGCATACTGAAAATAGAACAATCGATGAAAACAGCGCAAAAAAATTCCTGCAGGCACACGGCTACACTGTATTAACAAACGAAGAATATACTCTCCTACAGCAGACGGACGCTAAAGACCAAAACGAGAATAAGGAAGTAAAAGAAGAACCTGCTGAGAAGAATACGGAGCAGGAAGAAGAGTCTCAGAAGATCTATCAGCTAACCATTGAGAGCGGCATGACACCCGGGGAAATCGCGTCACTGCTTGAAAAAGCAGGTGTAATCGACCAGGCAGCAGACTTCGGCAATTACCTGGAGGAATACGGGTACAGCAAAAAAATACAGCTGGGCACATTTGAACTGACCCATAACATGAGCTATAAAGAAATTGCTAAAATCATAACAAAAAGCTAAAAGGTTAAAATTCCTTTTAGCTTTTTTTACTGCAGCTCCTTTATGGCAAGACGCTTCCGCTTTTCTTGTTAATTATTTAAATCATACTGGCGTCCTTTAACTAAATAAAAAATGTGTTCAGAAATATTCGTAACATGGTCAGCTGCTCTTTCTAAATAACGGCAAATAAATGAAAGCTGGGTGATCTGCGGAAGGTATTCCGGTTTCTGCAGATTAATTTGCAGCAGCTCTTTAATGGTTTCACCATAGAGGTCATCGACCTGATCATCCATATCGGCAACTTTTTTGGCTTTTGCAGTATCTTCTTCAGTGAAAGCTTCCAGTGATAGACGCAGCATTTCAGTTGAAATTTCATACATTTTCTTTATATGTTCAATCGGCTTAATTAGCGGCTCTGATCCAATCCGTATAGTGGACTTAGCAATATTCACTCCAAAGTCAGCAATTCGTTCAATGTCTGTTGCGATCTTTATAGCCACAATGATGCGGCGAAGGTCAATAGCCACTGGCTGCTGTTTAGCAATTAACAGTATCGCTAAATCATTTATTTCCTCATATAAAATATCTGCCTGGTTATCATCATCAATAATCTCAAGTGCCAATTCTATATTTTTGGTTTCAAGCGCTTCAACCGACCTATGCAAAGCTTCTCCTGCAAAATTGCCTATTTCAATCAGTTTCTTTTGAAGCTCCTGCAGATCATATTCAAACCTCTCACGTACTACCATCAATGTAATCCCCCTTCATCCTAATAGTAATGATTAAAATCGTTGATACAAACCAATATAATAGATCAGCCGAATCGTCCAGTGATATAATCTTCAGTCCGTTTATCTGAAGGGGTAGAAAATATCTTATCCGTATCGGCAAACTCGATTACTTCACCATTTAAGAAGAAAGCTGTTTTATCAGAAATACGTGCTGCCTGCTGCATATTATGAGTAACAATGATAATGCTGAATTCTTGCTTAAGCTCCTGTACAAGCTCCTCCACCTTTAATGTAGAGATAGGGTCAAGAGCAGATGTTGGCTCATCCATTAAAATGACATCCGGTTCAATGGCAAGACAGCGTGCAATGCAAAGGCGCTGCTGCTGCCCGCCGGAAAGGCCGTACGCATTCTGGTTCAGCCGATCCTTTACTTCATCCCAGATTGCCGCTCCCCTTAAACTCTTCTCAACAATCTCATCAAGGATTTTTTTATCGCGGATACCGTGAATTTTCGGTCCATACGCTACATTTTCATAAATGGACTTTGGAAATGGATTTGGCTTTTGAAAAACCATCCCCACATTTGTTCTTAAATCCTCCACTTTAAATGATTTATCAAGAATATTTCGCTCCCGGTATAAGATTTCTCCAGAAATTCTTACTGAAGGCACAAGTTCAACCATGCGGTTCAGCGTTTTAATATATGTGGATTTACCGCATCCTGATGGTCCGATAATTGCCGTTACTTCATTTTCATTGATGGCTAGATTTATATTTTTTAAAGCATGGCCTTCACCATACCATAAGTTAAGATCTTTTGTATTATAAACAACTTTTTTGTTTTCTGCTGAATGTGGAGCTATGCTTTCTTTTTTTACATTTGGATTTGTTTTTTCTGTCACTACAGGCATTTTAGAAAACCTCCCAGGCTAATATCTTTTTTGGAACTTGTTCCGAATTAAGATGGCTATTGAGTTCATCGCGAATAAAACAATTAATAATATAACGATCGTTGCAGCTGCCAGGTTTGCATATTCTGCTACTAGAGCAGAGTCGATTGTCCAATAATAAATTTGTACCGGCAAAATCGTAAATTTATCAAAGATTCCATCAGGAACGGGAATTAACAAAGCCGGTATTCCAATAACAACCAATGGCGCTGTTTCGCCTATTGCCCGCGATAATGCAAGAATAACCCCCGTAAGGATTCCAGGTAATGCTGCTGGAAGTACTACATTTTTAATCGTTTGCCACTTTGTTGCTCCCATTCCGTAAGAGGCTTCTCTTAGAAATTGGGGAACAGCACGGATTGCTTCCTGGCTGGCAACTACTACAACAGGAAGAACAAGCAGTGCCATTGTGAGTCCTCCTGCGAGAACTACAGAACCCAAATCTAACGCTCTTGCAAAAACAGTCAATCCAAGGATTCCAAAAACAACTGACGGAACGCCCGCCAGGTTGGAAATGTTCGTCTTAATAAATGAAGAAACGCGGCCCTTGGCTGCATATTCTTCAAGGTAAATTGCTGTGCCTACTCCAAGAATCATCGTTACAGGAGCAACTACAAGCATCAGCCAAAATGTTCCTGTTATGGCTCCCCAGATCCCAGCCCTTTCAGGATCTGTTGATAAGCGATTCATCAGAAAATCCACATTGATCCAGCTTAAACCATCAGCGAGGACCCGATAGATTAATACAATTAATACAACCAGACCGAATAAAGTGGCCAAAAAGAATAGTGTTTTAGCCAGGTTATTGGCAAGCAGGCGGCTGCCCATTTTTTTATGCACTTGTTCCGTATCTACATATTTCATTAATATTCCTCCCTAAACCTGCGAGAGATATACTGAGCAAGAAGGTTCATTATTAACGTAAACACAAACAATGTCATTGCAACAGCGTAAAGGCTATAATATAAAGTTGTTCCTGCGGCTGCTTCCCCGCCTGTAACTTCCACAATATAAGCAGTCATAGTCTGCATGGACTGTGTAACATCAAACGTGAAATTTTTCGAACTTCCGCTCGCAATGGTGACGATCATCGTTTCCCCGATTGCTCTGGAAATTCCTAATACAAACGAAGCAATGATACCCGAAATTGCTGCTGGTACAACCACTTTCCAGGTTACCTCAAGCTTTGTTGCCCCCAGTGCAAGAGCACCCTCCCTCATCGCATTTGGTACAGAACTCATTGCATCTTCAGAAAGAGAAGCTACCATTGGGATAATCATGATTCCCATTACAATCCCGGGGCTTAATATATTTGTTGGTTCAAGACCAGGAATAAAAGATCTTAATAAAGGTGTTACAAACGTAAAAGCAAAAAATCCATAAACAATGGTAGGAATACCGGCCAGTATTTCAAGAAGAGGCTTTAATGCCTTTCTTGTTTTTTCTGATGCGTATTCACTTAAAAATATGGCTGTCATCAGTCCTACTGGAATCGCAACCAGCATAGCTATTAAAGTCGAAATGATGGTTCCCGTCAATAAGGGCAGAACACCAAAGACAGCATTTTCACCTAAAGGCTTTAACTCCGTGCCTGTAAAGAAATCTATAAAAGAAACGTCTTTAAAAAAGGCGATTGTTTCCGTAATTAATGTAAGTACAATTCCAATAGTAGTAAGAACTGAAATTGCTGCGATGCCAAATAATATTTTCGGTATTAATTTTTCTGTGTAATTATTGACACTTCGAGATTTTTTCTTTTGCTGAATGATTTCTCGTACATTCAGCGTTTTGTTAACGTGTTGAACAGAACTTTTAGCCAATTGTAAAACCCCTTTCAGCCTTCTCATCCAAAGAAGAACTCTTTACATGAACATCACAAGAAGATGAGAAGGCAAACCTCTCATCTTCTCATAACAAAACTTCTTTATTTCAATCCGTTCAAAGCATCCAGAGAAGCTTGGATATCTTCGTCTGATAATGGTGCGAATCCAGTTTCTGCTGCAACATCCTGTGCATTTTCCATTGTATAGATAGCATAATCAAGAACTTGCGGCTTTTCTTTCGCCATATTTGTATTCAGGTATGTGAATACCGGGCGAGTAAATGGAGCATAATCTCCGTCTTCTTTGATTGTGTCTAATGATGGTTCAACAGGCCCGTTGCCAAAGTCTACTTTTACTGCAGACAATTTATCTTTGTTGCTATCATAGTAACCATAGCCAAAGAATCCGATAGCATTTTTATCTTTAGATACAAGATCCACTAAAGTTGAGTAATCCTGCTGCAGATTGATATTTTCTGGAAGATCCTGTTCTTCGAGAATATTCTCAAACATAAATTCGTAAGTGCCGTGGTTTTCATTTGGACCATATGTTTGAATTTCTTCATCCGGGAAATCAGGGCGAACATCCGACCATTTTTTCTTTCCTGCACTTGCAAGGAAGATATCAACAACTTCCTGCTGTGTAAGCTCTTTAGCCCATTCATTTTCTTTGTTAATTACGATTGTGATACCGTCTAAAGCTACCTTCATTTCCTGTACATCAATGCCAAGATCTTCAGCGGAAGCTTTCTCCTCATCTTTAATTTGGCGGGAAGCGTCATTAAAATCTGTTCCGTCTTCGGCAAGGAATTTCTTAAAGCCAGCTGAAGTTCCGGAGCGGCTGACTTCTACAGAGACATTTTCCTGTTCTCCCATATAATTTTCAGCCATGCGTGCCATGAATGGATAAACTGTACCAGAACCGTCTATGACCACACTGCCTTCCAGTGCTTCATTGTTATCTCCATTTGCGCTGGTGCCTTCTTCGCCTCCGCATGCTGCAGTGAATGCCATTACGGCTGATAGCATTAGTAAAAGGCTCATTTTTTTAAGACGTTTCATTCCTGAATTCCCCCTAAGAAATTTGGTTGTTTTGTCCTACGCATTTAGAATAAGGGTTGACTGTTAACGCGGTTTTAACTGATTGTAAAGCTTTTGTAAATGTCAGCAATTCTTGTGTAAATATGTCGAATTAGAGGTATAACGTTTTATTTAGATATCAAAGATACTAAGACAAAAAAACTGTCTCCCGTTTAAATAGGGAGACAGTCCATCAAGCTTATTCATTTTCTTCATTTTCCTTGCGAGCATCTTCCTGCCCTTCAATTACTTCATCGATATTTTCCACTTTTTGAACAGACTCTTTGTTGTCGCTGCCTTTCTTGTGACGCTCCTTTTTAAGCTCAAAGTAAGCATCCAGAACACGTTCGCCAATTTTTTTATTCGCTCCGTGGTCCACGCTTCCCTGATAGGCCCATGGAACTAAAACAGCCATGGCAATCTCTGGATTCTCTGATGGTGCATAACCAACAAGACTGAGATTCATGACCTCAGGTGGCTCTTTTCCAAATTTGCTCCGCTCAGGTCCATCATAAAAGGCCTCTGCTGTACCTGTTTTACCCGCTGGTTTATACTCTTTGCCGGCAAAATAAGAATAACCTGTACCGCCTTTTTCCTGCATGACTTTGCGGAAGCCTTCCTGGACACGGTCCATCCAGCCATCTTCAAGTTCAACCCTATTAAGAACCTTTGGCTCCATTTCCTGAACAATAGGGCCAAGTTCATTATTTTCCATTAATGGCTCACGGATTTCTTTTACAATATGAGGCTCCATCCTATTGCCGCCATTGGCAATGACAGACACATATTGGGCAAGCTGCATGTTGGAATAAGTGTCGTACTGTCCAATCGAAAGGTCAAGCATGAAACCAGGCAATGTACTCATCCCTTTAAATCCTGTTTGCTCATTTGGCAAATCAATCCCTGTCCGGACGCCAAGACCGAATTGTGCAAAGGATTCCCTTACAGTACTAAACGCTTTTTTATCTATCCATAATGGCTTCTCGAACTCATATTTCCCCCCGCCTATGTTGATGACAGTTTCAAACATATAAACGTTTGAGGAAAATTTAAGAGCATTAATATCATTTAAAGGGCCGAAATTTCTCCAGGATTTCTTTACTGGTGTTCCTTTAATTTTTAAAGGACGATCATAAAAGACGGTTCCGGGATTAATAGCACCCGTTTTATAACCGGTAAGTATGGTAGCACCCTTCACAGCTGAACCGACATTATAAGTAGTCGTGATGTTGCCTAATGCATCATCCTGCATTTCGGATTGGCCTGTGTCTTTATCCTTTACAATCTTTTTGCCGGCCATTGAAAGAACTTCTCCGGTATGCGGGTCCATCAGTACCACATAAGCCCTGTCCAGTAATGAAGTTCCGGATGATGCCTTGGCTTTACGCAATTCCTCTTCAATGATTTTCTCAACTTCCTTCTGAAGATCCATATCAATGCTCAGCACAAGGTCCTTGCCTCTTTGACCATCTGTAATGGGAATAGTTTCAAGGACATTCCCGGCTTTGTCCGTAATATTTTTCACTTTTGCCTTTTGGCCGTGGAGTACTTCTTCATATTGCATCTCAATGTAACTTTTTCCTACACGGTCATTACGGCTGTAGTCACGTGCCATATAGTATTCAATCTGTTCAGCCGGAAGACCTTCATCAGAGCTGGTTACTTTTCCAAGCACTGATTTCAAAGTATCTCCAAAGGCATAATATCTTTCCCAGTCGGTTGTTGTATCAACACCTGGTAAAAGCTGCAGATTTTCACTGACAACTGCAAATTCCTCAGGTGTTACTTTTTTATTCTTAACGATTTGGGGTGTTAAAGCATATCCGCTTGTAAATTCTCTGTAGATAGCAAGAACTTCAAGATCGTCTTTTGTTAATTCACTTAATTCCTCTTCTGTAATCCGATCCAAAGTGAGCTGATATAGGGCCTTATCCAGCTCCTTTTCCTTACCCTCATACTTCTTTTCAAGTTCTTCTTTATCTTTTTTAGTAACCTTTTCTTCTGCCTTTTCAGGATTCTTCATGATCCAGTAATCTTTCTTATCGCGTTCCTGAACCTTTTTGGTATCTTTGTCTATCAGCTTGGCCAGCTTTTCTGCCACCTCAAGCATTTCATCCTGCTTGTACCCATTATTAGTATAAGTGATGGCATTTTGCGGGGTATTATCGACAATCACCTGTCCATTTCGGTCGAACATTTTACCTCTTGGCACAGGACTGTTGACTGTAACATCTTCCGTTCTTTCAATCTCACGCTTATAATCATCGCCATAAACAATCTGAACCATCCCAAGCCGGAGGATCAGCATAGAAAACAATAAAAACACAGCAAAGAAGAGCATATTCAGACGGAAAGGAACATGGGTCTTCTTTTTCTTCCTATTCAAATTACGCACACTTCCTTTAAAAAAGTCTCATAATCCCATTCTAAAAGAAAATAACAATAAATTCTATAAAGAACCCTTTTTCGACAAAGATAATTTTATTGGTAAAAAAAAGAGAGAGGATTTCCTCTCTCATGCAGACTGAAATTGAATTTTTCTGACGAAAAAATAAATGACTGAATGTCCGGCTCCTATTATCAGGAGAAGAATAGGGATGCTTTTTTCTTCCTGAAAAAAAGTTACCGCAGCTAAAAAACTTAAAATCGATACTATACGTCCTGCATTTAAAAAGATTTCCCTGACGACAATATACTCAATCCTCATCTCCGCAGCCTTCCACCCTCTGCCAATGACATCATAGGTTAATGAGATATAAGGCACAAGCAGGAGAGGATACGCTACAGCAATCGCAGCTGCATACATCAGCAGCTTTGGATAGGTGACATCAAATACAATAAAGAATATGGCCGCATACAGTACTAATCCGCCGATCAGTATGGCTCTTTTCCGATACTCTTTTTTCAAGAGTCTTGACACAAGATAATACCCTAAAAAAGATATACTTGAGTTGACCAAACCGTATGTACCAAGAGCCAATTCACTGCCAGTTGAAATGAAGACATAAACTGATATTACAAATATAAAGGTTCCTTCTCTGAGCCCCTGAAAGAAGTGGGCATTTGTAATCATGCGCCAATTCAGGCTGTTTTTTCGTTCTGCAAGAATTCTTCTAAATAAATACCTTCCATCTGCCGGCCGCCTTTTAAGAAAGAAACTTAAAAAGACAGCTATTGAAAAAAGGGTCAGGGAGATTCCGAAAATAACGGAATAACCGGTGAACTTTTCCATCCTTGAAATAATGAAACCCGCTGCAATCGGGCCAATCATACCCCCAACGGATGTTAGTATTCCAAGGAAGCCATTAAAGAAATCCCGATTCTCCGGCTCAGTTATTTCAAAAGTGAGTACATTGAAAGCAAGCCAGTAGAACCCATACCCTACCCCCAGCAAAGCACCGAGAAGCAATAAAAATTTCGAGGCGTTTGTTCCAATAAAAAGAACAGTCAGATAAAAAAGGGCTAAAAAAATCACACCGATTCTCAGTACAATGACACGATCAATCTTCTTCGCCCATCTCCCCGCCAGAATAAAAGTCAAAGGCTGCAGAACAACAATGGCCAGGTTATACAAAGCCAGATCACTGAACTCACCAGACTGCTTCCAGAGATAGATATTTACAAACGTGTTTGAAAGTGCAGCACTTAAAGAATACAGCCCGCCAATAAATAATAGCAATGTTAAATCTTTCGTTAAATCAACATTACCGATCAGTTTTTTAAATCTGCTCATAAAAAAACTCCCCTTTGGTTCTAAGGGTAGTCTCCTACAAAGCCAGTGGGGTTATGCAATGATTTAGAAATTTGCACAAGAACCGCCGCAAAATCAATGTGAAAAAGAAAAACACGGCAGATATAATCTGCCGTGCTGTTAGATTTATTATTTTGCAGCGCTGTAACGCTTAGTAACCTCATCCCAGTTAACAACATTCCAGAAAGAATTGATGTATTCAGGACGGCGGTTTTGATATTTTAAGTAGTAAGCATGCTCCCAAACGTCAAGGCCAAGGATTGGAGTCTTGCCTTCCATTAATGGTGAATCCTGATTAGGTGTGCTTGTTACTTCAAGTTCACCATTGTTTACTACAAGCCATGCCCAGCCTGAACCAAAGCGAGTTGTAGCCGCCTTAGCGAACTCTTCTTTAAAGCTGTCATAGCTTCCGAATTTGCTGCTGATGGCATCTGCTAATTCACCTGTTGGCTCTCCGCCACCATTAGGAGAAATGATCTGCCAGAAAAGAGAATGGTTTGCATGACCGCCGCCGTTGTTGCGTACAGCAGTACGGGCAGCTTCAGGAACAGCATCCAGGTTGGATACCACTTCTTCAACAGTTTTAGAAAGAAGCTCTTCGTTTCCTTCTAAAGCATTGTTAAGGTTTGTTACATAAGTATTGTGATGCTTTGTATGGTGGATATTCATCGTTTCTTTGTCGATGTTTGGTTCCAATGCATCGTAAGCGTAAGGTAATTGCGGTAATTCGAATGCCATAATAAAATTCCTCCCTATGTATCTGATTTGGTCAGCCCCCGAAACAATTCAATCATTTATAAAATTCAGATTTTATAATGTTTCTAAGGTCTTTAGATTAAGATTACCAAAGTTGGATTTTTGTTTCAAACAAAATGCTTTGCTACATATATACATTATCCAAATTAGTATTATTTAATCCGCAGGTTTTGCTTATATAAGGCTCTTTTCATATAAATAGTTGTTTTTTCGCCTACAATGTTAACCCTTGATTTCAACTCCAGGCTGCTCAGCGAACCGCGGGGCGTGCGGTGAGCCTCCTCGACACTTCGCGTCTGCGGGGTCTCACCTGTCCCGCTACGCCCGCACGACATTGAATAAGCCCCTTGAGTAAACACCACACGAAGAAAATGCGAATGCATTTTCGAGGATATCGCACCTTCCGCTGCAATCAGCTCAGTAAATAATATATAAAAAGCATCAAACCTTGCGAAAACAGCCTTATTTATAGAACCACAAAAAGAAAATAAATAATCATAACTCCCTGGATTACCGCTTTGGCTGCTGCGCTGCTGACAAATCCGATTACAGATCCGAATCCAATCTTTAAAGCATCATTAAAGTTTGTCCTGTTAACTGCGAGTTCAGCAATAACCGCTCCAAGAAATGGGCCAATCAGGATTCCCAGTACAGGAATGACAAATGGGCCAGCTAAAAGGCCGATTGTACTTCCCCATACACCAGCTTTTGAACCGCCATATTTTTTCACGCCAATCATATTGGCTACGTAATCAGCTCCAAACAGCAGGAGAACAAACAGCCCCTGAATCGTCCAAAATAGCCAGTTAAACGGTTCAAAAGAAAAAAGGACTCCATAAAGGATAAAACCGCCCAGCAAAAACAGCACACTTGGTATAATTGGAAAAACCAGACCCGCAAAAGCGATAATAAACAACAGAATAATCAGTGTCCAATAAACTATCTCCACTATCAGCACCTCTTCATTAAAATAAAATAAGCACGGGATTATCCCCTGCTTATTTTACCACTTATTCTTCGCCTAAAACAGCTTCAGCAATATTCACAGCGTGATCACCGATACGCTCCAGGTTGCTGACAATGTCGACATACACAATGCCGGCCTGTCCAGTGCAGAGGCCTTCATTCAATCGAAGAATGTGCTGTTTGCGGAGCTTTCTTTCCATCTTGTCAATCTCTTCTTCTTTTTTTACAACATGCTCTGCAGCAATTTTATCATTATGATCCAGTGCCTGCATAGCTTCTTTGACGGTGGAAATAGTTAATTTGAACATTTGCTCCAGATCTGCCATGGCTGAATCAGTAATGGACACTTTATTTGCCTGTTTATAATCAATCAGTTCTATTACATTTTCGAAATGGTCACCGATACGCTCAATATCTCTTACCGTATCCATCAGCATTGTGTGCTCAGCAGATTCATTTGCAGAAAGTGAGCTTGTAGAGAGCTTAATCAAATAATCTGTAATTTTACGGTCAAGGTTATTGATTGCATCTTCTAACTGGTATGCGGTATCAGAATGTTTTTGATTGCCTGTTTTTAAATATTGAACCGTTTCTTCAAGTCCGCGTAAAGAGAATGTTCCCATACGGAGCACTTCTTCCTTAGCTTGTCCAAGTGCAATTGATGGTGATTGTTCAATAAACATAGGATCCAAATGCTTTGCTTTATAATCAGCAACCGCATCTTCACCCGGAATTAGCTTGGTCACGATCCAAGCCAGTACAGCTACAAATGGAAGCTGAATAATTGTATTTGACGTATTAAAAATTCCATGTGCAAAGGCAATTGTCATTTCAGGATTTAAATCCATTTTACCCTGCAGTGTTTCAACTAAGAATGTAAAAGGCTTTAATAAAATCAAGAAAATGGTTGTACCAATTAAGTTAAACATTACGTGTACAGCTGCAGCTCTTCTTGCAGCAACAGAAGCACCAATAGCAGCTAAAACCGCTGTAATGGTTGTACCAATATTATCTCCAAACAGAACGGGCAGTGCAGCATCCAAATTGATAAGTTCTTCAGAAAACAAGCCCTGAAGTATACCGATTGTGGCACTCGAGCTTTGAACAATAACTGTAAACACAGTTCCGACAACTACACCCAGAATTGGATTTGAACTCATGCTGACGGTCAAGTCATGGAAAGATTCCAATGTGCGAAGAGGCTTCATTCCTCCGCTCATTAATTCCAAACCGTAAAATAACGCACCAAAGCCAAAAACAATTTGCCCGATATTGTGGATTTTCTGTTTTTTAAAGAAAAATAATAAGATTGAGCCTAAAGCAATGATCGGCAGAGCATACTCCCCGATATCAATCCCAATGATGAATGCAGTAACTGTAGTTCCTATATTAGCCCCCATAATTACACCTATCGCCTGGCGCAAAGTCATGAACCCGGCTGATACTAAACCAACTGTAATTACTGTAGTTGCAGAGCTGCTTTGTATTAGGATGGTGACAAGTACACCCGCCAATACCCCCATTAGCGGATTTGTCGTAAAACGATCTAATAAATCTCTCAGCCGGTCACCAGCTGATTTTTGGAGCCCGTCACCCATGAACTTGATTCCATAAAGGAAAATACCAAGCCCCCCCAAAAATTCAAAAAGCATTTGCTGAACATTTAGTTCCACAATTTTCAACCCCTATAATTTATTCGACATGATTCATCAAACCCCATACAATTATTAATGTTATTCAAGATAAAAGTAAATATAATCAGAGCCAAATTTACAATTCCTTAACATTGGCCCCTAATATTACAGTTTCATTACAAAAACAGAAGAAGTATTGCTTTAATACGAAAAGAGTATTTCCCTTGTAACTCCTTGGAATTTGGCTAAAATAAGAATGTGAATCTCAAAAAGGGTGTGTGCAAATGAATATTTTTGTTCAGTTTTATAAAAGTTTGTTTTCTCCTAAAGATATTGCTTTATTCAGGCATCAGGGAATAGGCAAGACGATTTTGTATGTGTTTTTCCTTACCCTGCTGTCAGTATTGCCAACCGTATTTTATTCAGGGACAGGTATCATGAATGGCTTCAATGCTATTGATGAAACCATTGATAATCAATTACCTAATTTTGAAATAAAAAATGGACAGCTTTATACAGATGAAAAAGCACCAGTTACCATCAGCAAGGGTGACTTTACAATCATTGTTGATTCGACTGGTGCAGTTGACCCTTCAGTTCTAACCGAAAGCGGCAATACGATTGCTTTATTGACAAATGAAGTCTACATACGTGCAGAAGGACAGGAACAGACATATCCATACTCGATGCTGTCGGGCGGCACAATTTCCAAAAGTGATCTTTCCGAGTTCCTTGCTTCTGCAGAATCCCTTATGCCGATTATTATTCCCTTAATAGGGATTGTCATTTATATTTTTGCAGCGGCCATTCGATTTATTGAGATATCTATTTTAGCACTGGCAGGTCTTCTAATTAAAAAAGCTCTTGCCAAAAAACTGGAATACCGCCAGTTATGGCGCATGTCTGCCTACAGTATTACTTTGCCAACCATTTTCTTTGCTATCATGTCAGCCCTGCAAACCACCGTGCAAAACGGGGCAATTATTAACTGGCTTGTTTCCCTTATTATTCTTCTGCTGGCCATTAGGGAAGTTCCTGCTCATAACCCAAAATAAAACGTGCACCCAGCGCGTTTTTTATTTTGCATTAAAATAATTCTCTTGTGTCTGCAGAATAATAAAAAAGATCTTTTGTTGTTCTAAGACCGATAGGACAAGCATACATATTGGGTAAACATGCTATTTGCAGGAGGTTTGTCCAATATGAAGAAACTCGCGGGAGTATTGCTTTCAGTCCTTGTAATTTACGTAATTTTTTATGACTTGAATCATGGTACACTCCCAGCTGGGCAAAACCCGTCTATGGAGGCCAGCACAATTCCATCTGCAGAAACAGAAGCAGGCTTTTTTGAGAAAAAGGTCAATCCGGGAGAGACAGTTCTTTCAATAATTGAACTAAACCTTGATGGGCCAATTCCGGTTGGCATAGACCAGGTGGTATCTGACTTCTCGGAATTGAACAATGGAATGCAGCCAGAAGAAATAAAATCCGGTAAAACCTATAGATTCCCAAAATATAGTCAGGACAACTAATCATCATTCTTGTCAATATCAGCGGTTCATTGATACAATAGAGTGGACCTTCTCTAACAGCGTACTATTCAGCTGTTATATGAATAGATAAAAAGGAGCGAATCTCCATTGAGTGAAATTATACATCGCACGAAAACAAGGCCTGTAAAAGTTGGGCCTTTAACAATTGGCGGAAGCAATGAGCTGTTCATCCAGAGCATGACCACAACAAAAACACATGATGTTGAAGCAACTGTTGCCGAAATTAAAAGGCTGGAAGAAGCAGGCTGTCAGATCGTACGTGTTGCTTGCCCAGATGAAAGAGCTGCAAATGCCATAGCAGATATTAAAAGACAAATTAACATACCGCTTGTTGTTGATATACACTTTGATTACAAGCTGGCTCTTAAGGCTATCGAGGGCGGAGCAGATAAAATCCGCATTAATCCCGGAAATATCGGTAAACGAGAAAAAGTGGAAGCAGTCGTCAAGGCTGCCAAAGCAAAAGGAATACCTATCCGGATTGGGGTAAATGCAGGTTCTCTTGAGAAAAGAATCCTCGAGAAATATGGATACCCTACAGCAGATGGCATGGTTGAAAGCGCCCTGCATCATATCAAAATCTTAGAAGACCTTGATTTCCATGACATCATCGTTTCTATGAAGGCTTCCGATGTGAACTTGGCCATTGAAGCATATGAGAAAGCTTCACAAGCTTTTGACTACCCTCTTCATTTAGGTATAACAGAATCAGGTACACTTTTTGCCGGTACTGTGAAAAGCGCTGCCGGACTCGGGGCAATATTAAGCAAAGGCATTGGAAACACATTAAGAATTTCATTGAGTGCAGACCCGGTTGAAGAAGTCAAGGTTGCCCGCGAACTTCTTAAAGTGTTTGGCTTATCCTCCAATGCTGCCACGCTGATCTCCTGTCCAACATGCGGACGGATTGAGATTGACTTAATCAGTATTGCTAATGAAGTGGAAGAATATATTCAAAAAATTAAAGCGCCCATTAAGGTTGCTGTATTGGGCTGTGCGGTTAACGGACCTGGTGAAGCCAGGGAAGCTGATATCGGCATTGCCGGCGCCCGCGGAGAAGGTCTTCTGTTCCGCAAAGGCCAGATTGTAAGGAAGGTTCCAGAAGAAACGATGGTCGAGGAACTTAAGATTGAAATCGACAAAATCGCTGAAGAATATTTTGCAAAACAGGAAGAAGAAAAAGCACAGTCAGAAAGCCTGCAGCCATAGAAAGAACCGCACGATAAATTAAACAGAAAAGCCTGGCACCAAATTATATTTGGAAGCCAGGCTTTTTTCTTATTTTCTAAAAAAACGGCAGTATAAACATACCGACAATAATGGAAATTGCTCCTATGGCAATCGCCCAGCCTCCAAGGCTTTCTGAACCTCTTCTTCTTGCGATAAAACCTAGGACAATTCCTGTTGCTCCAAAAAGAACCGGCAGTACAAACAAAGATAAAATGGAAAGTGCCAGGGCTGCATAACCGACTCCTCTGCCGGCTGTAGCGGTTTCATTCTCTTCATCCCTGTCCAATGATCTATTGTAGACACCTGGCGCTGCTATTTCTGCTGAGGTCTCCTCAGAATAATTGGCCTGAACTGCTTCTTCTTCGATTTCCTCATCCCGATCAAGCGACCTGTCATAGACACCCGGCGCCGCTATTTCTGCAGCAGCTTCTTCTGAATAATCTGCTGCATCTGCTTCACCAATTCGCTCACTGTATCGAAGGTCATATTCTTCATTGGTGCGATCTTGGTCTGCCATCATGATCCCTCTCTTTCTTTGCGGTGTTCCTAAAGCGTATTGTTTGCTTAATGGAGCATTTATAGTGTTTGCGATAAAAGACTTTTTTAAGATGTTAATGTTTAACTGTGAAATCTGGCCTGCAGCACTCTTTTGCAAGGCCATGACTTTTGTTAAGATAAGGGATATATGCATTAAAGGAGATTATTAAAATGAAGAAGCGCTTTGGCATCGATATAGACGGAACGGTTACCAGCCCTGAAGCCATGGTTCCGTATTTAAATGAAGCATTTAATTTGAATATTACTTTAAATGATATTAAGCAATACGATTTAACACCTTTAGTGACGATCTCAGAAGAACAATTTGCACATTGGTTTTATGAAAATGAGCCCATTATCTACAAAGAATCCCCCCTGGCAAAAGGCGCAAAGGAAGTTCTGACCAAATGGAAACGGGAGCATGAATTGTATTTTATAAGTGCCAGGGGTTCTCACCTGCAGCAAGTCACAGAGGAATGGTTTTTAGAGAACGCTTTGGAGTTTGATCATATCGAACTGATCGGAAACCATGATAAAATCGAAGCTGCCAAAAAGTATGAGGTGGATATCTTTTTGGAAGACAAGCATGATAATGCGGTCATGATTCATGAGGCTTGCGGAATTCCTGTCATTTTATTCGATACACCCTATAATCAGGATCCCCTTCCCAATGGCGTCATAAGAGTCCGAAACTGGAAGGAAGCCAATGCATGGGCAGAAGATTGGCTTCAGCAAAAAAGAAGCATGGAAAAATAGCTCCATGCTTCTTTTTTTGTTCCAGTATTAAAAACACTCCGGGCATTTACCATATATTTCAAACTTATGTCCTGAAACATCATAGCCCTTTAGATTTTCCTGCACCTGTTTCATAGGACAGACTTCAATTTCTTTCGTCTTTCCGCAATCCAGGCATATAAAATGATGATGATGATGATCATGAGAGCACGTAAAGCGGAAGTGTTTTTCGCCTGACAGCTCTGTCATTTCAAAAATACCCAGTTCCACGAATAACGATAAATTTCTGTAAATGGTATCAAAACTAAGTCCAGGGTAATTATCTTTCATTTTTTCGAGAACATCTTTAGCCGTTATATATTTATCACTGTCGGCAAACAGCTGAAGCATTTCTTCCCTTTTCCCCGTATGCTTATAGCCTTTATCCTTTAAAAGCTGCATGGCTTCATCAACATTCATTCTTTCCACCTCTTTTTTGCTTTTAAATCATCTGGGATAGAAGTCACATAAATTTATGCCGGCCTCATGCCCGCAAGTTTTTTCAGCAATATTGTTGCAATCAGTATTAATACAGCAATCATAACGATTGTTCCGCCCGGCGCCAAATCAATATAGTAGGAAATAGTCAATCCGCCCAGAACTGATATTTCACCAAAAAGCATGGACAGGAAAATGGTCTGCTTGAATCCTTTTGCAATTCTGATGCTCGCAGCAACCGGCAATGTCATAAGGGAGGAAACTAATAAAATACCCACTATTCTCATGGAAGCAGCTATAACCAGGGCCACCATTACAATAAATATGAAGTGGACACTTTTGGCAGCTATTCCGGATGCCTTGGCATGCTCTTCATCAAATGACAGCAAAAACAATTCTTTATAGAGCAAGACCACAAGTGCAATGACAAGCACGCTGATAATCAAAATAGTCCATAAATCAAGCCGGCTGACTGCACTGACGCTGCCAAAGAGATAACTGAATAAATCTGTATTGAATCCGTCAGCTAGTGAAATGAATATGACTCCAAGCCCAATGCCGCCAGATAATATAATGGGAATAGCCAGCTCCTGATAGTGCTTATAAACAGCTCTCAACTTTTCAATAAACAACGACCCGGCTACTGAAAAAGCCATCCCCATATACAAAGGGTTCAACCCGCTCAGACCGATAAATTTCTTTTCGAGCAGCAGGCTTGCAGCGATGCCTGCAAGTGTGACATGGCTTAAAGCATCGGCAATTAAAGATAGCCTTCTGACAACAATAAACACACCCAGAAGAGGAGCAATGATCCCGATGATCATTCCAGTTAAAAAAGCATTTTGTAAAAATTCATATTGAAGGATTCCCGAAATCATCTGCCTGCTCCTTTATCGTGGTGGTGATAGTCATGGTGATCATGGTTATGTGTCAGGACATGTACATCATGTCCGTAGATTTCCGACATTTCATTTATATTCAAGCTTTCAAATTCTGCTGTATTTCCATGGAAATGCAAATTTTTATTCAGGCATGCCACATGAGTGACTTTATCAGAAATTGTCCCAATATCATGCGTAACAAGCAATAAAGTAATGCCCAGCTCCTTATTTAAATCATCCAGCATTTCATAAAAGGACTGAACATTTTTCACATCCACACCTACTGTAGGTTCATCCAATATTAATAATTTCGGGTCGCTTACCAATGCCCGGGCGATGAAGACCCGCTGCTGCTGCCCGCCTGAAAGCTCGCCAATATTACGTCCTGCATACTCATGCATGCCAACAGATTCAATTGCACGCATAACTTTTGCCTGATCGGCCTTGCCCATAAATTTAAAAAGCCCCAGCTTCTTTGTAAGACCGCTTGAAACGACTTCAAAGACTGTTGCCGGGAATCCTGTATTAAATGAATTTGCCTTTTGAGAAACAAATCCAATATTCTGCCAATCCTTAAATCGGCTGATTTCCTGGCCGAACAGTTTGACGCTCCCCTTCTGCACTTTAAGCAAATTCAGAATAAGCTTTAAAAGGGTTGATTTACCCGACCCATTGGGACCTACAATTCCGAGGAAATCTCCTGAATTAATGGTCAGATTGATATCCTCAAGAACATTCTCTTTCTCATATCTATAAGATACATGAGCTATTTCAATTATTGGCTGTTCCATTTTTATCACCTAAAATATTAAGAATCATTACGATTTACTAACACAGTATACAGGAACCTGCATTTAAAGTAAAGGTACATGCTTTTATCATAAATCTTAAAACTTATTGTCACTATTCACATTCTTTACTCATACAGTACTGAGGAGGAGTGATGAAAGTGAAAATATTCGAAAACATCATTAATCATAAATTAAGCAATATAACCGCAGATGAATTATTAAAATATGGGGAGCAGTTCAACATCCAGATAACAAAAGCGCAGGCCCAAAAAATTGCAGATCATTTGAGAGGCAAACAGGTAAACATCTTTGATGACCGGGAAAGAACAAAAATCATAAAGGAAATTGCCAGGATTGCCGGCCCGGAAACTGCAAGGGAAGTAAACAGGCTATTTTTGCAATTTACAAAATAGAACTTAGTTTATGATACTTAATTTCTCATGCAAAAAGCTGTGCAGCTCAGGCACAGCTTTTTACTATTTTATACAGCCGTAATAGCTTCTAATAAGCTTTCATTGAATTCCTGGCTGCGCAGCATATCAATTTCATGTTTATAAGGGGCTTTTTTATTATTTTTATCTTCGCCAACATAAGGAGTCTCCAGAATTTTAGGGATATCCTTTAATTGAGGATGATGGACAATATAATTTAACGCGCTGAAGCCGATGTGGCCGAAGCCGATATTTGCATGGCGGTCTTTACGCATTCCGCGCTCATTCTTGCTGTCATTGATATGGAGAACTTTCAGGCGGTCAAGTCCAATAACTTTATCGAATTCTTCCAATACCCCGTCAAAATCATTCACAATGTCATATCCTGCATCATGTGTATGGCAAGTATCAAAGCATACAGATAAGTGGTTGTTATAATTGACTCCCTCTATAATCATAGCCAGCTCTTCAAAGGACCTCCCACACTCCGATCCTTTTCCCGCCATGGTCTCAAGTGCTATCTGCACATTTTCTTCGCCGTTTAAGACTTCATTTAAGCCTTCTACGATCTTTTTGATGCCGGCCTCCGTTCCTGCCCCAACATGGGCGCCGGGATGGAGAACGATCTGCTTAGCTCCAATCGCTTCGGTGCGGTCGATTTCAGAGCGAAGAAAATTAACGCCCAATTCAAATGTTGATGGGTTTGAAGTATTCCCGATATTGATAATGTAAGGAGCATGTACAACAATATCAGCAATCCCGTTCTCTGCCATATGCTTCAGCCCGGCATCAATGTTCAGATCTTCGATTTTTTTTCTTCTTGTGTTTTGCGGAGCTCCTGTATAGATCATAAATGTATTGGAGCCATATGAAACAGCTTCTTCACTTGCTGCTAAAAGCATTTTTTTCCCGCTCATGGAAACATGTGATCCAATTTTCAGCATGACAATACCTCTCCCTTTAATACTTTATTTACGCTTGATTCTTCTTTCGCGTTTTTTTATTTTGTCCATTTCCCATTTCATTTTCTTTTTGTAGCCTGGTTTTACTTTTTTCGGCTTTTTCACCAATGAAGCGGCTTTTTTATCAATGTCATCTGTTTGTTTCTGTCTTGTTTTCCGCTTGTTGCGATTTTCCAGGTCTGTCCATTCACCTTTTTGCAGATCTTTGTGCCTGAATTCGATTCCCATTTTTTCAAGTCTGTTTAATGCATCCTCATCGGAAATCTCATACACTGTTACAGCAATTCCTGAGAAACCTGCACGCGCTGTACGCCCAACCCGATGTATATAAAAATCAAGATCAGTTGGAAGCTCATAGTTGATTACATGGCTGATTCCCTGTATATCAATGCCCCGGGCAGCCAGGTCTGTAGCCACAATATATTGAAACTCAAGGTCGAGAATCTGCTTCATCATTTTCTTTCTTTCACGCGGGTTAAGGTCCCCGTGGATACGTCCGACTTTCAGGCCTTTGCTGATTAATCCGTCTGCCACTTCATCTGCTTTTTTCTTGGTGTTGGTGAAAACAATGGCTAAGTAAGGATTTAAGGAAGTCAGTGCCTGATAGACCAGCTCCACTTTATTACGGTGTTTGGATGGAAGAAGCCAGTGCTCAATATTGGCTGCTGCGGCCTGCTTAGGCTCCACGTGAACATATTTAGGATTTTCCATGTATTTTTTCAGGAAAGGCTTCAGCTTCTCTGGAATGGTAGCTGAGAATACCAGCATCTGGAGCTTCTCCGGCATCCTTGCTGCAATCTGATCAACATCTTCAATGAACCCCATATCGAGCATTAAATCTGCTTCATCCACAATAAGGATTTCGGCAGTATGCACAAATAATGCCTGTTCTTTTACAAGATCATTGATCCTTCCCGGTGTGCCTACAACCACATGAGGCTGTTTTTTAAGCTTTTCAATGGTTCTCTGCTTGTCCGTACCGCCAATATAGCAGCGTGCAGTTATTTCTTCTCCCTCCGGGCAATGCTCTGTAACCTTAAGAATTTCATGATATATCTGATTGGCAAGCTCTCTGGTTGGAGCTGTTATAATAGCCTGAACCTCCTGACGGGAAGGATCAACCTTATGAAGGATAGGCAGCACATATGAGTGCGTTTTTCCTGTTCCTGTCTGTGATTGTCCTATTGCGCTTTCACCCTTCAGCACGGCAGGGATCATTCTTTCCTGAATTTCTGTCGGCTCAAAAAAGCCAAAATCTTTAACCGCTTCTATAATAAATGGCTTTAAATTAAATCGGTCAAATTTCGTTTCGTTCATATAAAAAACTCCTCAATTATTCAGATTTGCCCTGGTTCAGGCTTCATCCGAAACATATATTAGTGAGTAAGATCTACTAGTATCAACTGACAACTTGCTGGTTCCGAGCTTTTCTTACATCCTGTTATTATAATAAAGTTTCCTGCAAATAACCACTCAAACAGGCATTTATATTTTTATGATGAGCTTTTTAGGTGATTTTAATAAATAAATTGGTTTCTTCTGCATAATGCCTAAACCAAAATGGGATAAACGCATACTTTATAATATGATTTTTTATTTAAGAAGAAGAACTATGCAGCGAAAGGAGGCCAAATTAATATGATGCCAGGTTCAAGACCCCCTATGCGCGGAGGGATGCATCCCCATCCTTTTATGACCCCGATGCAGGGTAGACCTCCCATGGGGCCAATGATGGGCGGTCCTCCGGGAATGAAACGCGGAGGAGGAGGATTGCTCTCCAAAATATTAGGAAAAGGAAATGCCCAGCCTGGAGCAGGAATGGGAGCTGCAAGAGCTGCAGGGGGCTCGCAGGCAGGCGGAGGCATCCTTCAGTCAATAAGCAACCCATCTTCCATAAACGGTTTTTTAACCAACACTCAAAAGGTCTTAAATACAGCACAGCAGATCGGACCTATGGTTCAGCAGTATGGACCGCTGGTCAGGAATCTTCCTGCCATGTGGAAGCTTTATAGAGGCATAAAGGATGCACCTGAAGCTGATGAGACAGCTTCAGAAGCTAAAGCGGAATCCCCTCAGGCAAATACAGAAAAAAAGAAACAGAATTCAAGGCCAAAAAACATCAATAAGGAGCAGCCCGCTGCCAAGCGATCATCAGCAGAAGGTATTTCCAAACCCAAATTATATATTTAAAGAAAAGGATGCCGGGGCATTCTTTTTTCTTTTTCCTTAGAAAAATTACTCCTTTTGTATTATCGGTTTATCTCTTATATAATAAAGATGCAATATGGAGTTTTTCCGTTTAGAAACAGAACTCAGTTCAATTCATATATAAGCTTTTAATTAGGGAGGATATACCGATGAACGTCATAAAAATCTCTCCTCGGGGGTATTGTTACGGTGTGGTGGATGCAATGGTGATTGCAAGGAACGCTGCACTTGACCCATCTTTGCCGAGACCCATCTATATTTTGGGTATGATCGTCCATAACAAACATGTGACAGATGCTTTTGAAGAGGAAGGCATTGTTACACTTGATGGTAAAGACCGCAAAGAAATCCTGGATAAAGTGGACAAAGGCACTGTCATTTTTACAGCACATGGCATTTCACCTGAAGTGCGGGAAGCAGCGAAACAAAAAGGCCTTGTAACACTTGATGCAACCTGCCCTGATGTAACAAGGACACATGACTTGATCAGGGAAAAGGAAAAGGAAGGCTTTCAAATCATTTACATTGGTAAGAAAGGCCATCCTGAACCTGAAGGTGCAGTTGGAGTGGCTCCCCATGCAGTTCATTTAGTGCAGACTGTTGAGGATGTAAATGAACTTAACATACAGGCTGATAAAATACTGGTGACAAATCAGACTACAATGAGCCAATGGGATGTTGTCCATGTAATGGATCAGATTAAGGAAAAATACCCTCATGCAGAGTTCCACAAAGAAATCTGCATGGCTACCCAGGTCCGCCAGGAAGCAGTTGCAGAACAAGCTGGCCAGGCCGATGTATTAATCGTTGTAGGTGACCCTAAGAGCAATAACTCCAATCGTCTTGCACAGGTATCAGAAGAAATTGCGGGGACAAAAGCCTACCGTATTGCTGATATTACTGAACTGGATGTGAATTGGATTAAAGAGGCATCAACAGTTGCCGTTACATCAGGAGCCTCAACCCCGACACCGATTACAAAGGAAGTTATTACTTTCCTTGAACAATTTGATCCGGCTGATGAGTCCACATGGTCACGCGAGAAGAAAGTGCCGCTAAATAAAATACTTCCGAAAGTAAAGAAGCCTGCAAATTTATAAGAAAAACGGAAGTGCATATAAAGTGAAACTTCAATCAGCGGGGGGCTTTATCCCCCGCTGATTGTTAGTTAAACCGATCGGGCCTTTACGGGCAGTTTGACCCCCACTTACCCTCATTTGATTTCTCTGATTCTTGAAGTGGGATCTTACTGCCCGTTAGACTGCAATAAACAGAACCTGTCCCTGAGGGAGGCCGGTTCTGTTTATTATCAGACAAATTTAAACGGATCCGTATGAACTTCAGAAGGAAAAATGGATACGCTATACCCTTTTTCTGTACACATCTGAGATAATTTTTGGGTGACTCCTTTTTTCATTACCTTTTCAACATTATGGCCGGGATCAACAATATTCAGGCCCGTCATCATCGCATCATGTGCCACATGGTAATACATGTCCCCCGTCACATATACATCAGCACCCTTCATCTTTGCTGACATAAAGTACTTGTTTCCATCTCCCCCCAGAACAGCAACTTTCTTCACTTTTGAAGAAAGATCGCCCACTACACGAACTCTCTCCACTTCAAATGTTTGTTTTACATGCTCCGCAAATTCCCCCAGAGTCATCTCGCCAATCACTCCAATTTTACCCAGCCCCAGAACTTCACCCTTGTTTTCAAGCTTGTAAATATCATAGGCAACTTCTTCATAAGGATGGTTTTTGAACATAGCAGAAAGCACTTTCTTTTCTATATGTTCGGGAAAAATGGTCTCAATGCAGACTTCACTAACAGCCGCAAGCTCACCCAGCTGGCCAATATGAGGATTTGCTTCACTGCCAGGCTTAAACTGCCCTGTCCCTGAAGACGTAAAGGAGCAATGACTGTAATTGCCGATTGAACCAGCCCCTGCGTTTCCAAGTGCTTGTCTTAAAGACTCAGCATTTTCTTCAGGCACAAACACAGCTAGCTTTTTCAATACAGTTTCGTATGTGGGATATAAGACTTCCGTATTGGAAAGCTTCAGTGCATCAGCCAGCATATCATTGACGCCGCCTTTGGCGATATCCAAATTTGTATGTGCTGCATACACAGCTATATTATGTTTGATAAGCTTTTCAATAATTCTTCCTGATGGAGTATCAGTGGGAATTTTTTGCAGAGGTCTGTATATTAACGGGTGATGAGCTATGATCAGCTGAACATTCTTTGCAATTGCCTCATCAACTACACCTTCGAGAACATCCAGAGCAATCATGACATTTTCAACAGGAGTGTTAAGCCTGCCAACCTGGAGGCCAATCTTGTCTCCTTCCATCGCATACCCTTTAGGGGAGAACTGCTCAAATAGTTGGATAATCTCATGTCCATTTATTTTTTTCACTGCATCAATACCTCCTCTGCCATTTTGATTTTTCGCTTTAACTCCTGTTTTCTCTTCTCTGTTTCACTGGAGTATGCTGCTTTTTCAAGCTGCAAAAGGATTCTCTCCCAATTCTTCTTTTCACCGAGCCACTTGTTTTGAAATACGGCTGATTTTTGCTCCATAAGAAAAGGGCCCATCAATAAACCTTGTTCTCTATTTTTGTAGGGTTTCAATGGCTCTCCTTTTTCAGCTGCAAGGATTTCATAGATCTTTCCGTCTTCTTCAAGGATTTGTTCGGCTATTAACTCCCAGCCATTGTCAATCAGCCAGCTTCTAATTGAGATTGCACTTAAATTCGGCTGGAGGATCAGCCTCTTTACAGAAGCAAGCTTGCTCTTCCCCTCTTCAAGAATGCTCGCAATTAAAGCCCCACCCATGCCTGCAATAGTTATGCAGTCAACTTCATTTGGCCCAATTACTTCAAGCCCGTTTCCTTTTCTTACGGAGATCTGATTTTCGAGCCCTTCCATTTTCACCTGTTTTTGGGCGGATTGATAGGGACCATCAACCACTTCACCAGCAACAGCAAAAGAGGCAATCCCTTTCTTTACTGCATAGCATGGCAAATACGCGTGGTCTGAGCCGATATCAGCTACTCGTGCGCCTGAGGGAATATAATTTGTTACAGCTTCAAGCCGATTTGATAATTTTTCAGTATTCATTCTGTCACCACTTATTTATGTATTGTAAAAAGCGCAAAGCGCCTGCTCTTCCTGAGCAAAAGCTAAAAAAGCTATCGTCAATTTACGATAGCCTTTCTTATAGTATAAAAAAAGTCCTTTACATATGCAAAGGACTTTTATTATAGGTATTACTTAAGGCCTGCTAACCATTCAGCCATTTCGGCAGCTTTGTCTTGAGGCACTAATCCTGGAGGCATTGAGCCTTTACCGTTTACTACGATATCAGCGATCTCATCCTGCGATAAACGATCGCCTACACCTGTTAGAGCAGGACCAACTCCGCCTTGATACTGGTCACCGTGACATCCGATACAGCTCTTCTGGTAAATTTCTTCAGGGGTCGCAGCTGCAGTTTCTTCAGTTTCAGCACCGCCGCCTTCCTGTTCTTTTGCAAGCTCTTCCATATCGCCAAGACCTTTAAAAGAAACTAGGAACATTGCTACCACACCAAAAACCATAATTAACACAAATGGAATGATTGGATTGCGATTCATGATTTAACCTCCCTTATGTAAGCACATTCAGTTTAAGTAAGTATACAAACAATGTCTATTTTACTTTAAAAAAGACAGAAGGAAAAGCCCTATTGTAAACTTTGTCAAATCTTGTTCATAAAATGGACAAAAAACTCCATCTTGAGGATGGAGTTTTTGCTAATTATTTCACCTGCATATCTTATTCATACCTATAATATACAGTCTTAGCATCCGATGAGGCGCGCAATGACCATTCTTTGTACTTCAGAGGTACCTTCACCGATTTCTGTGAGCTTACCGTCCCTCATGTATCGTTCAACATGGTATTCTTTCATATAGCCGTATCCGCCGTGGATCTGGACAGCCTGGTCGGCGATTTCCATACAAATTTCAGAGGCATAGAGCTTGCACATGGAAGCTTCTTTGGCAAATGGTCTCCCCTGATCTTTCAGCCATGCAGCCTTGTAAACCATATTTCGTGCTAATTCAATTTTCATCGCCATATCGGCAAGTTTAAACTGAATAGCTTGGAAGTTTGAGAGAGAACGGCCGAACTGCTGGCGCTCCTTTGCATATTGAAGCGCTTTATCATAAGCAGCCTGCGCTATCCCCAAAGCCATTGCCCCAATACCAATACGCCCTCCATCCAGTGTGATTAAAAACTGTTTGAAGCCCTCTCCTTTTTTGCCGAGCAAGTGCTCAGTCGGAACGCGTACGTCTTCAAGTACCAGTTCAGTTGTATTAGAGGCATTGAGTCCCATTTTTTCATAATTATCGATAACGGTAAATCCTTCTGCATCCGTTGGAACAATAATCGCACTGATTTCTTTTTTTCCATCCACTTCACCCGTGACAGCAGTCAAAGCTAAATGCTTCGCATAGCTGGCATTCGTAATAAAGCATTTATTACCATTAATGAAATATTCACCATCTTTTTCGACAGCTGTTGTTCTGGTACCGCCAGCATCTGAGCCTGCATTAGGCTCTGTCAGCCCGAAAGCTCCAAAAGACTCACCTGTACAGATAGGCACCAGATACTTTTGCTTCTGCTCTTCGGTACCGAATAAATAAAGCGGTGCTCCGCCAAGTGATATATGCGCGGAATATGTGATTCCAGTTGACGCGCAAGCCCTGCTCAACTCCTCTGTTACAATAGCAAAGCTAACAGTATCTGCCCCTGCCCCACCATATTCTTCAGGGAAAGGAAGCCCCATCAAGCCAAGCTCAGCCATTTTCTTAAATACTTCTACTGGAAATTCCTTTGTACGGTCTCTTTCCAAAGCTCCCGGTGCAACTTCTTCCTGAGCAAATTCCCTGATTGTTTTAAGGATCATATTCTGTTCTGCAGTTAAGTCAAAATTCATGTAAATCCCCCTTATAAGAACAAAAGTTGTATACGCTTTCATTACTATTATATAAGGGATATTAGAGTTTTCTCAACATTTAAAAACTTTTTAAAATATTTTATTATATGAATATAGAAATAACTAATAAAGAAAAGCCAAGAGCCCCTGAAATCCATAGATATAGGAATTTCCATTTTAATCCTGAAAACAGCCAAAGAACACAATTAATTACTAGGGAAACATAGAGAATTCTCTCGTTTCCTGGATATAACACCGATACAATATCAACAGATCCCATTAGTAAAATCAAAGCGCCTGATATGATGGGGATATGTATCATTTTTACTTTTTTAGAAAAATAAAAAATAAAGAAAATATCCGAAGAAATGAAAAGAATTAAAATGACGGTTTGCAAAGTAATAGACAATTCAGTAAAATAAATTAATAAAGCAGAAATTGGAATCAGCAGTAGGAGGATAAGGTTGGCAAGATATAAAACCACTGTTTTTTTACGTTTTTTTATTCCCTTCGGCTGACTTCCTTCGGTGTAAAGAGCAAGCAGGTAGTCACAATAATGGTCAGGGAGCATTCGGCTCTTTTTCCAATGCAGCAGCTCGTTAACAATGATTTTTTTTCTGTTTTCTTCCAACCAAAGCACATCCTGTCAAAAAAAAATAGTTTACTTCCATTGTAAGAAGTAAACTATCCACTGGCAATTATTTTTTATTCTAAAAAGTCTTTTAAACGTTTGCTTCTGCTCGGATGGCGCAGCTTTCTTAAGGCTTTGGCTTCGATTTGGCGAATACGTTCGCGGGTAACGCCAAATACCTTGCCGACTTCTTCCAAAGTTCTCGTACGGCCATCGTCAAGGCCGAATCGAAGACGCAGAACGTTTTCTTCTCGGTCAGTCAGTGTGTCCAGAACATCTTCAAGCTGTTCTTTCAGAAGCTCGTATGCCGCATGCTCCGATGGAGAAGTGGCATCCTGATCTTCGATGAAGTCACCTAAGTGAGAGTCATCCTCCTCACCGATAGGTGTTTCTAATGAAACAGGTTCCTGTGCAATCTTAAGAATTTCTCTTACTTTGTCTGGAGTTAAATCCATATCTTCAGCAATTTCTTCCGGTGTTGGTTCACGGCCAAGATCCTGAAGAAGCTGGCGCTGAACACGAATCAATTTATTGATGGTTTCCACCATATGGACAGGAATACGTATCGTTCTGGCCTGGTCAGCAATTGCTCTCGTAATGGCCTGGCGTATCCACCATGTTGCATACGTACTGAACTTGAATCCTTTGCGGTAATCGAATTTTTCAACCGCTTTTATCAGTCCCATATTCCCTTCCTGGATAAGGTCAAGGAACAGCATTCCGCGTCCTACATACCTTTTCGCGATACTCACAACCAATCGGAGGTTCGCTTCTGCCAGGCGTCTTTTAGCTTCTTCATCGCCTTCCTCAATACGGTTGGCAAGTGCAATCTCTTCTTCTGCAGAGAGTAAATCAACACGTCCAATTTCTTTTAAGTACATACGGACAGGATCATTAATTTTCACACCCGGAGGGACACTTAAATCATTAAGATCAAATTCTTCCTCATTTTTTGCAAGTTCCTGAACATTCGGATCTTCATTCTCATTATCACCAACTAACTCAACACCCTGATCTCCGAGGAATTCATAGAATTCATCCATCTGGTGGGAATCAAGTTCAAATTGAGACAATCTTTCTGCTATATCATCATAGGCAAGGACACCTGTCTTTTTTCCTATTTCAACTAATTGATCTTTCGCTTGTTCAAGGGTCAATTCTGTATCAACCTCTTTTGAACGGGCCGACTTTTCAGCCATATGTCCCCCTCCTTCCAAAAATCACACACATTCTAAATCTTCTTAAAATGGGACTTTTCCTAAGGTAATGCTAATCCCAAAACATTTATTCAAGGCACACAGCCTTCTTATAGTGACTTTCGCAAATGAAGAATTTCCATTGCGATTAAAGCCGCTTTAGCATAATCCTTCTGGCGTTCTGCTTCCTTTTCTTCATTTAGTTTTTCTTTTATTTTTAACATCTTTTGATAATTCAACACCTGTTTAAGGTAATCTGATAATTCCTGTTCACTTATTTCATCATTTATGGACATCATTTCTATATCCACCACAATACGCTTAAGCTTTTCATCATTTATAAAATTTATGAATGCACTCGGATCAGGCGTATGGCCTTTTTCGTAGAAACCTAAAAGATAGGTAATAATAGCCTGGTGTTCATCGATGTTAAATGTATTTCCCTGAAGCATATCCTGAACTTTAAATGCTATGTCACTATTCCTGAGCATATGGGCAATCAGCCTTCTTTCCGCTGTATGAAAGGCGGGTTTAAGACTATCAGCCCTTTTGGGTGTCTGCAGCCTTTTTTGAGGCTCGAAAGCACCTTTGCCCTTCTGGCTGCTTTTTCTCTTCTCCGTGTAATAAACCTGTTTTTGCTGCTCTTTCAAGGCTTCCAGAGAAAGTGAAAATTCATTCGCCATCTGGCGAAGATAATGGTCTCTTTCCACCGCTTTATCAAGCCGGCTGATTTCTTTTAATACCTCTTCGATATAAAGGAGCCTATCTCCTTCATTTTGAAGCCTTTTGCCTCTGCGGAGATAAAGAAGTTTAAATGCCATAAAGGTTATGCTGGATTCGATTACATCATGACGAAATTTTTCTTCTCCGTATTCTTTAATATAATCATCCGGATCATAGCCGTCAGGCATCAGTGCCACTCTGATCTGGCAGCCTGCTTCCGTTAGCAGGTTTGCTGCCCGGTATGCGGCTTCGATACCGGCATTATCGGAATCATAACAGATCGTGATTGATTGAACATTTCTTCTTAAGGAAGCAACATGTTCTTCAGTTAAAGCAGTGCCCATCGTACCAACACCATTACCGACGCCAGCACGATCAGCGGCGATTACATCTGCAAACCCTTCAAAAAGAACGGCTCTCTGCAATTTTTTAATCTGTGGTCTCGCCAAATGAAAATTATATAAAGTTTTGCTTTTATTAAAGATTGCTGTTTCAGGGCTATTTAAATATTTGGGCTCATCGGCCCCAAGGGATCTCCCTGAGAAAGCAATCGTATTTCCGCTGCGGTCAAAAATCGGGAACATAATTCTATCTCTGAAGCGGTCAAAATAGTTCCCATCTTTCTCCCTTTTGATGATCAGTCCTGCTCTTTCCATGACGCCTTCGGGGAACTTTCTTTTAGTCAGGAACTTGAAGACAAAATCCCAGGACTTTAATGAATAACCGATTTGAAATTTCTCAATCGATTCCATCGTAAAGCCTCTATTCAGCAAATATTCTAATGCATGCTGACCATCTTTTGTGTTTACAAGCAGATGGTGATAAAATTTACGCAGAAGCTCATGGGCTTCCATCATCTGCTGTATATCCACAGGCATTGATTTTGCTGATGCTGCGGATGCATCAATTTCGAGCTTGATATTTCCCTTTTCAGCGAGTTTTAATGCGGCTTCCTGAAAGGAATATCCTTCTAAATCCATTATGAAAGAAAACGCATTGCCTCCTGCTCCGCATCCAAAGCAATGGTAGATTTGCTTTTCGGGTGATACAGAAAAGGAAGGAGTATTTTCGCCATGAAAAGGACAAAGCCCAAAGTAGTTGCGTCCTTGCTTGTTTAATTGGATATAGTCGCCAATGACATCAACAATATCTACAGCTTGCCGAATCTCATTTACTTTCTCCTCGGCGATCCGTTCTGCCATATGAACAACTCCATTACTTACTGAGGTATTCGATAAACGTTACTGAATCCCTTCAAAATTCGACAAAATCTTTGTCAGCTGCTGCACAAACCTGGATCGGTCCTCTTGACTAAATGGTTTTGGGCCTTTCCCATAAACCCCTCTTCTTCGCGCCTTGGCTGAAAGGTGCCTCATTTCCAAAGCGGTTCGAATTTCACTTTCCTCAAATAAAATTCCCCTGGGATAAAGGACATAAACACCCTTTAACAAAAGAGTTGATGCCAATCCAATATCTTGAGTTACAACTGCATCTCCTGTTTTCACATTGTTCATTATGAATAAATCTGCAGCTTCCTTACTGCTGTCAACAAATTTCCAGACAGCCCCATTCAGGTCATTTTGCATATGGGCATAAGAAGCAACAAACACTGCGTCCACAGTAAAGGAATTGGCTATTTCGACAATTTCTTCTTTTACAGGACAGGAATCAGCATCCACCTTAATGATTGGTTTGCCTAATGTTCTAATAATTCTACATCACTCCGCATAATCCTTCTTTACATGAATAACTTTTGCATAGTGAGATATGTCGAATTTTTTCTTGGTCGAAAGCTTGACATGCCACAATAAATAGTTTATTCCTTGGCAATGAACTCTAAACCTATTCGGATACATTTTTATCACAATTTTTTATTATAGTACATTAATCTCTATTTTGCCATTATTTTATCTGGCAAGAATATAATTTAATTTTGCAGTTTTTATATGAAAAAAGCCCTTGTAACCTTGCCGGGTAAAAAAAAGAAAAGGCACATAAAGAATTTATGTGCTAGCTTTTTGGAAAGTTTTTCCGGTATTGATTTAGGATCATATTGGCTGTTTCTTCTACTGCTTTGTTCGTAACATCAATAACCGGGCATTTAATTTTGGAAACGGTTTTTTCAAAGTAACCTATTTCTTCTTTGATTCTCTCTATATTTGCATAGCTGGCATTATCGCTTAGACCTAATGATATCAGGCGTTCTCTTCGAATAAAGTTTAATTTTTCAGGACTGATTTTCAGACCGAAGCACTTATCCGGCGGGACTAGAAACAGCTCTTCTGGAGGATCGACTTCAGGCACAAGGGGCACGTTAGCCACTTTAAGGCGCTTGTGGGCAAGATACTGGGAAAGAGGTGTTTTTGAAGTCCTTGATACACCGATAAGCACTATATCAGCCTTTAATATACCACGGGGGTCACGGCCATCATCATATTTTACAGCGAACTCGATTGCTTCAATCTTTTTAAAATAATCTTCATCCAGCTTTCTGACCAGTCCTGGTTCGAAAAGCGGTGTAATGCCGCAGGCTCTTTGGATTTGATCCATTAAAGGGCCAACAATATCAAAAGCATATATCCCTTCTTCAGCAGCCCGCTGGTTAATATATTTCCTCATGTCCGGCTTGACCATCGTATAGGCTATCATCCCATTATCAAGCTTTGCGAGTGAAATAACTTCATCAATATGTACTTTTTCTTCAACATATGGAAAACGCTTGATAGATATATCGCTGCCATTGAATTGGCTCGTTGCAGCTTTTGTTACAAGTTCAGCCGTTTCTCCCACTGAGTCTGAAACGACATAAATGACTGGCAATTTTTCCATCCTTTAACACCATCTCCTTCTTTCACTGCTACTTTTCCCCGGCTAGAGCCAAGAATGCTTTCGTCAGATTTGTTTTGGTTATCCTGCCGTTTACTTCAAACCCTTTCTCCGTCTTTTTTACAACAGGAAGGGCGTCGATCTGCTTTTCAATCAGCTTTTTGGCAACTTCGATAAGCAAATCATCTTTTTCACACATGGTAATGTTAGGCATTCTGGTCATAATGATATTTACAGGGATGGAATTTAGCTCCTGCTTGCCAATACTTGCACGGAGTAAATCCTTCCTTGACAGAACCCCAACAAGCAGTGAACCCTGATCGACAACAAATAACGTGCCGACATCTTCCAGAAACATTGTCACAATTGCATCATATACCGACACATTCTCATTAACCACTACAGGAATAGATTGATAATCCCTTACATATAGCTTTTGAAGGTTTTCAGTCAGCAGCTGCGCCCCAGTCTTCCCTGTATAAAAATAGCCTACACGCGGACGGGCATCTAAATAGCCTGCCATCGTTAATATAGCCAGATCCGGCCTTAGTGTTGCCCTCGTTAAATTAAGCTGTTCCGCAATACTCTCACCAGTGATCGGCCCGTTTTCCTTAACGATTTCTATTATTTTTTCCTGCCTTTTATTTAATTCGATTTTTCTCACCACCTAATCTGAAAAGGAGATGCTTTTGGCACTCATTTCCCACTATAATAAGGTTATACTTTTATATAATTATTATATACTATTTGTCATAAATGAAAAGATGTGTTTCATCTATAGTTTGATTTACGCTGCCTAATATGCCCAAAATACGAAAGAGCCCGTCAGTGTGATAAACAGGCTCTTTCCTGACAGCCACGGCAGCTGTCCTCATCTTAGATTTTAATCGTATTCAAGCATAAGACGCAAAGTTTTAGCTTATTACTTAACAATTATTTCGTTCATATTTGCAAATTTCTTTATCACATCAGACAAATGTGCCATTTGATGCAGCCTATTGCGGCGAATTTCCTGATTCTCATCCATTACCATAGTATGCTCAAAGTACTGATCAATTTCAGGTTTCAAGCTGATTAGCAAGTTAAAGGCTTCTTCCTCTTTAACCTCTTTTTTCAACTCCTCGGTTACTGATAAATATTTACTGAACAGAGCTTTTTCATTTTCATTTTCAAATAAGCCGCTGTCAATATCCCCTTTATCTTCAGCCTTAGAAGCAATGTTGATTACCCGGCTAAGAGCTTCAATGCTTTCCTTGAAGCCATCTGCATCCTTGTTGGATTCCAATACCTGAGCCCTATTCACAAGTGAAGGCACTGAGCCGATATCATTTCCTAATACAGCTTCAATTAAGTCATAGCGTATTGCTTTTTCCTGCAGCATATATTTAATTCTTAATTTAAAGAAAGAAACTAATTCCTGCATTAAATCATTTTTTGATTTCTTTCCTATATTCGCATTAAGCACGGTCTCTATAGATAATGCGATCAATTCTTCGAGTTTCAAATCCCAGTGTTTAGCCAGTAACGTCTGGATGATACCGGATGCCTGTCTTCTTAAAGCATATGGATCCTGGGAACCGCTTGGAATAATTCCAATTGCAAAGGATGACACAATCGTGTCCAGCTTCTCAGCAATGGAAAGCACTGCACCAGCATCACTTTCCGGCGTCTGGTCCTCTGCATTGCGCGGCATGTAATGTTCATTAATTGCACGCGCCACAGGTTCCTTTTCACCTTTTTGCAAGGCGTATTTTTCTCCCATAAACCCTTGCAGCTCAGGAAATTCGTAAACCATATGTGAAACAAGGTCAAACTTAGAGATTTCAGCAGCGCGGTCTGTCACTGCTTTTGCTTCACCACTGAAGTCAAGAATCTCACTCAGCTTTGCTGCCAGCTGGCGGACACGGTTTACCTTTTCAGCAAGGGTTCCAATTTCTTCGTGATACACAATGTTATTGAGTTTTTCGAGCGATGCTGAGATATCCGTTTTTTGGTCTTCTCTGTAGAAGAAAGCTGCATCAGAAAGCCTTGCCCGCAATACCTTCTCATTTCCTTTAGCCACTTTTTCCAAATGTTCATGAGAACCATTCCGGACTGTAACAAAGTAAGGAAGAAGAGTGCCATCTTTGGACTTTACCGGGAAATAGCGCTGATGCTCTTTCATGGAAGTAATTAACACCTCTTCCGGAAGCTCAAGGTATTCTTCTTCAAACTTGCCATATAATGCAGTCGGGTACTCAACCAGATTATTTACTTCTTCCAATAAATCTTCATCCACCGGGACAACCCAGCCATGTTCTTCCTCAATTTTTTCCAATTGAGAGAGAATGGCACTTTTTCTTTCCTGAGGGTTAGTGATCACATATTGAGCCAGCAATGCCTTTTCATAATCAGCAGGATTGTTAATCTCAATCTCTTCCCCTAAAAAGCGGTGACCTCTTGTAAGATTGGAGGTCTGGACATTTGTGATTGAAAAAGGAATGACTTCATTTCCGAATAATGCAATAAGCCATTTGATCGGCCTGATAAAACGCAAATCCTGGTTTGCCCAGCGCATGTTCTTCGGGAATGATAGCGAGGTAATAATCTGCTGAAGTTCAGGCAGAAGAGCAGCTGTTTCCTGACCTTTAATGAATTTGCTGACATGGGCGTATTCAACGCCGTTAATTTCTTTAAAAAATATATCTTCAATAGAAGCTCCCTGACCCCGGCTGAATCCAACCGCAGCTTTTGACCATTCTCCATCTTCTGTTAAAGCGATTTTTTTCGCAGGTCCTTTCGCTTCCTCATTTATGTCCTCCTGGGCGGTATCCACTCCCCTTACAAGAACAGCCAAACGGCGGGGAGAGGAGAAAGCGCTGATCTCTTCAAAAGATATTTTCTTTTCCAAAAGCCATGATTTCACTTTATCTGAAAGCTGATTCATTGAATTAGTGACAAATCTGGCAGGCATTTCTTCGAGTCCAATTTCCAGCAGAAGATCTTTCTTATTCATGAGAGCCTTCCTCCTTATCCTTTAGAATTGGGAAGCCAAGTTTTTCCCTCTCTTCATAAAAGGTCTTGGCTATTTTTCTGGCCAGATTACGGCACCTTGCAATATAGCCTGTTCTTTCTGTTACTGAGATCGCTCCCCTGGCATCGAGCAGGTTAAAAGTATGGGAACATTTCAATACATAGTCATAAGCCGGGTGTACAAGCCCTTCATCCATTTGCCTATGTGCTTCTTTCTCATAAATATTGAACAAATTGAAGAGCATTTCCTGATCTGATGTTTCAAACGTGTATTTCGAATGCTCAAACTCGGGCTGCAGGAAAATGTCCCTAACTGTAAATCCTTCTGTCCATTCAAGGTCAAAGACATTTTCCTTATCCTGGATGTAAGAGGCAAGCCTTTCAATTCCATATGTAATTTCAACAGACACAGGCTTGCATTCCAATCCGCCTACCTGCTGGAAGTATGTGAACTGTGTTATTTCCATTCCATCAAGCCACACTTCCCACCCTAAGCCCGCACAGCCCAGTGAAGGATTCTCCCAGTTATCTTCCACAAACCGGATGTCATGTTCAAGCGGATCAATGCCCAGTGCCTTAAGTGAATCAAGATACAGCTCCTGGATATTATCAGGGGATGGCTTCATGATCACCTGAAATTGATGATGCTGATAAAGCCGGTTGGGATTCTCTCCATATCGGCCATCAGCCGGACGGCGTGAAGGCTCTACATAAGCCACATTCCACGGCTCTGGTCCGATTGCACGTAAAAATGTATATGGGCTCATAGTACCTGCGCCCTTTTCAGTATCATAAGCCTGCATCAGGATACAACCCTGTTCAGACCAATGTTTTTGAAGTGTTAATATCATGTTTTGAATATTCATAGGACACCTCTTTCGTATAAATAGTTATATTTCGTCTCTCAATGTTGTCCGTTGATTTCCGCTCCAGGCTGCTCGCTTTTCCTGCGGAACATAAAAAACTCCCGTCTCTATGCCAAATGGCATAGGGACGAGAGTTACCCGCGGTTCCACCCTATTTGCTGCGAGTTTGAACGCAGCCTCTTTGGTTGTCAATAGACAAAATTGCTCCAGAGCGCCCTTCCTTAACTATCCATACCCGGCTCCCACTGTCCCGGGTTCGCTTTAATGAGAAAAAGTTAAGTACTCTTCTCCTTCACAGCAATAATATTTTATTAATTTGAATCATAGCGGAATCACATTGGATTGTCAATCTTTAATAAAAAGCAAGACGAGCTCATTACATCAGATCATTAAACTTGTCCATTTGATTCAAAAACTTCTTAGTCTTAAGGCTTAAGCCGGAATACTCTTCATAATAAGCAGAGATAATCTTTTTCAATTCAGCTTTGGTTTCCGGTTTAACAGAGATATTGCCGAGCCTGGACAAGTCAAAAAAATAAAACAGGCGCAGCAGCTTAATTGTCGCCTGTGATACTTTATAATGATAAGGATCCTTATCAAGACAGCGGTGACAAATGAGGCCGTTTTCCCGGATTGAAAATGCAAAATGCCCGTCAGTGCTTCCGCAGACAGAACATTGATCAAGAACTGGATATAAACCCAAACCATTCAGCATTTTCATTTCATAAATGTTCGTGAGAATCTCCGGATCATATCCTTCGTTTATTAAATTTAGCGTTTGATGCAGCAATTCGAACAAAAATGGGTTGGGCTTCTTATCCTCACTGCTTTTATCCGTTAAATCGACAATATAGCTTGCATAAGCCGTAAGAAAAATATCTTCTTTAATAGATCGCATGGATGAAATCATGTCACCCTGCTGCAGGGTGCCCAGACCGCTTCCGCGCTGAACTAAAAAATTCCCGTATGTAAAAAGCTGGGTGACAGCAGCAAGTCTGCTGTTCGGTTTTTTCGCTCCTCGTGCCATCACACCAACTTTTCCCCATTCACGGGTATATAAAGTAACTATCTTATTTGTTTCACTATAATTAGTTGTCCTGATGACAATGCCTTCACATTTATCAAGCAACCGTGACACCATCCCTGTCTTTCGACAAACCTATGAGATGGGAAAATCAGCTTCTGCTAGCTCTTCGTCATTGCTGCCGGGTATATCCTGAGTTTCCTTTTCTAGCTCCTTGAAGAGAAGATATGTGTCAATGTTTCCTGTCTGGGAAAACACTCTCCAGGTAAAATCCATCATCGAAAACCCCACCTTTCAGTTATTCAACTAGCAATTCTTTATCCCAATACATTTATCTATATCATAGCCTGTCTTTGTAAAATCATGAGACGAAAATATTGTCAATCACCTGTATGCATATAAACCAGAAATGGATAATACTTTAATTAGGGCTGGTTCAGTACTCATCTTCACGGAAGCCAAAATCGCGGAGCTGAGACATTTTATTGCGCCAGTCTTTCTGGACTTTGACCCACAGCTCCAGAAAAACCTGTGATCCAAGAAGATTTTCAATATCCACCCTTGCTCTTTTTCCGATTTCCTTGAGCATTTTTCCTTGCTTTCCAATGACAATGCCTTTCTGGGAGTCACGTTCCACAATGATCGTAGCCATGACATGAACGACTTCTTTATCTTCGCGGCGCTCCATTTTATCAATAGTTACAGCAAGCGAGTGCGGTATTTCCTCTCTTGTTAAATGCAGCGCTTTTTCCCTGATCAGTTCAGAAACGATAAATCTCTCAGGGTGATCTGTTACCTGATCAGCAGGATAAAACTGCGGCCCTTCCGGAATATATTTTTTAATCTGTTCTAAGAGCGTCTCTACATTATTGCCTTCCAAAGCAGAAATGGGGATAATTTCACTGAAATCGTACTTTTCCTTGTAAGACTCAATAATTTTAAAAAGTTCATCTGGATGCACCTGGTCAATCTTATTGATCACAAGGAAAATTGGCGTACGGACTGACTGAAATTTCTCAAGTATGAATTCTTCACCGCGTCCAAAGCCTTCCTGGGCATTTACCATAAACAGGATGACATCCACTTCTTTCAGTGTGTTTTGGGCAACTTTCATCATAAAGTCTCCCAGTTTATGCTTTGGCTTATGGATTCCTGGCGTATCAATAAAAATAAATTGAGCGTCATTGGTTGTCAGGACACCCTGAACTTTATTGCGCGTTGTTTGCGGCTTATCACTCATAATGGCAATTTTCTGCCCAATTACGCGATTTAAGAATGTTGACTTTCCTACGTTTGGTCTGCCGATTATGGAAATAAAGCCTGATTTGTGTCCTTGTTGTGTATTATTCATGTAAGTCCTCCGGTGAAAATGCTCCTGGCAGTAATTCTTCAACTGTTAATTCTTTAATATCCCCTTTTAAGTTGGTTAAAACAACTTTCATTTCAGGCGGACATAATTCGGATATTACCTGTCTGCATGCACCGCATGGGGGGACAGGACGGTCTGTGTCCGCAACAACAGCAATGGCTGAAAAGTTTTTTACGCCATCAGAATATGCTTTGAAGAGAGCAGTCCTTTCAGCGCAATTACACATGCTGTACGCTGCATTTTCTATGTTGCAGCCGTGAAAAACCTGACCGTCACTGCTTAATAGCGCCGCTCCCACTTTGAATTTTGAATATGGCACATATGCTCTATCTCTTGCAATCTTTGCTTCCTGTATTAGTTGATCGTTATTCACAAATATTTCTTCCTTTCCTGTAAAACGGAACTGCTCCCGATGCAATCATGGGCCTTGGGGCTCGCAAAGCTTCTTTCTGTGAAAAGCAGCCGCTTCTCTCTTATTTTACAACATTTTACTTTGATTTTCATCGTTTGTAGCAAAAACGTAATAAAAAAATTGAATTTTCTAAAAATATGCAGGCTGTTTAAATTTTATCTGGCCATTGATATCTAAGTGGCATCCCTCAAAATCTCCCCGGCCTGTGAAATTTAATGCTGTTCTGTCATTTTAGCTGATTCAGTGAACGTTTTCAAACTCAGGCCCGATAATTCAAAGCAGATTACGGTCAGCCATAATTATTAATATAGAAAAAGCAAAAAAGCAAAGCTGCCCATTCGGACAGCTTCACTTTACTGCAAAAATTTCAGGATTTTAGGGAGGAATATTACTCCGCCTATTATTACACTTATAATAGCAAACACCAGCACCGCTCCAGCGGCTATATCCTTCGCCTGTTTGGCAAGGGGATGGTAATCTTCTGTTGACAGATCCACAGCCCTTTCAATGGCTGTATTCAGCAATTCAAGTGAGAACATTCCCCCGATGGCCAGCAGAATGATCATCCATTCAAGCCTGGTAATGCCAAAATATATTCCAGAAAACATGACAGCCAGGGATACTGCCAAATGTATCTGCAGATTCCTTTCATTCACTAACGCCATTCTAATTCCGGAAAAAGCAAACACAAAGGATTTGAGGACATTGTGTTTTCGGACTTTTTTATCTTGTGAGCCCGAATTCATCAAGTATATCCTTCTGGCGGGAAAACATTTTTTTCTCATCTTCCGGATTTTCATGATCATAGCCAAGAAGATGCAGGAAGCCATGAACCGCCAAAAAGCCAAGCTCCCTAATAAAAGAATGTCCATACTCCTCCGCCTGCTCCTTCGCCTTAGCAGTAGCGATAATGATATCCCCCAGGATTCGCGGCATATCAGCACCAATCAGTTCAACTTCACCTTCACCCAGCTCTTCCATCGCGAAAGAAATAACATCTGTCGGCCGATCTTTATCCCGGTACTCCCTGTTGATTTCGCGGATGCGCTCATTGGTCACAAAAGTAATGGATACTTCGCTTTCAGGCTCCACAGATTCTTTTGAAGCCGCAAAGTTAATTAACTCTTTGATTTTGGCTATATCATTTTCCTGGAGCTCAGTCGTTTCGTCTAAAAAATCAATGTTTAAATTCATGCCTGTTTCACCTTCTGTTTTGTCATTTCAGGATACTCAATACGTGAATGGAAAATTCCGTTTAACGTTTCACAGAACGAGTGTGAAACAGTTTCCAGTTCTTTTAAGGTTAAATCACATTCATTCAGCTGTCCATCCTGAAGCCTGTCTGCGATTATCTTTTTGACTAAATCCTCTATTTGCTCTGTTGTAGGATGTGCCATCGAACGGACTGCAGCTTCTACGCTATCCGCAATGCCAATGACTGCCGACTCTTTTGATTGCGGTTTAGGTCCAGGATAGCGGTAGTCCTCTTCTTTTACCTCGAGACCATTCTGATTTGCTTTGTAGTAAAAATATTTCAGCAATGTTGTTCCATGATGCTGTTCGGCAATATCCACTATCTCCTTAGGCATCTTATGCTTTCTCAGCATTTCAGCACCATCTGCGGCATGGGCGATAATAATATTCTTACTGGTCTGGGGAGGAAGCCGATCATGCGGATTTTCAATATTCACCTGATTTTCGATAAAAAACTGCGGCCGTTTCGTCTTGCCGATATCGTGATAGTAGCAGCCCACCCTTGCTAAAAGTCCATTTGCCCCAATAGCTTCACAAGCTGACTCGGAGAGATTTGCAACCATTACACTATGATGGTAGGTTCCGGGAGATTCAGTTAGTATCTTTCTCAGCAGCGGATGATTAGGATTGGATAGCTCAATCAGCCTCATAGTAGACAAGATTCCAAATCCCGCCTCAAAATATGGCAGCAAGCCAATGGCCAGGACTGCAGATGAGATTCCTGAAATCAGAGCGATTACAAAGTAAAATCCATATTCAATCGTCTCATAGTGGCCATTTCTTAAGAAAAGCATTGAAAAGATAACAAGGATGTTTACCGCAGATACAAATAAACCAGCCTGCAATATTTTGGAGCGGCGATTCTGCTTACTTAAAAACAATATGGCCGCCAATCCGCTGCAAAGGATGTAAATGGCTGATGTCAGCTGGAATGTCCCTGTAACACCTTCATTAAAAATGATGCTTCCGCTGATAGCCATAATAATTGTGTAGTACATTGCAAGCTTTTCATCAATCAGTATCTTGATCAGCATAGCTCCCATTGCTGCAGGATATATATACCCTATCTCTGAGTAATCAGCGTATTGGAAAAGGCTTATGACCTTCATAAGCAATATCGATAAGATAAAGACAAGGCTGAACAGCAATAAATAGCTTTGCTTTAATTCTCTCTGTACATTCAGTTCGTGGAAATAATAATATAGGGCTGATAAAACAATGACAATGATTAGAGATAAGCCGATAAAAGGCTGAATCGAATTAACACTGTCCAGAAGCCCTACAAGTTCAAGCTGTCGGTATATGTCCCTGCTGATCAGCTGATTTTCTTCAACAATGATCTGTCCCTGAAGGATTTTTACTGGCTCGACACTCTCAATGGTCTGCTGCCGCAATTCTTCTGTGGCAGCAGGATCATAAAATTGATTTTGATATATTGCATAGCGCCCCAGCTCTATTGCGGCTTTTTTTATTTCTGAATTTAAGCTGGTGAACTTCAGTTCTTCTTCAACGCGCTTCTTAGCGTTCTCCACCTGTTCGGCCGGAATTTCATTATTCATGATTTTATTGATGGCAGTAACAGTAAGGTCTTTCGCAATGCTCAGTTCACCCTCCTTGGCCTGCAGCAAGGTAAGGAAGACGCCATCCGATACTTCACGTGTTACGTCATCAGTGAGTTTTTCTTTAACCATGGACAATTTCTCTTCAGGACCAGGGGCGGAAGGGTCCGGTTCCACTACATCTTTGTCTGACTCATTTGCAGCAGCCTTCTTTTTCTCTTCCATCTCTTCTTTTACTTCTTCATTCACTTCCGAAACTGACCCGAAAATGGAGGTAACCAGGTCAACTCTGTTTTGGGCAATCTCTTTTTTTACAACGTAAATATCCTTAACATTATTTTCAGCTTCTTTTCTCTTTCTTTCTGTGCTTGCTTTATCCTCTATTGTTATGGGTGACCTTATTGTCTGTTCAGCTACAGAGAACAGACTTAAATCCAGCTTTTCAGGTTTCACATTGCTATACATGGAAAAATACATAGCAACTCCCAAAAGAAAAAATAAGAGAACACGAAAAAAGGTCATATTAAGTAAATTTCTGATTGTAGTCATACTTTGCTGAAGATTTGGCACATTTACCCCTCCTGTCCTGGGTAAAAAAACTTCCAATATTCTTAAATATTTTAATTATTAATTATGTAAGATCATAACAGTTTTTCTGTTGGTTTTCACCAATGAAAAAGACCTATCTAACAACAGGTTACCTAAACATTTCATTAATAGCAAATAATTCCATGGTAATTACCTGCCGATTTTATCATCTAAAGAAAAAACCGCCAAAACGGCGGCTTAAAGGTTCATTGGCTATCTTCTTTTTGGTATGCCTGAATAATCCTGGCCACAAGCGGATGCCGCACAACATCACTTTGTTCCAAGTGAACGAATGATAGTCCGCTTACACCCTTAAGTGTGTCTTCTGCTGCAATCAGGCCTGATTTTACACCTTTTGGAAGGTCAACCTGTGTTCTGTCTCCGGTAATAATCATTTTTGAACCAAAGCCCAGCCTGGTTAGAAACATCTTCATTTGTGCCTGAGTTGTATTTTGCGCTTCATCCAGTATGACAAAGGCATCATCTAAAGTTCTTCCGCGCATATAAGCCAGCGGTGCAATTTCAATCGTGCCTCTTTCAATCATTCTTTGCGTATGCTCTGCACCTAATATATCATGCAAAGCATCATACAAGGGCCGTAAGTAAGGATCTACTTTTTCCTTCAGATCTCCTGGCAGAAAGCCAAGGCTTTCCCCTGCTTCGACTGCAGGGCGGGTAAGAATGATTCTTTTCACATTCCCATTTTTCAAAGCATTGACAGCCATGACAACTGCCAAATACGTTTTTCCTGTTCCTGCTGGCCCTATGCCAAAAACCAGGTCATTTTGGCGGATTGCATGAATGTATTGCCGCTGTCCTAATGTCTTAACACGAATAGACTTTCCTTTTGCATTTTTGGTGATTTCTTCTTCGTATAAATCGCTGAAATACTCCAGTGTTCCCTTGTTTGCCATTTGAAGAGCATACATAACATCTCTCTGGCTTATATTTATTCCTTTCCGGATTACATAAAGCAGTTTATCCAGAACCTTTCCAGCCAATTCTACCTTCTCCATTTCACCAGACACATAAACGGATTCTCCCCTGGTTACGATGGAGACATTCAGTTCTTGCTCAATAATTTTTAGGTTTGCATCTGAATTGCCTAATAATGCAATGGCTTCATTAGGATCTTCAAGTTGCAGGTTCATTGTTTTCAAGTCTTCTGTCATTCCGAATCTCCTTGAATAATTGGTTGTCCTTCTGCAATATTCTCAATAATTTGGAAATGTATTGCTATAGTTACTTTACCATTGTCAATTGATTGGTGCAAAACTTTTTCTCCCTTAACTTTAGCATTTTCATCTAAGCTGCTTTTTATTTTTTTTCTTGCCAAATCTTTCGCAGCTTCAAAAGCCTCTTTATTGGAATATATTCTGGTGACTTGCTCTCTTTCACGAAATGTCTTGTTTACATATGAAACAGGCAGTTCCCATTTCAGGAACTTTACTGCTTTCTCATTTTCCTCTAATTCATACTCTTCAAACTCCGTTTTTCCAAAACCCCATATAGGAATTTCAAGATTTCCGATTGTAAAGCTATGCTTAACCTTTTCATTGCCGCTGAAGACTTTGAATGTGCTCTTAAGCGGAAGAATGACTTCAGATTTATACCATGTTTCCCCGAAAACCTCCCCTTTTGAAGGAACAGTCTCCGTTTGGCCCTCTTTACCGATTATCCCTGAGACTAAAAGCTGTCCTGGCTGAACATGATCGTGAATATCGACGACCGGACGTCCTTCTTCAACAAACATTTCTACAATGACAGCTTTCTTCTTGGCTACCAGATGACGCGGGCTTAAATACTCGGGTTTCTCAGGTTCATTTTTCTCAACTACCTGTAAATGGTAGGTTGTCCCTTTTAACTCCACGCCAACCCATGTTATTGCCTCAATATTGTTGGATAGAGTCCGCTGAATAGACTCCACGTTATCTACAAAGAACTGCAGCTTTCCTTTTTTAACCCCCATCTTGTCCAATTCTTTGATGATCTGATATTCAGTTGCAGGATTTGCCCCCTTAATCTCTATGCCCCAAACCATATTGGATAAAAGGAGAATAACAGCAAAAAACGCGAGGGCACCAGCTGCAAATCCGCTGTTTTTCAGCAGCCTTTTCATAAGGAACGGTGCTCCTGCCCGCTGCAGGAACTCGATTCTGCAATCGCTGTTCCTGGCGTGGCTCCTTATTTTTTTTGCATCTTCCAATTTCATTTTGAAGGTGACTGATTGCGTGCCATGGTTCTTTACATTCCAGATGTTGATTCCGCTCCGGGTAAGAGCATTAATAAATCTTTCTATTCCTTTCCCGCTTGCTTTAACTGTTACAAGGCCCCTGTAAAATTCGATCCACTGGTTCTTCATTTCCTTCCCCCTGAATTCTTAATCAGTGTCTGTAATATAAGTTACTGAATCAATTTTTCCCTCGAGCAGTATTTCTTCCGGCAATATCGTTTTTATGACGAAGGCTTTCCCTCTTATTAATAGCTGCCCCTGCTTTAATAGCAGTCTTAATTCCTTATCTGAAAAAGCCAGTAATCCCCTGTGGTTTTCTATATAGATATGGATTTGCCCAATCATTGTAATGCGGGGCAGATCCATCATGACATCTTGAGGAAGCTCCATATTTTTAGTCATCCAGCCGCGGACGAATTGTCCCCACTTTTTTGCCATAAAAAAAGAACCCCCTTTCATCTCATATTTATGAAATGAACGAAGGTTCTAGCACTTATTTTTTACCGCTTTCTGTTGAGAGACCTGTGAGGATTTTTTGATCTTGGAGGTCCAAGAATCTCGGACCAGATAATCCCGTCAACAAGCGACTGTTTCTGCGGCTCAAACTTTCCAGCTCCTGAGGCTTCCACCGGGTATCCTGTTTTTGTATTGGCTGCTGTTCTCGATATTGCGCTTGCTTTTCTTTCAGCAGCTCTCTGCTGACTCTGGAGAGCCTTCATGCTTTGTTCTGCCTGCTGTTTACGCTGTCTGTAATCTTCCTCTATTCTTCTGGATTCCTCGGTCAGCTTCCTTTTTTCCTCTTTCAGCACTTCGGCCAAAGCAGGATCTGCAGAAGTTCTTTCCGCCTGTGCCCGGTTCTCTTGCTGTACTGAACGGGGAGCCTGTTTAACTGGCTTCTCCTCCTTCTTTTTATTGAAAAAGGAGGAAATGAAAGCTATGACAGCAATTAGAATAAAAGGATTCTCCAATAAAAATTCCAAGAGAGTTTCCTCCCTTCTCCCTTTATGGGATCATTTAGTCATTTTTCCGGCCATTTTTGCCGTCGTCACTCATATTGCCGATTGAATCCCTCATTTCGGTATCAGCCGAGATGTTCTGGATATTCATATAGTCCATTACCCCGATATTTCCGGAACGCAGCGCTTCTGACATGGCAAGCGGCACCTGTGCCTCTGCTTCCACAACCTTCGCTCTCATTTCTTCAACACGGGCTTTCATTTCCTGTTCCTGAGCTACGGCCATAGCACGTCTTTCTTCGGCTTTAGCCTGGGCAATCTTCTTGTCTGCTTCAGCCTGTTCAGTCTGAAGTTCTGCACCAATATTTTTGCCGATATCCACATCCGCTATATCAATCGAGAGAATTTCAAAAGCAGTGCCTGCATCCAGACCTTTTGAAAGAACAGTCTGAGAAATCATATCCGGATTTTCCAAAACCTTTTTATGATTATCTGATGATCCGATTGTAGATACGATTCCTTCTCCAACACGCGCCACGATTGTTTCCTCTCCAGCTCCCCCAACAAGGCGGTCAATATTGGCCCTTACAGTAATTCTGGCCTTTGCTTTTACCTCAATACCATCCATCGCCACCCCTGCAATAAAAGGAGTTTCAATTACTTTAGGGTTAACGCTCATCTGTACTGCTTCCAAAACATCTCGGCCTGCCAAATCAATAGCGGCACTTCTCTCAAAACTTAAATCGATATTTGCACGATGGGCCGCAATCAATGCATTCACAACCCTGTCAACATTACCTCCGGCTAAATAATGGCTTTCCAGCTGGTTTGTTGATACATTCAGCCCTGCTTTGTGTGCCTTAATTAGCGGGTTAATGACACGGCTTGGTATAACCCGTCGAAGCCTCATCCCGATTAATGTAAAGATACTGACTCTGACACCCGCTGCCAATGCTGATATCCACAGCATAACCGGTACAAAGGTGAATAATATCCCCAGCAATATAACACCGAGTACAACGGCAACCAATATTGCTGCTGTTCCTGCTTCTAACATAATCTTACCTCCTGATGATTTTATTTATCTAAATCAAGCTTAGATATTTCTCTGACAACAATACGCGAACCTTCCGCTTTAACAACTTTTACTTTTGCCCCTTTAAGGATAAAGGCTCCCTCACTGACAACATCAATTCTCTCATCGCCTATAATTACAGTACCTGAAGGCCTTAGAGCAGTATGTGCATAACCCTCAAGGCCAATCAGTTCAAGCCTGCTCTTATTTGAGATATAACCTTTTTCAGTATTTGTGCTATCGGTTAAAATAATTTTTTTAAAGAATTTCATCTTTTTACCAAACACCTTTATCATTAATATAGATGCCAATATTGAAACTCCCATAGCAATTAAAATAGACATTCCCATATGGGCCATATTATCCGAAGCCAGGAACAGACTCCCAAGTATTGCTGCTATACCGGCTATTCCCGCTATTCCTCCAGGAAGGAAAAACTCAGCTATTATTAAACCAATGCCTATTACAAACAGAATTAAGGTCTCATATCCTGCCAGCCCGGCGACCATATGGCCATAAAAGAACAGAAGCAGGGACGACAATCCCATTAATCCAGGGATGCCGAAACCCGGTGAATACAGCTCCAGAACCAGCCCGAGGCTTCCAATGGATAATAGAATTGGTATAACGACAGGGTGCGTAATAAAACGGGCAACCTTTTCTGCAAAGCTTTCATCAATTGTCTGTATATTAGCTTCATTAAATCCGAGCACTTTCAGTAGCTCCGCCCTTGAATCTACCGTACCTTCCGAATAGCCTACCTGCTCAGCCTGTTCAGCTGTGAGGGTAAGCAGCTTTCCTTTCGGTGCCCCCAATTCAGGCAGATCCACCGATTCATCCGCCATAGCAAGGGCATAAACAGGATCTCTGTCCGTTTGTGAGGCAGCACTCTGCATTGCCGCAAACCAGTATGATTCTGCTTTCTTGCCAGCTGTATTTCCCTGCTGGTCAATAATTGCGGCTGAACCCATTGTTGAACCAGGTACCATGTATATTTTATCCGTATTCAAAGCTATATAGGCACCTGCAGATAAGGCCTGCTTGTTGACAAAAGATATTGTTTTTACATTTGTTGAGGTTAACAGCCTGCCAATTTGCCCGGCTGCATCCACTGCCCCTCCGGGTGTATTTATTTCAAATATTATGGCTGATGCATTTTCTTCTTCAGCTGTTTGCACCGCTCTATTTAAAAATGCATATAGCCCTTTCTCCACCGTTTCTTCGATAGGAACAATCAGCACTTTTTCATTATCGGCTTTTCCTTGAAAAGGGCTTCCCAGCAGCAGCAGAGCAAAAAACAATGCAAAGGCGGTTATTGCTCTTCTGGCAATCAAATCTTTCCCCCCTTTATCCGCAAAAGTGATTTCTATATGTATGTACGATTGAATCATTAAAAAGTTTCATTTTTATTTATTCAGAAATCTGCTACAGCTTTAGTATAACCCAGAAACAAGAGTAATTCATTCAACCCGGCCTTTTGCTGTTACGAAAGTAAAAAAGACCGTCAGCCATTGGCTTTCGGTCTTTTAATGCATAGTTTTATGAAAGGTGTTGTTGTACAAGTTTATTTATTAGTGATCCATCTGCTTTGCCTTTTACCTTAGGCATGATAGCAGCCATCACTTTTCCCATATCAGCTTTTGAAGAAGCACCTGTTTCTGCGATTGTTTCTGCAACAATTTTTGAAACTTCATCTTCAGAGAGCTGTTTTGGCATATATAATTCGACATACTGAAGTTCAGTACGAATTTTTTCAACAAGATCTTCACGACCTGCTTTTTCAAATTCATGGAGGGAATCCTTGCGTTGTTTAACTTCGCGAGAAAGGACAGTTAGCTCCTGTTCTTCGTTAAGATCTTCACCAAGCTTGATTGCTTCATTTTGAAGCGAAGCTTTAATCATACGAATAACAGTAAGCTTTTCTTTTTCTTTATTCCTCATCGCTTGTTTCATATCTTCATTTAAACGCTCGAGAAGACTCATTACATACACCCTCTCTTACCACTTACGCTTTCTAGCAGCCTCAGACTTTTTCTTACGTTTAATACTAGGTTTTTCGTAGAATTCGCGCTTTCTTGCTTCCTGCAAAGTACCAGTTTTTGATACTGAACGTTTGAAGCGACGAAGAGCATCTTCAAGCGATTCGTTTTTACGAACGACGGTTTTAGACATTCTCTTTCCCTCCCTCCGAGCACAACACACTTACATCAACAACATGGTTTATTCCATGTACCTTGCAATTATAATATAACAGCTTATCAAGGTCAACAGTATTTAGCCTGCTGCGGGATTGATTTTTATTAGTTTGTGATTATTTAGTACCCCATTCCTGACAAGCTAAACAATTTTTTGTACATAAGCATGTCCCGGCAGGGTGTTCCATAGTATTAAATGTAGGGGGTGAATGCTGCTTGGTCCAGCTGTTATTATTTTTTCTGCTAATCGGGTTATTTATTTATGGTATGACACTCTTACGGTCGGGTCTTTTTAATTTATCTGCAGGTTCATTAAAGAATTGGCTGGCAGCTGTGACTAATTCACCTTGGAAAGGCACTGTGATGGGCACAATCGTGACGGCTGTCCTGCAAAGCAGTTCAGCGGTAATGATTATAACAATTGGAATGGTTTCTGCACGAATGCTGACTTTTCCCCAGACGATTGGCATCATATTAGGAACCAACATAGGTACAACATTTACGACAGAGTTAATCACTTTTAATATTGAATCATATATTGTTCCGCTTGCTGCTGCCGGGAGCATCCTGGCTGTAATGAAGAATAAGAGCTTGCGAAGCTCCGGTCTGGCATTACTTGGATTATCAGCGGTTTTTGCTGCAATGCGCGGGTTTGAATACCTTGCTGGTTCTGTTAAAGATAATGATATGGTCAGCCACTGGCTGCTTACTTTGGATGGGAATTATTTGTTCGCTGTGGCTGCCGGAATTGTCCTTACGGCTATCATCCAATCAAGCACGGCAACAACTGGCATTATAATGGGGTTTTTAACTGCTGGCGCAATGGATTTGGATACCGGCATTGCCATAATGCTTGGATCTAATATAGGTACATGTGTAGACGCATATTTAGCATCCATCGGTTCAGGAAAAGAAGCAAAACTGACTGCCTTTGCCCATATTTGGCTGAACTGTTTGGGTGTGGCGGCCTTTTATCCTTTTATTCATGTCCTTGCTGTCTTAGGAGAGAGTGCAGCCAGTTCCCCGGATGTGCAGCTTGCACACATCAGTGTTTTATTTAATGTAATATCTTCCCTGCTTGTTCTCCCATTTGCAAATCATTTTGGAAGGTTTGTCATTAGACTGCACGGCCGATAATAAATAAAAAATGCCGGGAATTCCCGGCATTTTCCTGCAGCAATTATTATATTTTAGAACCAGCTCCAGGCGCCATCGGCTCACGGGTCTAAGCTTGTCTAGTTTTGGCTCCTAGGGACTCTCGGGTCTAAGCCGTTCCCTTCCAGAAGGAAAAAACACCTTCTTACAGGGACCGCCTTATGCTAGGTCGTCCCTGGGCAGTCGCCTCAACATTTCTCTCAATCCGTGCAAAAGGTTAAAGAACAACCTTTCAGCCGGCTTGTCTTATGCTTGGGGCCTGCTCGATGCGGGTCATGCAGACGTTGCCGCAGGACAAGGAAAGCTGCGGCAGCGATACATCGCACGACCAAAAGCGGCAGCTTTTGGGAGGACGTAGCTGTTTTAGTCTGCGTTTTTTATAAACGGGCGCCTTCCGCTTTCTTAGTAATCCGAATCGCTTGTTAAACCGTTGACAATAGCAGCGCCAGAGCTTGCTCCGATTCTCGTTGCACCTGCTTCAATCATCTTCTGTGCATCTTCTGCGCTTCTTACTCCGCCCGAAGCTTTTACGCCAAGATCGGGTCCGACAGTTTTTCTCATTAGGGCAATATCTTCAGCTGTTGCGCCGCCAGTTGAGAATCCTGTAGATGTTTTAACAAAGTCAGCACCAGCTTTTACAGATAGCTCACATGCTCTAACTTTTTCTTCTTCAGTCAGAAGGCAAGTTTCGATAATAACCTTGGTTAATGCTTTTCCTTTTGCAGCATCTACAACCGCACGGATGTCCCGTTCAACCAGCTCATTGTCTCCGCCTTTTAAAGCGCCAATGTTAATGACCATATCTACTTCTGTTGCACCGTTTTCAATAGCATTCTTTGTTTCAAATGCTTTTGTTTCAGGTGTTGAAGCTCCCAGCGGGAATCCTATAACTGTGCAGACCTTCACTTCGGTTCCGTTAAGCAGGTCGCTTGAAAGTTTAACCCATGTCGGATTAACACAAACAGAAGCGAAATTATATTCTTTAGCTTCCGCACAGATTTTTTCTATTTGATCTTTTGTTGCATCGGCTTTTAGTAATGTATGATCGATCATTTTTGCTACGTTATTTGTCATTATAACTACTCCTTTAAAAAAACAGTTGTACGTACCTCTTCATAATATCACTTAGATAAAAAAATATCGAGCACTATTTATATTTTTTGTAATCGTTTTCGAAAGTAGTTTTCCCAAAAGATATTAATAAATTTATCAAAGTCACGTTTCTCATAGATGATGTCTATGCTTGTGAATTCAGCCCGCTGATTTCCGCTTCGGACACTTGCTTTCCGCGGGGAGGAACAGAGCTCCTCAGCTTCGCCTGCGGGGTCTCCCGCAGGACAATGATTAAGCTTCCTTGACTAAACACCGCACGAAGAAAATGCGAATGCATTTTCGAGGATTTGCCCTTCGCTCCAATCAACTCAGTGATTCTAAACAAATAAGCAATAAACTAAACAATTACCGCTTATAAAAAAAAGGAACTACCAAAAGGTAATTCCTTTAAACTGCCGCCTCTTCTGTTTCGTTCAATTCATCTAGAACTCTTACAAATTGACCTTCATTGTATGGGTAGCCAGCTTTTGTAATTTTCACTTTTACGATCTGGCCTACCATTTCTTCTGTTGCCGGGAAGACGATTTTTAAATAATTGTCCGTGTATCCGACAAATAAATTGCTGTCACTGCTCTCTTTAAAGCTTTCCTCCGGGATCACTTCGAGAACTTCACCTTCGTACTGAGAAGCATATTCTTTTGCAAGCTGATCTGACAGAGCAATCAGGCGATGAACACGCTCGTTTTTGACTTCTTCATCGATCTGGTCGTCCATTCTTGCCGCAGGCGTTCCTGTACGCTTTGAGTACGGGAATACATGAAGCTCAGAGAACTTATGCTCTTTAATAAAGTTGTAGGTTTCCATAAATTCTTCTTCTGTTTCCCCCGGGAAGCCTACGATAACATCAGATGTAACAGCCAAACCTGGAAGAGCTTCCTTCAAGCGCTCGAGACGCTCAGCAAAAAATTCCATGGTATATTTGCGGCGCATTCTTTTAAGAACCGTATTTGAGCCTGACTGCAGAGGAATGTGCAAGTGCCTTACCACGACCTTGGACTTATCCATAACTTCAATGACTTCATCGGTAATTTGGCTGGCTTCAATTGAAGAGATTCTTAAACGTTTGAGACCTTTTACCTGAGCTTCCAGATCCGTAAGAAGCATAGCCAGATTGTAATCCTTCATGTCTTCGCCATATCCGCCTGTATGGATTCCAGTCAGGACGATTTCTTTATATCCGGCATCAACAAGCTGCTGAGCCTGCCGGATTACTTCTTTCGGGTCTCTTGATCTCATTAAGCCGCGCGCCCAGGGAATAATACAGAATGTGCAGAAGTTATTGCAGCCCTCCTGAATTTTAAGGGAAGCACGTGTCCGATCAGTAAATGCCGGCACATCAAGCTCTTCGTAGACACGGTTCTTCATGATGTTTCCGACGCCATTGATCGGCTGCCGTTCTTGTTTATATTGCTCGATATATTCAAGCATTTTCACCCGATCCTGAGTCCCTACAACGATATCAACTCCAGGGATTGCCATAATTTCGGCAGGTGAGGTTTGTGCATAACAGCCTGTTACACAGATAACGGCATCAGGGTTTTTTCTGATTGCCCTTCTGATTACCTGACGGCTTTTCTTATCACCGGTATTAGTAACCGTACATGTATTAATCACATAAACATCTGAAACGGATTCGAAGTCTGTCCGTTCATAGCCAGCTTCTTTGAACAGCTGCCAAATGGCTTCTGTTTCGTAATGATTGACTTTGCAGCCAAGTGTATGAAATGCAACTGCAGGCATCTATATTCACCCCATTAATTCAAAATGATAGGAAACAGCTGACAGCAAGTAGAGAGGCGCTGTCTCTGTCCTTAAAATACGCGGTCCCAAACCGCAGGCAAGAAAGCCTGCTTCGAGCAGCAATGAAACTTCATTATCTGCAAGACCGCCTTCAGGTCCGAATACAACTAAAAGTGATTCTCCTTTGTTCATGGAAGAAAGTGTTTTATAGAGCACAGAGTCCTCTCCCTGCTTCGCTTCTTCCTCAAAGGCAATCAATTTATATGAATAATCAGCTGATATTTTCAGCAATGACTTTAAATCAAGCGGTGCAAGCACTTCAGGCACTATGCTCCTATGTGACTGTTCAGCAGCTTCTTTAGCAATCTTCTGCCATCTCTCTGCTTTCTTCACTGATTTCTTAGCATCCCATTTTACTACTGAACGAGCTGAAGTAAAAGGGATAAAACGGCGCGCTCCCAGCTCAGTGCCCTTTTGAATGATCCACTCCAGCTTATCCCCTTTAGGCAGTCCGCTCACAATAGTAATATCTGCAGGAAGCTCAGAAGATCCTTCAATCCATTGTACAACTTCTGCAGCCACATGTTCATCGGTAATTTCTGCAATTGAGCAAAGTGCACTATTTTGGGATGGATCGACACAGATAATTTTGTCGCCTTCTTTCATGCGCATTACCTTCACTATATGATGACGGTCTTCTCCTGTAATATGAAAGTACTTATCTTTAACTGCATTTTCTGTGAAATACCGCTGCACAATCGGCACCCTCTTTCTTACCTGTTCAAGATCCTTTCAACTGTAAAAAGGAGGGTAAGTTCATTACCCCCTTTTTACGGTATATCCAGCTCCGGCCCCTCCCATCCCGGGAAGCCGGTGTTTTTCTAATTACTTTCTCCTTGCTACAATGGCAACCCAATCTTCCATTTGTATGGTCTCTTCTATTTCAAACCCTGCAGCGGAAATAGCATCCCTAACTTCCTGTTTCTTCTGCTGGATAATGCCTGAAGCGATGAAGTATCCGCCTTCCCTTACGACTGACGCAACATCATCTGTAAAGCGAAGAATTACTTCTGCAAGGATGTTGGCAACAACTACATCTGCTCCCTGGCTGACACCGTCGAGCAGATTCCCTTGTGATACATCCACTATATTCTGCACTTTATTCAGCTTAATATTTAATTTAGCTGAATTTACTGCCACTTCATCAAGATCAAGGGCTTTTACCTTCCCTGCACCCAGCATAGCTGCAGCAATGCTTAAAACACCCGATCCTGTTCCTACATCTACAACATTATCTCCCTGTTTTACTGTTCTTTCAAGAGCCTGGATACACATAACCGTTGTGGGGTGTGTCCCAGTTCCAAAGGCCATGCCCGGGTCAAGCTCTATGATAAGTTCATCACTGCTGACAGGTGTGTAATCCTCCCAGGTTGGGACAATGGTAAAGCGTTCTGAAATTTTTACAGGGTTATAATATTTTTTCCAGGCAGTAGCCCATTCTTCTTCATTTACCTCACTAATGCTGACATTATTTGCGCCAATATCGATGTTAAATAAAATGAGGTTATTAATTGCTTCTTTTATTTCATCAACTGTTTCCCCAAGGAAACTGTTTACTGGCAAATATGCTTTTACAATTACGCCTTCTTCAGGATAGTCCTGCGGATTGAGCTGGTAGATTTCACCGAATTGATCCTTTCTTTCTTTTACAAGTTCTAAAGGATCCTCTATTACAACTCCGCTTGCTCCGGCTTCATGCAAAATATTCGAAATCGGTTCAACAGCTTCATTTGCAGTATGAATACTGATTTCTGACCATTTCACTACTACCAACTCCCATTCCTTTATTCACCTTTAAAGGCTCGTTTTACTTTAGAAAAAAAGCTTTCTTCCTGTTCTCCCTGTGGAACTGTTCCGCTGACTTCAGCAAACTCGCTTAAAAGCTGCTTCTGTTTTTCGGTCAGCTTTGTCGGAGTAATAACACGGACAATAATGTGCTGATCTCCTGTTCCGTATCCTCTTACATTTGGCACACCTTTTCCCTTCAGACGGAATTTGGTTCCTGTTTGTGTGCCTGAAGGGACTTTAAGTTTTACTTTCCCATGCAGTGTCGGCACTTCTATTTCATCGCCGAGGGCAGCCTGCACAAATGTTATAGGCATTTCACAATAAACATCATCACCGTCACGCTCAAAGAACTCATGTGACCGAACATGGAATACAACATATAGGTCGCCTGGAGGTCCTCCGTTAACACCTGGTTCCCCCTGGCCTGCTACGCGAAGCTGCTGGCCATCATCAATGCCTGCAGGAATTTTCACGTGTATCTTTCTGCGTTTTTGCACTTTACCGGCTCCACGGCAGGTTGTGCACTTTTCTTTGATTTCTTTGCCGGTACCATTACAGTAATGGCAAACTCTTCTATTTACGATCTTGCCAAATGGCGTATTCTGTTCAACATTCAACTGACCTGATCCATGACAATGACGGCATGTTTCCGGCTTAGTTCCCGGTTTAGCGCCTGACCCGCTGCATGTATCGCACGTCTCTTCACGCGGAATTTCAATATCGGTCTCTTTGCCAAATACTGCTTCCTCAAAAGTTAAGGACATGGTGTACTGTAAATCTGCACCCTGTCTTGGAGCGTTAGGATCACGCCTGCGGGAGCCCCCTCCGAAGAAGGTGCTGAAAATGTCTTCAAATCCTCCGAAACCTTCAAAACCGGCTCCGCCAAAGCCCTGATTAGGGTCAGTATGGCCAAATTGATCATAGTGGGCCTTTTTCTGGTCGTCGCTTAGGACTTCATATGCTTCTTTAACTTCCTTGAACTTCTCGTCAGCATCAGGCTCTTTGTTAATATCAGGATGGTATTTCTTTGAAAGCTTTCGATAAGCCTTCTTAATTTCATCCTTGGATGCACCCTTGCTGATTCCGAGAACCTCATAGTAATCCCTTTTACTCATGATTACCACTCCCCGATTCATTTCACATAAAGATTATTGTATCAAAAATAAAAGCCAAAGCCAAGAAAGACCTGACTTTGACTTAAAAGATTCAGAGGTTATTTATCGTCTTTAACTTCTTCGAACTCAGCATCTACAACGTTATCGTCACCATTTTTGCTTTCAGCACCTTCTGCGCCCTGAGCTCCCTGAGCAGCCTGCGCCTGCTCATAAAGCTTCATTGTTAACGCCTGGACAACTTCCTGTAAAGCATCTTTCTTAGTACGGATTTCATCCAGATCGTTCTTTTCAATTGCAGCTTTTAGTGCATCTTTAGCTTCATTTGCTTTGTTCACTTCTGCTTCATCCACTTTGCCTTCAAGATCTTTTAGAGTCTTTTCAGTAGTGAATACCAGCTGGTCCGCTTCATTGCGGAGTTCAACTTCTTCTTTGCGTTTCTTATCAGCTTCAGCATTTTCTTCAGCTTCTCTTACCATTTTTTCTATTTCTTCATCAGATAATCCTGTTGATGATTTGATCGTAATGGCTTGCTCTTTGTTTGTGCCAAGGTCTTTAGCGCGTACGTTTACGATACCATTTTTATCGATATCAAAAGACACTTCGATCTGAGGCACACCGCGCGGTGCTGGAGGAATATCCCCTAGCTGGAAACGGCCAAGTGTTTTGTTATCCGCTGCCATTGGGCGCTCCCCTTGAAGAACATGGATATCAACAGCAGACTGATTATCAGCAGCAGTTGAGAACACCTGGGATTTTGATGTTGGAATAGTTGTATTGCGTTCAATCAGCTTAGTGAACACTCCGCCCATTGTTTCAATTCCAAGAGACAAAGGTGTTACGTCCAGAAGGACAACATCCTTAACATCACCAGTGATGACACCGCCCTGAATAGCTGCACCCATAGCTACAACCTCATCAGGGTTAACTCCTCTGTGCGGTTCTTTTCCTGTTTCTTTTTTGATTGCTTCCTGTACAGCCGGAATACGCGTTGAACCGCCGACAAGGATAACTTTATCGATTTCTGAAGGAGTCAAACCAGCATCCTTTAATGCCTGGCGTGTAGGTCCCATTGTACGTTCAACAAGATCTGCTGACAGCTCTTCAAATTTAGCTCTTGAAAGTGTCACTTCCAGGTGTAAAGGTCCAGCTTCTCCGGCAGTAATAAACGGAAGTGAAATTTGTGTTGAAGTTACACCGGAAAGATCCTTTTTCGCTTTTTCAGCAGCATCTTTTAAACGCTGCAGAGCCATTTTATCTTTAGAAAGATCAATGCCGTTCTCTTTTTTGAATTGATCAACGAGGTAATCAATAATTACCTGGTCAAAATCATCTCCGCCAAGACGGTTATCCCCGGCAGTGGATTTTACTTCAAATACACCATCGCCAAGCTCAAGGATAGATACGTCAAATGTACCGCCGCCAAGGTCATAAACAAGGATAGTCTGGTCTTCATCCATTTTATCAAGTCCATATGCCAACGCCGCAGCAGTCGGTTCGTTGATGATTCGTTCAACTTCCAAGCCGGCAATTCGGCCTGCATCCTTTGTAGCCTGACGCTCAGCATCGTTGAAATATGCTGGAACTGTGATTACCGCTTTAGTAACCTTCTCGCCAAGATAGTCTTCTGCATAAGATTTCAAATATTGAAGAATAATAGCAGAAACCTCTTGCGGAGAGTATTCCTTTCCTTCAACCTCTGTTTTATGATCTGTACCCATATGGCGTTTAACGGACATGATGGTGTTCGGGTTTGTAATAGACTGGCGCTTAGCCACCTCACCAACCTGACGCTCGCCGTTCTTAAATGCTACAACTGATGGCGTTGTACGGTTGCCTTCCGGATTTGGAATTACTTTCGGTTCGCCGCCTTCAAGTACAGCGACACATGAGTTTGTTGTACCTAAATCGATTCCGATAATTTTGCTCATGTTCTTTACCTCCCCAAATATGTAATTATTGATTTACTTTAACCATTGATGGACGAATGACCCGATCCTTTAGCTTGTAGCCTTTTTGGAACTCCTCGACCACGATATTGGAATCAAAATTCTCATCTTCTACCTGCATTACAGCCTGGTGCATATGAGGGTCGAATTCTTTCCCGACTGCCTCAATCTGTTCTGCGCCTTCTTTTTTTATAGCCTCCACCAAGCTTCGATAAACCATTTCCATTCCTTGAAGAATAGATTTAGCCTGTTCATTTTCAGCTTCCATCTGAAGTGCTCTTTCAAAATTGTCAAGCGCAGGCAGCAAATCAGAGATTAAGCTTTGTGCTCTATATTTTTGAGACGCTTCAAGGTCCAGCCTTGCACGGCGCCGGGAATTTTCAAAATCTGCCTGAAGACGGTAGATGCGATTTTCAGCCTCTTCCAGCTTACCTTCCAATTCAGCTATTTTTGCATTTGCTGCTGTACGGTCTGAATCAGTTCCCTCATCAGGACCTGCTTCTGCTTCATCAGCCTCTGCAAATACCTCTTCAATAGGAGCCTCATTTTCAGTTCCTTCAGGTTCGTTGGTTTGTTCATCTAATTCATGACTCAATGTCTCTTTCTCTTCTGCCAACATGTTCACCTCCCTTAAAGAATGGCTGTATTATAGAATAAAAAACATAAGGAAAGGAGTGGAAAGGTTTTTCCACCCTTAATCAATATCTCCACCATCATCTGTTTTGATACAACTTGGATAAAACAGATGATAAGTCTGCACTGATATAGTTCAATAAGCTGATGACTCTTGAATACTCCATTCGGGTAGGGCCCAGAATGGCAATTGTGCCGAGCTGTTCGGTGCCGATTGAATAGCTTGCTGTTATCAGACTGCAGTTTTCCATTGCTGAATTATTATTTTCCCGGCCGATTTTAATATTGATCCCTGACTTGTTTTTACTCAGTAAATCATATATGCCTTTTTCCTGCTCGATCATATTCATGAGGTTTTTAACCTTTTCAATATCATGAAACTCCGGCTGGCTGAGCATATTTGTTTTACCGCCGAAGAAAAGCTTATCATAGGCCGGTATCTTTATTGTATCGGCAATTGAATTCAGCATTAGATCATAATTATTGATATGATGCCTTAAAAGTACGGCAACCTCTTTATATAACTTATTGTTCAGACTTTCCAATGGTGCACCGGCAAGACGGTCATTAAGGATATTGACGACTTTTTCCAAATCACCTGCATCAATGTTTTCCGGCAAGTGGAACATTCTGTTTTCCACATGGCCTGTATCTGTGATAATAATTGCTATCGCTGTTTCTTTATTCAAAGGAACAATCTGAATTCTCTTCAGCTTGTTATCCCTTACTGCAGGCCCGAGGACTATGGATGTATAATTAGTCAGCTCAGATAGAATTTTTGCCGATTTTTGAACAATTTTCTCCAGCTCATAAATTCTTTCCGCGAAGATCGATTGTACTTTGTGGATATCATGCTGATTTAATTTTTGCGGGGATAAAAGGTGATCCACGTAGTAGCGGTACCCTTTTTCAGATGGAATCCTCCCCGATGAGGTGTGTGTTTTCTCAATAAACCCAAGTTCCTCTAAATCAGCCATCTCATTTCTGATCGTTGCGGAACTAAAAGAAATTTCTTCTTTTTTCGACAGAGTTCTCGACCCTACAGGCTGTGCAGTTTGAATAAAATCATCAACAATTACTTGAAAAATTAATAATTGACGATCTGTTAACACAGTTATCACCTCTGTTAGCACTCTTTGCCCCCGAGTGCTAATTCTACTAATAAATTATCAAATCATACGTGCAGTGTCAATAATTTGGCTTCCTTTTTTCCTGAAGGAATCCCCAGGCAGATTACCCTATAAAGGACTGAAATACTTCATTTCCGAGAAATCGGCCCCGCCTTGTCAATTTAATATGCTCTTCCCCGGCAATAATTAATTTTTTTTCGGTGTGCTGTTTAATTTGATTTTCAAAGTGCACAAGCGGGTCTTTGCCAAATTTCTCTTTAAAGCGACTAATTGAGACACCTGCAGTTTTTCTCAGCCCAAGAAACATTTCCTCTTCCATCTGTTCTTCAAGGGGCACCTTATGTTCTTCAAGGATCGGAAGCTGGCCCTTTTCAATTGGCTCCATATATTTTTTCAGGGGCCCGTGGTTTGAACGGCGAAGCCCATTAACATAGCCATGCGCACCTGCCCCAAAGCCGAAGTACCATTCATTATCCCAATAAGTGATGTTATGCCTGCTCTCATAGCCAGGTTTGGCAAAATTGCTGATTTCATATTGGGCAAATCCATGTTTGTCCATTTGCTCCATCAATAAGTCATACATTTCAGCTTCCACATCTTCTCCGGGTGTAGGCAGTTTCCCTCTCCTCATCAGATTATAGAATACCGTCTTGGGCTCAATGATTAGAGAATAGCCCGAATAATGAACAATATCCAATGTAAATGATGTTTCAAGTGTATCTTTAAAGTCCTGAAGTGTCTGGCCGGGAAGACTGTATATCAGATCGATGCTGATGTTATCGAAACCTACTTGTTTTGCAGCTTCAATTGACTGAAAAACATCTTTTGCCCGGTGTGACCTTCCAATTCTTTTTAAGAGTTCATCGTTGAAGGTCTGGACACCAAAGCTGAGCCTGTTGACTCCGGCATCATGCAATATTTGAAGCTTTTCCTTAGAGAGATCTCCCGGATTAGCTTCAAATGTATATTCTGTGAAAGAGTCATAGGGAAGCTGACGTTTAATTGTGCTGCAAAGCTGTTCAAGCTGCTTCCCGTTCAGTGCAGTGGGTGTGCCGCCTCCGACAAAGATGGAGTCCAGGCGCGATGCCGGTGTTTCTTTCAAAGCAAGATCCATCTCTTTGTCAAGAGAGTCAAGGTATTCTTTAACCGGCTGGTTCTTCAAAAACACTTTATTAAAATCACAATAATGGCAGATATGTTCACAAAAGGGGATGTGTATATAAGCTGCTTTAATCATTCATTTCACTACTTTCCATCATTCAATCAACATTCATATACAGCAGTTTCCTAAATAAAAAGAGGCTAGTGCTGTTATTATTATGACAGCATATCTAACCTCTTAAAACAAAGCAACTATTTTACTTTTTAGGGGTATTATCGTCCATCTTCAAAACGGCCATGAAAGCTTCCTGCGGAACTTCAACAGAACCAACCTGCTTCATCCGCTTTTTACCTTCCTTCTGCTTCTCCAATAATTTACGCTTACGGGAAATGTCTCCGCCGTAACATTTAGCCAATACATTTTTGCGGATGGCTTTAATGGTTGAGCGGGCTACAATTTTCTGGCCGATCGCCGCTTGAATAGGAACCTCAAACTGCTGACGGGGAATTAGCTCTTTTAACTTCTCAACGATTACTTTTCCTCTTTCATAAGCAAAATCCTTATGAACGATGAAGCTCAATGCGTCTACCTTTTCTGCATTTAACAGAATATCCATCTTAACAAGTTTTGATGGCTTGTATCCAATTAATTCATAATCAAAAGAGGCATATCCTTTTGTATTGGATTTCAGCTGATCAAAGAAGTCATAAACAATTTCCGATAAAGGAATTTCATATATAATGTTTACTCTGGTTTCATCCATGTATTGCATATCAATAAAGATGCCGCGCTTTTGCTGGCAAAGTTCCATTATGGCTCCCACATAATCATTCGGAGCCATCATTGTAGCTTTTACATAAGGTTCTTCAACACGGTCAATCTTCTGAGGGTCAGGCATATTGGATGGGTTATCCACTTTAACCTCAGTGCCGTCTGTCATGATAACATCATAGATAACACTAGGTGCTGTTGTAATCAAATCTATTTTAAATTCGCGCTCAATGCGCTCCTGGATAATTTCCATGTGAAGCAATCCAAGGAAACCGCAGCGGAATCCAAATCCGAGTGCCTGTGAAGTTTCCGGTTCGAACTGAAGGGCGGAATCATTCAGCTCCAGCTTTTCAAGCGCTTCACGCAGGTCATTGAACTTGGCGCTATCAATTGGATAAAGTCCGCAATAAACCATTGGGTTCATCTTTCTGTATCCAGGAAGAGCTTCTGCAGCACCGTTTTTCGCGCTTGTAATGGTATCACCCACACGTGTATCACCAACATTTTTGATTGCAGCAGTCAAAAACCCTACGTCTCCAACTGACAATTCAGGCAATGGCGTTGATTTTGGCGTAAACACACCAACCTCTGTGACTTCAAATTCTTTGCCGGTTGCCATCATTTTAATTTTATCCCCTACTTTTACCGTACCCTCAACCACACGGATATAGGCTACTACACCGCGGTAGGCATCATAAAGGGAATCAAATATAAGAGCCTTTAATGGGGCATCCGGATCCCCTACTGGAGCAGGAACTTTTTCAACGACCTGTTCAAGAATTTCTTCTATTCCAATTCCAGCCTTTGCTGAAGCAAGTACTGCTTCAGATGCATCCAGGCCGATAACTTCTTCAATTTCATTTCGAACCCTTTCCGGATCCGCACTTGGCAGGTCGATCTTATTAATAATTGGAAGAATCTCAAGATCGTTATCCAGGGCCAGATAAACATTGGCAAGGGTTTGCGCTTCAATACCCTGAGCTGCATCCACAACCAGAATGGCTCCTTCACATGCTGCAAGGCTTCGGGATACTTCATATGTAAAATCGACGTGTCCCGGTGTATCTATTAAGTGGAAAGTGTATATCTCTCCATCTTTCGCTTTATATTTTAACTGAACGGAATTCAGCTTGATCGTAATGCCGCGCTCCCTTTCAAGATCCATGGAATCAAGGAGCTGGTCCTTCATTTCGCGTGAAGTCAGCGCATTGGTTTTTTCAAGAATTCTGTCGGCCAAAGTCGATTTACCATGGTCAATATGGGCGATGATCGAAAAATTCCTTATTTTCTCTTGTCTTTTTAATCTCTCTTCTCTGTTCATTGTATATTATTTCAACTCCTACTATAGAAAAGCGCAAGCGCCTTGCCCACCCCCGACAACCTCGAGGGGGTAGGCGCTGGAGCTAGACAGCTATCGACGTTAAAATTTCAGACCTTCTTATTTTTAAGAAAAGCGCAAGCGCCTTAAACAGGCGCCTGGAGCTAAGTGTGGTCAATTTTAAAATAGTCCTTTTAGTTTATACACTATTTTTGATTATATCAGTAGGTTTGTGAAGATTCAATGCTAAGCTTTAAGCCGCTAATTTTCCAAAAAAATAGAAGGCTGCCCTCCTGAGCAGCCTATTTCCCTGTTATTAAGTCTGTGATGATTGCGACCGATTTTTCTGTCAGCTCTGATATGCCTTCGGATATGCTTTTTCCTAAAGATGAAAAGAAATTATATGCTTTCATTTCTTCAAGCTTTTCCCTTTTCTTCTGAAGATCATGGCTTGACACATCATTCCCCAGGACAGAAGCCTGAACTTCGCCTTCATTGTTTTCATTTATGGTCAGGGCACTTTTGAAATCCCCGTCATGGAATCCCTTCATTCTGTGAATTCCTTCATTTGCCTGCTGCATTCCGAATAACACAGAGACAAACATGAGCGCTGCCAGAAAAAGAGCTTTAAGCATAAACATTTTCATTCCGCATCATCCTATAATTAATTCTTTTCTGATTCACCGCCAGCCGGTGAATTCACTTCCTCGGCCTGCCAATAATATTCACTGAACACTTCCGCGAGTGCTTCGGCCGATCGGTTTAACTCCTCAAACGTATTATCGACTCCCCCAAACTCAATGAGTATGGCATTGCCTGATAAATCCTGATTAAAGTTGCCATTTGTCCCTGCGCCTTCTTTTTTCATTATTCCCCTGCTTAATCCTTTGTACTTGACGCTCAGTCTATCATGCAGCTCTTTTGCAAATTTTAAGTTCTTTTCATAATTCGGATTATTTCCTCCAATAATAAAAGCCAGCTTGGCATAAGACTCTCCGTTAATTTCTTTTGTAGTATCTTTTTTTCTTTTTGAATCACGGTGAATATCGATTAAATAAGCCAGATCCCGATTGGAAGTGATTGCTGCCTGAACTACCTCTCTGGATTCCTGATATGAGCGTCCGTATGATAAGCCCTTTTTGTTTAAATTCCCCTGAATATCCGTTTTATCCACAAAGGTGCCGATTCCTTTGCTCTCCATCTCTTCCTTAAGCTTGTCACCGATTTTAGTAATATTAATTTTTGAATGGTAGGCAGCATCAGGGTTGGTGACACCCTTCAGATATGGTAGATAGGATTCAGTATTATGCGAAAAGTATACATAGACCGGTTTTTTATCTCCTGTAGACACCGGCGGGGCATTTGATTGCTTCTTATCTCCAGACGGCTCAAGCCCTTCGGTGTTTTGCAGGGCTGCCTCCTGTTCGGCCATGAGTACTTCTAAAGGCGGAGAAGATTCTACAGGCATGTTTGTATAATCTGTTCCCTCACCTGCAACCAGAATTTTACTGTCATAAATCGAGAAAAAAGGAAGCTCCCTTCCCAGAAGACTTCTGGGATCATCCAAATTGACATTCGTGGATAGCTGAAAAATTAAATTGGCAAAGCCCGGGGGAGAACTGCTTTCAGAAACCCCCTGGAGAAATGCGTGATTTTCCCATCCGAGAAAACGATAAAGCATTTCTCCTGTCAGGCTGTTCGCTGCAGAATTTACTGAAGATGAACTGATTCGGTATTCAGGCTTTAAGGAAGTTATTGCTCCGCTTATGGAAAATATCATAAATAGAAAAAGCAGAAATCCGCCAATAGCCTTCAGCAGGCTTGTCCCTTGGATAGTTACTACAAATCCGTTCGTTTTAAAAGGTTTCATTGTTCCACCTCTCCTTGCTAGTCTAGTAAATGTTATGACTTTGCTAGAGAAGATAGAACAGGATATTTTCTATCTTGTATAAAATCCGGCATTATCCTGATTCACTTTCTGGTGGAGCGCTGCGTTCAAACCGTTGGCAATTAAGTTTGACATATCTTCAATAAATACATCCACTTCCTTTGGCGTCACCATAAGGTTGTGACCCAAAGGAGACAGAACTTCATAAATAAGCTTCCGCTTCTCCTCTTCAGGCAAGGTTCCGATCATGCCCAGAAAGGTTTTTCTATGATGCTCTTCCGGGAGGTCCTCATCTGTCAGCTTTTTCTTCTCTCCAAAAGTCATTCCTGCAGGAGCCAAGGCACGTGATGGACGGCCGCCTTCTTTCATTTCCTTGCCGAAATGCTTCAGGATGTAATCAATTGTATCGCTTGTTATGGATACGGCATCAACAACTGTTGGGATGCCAATCGCTATGACAGGTATACCTAAAGTCTCTTTGCTTATTTCTTTTCGTTTATTCCCTACACCAGAACCAGGGTGAATCCCTGTATCCGAAATTTGGATAGTAGAATTGACTCTTTCAATTGATCGGGAAGCAAGAGCATCAATCGCAATGACAAAGTCGGGCTTTGTTTTTTCAACAATGCCATGAATAATGTCACTTGTTTCAATTCCTGTCAGGCCCATAACCCCTGGAGAAATAGCACTGACCGGCCGGTAGCCTTCTTCTACGCTTTCAGGCTGCAGCTGATAGAGATGTCTTGTAATAAGCAGATTTTCGCAGACTTGCGGCCCCAATGCGTCGGGAGTGACATTCCAATTGCCCAGTCCGACAATTAAACAGGATGCATTTTCATTAATGCCCAGCTGCTTTATAAATTGGGAAAATTCACTTGCAAATACAGTCTCCACTTTGTGCTGAAGCTCCGTATCCTGCTGGCGTATGCCCGTCACTTCGAGGGTAAGATATTTGCCCTCTTTTTTTCCTAATGCCTCTGCTCCTTCCTTTGTTACTTCCACAAAGGAAATTTTAATATCGTTTTCTTCTTTTTCTTTAATTATGACGCCTTCTATTTGAGAAAGATTCTCCTGCTCGTGAACATTGTCTTTCTGCCTGCCGGAAATCACCATTTCCCTGGCTTCAATGGCAAGATCCGTTCGAACTGAGTACTGGCTTAAATCTATGGATTCCTTCACATGTATCCCTCACAATCTCAGCTTATTAGGTTGGAAAAAAACAGACAAATTACTAAAATTCAGATATATACTATCTTTGCCTTTAATTTGCAAAAACATGCAGAAAAAGAATGAACTTCCCGATTTATCCTTCAGTAATTTTAAGTACAGAGTATTGCATTATGCCCCCGTGTTTGATAAAATATCACTTGTTCTGAATTTGTTAATGAACGTGAATGTCGAGTTATAGAATCTCGATGCTTTTTCAGGAGGTGAATGGAATGCCAAACATTAAATCTGCTATCAAGCGTGTTAAAACTAGCGAAGCTCGCAACGCTCAAAACGCTACTGTTAAATCAGCAATGCGTACAGCTGTTAAGAAGGTTGATGCTGCAATCGTAAACAACGATTCTGCTGCTGCAACTGAATCTTTCGCTGATGCTGCTCGTAAACTGGACAAAGCTGCTGCAAAAGGTCTTATCCACAAAAATGCTGCTGCCCGTAAAAAGTCTCGTTTAATGAAAAAAATGAACTCTTTAAATGCGTAATGTTTAAAGATATCGGCTATCTTAAGGGATAGCCTTTTATTTTACATAAAAAAGCGGCCCAAATTGCGGACCGCTTTTTTTATGTAATCAGAATTTATAACTTTGTACTTCGAGAACTGTCTAGCTCCAGCGCCTACCCCCCTCGAGGTCACAAGCTTGTCTAGTTTCCGCTCCTAGGGACGAAAGACCAGCCTAATCCCTTCCAGAAGGAAAGAACACCTTCTTGCAGGGCTCGTCTTGCTTGTCGTCCCTGAGCAGTCGCCTCCACATTTCGGGCAAGGCGCTCCCGCTTTTCTATTTTCTGAGTGCCTGACTTTGCAGACGAAACAGGAACATTTCAATCAGCATGGTTTTATTCATGCCCCCTGTTTTCATTTGATAATCCGCATCAGCAAGCAAGCTTATGATCGCTGCCAGTTCTTCATCTGCAAACAGTTGAGCCTGTCCGGCCGCCAGCTTCACCCGGAAAGGATGAATCTTTAAATAGCCGGCAATCTGCTGCTGGCCGTAGCCTCTCCTGGCAAGCTCCTTCACCTGATAAATCAGTCTGAACTGCCCTGTAATAACAGATAAAATCTTAATGGGCTCTTCGTTTTGCTTTAATAAATCATAATAAATTCTCAGGGCTTCTTCTATTTTTCGGTGAACCACCTTATCCACAAGAGAAAAAATGTTTTGCTCTAAAGACCGTGATACCATTTTTTCTGCCATTTGTTCATCTATCCGCTTTGTGTCATTCGCATATAGGGCTAATTTATCGATCTCGTTGGTCAGAATAAACAGGTTGGCGCCTGCCAATGTCAAAATCAGCTCAACAGCCGGTTCATCAATCTGCACACCGTTTAATGCTGCCCTTTCCCTGATCCAGGCTTTCAATTCACCTTCATTTAATTTCTTGGCTTCAAGTACTGCAGCCGTTTTTTTCAATTGTTTGGTTATTTTTTTCCGATCATCGAGTTTTTCTGCCGAAGAGGAAAATACCACCACTGAATATGGAGCAGGTTCTTTAATATAGGCTTCAAGCTTAGCCAGGTTATGCTCCTGTTTAGCTTTCGATTTCTCTGACGTTAAAAAAACCGGGTTATGTAAAAAGATCAGTCTTCTTTCACCCATAAAAGGAAATGTCTCCGCATCTTCAAGCGCTGTATCAATGGGGGTTTCCTCAAGGTCATAAGAGGATAAATTAAAATCAGCTTCTTCTTCACTTAGCACATTGCTGATCAGAAGCTGCTTCGTTTCGTTTATAAGATAAGGTTCTGTTCCGTATAATAAATAAATAGGAGCAAAACTTTTCGCTTTAATTCTGTTCCAAATATCAAAAACCAATTTCTTCTCTCCGTTCGCCAAACAATATATTCACTATATATCCTAAAGAAGCGATGGCAATTTGACAAGACATAAGAAATTGGCGCCCACATGAACGCCAATTTCCAATCTATATAGAACGCTGCATCCTTGAGGCCCGGGAAACTCAGGAAGCTGCGGTGCACCTTTGTTAGTTATTATTCCCATGATGTTTCGTCATATTTGTGACAACTCCTGCTAATGCAGGAAAAGGGCAGGCGAACTCTAGATTTTTTCATTTGAATGACTTATACTATATAGGAAATAGGAGGGGTAGACTGTGAACGAATTTGAAAAGAACGTCCAAAGCAAACGTAATGATGCAATCGACTCTGGTGTAGGATTCATCGTATCATTCGGTTTCTTCGCAACGTTATTTATTATTGCAACAGTCATTAAATTTTTAGGAGCTTAATGGCTACATACACTAATGTGTCACAATACTGCTGACACATTGAGGCTGCCTCAGCAGCCTCTTTTTTTTTGGACGGAATTCCGATGAAGCATTATCAAGTCTGGAAGCTGATGCTTTCTAACATATACTATGGAAGCTGCACTGAAAAGGTTCCTGAATCCCCTTTAAAAAAATAGGTAATTGCCCCTTGCTTATCGGTTCTCAATACTTTGACATTATAGTCATTCATCCTTCTCATTACATCATTATGAGGATGCCCATACCTGTTGTTCCTGCCTGCAGAAATAACGCCAATCCGCGGCTTCAATCCAGCGAGAAATAAATCTGTTGAGGAGGTTCTGCTTCCATGATGTGCGGTTTTCAATACATCAGCTCTCAACTTGGGATAAGACTTTATGAGCTGACCTTCCCCCTGTTCCTCCAAATCTCCGGTAAACAGCCAGTTTAACCCTCCAACTTTGGCAAAAAGGACAATAGATCCATCATTTTTGCCAACACCGTCCCCCATCTCCCCGCCAAACGGGGACAAAACTCGAAAGACGGAATCTCCTATGAGCCAGCTATCTCCGGCTTTAGTGAAGAAAATTTCACTTTTGTTATTTTTAGCCTGTACAACCAAATCCTTTTCAGCCTCCGAGAACTCAGCTCCCTGTGGAAACACAACAGACTTTACCTTCATTTCCTTCAGAACAGCTGATGCTCCGCCAATGTGGTCCATATCCCCGTGAGTGAGAAAAAGTTTATCTATTTTACTGATCCCTTTGCTTTTCAGAAAAGGCACTACTGTGTCCTTTCCTGTTTCATATGGGTCGCTTCGCATCTTCCATTCCTCTGTCTCAAACATAGGCGCACCTCCTGCATCTATCAAATAATTCCCTCTCCCATACGGAAGCTTTATCAGGATGCTGTCACCCTGCCCAACATCAATAAATGTAATCTCACCAGCTGGTGTAAACACATTTACAAAATAATGAATTACTATCGCAAGAACAGGAAGCACACCGTTCTTAATAATAGCTTTTTTGTTTTTTGACCTTTCCCAGCCGGCAAAGAATGCGGGAATGAGCAGAAGATATATAATCAGCATTAAAGGGGATGGCCTGCCAAGTATAAGGGTCGAATTAGGAATGGCGGAAAGCATTTCAGCAATCCAATTAAGAAAAGCGATCATTTTTTCCAATACATGAAGTAAGAAATCTGCCCTTCCTCCAGTTAATAAATCAAAAATAAATAAAATTAATACCACAGGCAGGACTACGGAAGAATACAAAGGCACAAAGATCAGATTGGCAATTATGGAAATAATCGATACCTCATAAAAATGCCAAAGGAGGATCGGAATGGCCGCTATCTGGCAAATAAGGGAAACAGACAGGAGGGCAGAGAGAGGATGAGTGAATTTTTTGAGTATGGCAGGAGCTGAGAGAATAAGCGATAAGGCCACAGCAAAAGACAGCTGAAACCCCGCATTATAGATAATAAAAGGGGAGATAAAAAGATAGCCGGCAAACACAATGGAGATAACATCAGCTAATTGAATAGGGGCCTTCAGCTTCTTTGCCAGTAAAACAAGAAGCATCATAAACACAGCCCGCATTACAGACGGTGCAGCACCTGTAAGTATTGCATATACCGGCAAAACCATTATTAGGATACTGGTCATTTTTTCTCTGGTGATCCCGGCACGTACTCCTGCAAGAAAAAACATACCAGCCAGCATTCCTACATGGAGTCCGGATATTGCAAGCAAATGAATAATTCCGATTTTCTGATAAGAAGCGATAATATCCTTATCAATAAAACTCCGATCACCGAAGACAAGTGCGATTGAAAGCGGAGCTGTCTGTTCAGGGAAATGCTCTAAAATATGATTTGTGCCCATCTCCCTCATTTTTAAAATAGGTAATGTGATGCGGCTTTTATTGTGGGTGCAATCTGAGAGGTTTAACTGTTCCAATTCGAGGATCCAAAAGATACTATTGTGGTTTAAGTAATCCTTGTAGCTGAAGGAATTAGGATTTGTAGATGTTGGAGGAGTCTGTAATGTGCCATTAACCCGGCATGTCATGCCTATCCTCAGATGGTCTGAAAGGATTTTTTGTTCTGCTTCGGATTTAATCTTATATCTGGCAGCCAGCTTTTCCTTTTTTTCGGTCAATTCAACTAGGACTGTGAGAAGGTCCCCATCTATCTTCACTGATTCTGACAGGGTAATTACAAAATCACCCTCATTTCCTGTAAGACTTGTCCTGTTATATTCTGCCGCTAATTCACTCCTTATGATAAAGGAAAGGTAAATCAAAATCAGGATGGTCATGTTCTGTTTAGTCAAGATATTTCTTTTTAAAAGGAAAAGGGCAAGAAGGGAAAAAATGACAGTAATCGCCGGATGAAGTAATGATGTCAAATTTCCCAGGAGTGAGGCAGCAGCTGCGTAGATCCATCTGCCTTTCATATCATTTGCTCCTTTAGTTTTTTTGAAGGGAAGCAGCAACTTATCATTGAAGGTGCTGCTTCTTTAATGGATTAATTTTGAAAAAGCTTGTCCTTTTTTTCTTTAAAGCCTTTCAAAATGTCCTGATTTTTACCGCTTTTTTCAAGCTCATGGATTAAATCCTCTATAAAATCACGTTTTTCCTGTATGCTGTCATCGAAGGATACTTTTTCAGCCGCCACCTGGACAGATTTCACACCAGCCTTCTCAAAGAGTTCAATTCCATAAGGGTGATTTTTATAGTCCTGTGCGTAGTAAACTGTTTTAATTCCCGCCTGTATAATTGCTTTGCAGCATTGAAGGCACGGAAAATGAGTTACATATATTTCTGCATCACTTGTCGGCACCCCAAATTTTGCACACTGTAAAATCGCATTCATTTCCGCATGAATGGTCCTGACACAATGGTTATCAATAACATAGCAGCCTTCATCAACACAATGTTCACCGCCGGCAATTGATCCATTATAGCCGCCTGCAATGATTCTCTTATCCCTTACAATGGTTGCTCCGACCGCAAGTCTTGTACATGTGCTCCTCAAAGCAAGCAAATGGCTTTGTGCCATAAAATATTGGTTCCAGGAAATCCGGTCCATCTGTCTCTCCCCTTTACACAGGCTTGTTTGCCCTGAATTAAAATATATCTCTTTCTCTCAATAAGTGTAAGCCTCAAGCTTGTGCAGGTCAATGGAATGAAATTAGTTTACACTAATATGCTCTTTGAGTTTTTCAAAGGTTTTTTCCCCTATCCCTGATATTAATTTCAAATCCTCAATATCCTTAAAGGGTCCATTTGTATCGCGGTGTTCAATTATGGCTGCAGCCTTAGAGGGGCCAATCCCCGGCAATGTCTGCAATTCTGTTTCATCCGCCCCGTTTAAATTTACCTTTCCGCTATCCTGCTGTCCTTTAACCTCGCCATTTCCGGCTCCCGCCCGCGTCTCCTCAAGAATTTCACCCTCTTCCGGAACATATATCACCATTTCATCTGTAATTTTCAGGGCAAAATTAATTTTAGTGCTATCCGCTTTTTCTGTCAGTCCCCCTGCTTTTTCCAGCAGGTCTATTACCCTTTGACCCTCTTTTGCTTCGTACACTCCCGGCTTTTTTACTGCTCCTTTAATATCTGCTTTCATCGCCTGTGGCACCTGTTCAGCCTGCATATCACCTGCTTTTTCTGTACCTTCTTCTCCATTCAAAGAAATTGACTGTTCAATCTCAGGGAATGCTTCAGTCTCCTGAACGGGCATTAAAAAATGATAGAGGAGTGCAGCCAATGCAATCGCACCTCCTGCAAAGTAAAATTTATAGGTTTTTAGCCATTCGGGCACTATGGATCATCCTTTCTTTTTGGAATAAATGTTTTTTTGATACATATCGTTATATGAGAGAGCCTGCTTTTAAAGGAGGGATATAGCATTGAAAATCGGAATCATTGGCACAGGTAATATGGGGAGAATTTTGACCGAGGCCTTCCTGGATGGAGGAGCCGTTTCCCCGGCCTCCATGACTATAACTAATCGGACAGTGGCAAAAGCGAAGGAAATAAAAGAAACACATCAGGAAATTACCGTTGTAAATAATGCAAGAGAGGCCGCTCATTGTTCTTCGCTGATCTTTATTTGTGTAAAGCCTCATGATGTATATAATGTCGTTCAGGATATTTTGCCGTTCCTGTCAGAAGATAAATGTGTAGTGTCCATAACCAGCCCTATTAGTGTAAAACAGCTTGAATCAATTGTGCCTTGCTCAGCAGCGAGGGCGATTCCAAGCATTACTAACCGGGCCTTATCAGGGGTGTCATTATTATCATTCGGTGAACAGTGCAGCGAGCAATGGAAAGGGGAACTTAACAAGCTTTTTGAAAGCATCTCCACACCTGTCTTTATAGAGGAAGCGATTACCAGGGTTTCTTCGGATATTGTCAGCTGCGGACCTGCCTTTTTCAGCTACTTGACACAGCGCTTCATCAATGCGGCAGTTGCGGAAACGGAGATTGATAATGAAACAGCTACAAAGCTTGCAGGAGAAATGCTGATCGGGCTTGGGGAATTACTGAAAAAAGGTTTTTATACATTGCCTACATTGCAGGAAAAGGTGTGTGTCAAAGGAGGAATTACAGGAGAGGGAATTAAAATTCTTGAAAGCGAGCTCGGCAGTGTATTTGAACACTTATTCCAGGCGACACATTCCAAGTTTGACGAAGATCTTGTCGAAGTAAAAAAGCAGTATTCTCTCCACTAGCTATTCGACGTTAATGGAAATAATCCTTCACTATTTTAAAAAAAACAGCCGAGAACCCGGCTGTTTTTTTAGTGTCTTTTCTTTGCAATAAAAATGATTCGTTCAGCCTGGGTGTCTGGCGGTCCTTCTTTAAAATCTCCTGAAACGTCAACAAGGTCAAAACCGCATTCCTCAAGCCAGCTTTTATATTGATCAATAGGATAAGTGCGCTGCAAATGAAGTTCGTCATATCGGTCATACTTTCCTGTTTCTGCGTCCAGAACAAAAAATGAAAGATCATGCTCTACAGAATTGGGGTATTCGCCCTGAAAGCTGTGCCAGATATATGAAATTTCCTCGTCATTTTCAGCAAAGGTCTGGTTCATAAATATCTGCATAATTTTATAAATGGAATGAACATCAAAAATAAATAGACCATCGTTTTTTAAATAGCTATGGACCCGCCGGAAAGTGTTCTTCACATCTGATTCTGTCTCCAGATAATTCAGAGAATCACAAAAGATGCCAATAATATCAAATTCACTAAACCCTACAAGCTCTGCCATGTTCTGCAGATAAAAGGGGATTTTCAGACCTTTCTGCTCCGCCTTTGATTGAGCTACAGCCAGCATATCCTCTGATAAATCCACACCGGTTACATTATAGCCCTGTTCACTTAACCTTATGGAAAGCTGTCCTGTGCCGCATGCAAGATCCAGTAATTGTTTGCCTGAAACATTAAATTCCGCATGCTTTTCATTGACCAATTTAATCCAGCTGTCATAAGGAACATCTTCCATCAGCCTGTCATAGAGATAAGCGAACTTTCCGTAGCTCATTGGTTAAGAATGCCCTGAACGTTTTCGACCGGGGCATCCCCCCAGAGTCTTTCCAGATTATAGTAGCTTCTTTCATCCTTATGGAAAATATGTGCAACAATATCACCCATATCAACCAGAATCCACCTTGCTTCATCAAAGCCTTCCATTCGCTTAACCGTAAACCCGTGTTCTTCTGATTTTTCTTTCATTTCCCGAGCAATGGCCTGCACTTGTTTATCAGAGTTTCCGTGGCAAATAACAAAGTAGTCCGAAATCAGGGAAATTCCCTTCATATTAAGAACCGTTATATCTTCTGCACGTTTATCATCCGCTGCTTTTACTGCCGTCATCAGCATAGTATTTTCTTTCATTTGATCAATCCTCCTTATTCATTACAAGGTCATTATAAGTTTCGAAGGAAGCCGGAAATACAGGCTGCCCTTTTTTCATCAAAAACATGATGGTATTTTGAACAGATTTTATTAAAGCCTTGTTCAAGTTCGTCTGTGCTAAATCACGCACTTCGTCAACTCCCGGAAAATGCCTTCCAGGTTCAATATAATCTGCAAGATAAATGATCTTTTCAAGAAGTGCCATTCCCGGTCTCCCAGAAGTATGATATCTTATTGCATCCAGTACCTCTTTATCATGGATTCCCGCTTCTTTCTCAGCCAAAAAAGCACCGACAGGAGCATGCCAAAGTTCACTATTGTAATCCAAAAGCTCGGCTGGCATACCTTCCTTAATGATAATTTCCCTCATTTCTTCCTTAGGGCGGAACTTAGCATAATCATGAAAAATGGCTGCCAATTCAGCTTTCTTACTATCAGCGCCATATTTCTCTGCAAGTTTAATGGCTGTTTCCATCACTCCGACTGTATGAAGGTAGCGATGTTCAGTCAGCTGCTCCTTTACAATATCCAGAGCTGTTTCACGATTCATATAAATGATTCTCCTTTATATAACTCCTTATAGAATCCGGTACCAGATATCGTACAGTACCGCCTTCCTTTACACGGCTTCTGATCATACTTGAGGAGATTCCCATTTCAGGAACGTCAGCATAAAGAATCGGATACGAAGTCTGCAAATTGTAAGATGGCCGCCTTACTCCTATAAAGGTAATCAATTCAAGAAGTTTGTCAATGTTATGCCACTTGGGCAAGTATTCAACCATGTCAGCTCCAATAATAAAATAAAATTGCTTTTGAGGATAGTGTTCCTTCAAAATCCTGATCGTATCGTAGGTAAATGAAGGACCTTCCCGCTCCAGCTCAATCAACTCCATTTTAAAGCCAGGATGATTCTGCAATGCCAGTTTCAGCATTTCTATTCGATCACGGCTGCTGACATTGTCTGACCTCTTTTTATGGGGAGGCTCATGGTTCGGCATAAACCATACTTCATCCAAACCATGGGAAGACATTACCTCATTTGCAATAATGAGATGCCCTAAATGAGGCGGATTAAAGGTCCCTCCAAGTATGCCTACCTTTTCCATTTACACTCCTCCATACATTCAGTTTAATTTCCCCGAAGCTTACGGCAAGTTGATTTGTTTGTTTTCTTTTGATTCTTTGTATAAAACAATTATATTTCCGATGATTTGGACAACATCAGCCTTCGCGCCTTCTGACAGCTGATGTGCTACCGTATCTCTGTCTTCTTCACAGTTTTGAAGGACTGAAACCTTTAATAACTCACGGGCTTCCAGTGCTTCTCCTACTTGCTTAATCATGTTTTCATTAACCCCGCCCTTTCCCACTTGGAAAATAGGGTTTAAATGGTGCGCTTTTGATCGCAATAAACGCTTTTGCTTTCCTGTTAGCATAATAATCCTCCCAGCTGATTTAAAACCTTTTGTCTCATTCTTTCAATGTCGGGCCCAATGCCAGTCCACATTTCAAAAGAAAGGGCTCCCTGATACACAAACATATCAATACCATTCTGAACTCCGGCGCCCTTTACGGCAGCTTCCTTTAAAAGCCTGGTTTGCAGCGGATTATAGATGATATCACTGATAAAGGCTCCAGGCTTAAGATTATGTACCGAAAGCGGGCTTTGGCCAATTTCCGGATGCATTCCAATTGATGTAGTCTGAACAATTAAATCGTATGTTTCCAGACTTTCCTCTGCTTTCTGCCGGTTCAGCACACGAGCAGGAACCTCAAAAGGGCAATCATTCAAAATCTGTTCTGCCCTTTCAGGAGTCCGATTGCAAATGTCCAAAAGCGCCGGGGCTTCTTTAGCAATTGTAAAATAAATGGCTCTTGCAGCCCCGCCTGCCCCCACTATCAGAACCTTTTTGTCATTAATTGATTGGTTTTGATTCAGCAGGCCTTTTACAAATCCGCTTCCATCCGTATTGCAGCCTATTAGCTTACCTTCCTGATTGACCACTGTATTAACTGCCCCAATTGCCTCAGCAAGAGGATCCAGTTCATCTAAAAGAGGAATGATAGCCTCCTTATGGGGTACTGTAACATTAAATCCCGCAATGCCGATTGCCCTGAACCCTTTAATAGCGTCATTCAGATTTCCCCTGGATACATGAAATGGCTGATAATGAGCATCAATATTGTAAATCTTAAATAATTCATTGTGCATAGCAGGGGACATTGAATGGGAAATTGGATCCCCAATCACTCCAAACAGCTTTTTCAAAAATCCTCACCCCTTTTGAAAAGCGTAAGCAAATGCAAAACACAGCCTAAATTAAAGACTTCCTTATCATGGCATGGACACCTTTGGGAACATATGCAGCTACCTTGGCCCCACCCTCATTTACCGTTATCCAGCCAAGTCCTGAAAATACTATATCCGTTTTCGGGTCTTTTATTGTGAATTCATGTTTCACAAGTTCCGGGAAGGTTTCCATCTGCTCTATTCTTGGCGGCGTTAGCATTTCTCCCGCATGATTCTCATATAGCTCATCCGCCTTTTCTGTTTTGGTGCGGTGAATAGTTAATTCATTGGAGAAATGGCAAACAAATGACCGCCGGCCGCCAGCAATGTAATCAAACCTGGCCAGTCCGCCAAAAAACAGGGTCTGCTCTTCATTCAGCTGGTAAACCTTAGGCTTAATCTCCTTTTTAGGTGTTATCACCTTTAAATCCCTTTTATCTACATAATGGGCCATCTGATGATGGTTAATTATACCTGGTGTATCCACTAAAGCCTTTCCGTCAGATAGAGGTATCTCGATAATATCAAGAGTCGTCCCTGGGAAGTGGGAAGTAGTGATGACATCTCCCTCACCTGTTACTTCTTTTAATATACGATTGATGAAAGTCGATTTACCTACATTAGTACATCCTACTACATAAACGTCTTTTCCTTCCCGATAATGATCGATGGCTGCTGCAATTTCGTTAATGGAGTACCCTTTTGCAGCACTAGCCAGATAAACCTCTTCCGGTTTCAGCCCCAGCTGTTTTGATTCCTGCTTCATCCAGTTAATCAGCTTGTTTGTCTTCACGGACTTTGGAAGCAGGTCAACTTTGTTCCCAACCAGAAGGATTTTATTGCTGCCCACAAAACGGTGAAGACCTGGAAGCCAGCTGCCGTTAAAATCAAAAATGTCCACAATCTTCACAATAAGTGCATCACTTTGTCCAATTTCATTCAGGATTTTCAGAAAATCATCATCAGTCAAGCTTACATCCTGAACTTCATTATAATGCTTCAGCCTGAAACAGCGCTGGCAAATAATTGTTTCCTTCTGCAGAGCTGATTGAGGAGCATAACCCAACTCATCAGGGTTATCTGACTGAACTTTTACTCCACAGCCTACGCAAACAAATTGTTCTTCACTCACTTTTTAATCCTCCCACTGAATCATTCCTTTTTTTCTGAACCAATTTAAAATCCGTCTCTCCACCAGACGGTTAAATTTCGTAACAAATCCGTCAGTTTGAGCTACAGGTACGACCAAAATAGTATGGAAACCGCTTCTGTTTCCTCCCAGCACGTCAGTCAGCAATTGGTCTCCAATCACTACTGTTTCTTCTTTTCTCAGCCCCATTTCGGATAGAGCTCTCCGGAAGGCCCTGCCCATTGGCTTTCTAGCCTGATAAATAAACGGAATATCAAGGGGATCGGAAAAAGCCTTTACACGATTTTCATTATTATTAGACACAATGGTAACCTTGATGTTGCTTTGCTTCATTTCTTCAAACCAGCTAATCAGCTTCGGTGTTGCATTCGGCCTGTCCCATTCGACTAGAGTGTTATCCAGGTCCGTGATTATCCCTTTAACTCCTTTTTCCTGTAAACTGTGTGGAGTTATTTCAAAAATACTTTTAACATGCTGATTAGGCAAAAATTGCTTTAACACTATATTTACACCTCAATCATTTATTCATATTGTCCGGCAAAAATGTTTCTACTGCCCTCAACTAATTCACCGTCTTTAAGGACAATTAGGGTCTGCAGCCTTTCACTGGATAAAACACCGATTTCATCATACCCAATTTCACCCGCTCTTTCAAAATAAGAATGACGGATACAATCAGGCAGTTCTATTTTATACGGTTCCACAAAATGGGGAAAGACACTCAAAACTCAGTAAATTTCCACGGAATAGTTGTTATTCACCCTTAAAATAAAAATTTTTCGACAAAAATCAACTGCTCCTCACACCTGTGGATAACTTTATGCACATAATCCAATATGATTTTAATACTTTTTCCCTTTTTATAAACAAAATAATCACAGGTTATCCACGGTTTCCTGTGGATAAGAGAACAGTTGTTCTAATCGTTTTAATTTGCTAGAGTAGGGGTACAACATAAAATCTTACATTATATGTATAAAATAATTCTTTTAGAACTGAAATATCAAGGACCTGGAGGTGGGACAGGAATGCGTAAACTGTCAGATGAATTATTAATCGAATCCTATTATAAAGCAAAGGAACTGCAGCTAAGCAAAGACTTCATCCGTTTAATTGAAACAGAAATCCACCGTCGTTCACTATCAAACAGAATAAAAGTTACATCCTAAAAATGGACAAGCCCTGAATAGGGCTTTTTTTATTCTCCATATTTAAGACCGCAACAATTGGCCTGCACAATCACAATAGAATTCCAATCCGCTCTCCTACTTTAATATGAGCAGGAGTCTTAATTGACTTTTCAAGCTGGAATTTCCCCTTCTCAAATAAGAGAATGACGGTAGAGCCAAATGTAAAATAGGCCATTTCCTTTCCTTTTTCAAGCTGATCCCCTTCATGGGTAAGTTCGATGGAATTTACAAACATAGCACCCACCTTCACAATTGCGATTGCTGAATCACCATGCTTTACTTCCGTTATGCTCCGGAAATTCTTAGAAAGCGTTTCTCTTCCATATTTTAAACCCCATTTGTTAACCGGAAAAGATTTTAACCCCAGAATCCATTGATCTGCTACTTTTCCAGTGACCGGGCTGTGTATCCTGTGGTAATGGCTCGGACTTAAATAAAAGATCATGTAAGTGCCGCCTGCATATTTCCCTGCTTTATTTGCACCAAGCATCTCAGAGATGGAATAGTTCTTCCCTTTTACTGTAATTATACGATCCTCCCGGATATCCCCAATATCTTCGATTACAGCATCTACAGGACTTACTGCTGAATCAGGGCTCTCATCGGTTACTCGTGCCCCTTCCTTCAGCTTTCTAATGAAAAACTCATGAAGTGTTGGATATTCATGCAGTTTTTTTTCCATTTCACTCTCATTAATATTATAAATTCTTGAAAATGAAGGAATGACCCTCCTGCTTAAACTTGATTGTGCAAATTTCTGAAGTATACCGGATGTCCATCTTCCATTTGTCAATTCAATCAGCAGTCGATATACAGGTTTTAACAAAGGAAATGCCCCCTAACTAAATATGTTCTTTACGAACAGGCATAAAAAGCATAGAATAAAATATTATTATATAACATATAAAACTAAGTTTGCCATAGACTTCCTCAGATTTGGCGCTTTTTTTATTATTAGCTTCAGTAAATTTGCAGATTACTTCTTTTTCTGCCCTTCCCGATAGTTCCCATTTGCCAAAAGACATTTACACATAACTGTTAGAAAAACTTCCTAAAGTCTGCAAGCTGTGATTCCCCGCTGCAAGGAGTGTTCGATATGTTTTCTCAGGATGTTCTTGATTTAACCATTAAGAAGCTAAAGGCTCAGACTGCCAATATCTTAACACTGTCTAACTTATTCTTAGGGTGCTTTGCTATACTATTTTCTATTAATGACAATTTGAAATTGAGTGTGCTGCTGATCTTTATCGCAGCTCTTGCTGACCGATTTGATGGGATGGCAGCAAGGAAAATGAATATTGAATCGGAATTAGGAAAGCAGCTGGATTCGATGAGTGACATTATTTCGTTTGGAGTTGCACCTGCACTGCTCCTTTACTTGGGAGTACTTTATGCATTCGGGGCACCCGGCGCCTTCCTGACTGCTCTATATATAGGATGTGGAGCTTTGCGGCTCGCCCGGTTTAACATTAGTGAGAATAACGGCTATTTTACCGGCCTGCCAATAACAGCTTCCGGATGCCTCGCCACTTTATGTTTTCTGGCTGTCCCTTATTGGCCTTCACCTATATTCCTTTTCATAATGCTGATACTTTCAATTTTAATGATAAGCCCTTTCAGGCTGAAAAAAATGTAAAAAAGCCGTGCTCAAAATAAGAGCGCGGCTTCTATATTTTATTTATCACCTGTTAATGCCAGGAACTCTTCCACATCATCCATGCATAATTGCACGGCACTTTCCCAGAACTCAGGCTTGGTTAAATCAGCATTTAAATGCTTCATCGCTAAATCTTCAACTGTCATCGATGCAGTATCCTTTAATAACGCTATATATTTTTCTTCATATCCTTTCCCTTCTTTTAGTGCCTGTGCATAGATTCCGAGCGAGAATAAATACCCAAAAGTATATGGGAAATTATAGAATGGCACGCCAGTAATAAAGAAATGCAGTTTTGAAGCCCAGAAGGACGGATGATACTCATCAAGCGCGTCGCCATAAGCCTCTTTTTGGGCTGCCGCCATGATGTCATTCAGGCGTTCGGCACTCACATTTCCCTGTTTTCTTTCTTCATAGAATCTGGTTTCAAACAGGAATCGCGCATGGATATTCATTAGCAGTGCAACAGATCTTTGTACTTTATCTTCTAATAGTGCCAGCTTCTCTTCTTCTGACCCTGCTTTTTTCACTGCGGCATCAGAGACAATCATTTCTGCAAAAGTAGAAGCTGTCTCTGCAACATTCATGGCATAATTTCGATTCAGCAAATGAAGATCTCTCATTGCATATGTATGAAAACCATGCCCGAGTTCATGTGCAAGGGTAGAAACATTGGATGGTGTCCCTGAGTATGTCATAAAAATTCTTGATTGGCTGTCTTCAGGAAAGTAAGTATGAAAACCGCCTGGCGCCTTTCCTGGACGGTCCTCAGCTTCAATCCACTTTTCTTCAAAGGCTTTTTTAGAAAAGGAGGTCATCTCTTCTCCGAATTGGGCAAACTGCTCAAGGATAAATTCTGCGCCCTCCTGATAGGATAATTTCGTTTCTGACTCGGAGAGCGGCGCATCCAGGTCATACCAGCTTAATTTCTCTAAACCTAAAAGCTTTGCCTTTCTCTCCAAATATTTAACAAGAGGTGCTTTATTTCGGGAAATTACCCCCCACATTGTCTCCAGGGTTTCTTTTTTCATCCTGTTTAAATCCTGCGGTTCCTTAAGAAAGTCATCCCAGCCTCTTAATTTATATACATTTAATCTAAAACCGGCTAAGTGATTTAGAGTCTTGGATAGATAGTCAGACTGGCTGTTCCATGACTTTTCCCAATTATCAAAAACTTCTTTGCGCAACTTTCGGTCAGGGCTTGAAAACTTATTGGAAGCCTGCCCAACTGACAGCTGTTTTATCTCACCATTTTCAGTGCATGGAATCTTTATGTTTCCTACTATTACGTCATACATCTGGCCCCATCCATGGTAACCATCAACAGCAAGAGCATTAATGACAGTCTCTTCCTCCTGCGAAAGCTTTTCTGAGGCTTTTTCGCGACGCTCGCTTAATACAAATGAGAGTTCATTTAAATTTTGATCACCTATTATTTGCTCCCATGCACCGTGATCTAAACTTGCCAGCTTCTGATCAAATACAGTTAAAGCGTTTTGAAAACCTGCACTCAATTCCGTAGTTGCGCCTCTAAGGTCTTTCGCTTTTTTGTCTTCGGTATTTTGTGCCTGAAGACAGCTGACAAAGGCTCCGGCCTGGCGCACTTTTCTTGCCGTCTGCTGAAACAGCTCAATAATTTTACTTATTTCATCGGCATCTTCAGCTGAGTTAGAAGGCTCCCAATTATGTATTAGATTAGAAAATGAATCAATATGTTTTCTTGTTTCCTGTAAATGCTGTTTAAATTCAGCTGAGTCGCTTCCACCCTTAAAAAAAACATCTAAATCCCACACGGACGAATATGCTGTTGCAGTCATATAATCCCCCCTTAAAAAGTTTCGGCTGCAGAAATATTATACCTTGATTTTTCCGAAATTTCTATAAAATAACACATAAAAGAGCCCATATCCTAAGATATGAGCCAATTGCTGGTTATCGCTACCTGAAATAGCCGCCATAATAAACAAATCCCCCAAAAACAAGCAGCAGGATCAGCAGGACAACTGCGAGGGCCAGCCAGAACCCGCCTCCGCCATAATAACCGCATGGATAAGGAGGGGGAACAGGATACCCGCCATAACCATAAGGCATAACCAATTACCTCCCTTCGCCTTCTATTACTAAGATATGTATTAAATGGACAATCGCTTAGGCTTTTGTACTAAATCACGGTTTAAAACTGATGTTTTCTTAGCACCTCTATTAGAATAATTCATAGAATATACTAGAAGGAATTTTATGGGAGGAGTGTTAAATGAAGATTATCTCAATCTGCAAAAAATGCAAAGGCACAGGCAGCATAACAGCATGTAAATTCATAAAGAAAACCTGCCCTGCCTGTAAGGGGTCTGGCAAAATGACAAAACACCTTTCCGATATCAAGTATCAGGAGAGAAATAAGTTTTTTCTTCATTCATAACAGGTAGCCATTAATTTGAACCCTTCCACAGGCAAGGGTTTTTTATTTTTTGCTGAAATACTATATAATGACATCGATAATTATAACCATTGAAAGTTATGGATTGGAGTGAAACAAATGAAACATGGCAGAACGATTTTGGCGGTTCTCCTTTTATTGCTCACTGCCGGCTGTTCTGTGGAGGATGAGCAAAGTAAGAAAACTGCTGATGAACCTTCAAATAAAACTTCAGAAGCAACTGATTATACTATTATTGAGGCCTCAGCCCAGCAAATCGAGCATATTCAAGGAATTGGATATCCCGGAAATGATGCCGGACTTTACCTTTCATCCAGCGAAGGCTTAAAATTTTTCAAAGATGGCATTTGGCATGAGACGACTTCTCTTAACCATGACTATATGGGATTTCAGGCTGTCAAAGATGGATTTATTGTCAGCGGCCATCCTGATAAGAATTCCGTTATAAAAAACCCTCTTGGAATTGTGAAAAGTACAGATAAAGGAGCCTCTTTCAAGAAACTGGCTTTTAGCGGAACAAGTTCCTTTCCTTTTCTAGCTGCAGGCTATGATACCAATCTAATCTATATGATCAATCAGGAAAATAACGATGAACTCAAGGCAGGTGTATACCGCTCTCAGGACGCAGGAAAAACATGGGATCCAGTCAGCTTAAAAGGACTTGAGGCCGACACACTTGGTATGATTGCAGCACATCCAACTAATCCTGAAATCATGGCCATGTCAACAAGAAGCGGCATCTTTTACTCACAGGATAAAGGGGAAACTGTAAAGTTAGTATCTGAGCCAATTATGGCTACAGCCCTCGCATTTACGGAAAACAGCTTGTATTATGCCTATGCAGATCAGGAAAAGGTCCAAATGAGCAAAATCGATCTTAAAACGATGGAAAACTCACAGGTTAAAATCCCTTTTCTCAGCTATGACAACCCTATTACATACATTGCTGCCGAACATAAATCTGACGGAAAGCTTGCTGTTTCAACTTATTTAAAAGATGTATATGAATCTGCAGACAGCGGGGAGAACTGGAAGCTCCTATTGAAAAACGGCAGAATTAAATAACTAAAGGGACAGTCAAACTGTCCCTTTAGCTGTTACTTTTCCTTTTTTCTTTTTCCGCCCGATAAAATTCATGAAACATTTTCATTAATGCTCTCTTTTCAATTCTGGAGACATAACTTCTTGAAATGCCAAGCTCTTTGGCAATTTCTCTTTGTGTTTTTTCTTTTTGCAGGTCAAGTCCGAACCTGCCGACAATGACTTCTTTTTCTCTGTCATCTAAAACATCAATATACTCCTTCACTTTTTCCAGCTCCATATTTAGCTGAATCGTATTAATAACATCCTCAGATTCCGACTTAAGAACATCAATAAGAGATATTTCATTGCCTTCTTTGTCCTGCCCAATAGGATCATGAAGGGATACATCTTTTTTAGTCTTCTTCAGTGCCCGTAAGTGCATCAGTATCTCATTCTCAATACAGCGGGCTGCATAGGTGGCAAGCTTTGTGCCTTTCCCTTCCGAATAGCTCTCGATGGCCTTTATCAGTCCAATTGTCCCTATTGAAATCAGATCCTCAGAATCCTCCCCTGTATTTTCGAATTTCTTTACAATATGGGCAACGAGCCTTAGATTATGTTCAATAAGCATATTACGGGCATGCGAATCGCCTGCAGCCATCAAACGCAGGTATTTCTTTTCATCTGCAGGAGACAGCGGTTGAGGAAATGCATTATTTTTTACATAAGATACAAGAAACACTATCTCCTTAACCAAAAACCCGAGTGCAGTTAAAATACCGGACATCGTTCCACCCCCGCTTATAATGCGTTCAAAAATGCCTATAACTAATTCCTATGTATGGATGGAGTTGTTTTTGTCTGTCCAATTCAGATAATTTCCTCAGAAAAAATTCCGCCCCTCACTTTTTCAGCCAATAGTCCTTCAATAAAGCTTTTCGCTATGATGATAGGATATAATTATTCATGGTATAATTTTTATCGCCTGCGTGCGGTATACATAGCTCCGTTTCAAGTTATATAAACAATCAGGAAGAAAGAGGTCTTGATAATTTGAATGGTCAGAGAATAATTTTAGCCCTCGTATTTTTTATTGTTTTTCTTGACAGCCTTGCAAAGTTTATTTTTGAAGGTTTTTCTTTAAAGACCTTGCTGATATTGCTCGCAGTTTCTGGAATTGTCCTATTTCTCTGGATTTACCCTAACAAAAAGGACTGACTTCTCAATCCGGAAGTCAGTCCTTTTTTTATATTTCATATTACTCTATTACGCTTACCTCAGCAGAAATGATGCAGCCGACAGTACCGCACACAACTAATCCCATTACGATCCAGAACATCCTCCACACCCCTTTTTTAATTCCTTATTTTCTTTAATGTAACATGGTTTCTGCTTCAGAAAACGGGAGGAATGTGAACATTCTGTTAATCAGCATCAAGTGGATCAGTTCCTTTTCTTTCGGAATTTCAAGGTTAAAATTAATATATGCAAAGACACGCTCCTTACCTCCTAACCGGTTACAGCTTTGTTAGGTGGAATCTTTCTCCACCCAAAAAATTGCCTGACGTCCTTGTAAAATGTAAATCATTTAACAAACCACCTTTCTTGTTTTTTTGTCACTGAAATTAAAATGGACGGTAAATTGAGAATTGACGATCACGGTTTTGTTCAATAATTTTTTTAGCCATTTGTTCACGAACAACATCTTCTGCTGATACGTGACGTTTTTTTATCGTGACTGTTAAAAATAAGATATTTAATGTCATTAGATATTCCACCTCCTCTTTCATATCCTGCCAAAAGGCACAAAAAAGCCGCAAAGAGATATACTCCCAGCGGCCTGCCATTAAGGCATAAAAAACCGCAGGGCACAATTCTCCCTGCGGCATGGATATGTAATGTCAATAAAGCAAATCTAAGCGATCCATTCCATGTAGGTCGAATTTGTACAATATTTATTTAGCTGTGTTCCTAATACAATTGCAGTTAACATCATTTCATTCGACCTCCTTTTTAGAATTTTCACTTACACTGGTAATTATATCCACGATTATGCAGTTTGTAAACCTTTTTTGATAAATTTTTATTTTATTTTTTTGTTTTATAAATACAGCCTGTTAATTTCCGCTGCAGGGTGTAGTTTAGTGAGTTGCTCTTCGCTAGGGGCATTTGAAAATGCTGACGCATTTCCTTCGTGCGGTGTTCGTTATTAAGAAGCAACATACTTTACGAAAATAGCCAATGAAAAAAACGCCCGGATATCCGGACGTTGATTTTACTTATTTTCTCATGAGGTATTCCTGACCTTCATCCGTTTCATTCAATTTCGTTCTGCATCGTCTGGAAAGGATAAAGAAAAGGATTGAGCCTATAAGGAAAGCTGAAGAAGATCCAGCCATTAAATATAAATCAGAAACTGTATTTGCAGTGTCAGGGATAATTAAGCCAATGTAAAAAAACGATCCGATAGCGAGCATTGTAATTGCAAACCGCTTGAAATCAACCATTTTTTGATATAAGTTCTTTGCTTCGTTCATCATTTATTATCACCTTCTAAGAAAGACTATGTTTCTACTTTAACATACTTAGCAAGTTTGAAGGTGATGTAAATAATGTAAGATAGGAAAAATAGGGAAGAGATTATCCCTTTTTAAAGTTATTTGTTATTCTTAATGGCATTTACTATCTTCATTACAAGTGTAGCAGAATGAAGTGCTGCCTTCTCCAAAAATTGCTCAAATGAAACATCAGATTCTTTTCCTGCAATGTCTGACAGGGCACGGATGACAACAAAAGGAGTCTCAAACTGATGCGCAACCTGAGCAACCGCTGCTGCTTCCATTTCTACTGCCTGAAGGTCTGTAAATTTATCACGGATATAATCCACTCTTGCAGGATCACTCATGAAGGAGTCACCTGTTGCAATTAACCCTCTTACAACCTGGATATCCCCGATTTCCTTGGCGCATGCTTCAGCAATCTGCACGAGGCTGTGATCGGCTTCGAATGCTGCCGGCAATTGAGGTACCTGTCCATATTCGTAGCCAAAAGCGGTAACGTCTACATCATGATGTCTAACCTCAGTCGAAATTACCGTATCTCCCACATTCAGTTCAGGATTAAATCCTCCAGCTGAACCGGTGTTAATGACATAATCCGGCTTGTACCGCTCCAAAAGGATGGCAGTCGACATGGCTGCATTTACTTTGCCTATTCCAGAACGGAGCAGCACAACATCCGCACCACTCATTTTTCCTGCTGTAAACTCGCATCCTGCAATAGTATCCTGTTGCTTATCTTCTATTTTATCTCTAAGTAAAGTAACTTCCTCTTCCATTGCTCCAATAATAGCTATTTTCATTTTAAGACCTCTTTCTATGCTTTGATTACATTCATGGAATTAGTTTGCCCATATGATTTATGCAAACTCTATTCTACCATCATAGACGGGATGTTTGCCATATTCGTAAATAATTCATGCATTAACCTCTCAGGTTTTGAAAGTTGCCAGACTAAAACTCACCCCATAAAATAAAAGATAGTATCGAAGGGAAGGGGGAATCACGATGAATTTCCAGTTTGATTTGATAGAAGATAAGGTTGAGTTTTATGAGGCTCCTACTATAAAGGAGCTTGAAAAGAAGATAAATTTACAGATTGAGCATAATAAAGCCATCCTTTTATCTGTCCACCACGTATCGCATCAAATGCATCTTGATGAGAATGGAAGGACTTATTTCTCGGCGGTGGTTCACTATAAAGCAAAAAAATAAGGACGCCTTGGCGTCCTTATTAACTAATTTATTGCATTTAAGACCTCTACTCTGGATGGCTTCCATCCTTCTCCGTCAACCCAGTCTATATAGACACGGTACTTTTCACTTTGATCTTTTGTGGAAACTGTCCCAACAGAGCTATTGGGCCCATTATTTCCGAGGAACCAAACAGTCATATTCCCCTGATCAACACCTGTCGCATAAGAAATGGCACTGAGCATCTCCTGCCAATCTGCATGATTTTGATCGTAGACAGCAGTATGCTCTCCCGTTTGAGAGGTTCCGACTGGTTTCCATGATGGATTTTCAATCGTTTTTTCAACGTCAGGTCCGCTTCCGCCTTCTGTTACGACTTGTTCTTTATCTTCTTCAGGTTCCTCTTCAGCATTCTCTTCTGTTTCTTTTTCTTCTTCTTCAGACTCTTTATCTGCTTCCTCTTCGTCTTTATCCTCGTTTTGCTCTATATCATTGCCCTTGTTTTTCTCATTTTGCTTCGATTCAGATGCTGTCTGTTCATCGGCAGGAAGTGCCTGGTCATTATTACCGCCGAAGAATATCTTGGCTGATACAACAATAATAAGGATGATGACAAGTGCAATAAGGCTATTTAAGATGATATTGGTTTTTTTTCTTTTTTCCCGTTTACCAAAACGGGATTCTCTGTTATTCCCTTTCAAGACTTTCTCCTCCCCAATCTGTCAGAATTACAAGTAAATATCAAAATGAACTGTTTAATGCACTAATATAATATAATTTTCACTTATAATTTAGTCTGTTGATTTCCGCTCCAGGCACGCAGCGAACCCGCGGGGAGTCCTGCGAGCCTCCTCGGCTTTGCCTGTGGGGTCTCGCATTCCCTCACTTCACGCAGAAGTAAAGTGCCCACAGCGAAGATCAACTCAGTGCATATACTTAGTGCACAAATCTACATACTTTGAAAGAAATTAATATAAAAAATGAGGATTACTTTACTCAAACAGCGGCTGTCAACATTCTAACACGGAATCAGGTTATGTTAAAAGAAATAACCTATGGACACCTGTACTGCCGGCAATTAAATGGACGACAGAAGTATTCGGAAAGTTACACTATACCATATTTGTTTACTGGTCTGCAGAGCCCAATGGAGGAGTTTCCTGGTTATGATTATAGTTATAGATTTCTTTGACTATATCAGCAAAGAGCGGATTCACTCCTCCTGTGTCTTCAGTAACCTCCAGATTTACAGTTACAAGGGCATATTTTGGATTTTTATATGGAAAATAACCCGCGAACCATTTATTGTGAAGCTGCTTTCCATCTGCCATTATGCCCGTTTCGGCAGTGCCGGATTTGCCTGCAACTTCGTAAGGAAGTTCTTTAAACCAGCGGCCGGTCCCTTCTTCATTGATTACGACTTCCCTTAGCAGCCTTTGAAGCTTCATAGCGGTAAACGGGGCAATTATTTCTCCCTGCAGCTTCTGTTTCTCGAATTCTATAAGAGATGTACTGTTTTTATATTCAATTTCTGACGCAACCCGGACCATTTCTTTCTCTCCTCCTCTGGCTATAGCTGCCATCATGTTGGCAACAGCAAGTGGAGTAGCTCTCACCTCATGCTGTCCAATTCCTGTCATGCCTGCAAAATTACTGTCTTTCTTAGCATCTTCAGACAGAAACACCCGTCCTTTTTCTTCGTCCTGAAGCTGTTTAAAATCGCTGAAGTGATAAATATCTCCCTCCCAGCTTACAGGACCTATTAATGACAGTTTGTCTGCATACTCCTCAAGGAGATCCGGGTTAATATCTTTTAATTCCTTAGCAATGGATGCAAATGTATTATTACAGCTCCTGGCAAAGCTCTCATCGAAATTCAGCATGCCATGCTGATATTTAAGATCCGGCTCCCCATTTATTTTCCTGCTGCAGTCAAATTGCCTTTTAGGGTCGTCCAGACCATGGTCAATTGCGGCTGCTGCCACTACCGTTTTAAAAACCGATCCCATGATCTGCTGTTTAATCATATGATTAATCGTCCCTCTGCTTTCTTCATCAAATGGATTATGTTTATTAAGGGATGGACGCGACACCATTGCCAAAATTGAATTAGTCTCTATATCAAGCAGGACAATACCGCCTTTTTTAATCCCATGCTGATCCGCCAATTTTTCAGCCATCATTTGCAAATCATAGTCCAAAGTTGTCCTAATATTAACCGGATAAAAGGGATTTGCCGGTTCAACATATTTTACATCGATGCCAAACAGGGGTCCGCCTGTTCCATCTACATGATAAACAAGTTTTGATGCCCCTTCAGGAAGCAGAAATTCATCAAAGCTCTTCTCCATGCCAGTAATGCCGATCATTGTGTCAGGAGACAGATTTTTGTCCGGGTACCTTTCATTAAGGACGTCCTGATTTTGGCCGGTAATTCCAATTAGCTGGGATGCGGGTTTTTCGGAACGGCTGTATTTCTTTTCAACAGCAAAGACACCCGGAATTTTCAAATCATTGATTTTCTCCATTTGATCGTAAGACAGCTGAATGGGCTGCGGGCTTCCAAATGCAAAAGGTTCTTTTGCATTCTCAACAGAATGACGCAAAGAATACTCCGAAGCACCCGTAATTTCAGATATCTTTTTTATATCCCAATCCATTCTTGCGAGGAAGGGGAATAATATAAGAACAGATTTGTTTTCAAATGTCATGGGATTACCGCTGCGATCAAGAAAATCCCCTCTCCCGGCATCGATAATCATTTCCTGGGAGCGCTGACGGACACTTGCTTCCAAAAGATTGATTTCCCTGCCTGTAAAATGCTCTGTTGAAACAAGCTGCAGCTGTATAAGCCTTCCCATTAAAAAACAAAGAATTATGAAACTAACGATTAGCCAGCCAACTGCTCTTTTTCTCCACATAAAAAACACCTCGTCAAAAGTCTTGACGAGGTTTTCTGATTTCAAACCAGCTATTCTTATTTAATGGAAACAATGCGTACGTTCATTTCTCCTCCAGGAGTCTGAACGGTAACTTCGTCTCCGACTGTACGTCCAATCAGGCTCTTGGCAATTGGTGAATCGTTTGAGATTTTACCTTCAAAAGGATCCGCCTCGGCACTTCCTACGATAGTATAAGTTTCTTCGTCTCCATCCGGAAGCTCCACGAACGTAACGGAACGGCCAAGTCCAACGATATCTCCAGCCATTTCTTCCTCTTGAATGATTTTTGCATTGCGGATCATATTTTCAAGAGTAGTAATCCGGCCCTCAACAAATGCCTGCTCTTCTTTTGCTGAATCATATTCCGAGTTCTCGGAAAGATCTCCGAAGCTTCTTGCGATTTTTATACGTTCAACTACTTCTTTGCGTTTAACCGATTTTAAGTATTCAAGTTCCTGCTCAAGTTTTTCTTTACCTGCCTGTGTCATTGGGAAAACCTTTTCTGTAGCCAAAACCTTCACTCCTTCGAATTACACATCCTTTAAAAGGATGTGTTCTATAATGTATGTACTTCTTTTTATCATATTATCAAGAAAATGAACAGGAGCGCGTCCTTTGTTAAAGGGCGCGCAGATCATCTTTTTATATTGACCGGCTCTGAAAGATTTAGCTGACGGTTATATTGAACCAGGACAAGCAATAGATCTAAAAAAGCCACTCGGTAAAAGGATAAGTCCTATAGAACATTTTCAATGCTATTGTTTCATAAAAATGACTTTTGTTCAAGAATTGTTTGAATTTTTGTGACCATTAAATCAATGGCAACGTAATTATGCCCGCCTTCGGGAATAATGATGTCAGCATATCTTTTCGTGGGCTCAATAAATTGATTATGCATTGGCCGTACAACATTTACATACTGTTCAATGACTGAATCCATGGTGCGTCCCCGCTCTTTTATATCCCTGAATAAGCGGCGGATGATCCGCAGGTCTGCATCTGTATCTACATATAATTTCATGTCCATCAGATTACGGAGCCTCTCATCCTCAAGAATCAGAATGCCCTCTAAGATGATGACATCCTTTGGTTCGACTTCAATTACTTCTTCAGACCTTGTATGCATGGCATAATCATATACAGGCTTTCTTATCGGCTCATATTTCAGCAGGCTTTCAATATGTTCAATAAGCAGGTCGTTGTCAAATGCAAGCGGATGGTCATAATTTGTCTTCAGCCTTTCCTCGAAGGGCAGATGAGTCTGATCCTTATAATAATAATCCTGTTCGATCATAAGGATTGAGTGCCCCTTGAATCGGTCATAAATCGCTTTAGTTACGCTCGTTTTTCCTGAGCCGGAACCGCCGGCCACCCCAATTACAACGGGTTTGCGTTTCATTGATTAGAGCTCCTTTCGCATCATGTTGTCAGGGTATACCGGCTTATCAACTTTAAATTGAACAATTTGAAGCGGATGGCGCGCTGCATCAAGCTCATTGCCTTTTTCATCCCATATTTTATCGATGACTTGTGTAAAGTTTTCAATTTCAGGGCCGAAGAATTCTACTTCCTCTCCAGGCATAAATTTGTTTCTCTGCTGCAGGGTAACAATTTGTGTTTCCGGATTGTAATCCAGCACAAGCCCGACGAAATCGATATTCGTCTTTTTGCTATGATTTCCAAACATTTGCTCTTTATACCCGGGAACCCCTTCAAAGAAAGCGGTCGCTGTTTCGCGGTTTGCACATTTATCAAGCTCTTCAAGCCATTCCTGCTTAATCTGGAAGTTATCCGGATCTGCACAATAGGCATCAATCACTTTGCGGTACACGCTTACTACTGTTGCAATGTAATGGATGGATTTCATGCGTCCTTCAATTTTTAAACTGTCAATTCCCAATTCGATCATACGCGGAATTGATTCAATCAGCTTAAGATCTTTAGGACTCATCGCAAAAGGAGCATCTCCTTCGCTGTATAAAGGTACTTCATTTTCTCCTTCAAGCTGATACAAATCATAATCCCAGCGGCAGGACTGGCAGCAGCCGCCCCTGTTGGAATCACGTGCAGTCATATGGTTGCTGAGTGTGCAGCGACCGGAGTAGGCAATACACATCGCCCCATGAATGAAGGTTTCAATTTCAATATCAACCTTTTCCTTCATTTCTTTGATTTCCTCCGCACTTGTTTCACGCGCAAGGACGACACGCTCCAATCCTTCTTCCTTCCAGAACTCGACTGCCTTCCAGTTGGAGAGGGATTGCTGTGTGCTTAAATGCACTTCTATCTCCGGTGCAACACGGCGGCAGGTTTCAATGATCAGCGGATCTGCCACAATGATTCCTGCAACTCCTGCTTCCTTAAGGCCCAGCAAATATTCCTCAAGACCATCAATATTATCGTTATGAGCAAAAATATTAGTTGTAACATAGATCTTTGCTCCGTATTTTTTGGCGAATTCTACGCCTTCTTTCATTTCTTCAAAAGTGAAGTTGCCTGCGTTTGAACGAAGGCCGTATTCCTGTCCGCCGATAAACACAGCGTCGGCACCATAGTGGACGGCAATCTTCAGCTTTTCAAGGTTTCCAGCCGGAGCAAGCAATTCAGGCTTTTTTACAATAACCCGTTTGCCGTTGACAATTTCGGAAATTTTTTCTTTTACCGCTGCCATAGAGCTTCCTCCTCTTTCTTTTTAATATAGTCAAATTAGTAGACAGTTTCCTTAAAGAAGAATCCGGTATCAAGCGGACGATTCGCCGGCTGAATTTCTTCAACTTCAGTGAGAAGACCATCTTTTATTTCATCGTATTGGTCCGGATTTTCGACACATAGATCTATAGCTTTTCTATAGAGTTTAGTCACTCCAACAATATACTCAGGAGTTTTTAATATCCCGTCAATTTTAAATGAATCAATGCCCGCTTCAATCATTTCCTGCAGTTCATCTATAATGCAGATGTCATTAGGACTCATGATATGAGTGCCATTTTCATCTTCAAAAATCGGGTATTTATTTTCCCGTTCCTTATCGTGAAGGAACATATTTTTTTCCTGTTTGCGGTTTTCCACTTCCAGGGCTTTCCCCTGGTATTCATAATAATTGCCCAGCAGGGAGCGCTTTGATTGGAACATGGCAGTCATGCCATGAACCTGCACTTCAATTTCCACCTCGGCATTCTCTTTTATTTCAATGATGGCATCCATATTAATCTCTCTTGCAAGGACTGCGCGTTTTGCACCTTTTCTGCCCCAGTAGTTGCATGTATACCAGTTTGTTGCAGTAGTTTCTGTATTCCAATGGAGCTTCATGTCCGGCGCAGCCGAGCGGGCGGCCATTAATACAGCAGGATCTCCAAAAATGATTGCATCAACATTTATTTCATCTAAAAAACTGATATAGCCTTCAAGTTCAGGCACTTTATCATTATGAAATAAAGCGTTCATCGCCACATACACTTTTTTCCCATGCTTGTGTGCAAGTTGAACCGCTTCTTTCACATCTCCCCTTGTGAATTCCCCTGCAAGTCTCAGTCCATACCGCTGTTCTCCTACAACAAAGGCATCTGCACCCGCAGACACAAGGGGCCCGATATCTTCAACACTTGTTGGCGTTACCAACAGTTCAGGTTTATTCATTATAATCACCTCTTTTTACTAATTGCCACGCCATCCCCAACAGGCAAAATAACTGTATGATATTCAGGATGACTCATTAGCCATTTATTAAACACATCAATTTTTCTAACCATATTCCGGATACGTTTATTTTCTATATCTGGTTCACACACAAGGCCTTTGAAAAGGACATTGTCTGTTATAATCACACCGCCATCTGAGAGAAAACGTGAATAGATTTCAAAGAACCGCTGATATTGGCCTTTTGCTGCATCAATAAATATAGCATCATAGCGTCCGTGCTTTTCAACATCTTCTTCGACTTCCAGGGCATCTCCCTTAATGATGATGATTTGCTCCTTTTTCCCGGCTTCTTCTATATACTTTTCGGCAAGCTGGTAACGTTCCGCATCGCGTTCAATAGTAACAATTTTCGATTCAGGAACTGCGAACGCCATTCTGAGTGCTGAATAGCCAATTGCCGTGCCTACTTCGAGAATCATTTTCGGTTTTTGAATGCGCAAAAGCTGAAGCATCGCTTCAATTCCTGCCAGCTCCATGATTGGAACATTATGCTCTTTGGCGTACTGCTCCATTTTGTCCAGTAACTGGGATCTTTCAGGTATTATTTCCTCTATATATGCATGCAGCTTATCGTTCATCAAGCTGGCATCACCTCGATCAGATGGAATTTTATTGTCAAGCTGCGGCTCTAAGAGACACTCAGGTCTCAGCCGTTTTTTTATTTAGACATGAAAAAATAGCGTTCACAGATAGGATGTGAAAATGCGCTGTGCTGCATTCCGGCTTAGTTGAGCCTGTATCCATGCTTGTCCGTGATTTACGCTATCTTAAAGACATTAAAACACCTGATCTATTTTACCATAAGTAAAAGGGGAATGCTATATCTGCACATTCCCCTTTTCCCAATTTAATTATTTGATATATGCTGTGCTTTTTTTTGATTATGCTCATCCAATGTCTTTGAGAAAAGAACTTCTCCTGATGATGTAGCAAGGAAGTAAAGGTAATCCGTTTCTGCAGGCACCAATGCTGCTTCAATTGAGGAAACTCCTGCATTTGAAATTGGACCGGGCGTCAGTCCAGGGTACTTATACGTGTTGTATGGTGAGTCGATTTCTAAGTCTTTATATAGGACCCTTGATTTATGTTCACCATGTGCATACAGAACAGTTGGATCTGTCTGCAGAGGCATTCCTGTGTCAATCCTGTTGTAGAAAACACTCGCAATCTGATCACGGTCTACTTTCGCCGTTGCTTCTTCCTCTATGAGCGATGCCATTGTCAATAATTTGTGCGGAGTATATTCCTGCTTCTCCATATCACCGCTATACTCTTTAATAACTGAAGCCGTTTTATCAAGCATAACTTTGACAACTTCCTCTATAGTCGGATCTTCTTTGTAAAAAGGATAGGTTGCCGGAAATAGATATCCCTCAAGAGGATATTTAATATTCTCACCCAGGATTTCCTTTGTAAGCAATCCAGGATATTCTGCCATTAAAGACTTAATAAAAGCTTTTTCATTAAGTTTTTTCAACACATCTTCTGGTTTTTTATCAGTTTTTTCTGCAATGATCCCTGCTATCTGCTCAAGCTGTTTTCCCTCTGGAATGGTGATCTTGAAAGCAACTTCTTCCATTACCTTACCTGTTTTCAAGCTATCCAGAATCTCCTTCATATTCATGGAAGGCTTCAATTCATATTCTCCTGCCATGAATCCAGCTTCATTCTTAAATTTCACATAATATTTAAAAACACGTGCATCCCTGATAATTCCATTTTCTTCAAGGACTGTGCCGATTCCTGTAACAGAAGACCCGATTGGTATCTCTACTTTTTTCGGCTTACTATTATCGGGATCAACAGGCTTTAAAGCTGAATTAATATAAAAATATCCGCCGCCGAGCACTGCAGCAGCTGAGATTAATAATATGATTGCAACTATCAGTACAATTTTACGGACTACTTTTGCTTCACCTTGGCGCTCAATCATTTTTTCGCGTATTATTTCTTTTTTCCCTTTTTGATCGTCTGCCGACATCACATATCCCCCCGTTCCAAAGACCTTAGCTTTGTAAATGGCTCTTTTCGTATAATTTGTTTATTTTCGCCTTTCAATATTGTCCGTTGATTTCCGCTCCAGGATGCTCAGCGAACCTCGGGGCAGGCGGTGAGCATCCTCACCGCTTCGTGTCTGCGGGATCTCACCTGTCCCGCTACTCCCGCTGGAGTCTCGCGCCTGCCGCTGCAATCAACTCAGTAAATAATATTATAAAAGCAAAAAACTTTGCAAAAACAGCATTGTAAATTAACTGCACGTTTTCTTGCCAACTGGCCTAAGAAATTGTATTTTCTTTTTGTTCCTGAGACATCACGGGCTTATTATACTATATTTTCTTTTGGAAGTCGCAGGATATTACAAAAACCAAAAAGATTCGCCATTTTTTTCCACATTTTGCACTTTCGGTTTATTCAGCTCCAGCCGAAAAAGAAGCAAATAAAAAACTGGCCCGGGGGCCAGTATAATTAATCTTCCTGCTCATCAAGGAATGTGTTTAGCATTTCTTCAATTAGATCCCATTCCTCTTCTGTCTCGATCGGCTGCAGCTCGCCATCCTTGCTATCTTCGCTTGGGCTGAATGCTGATGCGTGAATTTCAATTTCTTCATCATCATTTTCATCTGCCCCCACTGGGTAGTAAAGGACATATGACTTTCCGAATTCTTCGGAATCAAACGTGAACAATACTTCGCAAAGCTGCTCGTTGCCTTCCTCGTCAATTACAGTAATGTTGTTATCTCCATGGTTCATTTCTGTTCACCTCATTAAATTTGGCTATTTAAAAAGCCTTGTAAAATCATTACGGCTGCCATTTTATCAATGACTTTTTTCCGTTTCTTGCGGCTGACATCCGCTTCAAGCAAAACTCTTTCAGCTGCCATTGTTGAGAGACGCTCGTCCCATAATACGACCGGAAGGCCAAATAGCTTCTCCAGCTCTGAAGCAAAGAACTGGCTGGCTTCACCGCGTGGGCCAATGGTTCCATTCATATTTTTAGGCAAACCGACAACAATTTTACTGACTTCATGCTCTTTTATTATTTCACCAATTCTTTCAAAACCAAACTCTTTTTCTTCCTCGTTGATTTTGATGGTTTCCAAGCCCTGCGCTGTCCATCCGAGCGCATCGCTTAGAGCGACGCCGACTGTCTTAGAGCCGACATCCAGTCCCATAGTCCGCATGTTTACCCCTCACGCTGCTGTTTTAAGTATGATTTAACCAATTCTTCGATGATCTCATCCCGTTCAAGTTTACGGATGATATTGCGTGCATCCTTATGGCGGGGAATGTAAGCCGGATCCCCGGACAGCAGATAACCGACAATTTGGTTTATAGGATTATACCCTTTTTCCTGGAGGGCACCATACACTTGAAACAGAACTTCATTCACATCCTGTTCGATTGGTTCTTCAGGAAAGTTAAACCTCATTGTTTTGTCAAATGAGCTCATATCTTACACCTCGCTTTTCTGCATGAAGGATAGGATAGGTTATATTTGCCGGATTGAATCCGGTTCATTACCCGCTTGTCCCCCTCTTCATAACTGTTTGGCCTGCCGCCTGAATATACAGAGCGATCAATAAATGATCTTGTTCCTGACAGGAAAACATGGTGAAGAACAAGCTGTTTCTTCCTGATGATGAACAATCTCTCTTGGTTACCTCCATTTTACACTACTTTACTGGGATATCAAACGGATTTAACCCATTCTTCTACAAATTGCAGAGCACTTTCAAGTTTTTCCGGGTCTTTTCCGCCAGCCTGAGCCATGTCCGGACGGCCTCCGCCTCCGCCGCCGCATTTTGCAGCAACTTCTTTGACCGCTTTGCCCGCATGGAAGCCTTTTTTAATCAGATCATCTGTCACCCCGGCAATAATATTCACTTTTCCCTCGTTTACACTGCCTAATACAACAACTGCAGATCCGAGTTTTTGTTTTAAATCGTCAGCCATATTGCGCAGGTTATTCATGTCTGATGCCTGGACCTTCTCAGCAAGAACGGTAATGCCATTGACTTCTTTTGCCTTTGATACCAGGCTCCCTGCTTCAATATTGCCCAATTTCGCTGATAAAGATTCGTTTTCACGCTGCAGCTGCTTCATTTCTCCAAGCAGCACATCAATTCTTGCGGACAAATCTTTTGGATTGGTCTTTAATTTGCCTGAAGCTTCTTTTAATACAGTAATCTGGTCATTCATTAGCTTGTATGCAGATTCGCCAGTTACTGCTTCTATTCTGCGAGTTCCAGCGCCAATTCCGCTTTCCGATTGGATCTTGAACAATCCGATGGAAGCAGTATTAGGAACATGGCATCCGCCGCAAAGCTCGAGACTGTAATCACCAACCTGAACAACCCGGACAATCTTGCCATATTTCTCACCAAATAGAGCCATAGCCCCCATTGCCTTTGCCTCTTCAATGTCCTTGTAGTTGATTTCAACTTCAAGGCTTTGCCAAATTTGTTCGTTGACAATCGCTTCAATTTTCTCAAGCTCTTCAGAAGTAATTTGCCCAAAATGAGAGAAGTCAAAACGCAGGCGATCCGGCCCTACTAAAGAACCAGCCTGGTTAACATGGCCTCCCAAAACATCCTTTAAAGCCTGATGAAGCAAGTGAGTTGCAGTATGATTTTTGATTACCTTTGAACGGATTTGCTCATTTACGGCAGCCAGTACAGATGCTTCAGCCTTCAGCGTTCCTTTTTCAACGACAGCTCTATGAAGATTTTGTCCATTCGGAGCTTTTTGAACATCCTTAATTGAAACCATTAATCCTTCTGCTTCAAGAGTTCCCTGGTCAGCAATCTGTCCGCCGCTCTCTGCGTAAAATGGTGTCTCATTCAGGATCAGCTGAATCTCATCACCAGCATGAGCTTCTTCAATTAATTGCCCATCCTTCACAATTGCAGCTATTATGGCTTCTGTCTGAAGCTTATCATATCCGACAAATTTGCTTTCGGTTTTCAGCTCTCCTAATACACCGCCCTGGACCTGCATGGAATCTACATCCTGACGTGCTGAACGTGCACGCTCACGCTGTCCCTCCATTTCCTTTTCAAATCCGGCATGGTCCACTTTCATACCTTCTTCTTCAGCATATTCCTCTGTTAACTCAACAGGGAATCCGTACGTATCATAAAGACGGAAAACGTCTTCACCCTGAATCGTATCGCTGCCTTTTTCCTTTTCTTTCTTGATAACAGATGAAAGAATGGCAAGACCTTCATGAAGTGTTTCATGGAAACGTTCTTCTTCGTTCTTGATGACCTTTTGGATAAACTCTGTTTTCTCTTTTACTTCCGGATAGAAGTCATGCATAATTTCTCCTACCACAGGCACCAATTCATACATAAATGGCTCGTTTATATTAATTTGTTTAGCATATCTGACAGCACGGCGAAGCAATCTTCTTAATACATAGCCCCGTCCTTCATTAGAAGGCAGAGCACCGTCACCCACTGCAAATGCCACTGTGCGGATATGGTCAGCAATAACTTTAAATGCAACATCCGTTTCTTTTGATGCTCCATATTTCCGGCCTGAGATTTCTTCCGTTCCCCGGATAATCGGCATAAATAAGTCTGTATCAAAGTTGGTAGGAACATTTTGAACGACAGATGCCATCCGCTCAAGCCCCATCCCGGTATCAATATTTTTCTTAGGAAGCGGCGTATAAGTGCCATCTGGATTATGGTTGAATTCAGAAAACACAAGGTTCCAAACTTCTAAATAGCGATCGTTTTCACCGCCGGGATAAAGTTCAGGATCTTCTGTGTCATTTCCGTATTCAGTACCGCGATCATAGAAGATTTCTGTATTTGGACCACTTGGGCCTTCTCCAATATCCCAGAAATTTCCTTCCAAACGGATAATTCTCTCTTCCGGCACTCCCACTTTTTCCCGCCAGATGTTAAAAGCTTCATCATCTTCAGGATGAATCGTAACTGAAAGCTTTTCTTCAGCAAAGCCAATCCATTTTTTATCAGTCAAAAACTCCCAAGCCCAGATGATTGCTTCTTCTTTAAAGTAATCACCAATTGAGAAGTTGCCCAGCATTTCAAAAAAAGTATGATGTCTTGCTGTTTTGCCGACATTTTCGATATCGTTGGTGCGGATGGATTTTTGGGCATTTGTAATCCTTGGGTTCTCTGGGATGACACGGCCGTCAAAATATTTTTTCAGAGTGGCGACACCACTGTTAATCCAGAGAAGGGAAGGATCTTCGTGAGGAACGAGGGATGCGCTCGGTTCAACAGCGTGTCCTTTCTCTTTAAAGAAATCCAGGAACATTCGGCGTATTTCAGCACCTGATAATTGTTTCATTCTAACCAACCTCCTAAAATATGTAAAAACTTCTAAAAACAACAAAAAAAGCCCTCATCCCTGGACAGGGACGAGAGCTTGCTCGCGGTACCACCCTGATTATGGAAGTTAATAGTATAAAGGCCAGATCCTTATCCGGTTCATTAGACAATCTTCCATCTCTCAGATCCTTAACGCGGAAATACGGCAGGGATTAGCTGCACTCAGGATTAGCTTTCTGTTATCCTTCATCTGGAAGTTCTTTCAGCCATGGAACTCCCTCTCTTTTATGAACGCAGCAATGCATTCACGCAGATGGCCTATAACATACTCATTCCGTCAAAATGTTTAATATATAACTTTATAGACGCATTATAGCGATTTACCTTTATTGTTGTCAACATCATGATGAGGTTCCGCTGATTTTTGACTGTTTATTTTTTGAAAAGTGTTTTTTTGCATGTATCATACTTACTTTAATGACAGCTAAAATCGGAACTGCAATAATCAAGCCCAATATCCCTCCAGCTTCTCCGCCGGCCAGCAGTGCGAGCATAATGAGAAGAGGGTGCATATGAAGACTTTTTCCAACAATCAGGGGTGACAGGATATTCCCCTCAAGGAATTGAAGAACAATAATAATCCCAATAGTTATTACGACCATTTTAACCGATAAAGCTGAAGCAATGATGACAGCCGGAACCGCTCCGATAATTGGACCAAAATAAGGAATTACATTGGTAACACCTATAATTGTGCCCAGCAAAAGAGGATAGCGCATATCAAAAACCCAGAATAGCAGAGAAGAAATCGCCCCAATGGCTGCACATACCAGAAGCTGTCCTCTGATATAGCTTCCGAGGGACTTATCTATATCTCTTAAGAATAACACGCCTTCCTTCCTCCATTTTCTTGGCGTCAAGTACCAGGCAGCTCTTTTCATAATCGAAAAATCTTTAAGAAGGTAAAAGGAAATGAAGGGAATAACTGCGATAATCACAGCGTAGTTCAGTACATTCAGAAAAAATGTGATTACCTTTGATAAAAGATTATTTAATCGTTGCTCTACAGCAGCAATAACCTCATCAATCCTGGTCTGCAGGCCATCTGGCCATGTTGATGTTTTACTCTGAATCGCGTCGATCCACCCGCGGTACTGATTTGCAAATTGAGGTGCATTTTCCGCCAGATCACGCAATTGATGAATAAAAGCCGGAATCCCTTTATATAGGATAAGGCCAATTCCCCCGAAGAACAAAAAATATATAATAAAAACGGCAAGCCCCCTGTGAAGCCCCGTTTCATGCAATTTTTCCACGATCGGGTGAAGAAGATATGTAATAAATGCCCCAATGACAAAAGGAATGAATACGGCAAAAATGATTTCCAGAACGGGCATCCATAATGCCTGGAGCTTTAGGAAAACTAAAATCACAATAAACAAGAGAAGCAGAAATCCAAGCCGGTAATACCATTTCATTTGAATATTCAATATGGCCCCCCTCCTTGTAATTATTGTGATAGCTTCCATGGGAATTATGCATCTTATTCAATATGATAAGCATGGAGCTGCGAAAAAAAGCTGGCCCTTTTTTAAGAACCAGCCTTGATCATTTAAAATAAAGCTTTGGTTATTCTTTTCTGGATGCGTTTCATTTTTCGGCCTGATATCATATTATTCTTTTGAACATAATTATAAGCAGCCATGCCTGCTCCAAGCATCATTGCAGAGGTTAATATTTTGTTCAAACTGGTTCACCTCTTCCGTTAATTCTTACGAAAGAAACCGGCGCTCTTCTTCTTCAAATAAATCATCAAGGGAGCTGAGCGTACCATCTTCCTCTACTTGATGGGTGTTAATGATCCCTTTGGACAAGGATAGTTCAATAAAGCAATTCCAGCAATAATATTGGTTAATCCCGATTTTACCAATATCTTTGCTCTGGCAATTTGGACATTTCAGCACGAAAAAGACACCTCACTATTTTACATTTACAATAATGGCGTCTTTTCCAATTGCAGGCGGGTCATCGGTTTTTATGACACGTTTTCCTTCCAGCACATCTGAAAAGAAGCCATCCGACAGTTCGTACCCTACAATCGTGCCCAATTCTTCCTTAAAGTATACATCCTCAAGCAAACCCAGCCGTTCTCCTTCCCGGCTCATAATCATTTTGCCGGTTAACCGGTTATTGGTTTCACATGTATAATCATCATGTTTAGGAATTGCCTGCAGAACAGAGGTATCTTCAATCATCACTCCATCCCAGCCGAAAGATGCCACGTCTTCAATATTGATGATATAGGTCTTTTTCAGAAATGCGCCCTTTCGCAGCAGTAATCCCTGAACTTTTCCGGTTCCTGAAATGGATAAATCACAGATATCGCCTGTTTTATTGCCGGTTTTCAGCTCAAACACCGGCAGCCCTTTTAATAAAGAAAATGTCCGCAAAGAGAATCCCGCCTTCCCGAACATTTATAGTTTTCACTGTCCCGAAAAAAACATAACGGAAAACCATTCCCATGGGAGCCAAAAAATATTGTTAAGAACGGATTAGAAAGCCTGCATAAGTCTACTTTCCGCTGTACCTTGGCTTATTAAAACGCTCGCTGCGCTCCCCGCCGTCTGACAGTTCCTCTGAAAACTCATAGTCCTGCCGCGGCTGTCTGCGTCGTTTTACTCCATGGAGATTGAGAAGAGAAGTTCTGCTTTTCTTTTCCACATTTATCTCTCCTTTATTTATTTAGATAAAACCGCCAAATTGCATGTCTATTGCTTAGATATACAAAAAAGAACAGTCTTTTATTGTAGACTGCTCTTCTTAGCTATATTCTTTTTCCATAAAATCATACGGTGTTATTTTTCCCATTCCTATCATTGGATCGGCTTGGAGAAGCTTTTCTTCGAGAGAAAGTGTTTCCGCAAGAGAAGACACCGCTGTATCTTCAAGCCCTGTTTCATCATTAAACTGGATTGCATCTCTCAGCTTTTCAGAAAGAGTGGTCAAGCGTGCCTGTTCATCCGCACGTTCCACACCCATTTTTAATGCATCTTCTTCGCCGCACAATATCAAAAATTGTCTGCTGCGGGTAATGGCGGTATAAAGGAGATTCCTTCTCAGCATCCTGTAATAGCTTTTAACAACAGGCATTATGACAATCGGAAATTCACTTCCCTGCGATTTATGGACAGAGCAGCAGTAGGCATGAGTGATCTGGTTCAAATCCTGCCTTGTGTATGTAGCTTCCGCACCATCAAAGGATACGACAATCATATCCTGTTTTTCCGTATTTTCCTTTGCGTAAAAAATAGAAACAATCTCACCCATATCCCCGTTAAAAACATTGTTCTCAGGCTGGTTGACAAGCTGAAGGACTTTATCGCCAATTCTGTATTTCACATCACCAAAGGGCAGCTCTTTCCTCGATCCATCGGGATTTGGATTCAGTATTTCCTGCAGTATTTCGTTTAGTCTGTCGATGCCTGCAGGTCCGCGGTACATTGGGGCAAGCACCTGAATATCTTTAGATGAATAACCTTTCTTTTTGGCATTAAGGACAACCTTTTCAACAACATCAGCAATTTGGCCCGGCTGGCATTTGATAAATGAACGGTCCGATTGCTGCGCAGTGATGTTCTCAGGAAGCTTGCCTTTTTTCATTTCATGTGCCAGTTCAATAATTGAAGACCCTTCAGCCTGCCTGTATATATCTGTTAAACGGACAGTTGGAATGCGTTCTGAGCGCAAAAGATCCTTCAAAACCTGGCCGGGACCCACTGAAGGCAGCTGGTCTTCGTCACCAACCAGTATTACTTGCATATTTTCAGGAAGAGCCTTGAAAAGCTGATTTGCAAGCCAAACATCAACCATTGATGTTTCATCTACAATTAAAATCCTGCCTTCCAGCGGACTCTCCTCGTGCCGGTCAAATCCTTCAGACCCATTCCATCCAAGAAGACGGTGAATCGTTACAGCTGGCAACCCTGTTGATTCCGCCATCCGTTTTGCAGCCCTTCCTGTAGGGGCTGCCAGCAGGAAGGGGAAGGGCTCTTCCTTTTTATAATCTTTCAGTTCCAGGGAGCAGCCATGCAGCTCGGCATATAACTCAACAATCCCCTTAATAACGGTTGTTTTTCCTGTCCCCGGCCCGCCGGTCAATATCAGCATAGGAGACATAAGAGCTGTTTGAATGGCTTCCTTTTGAGTTGGGGCATATTGGACACCCAGGCGCTCCTCCAAATTTCCAAGGGCCAAAAGAAATTCCGACTCCGGAAACTGTTCGTCATACTGGGTTTGCTTGAGGATCCGCTTAATATTGGTTACTAGTCCTTTTTCGGAAAAATAAAGAGATGGAAGGAAAATTTTCTGGCCTTCAGCCATGATCTTCCCTTCCTCTTCAAGCTTAATCAGTTCATTGGATATATCCTTGTATTCAATCAAATCACGTTTATTTTCTTCCAGCAGCTTCTTCACACTTTGCAGAAGAGGCTTTGCTTCAATATAAACATGGCCTGCCTGCATACTCTCCGTTTCAAGTATGTAGAGGCAGGCAGCTTTAATACGGTCAGGATGATTGCCTGATATGCCAATTTGATATCCCAGCTCGTCAGCTCGGCCAAAGCCGACCCCGTCTATATCCTCAACCAGCTTATAAGGGTTATTTTGAATGACTTCAATCGTCATTTCTTTATACACCTGATAAATTCTCATGGAAAGCTGCGGGCCAAACCCATATTGATTAAGAGCGATCATGGCTTGCTCAAGGCCCTGGTGTTCCATCAGCGTATCGTAAAGCAATTTAGCTTTTTCAGGTGACAGCTTGGGAACATTATCGAGGAGGGACGGCTGGTTTAGAATACGAGTAATCGCATCTTCTCCAAGTGTCTCCACGATTTGCTCGGCTGTTTTCTTGCCAATCCCTTTAAATAATTCACTTGATAAATAATTGGCTACGCCTTGTTTCGTCTGGGGAAGATCTTTCCTGTAATGGCTTGCATGGAATTGGATGCCGAACTTAGGGTGGTCTTTGAATTCACCATAAAAAATATAGGTTTCATGCTCATGCATCTTTGGAAGATAGCCGGTAATGACCGCTTCTTTTTCATCATAAGAGTCATTCGTTTCATCAACCCTAATGCGCACAACCGTATATAAGTTTTGCTCATTATGAAAGATTGTGACCAGATGTCTGCCCTTTATGAACTTCCCCTGTTCGGCAAAAAGATCCATGGAATCCTGTTTTTCCATTTCCATTCCCTCCCCTAAAAACAACTTTAATTCAATTCACTGCCGCCCTTTTCAATCAGCTTTTTTCCGTAGCCAGCAAGCATATGGTCCGGCTGAATTTCCAGTGCCTTATTAAAGTAAGCAAGTGCTTCATTTTCGTCTTCCTTAAATCCATATGCTACTCCAAGATTATAATAAGCATCTGCATGCTCTGGCTCAATTTCTATGCACTTTTTCATCTGCCCGATCGCTTCATCAATGTAATCCAGCTGTGCCAGGCATAATCCATATTGGAAATGTGCTTCGGCGTCATTTTCATTCAGCTCCGCACTTCGCTGCAAATAAGGCAAAGCCAGTCTGCCCTGGTCAAGGGCTGTAAGGGACATGCCAAGCATGAAGAAATTATCTGCAGTTTCCAGGCCTTTTTGCAGTGCTGTTTCAAACATCTTTTTAGCTTCGTCAAACTGCTGTAATTCATAATATAAATTCCCCGCACTGTAGTAAGCAGCACCGGCATTTTCATCAAGTCCTATTGCTTTCTCATAGAACTTCAGCGCTTTCTCGTTTTCTCCTACGGCAGATAACACATTTCCAAAGTTAATATATGACACAGGATCTGAAGGATTCTCTTCAATTGCTTCCATAAAAACCTTCGCTGCTTCTTCCCATTTTCCTTCTTGCATATATTGAATACCCATTTGGTTTTTATCCATTATCCATCACTCCATTCAAATCAAAGTATAGCATATTTGAATTCACCTTTTCCGCTGTCTTCTATTCCCGTAATAAAACCCCGATCCTTTGATAAGAATCGGGGTCCAGTCTTTTCTTAACCGACATAATCCAGCTGTTTGCCATCCTTGAAAATTTCATCAATTGTTCCGCCGCCAAGGCACTCGTCTCCATCATAAAAGACAACTGCCTGACCAGGGGTAACAGCCCGGATTGGCTCCTCAAAAGTAACTTTGACCTTGCCATCTCCAAGTGTTTGAACCTTTACCCTGCTGTCAGCCTGACGATATCGGAACTTAGCCGTACATTCAAATTCCTGCGGCTGTTCTGAGTTTGTTACCCAGCTGGCGTTAACAGCAGTAATGGAGTCTGAATAGAGCATTTCATTGTGGAAGCCTTGTCCAACATACAAGACATTTCTCTTTAGATCTTTACCGATTGCAAACCAGGGTTCACCTGCTCCGCCAATGCCAAGTCCATGCCGCTGTCCAATGGTATAATACATGAGGCCATCATGCTTGCCGACAACTTTTCCGTCCATGGTTTCCATGTTTCCGGGCTGCGCCGGAAGGTAATTCCCAAGGAACTCCTTGAAGTTGCGCTCACCAATAAAGCAGATTCCCGTACTGTCTTTCTTTGCTGCAGTTGCCAAACCGGCTTCTTTTGCAAGTTCACGAACTTTGGATTTTTCAATGTCGCCAATCGGGAACATCACTTTCTCAAGCTGCTCCTGTGTCAACTGGTTCAGGAAATAGGTTTGGTCCTTATTATCATCAAGACCTCTCAGCATTTTGTATTCGCCATCTCTGAATTCCACACGTGCATAGTGTCCTGTCGCCAGATAGTCGGCGCCAAGGCTCATAGCATGTTCAAGAAATGCCTTAAATTTAATTTCTTTATTGCACATAACATCCGGATTAGGTGTCCGCCCTGCCTTGTATTCTTCAAGGAAGTAGGTAAATACTTTATCCCAATATTGCTTTTCGAAGTTGACTGCGTAATAGGGGATGCCGATTTGGTTGCATACTCGGATGACATCATTGTAGTCCTCTGTAGCGGTACAAACACCATTTTCGTCTGTATCATCCCAGTTTTTCATGAAGATGCCGATTACATCGTAACCCTGTTCTTTCAAAAGCAGGGCCGCCACAGAAGAATCAACGCCTCCGGACATACCAACCACTACCCGGGTATCCTTTGGATCTTTGTTCATCTCTTTCACCTCAAATCTTCAGAAACCACGCTATGACGTGCATGTTTCCATTATCTTATCTATTTAGCCAGCCGTTTCACGATTTTGGCTGTTTGTTCTGCTGCTTGTTCGACTTGTTCTTTTGTATTAAAAAGGCCGAAGCTGAAACGGATGGAATTTTGCAGTTTATCTGATCCTTTTCCAAACATGCCGACAAGGACGTGGGATGGTTCGATGGAGCCAGCAGTACAGGCCGACCCGCTTGATGCTGCTATTCCAGCCAAATCAAGATTAACCAGCATGGCTTCAACATTTGTTCCGGGAAAGCTTAAGTTTAAAACATGAGGGAGGGAATAATCAAGCAATCCGTTCAGCTCAAAAACAGCATCTTCCTGCTTCATTTTATCCATGAACAGCATCTTAAAAGAATGCAGCTCTTCCCGCTTTGCTTCCATCTCCTTCTGAGAGATCCGGACAGCCTCCTGGAAGCCTGCAATAGAAGGAACATTTTCCGTTCCTGCCCGCCGCTTCCTTTCTTGTTCACCGCCAAAAAGCCGTGAAGCAAGCTTCACATCAGGATGGGCGTATAAAAAGCCGATTCCTTTTGGGCCATTGATTTTATGGGCGGAGACGGAAAGCAAATCCACTCTCAATTCCTGCACATCAATTTTTTCAATTCCATAAGCCTGTACAGCATCGGTATGGAATTTCGCAGGATGCTCTTCCAATAACCCGCCTATTTCCTTAATCGGCTGAAGAGTCCCTATTTCATTATTTCCGTACATGATAGTTACAAGTATGGTATCCTCCCGTAAAGCATCTTCTACGTCCTTTACAGAAACACGCCCATTTGAATCAACAGGCAAATACGTTACCTCAAAGCCCTGTCTTTCAAGCTCCTCACATGCATGCAAAACCGCATGATGTTCAATTTGAGTTGTGATAATGTGGTTGCCCCTATGGCGGCAGGATTCAGCCGTTCCAAAAATCGCATGATTATCTGCTTCTGTTCCGCCGCCTGTAAAAATAATGTCATTGGCTTTTGCCCCAATACTGTTTGCTAAAGCAGATCTTGCTTCATCGACAATATGGCGTGCACTCCGTCCGAAATGATGAATGCTTGAGGGATTTCCATATTCAGATTTCATGATTTCAGTCATCCGTTCAATCACTTCAGGGTGCATTGGCGAAGTTGCGGCATGGTCAAGGTATATTCTTTCCAAATTTTTTCACCTACTTCATTTCATCCTGCTGCTTTATTTTCAACAAAAATTATTCCCTGATTATGACCTAAATATAAAACATATAGGCATCCGATTCTCCGGTATCTGTATGGCTGGCAAGATCTTCAAGCGTTGTGTTATCAAGCACATCTTTCACAGCATCACGAATTCGCATCCAAAGTTCTCTCTTTGCAGGCTCCTCATCTTCAATTCCTTCCACTGGACTAATCGGTCCTTCCAGAACTCTGATGATATCCCCGGCGGTAATTTTTGTCGGCTCTTTGCCTAAAATATATCCGCCGTATGCACCGCGGATACTTTTAACAAGGCCGGCGTTCCGAAGCGGAGCAATAAGCTGCTCCAGATAATGCTCAGACAGGTCATTCGTCTGGGCAATCGATTTCAACGAAGTGGGACCTTCCCCATGCTTTTTAGCTAATTCAATCATTATAGTTAAACCATAACGGCCTTTAGTAGATATTTTCATCAGCTTGCACCTCTATCCTTTTCTTTAAGCATTTGATTCGAATAAATATCCTTTTCTTTAAGTTTTGCCAAAAACCGGTCAGTTAAAGCCTGGCACTGCGGCAAAGCTAATCCGACAATCGGCCCGACTGCCAAACTGAGTACAATGGTGCCCCAAAAAACAGGTCCTCCCAGCTGCCATCCAACTGTCAGCACAGCAATTTCCATTAAGGCTCTGACATTTCTAACCTTCCAGCCGGTTTTTGCTGTCAATGCAATCATCAGGCTATCCCTCGGCCCCGCTCCGAGCTGAGCCGAAATATACATTCCCATCCCATAGCAATAAACAACTATACCAAAACCAAACATAGCCATTTTCCCCGCAAGACCATTTGGTGTCTGCATAAATGGCAAAAGCAAATAGGCGTCAATAAACAGACCAATCAGTATCATATTCAAGAATGCACCGGCCTGTGGAAATTCCTTTGAAATTAGTGCTGCAGCAGCTAATATGAAAATCCCGACAATGATGGACCAGCTGCCTATCGTCAGTCCAAGCTGGTAGTACAGCCCAACATGCAGAACATCCCAGGGGGTTGCCCCTATATCAGCCACTATTAACAAAACAATACCCAGGCTCATGACAAGCAGTCCTGTTAGATACACCAAAAACCTGGGACCGAATTGCCCTTTATTTTTCAGTAACATGTCCCCAACGCTCCCCGCATGACCTGCAAAAAATATATTAAGTTTTAATCCTTAGTAAGATTATAGACTTTTGACATTATAGCATATTTTAGGGAGAAAAGGGGCGCGAGGGATTGAATCCCGGACGCTGGCAATGGCGGTCTAATTGATTTCGCAGCAGGAAATGTTATGGTATCTTAAATAGAAAGCGGAAGCTTTGCTGAAAATTGATAGGCAGACTGCAAACTGCCGGCAAAAGGCTGGAGTGATAACTTTGAACATTAAACCTCTTGCATTCCGGATGAGGCCGAGAACGATAGATGAAATCATCGGCCAGGAGCATCTTGTTTCAGAAGGAAAAATTATTTATCGCATGGTGCAGGCTAAGCAGCTCTCATCGATGATTCTGTATGGGCCTCCAGGTATAGGCAAGACGTCGATTGCAAGTGCCATTGCTGGAAGCACCAAATATGCTTTCCGCACTTTAAATGCAGTGACTAATAATAAAAAAGATATGGAAGTGGTAGCAGCAGAGGCAAAAATGTCGGGTAAGGTCATTCTGCTGCTGGATGAAGTCCATAGGCTTGATAAAGGCAAACAGGATTTTCTGCTTCCCTATCTGGAAAATGGCAGCATCACTTTAATTGGCGCCACAACCAGCAACCCATATCATGCAATAAACCCTGCGATCAGAAGCCGGTGTCAAATTTTTGAACTGAAGCCGCTGTCTGCAGATGAAATAAAAAAAGCACTGGCAAGAGCCTTACAGGATAAGGAACGAGGCCTCGGCAATAAACAAACCGATGTTACCGATGAAGCTCTAACTCATCTGGCCACTGCTTCAAACGGGGATGTCAGAAGCTCGCTTAATGCCTTGGAATTGGCTGTGCTTTCAACAAAAGAGGATGAAGAAGGCATCATTAAAATTGACTTGTCCGTTGCCGAGGAATGCATTCAGCGCAAAAGCTTTACACACGATAAGGATGGGGATGCCCATTACGATGTATTATCCGGCTTTCAAAAGTCTATCCGCGGAAGCGACGTAAATGCTGCGCTTCACTATTTGGGCAGATTAATTGAAGCAGGCGATCTGCAGAGCATAAGCAGAAGACTGCTGGTTATTGCCTATGAAGATATCGGCCTGGCATCACCCCAAGCCGGAGCCAGGACTCTCGCAGCCGTCGAAACAGCCGAAAGAATTGGATTTCCGGAAGCAAGGATACCGCTTGCAAATGCGGTCATAGAGCTTTGCTTGTCTCCAAAATCCAATTCCGCCTACATAGCTTTGGATTCTGCCATGGCAGATATTCGCGCAGGCAAAAGCGGTGAAGTCCCCGATCATCTGAAGGACGCCCACTACAAAGGAGCAAAGGAGCTCGGAAGAGGCATCGGATATCTGTACCCTCATGATTATGAAACGGGCTGGGTCAAACAGCAGTACTTGCCGGACAGAATAAAAAACAAGGTATATTATCAGCCTAAGAAAACAGGCAAATTTGAACAGGCATTAGCATCAATTTATGAAAAACTCCTTAAATAGCAAAAGGTCTGGCTATGATGCCAGACCTTTTCTTATTTACTTCTAAGCAGAAACATCTCTTTTATTAAATACATAAAATGCAAGCACCTGGAAAAGCAGGAAGTAGACAAGAATAATCATGATCGAAAATCCTAGCGTCATCCCCTGAACCATTGGCACTCCTTCAAAATATTGAAGAAGATCCGTATTGGCAAAAAGGCTGTACTTTGCCCAATCATACTTCATGGCAATCAGTCTTGTGACTTGTCCTCCCATAAACATCAGAAACAGAGAAAGTCCTATTGCCAGAGAGCTATTCCTGAAAACTGCCGAAATCATAAAAGCCATGGTTGCAAGCATAAGCATGTTAATGGATTTAAGGCCATAATAAGCTATCAGATGAAGTCCCATGCTTTGTTCTTCCACAGTGCCATTGTAATAATATAAATAAGGAATTGCTTTTTCAGGGAATCCAAAGAGGAGCCCGCCAAGAAGTGCTGAATATCCGAAGAGGACGGCCAGCAGCATCAGACCGAACATAATCACGGTAATATACTTTGCTCCTAGGATTTTCACTCTTTTGATAGGCCTAATTAAAAGAAGTTTAATGGTTCCCCAGCTAAACTCGCTTGCCACAATCCCTCCGGCAATGATGATGGTAAACAAGCCGGCAAATTCAATCAGCTGTGAGGTATCGGATACAAATCCCCAGACAGAGTATTCCTCATTCGGTGAAATATCATGCTGAATTCGGTATTCATTAAGGGCAATCTCCCTCTGATACTGTTCCTTCATATCTCTGGGAACCGTTTCTCCCATCTCTTCAAGCTGTTTTTGATAGCTTTCGTTTTGAGTCTGCAAACCCCTTTTCCATTCCGTATTATCCGGGACCGTCCCCCCGCTTTCCTGATATTTTATAAAAGCGCCTGCAACAGTCGTCATGATTAAAAGCAGTCCAATCATGACATAAGTCCCTGAACGCCTAAAAATCTTCATCCATTCATTTTGAATCAGTCCGAGCATTTTCGGCACCTCCCTTGTACTCAGTAACTTCCAGGAAGCGATCTTCCAATGTTTTGGTTACTTCACGGACAGCAAAAATATTAATATCTTTCCGGACCAACCCTTTTACCATCTCAGGTATGCGTTCACGGACGAGTGGAAGGTACATTCTGTTTTCTGTGACCTGTATAGGCAATTCAGGGTATATATCCTTCAACATTATTTGTGCGTTGTCAGGGTCATCCACTTCTACTTCATAAACCTTTTCTTTCCCCTGCACAAAATCACTGATGTGCTGAACATCAATCAACTTCCCGTTTTGAATAATGCCGATTCTATCGCACATCATTTCCATTTCAGATAATAAATGGCTGGAAACAATGACAGCCATTTCTCTGTCTCTCGCCAGCATCCTCAGGTGATCCCGAATCTCCCTGATGCCTGCCGGATCAAGCCCATTCGTAGGCTCATCCAGAACGAGGATTTTGGGATCATGCAAAAGACACTGCGCCAGACCAAGTCTCTGCCTCATTCCAAGCGAGTATGTCCTCACTTTATCATGAATCCGATCCGTCAGGCCTACCAGCTCGACAGTCTCATCAATCTTCTCCTTTGTCACTCCTTTTGACATTCGTGCATAATGGATTAGATTTTGATAACCTGATAAAAACTTATACATCTCAGGATTTTCTACAATGGCTCCAATATGGGAAACTGCCTTTTCAAAATCTGTTTTAATGCTGCTGCCGAGAATTTTTATGTCACCGGAAGTAATGCCGATCAAACCCACCAGCATTCGAATAGTGGTGGTTTTACCAGCACCGTTTGGGCCAAGGAAACCGAATACCTCTCCCTTTTTCACGTCAAAGCTGACAGAATCAATTATTGTTTTTCCTTTTATCACTTTTGTAACTTCCTGTATTTCTACAAGAACATCCATGTATTCATCCTCCTCCCAGCTAATAATGTTTTGTCCGTTTTGCAGACATCTTTTAAGGCCGGGATCAAAATTAGATTTGCTCCTTGCTATTTTACCTTTCACCAGCTGAGAATGGAATATTTTCATCTATTAAGGTGACGATAAACCTAACAATCGTATTTTCGAGGTGATCAAAGAAATGAAGGAACGGAAAGACTTATGGAAGCCGGAAGAGGATCAATTACTCGAAGAGACAGTCCTTGAATATACATCAAATGGCGATTCAAAAGCATCAGCCTTTAAGAAGGCAAGTACGAAGCTCGGACGTACAGTTGCAGCCTGCCAATATCGCTGGAACATGGTCATTACCAAAAGGGAAGATCTTAGATCCGAAGAAGAGACAAGGAATTCTGCCGGCACCCAAACCAATAAAACTTATGGTGCTGTTCCGCCAGCCAATTTGTCTCAAGTCTTACACTTCTTAAAAAACTACGCCAAAACACAGCCTAACCCAGAGCAAATGAAGGAAAATAAACGTCTGCACGAAGAACAAGTTCACTTAAAGCTTCAGAATGAGCAGTTAATTAATAAGTTGAAGGAAAAAGAAGCGGAATATAAAAATCACCTTTTGCAATATGAGGAAATGGCAAGCATCCTGAAAGAAGCAGACCAGCTGCTTAAGCATGACAGCATAGAAGAGAAAAGAGCAGTTCATTAACTGCAGGGATTTCAGAACATTTAAACGCGCAAAGACCGGCCTGCAAAAGGCCGGTCTCTTTTCAGTCGTTTACACGTGCAATTTTTATATCGCTTAAGAGTTTTCTGGTTACATAGCTGGCCATGATTAAACCTGCAACAGAAGGAACAAATGCGTTAGAAGATGGCGGCATTTTGGCCTTTCTGATTTCAGCATCATCTTTTCCTACTGTTTTTCGGACATCTTCCCGGATTACAATCGGGCTTTCATCGGAAAATACAACCGGAACGCCTTTTCTGATTCCTTCTTTTCTCAGGCGCGTGCGGATAACCTTGGCAATCGGGTCAGTATGAGTTTTGAAGATATCAGCAATCTGGAATCTGGTTGGATCCATCTTATTTGCAGCACCCATGCTTGAGATCATTGGAATCCCTCTGTTCAAGCATTCTTTCATTAGATGAATTTTATAGGCAATTGTATCGGAAGCATCAACTACAAAGTCCAGACCGTAATCGAAGAAATGTTCATAGGTTTCTTCTGTATAAAACATTTTCAAAGCAATAACTTCACAGTCAGGATTGATATCCTTGATTCTTTCTTTCATTAAGTCCACCTTTGGTTTCCCGACAGTGGATAATAAAGCGATGACCTGTCTGTTCACATTGGTAATATCGACATCGTCTTTATCAACCAGCACAAGCCGGCCAACACCGGAACGCGCCAATGCTTCCGCTGCAAAGGAGCCAACTCCGCCGATGCCCAGTACTGCAACGGTACTATTTTTCATTTTTTCGAGGCCTTCTTTGCCAATAGCCAATTCATTTCTGGAAAATTGGTGAAGCATATATATCAACTCCATCAGATGTTATTTAATAAGCATGTTTTATCTTATACCCGATAATGAATATATCATACTTGAATATTAAAGCAAGTAGTTCTATGGGATTAATGATATTAACATTTTAATATAAAACCAGAAGGCTCTTTTCGTATTAATTGTTTTTTTTTTGCATATTCATGTTGTCCGTTGATTTCCGCTCCAGGATGCTCGCTTTCCGCGGGGCGGGCGGTGAGCCTCCTCGACGCTGCGCGTCTGCGGGGTCTCACCTGTCCCGCTACTCCCGCAGGACTTTGAATAAGCTTCTTTGAGTAGACACCGCACGAAGAAAATGTGATAGCATTTTCGAGGATCTCGCACCTTCCGGTCCAATCAACTCAGTAAATAAGATGAAAAATGCAGCAAACCTTGCGAAAACAGCCAGTCAAAACTTCTCCCCAATAGTGTTCACAGCGTTATCTTATTTAAACCTTACCTTCTTATCAGCGCTCATAATGAAGAGGACAAACAAAAAATCCATGCCCGCTGGCATGGATTTTTAATATCCGTATGTACTAAAGAGTCCCAATCGTGCCGTCGCTGTTGATGCCCTCGTTTTGAACCCGCACTCAGCAGGTGGGTGTCCTGTTTCCTGCGTTTGTAAGTCCTCATCCATGAGGCATTTACGCTGCTGGAAAACTCCGGACTCCCGAAGGAATAATGTTGGTCAAAATTTCAGGTTTTACAACGAACACATCAGGACTCTTTATTTATTGATAAAATCATATCACACGATTTCGTCTTTTTCAAGCTGTTGAAATGGAGGTGATATGGACAAATATATCCATTTTATTCCTTTAGATATGAAAGTTTCCCTAAAAGTCAGGAGTAACTTCCCGGTTTAACTTTCTGAAAAATAAATTTTTCGGCAAATTAACCATTAAATAGGAAATTACTCACTTTTTTTCAAATTAAGTGCTAAATTCAAATCATTAAGCTGCGACTGGCTGACTTCCCCGGGAGCTTCTGTAAGCACACAGCTCGCACTTGCAGTTTTAGGGAATGCAATTGTATCCCTCAGGTTTGTTCTGCCGGCCAATAGCATAACGAGTCTGTCCAATCCCAGGGCAATACCGCCATGCGGAGGAGTGCCGTATTCAAATGCTTCAAGCAGGAATCCAAACTGTTCTACAGCTTCCTCTTTTGAGAATCCGAGCACACTGAACATTTTCTCCTGAACATCTCTTTCGAAAATACGCAATGAACCGCCGCCAAGCTCGTAGCCATTTAATACAAGGTCATATGCTTGTGCACGGACCCCAGCAGGATCCTTTTCAAGAAGTTCTAAATCTTCTCTGACAGGCATTGTAAATGGATGATGGGCTGCATAATAGCGGCCTTCTTCTTCATCGTACTCCAGAAGCGGCCAGTCTGTAACCCAAAGGAAATTAAATTTGCTTTGATCAATCAGCTCCAGCTCTTTTCCAAGCTTTATACGGAGAGCGCCAAGTGCATCAGCGACAACATTCTTCTTATCAGCAACAAAGAGGAGCAAGTCTCCTGGTTCTGCCGCTAAAGCGGAATAGAATGATTTTTGCTCTTCCTCGGTCACAAACTTGGCAATCGGGCCTTTTAATCCGTCCTCTTCAGCTTTTAACCACGCAAGTCCTTTTGCACCATATACAGCTGCAAACTCTGTCAGAGCATCAATATCTTTTCGAGAATACTTTCCTGCGCCATTTTTCACATTAATGGCCTTAACCTGCCCACCGGAAGCGACTGCTCCGGCAAATACTTTGAAGCTTGAATCTTTTACTATTTCCGATAGATCCGTCAATTCCATTCCAAAGCGTGTATCCGGCTTATCAGATCCAAAACGGTCCATCGCCTCCTGATAGGTCATGCGCGGGAATGGAAGCTGGACATCGAGGCCTTTTACTTCTTTCATGACCTTTCCCATCATGTTTTCCATCAGGCCGATGATTTCTTCCTGGCTCATAAAACTCATTTCGATGTCGACCTGAGTAAATTCAGGCTGGCGGTCTGCCCGCAGGTCTTCATCACGGAAGCATCGGGCAATTTGGTAATAGCGTTCAAATCCGCCGACCATTAATAGCTGCTTAAAGATTTGAGGGGATTGCGGAAGAGCATAGAACTCACCCGGATGCACACGGCTTGGAACTAAATAATCACGGGCTCCTTCAGGGGTGCTCTTCGTTAAGATCGGTGTTTCTACATCAAGAAACCCTTCGCTGTCAAGAAAATTCCTCATAGCTTTTGTTACTTGATGACGCATTTTAAAGGTATCAAACATAACTGGACGTCTCAAATCCAGATAACGGTATTTTAAGCGGACATCTTCGGAAACATCCGTTTTATCATCAATGACAAAAGGAGGTGTTTTTGCTTCATTGATTATCGTCACTTTCTCTGCTTTAATCTCAATCCGCCCTGTTTTCAAGTTCTCATTGATGGTGCCTTCTTCGCGCGCAATTACTTCTCCCTCTATATCAAGCACAAATTCATTGCGGATTTTTTCAGCCGCTGCAAGAGCTTCCGGGGAAACTTCCGGATTAAATACAACCTGAACTATGCCAGTGCGGTCACGAAGATCTACAAAGATCAGACCGCCCAAATCCCGGCGCTTTTGCACCCAGCCTTTTAAGCTGACTTTTTCTCCTATCGCTTTTTCCGTTACTTCCCCGCAAAAATACGTTCGCCCAAACATACTAATTCCTCCTGTAAACACAAGTTTATGATTGATAAAGTGCTGTGAATTTCTCTATAAACGAATCAAGTTCAACCTCTGTTTGCTCCCCTGATTCCATCGATTTTACATTAATTTTATTCGCTTTAAGTTCATCTTCGCCCAGGACAGCAACAAACTTCGCATTTGAACGGTCTGCCGCTTTGAACTGCGCTTTAATTTTTCTGTCAAGATAATCTCTTTCAGCAGAATATCCTGCCATCCTAAGTTTTTGAAGAAGGCCGACTGTATAATCCTTTGCTTCCTCCCCAAGGGATACAAGGTAGCAATCAATGCTCTTAACAAGAGGCAAATCGACCTTTTCCGCTTCAAGCGCAGCAATGAATCGCTCTATACTTAAAGCAAATCCAATTCCCGGCGCTTCTGGACCGCCAATTTCCTCAGTAAGGCCATTGTATCGTCCGCCGCCGCAAAGAGTAGTTATAGCTCCAAAACCTTCGGAATCACTCATAATTTCAAAGGCAGTATGATTGTAGTAATCCAGGCCGCGAACAAGATTTGGATCAACCGTAAAGTCAATATCCAGGTTCTTTAAATACTTTTGAACCTTCTCGAAGTAGGCTTTTGAATAATCGTTTAAATAATCAATAATGGATGGAGCAGATTTCATAAATTCATGTTCACGGTCTTGTTTACAGTCCAGGATGCGCATTGGATTTTTCTCAAGACGGTTCTGGCAATCCTGGCAAAACTCACCGATCCGCGGCTTAAAGTGGTTGACCAGGGCCTCTCTGTGTGCAGTTCGGCTTTCTTTATCTCCCAGGCTGTTCACAATCAATTTAAGCTTTTGCAGGCCCATGCTTTTATAAAGTGACATTGCCAGTGCAATTACTTCTGCATCAATTGCCGGATCAGCACTGCCGATCGCTTCGACGCCGAACTGGACAAACTGGCGGAAGCGACCAGCTTGCGGGCGTTCATAACGGAACATAGGCCCCATATAGTAAAGCTTTACAGGCTGGCTTGCATCGCCATGCATTTTATGCTCAACAAATGATCTTACAGTTGAAGCTGTTCCTTCAGGACGAAGGGTCAGACTGCGGCCGCCGCGGTCTTCAAACGTGTACATCTCTTTTTGAACAATATCCGTTGTATCTCCCACACTGCGAAGAAATAATTCTGTATGTTCGAATATAGGTGTTCTGATTTCACGATATTGAAACTTCTCACAAAGCTCCCTTGCCTTTTCTTCAATCAATTGCCATTTCTCAACTTCTCCAGGCAGAATGTCCTGCGTTCCCCTCGGTATTCGAATTGACATGAAAATTACCTCCTAATGCAAAATGATAAGTATGTATAAAATTCTTAGATTTGCAATCGCAAAAATAAAAAAACCCCCGCCTCCTTGTATATTAAATACAAGGGACGAGAGTTTGGTTTTTCCCGTGGTGCCACCCTAGTTGAAGCCTATAAATAGACTTCCTCTTTTACAGTTAACGCCTGTTAACGTTCAGCTCCTACTAAAGATGAATCCTTTTCAGAGAGAAACCTACGAAGTGTTCTTTCGTTAAATCATCATGTGAGAATGCTTTCAGCCGGGCGGCATTCTCTCTCTTTTCATGTGGGGTTTAACTACTCTTCTCCATCAATGGTTTATTATCGAAAAGCATGAACGCCTTGGTCGGGCGCTGCAGCTAGACATTTAATTGTTTTGTCATTTTATTTATATTATAATACGGAGCATTTCCTTCAATGTCAAGACTAAAAACATGCTATGATCGTTCCAGCCTTTTTTTCAGTTTTCTTACATCCCTAAGAGATAATCCAAACTCTGACGCGAGTTCAATCATGTTTGAGTTCTGTTCTTTTTGTATAAAATCATGAAAATCCACCCCAAACAGCTGATTTTCACCAGATTGTGCAGACATTCCTTTTTCTCCAAATCTCATTGTGCTCACCCTTTTTTATGTAGTCTGTTCTATTCTTGCCATTTTCAGTTGAAATGTTTCATAAGGGACAAATTAATTTCCCAGCTAAAATTGATCGCTGATATTCCGATATTAGAAGGGATATTGCACACGATGGAGAAGTATTTTAGGACCAAAGTTCTCTTGACTGCCGGCACCTTGTTTGTTTTTCTTTTAATAAGGATTTTAATTATGAAAGGAGGCAGCCTGTTGAAGAAAAGAAAGCCACTTATTCTCGTGATATGCCTTATGCTTTTTGCCGGCATAACACAAACTGAAACACAGGTTAAAGCTGAAAACAGTTTTGTAACAATCACCACCAGCAATCTTAACGTCCGTCAAGGACCAGGTTTAAGCTACCCCATTCTGGGACAAGCCCAAAAAGACGATCAATTTAACATCCTTTCCCGTGAAGGAGAATGGATTAAAATTAATTTCCAGGGGGAAAATGGCTATGTAGCAAGCTGGCTTGTTTCCAATTTGACTTCAAATCAGACAGGAGAAAAAACGGCAGGTGAAAATTCCCAGGCGGTTATCACAACAGATGGCCTTAGGGTGAGAAAGGGACCTGGTACAAGTTACGGGGTTCTGGGAACTATCCAAAAAGGCACAGCCTATAAGGTCAAGAGCACAGAAGGAAGCTGGGTTAAGATTCAAACTCCATATGGAGATGGCTGGGTGGCAAATGAATTTGTCCAATTCAGCGGCACACAAAAGAAAAGTTCATCCAGCAGCAGTCAAACCGGGAAGATCACAGCAGACTCTCTAAATGTGAGGAACAAGCCTTCTCTTCAAAGTGACATCATCGGCAAACTTAATTCGGGGGAGACAGTTGCTGTTCTTTCTCAAAATGGCAGCTGGACAGAGATCTCTTTCTCGGGAATTACAGGATGGATCAGCAGCCAATTTATTACGTTTCAATCCTCACAATCAGAAAGCAAACCAAAACAGGCTTCATCCGGAAAAACAGGCACTGTAACAGCAACCACTTTAACCGTAAGAAACAAAGCATCTTTAAATGGAAAACCAATTGGTTCAGTTGCCAAAGGCCAAGCTTTCTCCATTCATGAAGAAGCTGATAATTGGGTAAAGATTGAATATCAGCCTGGTTCTTATGGATGGGCGGCAAGCTGGTTCATAGACATAACAGCCGAAGAGAACTCCGGCTCATCTCAGCAAAATGTAAACGGCAGTTCTGCAATTATCTTACATAACGGATCAAATATTAGAAAAAAAGCGAGTACCCATTCAGCTGTCGTCCACAGGGCAAATAAAGGGGACAGCTTTGAAATAATGAGCCTGAATAATGATTGGTATGAAATTCGCCTGCCAAACGGCGGAAAGGGTTTTGTAGCAGGCTGGATCGTTTCAGTTAAAGGATCTGCACCTGCAGTAACAAAGCCTGGAGCAGAAAAGCATCTGAATAATAAAACTATTGTCATTGATCCCGGTCATGGAGGCCGTGATAATGGTACAACGGGAGCACGAGGAACACGTGAAAAGGACATTACTATCAGGACCGCTCAAGTGCTTGCCGAAAAATTAAGGGTTGCAGGTGCTAATGTCATTCTGACCAGGAGCGGGGATACCTATTTGCCGCTGCCTTCGAGAGTAGGCATTTCACATCATCACAATGCAGATGCTTTTATCAGTATTCATTATGACAGTACGCCGGACAGAACTGCACGAGGAGCGACTACCTATTACTATCATCCTTTCCAAAAGGAAATCGCCGCCAATATCCACTCCAATGTAACAGCGATGACAAACCTGAGAGATCGGGGCTATAGAGTCGGAGATTATCATGTAATCAGGGAGAACAAACGCAATGCTGTTCTGATTGAACTCGGATATCTTAGCAATCCGGCAGAAGAAGCCCTGATTGCTTCTGCACAGTATCAGCAATCAGCAGCAGCAGGAATTTATCAGGGACTTGCCCGCTATTTTAAGAATTAGCCAAAAAGCCCCGGCACTCAAATTGGGATGCCGGGGCTTTTTGCGTTCATTATTTGCTTTCTAAGATTAAGGTAACAGGTCCATCGTTGGTTAACTGAACATCCATCATGGCGCCGAATTCACCTGTTTCGACTTTCAGGCCTTTAGCTTCCAGAAACCGATTAAAAGCATCATAGATTTTCACGGCGTGCGCAGGCTTGGCCGCATCCATGAAATTGGGCCGTCTGCCCTTTCGGCAATCTCCATACAGTGTAAATTGCGAAACCGAAAGAATTTCACCTTCCTGATCGAGCAGTGATAGATTCATTTTGCCGGCATCATCTTCAAAGACGCGAAGATTGGCAATCTTATCAGCCAGAAAAGCTGCGTCCTCTTCTTTATCTTCGTGGGTGACTCCAACGAGCAAAACAAACCCCTTTTTGATGCTCCCAACGGTTTCTCCGTCCACCGTTACGCTGGCTTCTTTGCTTCGCTGCACTACAACACGCATTCTATCTGCTCCCTTTAGTTCATAATCCTTCTTACCGCATAAATATCAGGGATTTGCTTTATCCGCTCTACAACCCTTTGCAGGTGGCTTACATTGTGTATAGCAATGGACATATTGATCGTTGCTGATTTATTTCGGTCCGAACGGCCTGATACGGCTGAAATGTTGGTTTTCGTTTCATTAACAGCCTGAAGAACCTCGTTCAATAAACCTCTGCGGTCATAACCGGTAATTTCAATTTCGACATTATATTCTTTCCGGTCATTTAATGCTGTTTCCCACTCTACCGGGATTAGCCTTTGTTTTGCATCATCCGTTTCGATATTAGGGCAATCATCACGGTGTACAGAGACACCTCTGCCCTTTGTAATAAACCCGACGATTTCATCCCCTGGGACAGGATTACAGCAGCGGGAAAGGCGAATGAGCAGGTTATCTATGCCGGAAACCCGGACACCGGATTCGCGCTTTTTAGCTGAAGTAAATGTCTTTAGTTCCGAAACAGCATTTGTAATATCGGAGGTTTGTTCAAGGTCGCGCTTCTTGCGCCATTTTTCTGTAAGCCTGTTGGCAACCTGAAGAGCTGTTACCCCATTATAGCCAACAGCAGCATACATATCTTCCTCAGTAGCGAAATTGAATTTCTCTGCAATCCTTTTGACATTATCAGGTGTCAGGATTTCCTTCAGCTCGAAATCCATATTGCGGATTTCCCGCTCAACCAGCTCTTTCCCTTTTTCCACATTTTCTTCTTTTCTTTGCTTTTTGAAGAACGTCCGAATTCTATTTTTTGCCTGTGAAGTCTGAGCCAGCTTCAGCCAGTCTTTACTTGGCCCATAGGAATGCTTGGATGTCAGAATTTCAATGATATCTCCGGTTTTCAGCTTATAATCCAAGGTTACCATTTTCCCATTCACTTTGGCGCCGATTGTCTTGTTTCCTATTTCTGAATGTATCCTGTAAGCAAAGTCAATTGGGACTGATCCGGAAGGAAGCTCGATGACGTCCCCTTTGGGAGTAAAAACAAACACCATATCGGAAAACAAGTCAATTTTCAATGATTCCATGAATTCTTCAGCATTGGCTGCATCATCCTGGAATTCCAGGATTTCACGGAACCATGTCAGCTTCTCCTCAAAAGAAGAGCCTTCATTCACTCTTTTTCCTTCTTTATAAGCCCAATGTGCAGCAATACCAAACTCTGCAATTCTGTGCATGTCCATGGTGCGGATCTGGACTTCCAGTGGGTCGCCCTTTGGTCCGATAACCGTAGTATGAAGTGACTGATACATATTCTGTTTAGGCATGGCAATATAATCTTTAAAACGGCCGGGCATTGGCTTCCAGCAAGTATGAATAATCCCGAGAACCGCATAGCAATCCTTAATGCTGTTAACAACAATGCGTACAGCCAGCAAATCATATATCTCATTGAATTGCTTATTTTGAAGGGCCATTTTACGGTAGATGCTGTAAATATGCTTAGGGCGTCCCGAGATTTCTGATTTAATTGAGACCTCTGACATTCTGCTCCTCATAACATTGATTACATCATCTAAATACTCTTCCCGCTCAGCCCTTTTTTTCTTCATCAGGTTTACAATCCGGTAATACTGCTGCGGATTTAGGTACCTCAATGCTGTATCTTCAAGCTCCCACTTAATCTTGGAGATTCCAAGCCTATGGGCAAGAGGTGCAAAGATTTCAAGTGTTTCATTTGAAATGCGGCGCTGCTTTTCCGCAGGCAGATGCTTAAGTGTCCGCATATTATGAAGGCGGTCAGCAAGCTTTATCAAGATTACACGGATGTCCTGGGCCATAGCCACAAACATTTTCCGGTGGTTTTCAGCCTGCTGCTCTTCCTGAGATTTATATTTAATTTTCCCCAGCTTCGTTACACCATCGACAAGCATGGCCACTTCTGAATTGAAGGCTTCTTCGATATTCTCCAATGAGACTTCGGTGTCTTCAACCACATCGTGAAGAAAGCCGGCTGCAACCGTTGATGGATCCATCTCCAGATCTGCAAGGATGCCTGCTACCTGGATTGGATGGATGATGTATGGTTCACCGGATTTTCTATATTGTTCACGATGGGCATGCTTGGCAAACTCGTATGCTTTTTTAACAAGCTCTGCATGCTCATCGTTTAAATATTCTTTTGCCCTGTTGATGACTTGCTCGGCGGTCAGAACTTGATCGTTCGCCATGGAATCACCTTTATCTCCCTGAATTTTATGCAGTTGCATAATGTAATAATTTTGAAATTGATAATGAATAACAAGTTATTAAAAAAATTAATATTGCTACTATTATCGAAAAAAAAAGTGAAGATGTAAAGGGATAGACTGTTATTTTTATGGGAATAACAAAAATTTTGTCGTTTTTTGTCCGAATCCCTTTATTGTTTTTCCATAAATGGATTTGGAAACCCTTTATAAACTATTTTCTAATATAAATTAAAAGGCTCTTTTCGTATAAATTATTGTTTTTACTTATCGATATTGTCCGTTGATTCCGCTCCAGGCTGCTCAGCATATCTAATACAAAAAGCAACAAACTTGATAAAACAGCCAATTAAAAAGAGCCCCATTTCGAATGGCGCTCTCTTTATATAAAAAATTAATACTGCATTAATGTCAGAATGTCGTAGTTGTCGAGCTTTTTACGCCCGTCAAGGTATGTTAACTCAATAAGGAATGCAATGCCTGCCACTACTCCGCCAAGTTCTTCAACCAGCTGGATAGTTGCATCGATTGTTCCGCCTGTTGCAAGGAGGTCATCAGTAATCAGGACTCTTTGCCCTGGTTTGATGGCATCCTTATGAATGGTTAAAACATCTTTGCCATACTCTAGGCCATAATTAACCTTGACTGTTTCACGTGGAAGTTTGCCTTCTTTTCGGACTGGGGCAAAGCCTACACCTAAAGAATAAGCCACAGGGCAGCCGATGATGAATCCGCGGGCTTCAGGGCCGACAACCAGGTCAATCTTCTTTTCGCGGGCATATTCAACAATTTGATCAGTAGCATATTTATATGCGTCACCATTGTCCATAAGAGTTGTAATATCTTTAAATTTAATGCCTGGCTTCGGCCAATCTTCTACAATTGTTATATACTGTTTTAAGTCCATTTTTCTTCCTTTGCCTCCTCAAGTTTTACAGCCCCTTGCATAACTTCATCAAACCAGTCTTTGAGCTGCTGAAAGGATGAATAGAGCAAATCGCTCTCAAGAGTGTATTGTGCCTGTTTAAGCTGATAAGTTTGTGAATCAGCTAAATCACGTTTAGTGGATGTATTGTTTAACGAAATGACACCATTATTTATTTTAACAAATTCCAATTCAAAAAACACTTGAGACATAAAATCTACTGTCTCTCTGCTCCATCCTTTATGCTTCGCTATATCATTCCCATGACGCCTGATATCAATTGAACCTTTTTTAGCAATAAGGGCAAAGTACCATTTAAAATGGTCTCTTGTTGGTAATGTGCTAAAAAAGTCACTGTCTTCTTTATAGAAATGAGCATAAACTCTGGCAGGTTTTTTCCCGGAGAAAACCTGTGCAAGAATTTCCTTTGAAGGCGGCAAATCAGCCAGTACAACATTTGAGCCTTCTATTTTTATGTCTTCTGCGTCTTCTGCAGATGTTATTTTCACCATGTTTTCCCCTGCAAATGGTTTATATTTAGAAATATATTCCTCATTAAAAAATAACCAGGTTGTGTTTGCCTCAGGAATGATACTTTGGAGCCTTTCAAGCCGTTTTAAACTCCGGATATCAAAGAGCTGCCAGGAGTTGACTGCCATATCCTGCAGGAAAATTTGCGGTTTTTTAATATTATTCCATTCATTAATGGATAATTCACCAATAACGGACAGCTTGGAGTATGGTGAAATATGTTCATGCAAATGCCCAAGTCCAAAACCGATGCCATCAAGTGAAGATCCATCATTCTCGATTGTGACTTTAATATGGTTCTGTTCAGATCCGATCTTTCTCATAGCTGCAATATTAGCATCTTTTATCATTACTTTTGGTTTCGCATTTCCCATCCCGAATGGAGCAAGCAGCTGCATTTCCGCAATGGAAGAAAGATTGATATCTTTTAAATGGAAAACCCCATCTATAGAGGTTACAGGAATAAAATCTTCCTCACTCAGCTGTTCATTTGCAAGAGTATTCAGTCTGCTTCTCAGATCATCAACCGAATCAATGGATAAAGTCATACCCGCTGCCATCGGGTGCCCTCCAAAGTGAGGCAGGATATCCCGGCATTCAGAAAGATTCTTGAACAGATCAAAACCTTCTATACTTCTTGCTGAACCCTTCGCCAGCCCTTTTTCACTGTCATAACTAAGGACAATGGCCGGGCGGTAAAACTTTTCGACAAGCTTCGAAGCTACTATTCCGATTACCCCGGCGTTCCAGCCTTCTTTCCCGACAACAATAACTGAATTCTCACTGATTGGGAAATTTGTTTCAACCTCATGAACCGCTTGCGCTGCAATGTCATTGACAATAGATTGCCTTTCTTTATTCAGCATTTCAATTTCTTCGGCAATGGCTTGTGCTTCATAAGGATCATTTGTCAAAAGCAGATCCACAGCAGGATCCGCGCTTTCAAGCCTTCCTGCTGCATTGAGGCGAGGGCCGATTGTAAAGCCGATCGTTTCCTCATTAATGGATGGAAGCTCGATTCGTGCCGCTTTAAACAAAGCATTCAAACCTGTATTTTTAGTTGATTTCAGCTTTTGAATCCCGCGCTTGGCAATAAGTCTGTTTTCTCCTGTTAAAGAAACAAGATCAGCAATTGTGCCGATCGCAGCTATCTCCAAAAGGTGTTCAGGCATTTCACCATAAAGCGCATGTGCAAGCTTAAATGCTACCCCAACACCGGCAAGTTCCCGGAACGGGTATCTGCTCTCCGGATGCTTAGGATGCACAATGGCCAATGCTTCAGGAAGCTCGGGGCCGGGCTCATGGTGATCTGTAATGATCAAATCCATTCCAAGCTCTTTTGCAGCTTTTGCTTCATTTACAGCAGAGATTCCAGTATCTACAGTAATAATTAAACGGATGCCAATTTCGGCTGCATGTTCAAAAGCCGGGATATTTGGCCCATAGCCCTCCGTAAAACGATTCGGTATGTAGAATTGGACATCAGCACCGAGATCTTTAAGTGCCATCATAATGACAGAAGTGCTGGTCACACCATCCGCATCATAATCACCAAAAATTAAAATAGGTTCCTGTTTTTCAATAGCTTCTTTTATTCTGGAAACAGCAATTGCCATATCTGTCATTAAAAAAGGATCATGAAATTCCTGCTCATTATCCATCAGAAAATACCGTGCTGAATCAACGGTATCCATTCCGCGATTAATTAAAAGCGATGCTGCAAGAGGAGAAATATTCAGTTCCTTTGAAAGCCGCTGTACTTTATCCTCCTCTGTTTGCCGAACAATCCATCGCGTTCTTGAATGTAACATACGTTCACCCCTCAGCTTATTAATTATACAAGAGGGGAAGGTGTGTTTCAATAAGTTAAAATCGGGTTAATCCATACAATTCTGGAAAGAAACACAGGTGCTGCAGGTCACTTTTTGAGACCAAAAGAAAAACTTGAGCATAAGCTCAAGCATGTTCATTTAATGTATATCCCTATCCAGCTCCTTTTCAAGTTCTTCCTTCTCAGCATTATCTTTTACAGAATTTCCTGCTTTCAGCTTTTCATTTTCCCTTTTTAGTAATTTCACTTGCCTTTGAAGTGAGTAAATGCGGACAATGCCGACAGAACCTACTATTAGTCCACCCATAAGAACAGATCCTAAAATCACTAGAATCAGCGGCCACTGGCTTTCCCCAAACAAGTAGTTTACCGTTACATTATCGACATTGATCACTGCAAAAACAGCCACGATCAGCGCAAATAAAAAACCAAATAATAAAGTCCATTGAAATTTCATGCTATCCTCTCCCTGATATATTCTCTAAATTATATGTTCTTCACTGAAAGGATTAATGTGCACAAAGACATTTTGCACATTTTCCAATTGGAGCAGCTTGCGTTTTACTTCTTTGCCGACCCGGTGTCCATCCTCAACAGTCATATTCGGATCCACCGACACTTTAATATCAACAATAACATAGTGTCCGTGCTCCCTGGCATGCAATTCATCGATCCTTTTAACATGGTCTACGGATTCAGCCGTTTTGCGCATTTCAAGAGTATCTTCTTCATGAAGCACGTGATCAAGTGTGCTGTGAATGGATTCTTTCCCAAGCCGCCATGCCATTTGGAGAATCATAAGGGACACAATGAGGCCAGCCACAGGATCTGCATACTCAAGCCATTCGATCCCCATTCTTCCTCCAATAATCGCACAGCCAATACCTATTAAAGCTGCAATTGATGAATAAACATCTGAACGGTGTTCATAAGCATTTACAATTAAAGCATCACTGTTTAGTTTCTTTCCCAAATTATACTTATAACGAAACATAGCTTCTTTCACAACGATGGAAACCACCACTGCAGCTATTGCAATTGCTTTTGGAGGTTCAATTGGCGAAAAGAATGATTCAAATGATGATTTTCCGATTTCTATTCCCACGAGGAACAGCAGAACGGCAACAATTATGGCCGCTATCAATTCAGCTTTGCCATGACCGTATGGATGATCCTCATCCGGCGGCTGTTTCGCAGCCCTCAGACCCAAATAAACAGCAAAAGATCCGGCAACATCTGAAGCTGAATGGACCGCATCCGCCACCAGCGCTTTACTTCCTGAATAAACGCCAATTCCCCATTTGAGGGCGGCAAGAATAATATTGCCCACGATGCCAATTATAGCTGCAAATTCAGCTTTCTTAAAACGATCGTTATTTTCCAAAGCGATACTTCCTTCCTCCCTGATCTTGCTATTAGTTTATCCTATTTCCCGGAATCATTAACCAAATTTGTAAAATAGACAGTATCCTGATTTAATAAAAAAACTCAGGCACTCGCCTGAGTTTTTTGTAATTATTACACTTGGGGTTCGTCAGTGACTTTGCGTTTTTCTTTAACAGTATGAATAACGCCTTTTTCTTTCAGTTCCTTGCCTTTCCATACTGCCCAAATCTGTGCAGCAAGGAAAATGGAAGAATAAGTACCTGCTATTAAACCAATAAGAAGTGCAAACGAGAAGTTTCTGATTGATTCACTTCCAAACACAAGCAGCGCAACGACTGTAAATACAACCGTTAAAACAGTATTTACAGAGCGGCCAAGCGTTTGGCGAAGACTCTTGTTTACAACATCCGCAATATCTTCAAATGACTTGAGTTTTTTCTTTTTCTGCATATTCTCACGCATCCGGTCGAACGTTACGATTGTATCATTTATTGAGTAACCGACCACTGTAAGAATTGCTGCAATGAAGGTAATATCCACTTCCATGCGTGTAAAGCTAAATACTGCGATAATAAAGAAGGCATCATGCAGAAGTGCCAGTACTGCCGGAATGGCCATCTTGACCTCAAAGCGAATGGATACATAAATGATAATGCCTACTGAGGCTATCGCAAGAGCTTTCAGTGCATTTTTTGCAAGTTCTTTTCCTACAGTTGGTGAAACTGTGCTGACATTCGGATCTTGACCGAATTTTTCATGAAATTGAGTTTTAACTTCTGCTATTTCGTCTTTAGTTAAAACATCTTTAAATCTAGCAACACCAATTTCATTATTATCTCCAGAGATGACAATATCATCTGTCTCGATTCCAAGAGCTGATAATTCAGCTTGGAATTTTTCTTTTGTTAAGGATTCACCTGCCTGCTGCTCGATCCGGGTACCGCTGACAAAATCGATTCCAAGATTTAAGCGGAATATAGAAAGAACAATTATTCCTGCAGTAATTAAAACAGCAGAAAGGATGAAAAACTTCTTGCGGCTCCCTACAAAATCAAATTTATCAAATTTGGTCGGCAAATCAAGGGTATCGTAATTTTCCGCAATATTTTTGATCTCACTTTTCTTAACTCCAAACCAGCCTGGTTTCTTATCAAGTGCTTTACTATGGACCCAAAGCCCCATAAGCAGCCTTGTACCGTATACAGCAGTAATAAAGCTGGCCAGAATGCTTATTATAAGCATGGTAGCAAATCCCTTTACAGAACTTGTCCCATACAAGAATAATACGGCTGCTGCCAGAATTGTTGTGATATTTGCATCAAAGATGGTGGAAAGTGAATTTTTCTCTCCAGCCTGGAAAGCAGATTTGATTGTTCTGCCCACTTTCATTTCTTCCCTGATTCTCTCATAGGTAATGATATTCGCATCAACCGCCATACCAACCCCCAGGATAAGCGCAGCAATACCAGGCAGCGTCAATACGCCATTCATCCAGTCAAAAACGAGTAAAATCAGATAAATATAAAACGATAAAGTAAGAGTTGCAATAAATCCAGGGAAACGATATACCGCAATCATGTAGATAAAGATAATCAATACTCCTATTATTCCGGCAAGAATAGTCGTTTCCATTGCCTGCTCACCAAATTTAGCACCTACTGATGTTGAATAAACTTCATCGAGCTGTACAGGAAGGGATCCTGCATTCAATAAATCCGCCAGCGTCTGTGCTTCTTCAATTGTAAAGTTTCCCACAATGGAAACGGTATCCTGATTAAAGATTTGGCTTACCTGTGGAGCAGATAAGTATTTTGGGTCTTCTTTTGCTGCCTCAGCCTGGAAGGAATCCTGGCCTTCTTCAAAATCAAGCCAAATGACAAGCAGGTTATTTGGCGCTCCCATATTGACAATTTTTTGGGTTACATCTTTAAATTTTCCAGCGCTTTTCAGCTTCAATGAAACACTTGGCTTTCCATTTTCATCAAATGTCTGCTTTGCACCATTTTCAGCAAGATCTGAACCATCCATCATCAACTGATCATTAACATCTCTAAATGAGAGATTAGCTTCTGTGGACAGAATTTCCCTTGCTTTATTCTGATCTGTTACACCGGCAAGCTGAACACGGACCCGCTTATCTCCCTCAATCTGGATATTCGGCTCACTGACTCCAAGTACATTGATTCGCCTGTCGAGCGCTTCGGCAGTACTTGCTAGGACTTCTTTAGTCACCTTCTGCCCATCTTTTGGCGTTACCTCATAGAGAACCTCAAATCCGCCCTGTAAATCAAGTCCAAGCTTAATATTTTTTAAGATGTTGTTTGTCGTTGCCCCAGCCAAGCTTCCCAATAATAAAATAATCAGGAAAAAAGCAACGATACGGCTGCGCTTTACCATTCTGAATAAATCCTCCTTAACTATCGCCCGCAGGCACTGCATCAGCGGCGTGATGCATTATTTACCATACATTTCTGCACGTGAAGCCTGCATTACTATCTAATAAGCCTTCCCGTTAATTAAGACTACTGTTTGAAACTTTTACTACTCGTCCTTAACTTTCATTCTATGTATAACCAATTACATGAAAAAAGCCGATTACTCCGCTTTTCATTATGAAACAGATTGTAAAACCTGTCAATTTCCCTTATATCATGTTAAACCATGAAAAAAATTGGAAACACCTGTCTACTTTAATAGTTTTTTTCTTTCTTCTTCGTTATCTAAATCAAATTCAGCTTCTTTAAAAGCCTCGATGGTAGCATAATGAATGTATTCACTCACCTTCACTTCCATTATTTCTTCCACAATTTCAAATAGCCTGACATTTTTTTGGGGTTTTTTCCACTTTTTCTTTGTGAGATAACCCCAAAGTTCCTGTTCAGTCACTTTTTTATATCCCAGAAGCCGGAATTCATCCAGTTTGCTTTCCAATGCAGGCTTTACCGTAGTGCGAAAATAATCATATTCATGGCCGATTTTCATTTTCAGCCGCCTCCCCGCCATTAATAACATGGAAATTATGATAGCTTGTCATGCTTTGTCCTCTATCTTGCATATAGATAATTGTATATGATATTACCCATTTTGAGAAGGCAGGGAGTTGAATGTCCAAATTTCTTAAAGGTACCATGATCCTGCTCGCTGCAGGCCTGGTGACCAGGGTCCTTGGCTTTATTAACAGGATTGTCATCGCCCGATTTATTGGAGAAGAAGGTGTTGGCCTTTATATGATGGCCTTTCCCACCATGATTCTTGTCGTCACCATCACACAGATTGGACTGCCGGTTGCTATTTCTAAAAATGTGGCCGAGGCAGAGGCAAGAGGAGATACAGCAAAAATTAAAAAAATATTAATTGTTTCCTTGGCAACTACCATCTCGCTTTCCATTGTTTTCACTCCCGCTTTAATTTTGCTCGCTCCATTATTATCAGAGACACTCTTTACTGATAACCGGACCCATTTGCCTTTGATGGCAATCGCTCCAATTGTGCCGATCATTGCAGTTTCCTCAGTCATTCGCGGTTATTTCCAGGGCAGGCAAAACATGAAGCCTGCTGCCTATTCCCAGATGATTGAGCAGATAGTCCGAATCAGTCTGATCGCTTTAATGACTAAAGCATTTCTGCCATATGGAATTGAATATGCGGCTGCGGGCGCCATGCTGGCAGCAGTCATCGGGGAGCTTGCATCATTGCTTTATTTGATGACCACATTTAAGCTTAAAAAGAAATTCAGAGTCAGGAACCAATTTTTTAAATATGTGTCTTCCGGAAAAAGTACATTTAACGAATTGATGACCGTTGCTCTCCCAACGACAGGGAGCAGAATGATCGGTTCTGTCGCCTGGTTTTTTGAACCGATTGTGGTAGCGCAGAGTCTGGCACTTGCAGGTGTGGCAGCAGCTGCGGCTACGAAGCAGTATGGTGCTCTTACGGGCTTTGCCATGCCTCTGCTGATGCTGCCATCGTTTATTACTTATTCTCTGTCAACTTCTCTTGTTCCCGCTATAAGCGAGGCAAATTCCCAAAATAATATGCGTCTGATCGAATACCGGCTTCAGCAGGCTCTTCGATTCGCATTCATTACCGGGGGCCTTGCAGTGGTGGTTCTTTACGTCCTTTCCGATCAGTTAATGGAAGTGATGTATGGCTCCTCAAGCGGTTCTCATTTTATTAAACTGATGGCGCCCTTTTTCCTGTTTTATTATTATCAGGGACCTCTTCAGGCAACTTTGCAGGCATTGAATCTTGCCCGTGCTGCCATGATCAACAGCTTGATTGGAGCTGTTGTAAAGACGGCCGTTATCTTTCTTCTTGCCAGCCAGCCTGCATTTGGGATAAATGGAGTTGCGATGGGGATTTTGACAGGTACAGTCCTGGTGACAATGCTTCACTTTGCAACCGTTCTGAAAGCTATTTCTTTTACTTTTTTCGTAAGGGATTATATAAAAACGTTTATAGCTATGATTGTATCAGGAGGCTTAGGTTTCTGGATGCTAAAAGACATCCTTGCCTCTGACATGAATACAGCCTTAAGGGTTATTTTGATATCTGCAGTTATCACAATTGTCTACATCATCCTTTTATTAATCTTAAAGCTGATTAAAAAGAATGACTTAGTGCGTATTCCGGGGATAGGCAAAATGATATCGAGACTGGCATTTAAGTAATATTTCACAGGTCAGCTGAGCTGACCTTGTTTTTATTTTCTTTCATCAAGCAGGTCCACATAAAATTGGCCATTTTCATAACTGCAGAATGAAATAGTGGATATCTCTTTATACCCCTCTTTTCGAAGTTCCTGACGCAGCCAAAAGTCACTTTTATTTATCGTTTCCAGATTAGTTTTCTGAATCGTGCCATCTATAATTAAAGGGATCGTTATCCCCCCGTCTTTACTGCCTTTTCTTTCAAATACTGACAGTGTACCGGAGGATTCAAGGATGGCAAACTCCACATCAGAGATTTTGGCAATATCTTTTTCTCTTAACTGCAGAAGCAGGTCATCAAAGTTATACCGCTGCTTCCTCATGGCATTTTCATCTATTTTTCCTTTATTAATAATAATGGTCGGCTTGCCATCAACTACGTCCCTGAATGTTTTGCTCTTCAGGGAGAATATGGCCAATACAATTTGTACAACCATCAAAAGGAGCATGGGAAGCACATTTTTAAAAATATTTGAATCCGGAGTTTCAATCGCGACAACTGCAAGTTCAGCAATCATGATATAGACGACCAGGTCCAGGATGCTTAGTTCCCCAATTTCCCTTTTGCCCATCAGTCTAAAAATGAGAAGAATGACTGCATACAGAAATAAGGTTCTTACAACGATGATTAGATACTCTTCCACTTCAACAGCACTCCTTTTGATGCAATCCTTTCTATTCTTCCGCATATTTGAACTTTTATTAGTATATGAGGTTTTTTCTTTGAATAATTTCGATTCTATTTTTTCATTGTCTGAATATGCTTGTACTAAGGAAAAGGCTGGTTACCTCAAGGGTTGAAAGCTGTTCCTGTTCACTCATTAAGAAGGGAGAGGGTCCATATAGAAGAATCAAAGAACTTTGGAAGCGCTGTACTTTATGGTATTATTGCGATTTTTGCCATTGCCGTTGCCGGCAGTCTCATTTTTTCACTGCTCTTGAGATTTACATCACTGCAGGAGTCATCCTTGCAGTATATTATTACTGGTGTTTCATTCATTTCTCTTTTTGCAGGCGGGTTCATTTCCGGAGGCAAAGGGAAGCAAAAAGGCTGGCTGCTCGGAGGCTTAACCGGCCTTATTTATTCAATCGTTATTTTTCTTTTTCAATATTTGGGACATGACAGTTTATTTAATATGGAGCAAATGATTTACCACACCTGTTTCACACTTACGGCCATGATGGGCGGTATATTGGGAGTGAATCTCAACACCAAAAGAAATGCATAAAAAAGAAGGTCCTGCAGCTCAGGACCTTCTTTTTTGATATTAAGATTTTGCTAATGCATCGCCAGTTGCCTGCGTTACTTCGCGGATCGCTGCACGATCGTATGTAAGACGGCTTCCGTCACCACATTTAATAACCACTTTGTCTTCGTCGATAGCATCAACGAATCCATGAAGGCCGCCGATTGTAACAACCTTATCTCCCTTTTTCAAATCACTCTGCATTTGCTGAACTGCCTTTTGGCGTTTCTGCTGCGGACGAATTAACAGGAAATAGAATAAAACAAACATCAGCAATAATGGTCCTAATGTTCCTAAAAGCTCCATAGTTTTCCCCCCTTTCAAAGATCAGCCCGATTAAAGGAAAAAGCCCCTAAAATGAACTCAATTTTTTATGATTAAAAGTTCTTCGCGTTAGGCTTATTAAATCCATACCTTTCGAAAAACTCTTCTCTAAAGTCTCCCAAGCGATCTTCCCTAATAGCCTGTCTTACCTGCTCCATTAATTTTAACAGAAAATAAAGATTATGGTAAGTTGTAAGCCTGATTCCAAATGTTTCATCACAGCGGATCAAATGCCTGATGTAAGCACGGCTGTAGTTTCGGCATGTGTAGCAATCGCAATTCTCGTCTATAGGGCCAAAATCTCTTGCAAATTTTGCATTTTTAACAACCAGCCGGCCATTGCTTGTCATCAATGTTCCGTTCCTCGCAATCCTGGTAGGAAGAACACAGTCAAACATATCGATTCCTCTGATCGAACCATCAATCAAAGAATCCGGGGATCCCACTCCCATAAGGTATCTTGGCTTATCAGACGGCATTAGCGGAGTTGTAAATTCAAGCACCCGGTTCATTACATCCTTCGGCTCGCCTACCGATAATCCGCCCACAGCATACCCCGGGAAATCAAGAGATGTTAAGTCTCTCGCGCTCTGTTTGCGCAGCTCCTCATATTCCCCGCCCTGTATAATACCAAAGAGCCCCTGATCATTCGGGCGCTTGTGAGCTTTTAAGCAGCGTTCAGCCCATCGGGAAGTCCTTTCAACTGACTTCTTCATATATTCAAAAGAAGCTGGATAAGGCGGACACTCATCAAATGCCATCATAATATCAGATCCAAGCGAATTTTGAATATCCATTGCTTTTTCAGGAGATAAAAACAGTTTATCACCATTCAAATGGTTCCTGAAATGAACGCCTTCTTCTTCAATTTTGCGGAATTCGCTAAGGCTGAACACCTGAAATCCGCCGGAATCTGTCAGAATGGCCCTGTCCCAATTCATAAATTTATGCAGGCCGCCCGCTTCTTCCACGATTTCCTGACCCGGCCGGAGCCAGAGATGATAAGTATTGCTAAGAATGATGCCCGCTCCCATTTCCACCAATTCTTCCGGGGACATGGTTTTTACTGTAGCGAGTGTTCCAACGGGCATGAACACAGGGGTTTCAAAAGAACCATGCGGCGTATGTACCCGTCCCAGACGGGCACCTGTTTGCTTACATGTTTTTATTAATTCATAACGAATTGCAGTCAAGTTGCAGTTCTCCTTCCATTTAAAAGCACATTATTCCTGCCAGGGAAAGGCAAAATAATATTACAAAATGAGCATAGCATCTCCAAAGCTGAAGAAACGGTAACGCTCTTCAACTGCCTGATTATAGGCATTCAGAACGTTCTCACGGCCTGCCAGTGCACTCACAAGCATAATTAAAGTTGATTTAGGCAGGTGAAAATTCGTAATCATGCCATCAATCGCTTTAAAATCATAGCCAGGGTAAATGAAAATATCAGTCCAGCCGCTTGCTTCCTCAAAACGGCCATTATGCGCAGAAGCAATGGTTTCTAAAGTTCTCGTGGAAGTAGTCCCCACACTGATGATTCTTCCTCCCTGTTCACGCACTTCATTTAAAAGCCGTGCAGTTCCTTCAGTTACCTGGTAAAATTCGGCATGCATTTCATGCTCATTTAAATCCTCCACACTAACAGGCCTGAAGGTTCCAAGACCGACATGAAGAGTAATAAAAGCAATATGCACACCCATTTCTTTTATTTCTTCAAGAAGCTGTTCAGTAAAATGCAATCCTGCTGTCGGAGCTGCAGCAGAACCGCGCTCACGGGCAAACACCGTCTGATAACGGTCCCGATCATCAAGCTGCTCTTTAATATAAGGAGGCAAAGGCATTTCTCCCAATTGCTCAAGTACCTCATAGAATATCCCGTCGTATCTGAACTCAAGTACCCTGCCGCCATGATCTGAGGTTCCAGTGCAGACAGCAGTCAATTTGCCGTCTCCAAAAGTTATCTCAGTTCCTTCTTTTACTCTTTTGGCTGGTTTAACCAGCGTTTCCCAGGAATCCCCTTCAACCTGTTTGAGAAGAAGCACCTCTATATTTGCACCAGTGCCCGTCTTTTCTCCAAACAGCCTCGCAGGAAGAACCTTTGTGTCATTTAATACAAGGCAATCTCCTGCTTTAAGATAATTCTTAATATCTTTAAAAACACTATGCTGAATATCCCCGGTTCTTTTATCAAGGACCATTAGCCTGCTGCTTGTCCGATCAGCCAGAGGCGTTTGTGCAATTAATTCTTCTGGCAAATGAAAATCAAACCAATCTACTTTCATGATGTCACCCTTCTGTTCTTCATATAGACTACCGGAACCTGCCAATAAAATAAAAGATGGCAGATAGAATAATGCTCAGCAAAATTGACGTAACGACTGGAAAATAAAAAATCGTATTGCCTTTCCTGATCACTATATCTCCAGGCAGCTTGCCAATATTAATAAACTGGCTTATAAATCCTATGGCAAAAATGATCGCACCAATGACCATCAGCCACTTTGATATGCCGCTCAATCAGCAGGCACCTCCATTTGAAAATGGCGGTACACCAGGTCTGTTACAATTCTTCCTCTTGGTGTCCGCTGAAGAAACCCAATCTGCAACAAATAGGGTTCATAAACATCTTCAATCGTATGCGCTTCTTCCCCAATGGTCGCTGCAATGGTTTCAAGGCCTACAGGTCCGCCGCGGAATTTTTCGATTATCCCTCTTAATAATTTATGGTCAATATGATCAAGGCCTAAACGGTCAACCTGCAAAAGCTCAAGAGCCTCCCTGGCCAGTGTTTCATCAATTTGGCCATCTGCTTTGACCTGGGCAAAATCCCTGACTCTCCGGAGGAGCCTGTTTGCAATTCTGGGCGTGCCTCTTGACCTTCTCGCCACTTCAATGGCTGCTTTTTGATCTATGCCTGTATCCAGCACCTCAGCTGTACGCACAACAATATTCGTCAGCTGCTCTTCTGTGTAGTATTCTAGCCTGCTTAGCACGCCAAACCGGTCTCTTAACGGAGCCGATAGCGACCCTGCCCTTGTTGTCGCGCCAACCAGTGTAAAAGGGGGCAAATCCAGTCTTACTGATCTGGCACTTGGCCCTTTGCCGATAACAATATCCAGACAGAAGTCTTCCATAGCGGGATAAAGAACTTCTTCTATAGACCGCGGCAAGCGATGAATTTCATCAATAAACAGGACGTCACCCGGTTCCAATGCAGTCAGGATCGCCGCCAAATCACCTGGCCTTTCAATTGCAGGGCCTGCAGTAGTTCTGATATTTACACCCATTTCATTGGCAATAATAGCAGCCAAAGTGGTCTTACCCAAACCCGGCGGCCCATATAGAAGGACATGATCCAAGGTCTCCTCGCGAATTCTAGCGGCTTTAATAAAGATCTCGAGGTTCTCCTTTACTTTATCCTGACCAATATACTGCTTTAATGTCTGCGGGCGCAGACTCTGTTCAAATGAAATATCCTGAAGATCAGCCTCACCGGATATTATCCGCTCTTCCATACTTAATCACCTTCTTAATTCAGCATAAAACGAAACGGCCTTTTCCAATAAATTATAATTTTAAAAGCTTTTGCAGGGCCTTCTTTATGTATTGGTCAGTTGTCAGCTTTTCCTTTTTCAACTCCGGTGTAATCTTTTTCAGTTCCTTATCTGAATAGCCCAGTGCTTTTAATGCAAGCAAGGCTTCTTCCAAATCTCCCGCAGGCCCGCTCTCAGCCTGAAGTTTTTCCGCTGAAAACAGATTAGGGAAAAAGTCAGGGACAATATCCGGAAGCTTCCCTTTCAGATCAAGAATCATTTGTCTGGCTGTTTTCTTTCCGACTCCAGGAAACTTAACGAGGAATGCTTCATCTTCATTTTCAATCGCCTGCACTACCTGTTCAGGTTCACCAGAAGCAAGAATCGCAAGAGCTCCTTTCGGCCCAATGCCGGTAACATTGAGCAGTCTGGTAAACAGCGTCTTCTCCTCACGAGTCTGAAAGCCGTACAATGCCATGATATCTTCCCGTACATAATGATACGTGAATATCCTGACTTCCTGCCCGAACTCCGGTGTATAGCTAAATGGATTAGGCGTTAATATCTGGTATCCAATTCCATTGTTTTCAACAACTACATATTCAGGTCCAATATAATCGAGCCTGCCTCTTACAAATTCAAACAATGCTTTCTCTCCTCTGATTCAACTGTACCTCATTGTACCATAAACTATTTTGGCACGAAGAATAATATGCTGAACAGGCTGGGGATAGATACATTACCTGTTGGCCTAAATCCATATGCTACACACGACGCTCTATTTTCAGCCAATGCATTGAACTCATTCTATAGATTAACATCGACTTTTACCAATTGCTTCCCGCCTCTTTCAATACCGAGATAACGCAAAGTTTCAGCGGAAGAATGGTGATTATAGATGGACATAATAATTGAAATAGCAATCCCTTTTCTATATGCATGATAGCCAAATGTTTTTCGAAGTGTATGTGTGCCGATCCTCCCTGAAATTCCAGCTTCTTTTGCAGCATTATTAATGATCCGGTAAGCTTGCTGACGGGTAATGGGCTGGTTGTTCTTTTTCGATTTGAAGAGATAATCACATTCAGAGAAATCATGCTGAGTAAAATACTTTTTCAGTTCTTTTTTCACGCTATTATTTAAGTAAAATGCTTTATTTTCATTGCTATTTATATTTGTTAAATAAATAAACTCTTTTATCTCCGTCCCATTCCAAACATCACTGATTTTCAGAGATAGCAAATCACTGACCCTTATGCCCGTATTAATCCCTAATACAAAAAGCAAAAGATCGCGCTGTGACTGCTGCCTTAATATCTCTTTAATTTTATTTATGCTTTTGATGTCCTTAATAGGATCAACATATTCCACAAGATTCCCTCCTGCAACTAATGTTACATAAGTATAAGCTATCAAAAAATAAGTAACATTACAATGATTGGATGCAGTTTTTAAGAAAAGAAAAAACGCCTTGTTCACCCTTGATAACTTGAGAAGGAATGGACTAGAGCTAGACAGTTTTCAATATTTAAAAATAAGAATATCTTACTGTTTTAAAAACAGAAACATGCAAGAGAAGCACATTCCCTTGCATGTTTCACTGCTTTTTCAATTCTCCTGCTTTTCACCGGCAGTATAGCTTTTAAAGGTTTCCAGAACTTCCACATATCGATCCTTCGAAACAATAGGTATTCCTTTTTTTAATTCTTCACATTTTGTGCTTTCTAATTTTCCTAAATCGATTTGAAAGAACGACTGAATAATATTCATTTTTTGCGGCTTTCCATTAAAAATGGTAAGGGTTCCGTCCTCCGTTACACCGAAATAACCATTTGCTTTTAATAACGGTGAAATATCATCCATTTTCCTGCGAAATACCATATAATCTATATCCATATCAACAAGCTGCCATTGATCATATTTAGCCCAGAAATCTTCAAGAGTCCATATGGTTTCCTCTATCGTTTCCTGGCTCACTTCCCCATCCAGATATTCTCTCTCCAAAATGACCTTTATCATAAGCGGACCTTCAATGTTTTTTTCCTCTCTGTTAGATTCCACTTCATGAACAGAGTTGCTCTTTTCATTTATAATGCTGCTTGCGTCTGCACTAAAAGAGAAAAACAAAGAAGCAACTGCAATAATAAGAATGCCCCATATGGATTTCAATATCGATCACCTCTAATTTATAACTTGAAGCATTGATTATTAATCATTACTATAATTCCTAATGTTATTATGACCAATATTTCCATATTCATCCCTAATGTATAGTTTAGCTTCGATGAATTTTTTCTTGCAGCAAGGCTTGCACCGTCAAATGATTCATTACAGCATGTCGATTAAGTAAATCGCATGGAGAGGAAATCATTAATATTTTGAACGAAAATCAAAGTGAATTCTTTAAAAGCCAAAAAAGGCAAATTAAAAGACATAAGCCCAGTATCATACCAGTCTCGAATCTTTTTATTTGCCTATCGTATTGGCCATACTGTTTCATTTGTTCAGATTTCATCAATTATATTGATTTCACCATGCCGCCATCTACCAGCAATGAACTTCCCGTTACATAAGAGCTTGCATCAGAAGCTAAAAATGTCACTACTTTCGCAAACTCTTCTGGATCTCCGTATCTTCCCAGCGGGATTTGCTTTTTGGATGCTTTCTCTACTTCTTCCTTTGACACCCCCTGTTTATCTGCTTTTAATTGATCCAGGAACGCGACTCTGTCAGTAGCTACCCTTCCTGGCGCTACTGTATTTACAAGAATATTATAAGGGGCCAGTTCCTCAGCAAGGCTCTTTGCCAATCCTACCACCCCCAGGCGGAATGTGTTTGACAAGATGAGTCCTGGAATCGGCTGTTTAATTGATGAAGATGCGATATTAATAATTCTGCCTCCTGCTTTTTTCAAGTCAGGGAGAACCTCTCTGATTAACCGAATATAACTTAATAGATTCAACTCAAAGGCTTTCTGCCAATCCTCATCATCAAATGCATCAAAGGTCCCCCCTGGAGGTCCCCCGGCATTGTTAATTAATATATCAATTCCCCCAAAGTCATCTCTTGTCTTCTTTACTAGCGCCTTGATGTCCACTGGTTTAGTGATGTCGCATCGGAAAAATGACACATTCCCTTTCCCCTCTTGCTGGAGCTGTTCTTTTACTTTAAGCAGTTTTTCTTCATCACGGCTTGTCAGCATTACGTTGGCACCTTCATTTACTAACTGAGCTGCAATAGCTTTTCCAAGCCCCTGACTTGATGCAATAACCAATGCTGTTTTACCCTCTAATCCAAAATCCATAATAAAATCCCCTCTGCTTTGAATTTGTTTATTTTTATAGTTTTAATTCTTTCAGGGCACCATTATTAACCACATATTCCGGCTTTTCTCCATCATTAACCCTCTTTATATTTTGAAAGGCCATTTTAAGGACTCTATTTAGAGTATCACGTGTTCCTGCACCGATATGCGGTGAAGCAATTACATTATCCAATGTGAGCAGTGGGTGTTCCGGGCTGACAGGTTCGCTTGCCCACACATCAATTCCTGCTCCTGCGATAGTGCCATCACAAAGTGCATGATATAAAGCATCCTCCTGAACAATCCCTCCCCTCGATACATTAATGAGAACTGCATTTTTTTTCATAAAGTTTAATTCATATTCACCAATAAGCCCCTCTGTTTCAGGCATAAGCGGAATATGAAGACTAATAATATCAGAATTTTTAAGCACTTCTTCTAGTGATAAATATTGAGCATCCAGTTCTTTTTCCTGATCTTCGGATACACGATATTTATCATAGTAAATAATGTTTGTACCAAATGCCTTCGACCTTTTTGCCGTTTCACGGCCAATATTGCCAAACCCTATAAATCCATGTGTTTTTCCTTCCATCTCAAAAGAAGACGGCCGAAATTCCCACATTAGCCACTTTCCATTTTTGGTTTCCTTATTAAGAATTGGCAATTTCCGATAGAGTGCTAATATTAGCAAAATCGTCAGTTCCGCTACACCCGTTGCGTTTGCTCCTGGAGTATTGGAGACAGGTAGCCCGTGTGTATTGGCTGCTGATAAATCAATGTTATCTACACCAATCCCAGTTTTCTGCAGAAACCTGGCTTTTGTCGCTTTTGAAAACACCTCATCACCTATTTTCTCTGTCGCAACAAGCAAATAATCAGCCTCAGGAAGTATTTTCTCACGTTCACTATGATTCATTTCATGCCAGAAAAGCAAATCGAATTCCACAGGCTTGTGTTCAATAAGGATTTTTTTGAAGTCATCAAATACTCTATCAAAATAAATTATTCTTTTATTCACTTTGGTCAGACCCCTTCACAATTAGTTAGATGGCTTCTATTTTGCCATCATTATCAGTGTTTCGAGTGCCTTTCTTTTTTCTCCAATTCATATAAACAGGAGATAAGAGTGTCAGGATAATAAGGAGGATTAAAACCAAACAAATAGGCCGTCCCATGTAATAGGCAAGCAGGTCGCCTTTTGCCATCAGCATGGATTGCCGCATTCCATTTTCAGCAATTGGCCCAAGGATCATGCCTAGAACAACAGGTGCTGGGTGAAAACCTGTTTTCCTCATAAAGTAACCGATTACACCAAATACCACCATGATCCATACGTCAAAAATATTATTATTGATAGCGTAAGATCCAACTGCACAAAGCCCAATTATTACTGCTCCTAAGATATTTTCAGGGACACTTGATACCTTCACAAAAAACCTGGCACCAGCCAATCCAACAATACCTAATAAAACATTAGCTATAATAAATCCAAAAATAACTGAATATGTTACGCCAGCATGGGTTGTAAAAAGTTCGTGACCGGGAACAAGTCCTTGTATCATTAAACCGCCTAAAAGAACAGCTGTTGTTGCACTGCCAGGGATCCCAAGAGTCATAAGCGGTATTAACGCTCCGCCGGTTACAGCATTATTTGCTGCTTCAGGTGCTGCCACCCCTTCTATACAACCTTTTCCGAATTTATCCTTATCTTTAGAGAAACGCTTCGCTTCATTATAAGCTACCCAAGAACCGATATCTCCCCCAGCACCCGGCAGCATCCCGACAAAGGTTCCGAGTCCTGATGAACGAATGATCGTGACAAATATACTCTTGAACTCTTTTTTTGTAGGGATTACACTTCCCGATAATGCATCCTTAGATATTTTTTGCTGTTTTCCCTTACCTCTCTTTTCAGCTTGGATCATGACTTGTGAGAGTGAAAAAAGACCAATCATAGCTGGCACAAGAGCAACTCCCGATTCCAGCGTGACACTGCCAAATGTAAATCTGGGATAACCTGTTAGAATATCCACTCCAACAGACCCTATAAGAAGTCCAATTACACCAGCTGTTAAGCCTTTCACCATAGATTTTGCAGCAAGTCCGCCAATGATGGTCAAACCAAAAACCGCAATTAAAAAATATTCAGGAGCACTAAAGGCTAAGGAAATTTTTGAGAGAGGCGGCGCTAAAAAAAGAAGAGCAAGTGCACTTATAAATCCGCCAATCATAGAAGAAATGGTAGATATGCCAATAGCTTTTGCTCCCTTTCCCTTTTTAGTCATTTGGTATCCATCCAAACTGGTTGCAGCAGATGCCGGAGTACCTGGAGTATGAATTAAAATGGCTGAAATCGATCCGCCATACATCGCAGCAGTATAGATCGCTGTAAGCATTGTTAAGCCGGCAACAGGTGACATTGCAAAAGTAATCGGAATTAATAATGCTACTGCCATTGTGGCACTAAGACCGGGCAGCGCACCGATAACGATGCCACCGACAACTCCCATAATGAGAGCAGCCATCACCTCAAATGATATTAAATTTTGCAGGACTTGACTCATTATATCTGCATTCATAGTTACCGCACCCCCTTATTCAAAGAAAATTCCTGCAGGCAGCTGTACATTTAACTGGATTACAAACACCAAATACACAAATAGATTTAATCCGCCAATTGTAAAAACATATCCCTTCCAGCTTTTCACTTTCATATATGCTAAAAAGGATGCCATAAACAATATTGTTGCCGGGAAAAATCCAATGAAATTCATTAGAAATACATAAATACCCACAATTATCAATGTAGTAATCGGAGCTTTCAAAATGCGCAAATCAAGCGCTTCTTCATCGCCTTCATAGGTTTCTGCTTGCCCATTGCGTAAAGCCTTGGTTTTTTTTATTCCGCCAATTAAAATAAAAACTCCAAAAGCGGCAAACAGTAACAGAAGTATTCTTGGGAATAACGCTGCTTCTTCTATCATTTTAAAAGTTTGAATATAAAGTAAGACAGATATAATAAACATTACAAGACTGATATAAATGTCCTGATGAATCTTTTTCCTCATGAATACTGCTCCCCTTTCAAGACAGGCCGGGAGCTAATCCCGGCTGCCCATATTATTTACCAGCCCATTAAATCACTTAATGCTTTTACACCATCTTCATCATCTTTTAACAGCTGTTTGTACTCATCACCATCACTGTAATCAACCTGTAATCCCATATCTCCCATTTTTTCTTTTTGTTCTTCATTTTTTATGCCCTTCTCAAAAGCTGCTCTCAGAACTTCAAGGATTTCAGGGTCTATTCCGGCAGGAGCTGCTAATCCTCTTGCAGACCATGAAGTAACTTCATAGCCTTTCTCTAATAAAGTTGGAACTTCTGGAAGGAATGGTGACTTTTCTTCCCCCATTACCCCTATGATTTTTATTTCACCATCTTTGTGGAGGCTTGCCAGTTCTCCAACATTAGCAAATAAAACATCCACATGCCCTCCAAGTACTGAAGCACGGCTGTCAGCTGCCCCCTTATTATGAACAGGCTTGAATTTCGTTCCGTACTTATCATTGATTTTTAATGATGCATAATGATCATCACTTCCAACACCAGTAGATGTCGCAGTAAGTTCGTTATTCTTTGCATATTCAATTAGTTCCTCAATATTTGTAAAACGGTCTTCATCTGTCCGGATTGCAATGGCACCCGGGTCAATCACATGGTTTGCAATAGGTTCAAAGCTTTCTAGATTTTGCTTACGGTTTAATTTAGGATCTAAGTATCCTGTCATTAGGTTTGGTGTGTTTATATAACCAATGGTATAGCCGTCGGGCTTCGCATTTGCCAATTCACCCCAGCCGACCCAGCCTCCGCCGCCTGGCTTATTAAGTATATTCATAGTTACTCCAAGTTCTTTTTCAACATAGGGAATAAGGATTCTTGCTCCAACATCTGTTCCTCCTCCGGCTTCATATGCAACGATTACATTAATATTCTTCTTAGGGTAATCAGCCCCTTTGGATGAACCTCCTGTATCACCTGATGTCTTTCCGCTGCAGCCAGCTAAAGCAATTAAAAGTACAAGTCCAATTATCACAGAAAAAGCCTTCTTCATTTTTATTCCCCCTTGATTTTTAAAATAATTTATTAATGATTTCGTGCTAAAGATTAACTGTCCTTTCCCTCCTTTCAATTTAGCATTGCGGTGTGAAGCGCTTACATAAAATTGACTAAGCTTCTAAGGCAGCCTTGTCACACAGAATTGTTCATCATGCCCTAAAACTTCAGCTTTGACCTGCTTGCCTGAAGCAACTTCTAATATTTCCTGATAGATTTCCTCACCTGCCTGTTCCAGAGTTTTCCTTCCCTCCAAAACTGTTCCGGCATTAATATCGATATTCTCCTTCATTTTTTCATAGGTTTTCGGGTTTCCTGTAATCTTAATGACAGGTACTCCAGGGAACCCTGTTGGAGTACCCCGTCCAGTTGGAAAAAGAATCATGTGCGCCCCCGCAGCGGCTTCACCGGTAGAAACCTCACCGTCATGGCCAGGTGAATCCAACAGAAATAATCCTTTTTTATTTGGCTGATGCCCATAAGATATGACCCCGCTAAAAGGTGCATTTCCAGATTTCTTCATGCTCCCGAGTGATTTTTCTACAACACTTGATAAACCGCCATCATAGTTGCCTTTTGAGATTAAATGAGTTCTCTCCTGATTGCTTGATTGCTGGGTCTGTTTCCTTAGCTTTTCTTCAGTACGATCAATGGTTTTGCGAATCAACTCTGCTACTTCATTATTTATTGCTCTTCTTGCGAGAATTTCTTCCGTTCCAATTAATTCTGTTATTTCACTTAGGATAGAAGACCCTCCCTGAGCTACAAGCTTGTCTGAGGCATAACCGAGAGCCGGATTAGCTATTAAACCTGAAGTCATATCAGATCCTCCGCAATTCAAACCAATCATTAATTCACTTACAGGGAATTCCTCCCGGCTTTGCCTAGAAGCCATTTGTACCATTTCTCTTGCAGCCTTGACCCCTTTTTGGATGGCAGCAATGCTGTCCCCTTCTTTTTGAATAACAACTGTTTCAAGCATTTTTTGGGAAGGAGCAATACCTTCTGCCAATTCATAAGGCGAAAAACGCTCACATCCAAGACCAACTACTACTACACCTGCAAAATTAGGGTTATTGCCAATGGCTATTAACGTTTTTGCCGTTACCTCCAGGTCTTCACCTACTTGGCTGCACCCAACAGGATGGCGAAAATAGACGGTTCCTGGCACTTGGTATGCAATTCTTTCTGCTACCTTTGCTGAGCAAAATACAGATGGAATAATAGCGATTTGGTTCCTAATCCCTACTTTTCCGCTTTTTCTGCTGTATCCCCAAAATGTATCAGCCACTTTTTTTCCCCCTTTCACAAAACATATTATGGTTGTGTACCCATCCGCCTTTTTTTATAGGTGCGTGCATTCTTCCTATTTCCTCGCCATACTTCAACACCTCTTCATCAGCATCCAGATCTTTAACGGCAATTTTATGTCCAAAAGGGATATCTTCCAAAACCTCAATTATGATTGCGTTTTCGCCTATCCTAACTGAACATATATCCTCTTTTATCAAATCAGTTAGAGCTACAGCTACATTGTCTTTTGAATCAATAACCAGTGCTGATTTTTGTTTTGCTGCTAATGACTTCATTAATTTCCTCCTTTTATCATTCAGTAATTTTTCTTATAAGGTCACCATTCTCATTAAATTCCAAAGCAGAAATAATACCCTTTTCACAAGCATTTCCAGATTGTTCTAATTCGTTTATTACTGGATTAGAAACTAAAACCTTTCCTAAGTGCAGAGTGTTCGGTATCTGGATAATTTTCAGTGCAGATTTTTCAATCCCGGGTCCCAGGCTTTGCAAAGCTGTTTCAATTGCATCTTTCTCAGATTGATAGATTAAAGGAAGCATAGCTCTCTGCAAATATGTACTGGTTAGAGCATTTGTGTAGGTCGATTTCCGATCGATTTTATTAAATAAGCGATCGGTAGTAAAATCAGCAAGTCCGATTCCTTGTGCATTTCCAAATGATTTCTCGGCCAAGTCCAGGACAACGATACGATTAATCCGGGGACTTTCCGGTTCCTCCACTCCTGAAATGCGCCACCGGCCTATAATATTCGGATCCATTCCCGTTCCGCTAAAACACTTCCCCATTTCCTCAATGATCAGCAAATCTGCACTTTCGACAGGAAGGCTAGGCATCATTAATTTTGATTTTTTCAGAAGTCCAGCTTCCTTTTTATGCCATTCTTTTTTTTCTATTCCTTCTATTAAAGCAGTTTCATCAAATCCATTTTCAACAATGGCTAACCCAAAAAGAATTGGACTTTTCTCAAGAGCAACCCGGGAGACACTTTCAATATTGCTGGCCATTTTCATAGCACCATCCCTGTGAATAAAAGCAGCTCCTTTTATCTTGCCCAAGCCAATTGCAATCATTTTGCTCAAACCGCTTTCTACTCTCCCGCGGAAGGCAGTGTGGGCCTTTACCCTGTTTACTACAATAATCCCGTCTGCAGAATAGGCATGGCGATCCATATATACCGGAGTACCTTCCACTGTATCCCCAATGTGTTCAACTTCCATAGAAGATTTTATAGGAGCGCCCACAGATTCTTTGGTAATACCAAGATGGTGCAATACCTCAATTTGCCCTTCTGCAGTAGCCCCTCCATGGCTGCCCATCGCAGGTACCAAAAAAGGCACTAACCCTTTTGCTTTTAATGTTTTTACGATAGTCCGTAAAATGATCACTATATTAGAAATTCCTCTGCTGCCGGCAGTAATTGCCATCTGGGCATTCTTGGGAAGATCGCTGGTGAGTAAATGCTTTTCGATTTCTGCAGAAACCGCTTCTTCAATTCTCTGAAGCTTTGAATCTGTGAATTTTTGATGTATTTCTATCAACTCAATCAATTATTCCCCTCCTAAGGTATTTTCTTCAATATATTAGTAATTTAATATGGTCAGACCATTTTATTGATAACAAATGTATCTTTATCTAAAATTTAGCTTTATTTATTGCTAGTTTAAATAAATCTGAAAATTTTGTCAACGTTATTTTGTTTTTTTCTCAATCGTTTTGTCTTATCCTTCACTTTTAGGTTTATAAAGAAGTTATTATCATTAATTTTCAGAAAAATTATTCAATTCTACTAATACATATGATAATATAATTTAAATAATGAATAATATGGTCATACCATAATATTAAATTAAAAATTCGAAAAGGAGTGATTATTTTGTCAACAAATAATAAAAAACTTACCTCCTATGGAGATCCTGGCTTCAGCCGTTTTATCCGACAGGCGTTTAACCGCCACCTTGGTTTTGATCCTGAAGATTTTAACAAGCCAGTCATCGGGATCTGCAATACCAAAAGTGAAATCAACCGCTGCCACTCACATATAGAGCCGCTAATTGAGGCGATAAAAAAAGGGGTATTAATGGCCGGCGGTATTCCTTTGGATTTTCCTACTATTTCTCTCGGTGAAATTAATACAAGCCCAACCACAATGCTATATAGAAACCTTGCTGCAATGGATACCGAAGAGATGATTCGGGCTCAGCCGATTGATGGTGTTGTTTTAATTGGGGGATGTGATAAAGTTACTCCCTCTCAGCTGATGGGTGCCGCAAGTGCTGATATTCCTTCTATTATGATTACCGGGGGACCCATGAATAATGGCGAGTATGAAGGCAGAACCCTGGGAGCCTGTTCAGATTGCCGGTACTTTTGGCAAGAATATCGGAGCGGCAGTGTGGGAGAGAAAGAAATAGAAGAAATTAATGCTGCATTGGCTCCAACTGCAGGTCATTGTATGGTTATGGGAAGCGCAAGTACAATGGCTGTGTGCGCGGAGGCGATGGGGATGATGCTTCCAGGGGGTGCAGCTATCCCAGCTACAGAAAACCGCCGTCTAAAACATGCAATTGAAACCGGCAGGAAAATTGTTGAATTAACTGAGAAAAATATTACACCGTCCCAGATCATTACACGCAATTCACTTGAGAATTCGATCCGAGCCCTAATGGCTGTAGGAGGATCAACAAATGCTGTTATTCATTTAATTGCAATTGCGGGAAGACTTGGCATAGAATTGCCGCTCCATTTATTTGATGAAATCAGCATGACTACACCGTTAATTGCCAACCTTCGGCCAGCCGGTCAATATCAAATGGAGGATTTCTATAAAGCAGGAGGAACCCCCGCAGTATTAAAAGAGATAGAGTCCCTGCTGCAACTTGAGGAAATGACAGTTACAGGTGCAACACTAAAAGAAAATTTAAAAGATGTAACTGTGTCGGAAGTATACCGGCATATTATTGTACCTTTTGAAAAACCACTACATAAAGACGGCGGTATAGCCATTTTAAAGGGGAATATAGCACCAAACGGGGCAGTCATTAAACCAAAGGCTGCTTCCAAATCATTACTAAAGCATCGTGGAAAAGCGGTAGTATTCAAATCAGTGAAAGATATGGAAAATAGAATTGATGATCCTGAGCTTGATATACAGGCAACTGATATTCTTGTCCTTCAGAATACCGGTCCTGTTGGTGCTCCTGGTATGCCGGAAGCCGGAATGCTTCCCATACCCCAAAAGCTTTTAAAACAGGGAATTAGAGACATGGTCAGAATTTCGGATGCCCGTATGAGCGGCACAGCATTTGGAACTGTCATACTTCATGCAGCCCCTGAAGCTGCTGTCGGTGGACCAATCGGCCTTGTAAAAACGGGGGATATTATAGAATTGGATGTAGAAGAGAGAAAATTGGAATTGCTTGTTTCTGAAAAGGAACTTGAAAGAAGGAAAGCTGATTGGGTTCCCCCCATATATCATGAGAGGGGCTATACAAGATTGTTTCAGCAGCATGTTCTTCAGGCCGACAAGGGCTGTGACTTCGATTTCCTGCTTGCACCAGTTAAAGAAAAAACAGAAAAATAGATTACAAATCATTAAATACAGGGGAATTTTCAGGCTGCCGACATATTCGACAGCCCTTTTTTCTGGGACCACAAACATATGAGGATTTTCGCCATAGGTTTCAATGTTTTTGTGAAAATGGGGTTTGTAAACACTCCTAAGGGGCTTTTCGTCCCTTTAATAATGTATATGAGAAAAGGCGCACAATAGGAACTGTGCGCCTTTTATAAAGTAATTTACAGTGCCCAATAACTTATATCCTTAGGCAAATTGTTGTTCTTCCGTTTTGCTTTTAACTTTCAAGTCCTTAACAGGATTAACAAGAGGTTCAAATCCGTCAATATGACACTCAACGATATCTCCATTCCGAATAACTACCGCACCAGGTGTACCAGTGGAGATAATATCTCCAGGGAGAAGAGTCATAACCTTGGAATGAAATGATACTAAGTCCCATGGACGGAAAGTCATATTTGCTACTGTGTTTTTTCGGTGAATTTTCCCATTAATAACAGTTGAAACATTAAGCTCCAACACATTCTCAACTTCATCTGTTGATACAAATTGAGGGCCAAAGCTAAAAAATGAATCAAAACTCTTTGAACGAGTTAAGTACCGTGGATTTCGCTGCAGAATATCTTCAGCTGTCATATCGATAATTGTGGTAAAACCTGCCACAACAGAAGGTGCATCCTCTTCCGCAACATTCTTGCATTCTTTTCCAATAATTATGCCTAGTTCTGCTTCAGCAGTAGTTCTTTCGGATTGCAAGGGAATGGAAATGGTATCATCCGGACCTATAATAGATGTATCAGGCTTCATGAAGCTGGCAGGTTCTGTGTTAGGGGCTTTTTCACTTAAATCAGATGCGTGTTCAACATAGTTTAAACCTATTCCCCAGATTTTACGTGGATGTCTGTACAAAGGGCTATATTTTAATTCATTGTTCTTAACCGCCAGTTCAGAAGCATCTAACTCCTGAGAATTTGTCTCAACCCATAATTTCAAATCTTCTAATTGACCATTTGATAGAATATTTAAAAAATTAATTTCAAAGTTTTGGTTGTAATTTTTGTTAATTGACTCAATTGGAATTGCCCCATTTTTTGTAATAACTGCAGTCTGTTCCTTACCGTTGATTTGAATAGTTGCTAAGCGCATTAAAATCTCTCCTCTATGTTTATTTTTTATACTAAGCTATTAAAAATTTCTGTTCTGATTTTATAATGATTGGCAACCCTTAATAGTTCGCTGATGACTTCTTTAGATATAGGGATGCCATTTTTTGTACGGTCTTCTAATTTTTTTATTTCCATTTCGCCAGGCAGAAAGATTTTATCTGCTCCTTCCATTAAAGGCAGTGTTCGAATTTCTCCAATCATTTGATCCACTCTCTTTTTAAAAATCTCCAGCGGCTGAAATAAATCTGCACGCATTACTAAAAAAAATTGACCAGTATTTTGTGCATTTTCCATATCCTTATATAGGTCCCCGATATAAGGGCCAAACGCGGCACCGGTAAATAATGCAGATAGAGTTTCAACTAAAAAGGCAATCCCGTATCCTTTATGTCCTCCAACAGGCAGTACAACTCCATCTAAGGCTTCTTCTGGATCCTCTGTAGGTGCTCCTGCAGGTGAAAGAGCCCATCCAAGAGGAATTTTCTGTTTATTTTTTTGTGCTAATATAATTTTTCCTCGTGCCACTTTGCTAGTTGCCATATCAAATATGATATCCATTTCTTTTCCTGCTGGAACTCCGTAGGCAATTGGGTTTGTACCAAAGAATCTCTCTTTTCCACCCCAAGGAGGCATATTAGCTGGGGCATTAGTTGCAGCAATTGCTATGCAATCTTCTTCTGCCGCTTTTGCTACATAATCTGCAAGCATGCCACAATGGTTTGAATTATTTATGCCTACAATGCCAATTCCGGAATTTTTCGCTTTTTTGATTGCTAATTCAATTCCATATGTAGCAATAGGTATTCCCGAAGTGTTTTGGGCGTCAATAAGAGCACTAACAGGTGTTTCATAGCTGTGCACAGGATTAAATTTCTTGTTCACCAGTCCTTTTTCCAATCGCTTTGTGTATATTTCGACACGGCTTATGCCATGTGAGTCAACTCCCCTTAAATTGGCCAGCACAAGATGCCGTGCAATAACTTCTGCCTGCCCATCATCCAGGCCGGCTCCTAAAAAAACTTCTTTTATAAATAACTCAAGGCTTTTCCTTTCAAATCGCTCAGTATTGTTAATCAATAATCTCACAGCCTTTCTGCAGCAGTACTTCGTCAACCCATGTCCGGTCCCATTTACCATCGTAAATGGATTGAATAATTTCCTTCTCTTTACTCGCTAAGGCTTTTGCTTTTTCCAATACTGCAGAGGCATCTTGTTTAGGAATTACAATTATTCCGTCATCATCTCCGACTATAACATCACCTGGGGAAACAGGCACATTTCCACAGCTAATAGTAGTATTGATTTCTCCAGGGCCTTCTTTATATGGACCTCTAGGTGATCCCCCTTTCGAAAAGACAGGGAAACCCATTTGGGCAATTCCGGTTAGATCCCTGACAGGACCGTCTACTATATACCCTTTAATCCCCTTCACCTTAGCATAATGACACATTAATTCTCCCAAAATTGCATTTCCCATATCCCCGCATGCGTCTATGACGATAATATCACCTGGTTTAGCCAGGTCCATCGCTTTGTGTACCATCAGATTATCTGATGGATGTGTCCTGACTGTTAAAGCGCTTCCAACAATGTGTATACCTTGTTTATTTACAGGCTTTATCCTGTAATCCATTGCACTTAGTCTTCCCATTACATCCCCTATGTTAGGTGTCGCTATCCCTTCATACCCTTTTAGTACTTCTGAAGGGGCCCTTTCAAAATCCTTTCTAATTCGAAAACCTACATTACTCATTCCATCGCCTCCTTTTATTAATATAATAATAAAATATTATGGTCAGACCATTATACTTAAAGAATCGAAAATACGATTCTTTTTTGCTACTTTTTTATGTTTGTCAGGATCTTTCTTTCATTCTGAATAAGGTGGTTCCTCATAGCCGCTGCTGCATCCTTGGAATTTTTATTTTGAATGGATTCCAAAATACTCTTATGCTCTTGTGAAACAGCTTCAAAGCGGCCAGGAACATTGGAAGACTGCATTTTGCTTAAACGCATTCCTTCTTCAAACTTCTCGGCAATTGTCTCAAACACTTCTTTATAAATAGAATTATTTGATGCCAGAATAATTGAATAATGGAATTGGAAGTCCTCTTCTACACCTAATCGTCCTGCTTTATGGGCTTCTATTAAATTATCGTGTGCAAGGGCAATTCTTCTCATATCCTCTTCTGTGGCCCTTTCTGCAGCAAGTGCCACAGCTTCAGTTTCTATTCCCCTCCGAAATTCAAGTATTTCCTGAATCTCTTTCTTATTAAGAAGATTGTTGCTTACCCTGAATCCTATGGTTTCTCCCATAAGGTCTTTCAGGAAAATACCTGCCCCTGACCTTTTTTCAATAATCCCATTAGCCTGTAAAACACTCATAGCCTCTCTTACTGCTGTTTTGCTGACCTGGAACAAAGAAGATAGTTCATTTTCAGATGGGAGTTTTTCACCAGGTGCTATTCCTTCTGCCTGAATATACTCCTCAATTGCACTAATTATTTCTTCGAATAGTTTTTTTTTCTTTATTGGCTTTAATGCCATATAATCACCAGCATTTCCTATTGTCTTTTCTTTGAGGTATTTTTTATTATGGTCTGACCAAAATCATCAGATAGATAGTTGCTTAACTAAAATTTTAGTTAATTTAGACTTTTTAGTCAAGAGAAATTTGCTATTCTTTCATTATCCTTTTTGTTAGAATTTAATTAAAAGACTTTAAAAGAGGTAATATTAATGGAAAATAATTATCAAATCCGTTCAGTTCCCAGGATGTTCGAAGAAGTTACCCGCTCCATTATAAATTATATACAAGAAGAAGAGCTGACCCATGGCGCAAAACTTCCGCCAGAAAGGACATTAAGTGAACTTCTCGGGGTAAGCAGGTCTTCTATTCGGGAAGGCATCCGGATACTGGAATTGTTAAATTACCTTGAATCACGCCAGGGCGGAGGCACATTCGTTTCAATTCCTTCTCCATTTATTATTCCATATCGGCTTATAAAGCAGAGTGCTGATTATCGTACATTGAAGAAGTATTTCGAAATCGCTTTATTAAATGCTGAAAAAATCATTTTTCTGACAATGAATGATTCTTCATCCATTCAATTAAATACGAGTAATAAATCCTTTTGGATGGAATTTTCTGATTGGATAAATCTTTTGGGGAAACAGCTTGAAAATGAGTATTATTTAGCTTTATGGAATACTGCATTTTCAGTCGTGAATGAAAATAATTTCTTCGACAGCATAAACGTTCCATCAGATATAAATGACTTGAAAATAGCCTATTATAAGAAAGATAAACAACTTATTGCTGAATTCTTTATGACATTAATTAAATAACCATAAAACACTTTTTTTCCTGGCTGTGTGCTGCATGGAGAGGGTGTTTTCTTTATTATGTTTGGTTTCTGCTTTAGTGTCATGTAAATATAAAGCTGCATGAGTAAGACTCCCACAATTACTTTTTATGTAAAATACTCTCCTTACTTTTATTAAATTTGAAAAAGGGCAAAGCAGTACTTTGCCCTTTAAAAACATCATCTAACGGAACAGACTCTTTAAATCCCAGTCAATTTGCTCCCTTGGCCCGCCATCGCGAAGATTGTTATCAATGTTTCTTAAGCGGCTGAATGTCCCTTCATCCGTAACAACAGTGGTCGATCTTCCACGCAGATATGGCTGAACAGCTTCGTGAATCGCTGATTTAGTCTCTTCCTCCTTGCTGTAATCAGCCAAATCCACAGCAATCAAAACATTGCTTCCATAGGTCACGGAACGGACATCCTCAACGTTTGGAACAGATGCTGCAACGTCGCCGATTTTTTCAGCAAGCTCACCTTCATAAGCCTGATAATAGGAATTTTTAGCTTGTCGCGTATTATCATCGAGATGCCCGTGATAATTTGCATCACTATGGCTAAAACGATTATCTTTCATGAAAAAGCTGCGATCTCTGTCCGCAATAGGAATAGTAGGGTTTCCGGTATTTTCGTTCCGGACTCTTCTGGCATTATTGTTTACTTGGTTATGGCGATTGTTTTCCCCCTCGCCTCCAAGCGTATGATCCATCATTTCTGTCAGAGGCCCATCATTATCGGTACCATCTTCCACCCGGGCATTGCCGCCGCGGTTTCCGTGATTCTCATTCGAGTAATATCCCATGGGCTGACCAATTTCATTGTTCCGTTCAACACCTGCATCTTCGTTCATTCCGCATCCTGTCAATCCCATTGATAAAATAGCAGCCATCGGCACTGCAAGCAGTTTCTTGTGCAAGCGAAAAACCCCCCTCGCTAATATTACAAGCCTTGAGCATTTCTGCTCTTATTTAGCTTGTGAGCGAAGAGAGGCTTTCATTCTGTCCATTTACGTCCAATTTTTTAATGGGCATTATTAGTTTTTGTCATTGGCAGCATATTTAAGAGCTTTAATAAAACGCTGTCTTTCAGCAAACTGGCCTACAGTTAAGTCCAGAACAGGACGAATTTTCACAGAATCAAGATATGATCTATCCCTTATTACACGATTCCATTCCCTGAATATATCAGTAGGAAATGCCAAGGCATGAAGAAAACCCTTTTCTTCAAGATTGGATTTTAAGATGGGGTATTTTCTCAAATCTTCAAAGGACCAATTCATATAAGGAAGGATGCGATTTGCATACTGCAGATAATCAGAATGAGGAGACCCTATTGCTACCAGGTCAAAATCGAGCAAATATAAAGATTGATCTTTTGCTCTGAGAAAATTATGATGTGCTACATCACCGTGCAGAATTACCTGCTTCCCTGACTGAAATAGCCAGGCTTCGTCTTCCATGCCTTTTAAGGACCAATCTGCCCAGGCTAATAGCTCATTAATAATTTCTTTTTGGACAAAATACCTTACTACAGGGAGATTATTAAGGAAAAGGGTTGCTCTTTCTCTCCACTTATCCACCTGCCTATATGCCGGTACAACCGTTTGATAGCGGCTGACGAGCTTCTCTGTAGTATCGTGGAATTTCTTCAGCAGCTCCAGCCCTTCTAAACGATCTGTCTTCAGGTAATAAGTAAAAACTTCTTTCGAAGGCGGTAAATATTCCAAGCAGCCGTAATAAGTCCTGTCAAAAAACAAAGGCGGTTCCTTGGCAACTTCGTAAAAAATATATGTTTTTGAAAATCCTTCCTTCATTAATGAAGAGGTGAATGCTTCCTGAAGCTTTAGACGGTGATAGGATGAAAACCCTTTAAGTATAAAGGAGCTTTCCTGTGTCCTCAGTAAATAAACCTTCTTTCTGATTGGCTTTAATTCTTCAATTTTAAATGGCAGCTGATCCTGCAAATAGGAGAGGAGACGATTTTGAACTAAATCGTCTCCTCCATTATTAACCGTCGTATTCACTGCTTTCGTCTATGTTTCTTGGCATTCCGAAAGCCGCTCCGTCCATTGGGCCAAAACCCTGACCGAAACCAGGTCCCGGGCCATAGCCGAATCCCGGACCATACCCCTGCCCTGGACCAAATCCTGGTCCAGGTCCGAAGCCTCCAGGAGCAAATTGCGGTCCTCCACAGCCGCAATCATTGGAAGCTCCCATCACCGAGCCAGGCATCAATGGCTTTTGAGACATGCCTGGGGATTCTTCCATTCCCTGCACCTGTGGCATCTGATGCGGCATTTGCATTCCTATGTCTTCTGCGCCCATCACACCCGGTGGCATCTGGTGCGGCATCTGCGGCATCATTGCTCCCTGCACCTGCGGCATCTGGTGCGGCATCTGCGGCATCATTGCTCCCTGCACCTGCGGCATTTGGTGCGGCATCTGCGGCATCATTGCTCCCTGCACCTGCGGCATCTGGTGCGGCATCTGCGGCATCATTGCTCCCTGC
>NZ_JBYTDU010000002.1:229916-267707 GCF_058791715.1 Cytobacillus sp. EB106-05-05-XG126 | reverse complement strand
CACCTGTGGCATTTGGTGCGGCATCTGCGGCATCATTGCTCCCTGCACCTGTGGCATTTGATGTGGCATCTGCGGCATCATTGCTCCCTGCACCTGTGGCATTTGATGCGGCATCTGCTGTCCCATATCTTCCGCGCCCATCACACCCGATGGCATTTGAGCCATTGGCATAAACGGCGAAGATTCATCATAATCCGGACTTTCCACTCCGGCCATCATACCCATATGAGGCATTTGATGCTCAGGCATCATCGCTCCCTGTACTTGTGGCATTTGATGCGGCATTTGCGGCATCATTGCTCCCTGTACCTGTGGCATCTGGTGCGGCATCTGCGGCATCATTGCTCCCTGTACCTGTGGCATCTGGTGCGGCATCTGCGGCATCATCGCTCCCTGTACCTGTGGCATCTGGTGCGGCATCTGCGGCATCATCGCTCCCTGCACCTGTGGCATCTGGTGCGGCATCTGCGGCATCATCGCTCCCTGTACCTGTGGCATCTGGTGCGGCATTTGCGGCATCATCGCTCCCTGCACCTGTGGCATCTGATGCGGCATTTGCGGCATCATCGCTCCCTGCACTTGAGGGAATGGCATTTGCGGGTAACATGGATTATAAGGAAACATCGGCTGATATTGACCTCCTTGATGTGTATAAAGAGATGATTCGCTTTCCGGCGATTCAGGGCTTTCTTGATTTGAATACGGCTTTACCTGCGGAAGGATATTAACTGGTTTAGGCGGGAGCTGAGGCTGCGGCTTAGATTCTGAAATTGGCAATGGTTTTTGCTGTGGTTTTGTTTCTGCAGGCTTCACTGGTTTTTCCTTTGCTTTAACCTCTTTTGCAGGCAGAGGTTTCTGCTGCTGCGGCTTTACCTCTTTTGCCGGCAGCGGCTTTTGCTGCGGTGCCGGCTGCTGAATATTCATCATGTAATAATTATTTATATCAATTTCCGGCATAATAGGTGTTGGCATTTTGGGCTTATAAGGTTTTTTTGGAACTTCCTTCGGAGCCTCTGCTTTTGGTGCAGTCTTAGGCACTTCTTTCGGAATTTCAACCTTCGGTGCCGTTACTTTTGGCATCTCCTTTTTTGGTGCTTCAGCTTTCGGCATGGTAATAGGTTTCTCTTTGGCAAAAGGCTGTTCTGCTTTTGGCATTTCCTTTTTGGCACCCAAATTTATTTTTGCTTCCGGTGTTCCTCCAATAGGAGCTTCTTTTTTTATAGAGCCTCCACTTGCAGGAACTTTTATTTTCATACCGGGCATAATCATATCAGGGTTGCTGAGCTGTGTATTCATCTTTTTCAGCTCTTCAAAATTCACGCCGTACTTTTTGGCAATCTTCCAAAGAGTATCCCCTTTCTGTACGATATGGATTTTCACTCTGAATTCCCTCCTATGCTTAAGGTGATGCTTCCATCTGTGATGGCTGGGTTTAGGTCCACATGATGTGGGTGGTCACACAGAATTTGCCGCAGGTGCGGCTTTCTCAGTCTGTGCCCTAATCAGCATTTACGGGCATTTCATCCATTTATGTGAAAGGTGCAGATTAGTGCCCGTTAATCTCGATGAGTCCATATAGTGTATGAAGGATTGGGCAAATTGCTAACAATCTACACAAAAAGATATGCTTTTTTTCCGGGAATTATGATTCCTCGTTTCATTCAGATACCAATCACAGCAGTGGGCAGTAAGGCAATAAAAAAATCCTCCTGCAGTGGAGAATTTTTTTATTTAGGCCTAGTTTCCGCGGAGCATATATAACACTGCGAGCTATTTTTCAATTTTAGCGGCCTGAAAACCTTGTGCCACATTTATGGACGTTCAAGCATCCTGTCAAGTGCCAGTTTAGCATATGCCGCCGTTGGCTCTTCAACCTGAATCAGATTTTGGCTTTCACCCTCTCCGATTGCTTCAAGAGACCAAACCAGGTGCGGCAAATCGATTCGGTTCATGGTCAGGCAAGGACACATATGCGGATTAAGTGAGATAATTTTCTTATCCTGATGCCGTGCGATAATCCTTTTTACTAAATTCATCTCTGTACCGATTGCCCAGGAAGATCCAGGCTCTGAGTGTTCAATTGCCTCGATTATAAAATTGGTTGACCCTGCCATATCGGAAAGCTCCACCACTTCTCTCCTGCATTCGGGATGGACAATGATTTTCATATCGGGATATTGTTCGCGAACTTCTTGTACATTTTCTATAGTAAAGTTTTCATGGACAGAACAATGCCCTTTCCAAAGAATCACTTTTATGTCCTCCAGCTGCCCTTCATATTCCAGCTGATCTGTAATTGGGTTCCATACAGCCATTTCTTCAAGAGCTATTCCCAGGTTATATGCTGTATTTCTTCCAAGATGCTGATCAGGCAGAAAAAGAATTCTCGGCTTCTGCTCAAAGGCCCAGCCCACCATCTTTTCAGCATTCGAAGAAGTAACTGTCGCTCCCCCGTAACGGCCAACAAAAGCCTTTATGGCCGCAGTAGAGTTTACATATGTTAAAGGAAGCATAGTATCGCCAAACATATTCTGCAGCTTAGTCCAGGCTCTTTCTGTTTGGCTGATATCAGCCATATCAGCCATGGAACAGCCTGCACGCATATCAGGCAAAATCACCTTTTGATGTGGAGATGTTAATATATCCGCCGTTTCAGCCATAAAGTGCACTCCGCAAAATACAATATATTCCGCATCGGTATTCTCCTGTGAAAGCTGTGCAAGCTTGAGTGAATCACCTGTAGCGTCCGCAAATTGGATGACCTCATCCTTCTGATAATGATGACCTGGAATGAACAGCTTATTCCCAAACCTATTTTTTATTTCTATTGCCCGATCCTCCAGTTCCTTTACAGTCATCATCCGATATTTTTCCGGTAGGATATTTGCTTGTTTTTCTGCTGTCTGAAAAATATTCATTTGCCCCAAACCCCTTTGTCAACAATTTATTCCACAATAACCTTCACGCTTATATCAAGAGATTTCACAGAATGGGTAAGAAAGCCGAGGGAAATGAAATCAACTCCTGTATCGCTGTAAGCCTGCAGGTTATCGAGGGTTATTCCTCCGGAGGCTTCCGTCACTATCCCATTCGGCACGCTTCTGATCCACTCTTTTATCTCTTCCGGACTCCTGTTGTCGAACATAATTACATCTGCACCTGCTTCAGCTGCTTCCAGGACTTGTTCTTTTGTTTCCGTTTCGACTTCGACTTTTACCATATGCCCAATTTTTGAACGCACTTCTTCCACAGCTTTCGCAATTGAGCCGGCAAAAGAAATATGGTTGTCTTTAATCATGACCGCATCATACAGGCCATATCGATGATTAAATCCCCCTCCGGCCCTGACTGCATATTTTTCAAGCATTCTCAGGCCTGGAGTAGTTTTTCTTGTATCACAGATCTTTGTGTGTGAACTGTTAAGCACCCGGACAGCCTCATTTGTTTTTGTTGCTATTCCGCTAATTCTTTGGACCAGATTCAAGATAACTCTTTCTCCTTTTAATAAATCCGATACTGGCCCTGAGGCTTCAGCAAGGATTTGACCTTTCTCGATCCATTCTCCGTCCCGTACTTTTATATTGACTTCAGCCGCAGGATTCAGCACCTTAAATCCTGACCTGACTATTTCTTCACCGCAAAAAATCCCATTGTCTTTTGCCAGAAAAATGACTTTTCCTATCTGGCCCTCTCCAAAAATAAGTTCACTTGTCAGGTCGCGGTCACCAATGTCTTCGAGAAAATATTGTTCAAGTTGCAATCGCAGCTTTAATTTGTTCATTTTCACCATTCCTTTCAGCTTTTCGGCAGTGAATAATCCTTTTTCCAAGCCATTCCGGGCTTTCGAAAGGATAATCCTGCCGGAAATGACCACCCCGGCTCTCTGTTCGCCTTAATGCAGAATCTGTGATCAGATAGGCTGCAATCAGCATAAAAGCCCGTGTTATTTCCTCTTTTGAAAAATGTTCAAGATCTGCTTTTATCCATTCTTCAATTTTGCAGCCTTCAAGCCAGGCCATCTGAGCGAAAAGCCCTTCCCTTGTTTTGATAATCCCGGCATTTTTCATCATGTTCACTTTAATTTCTTCAATAGAAGGCAAATCTTCTTTAAATGGCCGCCTTAGTTCAGGGTTATGACTTTGCTTTTCTTCAGCAGGTTCACTATAAGGCAGTCCATTAAGCCAATCCGCTAGCCGCTTGCCGCAATACAGCCCTTCCAGCAGGGAATTGCTTGCAAGCCGGTTAGCACCATGTATGCCTGTGCAGGCAGCTTCACCAATCGCATACAGTCCGGGAATGCTGGTGCGGCCCAATAAATCAGTTTTTATTCCTCCCATTAAAAAATGACTTCCGGGAGAAACAGGGATTTTCCCAAGACCTAAATCTACGCCGTTTTCTTCACATATTTTTGTTATGGTCGGAAATCGGGATTTAAAGTTTTCAATTGAAGAGATATCCAGGAACACGGTTTTCCCCTTCTCCAGTGAATGATAAATGGCCTGTGACACTATATGTCTGGGCGCTAAATCACCCTGTGGGTGAAGACCTTCCATTACAGGGCTCCCGTCTTCTGTAATAAGACGCCCGCCCTCTCCCCTTACAGCTTCAGAGATCAGCCCCAGTGCTTTGCCGTCTTTATAGAGAAGTGTGGGGTGAAATTGGATGAACTCCATATCTGCTATCTCTGCCCCGGCCCTGTATGCTAAGGCAATCCCATCTCCAGTTACAGTGACGGCATTGGAGGTATATTCATACAGCTGGCCGCAGCCTCCCGTAGCGAGCACAACATGAGAGGAAAAGAATCGATGAATGGCACCAGCAGAATCTTTTCCTTTTAGCCCTATACACCTGCCGTCTTTTTCATTTATGAGCAATTGGAATACAAGAATATCTTCTAAGAAACGAACGTTGGGATTTTGCTTTAACAGCATAAAATCAATGACTGTTTTTCCTGTGCTGTCTCCTCCCCCATGAACAATTCTATTCTCTGAATGAGCCCCTTCCCTTCCTAACGCAATGGATCCTTCAGAATCCATATCAAACAGGCATCCCTCCTGATTCAGCTCTTTTATAAGGGTTGGCGCCTCACTGGTCAAGGACAGCACTGCATCAGAATCATTATGAAACCTTCCTGCTTCGAGTGTATCCATGTAGTGTTTTGATGGGTGATCATTTTTTCCCAGGGCAGCAGCAATACCGCCCTGCGCCATATATGAGTTTCCATTTTTTATACTCGACTTTGTGAGAATAATCACATTTAAGTCCTGGCGCAGCTTCTTTGCCAACTGCAGAGCGGCTACCCCGCTTCCAATAATTAAAACGTCGGCATTCATTATTTTTTACCTCCTGTTTTTACAGGTGTCTTGACACCTATATTTACACAGATTTAGAATTATGACAAGAGGTTTTCATAGTTTAAGAGGAACTTCTGACTTTTTGAACGATTTAATTAGAAAGCGAAAGCAGGTGAGGTACATTAAATATTTCGATTACGCAGCATCTTGTCCGCTTGACAAGGAAGCCGCAGATGCCTATATAAAAGCCTCAACTGAATACTTTGGCAATTCCCGCAGCCTTCATGATACCGGGAGCGCAGCAGAAGGGCTTCTTGAAAATTGCAGGATGGAATTGGCAGGCATTTTAGGCGTTAAGAGCGAAGGAATCTATTTTACCAGCGGAGGTACGGAAAGCAATTTTCTTGCAATAGCTGCATTGCTGTCTGCTTCTGAAAAACCAGGAAAACATATCATAACAGGAATCGCTGAACATTCATCCATTCATAGTATTTTAGAGAAATTACGCCTTGAGAAAGGGTATGAAATTACAAAAATTCCTTTTGGCTCAGATGGCCGTATAGACCTGAAAAAATTAAGTTCAGCCATCAGGAATGACACCGTCTTAGTTACCATGCAGCACGGCAATTCTGAAATCGGCACATTGCAGCCTCTCCCTGAGATCAGCGAGCTTTGCAGAGAAAGGCAAATTTTGCTGCATAGTGATTGTGTTCATTCGTTTGGCAAATCAGATTTAAAAGAAGTCGCCCGCTTTGCTGATAGCCTGTCCTTTTCAGCACATAAATTCTACGGACCAAAAGGGGTCGGAGGCGTTTATTTAAAACCAGGCATGCGGTGGTGCTCCTTCTTACCCGGAGTTTCACATGAAAAGGGATTCAGGCCTGGCACTGTAAATCTTCCGGGGGTTGTCGGGATGACAGTGGCTGCACAGAAAGCTTATGTAAATTTACACAAGCATAACAGCCACTTCCAAATGCTGCGAGAAGTACTGCTAAAGGAACTTGAAACTGCACAGGAGAAATTCGTAATATACGATTTTAGAGGCTCTTACCAGCTTCCTTCTACATTGGGACTTCGGCTAAAAGGGGTGGAAGGACAATACATCATGCTCGAATGCAATAGGCTTGGATTTGCCATATCTACAGGAAGTGCATGCAGCACAGGCTTGCAAACTGTTTCTAAAACGATGGAGGCACTGGGAGTTGCAGACAAAAAAGGCAAAGAATTTATCAGGATTTCTTTCGGATGGAATACATCTGCAGAGGATGCAAAGGCATTGGGGAGAAAGCTTGCTATCATGGCCAGGGAACTCGTACCGCTCTAATTTTTTCTTCTGCCGTTCCTTATGTTAGAATGAGACATTATCGGATTATAAGGGTGAGAAAATATGAATGAACAAAAAAAGGTGCTCGGAGAAGAGCGGAGGACCTTTCTGCTTGAGCTGCTGAAAGAAAGCGGACAGCCCATTACAGGAGGCGACCTTGCAGCAAAAACAAATGTAAGCAGACAGGTAATTGTTGGGGATATCACCCTTCTAAAAGCAAGAAAAGAGCCAATCATTGCCACGAGCCAGGGTTATATGTATCTTCATCAGGCTTCTCCTGCATCAGCAGCCGAGCGGGTCATTGCCTGTCATCATGACCCTGGCAGGACTGAAGAGGAATTGAATCTGCTTGTCGATCATGGAGTTACTGTAAAAGATGTAAGAATTGAACATCCCGTCTATGGTGACTTAACTGCATCGGTTATGGTATCCACCCGCCAGGAAGTGAAGCAATTTATGAATAAAATTACTTCTACAAAGGCTTCTTTCTTATCAGAATTAACAGACGGCATCCACCTCCATACTCTATCGGCAGCCTCCGAACGGAAACTCGATGAAGCTGAGAAATTATTAAAAGAAGCTGGATTTCTTATTAACCTGGAATAGCTTTATATACAAAAAGGACCCGGATATGTATTTGCCGGATCCTTTTTGTTTTATTCCTGCAGAACTCTGCTGTTCTTATTCCGAAGCTGAAAATACGGATAGCTGCCCAAAACCTTAACACTGCAGCCCAATGCCTCCAATTCAGCAGCTGCACCAGGGATTAGGATGTCATCCAGTTTCATATCCACGTCAATGATAAAGAAATAATTCCCTAATCCTGTTTTCATCGGTCTTGATTCAATCTTAGTCAAGTTGAGCTTCCTCCAGGCAAATGCCGAAAGTACCTGATGAAGAGCCCCTGACCTGTCAGCCGGCAGCGTCACCATTACAGTCGTCTTGTGCCCTGCAAATTCCTTGCGGTCATCGCTGATTGACAATTCTTTATTGGCTAAAACAATGAACTTTGTATGGTTATAATCAAAATCATGGATATCTTCTCTAACGATCGCCAACCCATATACTTCTGCAGCTAATTCATTAGCTATGGCGCCTGCCCGCATGTCTGGATTTTCCTTTACAAATTGAGCTGCGGCTGCTGTGGAAGTAGTGCTTTCACAAGGGATCCCTTTCAGCTCTTTATGCAGAAATTTATGGCATTGCGCAATAGCATGGGAATGACTATAAACCACATCTGTTTTATCCCACTCCTTAACATGAGCTGGATGAACCATAAAATGCTGGCGAATAGGAGCTGTCAGTTCGCCGATAATCGGAAAATCCACTTCATGGATTAAATAGTCCAATGTAATGTTCACTGAGCCTTCCAATGCGTTTTCAAGAGGAACTACCGCCAGCTCTATTTCATTCTCATTTAAAGCATCAAAACAGGCAGGTATCGTTGGGTAGGCAACGGCTGTCTCATTAGGGAACAAGCTCCTGGCTGCAATATCTGTAAAAGTGGCTTTAGGTCCTAAAAATCCTAACTTCACGGTAATTACCTCCTTCTTATTCAGACTTATTTTAAATCACTGAAAATTTACTTTATACTTTATTACTTTAACATATGTATGTGGTTTACAAAATAAAAAATGAAAAAAGGGCAGGGTACAGAGCACATTTTCTCATGCACCCGTTCCCAGCACCTCTACTTTTTCTACAAACTCCAATTTTCGAAGCCTCGTCAAGAGTTCCTCAATCTCGATGCCCATTTCAGTTACATTCAGGGAAAGCGTGACATTTGCCCTTCCCTGAAGGGGAATGGTCTGGTGAATTGTTAAGACATTGCACCCCGAAGAAGCCACAACGCCCAATAAATGTGATAAAGTCCCTGACCTGTCTTCCAGGTGAAAGAATAAAGTGATCAGCCGTTCTTTGACAACCGTATGGAAAGGGAACACAGTGTCTCTATATTTATAAAAAGCACTTCTGCTCAAATCAACTTTCTGGACAGCATCCCAAACCGATTCGGCTTTTCCCCTTTCGATCATTTCCTTCGCATCCAATGTTTTCTTCATGGCTTCAGGCAGAACATCTTCACGAACCAAATAAAATTTCTTATCGAATCTATCTTTTCTCATTTCTCCACCCCGTCAATCGAGAAGGTTAGTCAATAAACTCGAATTCATAATCAAGCAGCTTAACGGTATCACCGTCTTTTGCTCCTTTTTCACGAAGAGCATCATCCACACCCATTCCGCGCAGCTGTCTGGCAAACCTGCGGACTGATTCATCTCTTGAGAAGTCAGTCATCTTAAAGAGTTTCTCAATAGCATCACCTGATACAACGAACACTCCTGCAGGATCTCTAGTAATGACAAATTCGGTCTGTTCAGCTTCATGCTTGTAAAGAACGCGGTGGACACCTGTGTCTTCCTCTTCTTCATGTGACAGCGGGAATTCAGGGGTTTCTTCAACCTTATCTGCAACGGCAAATAATAAATCCCTTAACCCTTGTCTTGTTAAAGCGGATATCGGGAAAATCGGATAATCTTCATCAAGCTGTTCCTTGAATTTTTTTAGATTTTCCTCTGCATCAGGCATGTCCATTTTATTAGCCACAATGATCTGCGGCCTTTCGGTGAGACGCAGGTTATATTCTTTTAATTCTTTATTGATCGTTAGATAGTCTTCAAAAGGATCTCTGCCCTCAACAGCAGCCATATCGATAACATGAACAATAACCCTTGTTCTTTCAATATGCCGCAAAAACTGATGGCCAAGTCCTACTCCCGAATGGGCTCCTTCAATTAATCCAGGCAAGTCTGCCATTACAAAGCTGCGTCCATCTTCAGTCTCAACCATTCCCAGATTGGGAGCAATTGTCGTAAAGTGGTATTCCGCAATCTTTGGTCTTGCTGATGATACAACTGACAGTAAAGTTGATTTTCCGACGCTTGGGAAACCTACTAAACCAACATCAGCTAAAAGCTTGAGCTCAAGCACAACATCTCGTTCCTGGCCCGGTTCGCCATGTTCGGACAATTCAGGCGCAGGATTGGCAGGTGTCGCAAATCGGGTATTTCCCCTGCCTCCGCGGCCCCCGCGTGCTATGACAGCTCTTTGCCCGTGCTCAGTCAGATCGGCGATTACTTCCCCTGATTCAGCATCTGTTACGACTGTTCCCGGCGGTACTTTAACAATCATGTCTTTTGAATTTCTTCCATGCTGGTTCTTGGACATGCCATGCTCACCGCGAGGGGCTTTAAAGTGGCGCTGATAACGGAAATCCATTAACGTTCGCAATCCTTCATTCACTTCAAAAACAACATTGGCACCCTTGCCGCCATCTCCGCCGGCCGGGCCTCCGTTCGGCACATATTTTTCCCGGCGGAAAGCAACCATTCCGTTGCCCCCGTCCCCGCCTTTAACATAAACTTTGACTTGATCGACAAACATATATAAATTCCTCCCGTCTGCAGTATGTCCCGATTGTCTGGCATTCAGCCAGATTACCGGCACTGACCGGATCCGCTTCTTACACTTAAGAAGTGCCCAGCCTGCAGAGTTTCACACTTAGTATTGCTTTTTTTGGCGGAAATCACTCTCTGCCATTCGCAATGAATGGCACAAATAATTCCAGTGCAAGCTCCTCTTCAGCTAAGTCCTGAACAGCAGCCGTTATGTCAGTGTTCTTCTTTTTAAAGAACTTCTCCAATTGATCCATATCTGTTAGTATTCCGCTAAAATCAAAAAAGAAACGAGCCCCTTCTTTTTCATGCCTGATGGACACAGATAAATGATTATCATGGTAAGGCTTAACTGATGAGTCCAAAATGGCCAAAAAAGAGCCTGTCCACTCAGAAAGGACAGAGTCATCCAACCGTCCGGCAATGGGATCATCGAGCACCTCATATTCAACCTGAAAGTAGTGGTTCTCCCAATTATAAGTCAATAAAAGCGAAGCAAAACCAGGAAGATTCAAATTCGAAAGTCTTGCCTCCTGCTGTGCTTCCACTACAATTTCATCTATGATTTCCTTAGCCCTGTCTATCTTATTAAGGGAAAGGTTGCCTTTAATTAATTGTATTTTGTTCAGCCAGTCATGCCGGGCATGACGCAGCACTTCAATCATATTCCAGTCTTTTTCCATATATGCACTCCTGTATGGTTATTAGGCTGTCAGAAGACTGTGCTTGCTGTAAGTATATCAAAAAACATAGGTACAGTAAGCAAATTTATGATAAATAAGAAAATATTGCTTATGCTATGAAGAGCTTATGACTTCAGCTGCTATAAATTTATCAGATAAAATTTGAAGTGCACCGGCGGGGTTTTTTGCCAAAAAAAGAAAACCCTAACCTTGTGGGGCTAGGGTTTTCTCGAAAAGGCTTACGCCTCTTGAGCTGCAGGATATACGCTCACTTGCTTGCGGTCACGTCCAAGACGCTCGAATTTAACAACACCGTCAACTTTCGCGAATAGTGTGTCATCGCCGCCTTTACCCACGTTTACACCTGGGTAGATCTTAGTACCGCGCTGACGGTATAAGATTGAGCCGCCAGTAACGAATTGTCCGTCCGCACGCTTAGCGCCAAGACGCTTAGAGATTGAATCACGGCCGTTCTTTGTAGAACCTACTCCCTTTTTAGAAGCGAACAACTGAAGATCTAATTTTAATAGCATTTATTCCACCTCCTGCTTTTTGAAGGTAATTTTTATATACTTTCCGTAGTCTTCTTCAATCGTCTGCAATGAGACAACCATGCCTTCAAGCAGAAGCTGCACTTTCTCATTCATGTCATCCTGAAGATCAGGAAGGACACAGCGGAGAAAGCCCTCTCCATGGCTGATTTCTGGTGTCACGCCGGTTAGGGCATGGACAGCATTAATGGCACCAATGGACACAGCAGATACGCCTGCACAGACGATATCCTTGCCTCTGTTTGCGAAGAATGCATGACCACTAATTTCAAACGAATGAATATTTCCGGAATCTTTACGAATAATCGTAATTTCAATCATCTTAAATCGCCTGATTAAGCGTTGATTTTTTCAATCACAACTTTAGTGTAAGGCTGACGATGACCTTGCTTCTTACGATAGTTTTTCTTCGCTTTGTATTTGAATACAGTGATTTTCTTTTGACGGCCTTGTTTTTCAACTTTAGCTGTAACAGTAGCACCATCAACTACAGGGCTTCCTACTTTTACGCTGTCTCCGCCAACGAAAAGAACCTTTTCAAAAGTAACTGTTTCGCCTGCTTCAGCGTTAAGCTTTTCGATGTAGATAGCTTGACCTTCTTCTACACGTAATTGCTTTCCGCCAGTTTCGATAATCGCGTACATGAACTGCACCTCCTCTTAGACTAAGACTCGCCATCCCAGGCGCCGACACGAAATGCGGGCTTATGTACCTGTTCTGTGCGGTTGTAGCACGGGTGCGCTACAAACATAACATGAAAATCCTATCATATAATGATTAATCATGTCAATAAGAATTATATGATTCTCTTTGTTTGCACCTGAAAGTAACTCTTTTGCGTGCCTTTACAATTATAATGCTAATGGGGTTATTAGGGAAGTGGGAAATACTGCACTAAAAAAGCAGGCGGGACGCTTAACCCAGCCTGCTTGGAACTATCCCAGCTCATTAACTCTGCCAAACTTTCGGATTTCATAAAATGGCTTGCTATTTTCCTTAATGGAAAAAATAATTTTAAAGCCAATACTGTCTTCGATTCTTTTTTTATGGTCATCATTTTCCCCTGAGAATACCGCTGCTGTGTCTCGTGTGGTTTCGATCAGGACAGCTTCATGGTCTTTGCCGCGATGTTCCCACAGTTCTCTTTCCAGCCTGAAGGCAATGGTCTCAGCACTCAGCACTCTTCCGGTGCCCTCGCATAATAGACACCTTTCGGTAAGTGATTCAGAAATGGCCGGTCTCGTTTTCTTGCGGGTCATCTGAAGGATCCCTAGAGGAGAGAATCCAACAAGATTCGTGCGTCTTTCATCTTTTTTCAGCGCGTTTTCCATTATGGCAAGAATATGCTTCCTGTCGGATGCTTCTTTCATATCAATAAAATCGATTAGGATCATGCCGCCAATATCACGGAGCCTGATCTGTCTTGCAGCTTCTTCAGCTGCCATTTCATTGGTTTTTAGCACAGTGTCTCTGCGGTCCTGTTTACCGGCGAACTTCCCGGTATTGACATCGATGACTGTTAAAGCTTCTGCTTCATCAAAAATAAGATAGGCCCCATTTTCAAGCCATACAATTCGTTTCAGCGCTTTATCAATCTCAGCTTCCGCATTAAAAGCAGAGAAGATATTTTCCTTGCCCGTGTATAGCTGAATTGTCAGGCCCGTGATTTTCGCTAGCACATTCTTCAGTGATAAATCGTCCACGGCGATTTCACCATCAGCCATTTTCTTCGCCTCTTCAATAATTTCCTTAATAAAAGAATCCGCTTCATACACTTTTCCCGGCTTCTTTTTCATTTCCGCTTCCCTTAAAAGGTCCCTGTACTCCAGCCTGAGCTTTTCCAGTTCATCCATAATCTCATTCTCTTTCCTGCTGACGCAGGATGTTCTGAAAATCAGACCTTCATTCTCTTCTTTAGCACGATAGCCAAATTGGCGCCAGTTTTCTCTTGCTTTACTATCCTCAATTTTCTTGGAAACAGCAACATAACGGCCGTTTGGCATATATATCAGTGACTCTCCTGAAAATTCAATTAAACCAGACAATCTTGGTCCTTTCGTGCCAGCAGCGTCTTTTTCAACTTGAACAAGTATTCTTTCTCCCTGATGGACAAAGGAAGAAATGCTCCGTTTTTCCTTCATTTGCAAATCCTCGGCAGAACAAACATAAGATGCCAGTTTGTCCCGGTGAAGGAATCCGCTTTGATCTTCACCTATCTCTACAAAAGCTGCATTCAATCCAGGCATTACTTTTGCAACAGTGCCTAAGTATATATCCCCAACTGATGAACGATGCTTCGGCTGGTCAATAAATAGCTTCTCGACCCTATTATCTTTTAAATGCACAAATCGGCGCTCTCTTGATGCATAATTTACAACTAACTTATCCAAAACGATTTCCTCACTTTAAAACATTATTTATTCATGTTAATCAAAATTTGCTCTTCAGTAAACATAAAGCAAATCCCCTATTTTTGCTGTCAGCACTTTTTCCGCAAAGCATGCATGCAGCAGTTCATTTTCATCTAATGCACCCTTTTCTTTCCCGTCCTTTTCAACAATGATGGGGTGCTTGCATCCTCGCTGAAATCTTTCCAGCACGTCAATAACCAATTCCTCTTCCCGGACAACGATTGGCTTCAATGTCCGAAAGTCGCTGTGCTTCCCATAATACCTTTCGAGAAGAAAACGGATAAACACAAACCGGCTCTGCTTCCATTCATGATATAGCGAAAACACCAAAAAAGCGAGGATTACCCATATGTTCAAGTTAACCGGAGAGGTCAGCAAAGTTAGTATAATGAAACTGATTAGACCCGCAGCCGAAATGAAAAGTGTTTTTCTGTGCGCTTCCGGAAATGCCTGATTAAGAGAAAGCCATAAGAATACAAGCTTTCCTCCATCCAATGGCCAGACAGGGAGCAGGTTAAAAATTAATATCATTAAATTAAATTGAATAAACAGATGAAAGATATCAGCAGAAAGCCAGGAAAGCTCATAAAATAACAGCCCCGCCCCCATCATCCATATATGCTGAAGCGGCCCTGCTATAATGACTATAATCTCCTCTTTCAGCGGCCGGTTCCCGTGCTCATCCATTTCCGCTACACCGCCAAATGGCAGGAGGGCAATCTTTTTTATTCTCCAGGAATAGAAGGATGCAGCAGCGGCATGGCCCATTTCATGAACAAAGATAATCAGCAGCAGCATGCATAATTCCATAAAGTGAGCAGTTGCAACAGACAGTCCGATAACTGCCCATAACAAAGGATGAATATGAATATGTGTAATTAACCCTGTTATTTTATTCAAACGGGATCACCTGGATCGGATCTATAAAATCATCATCTTTTTTAATCGCGAAATAAAAAGAGCCTTTTTCAGCATCACCGGCGTCACCCGCTGTACCAATACCTGTTCCTTTTTCGACGTATTGATATAAATTCACATTAATTTCAGCCAAATTGCCATACCAGGACTCACTTTTATCACCATGCTGAATAATGACCGTATTTCCAAAACCATCCTTCTTTCCAGCAAACCGCACAAGCCCTTCACTCATTGCTTCAATGGAAGCTTCCTTTCCTGTTTCGATTGTTATTCTCTGTCCATTATCATCAAATTCTTCCAGTATCTTTGCAGAAGCGGGCAATGCATATTCGCTGTTTTCTTTAACGTTCTTCTCATCACTTTTGCCATCTGAAAATGGCAGCAGGGCCAGCGGTTTACCAAATTGTTCTTCATACCAGCCGGAAACTGCGGCGAATTGAAAATCTTTCTCCATTGCTGTTTTTACAAAATCTCTTGCAGGATCAAAAGTCGCTGCCTGGTTTTTAAAAAGTATGGCAGCGAATAAAAAAATACAGGCAGAAGCAAGCAATTTGAAAAGAAATAGTTCCTTGCGAAATAAAGGGTGGTTTCCCTCTTCAAGCTTGCTTTCGTATGAGGGCAGCTTATTAAACCCGTACCGCTCTTCATCTTCTGTCCAAAGAACCGTTGAATCTTTCTTTTTGGAGAATCTCTCTTTGTCCTTTTTTCTCCGCTCGATTCTCTTGCGTATTTCATCCGCTCTTGAATTCATGATATCCCCACCATTTCTATATAACTCTATTTGTACAAGTTTATGAGTTGTCCAAATAGAGTATGACTTGAAGTGGTGTCTTGAATAAAAAAATAAACCGGAGATGGCTCCCCGGCTTTGGTTCAATAGATATTATTATTTTACTCCAAAAAACTTTTTCAGTTTTGAAAATACACCCTTATTCTCTTCTTCCAGAGGCTGAAGGGGTACAGCTTCGCCAAGAATTCTGCGGGCGATATTACGGTAGGAAACCGAAGCTTTGCTGTTAGGGTTTAAAGCAATAGGCTCACCATGATTCGATGCCTTGATTACTTCATCATCATCTGCCACAATTCCGATTAAATCAATCGACAAATGCGCAGTTATTTCATCAACATCAAGCATGTCGCCATTTTTCATCATATGGCTTCTAATTCTATTTATTATCAGTTTAGGAGCCTCTACATTTTCTTCTTTTTCAAGCAAGCCGATAATCCGGTCGGCATCACGTACAGCTGAAACTTCCGGAGTGGTTACAACAATTGCTTTATCTGCACCAGCAACCGCATTTTTGTACCCCTGCTCAATTCCGGCAGGGCAGTCTATGACAATATAGTCATAATCCTGCTTTAATTCATCAACCAGCTTTTTCATCTGTTCGGGTGTAACAGCCGTCTTATCACTTGTTTGAGCAGCAGGAAGCAAATACAGCAGATCTTCAAACCGTTTGTCTTTAACCACAGCCTGATGTATTTTGCACCGGCCTTCCACTACATCGACCAGATCATAAATAATGCGGTTTTCAAGCCCCATTACCACATCAAGATTTCGAAGGCCAATGTCTGTATCCACCAGGCACACTCTTTTTCCCTGAAGGGCCAGAGCAGTACCTACATTTGCGGAAGTAGTCGTTTTCCCGACTCCGCCTTTTCCGGACGTAATGACAATCGCTTCTCCCATCCTAGCTTCCCCCTTGCAATCTAGTTATATTAGGTCTTAGATGCATCAAAACTTGTAATCTATCTACTGTAATTTGATCATTTTCATCAATATAAGCACATTCCATTTCCCGTTTTTCTTCCTGCTGATCATTGTCAGGGGCACGGTTGATACAATTGCTGATTCTTAACTGGGACGGCTTCATAAGCGAAGCTACCACCACGGCTTCATTATTTCCATGGCAACCGGCATGGGCTATACCTTTTAGAGCACCCATAACAAAGATGTTTCCTCCTGCCATAACAGTGCCCCCTGGATTTACGTCTCCGATAAGAAGCAAATCTCCAGGAGTTTCGAGAACCTGCCCCGAACGAATTACCTTCGCAACAGATACAATTTCGTTTTCTTCCTTCTGTTTTTCAGCTTCTTCTTTGGTAATGACATTGGAGCTTATAGACTCGACGATCAGGTTCTTCTTTTGCCTGATTAACTCCTTCAATTCTTCCTGCTGCTCTTCTGTGAGATAACGGTTGCCGACTTGTACCCTAACGGAAAGAAGCCGGTCTTCAACAGATCTGGAGTTTTCTGAAAGCTTTCTATCAAGCTCTTTCTTCAGCTCTCCATAAGAGCAGGAATCATCAAGATGCAAAGTCAGTCCATCTTTCGTGCCTTTTATTGTAACGTTTTGGTTTTTTTTCATTACAAGATGTTCACCTCAATGATAAGAAACACATTCGTGCTGATGCACTCTATTTTTAAACAGGCTATTACTATAAACATAGCCAGTTTGGGAAATTCCATAAAAATATGTCGATTTTCCTTATCCTTATTCGCCCATAAAGGTAGAATTCGACAGAAACCTTCTAAATCCCTTTTTTACTGAAAGGCTCTTTTTTCAAAGATTTTTGTTTTAGTTTGTGAATTCTGCCCGTTGATTTCCGCTCCAGCACGCAGCGAACCCGCGGGGAGGAATGCGAGCCTCCTCGGCTTCGCCTGCGGGGTCTCACACTTCCCTCGCCTCCCGCAGGACATTGAATAAGCTTCCTCGATTGAACACCGCACGAAGGAAATGCGTCAGCATTTTCGAGGATCAAGTGCCCACAGCGATAATCAACTTAGCAATAAACGAAGTTATGAAAAAGCACAAACTTTACAAAAACAGCCTACTGAAAATGATTCATAAAAGAAACCGGAGTAATCCGGTTTCTTTCTCTGCATGGTGAAATTATATCACTTCAACAATTATTCGTTTAAGCTGTCTGCAAATTTTTCAGAAAGTCTTTTAAATGGGTAGACAGCTAATATAATAAAAATGGCATTCAATATCAAAGTAGGCAGGAGACGGGACGAAAGAAAGACTGCAAATTCCATATCTGTATGGTGAATTAGTAAGTTCATCTGGTAAACACCGGCCTCAAGAAGGGTGATGCCCAAAAGAACAATTATAGAAGCCATCGCTATATTCGTCTGAAGAATTCTCATTAGTTTGGTTGTAATAAAAGCAATGACCGGAAATAGAAACAAATAAATGCCGATAATTTCAACATACACAATATCAAAAAGCAGCCCGAATAATAGGCCGTAAAGAATTCCGTGCTTTTTCGAGCCAAAAATAGTCAAAAAAAGCAATGCAGCCATCAGAAAACGGGGAACTGCTATTTTTCCGCTGCCTAATAAATCATGCGGAGTTACTTGAACAAATATGCTTTCCCCAATAAATAAGGCCAGGAGAATGAGAGGAAGAAGGAATCTTCTCACAGTTCCTCCTCCTTCTCATCAACCATTTCCATTAGTTCAGGCTGAGATGCCCCTCTTTTAACGACCATTACATGTCCGATATCATAGAAGTCTGCTCCTGGCTTAACATATGCGGTTTGAGTCAGACCAAATTCATCTGGAACAACATCTACAACCTTCCCAATCGGAAGGCTCTCAGGGAAAACACCGCCCAGACCTGATGTAATAACGTTTTGACCCTTTTCAACCTTCGCATCATAAGGAATCTTCTTAAGCAAAAGAAGACCTTTATCATCATCATAGCCTTCAATCAGACCGAAAAAGTTATTCTCGCCTGCCTGAATCTTAGCTGAGATGCGATTGGTCGGATCCATTGAACTAAGAAGCTGGACGGTTGAAGTAAATGTATTGCTGCTTTTTACTTTGCCAATCAGGCCTTTTGAAGTAATGACCGCCATATTCGGTTCAATTCCGGCATTTTTCCCCTTATTTATAATAAGCAGCTCATGCCATCTGTCAGGATTTCTTCCTATTACTGTTGCCTGCTTTGGTTCAAATTCACTTAAAGAATCCTTCTTATCCAAAATTTCTCGAAGTTCCGTATTATCCTTTTTCAGCCTTTGAACTTCAGACTCAAGTCTTGCAAGTTCATCCAGCCTTTTTTTCAGATCTTTATTTTCTTTGTATGTATTTTGCAAGTCTTCGACATTTTCAAAGAATCCCGCCACATAATTCACAGGGCTGGAAACAGCATTTTGTATAAACCCGGTAGTATCTTTTAAAAATTGTTCAGGCCAGGTCAAATTTTCTCTATCCTTTAAAGAAAATCCAATCAATGCCACGAGAATAATAATGCTGACAAGCAAAATAATCAGGCGTTTGTTCAGAAAGAACTGTGGCATCCTTTACACCTCGAATAGTATTTTTCTAGGGAATCCTGTGCCATTTAGGCACTGCTCAACAAAATATAACATATATCTGTAAAGATATCATTTGAAGCTCAATAAAAAACCAAATTTGAGCCCATGCACTTTAAAGAAGTGAATGGGCTTTATTATTTTACTTATTCAGAACTCTATTATCTGGATTCTTTAGCTTTTGTTTTGAATAAATCGATATGGTCAAGAGCTTTTCCGGTCCCAATAGCAACACAGTCCAATGGATTTTCTGCAATAAGGACAGGCATTTTGGTTTCTTCACTGATCACCTTGTCCAGATTTCGAAGAAGCGCTCCTCCGCCAGTCAGGACAATACCCCGGTCCATAATATCTGCTGCCAGTTCAGGAGGAGTTTTTTCAAGAGTATTTTTTACTGCATCCACAATCGCATATACTGTATCATTCAATGCTTTTGAGATTTCTTCTGCAGTAATTTCAATTGTTTTAGGCAAGCCTGTCAACAGATCGCGTCCGCGAATTTCCATGTTTTCGACGCCTTCCGGATCTCCGGCAGAGCCTACCTCCACTTTTATTGTTTCTGCTGTACGGTCACCAATCATCAGGTTGTAATTTTTGCGGATATAATTGATAATCGCATCATCCATTTCATCACCGGCAATGCGGATCGATTGGCTTGTAACAATTCCGCCCAGGGAAATGATCGCTACTTCAGTAGTTCCCCCACCAATATCAACTACCATGCTTCCTGTAGGTTCCCAAACAGGCAGATTAGCTCCGATTGCTGCGGCGAATGGCTCTTCGATGGTATAAGCATCACGGGCGCCTGCCTGGCGGGTTGCATCCACAACAGCGCGCTCTTCAACGGCTGTAATACCTGATGGTACACAAACCATTACATACGGCTTCCCTGAGAAGAAGCCCTTATTTTTATTGGCTTGTTTAATATAATATTTCATCATGACAGCAGTGGTCTCATAATCCGCAATAACGCCATCCTTCATTGGACGCAGCGCAACAATATTGCCGGGAGTACGGCCGATCATATTTTTAGCGTCATTACCTACGGCTACAATATTTTTAGTATCTGTCTGCAGTGCCACTACAGACGGCTCTCTGACAACAATCCCTTTTCCTTTAACATAGACAAGCGTATTAGCTGTTCCTAAATCTATTCCAAGGTCTCTAGTACCGATTCCAAACATAAATGGTATCTCCCTTTCTGATACAAATTGCTCATTTTCCTAAGTAAGGTTTTTAATGGAATTTTCTTTTATTTTTCTAGTACAATCCGCCTCCAAAAAGGCAAGGCATCTCAAAAATCATAACCAATATTATATCTTAACGTCAAACAAAAACATAGTGTTATAAATACCCTTTTTCCTTTAAACTGACAAATTTATTTTCACCGATGATCAGATGGTCCAGCACATCGATGCCGATTATTTTTCCGGACTCTGCAAGTCTTTTGGTTACTTCAATGTCTTCCCTGCTTGGAGTGGGATCGCCGCTCGGATGATTATGAATGCAGATGATGGACGCAGCCGACCTGCGAAATGCCTCCTTAAAGACCTCTCTGGGATGAACGATTGAAGCGTTCAGGCTCCCAATAAAAATAGTCTGTTTATGAAGCACCTGATTTTTTGTATTTAAATAAAGGCATACAAAATGCTCCTGAGATAAAAATCGCATTTCATGCATGACATAATTTGCCCCATCCTCAGGCGAACGGATAATATATCTGTCATCATATGTGAGCTTTGAAATTCTCCGGCCAATTTCAACTGCTGCCAGCACCTGAATTGCCTTTGCCGATCCTATTCCTTTAATGGCCGTTATTTCATCCAGGGATGCATCCTTTAACAGCCGAAGTCCTTCAAAATGGGTAAGAAGCCTATTCGCTAATTGCAGAACTGATTCATCTTTCGTGCCTGTTCTGAGTAATATTGCTATCAGTTCGTGATTGGACAAGCTCTCTGGACCATTTTGGGCAAAGCGCTCACGAGGGCGCTCATCCTGAGGAAAATCTTTAATTAAAAGAGAATCTGTTTGCATATTGTCCTCCCTAAACTCTGGGCTCAGGGAGCTGAAGATGAATGAAGTATATTAAGGTAGCGAATATCCCGCTTTCCTCAGTTCACGAACCGTTCTGGAGACAGGAAGTCCGACAACAGAAAAATAATCTCCGCTTATACTTTTCACAAGCATGCAGCCAATGCCTTGTATCCCATATGCCCCTGCCTTGTCAAACGGTTCACCGGTGCCAATATAAGAGTTAATTTCTTCATCTGTTAACTCCCAGAACACCACATCAGTTTTTTCATAAAATGTAATGGCATTTTTTTCAGGCGACATGATAGATACACCTGTGTAAACAGAATGAGTGGTTCCAGACAGACTTTTCAGCATAGTAAAGGCTTCCTTGCTGCTGTCTGGCTTTCCTAAAACAGCGCCGTCCTTAACAACAACTGTATCTGATCCAATTACATATGAATCAGGGTGCTTATTATATACAGCCTTTGCCTTTCTATGGGCAAGCTCCTTCACGATCTCTCCTGGTGTCAGCACTGGATCAAAACTTTCATCGACATCACTGCTGGAGACTTCAAATTGCAAATGAAGATTTTCAAGAAGTTCTTTTCGCCGCGGGGAAGAGGAGGCTAAAATGAGGTTTTGCATGTAATCACCTTACCTTTATGTATCATATTGGGAGATACAGGTTAATCGTATCAAAAAATTGCCAGACAAACAATTTTAAAGAAGAAATTCACGTTATTTTTATATCAAATAATGACAAAAAGAAAGAGTCTGTCTAAATTTCCCGAACAGACTCCGCTTAATATGTGATATTTCCCAGAAAATATTCGAATCTTATAACCTTATGGCACAATATGCCGGTTCCTTACTGCCCACCTGACTGAAGCAGTGACTGATAAGCGGCAAGAAACCCAAGCAGATGCTCCTGAATTTTACCGGCTGATGCAGCATCACCTGACTGCTGGTAAGTTTCCAGTTGCTTAGAAGCATTCAATAGTTCTTCTCTTACCGGAATTAGGCTTTTATTTTGAATTTGATCTGTTTCCAGTTCATTCACTGTCTTTCTGTGGCTTTCTATTTTTTCAGCTGTTTCAGGAGTTATGGAGCTGCCAAGAGTGGCACTGGCTGCACCTTCTGACAGGCTTTGATATAAAGCGGGAGCAATTTCAGCCAGTTTTTTCTCTTCGGCATTTACTCCTTCAATTGTTTTGCCTTCAAAGGTTACTTCTTTAGCAAATACATCAATTCCCTTGCTTTTAAGATCAGCTCCTATTTCCTTTGCCTCATCAAGGCTGCCTGATACCCCTAAGAAAAGAAAAGTCTGCTCTCCCATTGTTATGGATTGGCTATAAACCCCTTTTTGAGAGTTGGCATCCTTGATTTGCTGTGCTGCTTCGCTGTTTGAAAAAACGCCCCCTTGAACTACATATGTTGCAATCGTTTCTAAACCCGCAGATCCTGCAGGAGTCTGCTGACTGGCTGCTGCCGGTTTTTCATTGATTGGAGGCGCCACCACAGTTTCTGCTGCCTGATCCGTGAATACCAGCTTCAGCATGATGAATCCGAAGCTTGTCCCCAGAAGGACCGCAAAAAAGACAGCGAGAAAAATGGATGTTAAGAATCCTTGCTTATTTCTTCCCCGAAATTTCCTGGCCAGTGTACTCAGACCATTTTTAGCTGGTGATTTAGGAGGAGCTGCTATTTTATATTCCTTTATATCCTCATCTTCCGTTTCCTCAGGCAGAATCCAGTCAAAGCTGTCATCCGCCTCTTTGCCGGCCGCTGTTTGTATGGAAGCGAAAAATTCAGTTTGATCCTGCTTTTTCTGTCTATCCAGCTGTCTCGGGTCCCATGATTTTTCCTTCATTTCTCCCTTTTTCTCCTGAAACGGACGGTCCTTGCCATTAATCTTTATCGTGATTGTTTTTTCGCTTTTAGGCTTGTCCACATCTCATCCTCCCTTCCGCACCGTTTCCTGAATTGTTTCCATCCTAACATAATGAAAAAAAAAAATAACAAGACTTTTGTCGTCTTGTTACGGAAGGATTTCGTCAAATTTTTTATTTGGTTGTTCAGTTAATACTGAAATTATATCAGGATCTAATTTATTTTTTGTGGATTCCTTAATTACCATCAGAATAGCATCAACTCCGCTTTTCTTATCTAAAACAAACAGCGGGTTATGAATTTTCTCTGAATTATTGTAAACAGAGAGTCTATCATTTCCGCATTTGATTTTATATCAAAATAATATAAATCTTGAAATAAAATCATAGATCTTTTACTCATTAACTTCTTAACAATTCTGAGTATCTCTATAAGACTGAGTGAAAGTACCATTCTATCAATTCATTGCCATAAAAGTAAGCAATCAGGGTTCCAATACCAATAAAAGGACCGAATGGAATTGGTTTCCCCTTTTTCACAACTCCTAAAATCATTCCTATCCCACCTAGAAATGCTCCAAACAAAGTGGCTAGAAAAAACGAAAGCAAAACAAGCTTCACACCTAAAGCAATACCAATAACTGAGTATAGCTTTATATCACCTCCACCCATGCCGCCTTTACTGATTACAGCTATAAATAAAAGTAGTAAAAAACCAAGTACCCCACCAGCTAAACTGTCCCACCATGGAGAAAGGGGAATTAGAATGCGTTCTGCTGTTAGGATCACACCAAAAAATAAGAGAATTTTATTTGGAATGATCATATATTTATAGTCAGATACAAATATAATGACCATAAGAGATACTAGTGTCCAGGCAACAATCAACTCTGAAGTCCACCCTAAAATTAATGGAGCAGCAGCAAACAAAGTACCTGTTAAAAGCTCCACAGCCGGATATAAGGCTGAAACTGAAACCTTACAGCGCCTGCATTTTCCACCTAGAAATACATAAGAAAAAATTGGGATAAGCTCCAAATATGATAAAGTATGCTTACAGTGTTTACAATGTGACCTCGGCTTTACTATTGATTGATTTTCAGGAACTCTTATGCCAACTACATTGTAGAAGGAACCTAGTATGGAACCAAATAAAAATAATATTATTAAGAGATTTAGCATAAATATTAACGCAACGGCGGGTAGGCTCAAGAAAGCTGATTTCCTCAGTGTCTTATTTCATAGAGGTTCTCAAATATTGTTATATGCCCGCAGCTTGTTTCCTCCTCTAAAATTTGTAAAAAATAAAAATTGATCAATGGAATCTGAATATATTTGACAGTATATGTGTAATCTTTATAAACTTCAATGATGTATATCACTAACATTAGACCAATACACCTGTAAGAACCATATATTGAATAGGTAAAAGGTTTACTTCTCCATAAAAAAATCCTTTTGACATACAAAAGGATTTTTACTTCACATATTCCGCAACCCTATTCCTCCCGGCCTGCTTAGCTCCAACATATAAAGCTCTGTCAGCATGGCGTATGAGGGCCAGTGAATCATCGGCATCTTCTGGTGCAGCAGCTACCCCAATAGAAGCGGTAATATATACCTTTGTGCTGTTGCTTCTTCCATCGATGGTCTGTTTGAGTATAAATGGTCGATTGGCAATGGTCTGTCTGATAAGCTCGGCCCAGCCTATTGCATCTTCCTTGCTGGTATCAGGCATTAAGACAATAAATTCCTCGCCGCCATATCGGGAAGCAATTCCAGCCGTATCAATCAAATTTGTCAGCCGATCAGCCAATTCGCAGAGGATTTCATTTCCGCTCTGATGCCCATACGTATCGTTCACTTTTTTAAAATGATCGATATCGAGTATGATGAGCGAGAGGAGATCCCTTGAACCGTTAAGCAATCTGCTGAACTCTTCATTTAGTTTAGCTTCTATATAGCGGTAATTATATAGTTTCGTTAGCGCACAGCGCTCGCTTTTGGCTTTTGTTTCTTCATAGTGCCTGGCATTCTCAATCGCTATTGCAAAATGCGAACATAATATATCGACAATCATGAGCTGCGACTTTTCATATGCCCTCTTTTTCGTGGATGAAAGCAGCAGAATTCCCAATATTTCATTACTTCGGACTATGGGAACACAAATGATGCTCTCAGCATCTTCCGGCAAAAACTCCTTAGCAATGCTTTTCCATTTATTTTTCGAATGAAAAAGGACGGATTTTCCGGTTTCCAAAACCAATCCGCTGATTCCCTCATTTTTATTTGTTGGCATAAGATCATTTGGCTTAATTAGTTCATGCTCTTTCCGGTAAATGGAGTGAAGTTCATCATTGTCTTTGATATCAAGGATATAGGCATAATCAACAGGAACCATTTCGCTCAATTTCAAAATGAAAAGCTCCATAACCTCATTAACATCAAGATGCTCGGCCATTTTATGACTAATTTCTGAGGCTTTTTGAAGGTAATCAATCACCTTCTCACTTGAGTAATAAAGATGAAGTATGATTGAAAGACTTACAAATGGCACACCTACAATCAGGAGTGCAAGAATCCCCACTTCAGCATAGAGAATGTAAAGGATAAGGCCAATCGGGAATGTTATGAGTGAAGTGACCGTTTCCCAAATCAGGTCTTTTTCCAGAAAGGATATTCTCCTGCCGTACAAGGCAGCCTGAATTACACTGATTAATATCTGATTTAGTGTAAAATGAATAACCGGATAGGCGGCCGCAACCCAGAAATACCGGGGTTCAGCAATCAAATCTATGCCTGTTTTGCCTCCCATTGCAAAGTAAGCCAGCCCGCTCAATAAAGAGACCGTAAAGAATAAAAGTGAGTTAAGCGGCAGACGAAACAACTGGTCTTTTTGTACTTTAAGTCTGATAAGAAGTACCACGACACCGACCTGAACCATAACCATTTCAGCAAGAAGACCAAAGGTTAAGAATACTGCCATGGAAACCCATTGAATTAAAAAGATTGGTGTATTATTGACAACCATCGGCATGGAAGAAACGAGAAACATTAAAATAAAAAAGGCAAATAAACTGATTCCCTGTCCTGAAAGATCGGGAGGGTAAAAATGATAGGTTAGCATGGAACCTGCGGGAAATAGCAGTATCCATAATAACCATATTTTTTTCTTGGCTCGTGAACTAACTATCTTTTCCCCCTCCTCCAATTTATTCAGGAAAATAGTCTGATAATAAAAATATTTTATCAAATTTTCTAACTTTTGTCATATTTTCATTGTTTGTTTTCCAAAAGTTTCAAAAGAACTGGCTTCACTTCTGATAGGAAGTAAAGGGATCCGGTTATGACAAGGACGCTGTTTTTTCCTGATTCGCACACTTCAGTCTTCAATAGCTCTTTCCAATCTGTGTGAAATTGTTTCCTGCTGTTGTCACTGAGATTATATAAATCTTCAGCTGATGCTGCTCTCGGAAAGTGAAATTCTGTAAAGGTGATGGAGTCTGCAGCAGAGTCAAGCTTATTGATCATTTTATCAAGCTTTTTATCAGCCAGCGCAGCAAATATAATCTTTTTGCTTCGATCTCCAAAACGCTTCTCCAGCTCGGCAGTTAAAGCAGATATCCCTTCTTCATTATGTGCCCCATCTATTACCACCAGCGGGTCATGAGACACAATTTCAAATCTGCCGGGCCAGAAGGCTGTTTTCAATCCGGCTCTTATGTGTTTCTCCTCTATTAAGAACGAATAAAACTTATTTAATAGCTCTGCTGCCATTACAGCCAAGGATGCATTTTCAGTCTGGTGTTTCCCGCTCATCCCTGTCTCAAGATCACGGAACTCCTGAAATACTGTCTCAAGGGAGAAAAACTCACCCTTGACCAGGGATTTATGATCCGAAATAGTAAATTCATTTCCCAGCTGATAAATCGGGGACTTTAAGCCTAAAGCTTTATCTTGAATAACAGCGAGGGCTTCTTCCTGTTTAACAGCTGTAATAACACTGATCCCAGGTTTAATGATTCCCGCTTTTTCAAGGGCGATTTTCTCATATGTATCCCCAAGTATGGCTGTATGATCGAGCCCGATGCTTGTAATGATTGATAACACGGGATAGATGATGTTAGTGGAGTCATATCTGCCCCCAAGTCCCACTTCAAACAATACAAGATCCACTGGTCTTATATGACCAAAATATTGAAAAGCCATGGCGGTAATGATTTCAAACTCAGTTGGGCCGCCAAGTTCGGTCTGTTCCAATTCAACAGCCAGCGGATATATATCATTGGCAAGCTGAACGAGATCGTCATCCCCAATCGGAGTTCCGTTAAGAGAAATGCGTTCATTAAAATTCTCAAAATATGGCGATGTAAACGTCCCGACCGAATAACCCGCCTCTTGAAGAATTGATCTCAAAAATGTGACTGTTGAGCCTTTCCCATTCGTTCCGCCAATATGAACAGACTTAATCCTTCTCTCCGGATGCCCGAGTTTTTCCATCATCCATTCCATTCTCTGCAGACCAGGTTTCATCCCCAGCCTAAGCCTTGAATGAATCCATCCAAGAGCTTCCTCATAAGCAGTAAACATCTATATGCACCTCCGTTATAACAGGAAGGAAGACGAATCCTTAATATGGACCCGCCTTCCGCAACTTTTAATTATTCTCCTTTTAACTCTCTAATGCGGGCTTCTACAGCTGCTCTCTTCTCGCTGTAGTCTTGTTCTTTTGCTTTCTCTTCTTCAATTACCTTTTCAGGCGCTTTTTTAATAAAGCCTTCATTTGAAAGTTTCTTTTGAACCCGTTCTACTTCTTTATTTAATTTATCCCATTCTTTCTGCAGTCTGGCCACTTCTTCTTGGATATTAATCAAGCCCTCAAGCGGCAGGATAATTTCTGCACCAGTCACAACTGCTGTCATCGCCTTATCAGGTGTTTCAACCTCTAAAGCCAGCACCAGTTCCTCAGGATTACAGAAGCGTTCAATATAGGCACTGTTATTTTCCAGTGTAGTAAGAATTTCCTGGTCTTTAGCCCTAACCATCATTTTAATTTTCTTGCTCATTGGCGTGTTCACTTCAGCACGGCTGTTGCGGACAGAACGGATGATTTCAACAAGCAGCTTCATTTCATTTGCAGCCTGGTTGTCTGTGTATTCTTCGTTTACAGCTGGCCACTGAGCAACTGTGATGGATTCGCCTGAATGAGGAAGGTTCTGCCAAATTTCCTCCGTTATGAATGGCATAAATGGATGAAGCAGGCGCATTGTGTTATCCAGAACATATGCCAGGATGGAGCGCGTCGTTTTCTTGGCAGCTTCATCTTCTCCATAAAGCGGAAGCTTCGCCATTTCGATATACCAGTCGCAGAAATCATCCCAGATGAAGTTGTAAAGCACTCGGCCAACCTCTCCAAACTCATAGCGGTCAGACAATCTTGTAACAGTCTCAATTGTTTCATTCAAACGGGTTAATATCCACTTATCAGCAACAGACTTTTCACCGCTTAAATCAATTTCTTCGAATTTTAATCCATCCATATTCATTAAGGCAAAGCGGGATGCATTCCAGATTTTATTGGCAAAGTTCCAGGTTGCCTCTACCTTTTCCATACTGAAACGAAGATCCTGTCCCGGCGAGCTTCCTGTAGAAAGGAAATAACGGAGTGAATCGGCACCATACTGGTCGATTACATCCATTGGATCAACGCCATTTCCAAGGGACTTACTCATCTTGCGTCCCTGTGAGTCACGAACAAGTCCATGAATTAATACATCCTGGAAAGGACGCTCTCCTGTAAATTCGAGACCTTGGAAGATCATTCGTGATACCCAGAAGAAAATGATGTCATAGCCTGTTACAAGAGCTGCTGTCGGATAGTATCTCTTAAAGTCAGCAGATTCAGTATCCGGCCAGCCCATCGTTGAAAACGGCCATAATGCAGAACTGAACCATGTATCTAATACATCTTTATCCTGTTCCCAGTTTTCACTATCTTCAGGAGCTTCATGACCTACGTAAACCTCACCAGTCTCCTTGTGATACCAGGCCGGGATGCGGTGTCCCCACCAAAGCTGGCGTGAAATGCACCAGTCGCGGATATTTTCCATCCAGCGCAGATACGTTTTTTCAAATCGCTCCGGAACAAAGTTCACTTTTTCCTCTTTATTTTGAAGTGCGATGGCTTCATCTGCAAGAGGCTGCATTTTTACAAACCATTGTGTTGAAAGGTATGGTTCGACTACTGCACCGCTGCGCTCTGAATGGCCCACAGAATGCATATGCTCTTCAATTCTGAAAAGAACTCCTTCTTCCTGAAGGTCCTTTACGATCTGCTTGCGGCATTCAAAGCGGTCCATACCCTGGTATTTACCGGCTCTCGTGTTCATCGTGCCGTCTTCATTCATTACAAGGATTCTTTCAAGATTGTGGCGGTTTCCGATTTCGAAATCATTAGGGTCATGAGCCGGTGTAATTTTTACTGCACCTGACCCGAAATCCATTTCTACATAATCATCTGCAACAATTGGAATTTCCCGTCCTGTAATCGGAAGTTTAACCGTCTTGCCGATTAAATGCTTATAACGCTCATCTTCCGGGTGTACTGCTACAGCTGTATCGCCAAGCATCGTTTCAGGGCGCGTAGTGGCAATTTCGATATGTCCCGAACCGTCTGTCAGTGGATATCTCATATGGTAGAAAGCACCTTGAACATCCTTATATATAACTTCGATATCAGAAAGGGCTGTTTTCGTAGACGGATCCCAGTTGATGATGTACTCGCCGCGGTAAATCAGGCCTTTATTATAAAGTGAAACGAAAACCTCTCTAACAGCTTTTGATAAGCCTTCATCAAGGGTGAAGCGTTCACGGCTGTAATCAAGCCCTAATCCAAGCTTTGACCATTGCTGGCGGATATGGCTGGCATATTCCTCTTTCCATTTCCATGTTTCTTCCACAAATTTTTCACGGCCTAGATCATAGCGGCTTTTTCCATCACTGCGAAGCTTTTCTTCAACCTTTGCCTGCGTGGCGATACCTGCATGGTCCATTCCAGGAAGCCATAAAACATCGTAACCCTGCATACGCTTCATTCGGGTGAGGATGTCCTGCAGCGTCGTATCCCATGCATGGCCGAGATGAAGCTTTCCTGTTACGTTTGGAGGCGGGATTACAATTGTATACGGCTGCTTCGTTTCGTCATCTTTTGCCTCAAAGAACTTCCCTTCCAGCCACCAGTCATATCTTCCTTTTTCAATCGCCAGCGGATCATATTTCGTCGGCATTGTTAATTCATTGTTATCCATATGTCATACTTCCTTTCTAAAAGCAATCAGCAAAAATAAAAAACTCCACTCGCCATAAAAGGACGAATGGAGTTTGTTTCGCGGTACCACCTTTTTTTCAGCCACTAAAGAAAATCCCCAAAAGACATTCTTATAGTGATTGACACTTATGCAGATAACGGATTTCCCGTCTTTTACTACTTGGCTTAAGCCTTTCGCAAAAGATGCTCTGGGGCGACCTTCCAACGGTTCTGCCTGGATAACCTTTCAGCTGCTGGTTTTCCTCTCTAAAAGGCAAATGGCCATTGTACTCTTCCCTGTCTTAGCATCGATATAAAGTTATATATAAAATATACTACCGAAAAAAGACTGTTATAGTCAATAAGGATATCCCAGTTTTTTATATATTATTCACTGTCTCCATTGAAGTGCTGCTTAATCTGCCCTTATTCATTGCCGGGTGCGTGAATGTTATAAGGGGAAAAATGAAAATAGGCACTTTACGGAAAAAAGAATCATAGGATGTATATAAGAACATTGGGAAAAGGGGTATGCACAAATGAGAAGAAAATATAATCCATACACACTGCCTCCCTGGTTAAGAACTTTCAGGAATGTATGTGCACAATTCATTATCCCGTTCTGTGTGTTTCAAGGCATAAGAACCATATTATTGCCTACTACCTTCGATGTACTGCTGCTCTCGCTGTTCATCCTGATCGCTATCGCCTTTCATCTTCAATTGGTTTAGGAGCCCGCTTTCTTCAGCTTTGGGCTCCTTCCTGTGACTGAGCTTCTGCTGCCGCTTTGGCTTCCTGCTTTTGCCTCTCAATCTCATCTATTCTCATAACGGCATATTCAATATTTTTTAAAAGCCAGTACTGCCTTTGCAGATGCTGAACCGCCTTTCTCTCTCCTCTCTTTCCTTCCCCTTTATGATATTGTTCGCAAGCTTTGATAATCGGACCCGGATGAGCAAAGTAGCTTTGAAACAGCAGCATCTCGTCGTCCCTGAAGGGAAAGTACTTCATATATGTGTATATCCATTCTACACTTTCTTCCGATCTTTTTGGATATGTTTTCAGTGTTCTTGATAAAAACGGCAACAAATCATGGAGCGGCGATCCCTGTCTTGCATTTTCGAAATTTGTGAAGTAGCCATATCCCCTATCATCGTATAAAAAATGTTCGGTTGAAACTTTTCCATGAATGATGACCGTACGTGCTTTTTCACTTTCCTTTGTTTTTTCATACCAATCCTTAAATTTGTTTGTGGAGAATTTTAGTGCCTGGCTGACATCATGGTAGTATAGGGAAAACATTAGCTCAAAAGGAGACATATACTCTTTTCGTTCGCAGGCCTCGATGAATCCCTCCAAAAACTCCTTTTCCTTCTCCCATTCCTGTAAGGTATTTTCGTAATGTTCAGTACGGTCTTCTTTTTTTATAGGAACTTCCCGTGAGGACAATGTGTGGAGTCTTGCCAATTCCCTAATCATCTGCTGATGCCGCTCAAATCTGTCCTCCTTTTCTTCATTGGACATCCAGGGCATTAAATAAAATAATTCATTCTGATGGAGCACAGCATATCTCCCGTCCACCGTTGGGTAAATAGGAACTATTCTGTTATAGCCTTTTTGAAAGAGTGTTTGTACATGCCTTATAAAGTCCGCTCCACGCTGAGGCTTTATTTTTTTCAAAGCAAACACGCCTTTGCTGCTGTAAACCTTCTGAACTCTCCCAAAATCCTCTATAAAATGCGGCTCTAATGAATAATGTTTTAAAATGGGAGAGACTTTCTGCAGCCGATTTTTTTCTTCCACCTTAACCACTCACTTTCCAGAATGAAAAAATATATATTGGTCAAACAAAAATAGCTGAGCGGGTTATCAATACCTGCTCAGCCTTTTAACCTTTTAATGGGCTACCGCAACAGGAATGTACAGCACTTGACCTTCATAAATATCCTGATTAATTTCCAGATGATTCACCCTTACTAGCTGCTGAGCCAGTATATCATACCTTTCAGCAATGGCATCAATTGTGTCACCGTTCTGCACAATGCAAACCTTGAGTTTAACATGTTCTTCCGACTCTTCCTTGCGGGCAAAAAACTCAGTTAACGACATGCTTTTCTTTTTGGAGATTTTCTTTTTCTTAGCTTCCTGTTCTGAAGAGGATGATGATTCCTCTGTTTCCTCAGGGATTTGCTGTGCAGCTGCCTGGACAGGTTTCTTTTCAAAAGAGGGGCTATCCGATTCAGATGCTTCCGTCATTTGATAAATTTCCTGTGCAGTTGGCGGTGTTTCCTCTTCACTGCGCTGAGAAGAGAAAGATATTTCCGGTGCAGTTTTTTGCGTTTGTTCTTCTTGCGGCTGGTCTTGTGTTACTTCAAGCGCTGCCGGCACTTCAGATTTGATGACTTCCTGCTCTTCCGTTTCAGGCTGCTTTCTTGCTTCTGCCTCAAATGGGATATATACCTCAGCTGTCACCGGCTGCTCTTCCAGCTGTTCCTCTTCCCGTATATCTTCCTCGGCACCAGCGAATACCTGCTCAGCGGATGCCCGTTCCTCCCTTTCTTCCTCCTGCTCCTGCTCCTGTTCTTCCTGCTGATAAGACGGCCATTCCTGCAGAATCGGCTCTTCTTCCTCTGTCTCCTCCCCCGCTTCAGGAGATCTGTACAGAGGCTCTAATTCTTCAATTTCAGGTTCAATTTCAGTTTCAGGTTCAATTTCTTCCTCCCATACTTGAACAGGCACATGCTGCTGATCGCCATATAATCCTGTTATGGTTAAATTAGCTGTCAGCTTCATACAGCTTCTTTCCGGCAGAACATAATCGAAGGACTCTACCGCAACGTCAATATCGTAAATGCTTTGGATCCTATTATTCGGAATGGTGATATCGACAGGAAAATAGTGCTTGAATTCACAAATTCCTTCTCCCCGTTCTTCGATTGTCTGAACGAACTTGGTAACTGCAAAATCCTCTTGTTCTTCCTCGGATACTTCTTCATCGCTGCGTCTATACTCACCCGCCAGTTCCAGTGCTCCCTGGATTGTTACATATTGATCGCTTTCCTGAATTGTTATATTGGGGTCTAACGAGATGGAAATCAGGTCTGATACTTCCTGTCCTTTTTGAAACCATACTGATTCTTCTAAAGAAAATCGTAAGCACGATGGATTCCCCTGAGACAAAGCGACTCCTCCCTTCGAATCTTTGCGTTTAATCACTATGTCATTAACAATCCTATGAGGGATGAGGATACTTTATGATTAGAAAAATAGCGCTTAATGGGAATATGAAAAACACTCATCAAAAATGATGAGTGTCAGGTTTTGCTTATTTTAATTTGGAGAATGCCTGTTCAGCAGCCAAGATTGTTTTTTCAATATCCTCATCTGTATGTGCAGTTGAGAGGAAGAGTCCTTCGAATTGGGATGGCGGCAGGAAGACTCCCTGGTTTGCCATTTCCCTGTAGTATTCTGCAAAGAATTCAAGGTTGGATGTTTTGGCTTTTTCATAGTTAATAACGTCTTCATTTGTAAAGAAGATGCCGATCATGGATCCGGCACGGTTGATGGTGTGCGGGATATCATATTTTTCAGCAGCTGCCTTAAGCCCTTCTTCCAGTCTGTCTGCTTTTCTTTCAAATTCTTTGTAGGAATCCGGTGTCAGCTGGCTTAAAGTCTCGAAACCGGCTGTCATGGCAAGAGGATTTCCTGATAATGTTCCTGCCTGGTAAATTGGGCCGCTTGGTGCAATCTGCTTCATTATTTCAGCTTTTCCGCCATATGCACCGACTGGGAGACCGCCGCCAATAACTTTTCCAAGACATGTAATGTCCGGAGTCACCCCAAAATAGCCCTGCGCACAATTGTAGCCAACGCGGAATCCGGTCATTACTTCATCAAAAATAAGCAGGGATCCGCTTTGCTCTGTAATTTCCCTTAAGCCTTCAAGGAAGCCTGGCTGTGGAGGAACGACTCCCATATTTCCAGCCACCGGCTCCACAATCACACCTGCAATATCATCTCCGAATTGCTCGAAGGCATATCTTACACTTTCAAGATCATTATAAGGAACTGTAATCGTGTTTTTAGCAACACCTTCAGGAACCCCCGGACTGTCAGGCAGCCCCAAGGTCGCTACACCAGAGCCGGCTTTGATTAGAAGAGAATCGCCGTGGCCATGATAGCAGCCTTCAAATTTCATTATTTTATTCCGGCCGGTATATCCTCGGGCAAGTCTTAAAGCACTCATGGTAGCTTCTGTTCCGGAAGAAACCATCCGCACCACTTCGATGGATGGGACGCGCTCAATAACAAGCTTAGCAAGCTCGTTCTCAATTTCAGTTGGAGCCCCGAAGCTTGTCCCCATTTCAGCTACTTTTTTAATACCCTCGACCACACGTTCATTCGTATGACCCAGAATTAAGGGGCCCCAGGACAATACATAATCGATATATTCATTGCCATCGATATCGTAGATTTTAGAGCCGCGTCCGCGTTCCATAAAAATGGGATCCATATTAACCGATTTAAAGGCACGTACAGGAGAGTTTACTCCTCCAGGCATCAATTCGCTTGCCTCTTTAAAAGCCTTGTTAGATTTTTCATAAGAGCGCATGTCATCCCTCTTTTCAATTTAATAAGGAGTTTCATTAACAATGATCTGCAGTTTTAGCCTTGTTCCTTAATCCACCTTGCAGCATCTTTTGCATGGTAAGTAATAATTAAATCACTTCCTGCACGCTTCATGCCTGTAAGCATTTCCATAACTATTCTCTGTTCATCGATCCAGCCGTTTTGTGCTGCAGCTTTAACCATTGAATATTCACCGCTCACATTATAAATCACAATTGGCAGATTGATGTTGTTCTTAACGTCCCGTACAATGTCCAAATATGGCATTCCCGGCTTAACTATCAGGAAGTCTGCCCCTTCCATTAAATCAGATTCAGCTTCGCGCATGGCTTCCATACGGTTGGCAGGATCCATCTGATATGCTTTACGATCGCCAAATTGCGGTGTGCTGTCAGCTGCATCCCGGAAAGGACCATAGAATGCAGATGCATATTTAACTGCATAAGACATAACAGGGATATCTTCAAATCCGGCTTCATCAAGACCTGCCCGGATGGCTGCTGTAAACCCATCCATCATATTTGATGGGGCAATAATGTCTGCTCCTGCTTTAGCCTGGCTTACAGCCGTCTGCACAAGCAGCTCCAGAGATGCATCATTCAGAACTTCCCCATTTTCAATTAAACCGCAGTGGCCATGGTCGGTATACTCGCAAAGGCAAGTATCAGCGATAATGATGATTTCCGGAAATTTAGCTTTAATAAATCTTGTAGCTTCCTGTACGATTCCATGATCATGATAAGCCTGCTGCCCGCATGCATCTTTCTCTTTAGGAATTCCAAATAAGAGAACTGATTTTATTCCAAGAGAAACAACTTCGTTCATTTCCTCTTCGAGATGATCCAGCGATAAGTTGAAGATGCCCGGCATTGAAGGTATTTCTCTTTTAATGCCTTCTCCTTCTGCCACAAAAATCGGATAAATTAAATCCTCAGTACGCAAGAAGTTTTCACGGATAAGCGCTCTCATATTCGGACTTTTACGAAGGCGTCTATGCCTGTTAAATTGAAGATCCATTAATTTTCCCTCCTGGTTTCTGCTAAGTATCTGCTAATGCTCTTAAGCATGCTATGTACTGTATATTCTTCCGGAACTGCATGTACCTGCAGGCCATATGCCTCTGCACGTTCTTTAGTCACAGGGCCGATGCAGCCCACCACACTGTCTTTTACAGCATTCAGAAATCCAAGCTCCTTAACAGCCCCCACAAAATGATCCACTGTGGAAGGACTGGTAAAAGGAAGAATGTCTAACCCTTTTCCTGAAAGCTGATCTCTTAACAGACTGATGCTTTCACGTGGAAAAACAGTTTTATAAACAATAATTTCATCAACATTTGCACCCTTTTCTGAGAGAGATGCTGCGATATAGTCACGTGCCAGATTTCCTTTAGGGATCAATACCTTCATCCCTTTTTCTACTAATGGCAAAAAATCCTCAACAAACCCTTCAGCAACATATTCTCCGGGCACAAACTGCACCTTTAATCCCTTGTCGGCAAGCATTTTTTTAGTTTTCCCGCCGATAACCGCTATTTTAGGGAAGGGGCTGCTTAGACTAAAATTTTCAAAAAAAGCATCCACAGCAGTTTTGCTGGTGAATATCACCCAGTCATAAGTATGAATTTCCTTATGGGCCTGAAATAAAGCTATATCCCGCAAAGGCTCGAAAGCAATCAGGGGGATCTCAACCGGCATCCCCCCATAGCTTCGGATAAGAGCTGAAAAGGACTGAGCCTCTTTTTTCCCTCTTGGCACCAGAACATTCATGCCTTCTAAAGGGGAAGTCCGTTTCATTGCCCGTCAAGCTCCTCTTTTACCCTGTCGATAAGCTCTTTAGCTCCCTGTTGGGTTAACTTGACAGCCACCTTAACACCAAGCTCTTCCGGGTTTGAACCTGTTAATGTCTCCTTATAAATCACTTTTCCATCAGGAGAGCCTACAAGTCCAGTTAACTCCAATTCCCCTGTTTCATTAATTGTTGCAAACCCTGCAATCGGAACCTGGCAGCCGCCTTCCATCTTATGCAGGAACACACGCTCTGCACGCACAGTCTGGTTCGTCTCAGGGCATGTGAATTTATCCAGCAATGCCCGAAGCTCCTTATCACTTTCACGGCACTCTATGGAAAGTGCTCCCTGGCCAACTGCCGGCACACAGATTTCCGGCTCCAGGAATTCCGTAACAACATCCGATGCCCAGCCCATTCTGGATAGACCTGCTGCCGCAAGAATAATTGCATCATATTCTTCCGTTTCCAGTTTGGATAATCGGGTATCTATGTTTCCTCTGATCCACTTAATCTCGAGATCCGGACGCTGCGCCAGAAGCTGTGCCCCTCTGCGCAGGCTGCTTGTTCCAATTACAGATCCCGGCTTTAAGTCATTCAGTTTGATATGCCCTTTTGAAATGAGTGCATCCCGATGGTCTTCTCTTTCCGGAATGCTTCCAATTGTCAGACCTTCCGGAAGAACAGCAGGCATATCCTTCATGCTATGTACAGCCATATCAATTTCCTCATCAAGCATGGCCTGTTCAATTTCCTTTACGAATAAACCTTTTCCTCCGACCTTTGAAAGGGTAACATCAAGAATTTTATCACCTTTTGTGACAATTTCCTTCACTTCAAACTCAAAGGATGGATCGATGTTTTTCAATTGGCTGATCACCCAGTTGGTCTGAGTTAATGCCAGCTTGCTTCGTCTTGAACCTACAATTATTTTTCTCATGACAGCCTCCTGCAATTATGTCTGGCAGCGAACAGCCGCCTCCGCTTTTCTTTGTCCAGCTCCGGCTCCTAGCCCCTCGAGGTCATAAGCTGTTCTGCTCTGCGGCAAACTGCGCCGCGGCCGCAGACCATCTTATGCTTGTCGGGGCTGAACAGTCGCCTCCGCTTTTCTTTGTCCAGCTCCGGCTCCTAGCCCCTCGAGGTCATAAGCTGTTCTGCTCTGCGGCAAACTGCGCCGCGGCCGCAGACCATCTTATGCTTGTCGGGGCGG
>NZ_JBYTDU010000002.1:0-229818 GCF_058791715.1 Cytobacillus sp. EB106-05-05-XG126 | reverse complement strand
GCCGCGGCCGCAGACCATCTTATGCTTGTCGGGGCTGAACAGTCGCCTCCGCTTTTCTTTGTCCAGCTCCGGCTCCTGGCCCCTCGAGGTCATAAGCTGTTCTGCTCTGCGGCAAACTGCGCCGCGGCCGCAGACCATCTTATGCTTGTCGGGGCCGGGCAGTCGCCTCCGCTTTTCTATGAATACCAAAAATGGAAAGATGAAAGTTTGCCGAATAAAAAGAAGTTAATTAGTACAATTAAAAATGATGCTAAATTCCAGAGTGCTAAAGATTTTCCATATAAGCCCTTTCCTACTTTCATATAGAGATAAATACTATATAAAGCCAGGACAATGAATGAACCGATTACCTTGGAGTCATACCAGACCATATGCGGCAGTTTAATGTATGCCCACTGGATGCCTAAAATTAAACTTATCATCAGCATAGGTACACCGATTACATTTAATACATAGGACATATGTTCAAGCTTTGACAAATCCGTTATCCGGAGCAGCCTCGTTCCCCACTTTTTCCTTTTCAGCAAATCATATTGAATAAGATACAGCAATGAGAAAACGAAGGAGAGCGAGAAGGCTCCATATGAAAGTATCGCAACTGTTATATGAATCAGCAGCAGTTCTGATATGAGCTGCTGCGCTTTGACAGCCGAATCAATCTGCACAGGTGCGAATGTATGGATCGCCATTATGATAAAGCCGAGAACATTTGTAAAAAAGACGATAAAATCAACTCTAAGCAGCCTGTTAATTCCCAAAGAAAGAGTGATAAGCACCCAGGCATAAAAGTACAGGCCCTCAAAAATGGTCAATACGGGAAATCTTCCTGTATTAATCATATAAAGAATTAGGAACACCGTTTGAAGCACCCATACAAATGCAAGTAACCAGAAGGCAATTCTATTCGCCTTCCGGTTATGATGAAGAAAATCAATAAAATATAATAAGACACATAAGGCATACAGAACCACCGTGAATTCATGCAGCCGTGTCATATAGATGTCAAACATGGACAGAACCCCTTTTATGATTGAAAGGAAGTCTGCTGTGATTGAGCGAATGCGTGCTTTGGTTTAGCTGCTGCGTGCACGTTCTGCTGATCTGAAACAAGTTCTTCTATATTAAAGATTTTTACAAACAAATCTAATGCCTGTTCGGAATCTTTCTGTCCAGCCATTTCTTTAGCTTGTAAAATAGGATCCTTTAATAGCTGATTGATAATGCTCTTTGTATGCTTGTTCAGCACTTTTTTATCACGATCACTCAAATGCGGCAGCTTTCTTTCAATGCTTGTCATGGTTTCACTCTGTATAGCCAGTGCTTTCTCACGCAAGGCAGAAATGACCGGAACAACACCAAGCAGGTTCAGCCATTGCTTGAATTCAACAATCTCTCCTTCAATCATAAGCTGAATCTTTTCGGCTGCCTTTTTACGCTCCTGAAGGTTCGCTTCAACAATGCCTTCAAGATCATCAATATCATATAGGAAAACACTGTCCAGGTCTGCCAGTTTCGGATCCAGGTCTCTTGGAACAGCAATATCAACCATAAATAGAGGCTTGCCTTTACGCATTCTTTCTGCGTAAGCCATCATATCCTTTGTGACAACAAATTCTTTGGCCCCTGTAGAACTGATTAAAATATCAGCTTCAACAAGAGCACACTGAAGCTCATGCAGTGTTTTTGCCTGGCCCGCATAGCGGCTTGCAAGATTCTGTGCTTTTTCAAATGTACGGTTAATTACTGTTACTTTGCTGGCTCCGTTGGCATGAAGATTTTGTATTGCCAGCTCACCCATTTTACCGGCTCCTAATATTAGAACATGTTTATTTTCGAGTGATCCAAAAATCTTCTTAGCCAGTTCCACTGCTGCATAGCTGACAGATACTGCATTTGCTCCTATTTCCGTTTCGGAGTGTGCACGCTTAGCAAGCGTTACTGCCTGCTTAAACAAGTGGTTAAAGACGGTACCGGTTGAATTTTCCGATTGAGCTCCCAGGAAACTAGACCTTACCTGTCCTAAAATCTGTGTCTCGCCAAGGATCATGGAGTTTAGGCCGCATGCTACTTTGAATAGATGCTCTATTGCCCCATCCCCTTCATAAATAAATAGGAATGGAGAAAATTCATTCTGATCCATATTGAAATGTTCTGCCAAAAATTCCTTTATATAATAGCGGCCAGTATGAAGCTGGTCCACAACTGCATAAATTTCGGTCCGATTGCAAGTAGACAGAATGACATTCTCTAAAATGCTTTTTTTGTCATTTAAAGTCTTCATTGCCTCGCCCAATTGTGAAGGATTAAAGGTTAGACGTTCACGGATTTCAACAGGGGCAGTTTTATAGTTAAGACCGACGACTAAGATATGCATTGAAATTGACACCCCCAGAATTATTGCCTAGTTCATTAATATTAATTATATCATTTCTATTTTTTCAATTAATGCTTAAATGTGAACAGATAATGAACACATATGATACTATATTTTAAACAGGAGCCTTGTATTAAGGTAATCTTAAAATAGACAAATACTCCCTTATGTACAGTAACAAAAAAACTTGCCGGATTCAAGTGAACCTTATTGGAAGTGGTGTTTTTCATGAAAAATCAGCGTATTTTCCCCGGAATTATTTTACTCGGATTTGGAGCCTACTTTTTTCTCCAGCAGAGCGAATTTACTGCCTTACAGTCTTATTATTCCTGGCCGACTCTTCTCATTATCGTCGGAGCAGCTTTTTTAACTCAGGGATATGGCGCCAGGGATTATGACTCCATATTGCCAGGGGTTATTTTAACCGGATTTGGCCTGCATTTTCATGTGGTGAACCGCCTCGAAATTTGGCCGGATCATATTGGTACATTCATTCTTATAATTGCTCTCGGCTTCCTCCTTCGGCATCAGAAAACAGGTGCAGGATTATTCCAGGGCATCTTATTCTTAATTCTTGCCGCATTGCTCCTGTTTTATGACAGAGTAGCTGAGTGGATGGGACTTCTTGAAAATGGCGTCTCTGATGTTTGGCAGTTTTGGCCAATCCTATTAATGTTAATTGGATTATATTTTTTATTATCAAAGAAAAAATAAAAGACAGGGATATTTAGCTTTTCCCTGTCTTTTACCATTCAAACTGTCTAAAGAACCGAATCCAAGAAATTTTTGGTTCTCTGCTCTCTTGGATTGTTAAACAAGTCCTCCGGGTGTCCCACTTCTACAATTCTTCCGTCATGCATATAGACAGCCCAGTCTGCCACTTCTCTTGCAAAGCCCATTTCATGCGTGACGACGACCATTGTCATGCCTTCCAGGGCCAGTTCCTTCATTGTGGAAAGCACTTCCCCCACCAGCTCCGGATCCAGTGCCGATGTCGGCTCATCAAAAAGCATGATATCGGGCTTCATTGCCAGTGCCCTTGCAATGGCTACACGCTGCTTTTGTCCGCCTGAAAGTTTTGATGGGTATACATTCTCCTTGTCAGAAAGCCCAACTTTTTTTAATAGCTCCTGGGCATCGTTTTTCACTTGATCCTTAGGAAGCTTTTTCACATGCAAAGGTGCTTCCATCACATTTTCGAGAACAGTCATATGAGGAAATAAATGAAAATGCTGAAAGACCATTCCTACTTTTTCTCTTACTTTATTTAGGTCATGTGTTTCTTTCTCAACCTTTTCACCCTCAAAAATGATATTGCCGCTGTCCTTTAATTCAAGAAAGTTCAAGCAGCGGAGCAGTGTGCTTTTTCCGGACCCGCTGGCACCAATCAGGCAAACAACATCGCTTTCCTTCACTGTTATGTCAATGTCTTTCAGGACATGGAGATCCCCGAATGATTTGTTCAATTTTTCTACCTTGATCATGTACGATTCACTCATTCCTCATTCCTCCTCAATCACTGCTTGCCATTCTTTTCTCAATCATATTTACAAGGATGGAGAAAATAAGTACAAGTACTAAATAGTAAACAGCTACGATCAGCAAATAGCTCATGTAGTCATATTCATTGGAACCATATGTTGTTGCCACGTTAAAGAGCTCGTACATGCCGATGAAGGAAGCCAGTGAGGAATCCTTCAATGCAATGATAAACTGATTCCCAAGAGGCGGCATAGCCCGTCGGAATGCCTGAGGAAGAATGATTCTTCTCATCGCAAGGCCGGCAGTCATACCCAGTGAACGTCCTGCTTCCATTTGTCCTTTGTCGATGGATTGAATGGAGCCCCTGAAAATTTCGGCTATATAGGCACCGTTGTGAAAGGCAAGTCCAAGCACAACCGACCAAAACTGTGAAATATCCAGCGCTGTCAATCCGAAATAGAAAATGAATATCTGGACAACAAGAGGAGTTCCCCTCACAAGAAAAATATAGATGTCTGCAATCCATTCCAGAACTTTCACTCTTGATATCTTTAAAAAAGCAAAAAACAACCCGATAAAAATAGCAATAAACACCGATACAATGGTTAATTGAAAGGTTAAGAGCATCCCCTTTAAAAATACGGGATATGTATCAATAAACTTTGTAAATAAATCCACAAAAATCCCCCTTCAGATGGCAATTTCATTCTGTGTAAAAAAACAAAACAGGCGAATGTCTAATACACATCCGCCCGCAATGTTATTCCTTCTCAGGATCAACTGTTATATCTTCACCGATATATTTTTTGCTGATTTCTGTGAGTGTTCCATTCTCGCGAAGTGTTTCAAGAGCTTCATTCACTTTTTCGAGCAGCTCTTTATTATCCTTTGCAACTGCAATTGCCTGCTCACTGCGGCCAAGCAGCTCTTTGCCTTCAATTTTCATTCCGGCGCCAATTGCTTCTTTGCCTGTAACAAAATCAGTGATAACAGCATCATGTTTTCCCTTGCTCAATGCTTCCAGGGCGACAACATCACTGTCATAAAACTGAATGTTATCTGTCACTTCCTCTGCATTTGATGTGTATGTTGATCCTTTTGATACTGCAATCTCCTTGCCTTCAAGATCAGACAGTGTCTCAATCGTGCTATCCGGACGCACATATATTTGCGGGCCTGAATAGTAATATGGAGTTGAAAAATTGACTGCTTTCAAACGTTCTTCAGTAATAGTGTGGCTGGCTACCGCTGCATCAAAACGGCCTGACTTAACTCCCTCCACTATACCGCCGAACTTAAATTTATTCTGAACCGGCTCAAGCCCGAGTTCTTTTGCTACAGCCTCTGCTACATCAATATCAAAGCCGCTCATGCTTCCATCATCATTTGTATAACTAAAAGGTTTGAACTCTCCCGAAGCCGCATATGTAAATTTGTCTTCGTCTACTAGATCCATTCCGCTTTTAGAAGCTTCCTCTGATCCGCATGCAGCCAGGACCAATACAAAAGCAGCTGCTATGATTCCTTTTAACCAATGTCTCACTAGTCTAAATTCCCCCTTCAGTATCTCTCTTTTTAATGTGCCCTTTAACTCTATCATCATTTATGAATATTCTCAAAATTCATATTTTATGATAATTTATGAAATAAAAGTATATAAGCTGTTCTCATTAACTGATCATCTGCAGACTCCAACATAACTCCATATTCTCCCGTATCCTTGAGATTCCTTACCTTTCGACAAAATTAATATACAGTTAATACCAAATGCGCAGTGAAATACAGGTTATCTCTAATACCCATTTCCAGGACGAAAGACCTGAATGGAGAAAACAAAAAATCCCGCTGCAAATGCTGCGGGATTTTTATTTACATATAGCTTTTTAATGCGGACCAGGCCTGGTCTTTCCCATAACCTGTTTCAGAGGAAAACATAATGATCTGATCATTCGGATCGATATCCAATGTTTCTTTCGTGATTTTCATATGTTTTTGCCACTTGGATTTCGGTATTTTATCCGCTTTTGTGGCAATTACAACACAGGGAATTTCATAATGCTTTAAAAAGTTGTACATCATGATATCGTCACTTGTAGGGGGATGGCGCAAATCAACAATCAGCACAACTGCTTTTAACTGCTCTCTGTTTGTTAAGTATGTTTCTATCATCTTTCCCCAAGCTTCACGTTCCTTTTTGGATACCTTTGCATACCCATAGCCCGGAACATCAACAAAGTGAAGAATTTCGTTAATAAGGTAAAAATTCAGGGTTTGTGTCTTCCCCGGCTTAGAGGATATTCTGGCAAGTCCCCTTCGATTAAGCATTTTATTAATGAAAGAAGATTTGCCGACGTTTGAACGGCCGGCTAGGGCAAATTCCGGCAAATCACTTTCAGGATATTGATCAGGCTTAACAGCACTGATGACTATTTCTGAGCTGGTTACTTTCATGCTTGTGCACCGCCATTCAGGGCATGTTTCAAGACTTCGTCCACATGTGATACCAAAACGAAATCAAGTTCTTCCCTGATGCTTTCAGGGATATCTTCAATGTCTTTTTCATTATCTTTAGGGAGGATGATCTTCGTCAATCCTGCACGATGGGCGCTCAATGATTTTTCTTTCAAGCCGCCAATAGGAAGCACCCGGCCTCTTAAAGTAATTTCCCCTGTCATTCCCACTTCTTTACGGATTGGTTTTCCTGAAAGAGCAGAAACCAGGGCGGTAGTAATTGTTATTCCTGCAGATGGGCCGTCTTTCGGGACAGCACCTTCGGGAACATGGATATGAATGTCATGCTTTTCATGGAAATTCTCATCAATGCCCAGTTCTTTAGCTTTTGAACGAACATAACTGAATGCCGCTTGAGCAGACTCTTTCATCACATCCCCCAGTTTGCCTGTAAGAACGAGCTTTCCTTTTCCGGGTGAAAGGGATACTTCTATTTGTAGGGTATCGCCGCCAACTGTTGTATAGGCAAGCCCTGTCGCAACGCCAACCTGGTCTTCAAGCTCAGCCTGACCATAGCGGTATTTTGGCTTCCCAAGAAACTCTTCAGCATTTTTTGCATTCACAATCACTTTCTTCTTTTCCCCGGATACAATAATTTTAGCCGTTTTTCTGCAGATAGTAGCCAGCTGGCGCTCCAAACCGCGGACTCCTGCCTCACGGGTATAATAGCGCACTACCTTCTGAAGTCCATCCTCACGAATCTGAAGCTGGGATTTCGAAAGACCATGCTCTTTAATTTGCTTAGGCAGCAGGTGGTCTTTAGCTATGTGAATCTTCTCCTGCTCTGTATAGCCTGCAATTGTGATAACTTCCATTCTGTCCAGCAGCGGGCCAGGGATTGTGCCAAGATTATTGGCTGTAGCTATGAACATGACCTTTGAAAGATCATAGGTTTCTTCAATGTAATGATCACTAAAATTATGGTTCTGCTCAGGGTCTAAAACCTCCAGCATAGCAGATGAAGGATCCCCGCGGAAATCAGAGGACATTTTGTCGATTTCATCAAGCAGGAATACAGGGTTAATCGTCCCTGCCTTTTTCATGCCCTGTATGATTCGGCCAGGCATGGCACCAACATAAGTTCGTCTATGTCCGCGAATCTCAGACTCATCCCGGACTCCGCCGAGTGATACTCGGACGAAATTACGGTTTAGCGATGTTGCAATAGAACGTGCAAGACTTGTTTTACCGACACCCGGAGGCCCTGAAAGGCATAGGATTGGTCCCTTAAGGGAGTTCGTCAGCTTTTGCACTGCGAGGTATTCCAAAACCCGTTCCTTTACTTTTTCGAGGCCGTAATGGTCTTCATTCAGGATTCTCTCAGCCCTCTGAATATCCAGGTCATCATCAGTTGACTTCGACCATGGCAATGTGACAAGCCACTCAATATAATTACGGATAACCGCGCTTTCGGCTGAACTGGATGGAACCTTTTCGTAGCGATCCAGTTCTTTTAAAGCGGTAAGCTGGACATGCTCAGGCATACCGGCGTTTTCAATCTTTTCCGTCAGCTCAGCGATTTCTCCTGTCTTGCCTTCCTTATCCCCAAGTTCTTTTTGGATTGCCTTCATCTGTTCACGCAGATAATATTCCTTCTGCGTACGTTCCATTGATTTTTTTACACGCTGGCCAATCTTTTTTTCAAGGTTCAGAACTTCTTTTTCATTATGGATGATTTCAATAACCTGATTCATGCGCTCTTTAACATCAATGGTTTCAAGTATTTCCTGTTTTTCCTTTAGCTTTAAAGGCAAGTGGGAAGAGATGATATCTGCCATACGCCCCGGCTCTTCTATATCTGCTACAGAAGAGTAAGTTTCAGCTGATATTTTCTTCGATACCTTTATGTATTGCTCAAAATATTCAAGCATAGTCCTCATCAATGCCTGATCTTCTACGTCCTTTGTCTCAGGATCCTCAAAAACCTTAACACTAACGGAATAATGTTCAGTTTCGTCCTGAAAATCAATGATTTGCGCTCTCTTAAGCCCTTCAACAAGAACACGGATTGTACCGTTTGGAAGCTTGAGCATCTGCTTGACACGTGTGAGCGTGCCCATTCCATAAAGATCATCTTCTGATGGTTCATCTATAGATATATCCTTTTGTGTTGTTAAGAAAATTAAATGGTCATCTACCATTGCTTTTTCCAGAGCCTGAACCGATTTCTCACGGCCTACATCCAAATGCAGAACCATGGTCGGATAAACGAGCAAGCCCCGAAGCGGCAGGAGGGGGACGATGATTTCTTTCTTTTTCGCCATTCCATTGCACCTCCAAAATGCATCTTTTTAACCCCATATTGCTAATAATTTCTTTGTACAATTCTATCGTATTTAAATAGCAGTGTCTATTAAAGAGAAATAGCGGAAAGCCGTATTTCAATGATATTCATTTATAATTACACTTTATCCTTCTTTACGCAAATAAAACTTCGGTTTGTAGCCTAAACTGCAAACCGAAGTTTCTGACCGCGATTAGCGGAGGCGTTTATACAGCGGGCTTTCAGCAACTGCAAACCGGGCCACACATCATATGCTTTCTTTTTTCTTTAATTCGATTGAAGCAGTTACAGCCTGCTCTTTGAGATACTCTTTTTGAAGCGCTGCCTCAAATACCTCATTCAAATGAGATACCGGGATGATCTTAATTCCTGTTATCTCCTTTAAGATGGATTGCATATTTTCTTTTGGAATGATTACTGTCTGTGCTCCCGCTTTTTTGGCAGCCTTCACCTTTGGATATACGCCTCCGATTGGCTTTACATACCCATGAATGCTGATTTCCCCGGTCATAGCAACAGTATTGTCAACTGGCCGTTTATAAACGGCAGAATAAATCCCTGTCGCCATGGCAATGCCGGCTGAAGGACCGTCAATTGGAACTCCGCCAGGGAAGTTGACATGAATATCATATTCGTCAGCCGGGACGCCCATCGATCTCAGAACGGTAATAACATTTTCAATTGAACCCCTGGCCATACTTTTTCTCCGGATTGACTTTCCTTGGCCGCCAATGCTTTCTTCTTCCACTATGCCTGTAATATTAATGCTGCCCTTCTCCTTTGCAGGAATCACAGTAACTTCAATATCCAGCAGAGCACCTGTGTTCGGCCCATATACCGCCAGTCCGTTGACAAGGCCAACAGCAGAATGGGAATTGATTTTTCTCTCCATTCTCGGTGAAAGCTGACTCGATTGGACAACCCACTCAATATCTTCATCTTTTATGTAATCACGGTCCTCAGTAATTGCCAAACCCGCAGAGATTTGAATCATATTTACCGCTTCGCGTCCATTTCTTGCATAATTAGCAAGAATGCCAAGCCCCTTTTCACTAACAGCGAGATTGACCTTTGCCGCAGCTTTTCCAGCTACAGCTACTATCTCTTCTTCAGCTAACTCCCTGAAAAATACCTCCATGCATCTGGAACGAATGGCAGGCGGAATTTCATTAGGTGTTCTGGTAGTTGCACCGATCAGGCGGAAGTCCGCAGGCAGGCCATTTTTAAAAATATCATGAATATGGGTTGGTATTTGAGTGTTTTCTTCATTATAATAAGCGCTTTCCAGAAATACTTTCCGGTCTTCAAGCACTTTCAGGAGCTTGTTCATCTGAATGGGGTGAAGCTCACCGATTTCATCAATAAAAAGCACGCCGCCATGTGCATTTGTAACAGCACCCTGTTTAGGCTGCGGAATTCCCGCCTGTCCCATCGCCCCTGCCCCCTGATAGATAGGATCATGAACAGAACCTATCAGGGGATCCGCAATACCCCTCTCATCAAATCTCGCAGTAGTGGCATCCAGTTCGATAAAAACAGAAGCTGCCTTAAAGGGTGATTTTGCATTTTTCTTGGCTTCTTCCAGAACCAATCTGGCCGCAGCCGTTTTTCCCACGCCCGGTGGACCATAAATAATAACATGCTGAGGATTGGGTCCGCACAATGCTGCTTTCAGAGATTTAATTCCATCTTCCTGCCCCACAATGTCAGCAAAACTGGATGGACGAACTTTTTCTGATAAAGGTTCAGTTAATGAAATGGAACGCATCTTTTTTAATACATCCATTTCTTTCCTTGATTCACGGTCGATAGAAACTTTCTGTGTCCGCTGGCTCCTAAGCAAATTCCAAAAATAAAGCCCAATGACAATTCCAAAAAACAATTGGATAAATAAAGCGATCCCCGTCCAACTCATTGTGTTCCCTCCTGCATTATTGTTCTCGTTAATAATGCTAGTATCTCCCTGACTGAGTTGGAATAAACAAGGAATTCATTTAAAAGTAAGGTAAGAAAAAGGGTCAGAAAGGCGAAAAAAAATGGCCATACCCCGCAGGGACTGGCCATTTTTTCAATTACGCTGAAGTCTTGCGCTCTTCTTCTACGACTGTACCGTCCTCCAAAACAAGCTTAGGAGAACCATTATCGATAACCGTTTCTTTCGTAATAATGCATTTTTTAATATCTTCGCGCGAAGGAAGATCAAACATTACATCCAGCATAATGCCTTCAATAATGGAGCGCAGTCCGCGGGCACCTGTTTTTCTTTCAATTGCTTTTTTAGCAATTTCCTCAAGTGCGCCTTCTTCGAACTCAAGCTCAACATCATCTAATTCAAGCATTTTTTGGTATTGTTTGACAAGTGCATTTTTAGGTTTAGTTAAAATCTCAATTAAAGCCGCTTCATCAAGCTGGGAAAGGCTTGCAATAACTGGAAGACGTCCAATAAATTCAGGAATTAATCCGAATTTCAGCAAGTCTTCAGGAAGCACTTTTGCAAGAAGATCCTTTGGCTCGATTTCTTTTTGATTCTGGTCGGAACCAAAGCCAATTACCTTTTGGCCTAAACGGCGTTTAATAATTTGCTCAATGCCATCGAAGGCTCCGCCGCAAATAAACAGGATATTGGTCGTGTCAATCTGGATAAATTCCTGATGAGGATGCTTGCGGCCGCCTTGTGGCGGTACGCTTGCAACTGTTCCTTCAAGAATTTTCAACAGCGCCTGCTGCACACCTTCACCAGATACATCACGAGTTATAGACGGATTTTCCGACTTACGTGCAACTTTATCAATCTCATCAATATAAATGATTCCTTTTTCTGCCTTTTCCACATCATAATCTGCTGCCTGAATAAGTTTTAGGAGGATATTTTCAACATCTTCCCCGACATATCCGGCTTCAGTTAATGATGTCGCATCTGCAATAGCAAATGGAACATTAAGAATACGAGCCAATGTCTGAGCCAGCAAGGTTTTACCGCTTCCAGTCGGCCCGATCATGGCAATATTACTTTTAGATAGTTCAACTTCATCAATTTTGCTGTTGGAATTGATGCGTTTATAGTGATTATATACGGCAACAGACAGCGATTTCTTCGCCTGCTCCTGGCCAATTACATATTCATCCAGAATATCGCGGATTTCAGCCGGCTTTGGCACATCTTTGAACTCCACTTCTTCTTCTGTTCCCAGTTCTTCTTCCACAATTTCAGTGCAAAGCTCAATGCATTCATCACATATATATACTCCAGGCCCAGCAACAAGTTTGCGGACCTGATCCTGTGTCTTGCCACAGAAAGAACACTTCAATTGCCCTTTTTCGTCATTAAATTTAAACAAATCCTTCACCCCTTGAAAAAACTTCAAAACGATATATAAAGCTTGCGAAGTCACATGCATTTAGTTCTTTGTTCAGCCATAGAAAGGTTGGGAATGAAAGCGGACACTGTGTCATTGCACTTGCAAACAGGCCTCTTTAATCATTCACACTTTCGTAAAAATCAAAACCTTCAGCAGTTATGTATTGCATTGTAACACATTTTTACAGTGGACAGGAAATGATAACTCTTAAAACATTTCAATTATGTATGCATGCATGTGATGGGACTTCGCAAAGATAAACCAGGCTGAATTTTATATGTACTTTCATAAGCTTAACCAAAAATGGCTAAATTAAGTCGGCCCTCTGGACCGATAATTAAATTATCTATTTATATGTATTTGTATTCCTGTCCATGTGCAATATGCCGTAAAACTTTTCACGAGGCAAAAGGTACAAGGGAGATTTTTATTATGTAAGGTCTTGATGGTATAAAACAAGGCACGATAAACTCGCGCCTTGTTTACTACTATTTCTATTATGCAACAGTCTTGCTATTTTCCACAAGGAAATCTACTGCTTTTTTAATTTGAAGATCTGCTTTTAAGCCTTCAAGGCTTCCAAGAGCTTGTGTGATCTGGTCAGCAGACATGTTGTACATTTCTGCCATTTTGTTAAGTTCTTCTGAAACTTCTTCATCGCTTACTTCGATGTTTTCAGCTTTTGCGATTGCTTCAAGAGTCAGGTTAACGCGGACGCGCTTTTCAGCTTCCTCTTTCATTTGCTCGCGCAGTGCAGCTTCATCCTGTCCGGAGAACTGGAAGTATAGTTCAAGGTTCATGCCTTGCATTTGAAGACGCTGTTCGAACTCTTGCATCATGCGGTTAACTTCAGTATCAACCATTGCAGCCGGGATTTCCATTTCTGCATTAGCAGCAGCTGCTTCAACAACAGTGTCGCGGACATGGTGCTCAGCTTCATGCTTTTTGCTTTCTTCTAAGCGAGTTTTAATTTTTTCTTTTAATGCATCCAAAGTTTCAACTTCTTCGTCTGCATCTTTAGCAAACTCATCATCAAGCTCAGGAAGCTGTTTTGTTTTAATTTCATGTACAGTTACTTTAAAAGTTGCAGGCTTACCAGCTAGCTCAGCCGCATGGTATTCCTCTGGGAAAGAAACTTCAACATCCTTAGATTCTCCAGCAGCAGTACCAATCAGCTGCTCTTCAAATCCAGGGATGAATTGTCCTGAACCAAGTTCTAAAGAGTAGTTCTCAGCTTTTCCGCCTTCGAAAGCTTCACCATCAACGAATCCTTCAAAGTCCATAACAACTGTATCGCCGTTCTCTGCTTTACCTTCTTCTTTAACAGCCAGTTCAGCTTGTCTTTCCTGAAGGGAAGTTAACTCATTGTTAACATCTTCATCAGTAACGTTTGTTTCAAGCGGCTTAACTTCAACACCTTTGTATTCGCCAAGCTTTACTTCAGGCTTAACAGTTACTGTAGCTTTGAAGATAAGGCTTTTTCCTTTTTCGATTTGCTCAACATCGATTTCAGGACGATCAACAGGCTCAATGCCAGTTTCATCAATTGCATTAGCATATGCTTCTGGTAGAAGATAATCCACTGCATCCTGGTATAAAGATTCAACTCCGAAACGCTTTTCAAACATTCCGCGAGGCATTTTACCTTTACGGAATCCAGGTACATTTACCTGCTTAACTACTTTTTTGAATGCAGCGTCTAAACCTTCGGTTACTTTCTCTGCATCTACTTCAATTGTAAGAACCCCGCGGTTCCCTTCTAACTTTTCAAATTTAGCAGACATACAATCATTTCCCTCCAAAAATCTATTATCATTTCATTCATGACAGAATGTTATGAATATCTCTTGTTTTTTCAAGCCATATCCATTTAATTAAAATGTATATATACACATAATACAACCATTATATTATAACACACACTCCCTGTCTTTCAACATTGAAGGCTAAATATTGGGATAAGAAATTTCTTCTATCTTTCTTATAAAGGCAAGAGCCTCTTCTATTTCCTCTTCAGGAGCATCATAAATATTACCTAGCTTGCTTATCGAGCTGTTTAAGCCATGATACTCATTTGAGAGCATATGGTATGCAGCTGCCCAGGACGCAGCATTCTCCGGCGGGGCTTCATGCGGATAAAGCAGGAAAAAGTGCCTTTCTGCAATGCTCTTTGTATTTTCAAATAGTACCGGGTCTTCCTGCTCGAGCTGATTCTCCAGTTTATTGACTATTTTTAACAGCATCGGCTGCTGATGAACAGGTGCTAGTTCAGCAGGATTTACCCGAAGGCTTTTATCAAACTTCCGAATCGTTACATATTTTTCATACCCATGCTCAGAAAGTACATTTAACAGCATCGTTTTAAAAAAAGGATTTCCATCCTTCGCTTCCAAATAGGCTTTAATATCTTCGAGATAAGGCCTGATGTTATGTACTGCCAGCTGTGCAGCAATCTGCATTTGTTCATGCTGATCCTGGCAGGAAAACAGATCGAGCTTCCTGCCGTTAAATTCCTCCAGATCGGGTGCTTCAATCTCAGTTTCAGAAGGTGAAGCAGCCATCTTTCTGCTGAACTCAAGCATTCTGTTAAAATGCTCAAATTTATCCTTCGGGATCTCCCTTTCTTCAAGTAAAACCTCGATTGTTGCTGAAATCTCACTGTATTGATGCAGCTGCACAAGGATCATTAAATAAAGATCCATTACTTGTATGTAATCCCCTATGCCTGTCTGGAGCATTTTATTAGCCAGTTCTTTTGCCTTTTCCAAAGCTCCGGCTTCATAATATGCCAAAACGAGCCCAATATGAACATCCGTATTCTCAGGCTCCATATCCAGCGCTTCTTCAAAGAACCGGATTGATTCTTTATACCTTTTCTGCTGAAAGGACTCAAGCCCCTTTTCCAGCAGTCGTTTCTCAAGGCCGGGAAATAGAATGATTTTATTTTTTTGTTTTTTCTGTTCCCGCTTTCCCATGCTAAAACCGCCTCAACTATTATTTTTGAAGTTAGTGTAGCATGAAATAGAACAAAAACAAAAAGATTCATGGTTTCATGCCATGAATCTTTCATAGGTATCTACTTTACGGCAAACCGTTTTTCTTCGAAACTTGAAATGCTGCTTTCCAATTGAAGAGTAATCTCTATTTCATCCCAGCCGTTTATCAGCATTTTTTTCCAGTATTCATTAATTGTGAATGATGCGGAAAAATTATATTCATCTTCAACTATTCCATTCTGCAAATCAACCTTCAAATCATACGGCTGGTTTTTGGCTCGTTCGAGCAAATATTCCACTGTTTCAGCCGGCAGAGTGATTGGCAAAAGCCCATTCTTTAAGCAATTTTGATGGAAGATATCCGCAAACGAAGGTGCAATAATTACTTTGAAGCCATAATCCCCTAAAGCCCATGGCGCATGCTCCCGGGAAGATCCGCAGCCGAAATTTTCATTTGCAATGAGGATGGAAGCACCCTGATTTTCAGTCTTATTCAGCTCAAACTCCAGGTTAGGCAGCCCTTCTTTCGTAAATCTCCAGTCATAAAAAAGATATTGTCCAAATCCCGTTTTCTCAATTCTTTTTAGAAATTGCTTGGGGATAATCTGATCTGTATCCACATTGGCCCTATCCATTGCAGCTGCTTTTCCCTGAAGTGTTTTAAATCCGCTCATTTAGTTCTCCTCCTTCTTAATGGACAGTCTCTGCACTTAGCAAGGCACCTACGTCAACAAAGTGTCCGTATATAGCGGCTGCTGCCGCCATTAAAGGGCTGACAAGGTGTGTTCTGGCCCCTGATCCCTGGCGTCCTTCAAAATTACGGTTTGATGTCGACGCACAATGCTCGCCGTTTGGCACAATATCATTATTCATGCTTAAACACATGCTGCAGCCTGATTCCCTCCATTCAAACCCAGCCTGCTTAAAGATAAGGTCCAGTCCTTCTGCCTCTGCCTGCTTCTTGACCTGCTGTGAACCTGGTACAACAAGTGCACGGACATGGGGATGAACCTTCTTCCCTCTAATGATTTCAGCTGCCTGTCTTAGGTCTTCCAGCCGGGAATTCGTGCAGGATCCGATAAAAACGTGCTGAATTTGAATGTCTTCTATTTTTTGGCCTTCCTGCAGTCCCATATATTCTAAAGCTCTTGATAGTGACTTTTGTTCAAGCTCGTTTTTACATTCCTCAAGTTTTGGAATTTGTTCATTCACCTTGGAAGTCATTGATGGATTCGTGCCCCAGCTGACCATTGGCGCAATATCGGCGGCATCAATTAGAATAGTTTTATCGTATTGTGCATCAGAATCAGATACCAGCCCTTTCCAATTCTCGACTGCATCCGCAAATCCTGCTCCTTTTGGTGCATACTTTCGTCCTTGAAGATACGCAAACGTTGTTTCATCAGGACTAACAAGCCCCGCTTTTGCGCCTCCTTCAATGGACATATTGCAAATCGTCATTCTTTCTTCCATTGACATTTTTGCAATCGTCTCCCCGCAATATTCAATAATATGGCCCGTACCAAAACCAATTCCATTTTTGGCAATAATATAAAGGATGACATCTTTTGCAGTTACACCTTTTTTCAGCTCGCCGTTTATCTCCAGTTTTAATGTTTTAGGCTTGCTCTGCCATAAAGTCTGGGTAGCCAGGACATGCTCAACTTCACTTGTGCCGATGCCAAAGGCTATTGATCCAAATGCTCCATGTGTAGATGTATGGCTGTCCCCGCAAACAATCGTCATGCCTGGCTGTGTTAGCCCCAGCTCCGGCCCGATGACATGGACAATCCCTTGTTCAGGACTATCCAGCCCGGCAAGAGGGATGCCGAATTCCAGACAGTTTTTTTCCAAAGTCGTCATTTGGTTTAATGCAACAGGATCATTGATGACTTTGCGGTTATCAGTAGGAATATTGTGATCAACTGTGGCAAACGTTTTATCAGGCCTTCTCACTTTCCTGTTTTTCATTCTTAAACCGGAAAATGCTTGAGGGGAAGTAACCTCATGCACTAAGTGAAGGTCTATGTACATCAAATCCGGCTTTTCTTCTTCCCTGTGGACTACATGCTTTTCCCAAATCTTATCTATTATTGATTTTCCCATTCTGCTCCACTCCTTTTTAAAAGAAACACGGCCGATGATGGCCGTGTCTCAAGTTTAAAATCAGCTGAACCAGTGTCCAGCATCCATCTCTCAGCTCTTATGCATAAGCCCCCATGATATTAAGAATAGCCTCATTATCCAAAAGGGTAGCCTTCACCTCTTCAATCATTTCAGAAGTAGTGACAACCTTTTTACCAAATGAAACAATATCTCTCGTACGATAGCCAGCTTCAAGCACTTGATTAACAGCATTTTCAACCGCTTCAGCCTCCTCTTCCATCCCGAAGGATAAACGAAGCATCATGGCTGCTGATAAAATCATGGCAATTGGATTAGCTGCATTCTTCCCTTGAATATCCGGTGCTGAACCATGAATTGGTTCGTATAAGTAAGGCCCGTTTTCCGAAATGCTGGCAGAAGGAAGCATACCTAGAGAACCGGTCAATACAGAGGCTTCATCGCTCAGAATATCACCGAACATATTCTCTGTTACGACAACATCAAATCTTTTCGGGTTTTTAATCATTTGCATAGCGGCATTATCAACAAGCATATGTTCAAGAACCACATTAGGATATTGCTTTGCAATGTCCTCTGCAACTTCTCTCCACATTCGGCTGGATTCCAGGACATTGGCCTTGTCAACAGAAGTCACCTTGCCACGCCGCTTTCCTGCAAGTTCAAATGCCAGCTTAATGACACGGCGCATTTCTTCTTTTTGATAAAACAAGGTGTCCACAACAGCATCTTTTCCGTTTTGCTGTGTCCGTTCGCTTGGCTTTCCAAAATAAAGTCCGCCGGTTAATTCTCTGACCATCAGCATATCCACGCCTTCAATTACTTCATTTTTTAATGGTGAAGTATCGGAAAGGCTTGAATAATATTGAGTTGGCCGCAAATTGGCATATAAATCTAATTCCTTGCGAATCCTTAAGAGACCCTTTTCCGGACGAAGGTGGGGAGGCTGCCGGTCCCATTTAGGCCCGCCAACTGCTCCCAGCATGACCGCATCGCTTTCTTTGCAAAGCTCAAGCGTTTCATTAGGCAGCGGTGTTCCGGCTGCATCAATAGCAGAACCGCCGATGCTGCCATATGAAAATTGGAATTGATGTCCGAACCGTTCACCAACAGCCTGCAGGACTTCAATTGCACCCTTCACCACTTCTTTGCCGATCCCATCTCCTGGAAGTACTGCGATACGTTTTTTCATTTTAATCCCTCCGTCTGATTTATTGTTTTATAAATTTTTTTCATATTTTATTTCTGCGGCGCATTTGCTTTTCAAGGGAAGGATAGGAGACTTTCCGCCTCCGTCTGCGGAATCTCCCGCTTCCCCGATCAATTTGCCTCTACCGCCTGCACTTTTTCTCTCATATATATGACTCTATTAACAGCATTCAAGTAAGCTTTTGAGGAAGCCTCAAGCACATCCTGGGCCAAACCGCGGCCGCTTGTTTCCATTCCTTCATAGTTCAGCTTTACATAAACCTGTGCTAAAGCGTCTCTTCCGGCCCCTACGGATTGGATACGGTAATCCAGAAGGTTAGCTGTACCATTCAGGCATTTTTCCAATGTGTTATACAGCGCCTCAATGCTTCCTGCTCCAGTACCGGCTTCCTGGATTACTTCGTTGTTTGATCCTGACAGGGTAACAGTTGCTGTTGGAACAGAGTTCGTTCCATACTGGATTTGGATTCCGATCAAATCATAGAACCTCTGCTCCTTGGAGAGCTTCTCTTCAAGAACGATTGCTGCAAGGTCGTCGTCTGTCATCTCTTTTTTGCGGTCGGCCAAATCTTTAAAAACTGTGAAAAGCCGGTTTGCTTCTTCATCTGCTACTTCAAGCCCCAGTTCACTCAGGCGGTTTTTAAATGCATGGCGTCCGGAATGTTTTCCAAGCACCATGGAATTGGATTGGAAACCGACTAGGTCAGGGGAAATAATTTCATACGTTGTTTTTTCCTTCAATACCCCATCCTGGTGTATTCCTGATTCATGTGCAAAAGCATTCCTGCCAACAATTGCTTTGTTGGCTGGTACCACCATACCTGTCAGCTTGCTGACCAAACTGCTCGTTCTGCTGATTTCCTGAAGATTCAGACGGGTTGAAGCCTGATAATGATCATTTCGGATATAAAGGGCTACTGCCAGCTCCTCAAGTGCCGCATTCCCGGCTCTTTCACCAATTCCATTAATTGTGCCCTCAATCTGTGTTGCTCCATTTTTTATAGCTGACAGGGAATTTGCTATGGCCATTCCCAAGTCATCATGGCAATGTGCTGACAAGGATACTTTATCAATAGAAGGAACATGATTTCTTAAATATTGGAAAATTTCACCGTACTCCTGTGGTGTTGTGTATCCAACTGTGTCCGGTATGTTAATGATTCCTGCACCGGCCTGGATGACTTTTTCAATGATTTCTGCAAGAAAAGGCAGTTCTGTCCTGGTAGCATCCTCTGCAGACCATTGGACGATCGGGAATTTGGAAGCAGCATACTTAACAGTTTCAACTGCTGTTTCAACCACTTCTTCTTTCGTCTTCCTTAACTTATACTGCCTGTGGATTGGAGAGGTTGCCAGGAATGTATGTATCCTTGGCTCAGCTCCATCCTTTAAAGCTCCCCATGCAGCATCTATATCAGAGATAACTGCTCTTGCCAATCCTGTGACCGAGCAATTCTTAATCGTCTGGGCAATATTCTGTACGGATGCAAAATCCCCTTTCGACGCTGCCGGGAAACCTGCCTCAATAATATCAACGTTCAAACGCTCCAGCTGCCTGGCAATTTCTAATTTTTCCGAGAAATTAAGATTTACACCGGCAGATTGCTCGCCATCTCTTAATGTAGTATCAAATATTTTAATTATTGCCACTTACGACCACTTCTTTCTTCTTGCTGCTATTAACAAACGGCATCATTTTACGGAGTTCTCTTCCCACCTGCTCGATCGGGTGCTCATTTTCTCTCTGATTTACGGCATTGAATACCGGTCTATTTGCCTGGTTCTCCAAAATCCACCCTTTTGCAAAATTCCCTTCCTGGATATCTTTCAGCACTGCCTTCATTTCTTCTTTCACTCTTGCGTCAACTACCCGTGGGCCGCTGACAAAATCTCCCCATTGAGCTGTATCTGAGATGGAATAGCGCATTCCTTCAAGGCCGCCTTCATACATAAGGTCAACAATGAGTTTTAGTTCATGTAAACATTCAAAGTATGCCAGTTCCGGCTGATAGCCTGCTTCTGTCAGAGTCTCAAATCCTGCTTTCACCAATGAAGTCAGCCCTCCGCACAACACTGCCTGTTCGCCAAACAAATCTGTCTCGGTTTCTTCTTTAAAAGTTGTTTCCAGCGCACCTGCACGTAGAGATCCAATGGCTTTAGCGTAAGCAAGGGCCAGTTCCTTTGCTTCCCCTGTAACGTCCTGATGGACTGCAAACAAGGCTGGAACACCTGCATCCTGTTCATATGTTCTTCTGACTAAATGGCCTGGTCCTTTCGGTGCTACAAGCAGTACATCACATTCTTTTGGAGGCACGATCTGATTAAAATGAATATTAAATCCATGGGCAAACATTAATGCCTGGCTTGATAGATTGGGTTCGATTTCTTCCTTGTATACCTTTGGCTGGAGTTCATCCGGCAATAAGATCATCACTACATCAGATTGAGCAGCTGCCTCACCGACCGGATATACCTGGAAACCGTCTTCTTCTGCTTTTTCCCATGACTTCCCTTTCCGCAGGCCGATGACAACCTCAACCCCGCTGTCCCTCATATTTAACGCATGTGCATGTCCTTGGGATCCATATCCGATGACCGCTACCTTCTTTCCGTTTAAATACGCTGCATTTGCATCTCCGTTATAATACATTTTCGCCATGTTTTATCTCCCTCTCCGAATAAGTTTTTTATATTAATAATGGTTTTTTTAAACAATAGAGTATGACTTGGACTGCTGGGAAGTACGCTGTGTTCCTCTTGGAAAGGCCGTTGTTCCCGTCCTGGCAAGCTCTTTGATTCCATATGGTTTAATGAGTTCAATGAAGGCTTCAACCTTATCAGATTCACCTGTAATCTGAACGGTCATGCTATCCTTGCTGACATCTATCACAGAAGCTCTGAAAGGTTCAATTAAAGAGTAAATCTCATTTCTTGTATATGGGACTGCCTGAACTTTAATAAGGGCAAGCTCTCTTGCGACAATCGACTGATCCGTGATATCCGTTACTTTTATCACGTCGATTTGCTTGTTCAGCTGCTTTGTAATTTGTTCGCTGGCACCGGAGTCCTCAACATGGACCACACATGTGATTCGCGACATCCCTTCATGTTCAGACAGGCCGACTGAAATGCTTTCAATATTAAAGTTTCTTTTTGAAAATAGATTAGTAATTCTGTTTAGAACACCCGGCCGATTCATAACAGTCAGGCATATGATTCGTTTCATGGTTTTACACCTGCCATTTCATGAAGTCCTTTTCCTGGTGCAATCATCGGATACACGTTTTCATCCGGATCAACCCTGAAATCAATAAGCACTGGTTCACGGTTATGAAGCACCTCATCCAATACTTCTTCAGCCTCTGCTTTAGATTGGATGACATATCCTTTTATCCCGTAGGCTTCTGCCAATTTAACGAAAGATGGCTGTACCGGGATTTTACTATGAGAGAACCGGGATTCATAAAAAATCTCCTGCCACTGCCGGACCATGCCAAGGGCCATATTATTAAAAATAATAATTTTCACCGGGAGATTCATTTCCTGAATGATAGCAAGCTCCTGTGTTGACATTTGGAATCCTCCATCTCCGCAAATGGCGAGTACGCATGCTTCCGGATCAGCCAGCTGAGCTCCAATGCTAGCAGGGAAACCAAATCCCATTGTTCCAAGTCCTCCTGATGTCACCCATCTGTCTGCTTTATTAAAGCGATAGTATTGGGCTGCCCACATTTGATGCTGTCCCACATCTGTTACAACGATGGCATTGCCTTCCGTTTTTGAATGAAGCATTTCCATTACTTGCTGGGGTTTCAGACGTCCGGATTCTTTATCATAGTAATATGGATATTCCTCCTGCCACCTCAAAATGGTTTCCAGCCATTCTTTATGGGCCGGCGGCTTTCCATCCTGCAGAATCAGCTGCTCAAGAGCTTCTTTTGCATCTGCCACAATCGGGATGGACGTTGGAACATTTTTGCCGATTTCAGCGGGGTCAATATCAATATGGGCGACTGTTGCATGTGGTGCAAAATGCTGTAAATTCCCTGTTAATCTGTCATCAAAACGGGCTCCAATATTTATCAGCAAATCACATTCTGTAAGTCCCATATTGGCTGCATAACAGCCGTGCATACCTGCCATACCGATGAACAATGGATGACTGGCAGGAAATCCGCCGAGGCCCAGAAGTGTGTGGATAACAGGTATTTGCTGCTGCTCTGCGTAATCTTTTAACTCTTGGGATGCTCTTCCATGAAGCACGCCGGCACCAGCCAGGATGACAGGCTTTTTCGATCTGCTGACTGCTTCTGTTAATTTTCTTATTTGAAGGTAATTTGGTTTTAATGTCGGCTGATACCCCGGCAGATTCACTTCCGTTTCTTTCTCTGGCTGATTCGAAACTCCTGCAGCGATGTCTTTAGGGATATCAATCAGCACTGGTCCTGGCCTGCCGGTTGAAGCTATATAAAAAGCTTCTTTAACGATTCTCGGAATATCTTCAATGCTGCGGACCTGATAATTGTATTTTGTAATTGGAGTGGTTATCCCCAGGATATCTGCCTCCTGAAAGGCATCTGACCCAATGACTCCCGTTGCTACCTGGCCTGTAAATACAATCAGCGGAAGTGAATCCATCATTGCGTCTGCAAGACCGGTAACAATATTAGTGGCTCCTGGTCCTGAAGTGGCAATTACAACACCAGGCTTTCCAGATATCCGGGCATACCCTTCAGCAGCATGAATTCCTCCCTGTTCATGGCGCGGCAGCACATGAAGAATCTTTGAATGATACAGCTTGTCGTAAAGTGGAAGAACAGCTCCTCCAGGATAACCAAAAATCACTTCAACATTTTCTTTCTCCAAGGCTTTTAATAACAGATCAGCGCCGGTGACAGGATATGTCTCCGTTTTTGTTTCTGTTAAGGCAGCTTCCTGCAGCATTTGTTGATAACCTCCTCATGTTTTTAAACTCCAATATAAAAAGCCCTTCCACCCCTAAAGAAACCTAACGATTGTAGGTATAAGGGATGAAAAGGCTTTGATCACCTGTTCCACGGTACCACCCTGATTCACGCTTATGATGCGTGCACTCATGAACAGCGATGTGCTGTTCGTTTTGATAACGGGTGAAGAACACCCGGCAGCCCCTAGTCGATACACTTTCAGGACTGCGCTCAGAGGTGAGTTCATTTTAAGAGGGCATTACCGGGTTTCAGCAGATCCGGCTCTCTGTGAATGCCTGTCATAAAACTACTTATCCTCTTCTACGCTTTTCCTATTCAGAGATTTAACCTCAACACAATAACGCTTTAAACCATTGAATTAATAGATTAAAAAAAACCAAATTTTCATATTGCGAGATAAATTTCACTTGGATGAAGTTTATAGTTGTTGGTGTAAATTTCTTATATTGAGGACTATCTTACGCCCATTTTTATCAGCCGTCAACACCCTTTTAATGAATTATTTGATAATTTAGATTAATCTGTTATCGTGTATCCGCTTACATTGTTGATATATTCACATTTCATATGACAAAATTTTTTTTATATTTTTTTGATAAGGGAGATAAAAACATCTGATGAGGTTTATAGAGGCAATTTAAAAACAACTGGCAGGTTGCTGCCATTAAAAATTAAAACAAAAAAACCCACCAAAAAAGGTGAGTAAAAATTCGGTAAGATATGTAGTGTTTCCAGATGTGTAAATGGCGTCCCAGGAGAGATTCGAACTCCCGACCGACGGCTTAGAAGGCCGTTGCTCTATCCGGCTGAGCTACTGGGACATTTTGATATTATTTTCGTGATTGAGATGTATTAACTTAACGACAAGATTTATTATATTAAACAAATGTTAAGAAGTCAACACTTTGTAAAATATTTTTTTATTATTGAGGGAAGACCGGGCTTCCCTCAATTATTATATTCAAATTAATATCTTTTTACCAGTGAAAATTTTTGTGTCAGATCAGGAATCTTTCCATTAGAAAAGTCATACACATCCAGTGTAACATCTTTTCCCCTGTTTTCCAGTATGACATATGTCCGTTCATTCCTGCCTCTGGGGAGCCTAATGCTTCCAGGATTGATAAACAATATCCCCTCAGACATTTCTGCTCCCAGACTATGTGAATGGCCAAAACATACGATATCTGCCTTCAATTCACGTGCCCTGTATGACAGATTCATTAAAGTGGACTTAACGGAATATTTATGACCGTGTGTGACGAAAAAGCGGAATCCTCCAGCCTCTTCTATTCTGTCCTCCGGAAAATCTGCGTCAAAATCACAATTTCCTCTTACTGCAGCGTAGCCCTTTAGTGATTCATCATCTGCCTGAAGTTCCGAATCTCCGCAGTGAATCATTATATCCATATCAGGATGTATTTCACGAATTTGGCTGAGTTCTGAGGTTAACCCATGACTATCACTGACAATCAGAACTTTCATGAGTTTTCTGCTCCGGCCAGGAAAGAAGGAAGCAGCTCCTCCAGCTTTTGGAGAGCATTCGCCCTATGGCTGATTTCGCTTTTTTCCTCCGGCATTAATTCTGCCATTGCCTTGCCTTTTTCTTCTGAATAGAAAATAGGATCATAGCCAAATCCATAAGTCCCTCTTTTTTCTCTTAAGATACGGCCTTCACAAGTTCCTGCAACTGTTTCAGTCCTTTTTCCGGGAGCAGCGATTGCGAGCGCGCAATAAAACCGCGCCTGGCGCTTATCATCCGGAATGCTTTCGAGCTCATCGAGAACTTTTTCCATATTTTTCTGATCGTTTTTTCCCTCGCCTGCATAGCGGGCGGAATAGATGCCCGGCTTCCCTCCAAGCGCATCAATGATCAACCCTGAATCATCGGCAATGACCATTCTTCCAAAAGCTTTAGACACGGCTTCCGCTTTAAGAATGGCATTCTCTTCAAACGTGCTGCCTGTCTCCTCAACATCCTGAAAATCTGGGTAGTCCAGAAGGGTTTTTACTTGATAGCCAAGAGGCTTGAACATTCTCTCAAACTCTCTCGCTTTGCCTGCGTTTTTAGTAGCTATTATGACTTCCTGCATATTATGCCCTCCCCGCAAGCTTTTCTCTTTTGCTTTGAATGCTTCCTGAGATATTCTCTCCAAGTGCCGATTTCTGAAGTTCAAGCAGCTCTGATATCCCTTCCTGTGCAGCACCAAGCATTTCCTGCAGCTGTCCATAAGAGAAAGTCGCTTCTTCTCCGGTTCCCTGAAGCTCTACAAACTCCCCGCTCCCGGTCATGACGACATTCATATCCACTTCAGCAGAGGAGTCTTCAATATAATTCAAATCCACAACAGCCTGCTTGTCAGTAAGAATCCCCACGCTTGTGGCCGCAAGGAAATCATTGATTGGATAGCTTGGAAGCTTCTTGCTGCTGTAAAGCTTATCCATCGCCTGTGCCATTGCAATAAAAGCTCCTGTAATGGAAGCTGTCCGTGTCCCCCCATCAGCCTGTATTACGTCGCAATCAAGCCATAGCGTTCTTTCGCCAAGCGCATCAAGATCTACTACTGCCCGGAGTGCACGGCCGATCAGGCGCTGAATTTCCATTGTTCTCCCTGAAATTTTTCCTTTTGCTGATTCCCTGATATTTCTCTGTTCTGTAGCCCTCGGCAGCATGGAATATTCAGCTGTTATCCAGCCCTTCCCCTGTCCTCTCATAAAAGGCGGGACCCTTTCATCAATGCTTGCTGTACAAATCACCTTCGTGTCTCCCACTGTAATGAGTACAGAGCCCTCAGGATGCTTTAAATAATCAGTTTCAATATGTATTGGCCTAAGCTGCTTTGGTTCACGTCCATCTGCGCGCATAAGCGATTTCCCCCTTCATTTGCTTATATTGAACCTGGGCATTTGCCCAGTAATATTGGCATGCCTATTTTACCAACAAAGAAGAGGCGGCATTATATGCCAACCTCTTTTTCCTGTTACTATATAGTATAACAAAATCTGCTATATTAAAAACTTCCTGTATTCACATTTTCAGGGCGGGTTACAGGCTCGGATAGTTTTTGGCCATCCTCATTGACAATCTCTGCTTTGCCATCGACAGTGACCGCCACGCTTTCTATACCCTTTTGTTCTGTCAGTGAAAGAACGAGTGCATTCAGCAAGTGCTTGGAAATCATTCTCTCTTCGAAGCTGCTGAAAACATTCTCATTAAAGTTTAATGTGACTTTTCCTTCTTCAATTTTTGGAGCTTCAAGCAGCTCTACATCCGGAAGGAAGTCTGTCACCAGATTGGATGCATAGTTCGGCCCCTTTATCAGTTCGGATACAACCGCTTCAACTTTATTGTCCATATCATTGCTTACACGCTTGGTAACAGGCACATAATAATAGTTTTCTTCATCCCCGCCCAGATAATAAACGGTCACCGGCTTCGTATTCGTGATATCCACTACTTCCGTTGTATCCATGTTTATTCCATTGGCTCTCGTTAACGCCGAACTGACCGGAGTGCCATTCACAGGCATCTCTTTTAATTCATGTCCGTTTAATGTCAGCTTAACTTTATCAATGGAATCAAATTGTGTAAGTGTCCAGGTAACGGATTGGAGAATTTTCTTTTCATCTTCCTTAGCATATTCCTGAAATTCTTTTGAAAAATCGACGGTTGCCACTTTATCTTTAATATTTACAGAAACTTTTGTATCAGCCGGAAGGACTGCTCGGAAGTCATTAGGAAGAAGCTCTGTAACAGGACCGTTTTCCACCAGGTACTCTAACGCCTGTGTAGCAACTGAATTCGTTTTTGGAAGATCGATCGTCTGGGGAACAACATACCCATTTTTATCAATCAAGTAAAGCTCTGTTTTAAGATTTGCCGTAACACCCTCTTCATTTTCAGCTGTTTCTTTTCCTGTTGTTTCCTCAGCAACACTTTCGCCTTCATCGGTGTAAGATACTGCTTTTGGCGGATCGACCTTTTCTTTCCCCTGGCTTCCGAACAATCCGCAGCCTGATAATAATACAGATGAAACCAGCACAGCTGACACTATCGACGTTTTTTTATTTATAGACATACATAATCCCCCCTGAGACAGTTTGTACTACATGTATACGAGCCTATCTGTAATTTAGACCGTCTTTTGGGATAAAAGTGTGAATAGATTTTTGACAAATTCGGACAATCTGAAGTATGGCTGCCATAGAGACATATTAAAAGAAGCCCCAATAAGGAGCTTCAATTTTGCTTCTGCAGTTCGTCTTTTACCAGGACGGCTTTGATTTTAAAATAATCTATCTCATCCGGAAGTTCTTCTTTAATTGGCTTCAGTTTTTCTCTTCCTGCTTTTTCCGCTGCCTGTAAAACAAGCTTTTCTTCCGTCTCATTGAAAATATCTGACCAGTCAATTGCATTGCCTTCTTTGATCGAGCGGAAGATATGCTCCTGAATCGTTATTGGGGAAAAGTTTCGCTTTTTGGCTATTTCCGTTATGGTATTTCCATTCTTATAATAATCAAAGGTAATCTGGTAGCTTGAACGGTCATCTTGTACTTCCTCTGACACTGAAGGCGTATCTGCTGCAGGCATAGGGGGAATATTATGTTCTTCGGCAAATTCTTTGATTGCCTCAATAAAATATTCCCCATACTTGTCAAACTTCATTTGCCCTACACCTTTAATATTTAACATCATGTCTTTGCTCACGGGAAAATAACGGCACATTTCTTTCAATGCGGTATCAGCAAACACCACAAAAGGAGGAACATTTTCTTCATCTGCAATCTTTTTCCTGAGCTTCCTCAGGATCTCAAAAAGTTCAATATTTTCATCTGCTTCCTGAACAGATACAGGCACACTAATTTTCATGGATAGTTTTTTCTGTCCTTTCAAGACAGGAATTGCATTTGCTGACAGCCTAACGGTCGGATATTTACCATCTGTTAAAATTAGATAATCCTCAGCCAGCAGATAGTTGATCATCTCTGCAATCTCTTTTTCTTTGCGGTTTTTCATCAGCCCAAATGTGGAAAGTTTATTAAAATTAAGCTCTCGGATTCTTTTATTACTTGAGCCTTTCAAAACCTGTGCAGTCAAAGTAACGCCAAATCTTTCTTCCATCCGCTTAATGCACGAAAAAATCATTAAAGCTTCCTGAGTAATATCGATGCTTGTCCGTTCATCCAGGCAGCTGCTGCATTTGCCGCAGAGGATCGGTTCGGCATTCTCATCAAAATAATCGATGATATAGGATTGAAGGCATTTTTCTGTGTGGCAGTAATTAACCATATCCTTTAGCTTGCTGTATTCCTGCTCCATTTTCCGGGGATCCAGACTGCTCTCCTCAATCAAAAATTTCTGCAGCTGGATATCCTGAGGAGCAAACAGCAAATAACATATGCTATCCTCTCCATCTCTTCCTGCCCTTCCCGCTTCCTGATAATAAGCTTCAATGTTCCGCGGAAGATTATAGTGGATGACATATCTGACATTGGATTTATCAATCCCCATTCCAAAAGCATTTGTTGCGACCATAATATTTGATTCATCGTATACGAAGGCATCCTGTGCTTTTTTCCGTTCTTCTTCCTTTAAGCCTGCATGATATTTAGCAACTGAGCAGTTCTTGCCTTTTAGGAACTGGTACAGCTGGTCTGTCTCCCTGCGGCTTGACGTATAAATGATTCCTGCTTCGTTTTTATGTTTATTTAGGGTCTGTAATATAAAGTCTCTTTTGTTAACACCTTTCAATACGTGAAAGGAGAGGTTATCCCTAGCAAAACCAGTTATAAACGTATTTTCCTCGCCGATGTTTAGAAGCCTGCGGATATCCTCTGCGACATCCCGTGTTGCTGTTGCAGTCAAAGCAGCAATTACAGGTTTCTGGTGCAGATTGCTAAGCTCTGAGACTACGGAACGGTAACTTGGACGGAAGTCATGCCCCCACTGTGAAATACAATGTGCTTCATCAAAGACAATCGCATTGATTGAAATATCGTTTAATAATTGCAAAAAGGCCATGGACCCAAATCGTTCCGGCGCCACATACACGAGCTTATATTCTTCATTGCGTATTCCAGCCACAATGTGCTGATACTCGGCAGAAGACAACGTGCTGTTTATATAAGCAGCCGGGATGCCTGCAGTGCTAAGGGCATCTACTTGATCTTTCATCAGGGAAATTAAGGGAGAAATCACAATGGCCGTTCCGGGGAGTACAAGAGCGGGTATTTGAAAGCAGATTGACTTTCCGCCTCCAGTTGGAAGAATTCCAAGAGTATTGGTTTGTGAGAGGATATTCAGAATAATCTCCTGTTGGCCGGGGCGGAAAGAAGTATATCCAAAATATTTTTTTAAATAGTTTTCGGCTTGTGCCAGCAAATTGATCACCAACTCAATTAAGTATAGTTTTTCTTCAATTTCATGATACCAGAGCTTTTTTAAAAAGTAATCTAAAAGTAACGTGCAGATATCTTAAAAAACACCTTCTGAAAAAATTCAGAAGGTGTCTGCATTTATTAAAGGGAAATTTTTTCTACAGCATCGACAGTAACCCCAAGCCACTTCGAAGCAATTTTAGAAAAAATGGCCGTGGAGCCAGTTGTACAGAATTTATATTCCGGATTTTCATCCACAGCTTTAAGCAGGCCATGGTGATGCAGAATGGTACTAGCTTCCCTTGCTGTTTCCTCACCTGAGCTGATGACCTTTACATCTTTACCCATTACATTTTTAATAATCGGTTCTAATAAAGGATAATGAGTACATCCAAGAATGAGTGTATCCATTCCTTTTCCTTTTAAGGGCTGAAGCGTCTCAGCCACTATTTTTTTGGCAACTGAACCTTCGTACTCCCCGCTCTCTACAAGAGGAACGAATTTGGGGCATGCCAGACTATGCACGGCAGACCTGCTGTTTATCTGAATCAGCGCATTTTCATATGCCTTGCTTTTGACTGTGCCCTCTGTGCCAATGACACCAATTATATGGTTTTTCGTCACTTTAATAGCTGTTCTTGCGCCTGGGAAAATGACACCGATAACCGGTATCGGCAATTCCCTGCGTATTTCCTCCAGAGCGACAGCAGTAGCTGTATTACAGGCTATAACAAGCATTTTAATGTTTTTTTTCAGCAGGTACTCCGTCATTTGCCAGGTAAAGGATTTCACCTCTTTACCAGGCCGCGGGCCGTACGGGCATCGTGCTGTATCTCCGAGGTATACAATATCTTCATTTGGCAGCTGCCGCATGATTTCTTTCGCGACCGTTAAGCCCCCCACTCCGGAGTCAATTATTCCTATAGGTTGTTTCAAAAGTACCGCCTCATTCTCCGCGCATATCATGGTGTAATTTCATTAAGTTATCTTTTAAGAACAAGACCTCATTATGTGAAGAATTTTTAAGAACCTCTTTTAGGTAATCCTGGCGTTTTTTAATAACTTCTTCAATAATCCGCTCTCCTTCTTCAAGCAGATGAATCCGGACTACTCTTCGGTCATTTGGGTCTTTCACTCTTTTCACAAGGCTGTTTTTCTCCATTCGATCAACAAGATCTGTTGTCGTGCTGCATGCAAGATACATTTTATTTGACAGCTCGCCGATAGTCATATCACCTTCTTCAAACAGCCATTGCAATGCCACAAACTGAGGAGGGGTAATGGTAAAATCACTTAGAATTTCCCTTCCCTTTTGCTTGATAATGCCGGATATGTATCTTAAGTCTTTTTCAATATCAGCTACAACATCATTTATTTCATTTGTTTTAGGATCTTCCAGCTTCATTCATAAACACTCCCATTTAAGCTTTTACGATGTTTTCTGCCCTTGTGCATTTATTTTCACCTTTTTCCGTATAAATTTCAAGACAGAAATAAATCCAATAATGAAATATTCCCTATATAAATGTGATAACCGGCCTCCCAGAAGGATAGCCGGTCTAAATTAAAGTTCTAGCTCTCCCATTCGAAGGAGCTCTACAACAGCTTGTGATCGCCCCTTTACACCAAGCTTTTGCATGGCATTAGAAATGTGGTTCCGAACCGTTTTTTCACTTATAAACAATTCACCAGCGATTTCCCTTGTTGTTTTATCTTGTACTAACAATTCGAATACTTCTCTTTCTCGTTTGGTGAGTAACGGCTTGTGAGTATATTCATTCTCCTTCAAGTATTGTAACCCTCCTTGCCTTTCGCCAGCTATGAACCGCGGGATGGGTATATATTTAGTCACCATATCATATGTCAGCAAAACAGCCGAAGTGACTATATTTAGTGAAAGGAGAAAGTTATTTTCAGGAAATGTGCCATTGTGCCGCTAGGCTCGGACTTTAACCCCGCTTTTCAGCATTTCTTTCATATTTTCGGTCCAAGGCACACCCTTGCCTGTCACCTTTGATATCTGCACCATCGTCCCCCTGCCGGTGAAGCAAACTGAACCGTCTGATTTCCTACCCATATAATGAAGATCAACAGAAGAATTCCCTATTGAAGCAGCTTTTACGTATATTTGTATCTCTTCATCAAAGAAAACCTGGCTGATAAAATCGCATTGGAGGTCTGCTACGACTGGTATGGTTTCACTATCATGCTTTACCCAGTCCTGCATAAAGCCCTTGCTTTTGAAAAATTCTATCCTTGCTTCTTCATAGTATGTAAATGGAATGGTATTGTTCAAATGTCCAAACATATCAGTTTCAGAAAATCTGACTTTTACTGGATGAAAGAAAATGAATTCTTCTTCCCATTTTTTAAAATCGTCTATATAGCTCAATTTTTTCATGCTGGTCCCTCCCAATTTTTTATGAATGAGCATTCACTCTGTTGTATTTCATTATAGTGTTTTTTGAATTATTTGAAAACCTTTCATCTGTGTTAAATAAAAGATTATGCGAATATAGACTAAAAACCCCTCTCCAAAAGGAAAGGGGTTTTTCAAGTTTAGATCTGGTCGCTTCCAAAGAAGTTTTTGAAAGACTGGAATGTTGTATCGCGGTTTAGTGCCGCAATGGATGTTGTTAAAGGAATGCCTTTCGGGCAGGACTGTACGCAGTTTTGAGAGTTTCCGCAATTGGCAAGTCCGCCGTCACCCATGATTTGCTCCAGACGTTCAGCTTTATTCATTTCACCAGTTGGGTGAGCATTGAACAAGCGAACCTGTGATAAAGGAGCCGGTCCGATAAAGTCAGATTTGCTGTTAACATTCGGACATGCTTCCAGACAAACACCGCATGTCATGCACTTTGAAAGCTCATAAGCCCATTGGCGCTTTCTCTCAGGCATACGCGGTCCAGGTCCCAAATCATACGTGCCATCGATTGGAATCCATGCTTTAACCTTTTTCAGGGAATCAAACATACGGCTTCTGTCGACCTGCAGGTCACGGACTACCGGGAACGTGCGCATCGGCTCAAGACGGATTGGCTGTTCCAGCTGATCTACAAGTGCCGTACATGATTGGCGGGGCTTTCCATTAATAATCATTGAACAAGCACCGCAGACTTCTTCAAGGCAGTTCATATCCCATGCGATTGGAGTAGTATCTTCACCCTTCACGTTAACCGGATTACGGCGAATCTCCATAAGGGCTGAAATAACGTTCATGTTCGGACGGTAATCAATTTCAAACTCTTCCTGATAAGGGGCTGAATCAGGAGTATCCTGGCGGCTGATTACAAAACGGACTGTTTTCGTTTTTGTTTCTTGCATGGTTTAGTTCTCCCCTTTCTTTTTGGAATAGTCACGCTTACGCGGTGGAATTAAGCTTACATCAATTTCCTCGTAATGGAATGCCGGAGCGGAATTTGCATCAACAAACTTCGCCATTGTTGTTTTCATGAATTCCTCATCATTACGTTCAGGGAAATCAGGCTTATAATGTGCTCCGCGGCTTTCATTACGGTTATAAGCACCAATTGTAATAACACGTGCCAATTGAAGCATATTCTGCAGCTGGCGCGTAAAGCTTGCACCCTGATTGCTCCACTTCGCAGTGTCATTAATATTAATGTTTTTATAGCGCTCCATAAGTTCAACAATTTTTTCATCTGTTTTCAACAGCCTGTCATTATGGCGGACAACCGTTACATTGTCTGTCATCCACTCACCAAGCTCTTTATGAAGGACATATGCATTCTCTGTGCCATCAAGAGACATGATATTATTCCATTTTTCTTCTTCCTGTTTTACATGGCGTTCAAATAGTGATGATGGCAGATCTTCAGCACTCTTATCTAATCCGCTGATATACTTGACTGCATTCGGGCCTGCTACCATACCGCCATAAATGGCTGATAGCAGTGAGTTGGCGCCAAGACGGTTGGCACCATGCTGTGAATAATCACATTCACCAGCTGCAAACAAGCCAGGAATATTTGTCATCTGATCATAGTCAACCCATAATCCGCCCATTGAATAGTGGACAGCAGGGAAGATCTTCATTGGCACTTTACGAGGGTCTTCACCCTGGAATTTCTCATAGATTTCAATGATTCCGCCAAGCTTAATATCAAGCTCTTTAGGATCTTTATGGGAAAGATCCAGATATACCATGTTCTCCCCGTTAATGCCAAGCTTCTGGTTAACACAAACGTCAAAAATTTCACGCGTTGCAATATCACGGGGCACCAGGTTTCCGTAAGCCGGATATTTTTCCTCAAGGAAGTACCATGGTTTGCCATCTTTATATGTCCATACTCGTCCGCCTTCACCGCGTGCAGATTCACTCATTAGGCGAAGCTTATCATCTCCAGGGATGGCGGTTGGATGGATCTGAATAAATTCCCCATTTGCGTAATAAGCGCCCTGCTGATAAACGATTGAAGCCGCTGAGCCTGTGTTTATGACAGAGTTAGTGGATTTTCCGAAAATAATTCCCGGTCCGCCGGATGCCATAATAACTGCATCTGCAGCAAAAGACTTAATTTCCATAGAAGTCAGGTTCTGGGCAACGACACCCTTACAAGCTCCGTCATCATCGATTATAACCCCTAGAAATTCCCATCCCTCATACTTTGTCACTAATCCTGCCACTTCATGGCGGCGGACCTGCTCGTCCATTGCATAAAGCAGCTGCTGCCCAGTTGTAGCACCGGCAAACGCAGTACGGTGATGCTGTGTTCCACCGAAGCGGCGGAAGTCCAGCAGACCTTCAGGTGTACGGTTAAACATAACACCCATACGGTCAAATAAATGAATGATGCCAGGTGCAGCCTCTGCCATTGCTTTTACAGGCGGCTGGTTTGCCAGGAAGTCCCCGCCATATATTGTATCGTCGAAATGAATCCAAGGAGAATCGCCTTCCCCTTTTGTATTTACCGCTCCGTTGATGCCGCCCTGGGCACAAACAGAGTGAGAACGTTTAACCGGTACCAGAGAAAATAATTCAACCGGAGTCCCAGATTCTGCTACTTTAATTGTCGCCATCAAACCGGCTAGTCCGCCGCCGACAACTATAACTTTTCCTTTACCCATCGTGACTCACTCCCTTAATACTTGTAAGAAAAGCGCCAGCACCCGCTTACCGGTCCCCTTGAGGCCTTCCGATGGCGTTTATTCTGCCAAAAGTGCTGATTTTGCCTTTGCGCTTTCAATAATGCGGAGCCGGGCAGCTGCCCAATTCCCTTTTTATCCGATCAAGTCTAATAATCTCTCATGTCTATTAAATAAATGCTGTAAGAGCACGTACGCCAACAATAGATAGTGCAATGAAAATTCCGATCGTTACGTAAGTGGAAATAACTTGTGAACGAGGAGATACTGTAAGTCCCCAGCTGACAAGGAATGACCAAAGCCCATTAGCAAAGTGGAAAATTGCAGAAATGACTCCAATAATATAGAACCAGAACATAAATGGATTCGACAGGATGTTCTCCATCATCTGAAAGTTAACTTCTGCTCCAAAGGCAGCCTGTACACGTGTTTCCCAAACATGCCATGCAACAAAAACCAGCGTAATGACACCTGAAACACGCTGAAGCATAAACATCCAGTTGCGGAAATATCCGTATCTGCTTGTGTTATTTTTCGCAGTAAAAGCAATATAAAGGCCATAGATTGCGTGGAACAGCAAAGGTAAATAGATTACAAACGTTTCAAGGAATATTCTAAATGGAAGACTTTCCATAAAATGCGCTGCATTATTAAAAGATTCCTCTCCCCCTGTTGCAAAATGGTTCACTACAAGGTGCTGCACCAAAAACAATCCAACTGGTATTACGCCAAGCAATGAATGCAATCTGCGATTAAAAAACTCACGATTACCTGCCATAAACTTTCCCCCCCTGATTTTAAAAAAACGATGCTGAGCCCCCGCTCAGGACATCATCTCGAAAATGTTATTCATTTTCTTACAATTATGTGACATGTCCATTTTACTCCCAAGATAATAGAGCGTCAAGAAAACGGATACATAAAATGTTCCATATTAATAAAATTTTTAAAAAATATTAACGGGTTAAAAACATATATTATCCTGCGGTTCAATATGACCTAATTGCCGGTCTCCAATATACTGAAATAGTAATTATTTCTATGCAAATCGTTCTATTTTTTACTGAATTGATATTAACTCCCCAAGCATATTGTATATAATAGAATCATAGAAAGAGGGGAGACTATTGAGCGAATTAGCATCTGCGAAATCTAATGAAGATCACATACAGTCTGTACCGGTATTTGGGTATGAACTAATCCGGGAAGTTCTTTTGCATGACCTTTTAGGAAATGAAGCACCCGAAATTTTATATTGGGCCGGCAAAAGGCTTGCACGCATGTATCCTCTGGAAACAGCCGGACAGATTGCCGAATTTTTCACAAATGCCGGCTGGGGCAACCTTTCCATCGCAAACGAATCTAAACATGAACTTGAAATGATATTATCAAGCCCGCTGATTGCTGGCCGCTTGCAAAAAAACAATAACTGCACATTTCAGCTCGAAGCTGGTTTTATAGCCCAGCAGATAGAATTTCAAAAAGAAGTTATTTGTGAGGCATTTGAACATCCCCGCAAGAAAACCGGCAAAATCCTTATTACTGTGAAGTGGGATAAAAAGGATCCTGCTGAGTAACATCTAATACGTACAAACAATAAGCTATCAATTTCTGATAGCTTATTGTTTATAGCTTCGGAATTAAGCCTTAACAGCAGAAACAGACAGCTTGAATGCCTCGTGTAAAGCATCAACAGCATCGATCATTTTACTGTTTTCCACAACCGCTGATACTTTAATTTCTGACGTGCTTACCATTTTCACCTGAATTTCATTCGCTGAAAGCACTTCGAACATTTCTGCAGCCACACCCGGATTTGAAATCATGCCTGAGCCGACAATTGAAACCTTTGCAAGCCCTGATTCCCACTCAATGCGGTCATAATTTAATTGATCTCTATGCTTTTCTAAAACTTTCACTGTATCCGTCAGATCTTCATTCTTAATTGAGAAGGACAGGTTAGTTGTCTGGGCTTCTGTCATGCTCTGAATAATGATATCGACATTAATGTGGTTTTTGGCGAGCGCCGAGAAAATAGTAGACAGCCCAGTCAGTGAATTAGGAAGACCAATGATTGTTACTCTTGTTATGTCATCTTCAAAAGCCACACCGCGCACCACTAAATTTTGTTCCATTTTTACTTCCTCCTCAATGATTGTTCCTGCTTCCTTTTCAAGGCTTGAACGCACTTCAATCGGAAGTCCATAGTTTTTAGCGAATTCAACCGCTCTTGGATGGAGCACTCCAGCCCCCAAATTGGCCAGCTCAAGCATTTCATCATAGGACACAGAATGTAACTTTCTGGCATTCTTTATAAAGCGGGGGTCGGTTGTAAACACACCTGTAACATCCGTATAAATATCACATTTATCAGCTTTAAGTGCTGCAGCCAGTGCAACAGCAGTTGTATCAGATCCTCCGCGGCCAAGCGTGGTAATTGAGCCATCTTCTGTCATCCCCTGAAAGCCTGCTACAATTACAATTTTCCCCTGATTTAATTCCCCCTGAATGGTGGCTGGATCAATATTTACTATCCTCGCATTACCATGGACTGCTTCTGTTTTAATACCTGCCTGCCACCCTGTAAAAGAAACAGCGTGATGCCCTTTCGCATTTAATGCCATTGCTAATAAAGAGATGGTCACCTGTTCGCCGGTTGTAAGCAGCATGTCCATTTCCCTTTTATCTGGTGATGGGGAAATCTCCCTTGCCATGCCAACCAGCTGATCAGTCGTTTTGCCCATTGCCGAAACAACTACAACAACATCGTTTCCACGGTTTTTTTCCTCAATTACCCGATTAGCGACATTTTGTATTCTGTCTACAGTCCCCACGGAGGTGCCTCCGAATTTCTGCACTATGATTCCCACAGCTTTCCCTTCTTTCTAAAGATCTCGTAATATTATGAATTGCCGTCCTATGTAAGTGAAGCAAGACAGTCCACTCGGCTGTATTTGACAATGGCCTTAAATCTAAAATACCCCTTTTGGGCAATAAAAAAAGCAATGGAATAGTTTAACTATCCCATTGCTGTGCAGCCAAAATGTATATGTGAGCAAACACAGTGAGATAGCTCTCCAGGACGGCAATGTCCTGACAATCCTGCATTTATTCAATGCAAAACCAGCAGAAAAAATGATGAGATTTTCTCCACTTCGGCGAACATACCCTTTCAAAGCTTTTCATGGAAGCTCATTCTTCTCCAAGCTTTTACTGATGAAGTTCGCACCTCTACCTTCACTTAACGATTATGTCCAATAGTTCAGTTTAAACATATGGACATGCGCTTTATCGCTATAAAGTGATATTGATATAAAGTTTCAATTAGTATAACATGTCTGACTTTTTATGTCTATATCCATTTAAGACTCAGAGTTTCCATTTTGTTCCTCAAGCCTCTGCTTTAACTCCTCTGCAACAATCGCAGGAATGCCTATTTTTCTAAACTCCTCAATTGATGCCTCTTTCATTTTCTTTACAGACCCAAAGGCCTTCAACAGCTGTTTTTTTCGCTTTTCGCCTATGCCTGGAATTTCATCCAGAATAGACTGAAAGGCACTTTTTCCGCGAAGCTGGCGGTGAAAAGTAATCGCAAAGCGATGAACTTCATCCTGAATTCTCTGCAGCAGGTAGAATTCCTGGCTGTTCCTTGCAAGTGGAATAATTTGAAGCGGATTACCATATAAAAGCTGTGAAGTTCTGTGCTTCTCATCCTTCACCAGGCCTGAAATCGGAATATCCAGACCGAGTTCATTTTCCAGCACATCCCTTACAGCTTCAACATGCCCTTTTCCTCCATCAATCAAGATTAAGTCCGGAAGCGGCAGTTCTTCTTTCAGTACTCTTGTATATCTGCGTCGCGTGACTTCTCTCATGGATTCATAATCATCAGGACCTTTAACGGACTTTATTTTATATTTTCGGTACTCTCTTTTCTCAGGTTTGCCATCAATGAAGACGATCATGGCAGAAACGGGATCCGACCCCTGGATATTTGAATTATCAAAGGCTTCAATCCGGTGAGGAGTATAAATTCCAAGCTGATCACCCAGATTTTCAACAGCTTTAATAGTCCGTTCTTCATCACGCTCTATTAAAGAGAACTTCTCCTGGAGAGCAATTTTTGCATTTTTATAAGCAAGCTTCACCAGGTCCTTTTTTTGCCCGCGCTGCGGTTTTAGCACTTTCACATCAAGAAGCTGTTCTGCCATGACTGCATCAACGGAATCGGGTGCCAATATTTCACGTGGTTTAAAATGATTTGCTTTAGTATAAAACTGGCCGAGGAACGTTAAAATTTCTTCTTCCGGCTCATTATAAATCGGGAACATTGATACATCCCGTTCGATCAGCTTGCCCTGCCTGATGAAGAAGACCTGGACACACATCCACCCTTTATCAACCGCATAGCCAAATACATCCCGATCTGTAAAATCTGTCATCGTCATTTTTTGCTTTTCCATCGTTGCATCTATATGGGCAATTTTATCTCTGAGCTCTGTTGCTCGTTCAAAGTCCAATTCTTCTGCAGCGGCTGTCATTTTTGCAGTAAGGTCTTTTTTAATCTCTTTGTATCCGCCATTTAAGAATTTCGCAATTTCATCTGTCATTTGCTTATATTGATCTGCACTTACTTCCTTTACGCAAGGTGCAAGACATTGGCCCAAGTGATAATAAAGGCAAACTCTGTCCGGAAGAGTTGAACATTTGCGGAGAGGATAAATACGGTCGAGCAGCTTTTTTGTTTCATTGGCAGCCTGCACATTGGGATAAGGTCCAAAGTATTTTCCCCTGTCTTTTTTTACTTTTCTGGTTGTTATCAGACGGGGATGGCGTTCGGCCGTCAATTTGATAAAAGGGTAGCTTTTATCGTCCTTCAGCATTACATTATATTTGGGATCATATTTCTTGATCAGATTCATCTCAAGAATCAATGCTTCCATATCTGAAGATGTGACAATGTACTCAAAGTCCACGATCTCATGAACAAGTCTTAATGTTTTCCCGTCATGTGAGCCTGTAAAGTAGGACCTGACCCGGTTTCTGAGAATTTTGGCTTTCCCCACATAGATGATGGTCCCCTGCCTGTCTTTCATTAAATAGCAGCCTGGCTGCGCAGGCAGCAGCATCAGTTTATTTTTTATCGTTTCATTCATGGCACTCCACCTCCCCGGTTATATTTTTCTAATTGAAAGGCTTCCTTAGGAAAAATTTTATATAACATTAATTTAAAATTTTCATAATCACTTGGCATACAAGCTGGTCATGAAGCTTAGTCCGCATAATAAAAGCACTGCATCCCCATCTTATTATATCAGCTGGTAATCCTGCAGCATAACTGCTAAACACACATGATAAAGTGAAACTTCAATCAGTGGGGGTTTTCCTTATCCCCCACTGATTGTTAGTCGCGTTCTAGTGTCGCTAAGATCTCCGCTAGCGCTTCGATCAATCGACACTACGAACCCGATTGGTTCAACTAAGCCTCTGCCTGCGCGTCGGCAAGTTTCACTGTATCTCACCAATCGGGCCTTTACGGGCAGTTTGATCCCCGCTTATCCTCCTTTGTTTCCTCTGACTCTTAAAGCGGGGGTCTTACTGCCCGTTAGACTGCGATAAAAAAATCCCGATGTCCGCATGGGACACCGGGAAATTTCTTATAGATTAAGCATGCTTTGAAAGTAATTCAGCAAGAGCTTCTTTCGGCTGGAAGCCAACCGCTTTATCCACCACTTCACCGTCTTTTAGTACGATCAAAGTTGGGATGCTCATTACGCCAAACTTGCCGGCTGTTTCCTGGTTTTCGTCAACATCGATTTTTACAATTTTGACTTTATCGCCCATTTCAGAATCAAGTTCTTCCAATACAGGAGCGATCATTTTACAAGGGCCGCACCATGGAGCCCAGAAATCTGCCAATACTAATCCCGAACCAGTTTCAGCAGTGAAATTTTGGTCAGTTGCGTGTGTAATAGCCATTTGATATGCCTCCTAAAATTTAACTCAAATACTAACGACAGTATATCATCGTTTATACTATGTTGCGAATAATCTGCTCGATCGTAATTTACCCTATGTAAAGCAGATTATTCGCTTTCTTTATTATGGACTTTATGTATAATGGGCGGCCATCTGCCGCCCATTTGTACTTTATGCGTTTACTTTAAGCTTTTTGAACTCTTCTGTTAACAGTGGAACAACCTCAAACAGGTCTCCGACAATACCGTAATCAGCTACCTTAAAGATATTGGCTTCCGGATCTTTGTTAATCGCTACGATTACTTTGGAGTTGGACATCCCCGCTAAGTGCTGAATAGCTCCGGAGATACCGCATGCAATATACAGGTCTGGTGTTACCACTTTACCCGTTTGTCCAATTTGCAGTGAATAGTCGCAATAATCGGCATCACAAGCTCCTCGTGATGCACCTACAGCTCCGTTTAAAACAGAAGCAAGTTCTTTTAATGGCTCAAAGCCTTCCTCGCTCTTAACACCGCGGCCGCCGGCAATAATAACCTTAGCTTCGGATAAGTCAACGCCTTCACTCGCTTTGCGGACAACTTCCTTAATGATTGTGCGAAGATCCTTGATTTCTGCTGCAACAGAAGCAACATCTCCTGATCTTGATTCATCCTTTTCCAAAGGAGCTATGTTATTTGGACGGATTGTGGCAAAAAGGAGGCCATCTGTCACAATCTTCTTTTCAAAAGCTTTTCCTGAATAAATCGGGCGTGTGAAGACCAGATTTCCGCCTGCTTCTTCAAGGCTTGTTACGTCAGAGATTAAACCAGACTCAAGCTTGGCAGCAATTTTAGGAGCAAGATCTTTCCCCATTGCTGTATGCCCAAAAATAAGGCCATCCGGACTTTCAGAATCAATCACAGCCATTAGAGCCTGTGAAAAACCATCAGGCGTATACTGCTTCAGCTTCTCATCTTCAACAGTTACAACACGGTCAGCACCATAGTGAATCATTCCACTCGCTAAAGCGCTTACAGAATCACCAATTAAAACTCCTACAACTTCTCCGCCTTCTGATGCAGTCTTACCGGCTGCAACAGCTTCGAAGGATACATTACGCAATGAACCGTCACGGACTTCACCTAACACTAATACTTTTCTAGCCATATGTTTTACCCCCTGCGTTATTATTAATCAGTTATGATGATCAGACAACTTTAGCTTCAGTATGAAGAAGCTTCACCAGTTCCTTAACTTGATCTTCCAATTCGCCTTCAAGAACTTTTCCTGCTTCTTTTTTAGGCGGCATATAGATTTCAATTGTTTTTGTCTTAGCTTCAACATCGTCCTCATCAAGATCAAGATCGTCAAGCTCAAGCTCATCAAGAGGCTTCTTTTTCGCCTTCATAATTCCTGGCAAGGATGGATAGCGAGGCTCATTCAGACCCTGCTGGGCAGTGACCAATAATGGAAGAGATGTCTCAATTACTTCTGAATCCCCCTCAACATCACGCACTACTGTGGCAGATCTGCCATTAATATCAAGCTTAGTGATCGTTGTTACATATGAAATTCCCAAAATCTCTGCTACACGCGGTCCAACCTGTCCGGAGCCCCCATCAATTGCTACATTCCCAGCAATGATTAAGTCAGCCTCTTTGTCTTTCAGGAATTCAGATAAGATTTTTGCCGTCGTGAACTGATCCCCATTCTCAACGTCATCTTCTGTATTTATTAAAACAGCTTTATCGGCACCCATCGCAAGAGCGGTACGGAGCTGCTTTTCAGCTTCTTCTGTTTCCACAGAAACAACTGTTACTTCTCCGCCATTCGCATCACGAACCTGGATTGCTTCTTCAATTGCATATTCATCATAGGGATTAATGATAAATTCAGCGCCATCTTCATTGATTTTGCCGCCGGAGATTGTAATTTTTTCTTCAGTATCAAATGTTCTCTTCATTAATACGTAGATGTTCATGATTTCCCTCCTAGTAATTAAGCATTGTCATATAACAAAGCCATTAATTAAAACATTTCTTCACTTCGAAAGATTGAAAATATTTAATGCGTACAGAAAGGTTCATCTGCTTGGAACTGCCCGCTTATTTTAAAATTGAGCGGGCGCTCGCTCACAGACCATAATTTAACCAATGAATCTTCTGAAGATTAAATCAAACGCTTACATGTCTATTATAATAGATTATTAGACTGAATGTAATCTTTCAGCTCAATTCTTTTAACTGCTATTTTCCGGTGAAGTTTGGCTCCCGCTTATTAATAAATGCAGATATGCCTTCCTTCCCATCTTCAGATACAAATACTTCTCCAAACAATTCCGCTTCTTTCTTTACACCTTCGTAGAATTGTCCTGTTTTTCCGAAGTTTAATAGCTCAATAGCTGCCTTAATTGAGCCTGGGCTCTTCTTCGCTATTTTCTTTGCCATCTTATAGGCATTTTCCAAAAGCTGCTCCTCAGGAAAGGCATGGTTAGCCAAACCATATTGAACTGCTTCAAGCCCGGTGATCGGGTCGCTTGTGAACAGCATTTCAGCTGCACGAGCAGTGCCTACATAGCGGGGAAGCCGCTGAGTTCCGGCAAAACCGGGAATCAATCCAAGCTGAAGCTCCGGAAGACCGAGCTTTGCGTTTTCAGCTACAAGACGGAAGTGACAGCCCATCGCAAGCTCCAGGCCTCCGCCAAGTGCTGCACCATGAATGGCTGCAATAATTGGCTTAGGGAACTTTTCCATTCGCTCAAAGAGATTCTGTCCATAGGTCGCTAAGCTTGAAAAATCCTCTCCGCTTTCAATAGTTGTAAATTCTTTTATATCAGCTCCTGCTGAAAAGAACCTGCCTTCTCCGTGAATTAGAATAACTCTAACTTCACTATTATCTTCAACTTCATCCAGAACAGCTGAAAGCTCTTTTAATACACCTGATGAAAGAGCATTCGCAGGCGGACGTTCAATTGTAATCGTTGCTACGAAGTCGTTATGGGACCATTTAAGGTATTCCATCGTATCCCTCCTACTATATTATTGAGCACTTTAACATTTTCAAGGTTTTCCGCACCCGCTGATTAAAAGTTTATGAACAGGTCCTGCCAATGCTGTAAGGTCATATTTCTGCTCATTCATTACCCATGTGGTCACTGTTTCGTCCATAGTGCCAAAAATCATCTGACGCGCCAGCCTGATATCAAGATCAGCTGAGAATTCGCCGCTCTCCCTGCCGTCATCAAGAATCCTTTCCACTAAAGTGAGATAACCTTTGAGCACCTCATTAATTTTATGGCGCAGGTCCTTATTTGACTGCCTCAACTCGAGCTGGGTTACAATTGCCAGGTGCTTGTCTTCCGAGAGCATTTTAAAGTGCGATTCTACCATCATTAATAGTTTCTCTGCAGCTTTCTCTTTTCCTGCAATTTTTTCCTCAATTTTCTCAACAAAGTAGCCCATTTTATCCTGAAAGAGGGATATTAATATATCTTCTTTGTTTTTAAAATATAAATAGATCGTGCCATCAGCGACACCAGCCTGTTTGGCAATTTTTGATACCTGAGCCTGGTGATAGCCGTTTTCAGCGATCACAACTACAGCAGCATCAATAATTTGCCGGTACTTAGGCTTTGTTTTTTTCATGTGGCTCCCTCCTTTCAGAATAAAGTGAAACTTCAATCAGTGTGGGTTTTCCTTATCCCCCACTGATTGTTAGTTGAACCAATCGGGCCTTTACGGGCAGTTTGCCCCCCACTTATCCTCCTTTGATTCTTCTGAGTCTAGTCTTGAAGTGGGGGTCTTACTGCCCGTTAGACTGCGATAAACGGGGCATTGATTTCTAACGGGCAGCAGTGCGGGTAAATTCCTTTCCTGCTGCCGGGATCAGCCAATCCACTTGGTTTATTATTTTTAAATTAAAATGAATGAATCATCATTCATATTTTTATAATAGTAGGACAATTCATTTGTGTCAAGAATTTCCCTTTAAATATATTTTATTATTACATTTCCTTTATATCTGGACAAGCTTATTGATTCAAAAATAAAGAGCCGATTGAAAATCGGTCTCTGAAGCTAAGCCCGCTTTTCCTCTTCTTCTTTAAATTTCTTCTTTTCTTCATCCACTAACGCCCTTCTCAGTATTTTTCCAACTGCTGTCTTAGGAAGCTCTCTGCGGAATTCATATAGCCGTGGAACCTTATAAGCTGCCAGATGCTTTCTTGCAAACTGATCCAGTTCAGCTTCCGTTGCCTCTTTTCCCTCCTTCAGCACAATATAAGCTTTTACTGTTTCTCCGCGATAAGGATCCGGTATTCCGGCAGCAACCACTTCCTGTACTGCTGGATGCTCATATAGCACTTCTTCTATTTCACGCGGGTAAATATTGAATCCTCCTGCAATAATCATATCCTTTTTCCTGTCCACTACATAGAAATATCCCTTCTCATCCATATAGCCCAGGTCACCTGTGAGCAGCCAGCCATCTCTTAAGGTCTGGTCCGTTTCTTCGGGGCGTTTCCAATAGCCTTTCATTACCTGAGGCCCTTTAACCGCAATTTCGCCAACTTCTCCTGCCGGAAGTGCTTCTCCTGTCTCCAGTGAGAAAATTGCTGCATCTGTATCAGGCCATGGGACACCTATACTGCCTTTGACGCGGGGGCGGTCCCATAAGAAGTTTGCATGTGTAACAGGTGATGATTCAGTCAGACCGTAGCCCTCTACAAGCTTGCCTCCTGTTATTTCTTCAAATTTCTGCTGGACTTCAACTGGCAGGGCAGCAGATCCGCTAATGCAGGAGTCTATAGAAGATAGGTCATATTTTTTTATATCCGGATGGTTCAATAACCCAATGTAAATAGTAGGCGCTCCAGGAAATAAGGTCGGCCTTTGTTTATGAATGGTTTTCAGGGTAGTTTCGGGATCAAACTTCGGGAGGAGGACCATTTTATGCGCATCCATTACAGATAAAATCATGACTGTTGTCATTCCATACACGTGAAAGAATGGAAGTATGCCAAGCACCGTCTCCTCGCCGCGCATGCACTTATAAAGCCAGGCCTTGCACATCGCTGTATTGGATACCAGGTTGCTGTGAGATAGCATGACACCCTTAGGGAACCCGGTCGTGCCGCCTGTGTACTGCAATAATGCCAAGTCTTCTTCAAAATCAAAGTCATGGATTCTAAGAGGCTCAGCCGGCCTTTTTAATATTTCTGACAGCAAATGATTATGACCTTCATGCTTTACATTAACAACGATTCCATATTGTTTTTTCTGGATAAAAGGATATATTAAATTTTTAGGGAATGGAAGTGCATCTTTGATTGCCGTTACAATTATATGCTTCACTTCTGTATGCGGCATCACTTTGGTCACTCTGGGAAATAAGATATCCATTGTAATGATCGCTTTTGCTTCTGAGTCTTTCATTTGGTATTCCAATTCCCGTTCCATGTACAGCGGATTTGTCTGGACAACAATCCCGCCAGCCATCAGAATTCCGTAATAGCTGATAACGGACTGAGGAGTATTCGGAAGCATGATCGCTACCCGGTCTCCCTTTTGAATTCCAAGACTCTGTAAATATGCAGCTAGCTTAAGGGAAGATTCGTATATATATTTATATGTGAATTCCTTCCCCATAAAGTGGATTGCTATTTTTTCCGGAAATTCTTCTGCAGCATTTTTCAAATAATCCTGTACCGGCTGTTTTGGATATGACAAAGTTGAGGGGATTTCTTCCGGATATTGCTTAAGCCATGGTTTTGCTTCTGCCATTTTGTCCCTCCTTCATTCTTGCTAAAACTTCAGAAAAGCGATGTACTCCTTCTGAACTTTTTGAACATTCTAACTGTTCGTTCTTATTATAATATAATGCTGGATCTATGACAATTAGAATAAGACCTTCCACTTAGGAAGAAATTTTTGCATAGGCTGTCCACTCTATCTGTAATATTCTTCTAATGATTAAAATAAAAAAATCGCCATATGAATTGGCGATTTCTTCATTTCCCTATTTCACAAAAATATTATGCAATGAAAAATATATAAATGGCCCCAATAAGAAGAAATAATCCGCTAAGAACCAGCAGAACCTTTGCTAACTTTTCCAATGTTAATTCTCTCCTTATACTAAACCTGCACCAATGACATAAGACAAACCGATTGACAGCACCATGGAAATAAAGCCGACAGCTTTGTTATTATTCTCAATTTCTTCGTCTATTCTAAACTTTGGTGTTAAAAATTCAAATATGAAATAGCCTATTAACAAAAGAAAAAAGCCAAAAACTCCCCAGGTAATCATTGTCAGCAAGGTATCATTATGCATAATGGAGTGCCTGAAGATATTGGCGATCCCAAAAATTTTTCCGCCGGTCGCCATCGCTACAGCAAGATTCCCGTTTTTTATTTCGTCCCAATTGCGATACTTGGTGACTAATTCAAAAACGGCTAAAAAAACAATCATACACAAAATGACAACACTGTAATAAGCAGCTGTCTGGATAAACTCATTTTCCCAAAATTCTTTCATTTATATTCTCCCCGCCGGTATTAAATCCCCCTTCCCCTTTGAATAATCATAAGGGGAAGGGAAGCTTATTTGAATTCAACGATTGTAACCCCTGTACCGCCCTCTCCAGCTTCGCCAAACCGGATTTTCTTTACAGATTTGTGATTTCTCAGATATTCCTGAACACCCTGCCTCAATGCACCGGTCCCTTTACCATGAATGATTGAGACACGGGGATATCCAGCCAGCAGGGCATCATCTAAATATTTCTCGACTCTTAAGAGCGCGTTTTCATAGCGCTCGCCCCGTAAATCAAGCTCAAGGCTGACGTGAAAATCTCTTCCTTTCACCGTTGCCACTGGTTTTGTTTCCACAGGTTTTGGGCTTTTAATGTACTCCAGATCCTTTTCGGCCACTTTCATTTTCAGGATACCAATCTGAACCTGCCATTCGTTCTCAGACACCTTTTCAAGCAAATGTCCTTTTTGCCCAAAACTCAGAACTTTAACTTCATCTCCTGCTTCAAAAACGTGCTTAGTATTCTTGGGCTTTAATTTATTTTTGGCTGTGCTCATCTGGGGTGCAGCATCTGAGAGGCGTTTCTTTGCTTCAATTAGCTCGTGTTCCTTCACTTCAGCATGTTTCTCCATCCGCATCTTTCTTAAGTCACGGATAATCTCTTCTGCTTCAGCCTTGGCTTTCTCAACGATATCTCCAGCTTTCTCTGCAGCCTTCTCATGCATAGCATCTTTTTGCTCATAAAATTCAGCCATTTGCTTTTGCAGATCTTTATGGAGTTTTTCAGCGCTTTTTAAAAAGTCATTGGCTTCTTCCATATCAGCCTCTGCCTGTCTGCGGCTTTCCTCCAGTGAAGCAATCATATTCTCAACCTGATTTGTATCTGTTCCGATATAGGATCGTGCTGTCTCAATCACTTGATCATTGAGCCCAAGCCGTTTGGATATTTCAAAAGCATTGCTTCGGCCCGGAACCCCAATCAGCAGCTTATAGGTTGGGCTTAGCGTTTCAATATCAAATTCTACACTGGCATTGATAACTCCTTCTCTGTTGTAGCCATAGGCTTTCAGTTCAGGGTAATGAGTTGTGGCAATAACTCTTGCACCCCGCTTGTATACTTCATCAAGAATGGAAATCGCGAGAGCTGCACCTTCCTGCGGATCTGTGCCTGCACCAAGCTCATCGAATAAAACCAGACTATTGAAATCAACCTGGTTAAGTATATCCACGATATTAACCATATGAGAAGAAAAGGTACTTAAGCTTTGTTCAATTGACTGCTCATCTCCGATATCAGCATAAACATTTCCGAAGACAGCCGTTTCAGAACCATCAAGTGCCGGAATTTGCAGACCGGCCTGAGCCATCAATGTGCAAAGCCCTACTGTTTTTAAGGTAACTGTCTTACCGCCGGTATTAGGTCCCGTTATGACTATGGTTGAATAATCATCTCCCAGCTTTATATCATTTGCCACCACTTCATCAATTGGAATTAGCGGATGCCGGGCTTTGAATAATGAAATTTTCCCTTGATTATTAATTTTTGGCTTGGAAGCTTTTATGCGTTTACTGTATCTGGCTTTCGCAAACGTAAAATCGACTTCTCCGAGCACATCTACAATGGTTTCCAGTTCACTGCTATTCTCAGCTGTCTGTCCTGATAGCGCTATAAGTATCCGTTCAATCTCCTGCTGTTCTTTTACCCTGATGCCCTGTAATTCATTGTTCAGCTGAACAATGGACGCGGGCTCAATGAATAATGTCTGGCCGGATGAACTTTGGTCATGGATTATGCCTCCATAATGGCCCCGGTATTCCTGCTTAACCGGTATGACAAACCGGTCATTTCGGATCGTTATAATCGCATCGGAAAGCATTTTTTGTGCGCTTGAAGACCGAATCATGCTCTCCAGCCGCTCCCTTACACGCGATTCTTTTGTACGAAGCTGATTTCGAAGGGAACGGAGAGTCTCGCTCGCACTGTCAAGAACTTCCCCATTGTCATCGACCGCATTGCGGATAGATGTTTCCAAATCGGCCAGAACAATAATTTTATCTGTATATCCCAACAGGATCGGCAGACTGCTTTCTTCCTCGGCAAATTCCTCGATAAATCGTTTCATCTGCCTGCTTGCATGAATCGTGCTGGATATCTGGTTAAGTTCCTGGGGACTAAGCATTCCGCCAATAACCGCCCGCTTCACATGAGGGCGGATATCAAAAATGCCGCCAAGCGGTACATTCCCTTTAATTCTAAGCACTGTTACGGCTTCATCTGTTTCTTCCTGCCTGCGGATTACTTCTTCATAGTCAGTTGAAGGAAGAATATTTAAGGCCTTTTTTCTTCCCAAGGATGAAGAAACATGTTCCAGCAGCTGTTCCTTCACTTTATTGAACTCAAGTATCTTCAATACTCTTTCTTGCATGAGGACTGTCCCCTTTCATGCTCAATTTTCTTACTGGCGTTCTCTCAGAAATTTGAGCAAATCTTCCGTTTCTAAGGCATTTAGAACGGATTCTTTCTTGATCCATCCTTTCTTTGCCGCAGAAACACCGATTTCCATATGATTTAAAGTGTCTATTTTATGTGCATCTGTATTAATAACTATTTTCACACCGGCTTCCTGAGCTTGTCTGATATGTTCGGCAGCAAGATCAAGCCGGTTCGGATTTGCATTCAGCTCAAGGGCTGTATTTGTTTCCCTGGCGAGCTCGATGAGCATTTCCATGTCTACTTCATAGCCTTCCCTGCGGCCGATCAATCTTCCCGTAGGGTGGGCAATAATGTCAACATGGGCATTCTGCAGCGCCGTTTTCAAGCGGGCCATGATTTTTTCCTTCGGCTGTGAAAAAGAAGAATGGATGGAAGCAATGACAATGTCCAGCTCCTCCAGAAGTTCATCGTCATAATCGAGCGATCCGTCAGGCAGAATATCCATTTCTACCCCTGATAATATGGTGAAATCATCGAATTGCTCATTAAGCTGCTTTATTTCTTCTTTCTGACTGCGAAGCCTTTCGGCTGTCAAACCGTTCGCCACTCTCAGGTACTGGGAATGGTCTGTTATAGCCATGTATTTATAGCCGCGGGCACGGCACGCTTCGATCATTTCCTCTATGGAATAAGCGCCATCACTCCAGGTTGAGTGCATATGAAGATCACCCTTAATATCTTCAAGAGAAATGAGCTCCATGTCTTGCGTATATTCATCTACTTCTTTCCCATCTTCCCTAATTTCAGGAGGGAAGAACGGAAGCCCAAAATGCGCGTAAAATTCCTCTTCATTATTAAACGTAAGAATTTCACCTGTTTCTGTATTTTCGACTCCATATTCACTGATTTTTTCCCCGCGCTCTTTTGCGAGCTGGCGCATTCTGACATTATGGTCTTTTGATCCAGTAAAATGATGGAGTGTTGTGGCAAATTCATGCGGCTCAACTAATCGGAAATCGGCCGATATATCATAGGAGTGCTGAAAGACAACGGAAACCTTTGTATCTCCTGCAGCAATTACTTCTTTGATGCCGGCTAGACTTAATAGCTGTTCTTTGACAGAAGCAGGATTGTCAGTAGCTATGATAAAGTCGAGGTCTTTGATTGTTTCCCTCATTCTCCTTAAGCTTCCTGCCCTTGAATACTTTTCTATATCCTTCATTTCAGCCAGGGCTGCTTCTATGCCTTCTGCTATCGGCAGCATGAATGCAAGCGGGAGCCGTTCCGGTCTGGTTCCTGCATTTTCAAGGGCAGCGAGTATCTTATCTTCAGATTTTTCCCCGAAGCCTGCCAGTCCCCGGACCTTCTTATTGCGGCACGCTTCCTCAAGGTCTGCAGCATTTTCGACACCCAGCTCTTTATATAGCTTGGCTATTTTCTTGCCGCCAAGTCCCGGGAGCTGAAGCAGAGGAATTAATCCGGCAGGGACTTCTTCTTTCAGTTCATCCAGAACTGAAGACTTACCTTCTTTGATGTACTCCTCTATAACAGCAGCGGTTCCTTTTCCGATGCCGGATAGCTTTGTAAAATCATCAATTTCAGTCAAGCTTTCATCATTTGATTCAAGTGCGAGTGCCGCTTTTCGGAAGGCGGCAGTTTTGAACGGATTTTCTCCTTTTAACTCCATATAAACAGCGATTGTTTCTAAAAGTCTGACAACATCTTTTTTATTTATACTCATGAAAACCACCTGCCCGTAACTGTATTCGTATCCGTATTATCTCTTATTTTGCAGTGCAACTTCAAATCATGGCTATCTCTAAAGCCTCTTACTTAAATAAGTTATTTTCCCTTTTAACATTGCCCGTTGTTTTCCGTTGCGGATACTTGCTTTCCGCGGGGAGGAACGGGAGCCTCCCGCAGGACATTGAATAACCTTCCCTGAGCAACACCGCATGCATTTTCGAGGATCAAGCATCCTCCGCTCCAACCAACTCAGTTGAATTAGCTGGTTTGTAGATTTAAATCCACAAAACTTATAAACAGTCTTTCAAAAAGAAAACTTCTCTAGAAATAGAGAAGTTACGCAGCCATATATTCAACCCACATTTCTTTGAGCTGGTTAGAGAGAACAGGCGTATTCTTAACCATTAATTCTGCCATAAATGAATTATTGATCGGCCCCTGCAGGACTTCGATTGGAACGAGTGCTGCTATGTATAATAGAATAAACATGATAAGATAGACTTCGATAAATCCGAGAATTCCGCCAGCCCAAACATTCAGCTGTTTCAGGACCGGAAGATGGGCAACAAAATCGAGCATGCTTCCAATAATCTGCAGTAATATTTTTACCGCAAAAAAAATCACGACAAATGCAATGGCGCGATAGTAAGCATCTTCAAGATCCCCATTCTCAAATAACGTCTTAATCGCCGAGTCACTGCTAAAGCTTGGATATGGCACCCATAAGGTCAGCTTAGGCGCAAGCTCACCGTAATACATACGGGCAACAATGAAAGCAATAATGAATCCGGTCAAATGAATTAATTGGAGGATAAACCCTCTTTTCAAGCCTATTAAAAAACCAAAAACCAAAATAATGATAATTGCAAGATCCAGCATGACTACTTTCCGTCCTTTACTCTATTTAATTCGTTTTCCAGCCGTTCCAGACGGTCTGTTAGCTTTATATAATCATTAACTGCATTGACTGCGGTCAGCACGGCCAGCTTACTAATGTCGAGTGAAGGATTCTTCGAACTGATCTCACGCATTTTATCGTCAACCAGCGAAGCGACAAGGCGAACATGGCTGGAGCTTTCTGAGCCAACTATTACATATTGCTGTCCATAAATATCTACACTTGTTCGGTTTCTTTGTATCTCTGACAACGTCCATGCCCCCTTCTTTAAAGAATCCTAATCAATATCATAACACGAACGCATATTGGTGGGAAGTCAAAGCATGTCAGATGAGCTCAGTTAATGCAATATTTTTCCAAATAAAGGGAATAAATTCAACAGTACACTAAGATGAGGAGAATTAATATGAGCCAGGTAGTACTTTTAAAAAAAACAAGTGAAATCTCAAAAATGAAGGCCCATTATTCAGGCAGCCTAAATGACAAGCAGCCACCAGGAAGCGTATTTGCTGCAAAAGTGCCAGGATGTTCGATCACTGCCTATAAATCAGGAAAGGTTCTCTTCCAAGGGAGCGGATGTGAAGCAGAGGCTAAAAAGTGGGGAGATACCGCCCGCAGTGCACAGCCCAGCAAAAAAACCAGCCCTGCCGCAGCCAGCCTGCCTGAAAATATCAGTTCCCTTTCTGTTATTGGTTCAGATGAAGTGGGTACCGGGGATTATTTTGGCCCCATTACGGTGGTTGCAGCTTACGTAAAGAAAGATCAAATTCCTTTGCTGAAGGAGCTTGGAGTTAAGGATTCAAAAAATCTGGGAGATGAAAAAATCATTGAAATCGCAAAGCAGATCAAAGATATCGTTCCCCACAGCCTGTTAACACTGCATAATGAAAAATATAATAAACTTCAGCAATCAGGGATGTCGCAGGGGAAAATCAAAGCATTGCTTCACAATCAGGCAATCGGGCATGTATTAGGGAAAATCTCTCCTGAAAAGCCTGAAGCCATTCTGATTGACCAATTTGCCAAGGAAGAGATTTACTTCAACTATTTGAAAAACCAGCAGACCATACAGAGGGAGCGGGTCTTTTTCAGTACAAAAGCTGAAGGAATTCATCTGGCAGTTGCAGCAGCATCCATCCTGGCACGGTATGCGTTTGTGCTCCACTTTGAAAACCTGAGCACAAAGGCCGGTTTTCGGCTCACTAAAGGTGCAGGTCCGAAGGTTGATGAGGCGGCTGCCCGGCTTATCAAGGAAAAAGGACGAGAGGTATTGCCTTCTTTTGTAAAACTGCACTTTGCGAATACTGAAAAGGCAATGAAGCTGTATAACAGGAAATATAACTGATAATGAAGCATCCAATCTAAGGAGATTGGATGCTTTTTTACAGTTTAAGAGACCTTCATCCCATTGAGTACTTTTCGGCTAATAATCAGAGTTTATCGGCCAAACAAAGAAAAGGCAGCCCCTAGGCTGCCTTCCTCAATTTATCCTCTCAATACTGCTCCGGCTTTTTCCTTCACAGCTTCTAATACTTTGTCATGCGCTTTTGTTACATCATCATCCGTCAGAGTACGTTCAGGGTCGAAGTACTTAAGGGAGAAAGCAAGCGATTTTTTGCCTGGCTCCATCCGTTCGCCTTCGTACAAGTCAAAAACATGGACGTCTTTTAATAATTTGCCGCCAGCTTCTTTAATGATCCCTTTAAGCTCGCCTGCTGCTGTTCCCTGATCTGCCACAAGTGCAATATCCCTTGTGATTGAAGGGAAACGCGGAATAGCTTCATACTGTAAAGGTGAAACCTCTTCTTCCAAAATCGCTTTTAATGAAAGCTCAAATGCATAGGTTTCTTTCAAATCAAGTTCTTTTTCGACAGTTGGATGGATTTGGCCGACAAATCCCACTGATTCCCCGGAAAGCAATATTTCTGCTGTTCTGCCAGGATGCATTCCATCCTTTTGCGCTTGACGGAATTCAATTTTATCAGAAAGTCCCAGCTTTTCAAATAACCCTTCAAGGATACCTTTTACAACGTAAAAATCAACCGGCTTCTTTTCTCCCTGCCATGGATGGCTGTGCCATAGGCCAGTAACCGCACCGGCAAGATGCTCACGCTCTTCAGGCAATTCCTCTTCTCCATTGGAGAGGAACACTGCTCCAGTTTCATAAACAGCCAGGCTGTCGTTCTGGCGTGCAGAATTATATTTTAATACCTCCAGAAGCTGAGGAACAATACTTAACCGAAGCAGGCTGCGGTCCTCACTCATAGGCATTGCCAGCTGCACAGGCTTGCGTTCTTCCAGTGCATATTGAGCCGCTTTTGCTTCATTTGTTAATGAATAAGTTACTGCCTGATAAAGCCCCGCACCTTCAAGAAAGCGGCGGACCAATCTGCGTTTATTCTGGTATTGGGTAAGATGCCCTGGTGTAGACGATCCAATCGGCAAAGTCGATACCAGATTATCGTAGCCAAATAAACGGCCAACTTCTTCAATTAGGTCTTCTTCAATCGTGATGTCGCCTCTGCGAGTGGGAACTGTAACCGTAATTGTATCGTTATCAGTATTCGTCGCAAATTGAAGACGGGCAAAAATATCCTCTACTTCTTTCATGGATAATTCCGTGCCAAGGACACGATTGATTTTTTCAAGCGTTACAGACACCACGGCAGGTTTCACTTGCAGTGCATCAGCTTCTACAGAACCTTCAAGTACTTCTCCGCCCGCATATTGTGCAAGCAGTTGAACAGCTCTTTCTGCAGCAGCTCTAACCCTGTTTGGATCCACACCTTTTTCAAAGCGGGCACTTGCTTCACTTCTTAAGCCATGGTCTTTTGATGCTTTTCTTACTGTTGCACCTTTAAAATAAGCTGATTCGATAATCACATTTTTAGTGTCAGGCTGCACTTCAGAATTTGCGCCGCCCATGACACCCGCAAGTGCAATTGGCTCTGTCCCATTTGTTATTAAAAGATGATCTGATGTTAACTCACGCTCTGCATCATCAAGAGTAACAATCACTTCGCTATCATTTGCTCTGCGGACAAGGATTTGCTTAGATCCCAGCCGGTCATAATCGAATGCATGAAGCGGCTGCCCGTATTCAAGCAAAATGTAGTTTGTGATATCCACCACGTTATTGTGAGGACGAATGCCTGCTGCCATTAAACGCGCCTGCATCCATACAGGAGACGGGCCAATCTTTACATTTTTTACTACTTTCGCAACGTAAAGAGGATTATCTTCTTTTGTGTCCACCTGAACATCAATGTAATCAGATGCCTTCTCGGAAGAAGTCTCAGCTTGAGGTGCAGGAAGCTTTACGTCCCTTCCTAAAATAGCTGCCACTTCATATGCAACACCCAGCATGCTTAAGCAGTCAGAGCGGTTCGGAGTCAATCCAAGCTCTAGAATCTGGTCGTCACGATTAAGCTGTTCAAGAGCATCCTGGCCAACCTCTGTATCATTAGGGAAAACATAAATGCCTTCAGAGTATTCCTTTGCAATCAGCTTGCTTTCAATGCCAAGCTCTTGAAGCGAACAGATCATACCATTCGATTCTTCACCGCGAAGCTTGGCACGCTTTATTTTAAAATTGCCTGGAAGCACAGCTCCTACTGTAGCCACAGCCACTTTCTGTCCCTTATCCACATTCGGGGCACCGCATATGATCTGTACAGGCTCACCAGCCCCTGTATCGACTAAACATTTATTCAGTTTATCAGCATTTGGGTGTTGTTCCCTTTCAAGGACATGCCCTACAACCACACCTTTGATGCCTTCATTCAAAACCTCTACGCCTTCAACTTCAATACCGCTTTTAGTAATCTTTTCTGCAAGCTCTGCAGGTGTAACGCCTGATAAATCAACATATTCCTGCAGCCATTTATATGAAACGAACATTTGTGATCCTCCTTAGTTATTGTCCAGCTCCGGGCTTTCTAATTATTCATGAATTGAAAATTGCTTCAAGAAACGCACATCATTTGTGTAGAAGTGACGAATATCATCTACTCCATACTTCAGCATGGCAATTCGCTCAGGACCCATTCCGAATGCAAAGCCTGTGTATTTCTTAGAGTCGAAGCCTGCCATCTCCAGGACATTTGGATGAACCATTCCGGCACCAAGAATTTCAATCCAGCCAGTGCCTTTACATACGCTGCAGCCTTTTCCGCCGCAGATCTTACAGGAAATATCCATTTCCACAGATGGCTCTGTAAACGGGAAGAAACTTGGACGAAGACGGATTTCCCTGTCATCACCGAACATTTTCTTTGCAAAGACCTGCAATGTTCCTTTTAAATCAGTCATTCGGATGTTTTCATCTACAACAAGGCCCTCTATTTGCATGAACTGGTGGGAGTGAGTAGCGTCGTCATTATCACGGCGATATACTTTACCCGGGCAAATGATTTTAACTGGTCCCTTGCCTTCATGCTTCTCCATTGTTCTTGCCTGTACCGGCGAAGTATGGGTTCGAAGAAGAATGTCTTCTGTAATATAGAAGGAATCCTGCATATCCCGGGCAGGATGGCCTTTAGGAAGATTCAATGCCTCAAAATTATAATAATCTTTTTCAACTTCAGGGCCTTCAGCTACTGTATAACCCATTCCAATGAACAAATCTTCAATTTCTTCAATTATTCGTGTCAGCGGATGGTGGTTTCCTGACTTAACAGGTCTTCCCGGAAGAGTGACATCAATTTTTTCTGCAGCCAGTTTTTCCTGAACAGCCGCTTCCTCCAGGTACTTTTGCTTTTTCTCAATTCCGGCAGCAATGCTGTCCCGGACTTCATTCGCAAGGGCCCCCATTTTTGGACGCTCTTCCGCAGACAATTTCCCCATTCCTTTAAGCACTTCAGTAATCGGGCCTTTTTTGCCTAAATAGGATACACGGATATCATTTAGCTCTTTTAAATCAGCGGCTGTGCTGATCTTTTCTAACGCTTCAGTTTGCAGTTCCTTTAAACGCTCTTGCATCTAAAAATCCTCCTTGAAATTAATACTTTTACTTTTTTGGCCAAAATAAAAAACCTCTATCCCCATAAAGGGACGAGGTTTCGCGGTACCACCCTTTTTAACACATATATGTACTTCATGCACGTGTTCACTTCATTGGGATAACGGCTTATGCCGGTACATCTTTACATCGAAAAGGGAAGCGGCTCGCTCAGCAGAGCGCCAACATTACTTTTCAATGGTCCCGATGCCAACTCAGGAGGTGAAACTTCTCTTGCATTTTCCTGTAAAAATGCTTTCAGTCTTAGGCATTTTCTCCCTGAAAAGGCTGACTGCAAGGTACTGGTCTCCGTCATCGTTTTATTTTTATAATTTTGCTGTTAATTATATTACATTCTCAAGGCTGTTTCAAACGGTTTTCATAAAATTGCCGCCCATTTTCTATTTTCTTAGATGATAAAGAAGAATTCCTGCAGCCACCGCCACATTGAGTGATTCGCTTTTCCCGAATATCGGTATATAAAGGTTTGCTGCTGTATTAGCGAGGAGTTCTTTATTTACCCCGTTCCCTTCATTTCCAACGAGAAGTGCGAAGGAATCAGAGGACTCATATCGTGTGTATTCCCGGGCATTTTCCAAAGCGGTTCCATAGACAGGTACATTACTTTCTTTCAATCTGACGACCCAGTCAGAAAGATTTCCTCTTAAAATCGGCAAATGAAAGTGGCTGCCCTGTGCAGAGCGGAGCACCTTTGGGTTATATGCGTCAACGCTGCCTTCACCCACAATAACAGCATCAATTCCAGCAGCATCTGCCGTCCTGATCATCGTACCCAGATTGCCGGGATCCTGTACGGCATCAATTAATAAAAACTGTTTTCCTTTCACTTCCTCAGTGGATGGCTCCTGGCTGCAGACAGCAAAAATTCCCTGTGGTGTTTCCGTATCCGCCAGCAGTCCGATGATGTCATCAGTAACCATTGTTACAGGGATGTCGCCATAATCCCAGCCAGGAGGCATATTTTTATTTTCACTAATGATTATTTCTGCTATTTGATTGGCTTTAAGTGCTTCTTCCACCAAATGAAAACCTTCAACTAAAAAGGTGCCTGTTTTGTCACGCTCTTTTCTGGCCAGAAGTTTTTTCCATTCTTTAACTTTTGGATTTTTTGCAGATTGTATATGCTTCAACACGGTCTCTCCTTTTAAAGAAAATCCCGTACCACCGGAATTTTTCTGTACAGTTTTTTCATTATAGCTTATTTGAAATACATAATAAAAGCAAAATTAGAGAAGATAATAACGAATTAAATCTGGAAGGAGTGCATTAAGGTGAATTTAAACCTGCGCAATGCCATTTTACACAATGTATCAGGCAACTCTCAAGATGAACTGAAAGATACAATCGTGGATGCCATTCAAAATGGGGAAGAAAAAATGCTGCCTGGCTTAGGTGTATTATTTGAGGTAATCTGGAAAAACTCCTCTGAAGAAGACAAGCTGGAAATGCTTCAAACCTTGGAGAGCAGTCTTAAATAAAGTGAAACTTCTATCAGTGGGGGTTTTCCTTATCCCCCACTGATTGTTAGTCGCGTTCTAGTGTCGCTAAGATCTCCGCTAGCGCTTCGATCAATCGACACTACGAACCCGATTGGTTCAACTAAGCCTCTGCCTGCGCGTCGGCAAGTTTCACTGTATCTCACCAATCGGGCCTTTACATTATAAAGCGAGGCGACTTGCCTTAGGGTGACAAGCATAAGACGAGCAGATGGTGGGGAGTGCTTTTCTTCCCATCAGCTGATTGGCTTATGACCTCGAACCCTTAGGAGCCGCAGCTAGATTGTGCAGTTTGACCCCCTCTTATCCTCCTTTGATTCCTCTGAGTTTTGAAGTGGGGGTCTTACTGCCCGTTAGACTGCGATAAAACGAAAAAAACTCCGGAAAGAGCCGGAGTTTTTTCATTTTATTCAAATGTAATCTTATCAACAGTTTCCCTGTCAAGCTTCTTAATCACTTCAGCAATCAGCTTTACTGCATTTTCATAGTCATCGCGGTGAAGCATTGCTGCATGGGAATGGATGTACCGTGTTGCAATGGTGATTGAAAGGGATGGAACTCCATTATGCGTAACATGAATGGCTCCTGAATCTGTTCCTCCACCAGCAATGGCATCAAATTGATAAGGGATATTCAGTTCATCTGCAGTGTCTGTTACAAGGTCACGCAGGCCTTTGTGAGAGACCATTGATGCATCATAAAGGATAATTTGCGGACCTTTGCCCATTTTGCTCATGGCTTCTTTTTCAGAAATTCCCGGTGTGTCGCCTGCGATTCCAACGTCTACACCAAATGCGATATCCGGCTCGATTTTTTGCGCAGAAGTACGGGCTCCGCGAAGACCAACTTCTTCCTGTACCGTTCCTACACCATAAACTTCATTTGGATGTTCAGCATCTTTCAATTGCTTGAGCACGTCTATGGCAATTGCGCAGCCAATGCGGTTATCCCAGGCTTTCGCCAGAAGCATTTTTTCATTATTCATAACCGTAAACTCAAAATATGGAACCACCATGTCACCAGGTTTTACGCCCCATTCTTTCGCTTCTTCACGGCTTGAAGCACCAATATCAATGAACATGTCTTTAATTTCAACAGGTTTCTTGCGAGCATCCGGAGATAAAATATGCGGCGGTTTTGAACCAATTACCCCGGTAACATCTCCTTTCGATGTTACAATCGTCACCCGCTGTGCCAGCATAACCTGTGACCACCAGCCGCCAACTGTCTGGAAGCGGATGAAACCTTTATCATCAATGTTTGTTACCATAAATCCAACTTCATCCAAGTGGCCGGCTACCATAATCTTCGGGCCGCCTTCTTTGCCTGTTTTTTTAGCAATGAGACTCCCCAGTCCATCTGTTGTCACTTCATCAGCATAGGCTGTTATGTATTTTTTCATAACCTCGCGCGGTTCGCGCTCATTTCCCGGTATTCCTTTCGCATCTGTTAATTCTTTAAGCATCGTTAATGTTTCATCTAATTTAGCCATCATTTCGACTCCCTTAATATTTATTTAATCATATTATACCGAACATCGGATTCAATATAAAGAATTATCAGACGGATAATCCCTCAGGCTGCAGGCGGAAAAATTACTTAATATCCTTCAGCCTGCCTCTTATAATTTACTTCATTCTTGTCTATATATGCTTTTTCTATTTGCGAAGAGTTAAATCCAAGCATTTCCCCCAGATGTAAGTAAACTGCAATAAGCTCTTTATAATCTGTTAAAGAACGGCTGGTCCGAAACTTTCCGATAGCTTCATAAACAGACAAGAACTGGCCATTCACTGAAACCGTCTTTTCCACAGGAACAGTAAGGTCCTTATCCCCGTCAAATCCGCATTCAATTCCAAGCGATAAAATGAAATGTATACCGTCAACAAACTCCTCCAATACTGTATCCTGAGGGGAGGAAGGCTTAAGGCTCCAAAACTTAAAGCATCTTGTCTCATTAGCAAGCTCTCCCAATTCAACAAGCAGCGCCAGTATCTTACGGTCAAATAAATCTGCTTCCTCTAAACCATGGTTTGATTCTATATGGCTGTCCAGCCCTTTTTGCATTTGGAATAATTGCTGATAATTCATTTTCCACCGTCCTATTTGAAATTAATGATTAACTTACATTATAATGCCCATCAAAAAAATTATAACAAATCGAAAAAAAGTTGAAACTTTTTTTAATCTCATCCGTATAGTAAGGAAAATAAAGATGGAGGGCTGGTTACTATGTGGCTCCTGCGTATGCTATTGTTTGCTCTGATTCTTTTTCTTATATACACAGCGGTAAAATATCTGCTCAATTCCAAGAGAAAGCTAGAGCTTGCCCACGAACAGAAACGATATTATTTTTGGGATGACCAGGAAAATGTCAGGAAGAACTTCCTGATTACGTATAAAGGGGTTTTGTTTGAAGGTGAAAAGTATTTGGGTACCACTGATAATGCTTTTGATGTGGTCTCCATTTTCCTCTGGCCGCACAATACATCGGCCCTTAAAGGGATGGTAAGGGAGGATTTTCTTTTTATTGAAAGAAAGATAACCGAGGCCTATCCTACTGCAAAAATTGACTGGAAAAGCCCTGTGAAGGAGTTCATGCACAAAACAGCTTCTCCAGGCGAGGAAATTAAAGATCATCTTTAAAAAACGTTCGGCAGCCCCGAACGTTTTTTTATGCTGTTTTGAAGAATTCCTTCCATTTAATAACTGTAACCTTTTCCCTCAGTACAAATACTAAAACAGAAAGTGACAGCAAAATCAGGACAATCATTGAAGGAGTAAATCTGCTGATGAATTCTCCGAAAACGGTATAAAAAACAGCCAGCGGCAAATTAGTGATCCATGAATTTTTAAGAAACTGATTAAATCCCTTGTTTCTTTCCATCAGGCAAAAGCTCAGCAAATGATAATGAATAAAAGGGATAAGCCTTAAAACTGCAACCTGGCCGACAGTTAAATTCCGATACTCTCCAAACCACCGCTTCTTTAATAAAGAAAGCTTTTCATGCGTCCCCGGCATTTTTGTGATTAGAAAATAAAATAGAATGCTGCTGATCATTAACCCTGCAAGAGAGAAAACAGAGCCAAAAAAACTGCCAAAAAGAACTCCCCCTGTTATGCAGACAAGCGGGACCGGAATAAATAGAAACTGCCGGATGATATGAAAAAAGATAAAAGCAATGGGAGCAAGAATTCCAGCAGTCTCTGCCATAGCAAACAATAAAGTCAATTGATCATTCATGCCTTCACCTCTCCCCGATGACTTTCCTGCTGTTCCCTAAAGCTTATGGATGGCACTGACTGTTTATGACAATTGAATAACCAGGTACAATAGCAGGCCTGCTTCAAGCAATGCCAAAAAAGGCAGTCCCCATTTAAACTGAACATGCTTCGTTTTATGCCTGAAGGCCTTCATACCCAAAGTCATTCCCGCTGCTCCGCTCAAAAAGGCTGTGATCCAGAGGTTTTTCTCGCTTATACGGAACTCATTCCGTTTTGCTTTTTCTTTATCAAGCTTCATCAGGTAAAAGCCAATCACATTCATGATCAGATAGATAAGAGCAATTGTTTTAATCATGAGCTTTCTCCTTTATATGTATTAATTCTGTATTGAGCTTAAATGAAATAGAAGCTTTCTGTCCATCAAAAGCAAATTAAAAAGCCATCCCCCTAGGGAATGGCTATTGTATAAATTATTACTTGCTAAGCTGCTGCTTTGCAACTGATGCTAATTCAGCAAATGCTTTTTCGTCAGCGATTGCTAATTCAGCAAGCATTTTGCGGTTAACTTCGATGCCAGCAAGCTTTAAACCGTGCATTAAACGGCTGTAAGAAAGACCGTTCATGCGAGCTGCTGCGTTAATGCGAGTAACCCAAAGTTTGCGGAAGTCGCGCTTTTTCTGGCGACGGTCGCGGTAAGCATACATTAGGGATTTCATAACCTGCTGGTTAGCAACTTTGTATAATGTATGTTTTGAACCGAAATAACCTTTAGCTAATTTGATGACTTTTTTACGACGTTTGCGAGTAACTGTACCGCCTTTTACACGTGGCATATTATTTCCCTCCTAATTTCGAGATATTACTTAAGATTTACTAATAAGTTACGGATGCGTTTGTAATCGCCTGAAGAAACAAGAGTTCCTTTGCGAAGCTTACGCTTTTGCTTTTGAGATTTGTTCGCGAACATATGGCTTCTGTAAGCGTGAGAACGCTTCAGTTTACCAGAACCTGTTCTTTTGAAACGCTTAGCAGCGCCGCGGTGAGTTTTCATTTTTGGCATTGGGAATTCCTCCTCTTACTTGTCGTTTTTCGGTGCTAAGACCATAAACATGCTTCGGCCATCCATTTTTGGATGTGATTCCACTATTGCAACTTCATTGCATGCTTGTGCGAATCGAATTAATACACGCTGGCCAATTTCCTTATGCGTAATGGCACGACCTTTGAATCGGATCGATGCTTTTACTTTATCGCCTTTTTCAAGGAATTTAATAGCATTGCGAAGTTTAGTATTAAAGTCATGCTCTTCAATAGTCGGGCTAAGACGAACTTCTTTAATACTGATAATCTTCTGGTTTTTGCGAGCTTCTTTATCTTTCTTCTGCTGCTCGAATTTGAACTTTCCGTAGTCCATGATACGGGCTACCGGAGGCTTCGCACTCGGTGCAACCAGAACAAGATCAAGATTGGCACGAGAAGCGATTTCAAGTGCGTCGAATTTTGATTTAATACCTAACTGCTCGCCGTTTTGGTCAATAAGACGGACTTCGCGGGCGCGAATGCCCTCGTTTAACAACATATCTTTGCTAATAGCTAGACACCTCCAAGGTTTAATGCGAACACAACGTTTGGGTCAAGAAAAGCGCAAGCGCCTGCTTAGCAGACAACTTTAAAGCTGTAAGCTGCACCGGACCAAAGCTGAATCGCAAGTTATGAAACATTTCTCTTCCGTGACGGAATCAGAGCTGTTTTTAACCAAATAAAAAAGTGCGGATGAAAACACCCACACTTACGTATATAAACAGAAAATGTTCACGTAAAACCTGCCAACTGCGCTTTGCGTCAATCAGGTGAGAAGCGGGTGCTTCTTCTTTTCCTCAAACTGTATTCAATTTACCTTAGCTACTATATCACAAAGAATGATTCCGTGTCAAACGAATAACTTTTATCACAACGAAGAAAAGCATAACAAAATTAATCGCTTTTGGCAATACGATTTTAATATTTTTTCAAAATGAATTTAATGCCAGCTCTTTCGTATGTCTCATCCAGATCTTAAATGTTCTATGGAATAACTAATCAAAAAGGGCTGCAGCACTTGCAGCCCTTTTTGATCGCAGTCTAACGGGCAGTAAGACCCCCACGTCAATACTCAGAGGAATCAAAGGAGGATAAGCGGGGGTCAAACTGCCCAATCTAGCTGCGGCTCCTAGGGGCTCGAGGTCATAAGCCAATCAGCTGATGGGAAGAAAAGCACTCCCCACCATCTGCTCGTCTTATGCTTGTCACCCCAAGGCAAGTCGCCTCGCTTTATAATGTAAAGGCCCGATTGGTGAGATACAGTGAAACTTGCCGATGCACAGGCAGAGGCTTAGTTGAACCAATCGGGTTCGTAGTGTCGATTGATCGAAGCGTTAGCGGAGATCTTAGCGACACTTGAACGCGACTAACAATCAGTGGGGATAAGGAAAACCCCCACTGATTGAAGTTTCACTTTATTATTATCGTTTAACTTCAGCTTTTAGTGCTGAAATGAAGTCCTCAAATGAAACAGTTTCTGACTTTTGCTCTCCATATTTGCGGACATTGACAGCTTTTTCAGCTGCTTCATTGTCTCCAACAACAAGCATGTATGGAGTTTTTTGCATTTGCGCTTCACGGATCTTATATCCTATTTTTTCATTTCGGTCATCCAGCTCAACGCGGAAGCCCTCAGCCTGAAGCTGCTCCTGGACGTTTTTCGCATAATCAAAGTGAATATCAGGAGATACCGGAATGACCTGGACTTGAACTGGGGCAAGCCAAGTTGGGAACGCACCCTTGTACTCCTCAATCAGGAATGCCACAAAACGCTCCATAGTGGAAACTACTCCGCGGTGGATAACGACTGGGCGATGAGGCTTTCCATCTTCCCCTACATATGTCAGGTCGAATCGTTCTGGAAGCAGGAAGTCCAGCTGGACTGTGGATAGTGTCTCATCCTTGCCAAGCGCAGTTTTAACTTGTACATCCAATTTAGGACCGTAGAAAGCAGCTTCGCCTTCTGCCTCAAAATAATCGAGGCCGATTTCATCCATCGCTTCTTTAAGCATTGCCTGTGCTTTTTCCCACATTTCATCGTCATCAAAGTACTTCTCAGTATCCTGCGGATCTCTGTAGGAAAGACGGAATGAGTAGTCACTGATATCGAAGTCTTTATATACTTCGAGGATCAAATGTACTACGCGCTTAAACTCTTCCTTGATCTGGTCAGGTCTTACAAAGATATGTGCATCATTCAAAGTCATGCCTCGTACACGCTGAAGGCCGGATAGGGCTCCTGACATTTCATAGCGGTGCATTGTTCCAAGCTCTGCAATACGGATTGGCAGTTCGCGGTAGCTGTGGATGCCATTCTTGTAGATCATCATATGATGCGGGCAGTTCATTGGACGCAGAACAAGCTGTTCGTTATCCATCTCCATTACAGGGAACATGTCTTCCTGGTAATGATCCCAGTGGCCGGATGTTTTATAAAGATCCACGCTTCCCATGATTGGAGTATAGACATGGTCATAGCCCAGTCTTTCTTCCTTATCCACGATATAGCGCTCGATATTGCGGCGGATTGTTGCCCCTTTTGGAAGCCACATTGGCAGGCCCTGGCCTACTTTTTGCGAATTCATGAACAGGTTAAGCTCTTTGCCGATTTTACGGTGGTCACGCTCTTTTGCTTCCTCAAGGAGACGCAAATGCTCTGCCAGGTCTTCTTTCTTGAAGAAAGCTGTTCCATAGATCCGCTGTAGCATCTTATTGTCACTGTCGCCTCTCCAATACGCTCCGGCAATGCTTAATAGTTTGAACTCTTTCAATTTGCCTGTAGAAGGAACATGAACACCGCGGCAGAGGTCAAAAAATTCGCCCTGCTCATAGATTGTCACTGTTTCCTCTTCAGGGATAGCCTCGATCAGTTCAAGCTTATATTCGTCATCTATTTCCTTGAAAATCTCTACAGCTTCATTGCGGCTGACCTCTTTGCGGACAATATCAAGGTTTTCATTAATAATCTTTTTCATTTCTTTTTCAATCACTGGAAGATCTTCTGGTGAAAGTGATTCTTCCAGGTCGATGTCATAATAAAATCCGCCTTCAATGACTGGTCCTACTCCAAGCTTTACATTTTTATATAAACGCTTGATCGCCTGAGCCATCAAATGGGCAGTGCTGTGGCGAAGAACCTCCAGCGCATCGCTTGAGTCGGGTGTTACAATTTCAATAGCTCCATCCTTTTCGATTGGACGGCGAAGATCATACATTTCTCCATCCAGCTTGCCGGCAATTGCCTTTTTCTTAAGGCCCGGGCTGATCGAAGCTGCAATATCTTCTGTTGTCGTTCCCTTTGGAAACTCCTTTACAGCTCCATCTGGAAACGAAACTTTAACAACTTCTGACATGATATTTCCTCCCTTTTTTATAAAGCGCAAGCGCCTCGATCAGCCCCGACAAGCACAAGGCGAGCCTCCTAAAAAGGCGTTCTTTCCTTTTTTGGAGGATTGACTTGTGACCTCGAGGGGCTAGGCGCTGGAGCTGGATTCAGATTTTGCTCCTAAAACGCGTTTTACACTTGAAAAATAAAAAAACCCGTCCCTAAAAAAGGGACGAGTTATTATTAACACGCGGTTCCACCCTACTTCTCGCTTTCATAGAAGACAAACGACTCTGTAGTAAGATAACGGTCTTTTCCCGCCAGCCCATTTCCTGGCTGGAGTTCAGAGGCGGTAAGCATTCAGATCGTGTTAGGAAGGTTTCAGCCTTGCCTTCCCTCTCTTTCAACCGTATTAGAATGCCCGTATCCTCATCAAAACTTTTGCTTGATTATTGTAATATGTACGTTATTATAGTTTGTTATTTCAGGAAAATCAAGGGTATCTTTTACATTTTTCATCATCGGCATAAGAATGGACGTTTTGATAATGATAAAAAGCTGCAAGAGGGCTTAATTGAAGCCTTTCTTCAAAAATATTGCGGATTGTTCTGACCAGCGGCTGGTCAAAATCATCTGAATAGAGATAAATAGCTAAAGGCGCTATAGAGAGCAGCGGCGCAATTGTAACAGAATCCACATATACAGGATGATTGGATAATAGCTTGCGGTCAATCATCCTTATGAGCTCTCCGCGTTTAATTTCACACAATTGATCATCATAAAAATAAACACCCTCATCCATAAGGACATGGATCGTATTCATTTTTGGCTGCTTGCCTGACAGGAAATCTCTCAATGTATGAATAAACATCTGATATTCCTGTTCCATTTTGTACTCATCGATGGAGACTTCCACATACTTGGTCATTTCAATCATAAGCGGGCGCATCCGGAATTTTACGAATGAATCAAAAGAAAAGGAAATGTTATTTTGAAACAACTGATCAATTGCGTTTTTTAAGCTTTCTTTTACATCCAGTCCACTGACAAACGCAGCAAGATCCTCACGGCTTCCTTCCAGGATAGAGTGAATAATTTCAAGGATCTGCTGCTGCTCGCCTTCATCATCATAATAATAATGCTCCATCAATATCCGTTTAAACCAATCATCCTGCTTCTGGTTCACGATAAATTGAAAGAATGCTGTTTTAACAGTATTCAGGACATTGCCGCTATTTTCAGCAGAAACTCTGACTATATGTTGATCTTCAAAATGAAGAATATTATTATCACATTGACAAAAAGACTGCAGCTGTTCAAAAAGATGCTCATAGAAATTCCTCGCATCTGTGCTGCTCTGGAAAATGATTTCGATCAACCAAATCCCCCCTTTATACAAATCTCTGTTCTATGTATATGGCGGACTTGGCCAATTTAGAAGTGGGGTTTGGTCTTTTAGTATATTAAACTATGATAAATATTATATGCCTCTTTTCGGGTAAATTGTTGTTTTCCGCCTATCAATGTTGTCCGTTGATTTCCGCTCCAGGCTGCTCGCTTTCCGCGGGGCGGGCGGTGAGCCTCCTCGACGCTCCGCGTCTGCGGGGTCTCACCTATCCCACTACTCCCGCAGGAGTCTCGCACCTTCCGCTACAATCAACTCAGCGAATAATATACAAACAGCAACTCACCTTGCGAAAACAGCTATAACAAAAAAAGCTGCCGGACATTTCATCGGCAGCTTTCAGATTATACTCTCCTGTTCGGTCCTTCTACAAGCACCGGTTCAGCAAGGTATTTAATGCGTTCCATGATTCTTCTTGCCTTCATTTTCTCTTCCTCGCCGCGCTGGCTGTAGGATAGATGATGTTCAAGGCCCTGGAGGTCGAAATTGGAAGTGAAGAAGGTTGGGAGGCTTTCCTGCATGCGAAACTGCAGAATCGGCCCTAAAATCTCATCCCTTGTCCAGCTGGACATGGTTTCTGCACCAATGTCATCAAACATTAAAACAGGTGCTTTTTTAATGGTTTCCATCTTGCTGTTCAGGGTCTGATCACCAATTGAATTTTTCAATTCCCTGAATAATTCTGGAACATAGACAATCATGGAGGATACTTTCCGGCTTGCAAGCTTATTGGCAATAGCACCAAGCAAATAAGATTTGCCTACACCAAATTTCCCATAAAAATAGATCCCTTTTTGCTTGGACCCCGGCTGGTAGTCCATTACAAAAGATGCTGCTTTATCCACAGCCTCAATGCGGTCGTCATCATCATATATCGAATCAAAAGTGGCATGAAGGATATCAGATGGCACATATAAACTCTGAATTAATTTTTCATTTCTCCGCTTTTCATCGTGCATGATCTTGCGCGGGCACTTATCATACTTCAGATCGATTGATCCTCTTTGAATCACCAGTTCCGGATGATAGCCCTGCATAAAATTCACACAGCCCTCCAAGCTTGGACATTTATTGCACTCCTTGCTCTGCTGTGTATATTCAAAGAGCTTGCTAAGACTCTTTTCAACCATTTCAGATGTCAATTCATCCCGATGAGTTTGGATAAAAGCCTTCACTTCAGGGTGATTAAGCGTTTGGCTCCTCATCATTTCATATCTTTTTTGAAAACCTTCATTGCCTGCAAGGCGTCTTAGTGTTTCATTAATTTTTTTCATCAATCAGTCACCTCCTGTGATCGCAGTTTTTTTAATTTTTCTTTAAGTTCCCTTTTTTTCAATTCCCGCTCATACTGTTCCTTTTCGCTGTTTTGCTGCCCGGTCTGTTCCTTCTTGGCGGCTTTGCTGCTATTTTCATCAAACCAGTCCGGAAGCATCTCTGTCCTGATCGGCTTCTTTTTGTTCCCCGTAGGGCCTGCTGTTTTTTTCCCTTCTGCCCAATCAAGGTATTGGCGATGTTCTTTTTTAGCTAATTCAATAGCTTCCTGGGGTGTTTTAATCTTCTTTCTTGCCCAGTGGCCTGCTATTTTTTCTACATACCCTTTGGTCAGCTTCATATCTGTTTTGAGCATAACATATTGAATCAGCACATTAATTACCCCAGGCAAAAGCTTTTGCTGGAACATGACATCTTCTATAATCTGCAGATCGCCTTTCGAAGGCTCCGCTCCTCCGGATATATCTTTTAAAAGCTGCCTTGGTGAGGTAATTTCCAAATAACGGATCAATTCTTCTTCCTGTGTTACTGGCTGTTTTTTATGAGCCTGATGGATGGCAGGCTGAACCCTGTCAATCAGGGATGGCAGCATATCCTGGTTTTGGAATTGATACCAATCCCGTGCCGATTTTCTTAATTCATCAATGTTTATCTCATTATCTTCATTCACGGCGCTGATGACAATATTTTTCATCTGAATAGGGTCAATTCCATATAAAAAGGCAAGATTGCTGATAGATTCCTTTACTTTAACTGTAAGGGCTTTTTTTGGTACAAGCGATTCATTCAGCCCTGCCTGAAGCAATTCAAAATTAAAACCTTCACTGCCGATTTGAATGCCTTCCTGCTCCCGCCTTCCAATATACCCTGCCTCATCTGTTTCATTCATCAGCTGTATCACTTCATCGTCAAACGAACCAGGGTGCCCGGATTGAAATACATCCTGGAAAGCCTTCGTTACTTCCTTATACCCTCTTGCCGGCTGCACCTTCTGATCCGAGAAGAAGCGCTTCAGCCTCATAAATTGATTCTTCCCCAACTTCTTATAAAGATAGATATTGAGCATACCGTCAAGGAAGAATTGTTCAGGTGTCAGCGGTGGAAGAAGTTCGTAAATGAATGACCTTGTCTCTTCATCCTTGTTAACATATACCTTTAAAAGTCCTATTCCTTCAAGCTTGAGACGGGCTTCATAAATATCCTTAAGCCCCATCCCCATGAAATTCATTAAACTATGGTGTGAATTTGAAGATGACCATAGCCGGTTTTCTTCAAGCTCTGCCCATAAAGTCATATACAAACTGAAGCACACAGAGCCAATGAGCGGCTGGTATAACAGTGTCAGCACTTTCCGGTCATAATCATGCAAAAGCCCGCTGGCTGCTACTGTATATCGATCAATGGGGAGCATCTCCTGCCAATGCTGGGCCATGGTGTTCACCTTTTTCTATTTAAATTTTTTATTAGGCTGTTCATCAAAAGCATATCCAGCAAAAAAAAGAGCCAAAGAAAAACCTTCAGCCCCTCAGCCTAATTCATCAAAAATCAGCGGCAGCGGCAAAACTGACCTGATTATGATTGTTCTTTTTTAATTAGTTCCTTGAGTTCATCAATAAACACATTGATATCTTTAAATTGCCTGTATACTGATGCGAAACGGACATATGCGACCTCGTCCACATTTGCGAGCCTGTCCATGACCATTTCGCCAATTTCATCGCTTTTTATTTCAGAGACACCATTGCTGCGGAGTTCTTTCTCCACTTCAAAAGTAATGTCCTCCAGATCTTTAAGGGCTACCGGCCTCTTTTCACATGCTTTAATAAGGCCTCTCAGAATTTTTTCCCGGCTGAATTCCTCTCTCGTACCTTCTTTTTTCACAACGATTAACGGAATTTCTTCCACTTTCTCAAAAGTCGTAAACCGGTATCCGCATTTCTCGCATTCCCTTCTGCGGCGGATGGATCGGCTGTCATCCACAGGACGGGAATCGAGTACACGGGTATTATTGTTTTGGCATGAAGGGCATCTCATACAATCAGCTCCGAATTTTTTTATAAGTTGGCTTTAGACTAATTACCGAATATTATTTGATACTCTTATCTTATAAAAAAGGAGTTGACAGTACAAGTACAACTATTTATCTGCGTTTCTTGCAGAACCGAGAAAATCATGCCGTTTATTTAACTTTTCATATATCGAAAGTACTTCTCTTTTAAGAAATGGATGCACACCTGCCGGTGAGGACTGCTCAGTTGAAATATTGATATCTACAGCTGTTTCAAAAGGCTTGACAGTCACGACTGTCACAATGGCAAAACAGGATTTGTCTTTTTTAAGTTCTGCTGCAATCTCGCCGTGTTCTTTGGAAATGCTGAGAATGTTTACATTATGATCTGCTCTGAATAACTCTTCAATCGTCTGAAGCATTTGTGCTGTATTGGTTCTATAGTATCTTGTAGTGAGCTCAGGGTCAGAGTGATTTTCGTTTGTTTCACACTGCTTTTTATAGCGGCTGGCAAGCTGCCTGAAAATTGACATTCTCTTTCCTCCATATATTTTTTGTATCCTTATTGTACTATTTTTTATAGAGATACTAAAGGCAATGGATTTTAGGCAAAATAAAAAGAGGTGTATTAGATACACCTCTGGATTGCCTAAGAGTCATTCTGTATTAAAGTACTTGAGCTTGTTTAACTTGAACTGGACCCATACCGCGAGGAATTTCGATATTCTCACGCGTTTGAGCTCCTAACGCTTCTGCAATAAAGTCTGCAGCAATGTTAGGGTCAAGATCTCCACACGTATACACATCAATGCTGGCATAGCCATGCTCCGGGAAGCTGTGAATAGTTAAATGAGATTCAGAGATGATCACCACTCCGCTTACACCCTGTGGCGCAAATTTATGAAATGCAACCTCGCGAATTTCAGCACCAGATTTTAATGCAGCATTTACGAATGTCTGCTCAATAAAATCCATATCATTTAACTTTTCAAAATCGCATCCCCAAAGTTCTGAGATTACGTGACGACCCATAGTTTCCATATTCAAATTTCCCCCTTTAAACTTTTAAGCTATTAATTAATGAAATTCCAGATTTATACTGGTCTATAACTACCACGGGGGAAAGTTAGTCCAGAGAGGTCCTAACCCTTTAAGTAGCTACCATACCAAAACCTCGAAGAAGTTCACGAGGATTAGTATACTTTGTTTAATTTCTTTTTGCAACACATTGTTTTACATTTTTTTTGGCAAAATTTCTGAAGAATTTTCCTTCTCAGGATTTAGTTTTGTCCAATAAAAGGAGCCTGCCGGGGAATGGCAGGCTTTAAGGGTATGGGTAGTTTTATATTAAAAGAGATTGGCAATTATCCAACTTTTACGGCAGATGCCTGAAAAAGTTCCTGTGCAACATATTTTGTCAAGTCTACGACACGGCAAGAATAGCCCCACTCATTATCGTACCAGGCAAGCACTTTCACTTTGCTGGTGCCGATTACCATTGTAGATAATCCATCAATGATGGCAGAGTGTTCATTTGTGTTGAAATCGATTGACACTAACGGTTCGTCAGTAATATCCAGGATACCATGCAGCGATCCTTGTGAAGCTGTAGCAAATGCCGCATTCACTTCTTCAATTGTAACGTCCCGCTTTAAGTCTACCACGAGATCCACTAAGGAAACGTTAGGAGTCGGCACACGCAGTGCCATACCATGCAATTTGCCCTTTAAATGAGGCAATACCAGCGACAAAGCTTTGGCAGCACCAGTGGAAGTCGGGATGATCGACTGTCCGCAGGCACGTGCACGGCGTAAATCCTTATGCGGGTTATCAATATTTTTTTGATCGTTTGTATATGCATGAACTGTTGTCATAAGTCCGTTTTCAATGCCAAATTGTTCATCAAGGACTTTTGCAACAGGTGCAAGGCAGTTTGTTGTACAGGATGCATTTGAAATAATATCATGTTCTTCGATTTTTAATGCGCTTTCATTTACGCCCATAACAATAGTCACATCTTCATTTTTTCCAGGAGCAGTAAGTATGACCTTTTTAGCTCCGGCATCAAGATGAAGAGCCGCTTTATCACGGGAATTAAACTTTCCTGTAGCTTCAATAACGATATCGATATTCATTTCTTTCCAGGGAAGTTCTTCAGGATTCCGGCTGCTTACAAGCTGAACCCTTTTACCGTTCACAACAATAGCATTGTCTTCCGGAACAACGCTTCCCTCGAATGGTCCATGGTTGGTATCATATTTAATTAAGTGTGCCAAAGTTTCAGCCGGATAGCTTGCATTTATGGCAGCCACTTCAAGATTTTCATCAAGGATGGCTTTTCTAAAAACCATACGTCCAATTCTTCCAAAACCATTAATCGCTATTTTCGCCTTCATGTTACGGCCCCTTCCGCATTAGTGTTATACTTTTTATTACCTTAAGATGTAATTAGTATAACATATTGAAGATCATTTGTGATGAATAAAATGCGGATTTTTTAATGTTCAACAATTCAGAAATATCAGCCCAGGCACTTTCTGCTTTTTATATGGTAATGGTCTATCTTACAGTCGCATGGCTGATTATTTTTGTCATACTAATTAGGCTTTAAGCACATCAAAAAAGAGCCTATCAAAGGCTCCTCAGACAGCATTCCATTTTTTTAAAATACCCCACAATTGTTTTTCTGTTTCTTCAATTGTGCCATTATTATCAATTACAGCATCGGCCAATGCCTTCTTATCTTTTAAAGGCATCTGGGATTGAATTCTTGCCATCGCTTCTTTTTCGGATAGCTGATTTCTTTGCATCAGCCTTTGCAGCTGTATATCTTCATCTGCATATACTAATAAGGTTTTGTCGCACATGTATTGTAATTTACTTTCAAATAAAAGCGGGATATCAAGAATAATCAGCTGTTCCTTACGGCTGATAGCTTGTTCCTTCTTGGCTGTCATTCTTTTGCGGACGGCAGGATGTACAATGCTATTTAAGGCTTTCCGCTCTGTTTCATTATGAAATATAATGGAGCCCAGTTCTGCACGATCAATTGAACCGTCCTTGAGAAGAACTCTTTCCCCAAAATGACGGAGAATTTCCTGATAAGCTTCCTCACCTTTTTCAACAGCTAACCTCGCTTCTATATCCGCGTCTATTACAGTGTACCCTTTTTTAATTAGGAGAGATGAAACGGTGCTTTTCCCGCTTGCAATCCCGCCTGTCAAACCTACAGTCAGTGACATAGTGTGTTCCTTTCTAATAAAATGCTAGATTTTCAGAATCCCAATTACGATCAAAATAATGCCTGGAATGAATGAGAACTTATGGACCCATCCGCTTTTTGAGAAAACAGCCCCCACCTGCATTCCCATAAACACAAACAGAGAGCTCATAACGGCGACCGTCATTGCCAGGTAGTAAGGTGAGTACCCCAGCATAGCTGCACCGATCCCCGCTCCGAAAGCATCAAGTGATAGGGCGAGCCCAAGCATTAGTGCTTCAATTCCTGTGATGGCACCGGATTTGTCAAAATCGGCGGACATGGGCTTTTTCAGAATATTAATGACAAGCCCAAGAGATTTGATTTCCAGATTTACAATTGTCTTTTCATGCGGGAGGACAACATCCTTCACCTTTTCCGGCCTGAAAAATTGATATAGAACCCAGGCACCGAGAAAAATCAGAATGACTCCTCCTAAACTTTCAGCTAAAGCCGGGGACAAAAAGGCTTCTATTAAATGGCCGATTGTCATGGCGGCCATTAATGTGAGAGCTGAACAGCAAGCGATTATACTGATCGATTTAAATGGTATGCTCATTTTCCTTAAACCATAGGTTAAACCGACACTGAAACTGTCAAGACTGACAGCAAAAGCAAGTATCAAAAGTGAGAATATATGCGCCATAGAATAGAGCTCCTCCCTGTCAATCGCTACGATAGTATATGGAAGAAGCCCATCCAATGTTATTCGAAACGCATTTTAGCTCTATTCCGGATTATTATTTTCTCTGGCAAGCCGGACAGAATACTGTACCCCTGCCCCCGGTTACGATCCGCTCAAGTGTGCTTCCGCACACTTTGCAACCTTCCCCTTTTCTCCCATAAACAAAAAGCTCAAGCTGGAACATGCCAATTTGCCCCTGGGAATTAACATAGGAGCGAATGGTGCTTCCTCCTTTATCTACCGCTTCTCTCAGGGTATCTCCAATTTCTTTGTGAAGTGTCTCCAATTCGCTTCTTGTTAAGCTATTTGCCGCTCTTTCAGGATGAATTCGAGAACGGAATAAAGCTTCATCCACATATATATTGCCAAGCCCTACGATCGTTTTCTGATCTAGAAGCGCAGTTTTTACATGGCGGGAGGTCCGGGCAAGCCGGGCAGCAAGGTCGTCCACCGTAAATTCTTCTGCAAATGGTTCCGGTCCCAGATGTGCCAGAGGAAGTGCCTTAAGTTCTTCACCCTTTGCATATAGGTGCATCGTTCCAAATTTACGAACATCTTTGTATCTGAGTTCAGTGCCATCTGTAAAATGAAAAATGACATGAGTGTGTTTTTCAGCAGGTTCTTCTTTGGAGTAAAGGCCGTATCTGCCCTCCATTCTCAGGTGGGACACAAGTGCATAGTCAAAGGTGTAGAGGATTAGGAATTTCCCTCTCCTGCCAATGTCCTGAAAGGTTTGGCCTGCTAAAGCATCCTTGAATTGAGCAAGCTCTTCGGGATGCTTAACTATCTTAGGCCAGAAAACCGAAACATGTGAAATGGTTTTGCCGATCACCAATTGCTGCAATGTTCTTCTGACCGTTTCAACTTCAGGAAGTTCCGGCATGGTTATTCCTCCTTTATCATGAATTTTCTGCATTCAAAAATACAATGTACTATTATTTCGCATCAAACCATGTTGGGCCATAGGAATAATCCACTTTGAGCGGAACTTTCAATTCTACTGTATTTTCCATTACGTCCGGCACGATTTTTTTGAGTTTCTCTATTTCATCCTCAGGTGCTTCAAAGATTAGTTCATCGTGAACTGACAGCAGAAGCCGTGCTTTGAGTTCTTCTTTTCTTAAGCGGTCAGCCATGTCAATCATGGCTTTTTTAATAATATCTGCTGCACTTCCCTGAATTGGAGTGTTCATAGCTGTCCGCTCTGCAAAACCTCGCAGGTTGAAGTTTCGGCTAGTGATTTCTGGCAGATATCTTCTTCTGTGAAGAAGCGTCGAGACAAAACCTTTCTGTTTTGCTTCATGGATAATATCATCCATGTACTGCTTAACACCAGGATAGCTCTCAAGATACCGGTCAATAAATTTTCCGGCTTCTTTCCGTGTGATTCCGAGGCTCTGGGAAAGGCCATAATCACTGATTCCGTAGACTATTCCGAAGTTAACGGCCTTTGCATGGCGCCGCATATTGGACGTAACTTCATCGGCTTTTACATGAAATACTTCCATTGCCGTTTTGGTGTGGATATCCATATCTTCATTAAAGGCTTCAATCAGCTTTTCATCATCTGCAATATGAGCCAGTACTCTCAGTTCAATCTGCGAATAGTCTGCAGCAAAGATAGCCCATCCCGGTTCTGAAGGAACAAATGCCTGCCTGATTTTTCGCCCTTCCTCCAGACGGATTGGAATATTTTGCAGATTTGGATCAGTTGAGCTTAATCTTCCTGTCTGGGTAAGTGCCTGATTAAACCTGGTGTGGACTTTACCTGTTTCATTGTTAACTACCTTCAACAGGCCTTCAATATAAGTGGACTGAAGCTTGCCAAGCTGGCGGTAGTGCAGGATGTCCCGGATTATTTCATGGTCATTCTCAAGTTTTTCAAGTACATCCGCCGAAGTGGAATAGCCTGTCTTCGTTTTTTTAATGACTGGCAGCCCTAATTTTTCAAAAAGAATTACACCGAGCTGTTTAGGAGAATTGATATTAAAAGCTTCCCCGGCAAGCTCATGTATCCGCTTTTCAATTTCATCCAATTTGGAGAGCAGGTCTTGTCCCATTGTCCTCAAGCGTCCTAAATCCACTTTAACTCCAGTTGACTCCATATCTGCTAATATTAAAGAAAGTGGCATTTCCAGGTCATAAAACAGCTCAGATTGCTGGTTTTCCTTTAAATCACTATCAAGCTTTTCCCTCAATGTCATCAAAGCTGCTGCTTTTCTTGCCAAATGTCCGCCAAGTTCTTTTTCTTCCGGAATCCGCCTTTTTGCTCCTTTGCCGTAGAAAGCTTCATCAGATTGAATCGCATGATAGCCATGATTTTTTGCTATAGATGCTATATCCTCAATACTCTGAGATGGGTTAATAATATATGAAGCAATATAGAGATCAAAGTCTGCTCCCTTTAGATGAATCCCATGATGCCGGAGTGACACTTCAGATCTTTTTGCATCATACACTGTCTTCTTTTTCGTTTCATCTTCAGCCCATCTTTTAAAAATATCTGATTCTAAAGCCTTATCTTTGGAGAAGTAGAAATTCCCTTTATCATTCGCAACGGAAAAACCAATGATGTCTGCATAATGGTAATTATCCTCTAAAAGCTCAACATAAAATGCATTTTCATCAGAAAACATATCTTCTTTAATTTCATCTGCTATGATAAATTCAATTTCATCCAGATTCTCTTCGATTGCTTCAGTGTCCCCGCCGATTTTTTCCAGCAGCGAGTTAAAGCCAAGTTCTTTAAAGATGCTTATAACTTTTTCTTTTTCAAAACCTTCATATTCAATGTCATCAATTTTGATTTCAACGGGAGCTTCCCTTGTGATAGTAGCAAGTTCTTTGCTCATTAAAGCTTGGTCCCTGAATTCTTCCAGCTTTTCTTTCAGTTTTTTTCCGCTCACGTCATCAACAGACTCCAAGAGCTCTTCAAGGGTTCCAAACTCTTTCAGCAATTTAAGGGCTGTTTTTTCGCCCACTCCCGGCACACCCTGAATATTATCTGAACTATCACCCATCAGGCCTTTCATATCAATAATCCTGTCAGGTGTGATTCCGTATTTCTCTTCTATATGAGCTGGCGTGTATTCTTCAATATCTGTAATTCCTTTGCGGGTGATACTGACTGTGACAGAATCAGAACTTAACTGTGTTAAATCCTTATCCCCTGATATAACTTTAACTTCATAGCCATCTTTTTCAGCATGGAGGGATAGTGTTCCAATGATATCATCCGCTTCATAATTTTCCAGTTCATATCTGGAGATTCCATAAGCATCAAGAAGCTCTCTAATATAAGGAAACTGCTCTGATAGCTCAGGTGGAGTTTTCTGCCGGCCGCCTTTATACTCGCTAAAGGTTTTATGGCGGAATGTTGTTTTTCCGGCATCGAACGCCACAAGGAGATGCGTCGGTTTTTCATCCTCCAGAATCCTCTGCAGCATCATGGTAAATCCGTATACAGCATTGGTATGTATTCCTTTATCATTGTTTAAGAGCGGCAAAGCAAAAAATGCCCGATAAGCAATGCTGTTGCCGTCTATCAGAACAAGCTTTTTTTTATCCAACTAATATCTCCTCCTTATTAAGAAAAGCGGAAGCGCCTTGTCCACCCCCGACACCTCGAGGGGGCAGGCGCTGCAGCTAGACAGTTGTCTAACTTGAAAAGCACAAGTGCCCTTGCCCACAATAAATAAGCCGTTATTTTCCTTTATTCTATCATGAGCAGATAGAGAAAGAAAAATAACGGCTTTCCATTTAAATGCTATCTAATTTGTATTCCCCATCAGCAGACGGGCATATGGTGAATCAGAAGGCAGAACAATTACAGTCTCGCCATTGATAGTCTTTTTGTAGGATTCAAGTGTGCGGAATAAGGAATAGAATTCAGGATCTTTTGAGAAGGCTTCATTGTAGACCTTCGCGGCTCCCGCTTCCCCTTCTGCCCGAATGACTTCAGCATCTGCCTGGGCCTTCGCAAGCATTTCCCTGACGGTCCTGTCTGTTTCAGCAATAATAACATTCTTCTGGGCATCACCCCTGGACAGATATTCCTGGGCTGTCGACTGGCGCTCGGAAATCATCCTGGTATACACAGACTGTTCATTTTCAGCCGGTAGATCAGTCCGTTTAATGCGAACATCTGTTACTGCGATTCCATAATTATCATTTGCAAGCAGTTCATTCACTTTTGTGGTGATTTGATCATTCAATGATCCTCGTGAAGATTTTTCATCATTGATGATTTCTTCATAATTCAGCCGACCCAGTTCGGAGCGGGTCACGGAGTAGATGAACTCTTCCATTCTGGCCTCCGCTCCCTCCAATGTTCTGGCGTTTGAAATCATTTTCTTGGGATCATCAATCTTCCAGACAGCATAGTTATCGATAATCATAACTTTTTTGTCCTTTGTATTGATTTCAGCTTCAGACACGTCATAAGTCATTTGATATTTTGGGAGCGTAGAGACACTTTGGATGAATGGTATTTTATACGCTAATCCAGGTTCACTCTCAATCCTTACCACCTCTCCAAATTGACGGATAACCTTGTATTCCCCTTCCTTTACAATAAACAGGTTGCTGAACAATATCCCTAGTCCTGCAATGATGAGCACCAGGATGATTCCTAGTTTGGTGTAGCTTCTCCACTTGAAATTTCCGCCCCGTTCATTGATATTCACAATATTTTGATCACTCATTATCCGCGCCTCCCTCCTCTTTCGGTTTGGCCTGTTCTTTCTCCAGAGGCCTGATCGGGAAATACTTCATAGTGTTTCCATCGTCATTCATAATGTAAATTTCTGCACCTGGAAGAACTTGCTCAAGCGTTTCAATGACAAGACGCTCTCTTGTTATATCAGGATTATTTTTATATTCCCCATACAATTTATTAAAGACTGCTACATCTCCACGTGCTCTTTCAAGACGGGCTGCCTTTTCCCCATTCGCTTTAGAGATAAGGGCTTTCTTCTCACCTTCTGCTTCATTCATTCTCTGATTCTTATATTTATCTGCTTCATTTTTTTTAGTATTTGCGGTTTCCCTCGCATCGGTTACATCCGTAAAAGCTTTTCTTACATCATCATTCGGCAGCTCGACATCCTGGAGTTTTACTGCAAGAATTGATATGCCAATATCATATTTGCCAATTAAAGAGGTTAGGAGCTCTCTGACATCCGCTTCGATATCTGCTTTACCTGAGGTCAGCGCGTCATCTATCTTCGATCCTCCAATAATACTTCTTAAGGATGAGGAAGTAGCATCATATAGAATTTCTTCCGGCTCTTCAGCATTATAAAGGTATTTTTCCGGATCAGTAATTTTCCACTGTACAACCAGATCTGCAAGAACGATATTTTCATCCCCGGTTATCATCTTTGTCTCATCGGGAAAATCCTTTATTTCCCCATCTTTTTCTTCATATCCAAACTGCAGCGAAAATGTTTCCTTCGAAAGCTTCTCCACGCTTTGGACAGGCCACGGCAATTTAAAGTGAAGTCCCGGCTCCGTAATGCCTTCCTCAACCTTTCCAAATGTTAAAATGACTGCCTGATCCGATTCATCCACGGTATACCATGTTGTAAAGGCAACTATACTTAAAATAACAATTGCGATAATTAGGCCTGCGATTGTATAAATCCGCTTTAAGCTGATCATTTCTCTCTCCCCTTCCTGGCACTTTCTATACCTTTTCATACGATTTATTTACGTAAAGGTTTCATAAATATGACAAAATTAGAAAAGCGGAAGCGCCTTGCCCACCCCCGACAAGCACAAGACGAGCCTTCCGGAAAGGCGTTCTTTGCCTTTTTGGGTGGATTGGCTTGTGACCTCGAGGGGGTAGGCGCTGGAGCTAGACAGTTATCGAAATTCAAAATTTTAAATTTCTTATTACACGAAAAAGGCGAAAGCGGGGTCAGCTTTCACCTTTTTCTATGGCTCCTTGGATGAAGGGGTTTAACAATTATGATTTTATCAGCGAAATGTAAAGGGAGCATAAATCTCCTGTAAAAATAATGTAAAGTTAATTCTGCCGCTTCATCCATCTTTTTCTATATTTTATTCGGAAGTTCAATAATAAAGGCGGTGCCTTTGCCGACCTCGCTTTTTACCGAGATGGTTCCCTTATGTGCTTCAACGAGATGCTTTACGATTGCAAGCCCCAGCCCTGTTCCGCCGGAGTTCCTGCTTCTGGCTTTATCAACCCGATAAAAACGTTCAAAAATACGCGGAATTTCACTGGCTTCAATTCCAATCCCCGTATCCCTTATTTCGGTTAAAACTGTTCTGCCGGTCTTTGCCGACGAAATATAGACGACCCCCTGATTTGGCGTATAAGAAATTGCATTTGATATGATATTTATAAACACCTGCTTAAGCCGGTGAACATCACCTTCAATATATACTGGTTTATCCTCTCTCTTATATTCCAAAACGATTTCCTTTTCCGCCGCTTTCCCTTTCATGATGGCCACCACATCTTCGAGCACATCAGCCAGATCCAGCTGCTGAATGGACAAGCTAAAGCCTTGCTTTTCAATTTTCGACAGATCCAATAATTCCTGAATAAGAGATTGCAGACGATCACTTTCCTTCAAAATGATATTGAGGAAATCATTAAGAGTCTGTTTGTTTTCCATTGCACCATCCAAGAGAGTTTCAGAGAAGCCCTTTATAGAGGTAATAGGTGTTTTCAATTCATGAGAAACATTCGCTACAAAATCCTTCCTCATCTGCTCAAGCTTCTTCAGTTCTGTAATATCATGAAAAACAAGCAGTATCCCTTTCCATTCATCATTCGTGCCGATAATCGGAACTCCATATACTTCAAAATAACGTCTTTCGATATTGACGGGAATAATGAGCTGCTTTTTTACTTTCTGCTCGGTCATAAAAATTTCTTCAACCACTTCGGTAATACCTTTGTGTTCTATCACTTCATAATAGAGCTTGTAAAGGTATTCGGAAGGATTTACATTGAAAACCTCTTTATATGGCCGGTTCACTAAATTAATATAGCCTCTGCTGTCAATAAGAATCAAACCGCTTCCCATGTTTTCAATAAGAGCACCCAGTCGGTCCTGCTGCATTTCCTGGGATTTCACCATTTCCTGAAGATTCCTCGCCAGTACATTGATAGACTTACTCAGCATACCTGTTTCATCTTCCTGATCTTCATATGTTCTTGCCCGATAGTTTCCCTTAGTAAGTTCAATCGCAACCTGTGTTGCTGACTCAATAGGCTTTGTATATCGGGCCGTAATTCTTGACCCGAGCAGAATAATCAGAAATAAAGACAGACCAAGACTGACAGCTAAAATCCACCAAATCTGCTGATAGGCCTTTTGGAATTCAGCAAGTTTCGTGCTCAAGAAAATATAGCCTTCCTTCTCGCCATTTATCATGACAGGCTGCCAATAATAGTGCAGATTAAACCCTCCGGCCACTTCCCATCCTGATTCATATACAGATTTCTTTTTTAATACTTCTAATATGATTTCCTGGTGCCTGCTTTGTGATGTCTCACTTTTCACGCTGCTATCCATTAATATTCTGCCCTTGCTATCAGTAGCAGTTACACGCACATCAAGTATGTCACCCAGCTCATTGATTCTCTCAATAGTAATGGATCCAATGCCTCCATTGCCCTCAATATAACTCGCCGCCATTTCAGTCTCTTTTTGCAGACGTGCATCAAATGTATTTAAATAATAGCTTTTAAAAAGCTGGCCTAAAAGAAGGCCTAATGCAACTAAAACAATCAGAATCAAAGAAAGCAATGCGAAAAGCAGGCGGGTGCGAAAGGTTGTCATTCTCCTTTAGGCTCCTCCAATTTGTAGCCCAGTCCGCGAATGGTCTTAATATATATAGGTTTTTTGGTGTTTGCTTCAATTTTCTCTCTTAAATGGCTAATATGTACATCAACGATTCTCGTGTCTCCTGCAAAATCATAATTCCAGACTGCACTAAGCAGCTGATCCCTTGTAAGGACACGGCTCTTATTCTTGGCAAGATATAATAACAATTCAAATTCCTTCGGAGTTAATTCAAGAAGTCCTTCTTCAAAATAGGCTTCATAATGCTGTGGAAAGATCTTAAGGCCGCCAATTTTAAAAGAATCTCCATCTTCTGCTTTTTCCTCGGCAGCTTCAGGCACAAATTGTGTTCTCCGTAAGATAGCTTTAACTCTGGCAACCACTTCCCGTGGGCTGAAAGGTTTTGTCATGTAATCATCTGCACCCAGTTCAAGACCAAGAACCTTATCAAATTCATCATCCTTGGCCGTCAGCATTAAAATAGGCGTCGCTATTTTCTGCTGTCTAAGCTGTTTGCATACTTCTATTCCATCAAGCTTTGGCAGCATAAGATCAAGTACAATAAGATCCGGCTTTTCAGAAATGGCCAGATCTTTGCCTTCCTGGCCATCCATGGCTGTAATTACTTCATAGCCTGCCTGCTGCAGGTTATATTGAAGTAAAGTTACGATAGATTGTTCGTCATCTACAACTAGAATTTTCTTATCCATACGATCCTCCGAGTGAATGAATTACCCCTGTTTGAACTTCAGCTGATTGATTGTCAGCGATTTTTTTAAAAAAGCAGGTATCCCTCCTGCCTATCAACCCCTATTTGCCATACATCTTTATTATAATATATTTCATGATGTTTTTCGGGTCAATTGCTGGAAAGGATGGATTTCATCAAAAAAAGATGTGCATATGCTGCACATCTTTTGACTATCAGAAATTGTCCAAGGCATTTCCATCCATTGGCTGAGGCTTGTATGGCGGGCATACAAGGAGCTGTCCATTAATAACTGTCTGGTCCTCCTCATTTGTTCCCTGTACCTTAATTTGCACGGTATGATTTGAGGTGTTCACTTCTATTACTTCAAATAAAAATTGAACCGTACCATAATGATAGACAGGCTTTGAGTACTCGATGTCCTGTTTTAAAACATGGCTTCCAGGGCCCGGCAAATATTTTGATATGGCAGAATTTATAATGCCATTCAGCATAACACTTGGTACAATTGGTTTTTTATAAGGTGTTTGTGAAGCATAATCATGCTGAATATATAAAGGGTTTGCATCGTTTGTCAGCCCCAGGTACAGCAATAGATCCTTGTCTTCTATTTTTTCTGTCAGCGTCAATTTTTCGCCCACAGATATTTCTTCAATGGTTCTTCCCAGTTTTCTTTTCTTTCCAAGCAGCATAGCTAAGCACCTCCGAGTGTTGTAACCGTTTACATAATCACTGTAAAAAAATAGACTGCTCAATATTTTAAATTATTCAGTCTATTTTCTATATGATATCATTTTATACTATTTCCCAAAAGGGCTTCCAGTAAAAAAATCCGGGAAAAAATCCCCGGATTTTCTTCACATAGATTAGAACATCCTAGTAAGCTAATACTTCCATTACCTTGCGAACTGAATCTGCCGACTTATCTAGGGCAGCTTTTTCTTCACTTGTCAGTTCAAGCTCTATTACTTTTTCTATTCCATTTGCTCCAAGAATTGCAGGCACACCCAGATAGATTCCTTCGTAGCCATATTCTCCTTCAAGGTAAGCAATGGAAGGCAGTACGCGGCGCTGATCTTTAAGGATAGCTTCACACATTTCCACAAGGGAAGCAGCTGGAGCATAGTAGGCACTTCCGTTCCCTAATAAGTTGACGATCTCTCCTCCGCCTTTTCGTGTACGCTCGACAATGGCATCTAGACGATCTTTTGAAATTAATGATTCTAAAGGAATGCCGCCAGCATATGAATAGCGGACTAGCGGAACCATGTCATCACCATGTCCGCCAAGTACAAATCCTGTAATGTCTTTAACAGACAAATTCAGTTCCTGCGCGACAAATGTCCGGAAGCGAGCTGTGTCAAGAACACCTGACTGGCCGATTACACGGTTTTTCGGGAAGCCTGATTCCTTGAAAACTGTATAAGTCATCGCATCCACTGGATTAGTCAGCACAACAATATAGCTATTTGGAGAATGTTTTGCAATCTCCTGCGCTACACTTTTCATAATCTTCTGGTTCGTTTGTACAAGGTCATCCCGGCTCATGCCCGGCTTCCGTGCAATGCCTGCTGTAATAACTACAATGTCAGAGTCTTGTGTATCTTCATAGCTTGAAGTACCTGTGATATTCGCATCGAATCCCTGAACAGGACTAGCTTCAAGCATATCAAGAGCTTTTCCCTTTGTAGGGTTTTCCATTTGCGGAATATCGACCAGAACGACATCACCAAGTTCCTTCTGAGCCAGTAAGAATGCAGTTGTTGCTCCAGTAAATCCTCCACCGATTACAGAAATCTTTTTGCGTTTCAATGACATGAGCAGTTCCTCCTTTTGGAAATAAAAGTTTCAGGATTTGCATCCTTTATGTAAGAGGCTGTTACAAGGAACAGCCTTCCTATATACACAATTTCAGAGAATCGCCAGCTGCCCGGCAAAAGAAGTTTCCTCAGGGAAGCACACAAAATAGCACTGCATGAATAGTATATTAGTCAAAAGCGCCTTTTATTAAAGGCGCTTTTACTTTTTTATTCCATGTTTTTAATTAGTTCGTCGGCAAATTCAGAGCATTTTACTTCTGTTGCTCCATCCATTAGACGCGCAAAGTCATATGTTACGACTTTAGAAGCAATAGATTTTTCCATAGATTTAACGATCATGTTTGCAGCTTCGTTCCATCCGAGGTGCTCAAGCATTAATACACCTGAAAGAATAACAGATGAAGGATTAACCTTATCAAGGCCAGCATACTTCGGAGCTGTACCATGTGTTGCTTCGAAGATCGCATGTCCTGTTTCATAGTTAATGTTTGCTCCAGGAGCAATACCAATTCCGCCTACCTGTGCAGCAAGGGCATCAGAAATATAATCACCGTTCAAGTTCATTGTTGCAACAACATCAAACTCTTTTGGACGGGTAAGGATCTGCTGAAGGAAAATATCAGCAATCGCATCTTTAACAATAATTTTGCCGGCTGCTTCTGCATCTGCCTGAGCTTTGTTTGCAGCCTCAACACCCTGCTCATCCTTAATGCGGTCATATTGAGCCCAAGTGAATACTTTTTCTCCGTACTCTCTTTCAGCAAGCTCATAACCCCAGTTCTTAAAGGCACCTTCAGTAAATTTCATGATATTGCCTTTATGTACAAGTGTTAGAGATTTACGGCCTTCTTTAATGGCATACTCAATAGCAGCACGTACAAGGCGGCTGGTTCCCTCTTCTGAAACAGGCTTAATGCCGATGCCTGAAGTTTCCGGGAAGCGGATTTTATTAACACCCATCTCATCCTGAAGGAATGAAATTAGCTTTTTAACCTCATCAGAGCCCTTAGCATACTCAATGCCGGCATAAATATCTTCAGTATTTTCACGGAAAATAACCATATCAGTATCCTGAGGGCGTTTGACTGGAGAAGGAACACCTTCAAACCAGCGAACCGGACGCAGGCACACAAACAGGTCAAGCTCCTGGCGAAGCGCAACGTTTAGAGAACGGATTCCGCCGCCGATTGGTGTTGTTAATGGACCTTTAATGGCAATAAGATATTCATTGATCACGTCAAGTGTTTCAGAAGGAAGCCACTCTCCAGTCTGGTTGAAGGCTTTTTCTCCTGCTAACACTTCTTTCCAGACAAGCTTGCGCTCACCGTTATATGCTTTTTCTACAGATGCATCCAATACACGGGAAGCTGCCGCCCAAATATCAGGTCCTGTTCCGTCTCCTTCGATAAAAGGAACGATTGGATTGTTTGGTACGTTTAGTACACCATTAGTAACTGTGATTTTTTCACCTTGCATTGTTATACCCTCCATTTTGAAAAGTGCAAGCATCAGCCTTTTTATTTATATAGTCTTCGGTCGGCGCAATGCTGCATCAGTATATCAGATTCAAAGGTTAGAAGGCATATGCCCCTAACCTTTTCCCTGCTCTCTCTATTACAGCAATTTTTTGATAAAAAGTAAAATGCTGAGTAGTAATTTTAGTCTTTTTAATCTGTTTTTTCAGCCTATTATAGACCTCTTTGCTCTATTGGAACGTATTTTTGCATTCCCGGACCTGTATAGTCTGCACGCGGGCGGATCAAACGGTTATTTTCATATTGTTCGAGAATATGAGCCAGCCAGCCAGATACACGGCTTACAGCAAAAATCGGCGTGAACAGGTCATGGTCGATTCCCAGGCTATGGTAAACAGAAGCAGAATAGAAGTCGACATTTGGCGGAAGTTTTTTCTCTCCGGTAACAATCGCTTCAATTTGCGTGGACATTTCGTACCAGTGTGGTTCTCCAGTAAGTTCTGTAAGCTTTTTAGACATTTCCCTTAAGTGCTTGGCACGAGGATCGCCCTGACGGTAAACACGATGGCCAAAGCCCATGATTTTCTCTTTCTTTTCAAGCTTTTCACGGATATACGGCTCTACATTTTCAAGAGTGCCGATATCAGTAAGCATCTTCATTACCGCCTCATTGGCACCGCCATGCAATGGTCCTTTCAATGCGCCAATAGCTGCTGTAACTCCTGAATAAATATCTGACAAAGTAGCTACACATACCCGTGCAGTGAACGTGGAGGCATTCAGTTCATGGTCCGCATGAAGAACCAGCGCTTTATTAAATGCTTCAATTGCGATTGGTTCAGGCTCTTCGCCTGTAAGCATGTATAGGAAGTTGGCTGCAAATCCAAGATCTGTTCTAGGAGCAATTGGTTCAAGGCCCTTTCTTACTCTTGCAAATGCCGTTACGATAGCAGGCATTTTAGCTTGAAGGCGAACTGCTTTTTTATAGTTTGCTTCTTCATCCATCTGGTCTGCTTCTTCATCATAAAGTCCTAATAGAGACACTGCAGAACGAAGGGCAGCCATTGGATGCACTTTGTCAATTGGATATGTTTTAAAATGGTTCAGAACTTCCTCTGGAAGAGAGTAGTTTGCTGCAAGCTGACTCTTTAACTCATCCAGTTGGGCTTTAGCAGGAAGCTTTCTGTGCCATAAAAGATAAATAACCTCTTCAAAGCTTGCATTTTCAGCCAAATCATCAATATTGTAGCCAGCATATGTTAATGTATCGTCTATGATGGAGCTGATAGACGAAGTAGTAGCTACTACCCCTTCAAGACCGCGTGTTACTGTCATACCGAATCTCTCCTTTACATAATAAAATTTCCCCATACCCATTTTTGTCTGTACATTAAACAAAAGTAAGCCGAACCTGATTTTTCATCTTTTCAGAAAAGCTTCCTCGTCATGTCCACATTCTGCTTTATCTTTTTGGGACACTTTTATAGGACTGCAGGACAGCCATTTAAAAGCCGGCTTTTATCAGCCGATCTACAGACCAAATTTACGAAAGGTGAAACCTTCATTTGGTGAACTCCCGATATATGGAAGAAATAAACTTTCTCTTGGCATGCATTAATCGAGCGGTTGCTCGGTACTCACTTAAAAAAAAGAAAATGCTTACATTTTTCCAAAAATGAAAAAATAAATATATTAATAACATTTTAATAGAGCTTAACTGAATTTAATAGGTACCGTGAAATAGGTTACGCTTACAAGTCCTATTATAAACAATTATCTGACTTTTGTGAATGAAAAGCACTTAATTTGTTAAAAAATATTATTTTTCAAGAAAAGTTTATTTGCATTATTGCCCAAAGGCAATGAAGGATCTAAGAACATTTCATTTAAAAAGCTCAAAGACTTTCATTGCCATATACGCAATCCCTGCTCCTATGAGAGGACCGACGGCAATGCCTTTAAATAAGGAGACAGCAAGAATGGTCCCCAGAACAAGAGCAGTTGTAATATGGGGATCTTCAGCCAGCAATACGATGCCGCCTTTTGCCAGAAGCGCAACTGCAATCCCTGAGACTAGAGCAACCCACGCATAAGGAGATTTAAATGCCCCGCCTAAATCCCGGAAGCCGATTTCACCACTGGCTATAGGTGCAAGGACAGCAATGGTAATAATGGTTACACCCCAGTTAATTCCCTTGGACTGCAGAAATGAAAAAGTTTTTGAATCCAGGCCGGCTGCTTTAAGGACAATCAAAACAAAGACAGCAATGATCAGTGATTGATTTTTTGCTATTACACCTATCCCCAGCAATAGAAACAAAAAAATGAGTGATTGGGAAAACATCTGCTAATTCACCTGCCAGCTTTCTATATTATCGTAACATAATTTAAAGCAATTTAATAATTTCCGGGTTCTTTGCCGGATATTTAAAAATAGAATAAGTACTAATAGAATATATCTAATTATTTTTAGCTCTTGATAAAATGATGTATGATATGACTAATAACATTACATAAAGTAAAGCTGCAATGACTTAGTCTGTTCAAATTTAATAAGGAGGCTATTACTTGAACCCGGCATATATCTATCGGACCGTAAGATTTTTCTTTGTCATTGGAGTGGTGATCTTAAGTCTCTATGCTTTCCTATATTTATCCAAAGTGACTTATCCTTTCATTATTGGACTGGCCATTGCCTTTCTAATTAACCCTTTGGTCAATATAATGGAGGTTAAATGGAAATTACCAAGGGCTCTTGCAGTGCTCATTGCACTGATTATTATCTTTGCCATTTTTGCCGGATTAATCACATTGCTGGTGGCAGAGATCGTATCAGGTGCGGATTATTTAGCAAAAGTAGTACCTCAGCACCTTGATACCTTAATAGGCTTTGTTGAGCAATTCTTTGCAGGGCAAATCATTCCTCTTTATAACCAGCTGGCAAGTTTATTTAATAACTTGGGAACAGGACAGCAGGATACCATTATGACGAATATAGAAAATGTCGGGAAGCAATTTGGGTCTACACTGGGAGACTTTATCCAGGCATTTTTCGAGAAAATCCCAAACATTCTTTCATGGTTTCCCAATGCTGCAACTGTCCTGATCTTCTCGCTGCTGGCCACTTTTTTTATAAGCAAGGATTGGCACAGGCTTTCAGGTATTTTCAGCCGCATGCTGCCCAGCCGCGCAAAAAAAAGCGGCAGAACCGTATTTGCCGATCTGCAGAAGGCTTTATTTGGTTTCGTCAAGGCACAGGCTACTTTAGTATCTATTACTACGGTTATCATACTTGCCGGACTTCTGATTCTGCGTGTCGATTATGCCATCACAATTGCACTTGTGACTGGCCTTGTCGATATTATTCCCTATCTCGGAACAGGGCTGATTTTTGTGCCGTGGATTATATATGAGGCAATCGGCGGAGAAATGAGCAGGGCACTCGGGCTGGGCATTCTTTATATCATCGTTTTGGTCCAGCGCCAGATAATGGAGCCAAAGATTCTTTCATCAAGCATCGGGCTTGATCCTTTAGCAACCCTGATTGCTTTATTTGCCGGTTTTAAGCTGATTGGCTTTCTGGGCCTGATTGCAGGTCCGGTTACTCTTGTCCTCCTCACTACTCTTCATAAAGCTGGGGTATTCAGAGATATCTGGTTATTTATAAAAGGCAATGAAAAAGCCGATTAGGGTCATAAATTTTGGCATCCCCTTAAGTCATGCTATGCTGAGGATTGGATACAGGGCACTTGCCTAACCAAAAGAGTAATAACCATGGGATTGTCATATTCCAGTAAATTAAACCAGCCGCTCCTATGAATTGGAGCGGCTTTATATATAGCTATTTTTACCTGATTATCGTGATCGTTCCCTTGTTCATCCATTTTTTCAGCCCTATATAAAGCATGTTTTTAAGGACTTTTCTTGTTGAAGGAAGAAGCATAGTAAAGCCTAATGCATCTGTAATGAAACCGGGTGCCAGAAGCAGCGTCCCGCCAATAAGGATGCAGGCCCCTTCAAGAATAGCGTCACCAGGCATTTGACCGTATCGCATCTGATCCTGAATTTTTCTGATTGCTTCAAGACCCTGCTTTTTAGCGAGATAAGCACCGAGAACACCTGTAAGCAGGATAATCGCAAGTGTAGGCCATAGCCCAATGGTGTTGCCTGAAAGAAGTAAAACTCCAATTTCAGCAGCTGGAACGATTATCATCAGCAAAAGAATGTAGCGCATTAAGCCACCTCTATTTTGTTTAAGACTTACCATTATTATATCAGACAAGGCACTGAGAATATAACTATTTGTCCCGCAAAGTAAAAAAAGGAAGGGAGCCCCCTTCCTTCTACAAATTCAAATTATAATACGCTTGCATGGCCGTTGTAAATTACACCGCGCTGAGAGTCAACTGTGATTTCCTGTCCATCTTTTAAAAGGCTTGTTGCATTTTCAACCCCTACAATGACAGGTATACCAATATTAAGGCCGACAACAGCGGCATGGCTTGTAAGCCCGCCTTCTTCTGTAATAAGCGCACTGCATTTCTCAATCGCAGGCACCATTTCACGGTCTGAGCCAATTGTAACCAGAATAGAGCCTTCTGTTACCTTCGCTAATGCTTCCTCTGCATTTCTTGCCACAACGACTTTTCCAAAGGCTGATTTACGCCCGATTCCTTGTGCCTTAGCAAGAATGTCCCCCACTACATGAATTTTCATTAAGTTGGTGGTACCTGCTTCACCCACAGGAACTCCTGCTGTGATTACAACTAAATCTCCTGAAGCAACAATTCCGCTGTTCAAGCTTTCTTCAACGGCGATATCAAGCATATCGTCTGTTGTAGATGCTTTCTGGCCAATTTGAGGGTATACACCCCATGTTAAAGATAAACGCCGTGACACATGGTCATTAGAAGTAACGGCAACGATTGGTGCTTTAGGACGATACTTGGAAATCATCCTAGCTGTATGGCCGCTTTCAGTCGGAGTGATAATTGCGTTGACATCCAGGTTTAGAGCTGTATGTGCCACTGATTCTCCAATTGCATCAGTAATGTTATGCTCATTATCTTTGCTGCGATTTGACAGAATTTCTTTATGATCTAATGCAGATTCCGCTCTTGATGCAATGTTGTGCATTGTCTGCACAGCCTCGACAGGATAAGAGCCCGCAGCCGTCTCACCGGACAACATGATCGCATCAGTACCATCAAAAATGGCATTTGCTACATCACTCGCTTCTGCGCGTGTAGGTCGCGGGTTGCGCTGCATCGAATCGAGCATTTGTGTTGCAGTAATGACTGGTTTCCCCTGTGCATTGCATTTTTTAATTAATTGCTTTTGTACGAGCGGAACCTCTTCTGCTGGAATTTCCACTCCAAGGTCTCCGCGCGCTACCATTAGTCCGTCAGAAATTTCAAGAATTTCTTCAATATTATCTACACCTTCCTGATTTTCAATCTTAGGAATGATGTTGATATAAGATGCATTGTGCTCTTCAAGCAGCTGTCTGATTTCCAAAACATCAGAAGCTCTGCGGACAAAAGAAGCGGCAATGAAATCGACGCCCTGTTCAATTCCAAAGATGATGTCCTGTGCATCTTTCTCAGTTATGCCGGGAAGATTCACAGAAACACCTGGAACATTGACGCCTTTTTTATTTTTAAGTGTTCCGCTATTTAAAATTTTTGTGTGGATTTCACTGTTGGCCTTATCAATTTTTGTCACTTCCAGACCAATTAAACCGTCATCAAGCAGAATTTTGCTTCCTGTGTGCACATCTTCAATAAGGCCTGCATATGTAACAGAGAATTTTTCTGCTGTTCCTTCAACCTCGTTCATGGTAATAATAATGTTTTCCCCAGCTCTCAATTCAATCGCGCCATCCACCATATTGTTTGTGCGGATTTCCGGCCCCTTAGTGTCTAAAAGGATGGCTACAGTCTTGCCGGTCTTTTCAGAAGCTTCACGGATATTCTGAATTCGCTGGCCATGTTCCTCGAAATCACCATGAGAAAAATTTAAACGGGCAACATTCATGCCTGCTTCAATAAGCTGTGTTAACTTTTCAACACTTTCACTGGCAGGTCCAATAGTACAAACGATCTTCGTTTTACGCATTATAATTTACCTCCTGAATTAATGCAGCTAGATTACCGGCACAGGGCGGCTTTTGAGAGCAGCGTGCTGGTTTATATGCGGCAAAATTAAATAGACAGCTCTTTCGAGAGTTTGTAGAGATCCAGGTCAAGTGTATGCTCTCTATCCAATATTTCTATTATATCATGGTCAACCAGTTTATTATTTTGAATTCCTACTGCACGTCCGCCTTTGCCTTCAAGAATAAGCTCTACTGCATATGCTCCAAGGCGGCTAGCCAGCACCCGGTCGAATGCAGTTGGGGAACCGCCCCGCTGCATATGACCAAGCACGGACACACGTGTATCAAAATTTGTTGTTTCTTTGATTTGCTTGGCAAATTCCACGCCGCTGCAGACTCCTTCTGCAACTACAATGATACTGTGTTTTTTGCCTCGTTCATGTCCCTTTTTAAGTCTCTCTGCAATTTCATCCATACTATAGCCTGCTTCAGGAATGAGGATAGTCTCCGCACCGCCTGCTAATCCTGCACATAAAGCGATGTCTCCTGCATCTCTTCCCATAACTTCAATGATAAATGTTCGTTCATGGGAAGTAGCTGTATCACGGATTTTATCAATTGCATCAATAACCGTATTTAATGCTGTGTCAAAACCAATAGTATATTGCGTTCCCGGAATGTCGTTATCGATGGTGCCAGGTACGCCCACACAAGGAAATCCATGCTCTGTCAAAGCTTTTGCTCCACGGTATGATCCGTCCCCGCCAATTACGACTAGTCCTTCAATTCCGTGCTTGTTCATTTGTTCAATGCCCTTTTGCTGGCCTTCTTTTGTTTTGAACTCTTCGCTTCTTGCCGAATGCAGAACTGTACCGCCGCGATGGATGATATCACCAACCGAACCCAGGTCAAGCTTCTTAATATTTCCTGACATCAAGCCGGAGTATCCGCCATAAACACCATACACTTCAATATTATGATAGATCGCTTTACGGACAACTGCACGTACAGCCGCATTCATGCCAGGAGAATCGCCGCCGCTTGTTAAGACTCCTATTTTCTTCACAATAATCACCTCAAATTTTTATATCACCATAAGAAAGCGTGTTTTCTTGCTGTGCTGTATTTTAACAGCCTATAAAGAATGTACATGCCTGCCCGAAAATTCTGTATGTAATATAGGCTCTCTATATGTAAAGCAGAGCATTCTATGCTTATCTTATTATTGAACAAAACGCTATTGAATATTTCTAAAATACCATGAAGAAGGGAGCATCTCAACTTAATCAGACAATTTCAAAGAAATACAGAATTGTCGGGATACTGAAAGCGTTTTATATAGAAAAAACTGCTTTTTTTTACTATAAAGACAGTATTATTGCGACTCTCCAACGCCTGAGCCGGCCCTCGCTTTCTGCACAGCCAGCTTTGAAAAAAATAAAAACGTGCCCGAAAGCACGCTTTTATTTTACCCCAATAAATTCCTTTAAAAACGAATATTCGCCAATAGATTTGAACTTGTTGTACCGGTGATTGATCAGCTGGTCTTCAGTAAGATCCATCAGATCCTTCAATGAGTGAGTAAGGACTTCTCCAATTTCCGCAGCCTGAACCTTTACATCTTTGTGGGCTCCGCCCTTTACTTCTTCAATAATCTCATCCACCACACCCAGTTCCTTTAAATCCGGTGCAGTGATTCTCATGGATTCTGCAGCTTTTTTTGCCTGGGTTGCATCTTTCCAAAGAATAGCAGCCGCTCCTTCTGGAGAAATAACCGAATAAGTGGAGTTTTCGAGCATATGGATATGGTTTCCTACGCCAAGAGCAAGAGCTCCGCCGCTTCCGCCTTCCCCAATGACGATACAAATAACCGGGACTCTGAGGCTTGCCATTTCAAACAGGTTCTTGGCAATTGCCTCACTCTGTCCTCGTTCCTCTGCAGCTTTCCCTGGGTAGGCACCCTTTGTATCAATGAAACAGATAATAGGCCTCCTGAATTTATCGGCCTGCTTCATAAGCCTTAATGCTTTGCGGTATCCTTCGGGATGCGGCATGCCAAAATTTCTGCGGATATTCTCTTTTGTGTCTTTTCCCCGCTGGTGGCCGATGACAGTAACCGGAACTCCCCTAAACTTTGCGATACCGCCAACAATCGCCTCATCATCACCAAAAGCACGATCCCCATGACACTCGAAAAAATCCTCAAAAAGGTGAGAGATATAATCCAGTGTAGTCGGCCTTGCGGGATGCCTTGCAATCTGCACACGATCCCACGGTTTCATATTTTCATATATATCGGCTTCTAATTTTTCCAACCTGGCTTCCAGCTTCTCTATCTCAGAAGATAGGTCTACATCGGCTGTTTTGGTAAATTCTTTTAATTCAGCAATCTTTTTTTTCAGTTCCATAACCGGACGCTCAAATTCTAATTCTCCTGCCATTGGAAGTCACCTCCTGGTTGATGTATGGATAAAATAGCTGATATTTTTTCTTTTAACTCTGTTCTAGGTATTACTGCATCCAATTGACCGCATTTTAGTAAGAATTCTGCTGTCTGGAAGTCTTCCGGCAATTCTTCACGAATCGTTTGTTCTATGATCCTGCGTCCCGCAAATCCAATCAACGCACCAGGTTCTGCCAGATTATAGTCGCCCAGTGAAGCAAAACTTGCAGATACACCGCCTGTTGTCGGGTGAGTCATGATTGAAATAATGAGTCCTCCATTATCACTGAATCTTTTTAGTGCGACACTTGTCTTGGCCATTTGCATCAGGCTCAAGACTCCTTCCTGCATTCGTGCACCGCCTGAAGCGGTAAATATAATAAAAGGAACCTGTAATTCATCAGCTTTTTCAATGGCACGGGTAATTTTCTCTCCGACTACTGAACCCATGCTTCCCATTCTGAATGTGGAATCCATAACAGCTACTGCAATTTTTTGGCCGTTTACAGTGCCTGTCCCAGTCACTACCGCTTCATTTATCTTTGTCTTTTCCCGATCCTTCTCCAGCTTTTCAATATAATCCGGGAAATTCAGAGGATTTTCAGATATCATGTTCGCGTTAATTTCTTCAAAACTATTAGCATCCAAAAAGCTTGCTAAACGCTCTTTTGAATTCATAGTATGGTGGTAATGACAATGGAAACACACTTTAAGGTTCTTAACCAATTCTTTGGTATACATGATTTTCTTGCAGTTAGGACACTTTGTCATGATTCCTTCCGGCACATCCTGCTTTGCCGTTTCCGATGGAATGGTAGCATATTTCTTCTTCTTCGTCTTAGTAAAAATATCTTTAAGCAAGATGAAACCTCCCTGATAATAGCTAAATCATTTCCATTAATTTCATCAGTGGTCAGACCACTGATGTAAAAATGAATGCCTAACTTTTCTAGGCTTCATTTATGCTTGTCTGATTATTTAAATATAGATGATATCCAAAATTAATTCTGCAAAAAATTGTCGTTAATCCTTCGACAAATTTCTTAAATTTCTATATACACGAATAACTTCGGAATCTTTTCTGGAAATCAAGGTATCAACCAGCTCTGCATATTGCTCCTTGGTGATCATCATTTTCTCTAAATCCAAAGAATTGTAATAATCTTTGAGAATGATCCAAATACGGAGGAAAAGATGATTATCTGCAAGTGTGACGATTTCAAGAAAAAAGTCATCATCTGTGCAGTCTGATTCCAGGGTCCATTTTTTGAACCTCAGTAGCCGATCTTCATCAGCCTTTTGAATAATTAGCCATAAACAATCAAGTTCAATAAGAAACTTGGTTTCTTTAACATCTCTTATAGATTTCTTATCCTGAAGAATAAACGTGCTGAGCAGCTGTACGAGCTGATGCCCCCTAAAATCCCTCATAAAAGTTCCCTCGCCTCTCCTTGTCTCAATTAAGCCAAGAAGTTCAAGAGCTCTTAATGCTTCCCGAACGGAAGAGCGCCCGACACCCAGGCGCTCTGACAGCTCTCTTTCGGAAGGCAATCGATCTCCAGGCTTAAGACCATCATGTTCAATCATGGTCCTAAGCTGTTTGACAATGCCGATATAAACCTTCGTGTTATTTTGAGGTGGATTCACTTATGGAATCACTCACCTTTTCCAATGACTGCAAGTTGCTTCGTTTTTTCCTTCACTTCTTCAGGATCAACTTTAATGCGGGCAACGCCCGTTTCCATAGCTGCCTTTGCTACAGCAGCTGCAACTTCCGGTGCGACACGGGGATCGAATGGCCCCGGGATGACATAATCTGCATTCAATTCATCCTGATGAACCAAATTAGCAATGGCTTCTACAGCAGCCACTTTCATTTTCTCATTTATATGAGTTGCTCGGACATCCAGTGCTCCGCGGAAGATTCCAGGGAAAGCCAGCACATTGTTTACCTGGTTTGGAAAGTCGGATCTTCCAGTTCCAACCACCATTGCCCCAGCCGCTTTTGCTTCTTCAGGCATAATTTCAGGAGTTGGATTAGCCATGGCGAATATAATCGGATCCTGATTCATAGTGCCAATCATCTCAGCCGTCAGGGCTCCGGCAGCAGAAACCCCGATGAATACGTCAGCCCCTTTAATAACATCTGCAAGGCTTCCATTCGCATTCTCGCGATTCGTGTACTTTGCAACTTCATTTTTAATTTCATTCATACCCTGCGGGCGGCCTTCATAAATAGCACCTTTAGTGTCACACATAATGATATCGCGAACACCGTAGCTGTATAAAAGTTTAATAATGGCAATCCCGGCAGCACCGGCACCATTTGCGACAACCTTAATTTCATTCATTTTCTTCCCGGAAAGCTTCAGGGCATTTACAAGGCCTGCAACAGTTACAATAGCAGTCCCATGCTGATCATCATGAAAAACGGGAATGTTTGTTTCCTTCTTTAATCGCTCCTCTACATAAAAGCAATTGGGAGCAGCAATGTCTTCAAGGTTTACGCCTCCAAATGTAGGCTCGAGAAGTTTTACAGTCTCAACAATTTTATCTACGTCTGTCGTATTAAGGCAAATTGGAAATGCATCCACTCCTGCAAAACTTTTGAAAAGTACAGCTTTACCTTCCATTACAGGCAGGGCAGCTTCCGGCCCGATATTTCCTAGTCCCAGCACTGCTGTTCCATCGGAAACAACCGCGACCATGTTGCCTTTCATCGTATATTCATAGACAGTTTCGGGCTTATCATAAATCTCCTTGCAGGGCTCAGCAACCCCCGGTGAGTAAGCAAGACTTAAGTCTTTGGCATTTCGCACCTGTACTTTAGATTTAGATTCCAATTTCCCTTTATTAGCTCTATGCATATGCAAAGCTTCTTCACGTAAGGTCAAAATTTTCACTCCTCATATTCCGGATAGGATTATATATAAACATAGACTTGACGAATACATGCTTTAAACTCTGCTGCAGTTCTGTTTCAGAATCAGAATGAGCAGGGCTTTTCTTTCGCTCACAGTGGTCAGACCAGTTTATTTTTCTTCTTACAAATATACCATAATTGTTATTGTTGTAAAGGGTAATTACTTTAAAACCACGTTATTCCGGCCAAGCAGCTGCATAAGTAAATTAAGGAAATCCTCTGTCGAAGAGACCAGATCCTCTTCACCCAGGCGAATGGTTTTTCGGGAGGTTTCATAATACAAAACCACTTGAACACTGCCTTCATTTTTCTTAAATAATTCTTTGAGCAAACGAAGATTTTCCGTTGTCTCCCGATCCTCAGTAATCCTTAAATACAATACGGGATCTTTATTTTGCATTTTTTCAATGGCTTCCTTCACATCATCGAGTTGCTGTACAATCATCTGCTTTTTTCCGTCCCGTTCCTCCAGCTTTCCCTCCGCTAAGACGATGTTTCCCTGAGAGCAGAGCATTGAAAACCGGTTAAACACCTTTGGAAACACAACTGCCTCCATATCTCCCGTCTGATCGCTCAAGGAAAGAAACGCCATTGGCTCGCCTTTTTTCGTACGGATTTTTTTTACTTCGGATATATAAGCAACAGTTTTTGCCTTCTTAACCGTTTTTTCGAGTTCAGTCAGCGGACAGGCTTCCAGCAGGGAAAAATAGGATTCGTAAATTGAAACAGGATGATCTGATAAATACAGACCGAGCACATCTTTTTCAAATTTCAGCTTGTCCTCGGAACGGATCGGATCTACTTCTGTATATTTAGGCTTAGGAAAAAATTCATCATCCTCAAAGAAATCAGCTTGATCATCTTCAGGCAAAACCAGCTGAGCATGCTCCGCAGCTACATCCAGGCTGGCCAGAAGAACAGCTCTATCTTCTCCAAATTCATCAAAGCTGCCTGAATGAACCAGCGATTCAAGGATTTTGCGATTTACTGCTTTTGTTGAAACTCTTATGCAAAAATCAAACAGATCTTCAAAGCGCTTGTTTTTTCTCGCCTGAAAAATATCTCTTAAAGCTGCAGCACCGATTCCTTTTATAGCAGCCAGGCTATATCTGATAGAATTTTTCTCTGCCAGAAAGGAGTAGCCGCTTTTATTAATGGAAGGCGGGCTGAGCGTTAAGCCCATCTGCCTCAGTTCTCCGATATATTGGGCAATCCTGCCTTCATTTCCGATAGCTGAAGTCAGCAGGGAAGCCATAAAGTGAAGCGGATAATGAGTTTTTAAATAAGCCAGCTGATAGGCTATGAAGCTATATGCAACAGCATGGCTCCGGTTGAATCCATAATTTGCGAACCTGACGATTAAGTCATATATATCATGAGCGGTTTGCTCATGATAGCCTTTATTGACTGCTCCCCCAACAAAATGGACACGTTCACGGTCAAGCACTTCTTTTTGCTTCTTGCTGACTGCCCTCCGAAGCAAATCTGCTTCACCCAATGAAAATCCGGCCAGTCTTGCAGCGATTTGCATAATTTGTTCTTGATACACAATGACTCCATACGTATTTTCTAGAATAGGCTTCAAGTCAGGATGAGGATATATGATTGGCTTCCTTCCGTGCTTCCTGTCAATAAAAAGAGGGATATTTTCCATTGGGCCTGGGCGATAAAGAGCATTGACAGCCACAATATCCTCAAACCGCGTTGGCTGAAGCCTTGTCAGGACACTGCGCATCCCATCAGATTCAAGCTGGAAAATACCTGTTGTATCTCCTCTTCCCAAAAGACTGTATACATCCTCATCATCCAGGGGAATTTGTTTTATATCAATCTGTATGCCTGTCTTTCTCTGTATAGAGCTTAGGATATTCTCAATTAATGTCAGGTTTCTAAGACCGAGAAAATCCATTTTTAAAAGGCCGACATCCTCGAGATGCTCCATTGAATATTGGGTCAAATAAACATTTTCATGCCCTTTTTGAATTGGAATGGCCTCAACAAGCGGATGCTCGCTGATGACAACTCCGGCTGCATGGGTCGATGTATGCCTTGGGAGTCCTTCCAGTTTGACAGCTGTGTCAAATAGTCTCCGATTTAAATCGGATTCCTGGGTAAATCTTCTTAAAGGCTCAGATTCTTTGTAGGCCTCCTTGAGAGTGATGCCCAATTTGGAAGGTATTCTTTTTGAAAGCATGTCCAGCTCTTTAGGATTAAGCCCAAATGCCCTGCCGACATCCCGGAGTGCCGCTTTGGCAGCAAGGGTCCCAAATGTAAGAATTTGAGCCACATGCAATTCTCCATATTTTTGGGATACATACCGAATTACCTCATCCCTTCTGTGATCCGGGAAATCAATATCAATATCAGGCATGGAGATTCTTTCCGGGTTAAGGAACCGCTCAAATAGGAGCTGATGCTCAATGGGATCCACATCTGTTATGTAGAGGACATAAGCAACCATCGAACCGGCTGCAGATCCCCGTCCCGGACCGGTTAAAATGCCATTTTCCCTCGAAAACTTCATAAAATCCCAAACGATTAGAAAATAATCACTGAATTTCATGTTTCTGATAATGTTCAGCTCATACCGCAGCCGATTCTTATGCTCATCATCTCCATCCGGATATCTGTCAGCAAAGCCCTGCCAGCACACTTCTTCCAATAGCTCATCGGCACTTATGCCTCCTGCAGCAGGGTATTTAGGAAGATTCTGTTTATCCAGCTCAAGCATTACATTGCATTGCTCAGCAATCATAATCGTATTCTCTAAAGCATCCGGATACTCTGATAGCAGTTCCGCCATATCCCCGGATGACTTTAAGTAATACTCATTGCTCTTCAGCCGTTCTCTATCTTCATCCTGAAGCTTTTCAGCATTTTTAATGGCCAGCAGGCACTCATGGGCGAAAGCTTCCTCTTTTTTTATGTAACAGACACCATTTGAAGCCGCTATGCCAATTCCGGTTTCTTCTGAAAGGTTAACCAGGGGGACGTGGATTTTTTTTTCTTCATGCAGCCCATGATCCTGTAAAGCGAAGAAGAAAGAATTTGGCTCGAAAATGCTGCTGAAAAGGTCAGCTGTTCTTTTTGCCTGGCCGTATTCACCTGCCAAAAGAGATTGTTCGATCTCCCCATTTATGCCTGGAGTTAAAGCAAATAATCCTCCGGCATAGTGTTTAAGCCATTTAACAGGAATGCCTTCAGGAGTTTTTGTCTGGACCGTGCTCGTGATTTTTAATAAGTTCTGAAACCCCTGCCGGTTTTTAGCCAGGAGGACCAATGGATAAGCTTCGCCTTCAGATATCTCGCTTAGTACATCCACAGAGAGTCCCAGGATCGGCTTTATGGACTGCTTAAGACATTCTTTATAAAAGGCGACTGCCCCGTACATGACATTTCGGTCCGTCAGAGCCAGGGCAGGAAACCTATTTTCCCTTGCGCTCGTCACAAGCTGCTCTATTCTTGCCGTGCTCGACAGCAGGCTATATGCGCTATATACATGAAGGTGAATAAATGACATGTTTCTCACACCCTTAATTTCTGCTATTTTCATTATAGAACGCCCGTTTCCAAAAAGAAAATATGTTCTCTTTTTAACAGCACCTAAAAAAACATATTTTAATAAGTTTGTCCATATGATGAAGTATCAAGATAATTCTGGCAGGACCATTCCTGCAGCGAGGATGGATGATATGAATACCCAGCCCTTTTTCTCCACTTTAATTGAGAGCTATTTCATTGCGTTCGGTGTTTTGATTGGAGGTTCAATCATTGGCGGCATGGCTGCTTTTCTGACAGGAAAGCCTCCTTTAAATCAAATCTTCCAGATTTCCAATATGATTCGCATTTGGGCCATCATTGCAGCGATAGGAGGGACCTTTGATACAGTTTACAGCTTTGAAAGAGGCGTTATGGACGGACAGACTAAGGACATCTTCAAGCAATTTATGCTGATTCTTTCTGCTCTCGGAGGGGCCCAGACCGGCGCCATGCTCATTAACTGGCTGACTCAGGAGAACATTTCAGCATGAGGATACCGCCTTACTACCGATTGCCATCCTGGCAGCGTTTTTTTGCAGGAATGGCGCTGGGAGGCATTATCAGCTGGTTTATTTTTTTATTTATCTTTGGGCAATGGCAGGAGAGATACAGCAAAGAAATCAAGCTTCAGCAGGATGCTATTTATGAATTGGAAAAAGATAAAGAAATCTGGCAGGAGGAATTCAAAAAATTAAATAAAGAAAACCAGAAAAAACTGACTGTCCAGGATATTTCCATTAAAATTGTCAACGGCGAAAAATATAAACTGGATTCCTTCAGTGTTTTCCAGCTGGAAGATAAAATAAAAGAGGATATCAGCATGATGATTGCCAAAGACATGGATACTGTATATAAAAGCAGTGAACTGATCAAAAAAATCATAGAGAACAAGACACATCGCGTAAACGAAAAAAGGTACCGGGTGGAAGTTAAAGAATTGGTCATCTATACCACTGTCTCAATTGAATTGAATATAATGCTGGATTAATGCCCGGCTTTTTTTGCCGGGCATCATATGTCAGTTGTCTCTGCAGACAGCCTCAAGGTCTCTTACAACGGATTCCATCTCATCCCATGAATAAATGGAAGCTCCCGCAGCAAGAGGATGACCTCCGCCTTTATAATTCCTTGCAATTTCATTAATTATTGGACCCTTAGAACGGAACCGTACACGGATTTGATCGCTTTCCTCGATAAAGAAAACCCATGCTTTTATTCCCTTCACATCGCCAAGAGTGCTTACGAGCAGGGATGCTTTGGAAGGTACCGCCTTAAATTCTTCGAGCAATTCCTTTTTCAGGACCATTACAGCAGCCCCGCTGGGTTTCATCTCAAAATTCTGCAGCACATATCCCTTCAGTTTAACAATATTTGCGTCCAGCTCGTACATCTTATCAAACAGTTCCGGACGTGAAAAATTATAATGTATCAGTTCACCCGCAAAGGCAAACGTCTTTTCTGTTGTGCTAGGATAAAGAAAACGGCCGGTGTCGCCAACTATTCCAGCAAATAAAAGCCTAGCCGCCTCATCAGACATTTTTAGTCCCTGTTCTTTGCCGAAAAGATAAAACTCATAAATCATTTCACTTGTAGAGCTTGCATCTGTATCCACCCACATTAAATCCCCATACGGATCCATATTAGGGTGATGATCAATTTTAATCAGCTTGCTGCCCGTTCCATATCTGCCATCACATATCCGCTCTGCATTTGCTGTATCACAGACAATGACCAGCGCACCTTTATATGTATCATCAGATATTTCATCAAGCCTTCTCATATAATGAAGTGTTTCTTCTTCCTGCCCGACAGTAAAGATCGCTTTCTCCGGAAATGAAGCCTTAAGGATTTCAGCAAGGCCCCCCTGTGAACCATACGCATCCGGGTCCGGACGGACATGCCTATGAATAATGATTGTTTCATATTTTATTATTTCATCTAATATATTCTGTTTCATGGCGCGCTCCTTTTATTCTGAATACTATATTTTTACCATACCACCATGAAAAGAAAAAGAAAACACTGCACGCTTATGGCATTTTTTTAATAATGAAGGTAGAATAATAAGAGATTGTCGAAACTTGGAGGTTATGGAATGCCTATATTTGTTATCCTGATCATACTCTCTTTTTCTTTCTATATTTTCTACAAAGTAAAGTTCTTCAGAAGCAGACAGCCGGCTGAAAGACAATGGATATCAGCCAAGTCCAGAATTGCCCTGGGTTCATTTGTTGCCATTTTTGGCCTTAATCAGCTGTTTTTATACGATACAACAACTGCTCTCATTGTGGCGATTGTGTTTATTCTTATTGGCGGTCTAAGCATATGGGGCGGCATAAAAGCATACAAATTTTACACGCCTCATGCTGTGAAAGAAGCTGAAGCAGCAAGGAAGGATTAAAGATACCCGGACATCTGGAAGAAGCCATGCAAAAAAGCCGTTCAATTTTGAGCGGCTTTTTGTTTATTAGTATGAAAGTTTAACTTTGAACGTGGATTACTGTCTAGCTCCATCGCCTACCCCCTCGAGGTCACAAGCTTGGCTTGTTTCGGCTCCTCGGGACATAAGTCAATCCCTTCCAGAACGAAAGAACACCTTCTTGCAGGGCTCGTCTTATGCTTGTCGTCCCTGAGCAGTCGCCTCCACATTTCGGGCAATCCTCCCAAAAAGGCAAAGGACGCCTTTCCGAAAGGCTCGTCTTGTACTTGAGGGCCCGCGGACAAGGAAGGCTTGGTCAGCACAAACATCGCACGACCGAAAGCAGCAGCTTTTGGGAGGACGTGGCAATCTTAGTCTGCGTTCCTTCCAGGGCAAAGCGCTTACGCATTTCTTTTAATGTCTGTCAATCAGCTGGCACATCATCATCGCCTTACCCACAAGGACACCTTCGTTAAAAACTTCAACATCCACTTTACCGAACTTCCGCCCTACTTCCAGGACTTTGGGGCAGATTTCAAGCATACTGTCAATCTGAACAGGTTTTATAAAATAGACTGTCATATTTTCAACTACGAGATCTCCCTTTTTATAGCTTCTTAACACTCTGTTTGCTGCTTCCGATACAATGGTTGTAAAGACTCCATAGGAAATTGTTCCAAGGTGGTTGGTCATCTGCGGAGTAACCTCGCAGCGATAGACGTCATCCCCTTTTGTTTTCCCCCGTGTCATAACCAGCTGGCTGGTGACAATATCGTCAATTGTTTCACCCACCTGCGGCTGCCTTTGTATCATCTGCAGTGCCTTCAGCACATCCTGGCGGCTTACAATGCCTTCGAGTTTATTCGCTTCATCCACCACTGGAAGCAATTCAATTCCTTCCCACACCATCATATGCGAGGAAGAAGCAACGCTCGTTTTTCCGCCAACTGTCATTGGGTTTTTAGTCATGATTTTTTCGATAAGCGTTTCCTTGTCATGTCCCATGATATCCTTGGAAGTAACTACTCCCTGCACCTTGAGATTATTATCGACAACCGGGAATCGGCTGTGGCCGGTTTCGCGGTTATATGTCATCCAATCTGCAATTGTATCGGTTGTTTTCAGAAAAATCGCCTCTTGCAGAGGAGTCAGGATATCCTCAACAAGTACAATCTCTTTTTTAATCAGCTGGTCATAAATAGCCCGATTGATCATAGTCGCCACTGTGAAGGTATCATAACTGCTTGAGATCACAGGCATCTGCAAATCGTCGGCCAGCTTTTTGACATGGTCTTCGGTATCAAATCCCCCGGTAATTAATACAGCAGCGCCAGCCTTCAAAGCTAATTCGTGTGCCTGTGTCCGGTTTCCGACGATCAGCAGATTTCCGGCATCCGTGTATCTCATCATCGCTTCAAGCTTCATCGCCCCAATAACAAATTTGTTCAATGTTTTATGAAGCCCTGCTCTTCCTCCAAGCACCTGGCCGTCTACGATATTAACAACTTCTGCAAAAGTAAGCTTCTCAATATTCTCTTTCTTTTTCCGCTCGATTCTTATTGTCCCAACACGTTCTATTGTACTGACATATCCCTTATTTTCAGCATCCTTAATCGCTCTGTATGCCGTCCCTTCACTCACAGCGAGCGCCTTGGCGATCTGTCTGACCGATATCTTTTCTCCAATTGGCAGTTCATCAATATATTGTAATATTTGCTCATGCTTAGTAGCCAAGACTTTCACCCTCTACAAATTATTCCTTATTTTCATTATAAGGGTAAAGAGGCCTTGATACAATTGACTCCGGCAATCTTCATTACCTGCCTAAGGAGTGCGCCCGCTTCCTGTCTGCCAATTTGCGCACCTGCTTCCCCGAAACAGCAGCTCTTTTCGGCGCATACAGCAATGCAGTCAGGTTTCCGGCAATGACAAAAAGGGCAAGGGCCAGCCAGCTGATGGCAAAGATCCCTTCCGTCCCTCCATTAAATACGCCCATTCTTGGAGCTGCATAATAAAGCATCAAGCCGCAAAGCAGCAAGCATAGCAAATATCGGTTTTTGTTCAATTTCGCTTCCTCCTTTATCCTGTCCTCCCTAAAATGTATGCGGACAGGCAGGGACTTAGTTATAAAAAAACAAACGCAGCCTCCAATAGAAGCTGCGTTTTCATATTACAATTCGATTGATTCCCCTGCTTCGAGAACCTGCCCGACTCCACCTTCGAGCATGCTGATGAATTTATGAGGATCCTGCCTGATTGGCGGAAATGTGTTGAAGTGAATGGGAACAACCTTTTTGGCACCCAGGAGTTCTGCTGCGTATGCTGCATCATCCGGCCCCATTGTAAAATTGTCTCCAATCGGCAGAAATGCCAAATCGATCGGATGGCGGTCGCCAATTAGCTTCATATCAGAGAAAAGTCCAGTATCCCCTGCATGATAAATGGTTTTTCCTTCTAATGTGACGAGCACACCGGCAGGCATCCCCAGGTAGATGATTTCCTGGTTTTCCGTCTCGAGACCTGTTCCATGAAATGCCGGTGTCAGCTTGACTCTTCCAAAGTCAAAATTAAATCCGCCGCCGATCGACATTCCATGCGCTTTTACTCCCTGCCACTCAAGATAGGTGGCAAGCTCAAAGTTGGCAATGACAAGAGAATCATTGCGTTTTGCCAGTTCAATCGTGTCCCCGAGATGGTCACCATGTCCATGGGTGACAATGATGACGTCCGGCTTCTGATCCTCAGCTTTTAAGTCTGTCAAACCATTTCCGGTAATAAAGGGGTCTATTAAAATGGTTTTTCCCTGTGATTCGATTTTTACTACTGAATGGCCATGAAATGATACTTTCAATTTGATGCTCCTCTCCTATTTTAAGTTATGTAAGTTACTTCAACGAAAAACAAGTTATTCCTGCTTCCTTTTTATATATACCCGAATTGGCAATCTTTAAAAAGTTTACAATATCTATGGTTAAAGATATATTTCTGAAGTTAGATAACTGTCTAGCTCCACAAGGACGCTTCGACAGCATCATCATCGCACGGCTAAAAGCGTTAGCTTTTAGGAGGAGCGCCTGCCCCCTCGAGGTCACAAGCTTGTCTAGTTTCGGCTCCTAGGGACTCGGGGTCATGCAGATGTCGCCACAAGACGGCGCTTTTAGTCTGCGTTCTATCGTGACCAAGGCGCTTGCGCTTTTCGTTTTTAGTTGCTACTCTCAAAGTATGAATATATAAGGAGGTTCACTATGAATAACAGATTGCAGAAACTGTCACAGTGGATGAAGGAAAATGATATACAAGTCACTTTTGTCACATCACCGGATAATGTATTTTATTTAAGCGGCTTTTTAAGCGACCCTCATGAACGCTTGCTTGGACTGGCTGTTTTCCAGGAGGAAGAGCCATTCCTCGTATGTCCGGCTATGGAAAAAGAAGATGCCAAGAATGCCGGCTGGAGCCATGAAATTATTGGCTACAGCGATATTCAAAACCCTTGGGAATTTATCCATACATCCATACATAAAAGAATTGGAAAAGTAAATAAAACAGCAATTGAAAAAGAGCATATGAATGTGGAGCGTTATGAAGCCATCTCCGGCCTGTTCAGCGGTGCTTCATTCGTTTCGGCAGAAGCAAAGCTGCGCCAGCTTCGTATGGTTAAGGATGAAAAAGAATTGGAAATCATCCGCGAAGCATGTGCACTGGCTGATTTTGCGATTGAAACAGGCTGTGCCGAGATCCAGGAAGGAAAAACAGAACTGGATGTTCTGGCTGCCGTAGAGTACGCATTAAAGAAAAAAGGCGTTAATGAAATGTCTTTTTCTACCATGGTCCTGACAGGGGCTAACGGAGCTTCCCCTCATGGCACACCAGGAATGACGAAGATTCAAAAAGGGGACTTAGTGCTGTTTGACCTCGGAGTTGTCTGGAATGGCTACTGTTCAGATATTACAAGAACTGTAGCCTACGGTGATATCAATGATAAACAGAAAGAAATTTATGATACGGTCTTAAAAGCTCAGCTTGCAGCGGTGGAAGCGAGCAAGCCGGGAGTCACTTGCGCAGATATTGACCTGACAGCAAGAAACCTGATAGCAGAAGCCGGATACGGCGACTATTTCCCTCATCGATTAGGTCATGGGCTGGGTGTGAGCGTTCATGAGTACCCTTCATTAACAGAAACAAACCCGCTTTTGCTTGAAGAAGGTATGGTCTTCACCATCGAACCGGGTATCTATGTCCCAGGTGTTGCCGGAGTGAGGATTGAAGATGACCTTTCTGTAACAGCAGACGGAGTAGAAATTTTGACCAAATTCCCGAAAGAACTTCAAATTATTAAATAGAGAACAGAACAAATTTCAGAAGATCCGGGGCTAATCAGCCCCGGATTTTTATATAAATTCTGAATCAGAGCAGCATCGCAGATAAGCGTGCGCCTTCAGCTTATTGCTGCTCCAATTGTGTTCTCGCATCTGAATAGTCAAGGCTATGGGCCTCAGCTACCGCCTTGTATGTCACGTAGCCATTTAATGTATTGACTCCCTTTAATAAAGCCTCATTATCCAGACAAGCCTGTTTGTAGCCTTTATTTGCTATTTGAACTGCATAAGGAACCGTCACGTTTGTCAGTGCAATAGTTGATGTTCTCGGAACTGCCCCAGGCATATTAGCTACCGCATAATGAACAACGCCATGTTTTTCATATGTGGGATGGTCATGGGTAGTAATTCGATCAGTTGTTTCAAAAATCCCTCCCTGATCAATGGCGATATCCACGATAACAGAACCCGGGCTCATCGTTTTGATCATTTCCTCCGTCACAAGCTTAGGAGCTTTAGCACCTGGAATCAGTACAGCTCCAATGACGAGGTCTGAATCCTTAACAGCTTCAGCGATATTATAAGGATTTGAGATTAAAGTAGTTACTTCTCTTCCAAAGATATCATCAAGCTGCCGAAGGCGATCAGGATTCAAATCGATCATAGTCACCTTGGCACCAAGACCAATTGCCATCTTTGCCGCATTGGTCCCAGCTACACCGCCGCCGATTATAGTAACTTTCCCGCGCTGTACACCGGGGACCCCCGATAGGAGAATTCCTTTCCCGCCATGTATTTTTTCAAGGAACTGTGCGCCTACCTGAGCTGCCATTCTTCCCGCTACTTCACTCATTGGAGTTAATAGAGGCAAAGTCCGGTTGGAAAGCTGGACAGTTTCATAGGCAATGCCTGCAACCTTTTTATTTATTAAAGCATTAGTCAATTCGGGTTCAGCAGCCAAATGCAAATATGTAAAGAGAATTAACCCTTCCCGAAAATACACATATTCGCTCTGTATCGGCTCCTTCACCTTCATGACCATTTCCATGGCCCATGCCTCTTCCGCAGTCTGAACAATATGTGCGCCTGCACTCATATAGTCGCTGTCTGAAAAGCCCGATCCGATCCCTGCACCCGTTTCTATATAGACTTCATGGCCAAATTGGATAAGATTCATAATACCGGCAGGAGTCATGGCAACCCTGTTTTCATTGTTTTTTATTTCCTTTGGAACTCCGATCCGCATTCTGCATACCTCCGTATTTTTAGTGATACCGCTATTAACTTTATATGGATATTTTAGGGAAAAGTAAACATTTCCTTCGCCTATTTTTCCCTCCCAACCCGCATATAAAAAGCCCTCATTTATTTATGAGAGCTTGCTTTTCTTATTGCAGATCGCCTTCATTCCGTTCGTGAGCTTCCATGTCAAACTCGGCATTTGGCTGATCAATAACCCCGCTGTTATAAGCATTCATGATTTGTGCGCTAACTTCATTAGTACCCTGCTCATCAAAGAAATATGCGGATCCTGCTTGTGGTTCCCTCTTTTCCATCTTCATCTGCTCCTTTTCATAAAATTTTTATCAGCCTTATTATTGTTCGATTTTCTGTTACAGATATTCAATTTTTATAGATGTATAATATAGGCAAAGGAGGAGATTCAAATGGGCATGAAGTATAAAAACATATTAGTCGCTGTAGATGGTTCAACTGAAGCAGAATGGGCTTTTAAAAAGGCAATCGAAATTGCCAAGCGCAATAACGCTTCTCTGGTATTGGCACATATCATTGATACCCGCACGTTTGCCACTGTTGAAGCCTATGACCGTACCATAGCTGAAAGGGCTGACCGTTTCGCAACAGAATTAATGGAAAAATACAAAAGAACGGCTATGGATGCAGGCATCGAGAATGTAACATATGAAGTTGACTATGGTTCTCCTAAAGTGAAGGTTCCAAAGGATATTGCCAGAAAGCACAATGTTGACCTGATCATTTGCGGGGCAACAGGCATGAACGCGGTTGAACGTTTCATCATCGGCAGTGTATCTGAACATATCACCCGCTATGCCCGCTGTGATGTCCTCGTAGTCAGAACGGATAAAGAAGAAGAATAGAAAAAATGGCGCTGCCTGCTGCAGCGCCATTTTTACATTACTTATTGGAAAACTCTTTAGTGCTGACGACGTATTCCTTCGCTTTTTCAATCGCGATGCATACTTGTTTGAATCCTGTTCCGCCTGCACTATTTCTTCTTTTGACAGCTGTATATGGATCCAGCACTTCATAAATATCTTCTTCGAACAATGGATGGGCACTCTTGAAATCATCAAGCGGCAAATCTCCAAGGAAGCATCCCTTTTGTACACAGACAAGGACCAGCTTCCCGACAATCTCATGTGCTTCTCTGAATGGAATGCCTTTATCAGACAGATAATCCGCCAGTTCAGTAGCATTGGAAAAATCATTTTTAGTCGCTTTTTCCATCTGCCCGGTTTTAACCTTCATGGTGCGGATCATCCCGGCAAAGATTTTAAGGGAACCTGTGACTGTCTTTACAGTATCAAACATCCCTTCCTTATCTTCCTGCATATCTTTGTTATAGGCAAGGGGCAGACCTTTCAATACTGTCAAGAGACCCATGAGGTTTCCGTAGACACGTCCCGTTTTACCGCGGATGAGCTCCGCCATGTCGGGGTTCTTCTTCTGAGGCATGATGCTTGAACCTGTTGCAAAGCTGTCATCGAGTTCAATGAATTGAAATTCCTGGCTTGACCAAAGGATGAATTCTTCACTTAAACGTGACAGATGCATCATCAGGATGGAGCTTGAAGATAAGAACTCCAAAATAAAGTCTCTGTCGCTGACAGCATCCAGGCTGTTCTCATAAATGCCTTCAAATCCGAGAAGCTCAGCCGTATATTCACGATCAATCGGGAAAGTCGTGCCAGCCAGCGCACCAGCTCCAAGAGGTGATACGTTAATTCTCTTTAGACTTTCAGTGAAGCGCTCTTTGTCCCTCTCAAGCATCCAGAAATAAGCCATCAGATGGTGGCCAAAAGAGATCGGCTGTGCCCGCTGCAGATGAGTATAGCCCGGCATGATGGTTTCCACATTCTTTTCAGCCTGGATGATTAACTCTTCTTGCATTTCCTGAATCAATTCAACAATTTGCTCCACCTGCTTGCGGAGATATAAATGCATGTCTGTTGCCACCTGGTCATTTCGGCTTCTTGCTGTATGAAGTTTGCCGCCGACAGGTCCAGTCAGTTCAGTCAAATGGCTCTCGAGATTTAAATGAATATCTTCTAGCTTTACTGAGTAATCCAGTCCATCCTTGGCTGCTTTCTCTTTTAGCTGCTGAAGGCCTGTTTTGATTTTTTCTGCTTCTTTCTCAGTAATAATTCCTGTTTTAGAAAGCATGGAAACATGGGCCATGCTTCCTTCGATATCTTCCATAACCAATTCCTGGTCAAAAGAAATTGATGCTCCGAATTCATCTACCCATTCTTCAGCAGATTTTGTGAATCTGCCTCCCCATAGCTTTTTCACACTGTCACCTTCTTGCTGTTTTGAACAATGCTCTGCACTTTTGTCGGCAGCCCCCATAGTTTAATAAAGCCAACTGCCGCATTATGATCAAATTCATCATCTGAAGTATATGTTGCTAAATTTTCGTCGTATAGGGAATAAGGAGATTTTCTTCCTTCAACAATTGCATGGCCTTTAAAGAGCTTTACTCTGACTGTTCCTGTTACAAATGTTTGTGTTTCTTTCAGGAAAGCCGTTAACGCATTGTTAAGCTGAGAGAACCACAATCCTTCATATATAAGTTCAGCCACTTTTTTCTCAATAACCGGTTTAAAGTGGGCCATTTCTTTAACCATTGTTAAGTCCTCAAGCTCTTTATGGGCTTTCAGAAGTGTCATCGCACCCGGGCACTCGTATACTTCACGGGATTTGATGCCGACAAGGCGATTTTCCACATGGTCGATACGCCCAACCCCATGCTTGCCTGCGAGCTCATTCAGGTCGGCAATAAGTTCGGAAAGCTTCATGCTATTGCCATTCAAGCTGACTGGCACACCCTTTTCAAAACCGATTTCAACCGTATCAGGTGTATCAGGAGCTTTTTCAAGAGAAACGGTAAGATCGTATGCATCTTCCGGAGGAGCAGCCCATGGATCTTCCAGAACTCCGCACTCATTGCTTCTGCCCCATAAGTTTTGATCAATGCTGTATGGAGAATCCAGGTTAATTGGGATAGGTATATTGTTTTGTTTTGCATATTCAATTTCTTCCTCACGTGACCAGCTCCATTCACGAACCGGAGCTAAGACCTGAAGATCAGGGTTAAGAGCCTGAATTGCCACTTCAAAACGAACCTGGTCATTTCCTTTGCCGGTACATCCATGCGCGACTGCTACTGCACCTTCTTTTTCTGCTACTTCAACAAGCTTTTTGGCGATCAGCGGGCGTGAAAGTGCAGAAATCAATGGATACTTGTTTTCATATAAAGCATGTGCCTGAAGTGCAATTAATGCATATTCATTAGCAAATTCCTCTTTTGCATCAATCACATAAGATTGTACTGCTCCAACAGTTAAAGCTTTTTTCTGGATAAAGTTCAGATCTTTTCCTTCCCCAACGTCAAGGCAGCAGGCAACAACAGCATAACCTTGATCCTGCAGCCATTTAACCGCAACTGATGTATCCAGACCGCCTGAGTATGCAAGAACAACTTTATTTTGTGACATTTATATTTCCTCCTTAGAATATACGTATAAATATACAATCAAATTATGTTTTTATTCATTTATTATTCTCTTACTTTAACAACCTTTTATTTAAAAATCAATACTTATTCTTAAAAATGTATAAAAATAAATGCAATTTTTCCAATAAAAAAAGGCAAAAGCCCTGTATTTAGCTTTTGCCTGCAGTATAGGTTAATGTTTTAATGCTTCATAAACCGCTGAAATTACACTTCCATATTGACTGATACTGTATGTGTCACCTTGAAACTTATGCGGATCTTTTAATGGATCGATGACAGGAGAATGTTTTTTATTTGTCAGGAGAGCGATTGCTAAATTATTTTCTCGGTCTATCACCGTTACTGTTCCTGTCCAGCCGGTATGACCGAATACTTCTTTCCCGGCATACTCGCTGAACATCCACTCCATACTTGAATCTCCGTTCAAACGCCATCCTAACCCATATGTAGGATTCATATCATAAGGTTCTACAAATTTATCAATTGTTTGTTTATCAAATAATTTTATATTTCCATAGCCCCCATCATTAAGCATCACCTGCATCAGAACAGCAAGATCTGAAGTCGTGGAAAAGAGACCTGCATGCCCGGATATTCCATCCATTGAATAAAAGGACTTTTCATCATGAACCTCTCCCTGGAGGGTATAGGTCCGGATATTAGGAAAGGAAATGACGCCATCCCTTGTGTTGCCGTGAAGTTCAGTTGCAGCGAAATCCTTTTCTTTGAATCCCTTGCGGAGAGGATTAAATAAAGTATGCTTTAACCCTAAAGGCTTATAAATATGATTCTCAGTATAACGGTCAAGCTGCTCTCCAGTTATTTTTTCAATAATAAATCCCAGCAGCATATAGTCAATATCACTGTAAACCTGTTTGGTGCCAGGTTCATACTGAAGGGGAGTTTTTAGAATCATGGAAAGCGTTTTACTGCGTTCCTGGGAATACAATTCTCCCACTCTTTCAGGATTGTGATAATGGACGCTCGAAGGAAATCCGGCTGTATGATGAAGCAAATCGATGATCCGGAGTTCACCTTTCCCTTTTATCTCATCGGCAGCTGAATCTTTAAATTCAGGTAAATAATGCTGAATTTTTTCTTCAAGATTGATCTTTCCTTCACTGAGAAGATGCTGCAGTGAAAAATTAACGGCATACATTTTCGTATTTGATGCTAAATCAAACATGGTTTTTGTTTTCATTTTCTGCGGGTGATTTAAAGGATCAGATTCATCATAGACTTTGGCTGAACCATATGCAGAATTTTTAACAATCTTGCCATCTTTAATAACGACTAAAGCCGCTCCTGGAAAACCATTTTCGATTTCCTCCTCGACCAGCTTATCAACCTCTTTGAGCTTTTTGGAAGAAAAGCCTGCATCCTCGGGGCGCTTTGATACTGACAAAGTTGGATATTCTAAAGCTTTTTTATGCTTAAATACTTGCTCTATTGGGCTGTTTCCTGTTCTGCCCAATTCTTCTCCCAGGGCTGCAGCAGGATAAGGCAAAAGCAAACCCACCACCAGGCCTAATACTGTTAAGTGCGCTATAAATCTTTTCATATTCTCCCCCAATTATTTGTTTTAATATTCTTAATAGTCAATATACTATCGATATCTATTAAAGGTGTAAACCAATACCTTAGCCTTTCTATTAAATCAGTACTTGTGAACCAAGTTCATCTATCTGCAAATTGGTTCCATAGTAGTATCTGCAGAAAACGTTTGAATACTAAAACAACCATGCACCGAAAACATCTTTATAGTAAAATAAAAACAAGATTATTGTTTGGGGGATTCATAATGGAGGAGCATTTTTCACATAATGGCCGTCTTGGCATTCCTATACCCGCTTTTGACCGGGAATGGGATGAATATTCACCAAAAACACAGCAGATGATTTTGTTTCAATGGGAAAAAATAAGAGGCAGGATTCCTGACCGCATTGCCGAGCTTGAAGCGGATATTAACAGGAAACAGGCTGAGCTGTCAGATGAGGGCAATTTTGAAAGATCATGCAGACTCAACAGTGAAATTTCAGAACTGGCATCCGTTATAAATGATTTGTGGCTATGGTATCGAACGAATCAGGATATTTCAGGGAAGATGCATTCATAAAAAAACCTTTCCGCAGCGGAAAGGTTTTTGGCCTCTTATAAATCTTTTCTTAGTTCCCTGACGATATGCCCGAGTTCAGGCAGGATCAGCTTATTCATTGCAAGGCGGACTGCCCCTGATGACCCTGGTGTTGAGAAAACTGCTTTATTTTGCACTGTGCCTGCAGCAGCCCGTGAAAGAATGGCCGCAGACCCGATATCTTCAGTGTAGCTCAGCATCCTGAACAATTCGCCGAATCCGTCAATTTCTTTATCAAATAATTCTCTAACCGTCTCGATCGTTACGTCCCTGAGGGCTATACCTGTGCCTCCATTCGTTAGCACAGCGTCAACCCAGGGGTTTTCACAGCCTTTTAATACGGCCTGTCGAATTAGAGTTTTTTCATCCTTGACGATTTCATAGTCAGCTATGATATGCCCTGCCTCTTCAAGCAGCTGAATCATCAGCTTTCCGCTTTTATCCGTTTCTTCATCTCTCGTATCACTCACGGTGATCACTTTGCATCTAACTTCTTTTGGCGCTTCTTTTTTATGCTCTACTGTACTCACTTGGCACCACCTTTACTTAAAGATCCTATCTATCCTTGATTTCACTGCTGATCATTCTTTCTATGCAGATATCTCATCTGGTAATATTTATGGGCAAATTCTGTTACTTTTCTTGTCAGCTGGTAATTGGTCCCTGCTCCAATAGCCATGCTGATAAAAGGAATACCCTGAATCGATTTTCTGCGGAAAAAGAAAATAGCCATTCCTTTAAAAAGCTGCTTCATTGGCTGCTCAATCCAGGTGATATCAGTCAACTCTTCTTTTCCTTCATAAAAATAGAATTCTTCCTGATTCTTCAGCTCGTTCATTAATTCTTCCCAAGCACTGCCCTGCATGCGCGGCGGCAGTGTGGCTGCGTGAAAAACCTTAAGAGAGCTCATCATTTCGAATGGAGTATTAACCTCAAAACCATAGGTCATGGCAATCAGCTGTACGGCACGAAGATTAATAACCGCCATTGCGGGAATATCTGCCCCCAGCATGAGAGAGCTGCCTGACCCTGCAATGCCGCCCTGTGCAAAAGAATAAAGACGATGCCGGGCAATTTGCTGCTGAGCTATGTATTGAAGCTGGTCGATATTTAATTGCTTTAGATCTTCGATCGTCTCGATATCAGAGTGAAATACACGTCCTGCCGTCAAAATTCGCTCTTTCGCATCCATTTGAAGCTGTGAACCCTGAATAAGCGCATGAAGATGAAACAGCCAGCTATCCATTGCCGAAAAAAATTGCTGCTGAACTTCTTCTGGCAACAGTGAAAAAGACCCCTCCAATGATTTATCATAAACCATTTCCAAATCATTGGGCTCATAACTCAACAGCTTGTTTTCCCACTCCTGAATACCTGCCAAAACGCTTTCTTCCCGTTCGTTCAATGGCATCGCAATTCCTCCCAAAACATTTTTTCTTGGACTCAGTATAGCATAAGTAAGATGGGGAATTCTCCTCCCGGCTGATGGGCAATAAATCCGATAAAGTGAAACTTCAATCAGTGGGGGTTTTCCTTATCCCCCACTGATTGTTAGTCGCGTTCTAGTGTCGCTAAGATCTCCGCTAGCGCTTCGATCAATCGACACTACGAACCCGATTGGTTCAACTAAGCCTCTGCCTGCGCGTCGGCAAGTTTCACTGTATCTCACCAATCGGGCCTTTACGGGCAGTTAGACCCCCGCTTAGCCTCCTTTGATTCCTCTGAGTCTAGAAGTGGGGTCTTACTGCCCGTTAGACTGCGATAAAAAAAGACAAGAGCGTTAAGCCCTTGCCTTGTTATGAATTCTATTTTGCCAATCTCACAACATCACGCGCTATCATAACTTCCTCATTTGTCGGGATAATCATGACTTTAACTGGTGAATGAGGATAGTTGATAAATGCTTCTTCACCGCGCACTTTGTTTAATGCAGGATCCCAGTAAACGCCCATGAATTCCAGTCCCTGAAGAACGCGTTCACGGATGACATCACTGTTTTCACCGATTCCGGCTGTGAAAATGATAGCATCTACGCCATACATGCGGGAAGCATAGGATCCGATGTATTTATGGATTCTGTTTGCGAATACTTCAAGAGCCAATTCTGCTCTTTCATTTCCTTCAACTGCTTGAATTTCAATGTCGCGAAGATCACTGGAGAAGCCGGAAACACCAAGCATACCGCTCTTTTTATTAAGAACATCAAGTACTTCATCAGCGTTCAAGCCTGTCTTTTCCATAATGAATGGAATAAGAGCAGGGTCAAGGTTGCCTGATCGTGTACCCATTGTAACACCCGCTAAAGGAGTGAATCCCATTGATGTATCGATTGACTTTCCGCCTTCAATAGCTGTAATGCTTGCTCCATTTCCTAAGTGACAGGAGATGAGGCGAAGCTGGTCAAGCGGACGGCCCAGCATTTCTGCTGCACGCTCTGAAACATATTTATGTGAGGTTCCATGGAAGCCATACTTGCGAATGCCATATTTCTCATAATACTCATATGGCAAGCTATATAGGAAAGAGCTTTCAGGCATCGTCTGATGGAACGCAGTATCGAATACTGCCACTGCAGGGACATTTGGAAGTACCTGCTGGAACGCCTTGATTCCTGTAATATTAGCCGGGTTGTGAAGAGGTGCAAGCTCAGATAGTTCATCTATTTTTGCAAGCACATCATCCGTAATAACTACAGAATCATTGAAAGCTTCACCGCCGTGAACAACACGATGGCCAATGCCTTCGATTTCATCAAGCGATTTAATGATCCCCAGATTAGTTAATTTGTCCAGAAGGATTTTAACTGCTACTGCATGATCTGGAATATCTGTTACTTCCTTGATTTTTTCGCCATTTACAGAAATATTGAAGACTGCGTTATCCAGCCCAATACGCTCGATTAAGCCCTTCGTAATAACATCTTCACTCGGCATGTCAAATAATTGAAATTTTAATGAAGAACTGCCGGCGTTAATTGCAATGATTTTTGCCATAAAGCTACCGCTCCTTTAGAATGTTCAAAGAGACTGATCTGTCACTTTAAACCCATACTTTTATATAACAATGTGTGATACGGCGATATAAAGTAATACAACTTTATTTTGTGCATCGGCCACAATTAATATCTCTCAATTTTCCATTTAAACACTGTATGCAAAACATTTCAAGAATCACCTTGCAATGATATCGTTTTCATGTTAAATTAAATATTTTCTGATACTTCCTTATATTTTTTCATTTAAAAAGAAGCCGGCAAATGCACAGCTTCTTTTCGTTTACTTTATTTACTTTCTTTAAACCAGACATCAATTTTCTTGAGAATTTTTTCTGCTTCTGCTGTTTTAGATAAGCTTGGCAAGTTGACTAGGAGCGCCTGCTTTGGGGGAGTGACTCCTTCCCCTTTCTTCTGAAGGATGAATATGCTTTTGGCCGCTTTTTCATTTTTGAACATAGTGAGCGGCAGCTGTATCAATCCTTGAATGTAGGCATTTTCCTTGATGAATTCATGAAGCTTGGGAGCCTGATCACTTTCGAACATCCCATTTGGAATGATAAAAAATAAATAGCCGCCAGATCTAACATGATTCATACTCTGCTCAATAAATAAGTGATGAGAATAGGAATGCCCCTCATCCGCTTTTAGCTTATACTCGGCCGAACGGACATCATTCGGATAATACCCGACAGGAAGATCACTTACTACGGCATCAGCAGATTCGATAAACAGCGGTTCAAGACTATCCTGATTGAAGAATTGAATGGGGTGCTCCTGTAAATTGGCATTGATATAAGCAAGCTTAATCAATAAGTCATCAATTTCAATCCCGTTTGCCTCAATTACTTTACCGCTTTGGTGATTCATAACAGTGGTCAATAAATTTCCTGTTCCTACCGCAGGATCAAGCAGGCGGAAGCTTTTATCCTGAATGAACTTTTCCACAAGATACCCCATCAGCATTCCCACTGCATCAGGAGTCATTTGATGATTGGGCTGCACATTTTCTTTCATGCCTTTTAATATAGCAAGCTGAAAGGACTTTCTGATTTCTTCTTTTGTGCAGCTGCTTAAGTCAATGGCTTCATAACTCTTCCTGAGCCTTTTAACTGTTAATTCACTGAGCTCATCCTGAAGAATACTTTCATGAAATAAATTCTCTCCTGTTTCAGCAAGAGCTTCTAAGTATGTACAATGCAGTTCTTCCTGCATAATTACAGCCGTTTCGTTTAAAATCGTAAATAAATCCTCAACCGGAGTTATTTTCACAGCATATTCCTCCCGTCCTTATTCTTTTTCCTATTTTAACGGGCTTTTGGTTCATTCACAAGTTTCGTGCTGAGGAACAAAAAAAAATTAAAGCCCCGGAACGAATCCGGAGCTTCCAATTATCTATATTATTTCGCTTGTTTAGCTGCTTCCACTGCTGCTTCATAGTTTGGATGATCTGTTGCCTCACTGACATATTCCGCATATGTCACAGTGTCGTTCGAATCAACAACAAAAACCGCACGGGCCAATAGACGAAGTTCCTGGATGGCTACCCCAAAAGCTTCTCCGAAAGACAGGTCGCGGTGATCGGAAACAGTTTGAACATTTTCAATTCCTGCTGCTGCACACCAGCGCTTTTGAGCAAACGGAAGATCTACGCTTACAGTAAGAATTTTAACATTATCAAGCTTGGAAGCTTCTTCGTTAAAACGGCGTGTCTGTGCATCACAAACGCCCGTGTCAATAGAAGGAACTACACTGATAAGACGTACCTGTCCTTTTGAATCAGCAAGTGTAACTTCAGAAAGGTCATTTGCCAGAACCTTGAATTCAGGAGCTTTATCTCCTACTTTTACTTCATTGCCCAGCAATGTTACAGGATTTCCTTTGAACGTAATAGATGCCATTTAAATCGTCCTCCTTAATCACTTATGTACAGTGTAAATCATATCTTTTCAGAATCTTTTTTGCAATTATTAAGGATAAATTCCAAGAAAAAAGTTAACTCTCCATAGGAAAGTTAACTTCCTTCGCCTCTTAGATATCAAGATCCTGTTTAGGTCCGTTGTACTCATCACTGTTTTCCTGCTGGTTCTGGCCTTGCTGGCTGCCGGAGCCGGTTTCTTTCTTATTAAACATCTGCTGAATTTTATCGACTGCCTGCGGGGCAAGGTCAAGAATTTTCTCATACAAATGAGTGCTTTCATCAAGATGAACCATTTTTACCCCGTGAGAATTTACAATCAAAAAGGCGATTGGTGTGATGGAGACACCGCCTCCGCTCCCCCCGCCAAACGGGTGGCCCTTTTCCTCGCCTGATTGTCCATCAAGCATAAATTCGCTTCCTCCTGCTGCAAACCCAAAGCCAACTTTTGAAACGGTTAAAATTACACTGCCATCGGGGGTTTCCACTGGATCCCCAATAATCGTGTTAACATCAATCATCTCTTTCAGATTTTCCATGGCAGTTGTCATAAGCCCTTGAATAGGATGGTCAGACATTCATTGCTCCTCCTCTTTCTAGACAGTTTTAGTCCCATCATCAGATAAGGCAGAAAGCGGCTTTGTCCTGAAGTCCGCCCGGCCGCCTTTCCAATATTTGATCAGTTTAATTCCTGCAAACATAGCATGCCCGACCCGAAAATGAATCATACATGAAATGGCAGTTTGTGAAACGGAAAATTGAAAATGGGGAGTAACTGTGATTCTGGGAGGCGTTTTCAGTTTCATATAATGACTTATTATTCCTAAAATGCTCCCTTTTATTGCCCAGAGAGCCCCGGTGATCATCCCCGTATGGGCTGCATCCCCAAGGCCTGCAAAAGTATGCCATTCAAGATTCCGGATGGTTACATGCTTTAGAAATTTCCGTATAATTTTGTGGAGAGACACGATATGATTAAGCATTGCTTTCGTGTCATGCAAACTATTAATAAGATCCGTCGCGGAGAATTGCTTAGTATCTTTATCAGAAGTATTTTCCTGTGGCCCTGCAGCCGTCTGTTCCTTTACGACAATCGTTGGCGAGTTATCATCAACCTTTATCAGCGGGACTTCAATTTTGTACCTGATCAGCCCGAACCAGGCTTTCATTTGGATTTTCAAATGATCATTATCGTTTCCATGGTAAAAATGAAAATATATTTTTAGTTTTGTTATCATAACTAGAATTAAAAGAAGTATGAGGGCAATTACGGCAATCAGGAGCCACTTCACTTTTTTACACACCCTTTCAGCTTTGTATTATGCCCAACTGAACAAAAATAAACCTGCCACCAGGCGGTGACAGGCTTCCATTTCTCATTTAAATAACTTGTTCATTTTGCCTTTCATGAACAACAGAGGTATCTGCAAAAAGATCATGCAGTCCCTGTTTCTTAGGCAGGAAGGCTACAATGACATAGCCGATAAAAATGCTCACTGATATAAAACGGCCGATCCATTCACGGAACAAAATTGTGCCCCATGTCAGCTTTTCCCCTTTAAGATCTACTACTTTTAAACCAAATACCATTTTCCCGAGCGTCTGGCCAAAAAACTTTGTCATCAGCACAAAATAAGCGTAGAACGTAATGGCAGTTGCTATGGAAATCGGTGCAAACAAATTGCTTTCATGCAAAGGAATATCCAATGCTCTAAAAATTGGATTGATCAATATCCGGTCCACACTGCCAACCACAGCCAAATCTAGAAGATAAGCCCAAAATCTCATCCAGAAACCAGCAAACCTGATGGGTGCCGAAGCTTTTTGAATGGGGAGGGTTTCTGCCTGTATGGCCGTTTCCTTACGAGCCGGATCTGCTTCATCAAAGGCTGACTCGATCCCGCCTTCATCCTGGTTTAACTCAGGATGGGCAAGCTCTCTTTCATTCGGATCATTTGAAGTCATCTTTTCTCCCCCTTCCTATTCAGCATAAAGATACATTAAACGCGGTGAGTTTGGCTGTGATAATAACTTCATCACTCCTGCCATTTCCAGGTCATCACCCATAATTTTTCGCGCACCCATGCTGAACATGGAGCCGAACCCGAAATTCTCAGAATACTTTACTACCTGCGCACCATTTAATTTATGATCTTTCTTTAATTGTTCAATAACATCATCGTCATAGCCAAAACCATCAATCAGATTCAGTTCTTTCGCCTGCCGCCCGTCATAAATTCGGCCGTCCGCAACTTCCTTCACCTGTGCCTCAGTTAATCCGCGGCCTTCCGAAATAACTTTAACAAATCCCTCATAGGAATTATTAATCATGGATTGAAGAATTTTTCTTTCCTCATCCGTCATCTCCCTGGTAGGGCTCATAATATCTTTATATGGACCGCTCTTAATCGTAACGAACTCGACACCATATTTTTCAGCAAGCCCCGCATAATTATAGCCCTGCATGATAACACCAAGAGAACCGGTCAATGTCTCGGGGCTGGCAAAAATCTTGTCAGCTGGAGCAGAAATATAATAGCCTCCTGATGCAGCCATTGATCCCATTGATATGTATACCGGCTTCTTTGTTTCTTTTTGGATTTCAATAATCTTATCATGTATTTCGGCGCTTTCCACTACCCCTCCGCCTGGGGAATTAACCTTAATGACTATCGCCTTTACTGCACTGTCTTCTTTTACATAGTCAAGATTATCCATAAACCCTTTGTGATTATATCCCGGACTTGCAAATAAAGAAGCTGCATCACCCGTATCCTGGATCACTCCATTCACGTCCAGCACAGCAATCTTTTTCTGTGCATTTCCCTCTTCAATGACTTCTTCCAAAAATGCTTCATTGCCTCCTGCAAAGAGTTCATTTACCGAGCTTTCAAAATCTGTAAATGCAAATGCAGTCACGAAATTCAGCACAACGGAAAATACAAACAAACCTGCTGCTATTCCCAGTGCAGCCCAACGTTTTCCATTCATTAAGAAATCCTCCTTTTAAAATGCCCTCTCCTAACAAAATCAGCCGCCTTGTTAGACAGATTATGATTCCCAGAAAACCTATTCGCCACATATTCTTCATACGTATAAAACTTTAAAAATGTTTCAAAAAAAGGTAAACTGAATTCAACAACCATAATCATAGCAAAATTTGAATTATTTGGGAAAGACTTTCTTACTGCTTGGAGGAATGAATATGCCTGAAAGACGCAATATATACTTCTATCACAAAAAAGATGAAGCAACGATGGAAAAAGTAGCTCCTCTTTACAGCCTGGCTGAGGAGCATGCCTTTACGATCGTCAATGACTTCAGAAAAGCCAATATCATTGTAAGCATAGGGGGAGACGGTACGTTTTTGCAGGCTGTCCGGAAAACCGGCTATAGAGATGACTGTTTGTATGCCGGAATTTCGACGACCGGAAGCCTTAGCCTGTATTGTGATTTCCATCTTGATGATACAGACAAGATGGTGGAGGCAATGACAAATGAACAAGTAGAGGTAAGGCGCTATCCCACTATCGATGTTACAGTTGATGACCAGACATCCTTTCAGTGCTTGAATGAATTCAGCATCCGTTCTGCCATAATTAAAACATTTGTAATCGATGTCTTTATCGATGACTTTCATTTTGAAACTTTCCGCGGGGACGGAATGATTGTTGCCACTCCAACCGGAAGCACAGCTTATAATAAATCAGTAAATGGAGCAGTTGTTGACCCGCTGCTGCCATGCATGCAGGTGAGCGAACTAGCTTCACTGAATAACAACCGCTATCGTACACTTGGATCGTCCTTTATTCTGAGCGGAGACCGGCAGCTGACCCTCAAAGTGGTTCAAGATGGCAATGACCATCCGACAATGGGAATGGACAATGAAGCCCTAAGCATTCAGCATGTTGAAAAGATTGATATAAAACTAAGCAGCAATATCATTAAGACTGTTAAACTGAAGGACAACTCCTTCTGGCAAAAAGTGAAGAGGACATTTTTATAAAAGGCTGCTTTAGCAAGGTTTGTTGCTATTTGTATATTATTTACTGAGTTGATTGGAGCGGAAGGTGCGAGATCCTCGAAAATGCTATGCATTTTCTTCGTGCGGTGTTTACTCAAGGAAGCTTATTCAACGTCCTGCGGGAGTAGCGGGACAGGTGAGACCCCGCAGACGCGCAGCGTCGAGGAGGCTCACCGCCTGCCCCGCGGAAAGCGAGCATCCTGTAGCGGAAATCAACGGGCAACATTAATAGGTGAAAAACAACAATTTATACAAAAAGAGCCTTATAAAAAAAGAGTTTCGCATGCACATAACCCTGTCAAGTAGACATTGAAAAAAGAGTATACTAAGCTGCGGCCTTTTCACGATATTCAATCGGGGAAAGGTCGTTTAATTTACTTTGAAAACGGTCTTGATTGTAATAATGTATATATTCCTGGATTGCTACATAAGCTTCTTCCATTGTTTTAGGGCGTACTAAATAAACTTTCTCCGTCTTTAAATGAGAAAAGAAACACTCTATACAAGCATTATCATGACAGTTTCCTCTTCTTGAATGGCTGCCTATAATTTGAAGGTCTTCCTTCACTTGTTTTTCGTATGCTTTGGTTGTATATTGAAACCCCTGATCCGAGTGGAGTAAAGCATTTTTTTCGAACTGCTTGCCTCCTAGCTGTTTTATAGTGTCTAGGACTAACTTAAGATCGTTCCTTTCAGATAACTGCCATGAAACGATTTCGTTGTTATATAAGTCTAAAACAGCTGACAGATAGACAGACCCATCCCCAACTCGAATGTAAGTAATATCTGTGACGAGTTTTTCATACGGTTTTTCAGCAAAGAACTCCCGATTTAAGACATTGGGAAATAAAACGGATCCTTTCCGTCCATAGAATGGACGTTTCTTGCGAATGACAGAACGAATACCTAATTCCCTCATCAATCTTCTGACGCGTTTATGATTAGCTACAATTCCCTCCCGGGAAAGAGCCCTTGTCATTCGTTTATATCCATAGTAAGGATGCATTTTGTGGATGGCTAGGATATGCTCTTTTAATAACATATTCTCCTCAAAACGGATTCTTCGTATAGGATTTGTGCTGCGCCACTTGTAATATCCTGCTTTTGAAACCTCCCCAATTTTCAGTAGCCACGTAAGGGGATACTTTTCCCTTAAGTTATCAATAATTTGAAATCGATCTGCTTTTAGGACCAGTCCTTCCCATGTAGATTTGGATTGCGCTTTTTTAAGTATTCCACCTGCGCTTTCAGAAAGGCATTCTCTTCTTCCAGGCTATTAAAGTTTTTTTTATTCCAATGCCCACGCTGGTCATCAAATGATTCTCCGTTTCGTACTTTTTGAACCCAATTTGCAATTTGGGCATCACTTTTAATTCCAAAATGTTCACGAATCTGTTTATAAGACCAGTTCTCCTCCAACTTCAAACGAACAACTTCTCGCTTAAGCCCCTCTGTATAGGTTTTAAAGGTTTGTCCTTTTTTGGCCATAGAAAAAAACCCCTCCAAGTAGACTAGTAAGAACATCATATCATGTTCTCTTTTTTTACAGTCTACCTGAAGGGGATAATACCAGCATGTCCGTGCGAAACTCTTTTTTCTATATGCCAATACCTTTTCCGCGCTTTAGTTTTGTTTCCCGATGGGCAAAAAGCTTTGTCCTCGAAACAGAGTAAATCGTTAAAGCCAGCCAGATAAACATAAAGGAAAGCATGTGAAGTTTTGTAAAGTGCTCATGATAAACGAAAATTCCCAGAATCAGCGTAATTGTCGGCGCAATATACTGCAGAAAGCCAAGCATGGACATCGGTATCTTTTGAGCACCTTTGGCAAAGTACAAGAGCGGCACTGCTGTGGCTGCGCCTGCCCCAATAAGAAGGAAGTCTGTGCTTATCGAAACATGCAGAAAAGCCTGCTTATCATTCATAAAAAGCATCACCATATAAATAAATGCGAGCGGAGTCACTACTAACGTTTCCAGCGTTAAGCCAATAGCCGAATCCACTTTTATAAGCTTTTTGGCCAGCCCGTAAAGGCCAAAGGATAATGCGAGAACAATGGCTATCCAGGGGAACCGCCCATAGCTGACAGTCAAAATCATAACTCCGGCAAACGCAAACCCAAAAGATACATATTGCGCAGGTGATAGTTTCTCTTTAAAAACCAGCATGCCCAGAATCACACTTACGAGAGGATTAATATAATAGCCGAGACTGGCCTCAATCATCTGATCGGTATTGACCGCCCAAATATATAAAAACCAGTTAGTGCTGATTAGAATGGAGGCAATCACAAGGGCGAAAAGCTGCTTTTTGTTTGTTTTAAATCCTTTAAGTGTTGCAGCAAAAGCATTCCACTTTTTTGAGGCCAGCAGAATAATCAGCATAAAGAAGAATGACCAAAAAATCCGGTTAGCCAAAATTTCATCTGCCTGCACGTGGTCCACTAACTTCCAATAAATAGGTAAAATGCCCCATAAAAAGTACGCAAACCCTGCGTATAGAGCTCCCATTTGCACTTCATTATTTTTCATTGCATTTCCTCAATTCTTTCTAGTATCGAAATATTTATATTATAAGCCCGCCTTGAAAATGTTTGCAATCATTTTTTCCTGCCAAAAAGAATGTCAGGCACCTATTGGATAGGCACCTGACATTTTCATTTATCTTTCGTATACTATTTTTCCATCAATAACGGTTTTGTTAACGGTAACGGCTGCAATTTGCCCTATTGGCATTTTAAAAATATCTTCATTTAAAATAGTGAAATCTGCCAGATACCCTTCTTGTATGACGCCTCTATCATTTTCATGGGAGGCAGCATATGCACTGCCTTTTGTGAATAAGCATACTGCTTCATACACAGATAATGCCTCACTTGGATAATAGACTGTGTTATGCGGATCATCTATGTTTGTTCTCGTTACAGCTGCATGAATACCAAGAAATGGATTGGCTGGCTCAATTGGTGCGTCAGAGCCTCCTGCACAATGTACTCCTTCTTTCAGCAGTGTCTTCCATGCGTAGCAATACTCCATATTTTCTTCACCAATTCGGTCGATCACCCAAGGAAAGTCGGAGGCTGTAAATCTCGGCTGGATATCAAGGATTAAAGGCAGTTTTTTAGCCCTTTCAATAAGCTCCTTGCGCAATATTTGTGCATGAATCAGTCTGTCTCGCCCCAGACCTTCCAATGGATGCTTTTCTATTGCATTTAATGCCATTTCAAATGCCAAATCTCCAATCGTATGGATGGCAACCGGCATTTCATGGTTGCGGGCTTTCTCCACTAAGGCATCAAGCTGCTCCTGTGAAAAAATAGCAACTCCCGAAGTGGATGGATCATCTGCATAGGGATGACTTAGTAAAGCCGTCCTTCCCCCTAAAGCCCCATCGGCAAATATCTTCATAGCACCAAACTCTATATGTTTACTTCCCGCTAAAAATCCTCCGCCTGATTCCTTCATTTCATCAGCAACTTCATGATGAACCAGCAGATGTGCCCGGAAAGAAAGACCTTCCTCCTCAATTACCTGCCTGAAGGCCTGATAGGTCTGGGAGAACCCTCCGTAATAATTGAGATCCTCAGTATGTCCTCCTGTCAATCCAAGCTTATAGGCATCATGAATGGCAGCGTGAAGCGCCTTCCTTAAATAGCCTTCTGAGACAGAAGGCATCACATTGTATAAAAGATCTTGGGCCTGATCCTTCAAAAGTCCATTGAGTTTTCCAAGTTCATCTTTTTCAATTACTCCTCCTGGAGGACATTCAGTATTTTCAGTAATATTTGCTTTGGATAATCCAAGAGAATTGACTGCAAGAGCATGTCTGCACACACGTTTCAGCATAACAGGGTGATTGGGAACATATTGGTCCAGCTCTGAAGCATATATAGGCTCCGGCTGATCCCATAAATTTTCATTCCAGCCTTCCCCAATGACCCACTCTCCTTCTTCTATTGTCTCAGAAAATTGCTTAACAGCCTGAAGAACTTCCTGCTTTGATGTGTGCTCAGATAAGTCGAGCCTTATCAGCCTTTCGCCATGCCCGATGAGATGCATATGGCTATCCACAAATCCCGGCAGCATGGTGCTTCCCTGCAGATCGATTTCCTTTTGAATCTCTTCTTTATACTTACCCCTTAAATCTCCTAAAGCGCCAATTTCAATAATTTGGCTGCCTTCTGTAAAAACGGCCTCTATTTGATGGCCTTCCTGCTGAAGGGTATATATCGGCCCCCCGTGCCATAGCGTTCCCATATAATCTTTTCTCCTTTAATAAGTAAAGTGAAACTTCAATCAGTGGGGGGTTCTTTATCCCAACTGATTGTTAGTTGAACCAATCGGGCCTTTACGGGCAGTTTGACCCCCACTTATTCTTCCTTTGATTACGCTGAGTCTTGAAGTGGGGGTCTTACTGCCCGTTAGACTGCGATAAAAGTTCACATTTACCATAGTATAACAAAAATACAGGCGGAATTCCGCCTGTATTTTTCAAAGCATTCAGTTTTGCGCTGAAGCAGTTTCCGCTTCTTTTTTACGCAATTCCACACGCATGATTTTTCCAGAAGTCGTTTTTGGCAGCTCAGATAAAAACTCAATTTTCCGAGGATATTTATAAGGAGCTGTCAGCTCTTTTACATGCTCCTGGAGCTGGGAAACAAGGTTAGGATCTTTTTGGTCGACACCCTCCCTTAATACAACAAATGCTTTAACGATCGATCCGCGCACTTCATCAGGACTTCCTACAACTGCACATTCTGCTACATACGGATGCTTTACAAGTGCGTCTTCCACCTCGAATGGTCCGATCGTATAGCCTGAGCTGATAATAATATCATCACCGCGTCCTTCAAACCAGAAATAGCCATCTTCATCTTTCTTAGCTTTATCTCCGGTAATATAGTAATCACCGCGGAATTGCATAGCAGTTCTTTCCGGGTCTTTATAATAATTTTTAAAGAGTGCAGGAGTTTCTATATGGACAGCGATATCTCCTGTCTCACCCACAGCACATATTTCACCGTCTTCATTTATAATGTCGACTCTGTTGCCAGGAGTCGGTTTGCCCATTGATCCAGCTTTTAGCTCCATATCCTTTGTAATGCCGACAAGCAGGGTATTTTCAGTCTGTCCATACCCATCACGGACATTCACGTTAAAATGCTTCTTAAATGTATCAATCACTTCCCTGTTGAGCGGTTCACCCGCCGAAACAGCACTATGAAGGGTTGGCAGCTTGTATTCATGTATATTGTCAGCCTTTGCCATCAGCCTGTATTCAGTCGGTGTGCAGCAAAGGACATTTACCTGATAATCTTCTAATAGCTGCAAGTATTTTTTCGGCTCAAACTTTCCATTGTAGACAACTCCGGTGGCACCAGAACCAAGAACGGAAAGGAACGGGCTCCAGATCCACTTTTGCCAGCCAGGGCCAGCAGTTGCCCATACTGTATCACCTTCATTAATACATAACCAGTTCGGTGCTGCTGTTTTTAGGTGTGCAAATGCCCAGCCATGTGTATGTACGACACCTTTAGGGTTTCCGGTTGTTCCAGATGTATATGAAAGAAATGCCATGTCATCCCGGGACGTGTCAGCCAATGAAAGTTCCGGTGAAGACTGTTTCATTTCCTCGTCCAGACTGATCCAGCCATCTGAATTTCCGCCTATCACAAATTTCGGCAGGACTTCTGCTTCCTTAATATCTTTAAATTGGTCAACATATGGATAATAACTTACGATCGCTTTAACATCGCCATGATTAATGCGGTATTGCAGATCTTTCGATCGAAGCATTTCTGAACTTGGTATGACGACAATTCCTGCTTTCAATGATGCAATGTAAACCTGATATGCTTCAATCAGTCTTGGAACAATGATCAGAATAACATCTCCTTTATTAAGACCATTTTCCAAGAAAACGTTTCCAATTTTATTTGCATTAAGGATCAGTTCACTGTATGTAATCTCTTTCTTTTCTCCCTGCTCATTTTCCCACTTTATTGCAAGTTTGTCCTTATTTCCGGCAAACCGCTCCATTTCTGATACGAGATTGTATTTCTCCGGTGCAATTAAGTCTTCCCGTTTCATCAAATCTCCCCCTGACAATTTCATTTGCTGGTGTCTGATCCTGATGCGTAATCTATAGAAATTATTATACTAAATTATTATAAAATTTAAAATTATTTATTTTTTGAAAAATAATTTTTGCACAAAAATAAGGAGCAGGAATAATTCCTGCTCCTTGTAGCCATATTATTTAATTATCTTTGGAAACCGCCTAATTGCTGTTCAGCCATTTGAACTAAACGCTTAGTGATTTCTCCACCTACAGAACCGTTAGCGCGAGAAGTAGTTTCAGCACCAAGGTTTACACCGAATTCAGTAGCGATTTCGTACTTCATTTGGTCAAGAGCTTGTTGTACTCCAGGAACTAGAAGTTGGTTTGAGCTGTTGTTGTTTGCCATGTGATTTTCACCTCCTTGTGAGTATAGAATGTGTAGAATCACATGGCCATATACACTAATTAATTGGTAATTGTTGTATTATTTTTTTGAAGTTAAATTAACAATTGCTGTTTTAGCATTTAGATGAGGCCCGTTGATTTCAGCATGGGCCACTTGCTTTTCGCGGGGAGGAACGGGAGCCTCCCGCAGGACATTGAATATGCTTCCCCGAATGAACACCGCACGAAGAAAATGCTTCAGCATTTTCGAGGATCAAGCGCTCTCCGCTACAATCAACTCATCAAAATAAAACCTGTTCCATATAGCACTTTAAACATTATCCCGAATGTAAAATTAAAATAATTCCCCAAAAGATTCTTCATTGCGCGATTGAGGTTTAATAACCAGCTTTTCGGTCCCTTCGACTGCTTTTGCGATTAGAGGTTCAAAATCAACAAAGCTTTCAAAGCGGCGGACTTTGTCGCGTTTTGGTTTTGTTTTGGGTGATGAAGGAACAAAAACGGTACAGCAATCTTCAAAAGGCCTGATCGATATATCGTGTGTATCGATGGTTTGGGCAATGTCGATGATTTCTGATTTATCCGTTGTGATCAGCGGCCGCAGGATAGGTGTTGTCGTAACATCGTTAATGGCAAACATGCTCTCTAGTGTCTGGCTTGCTACCTGTCCAAGGCTTTCCCCGGTTATAATGGCCAGGCCATCGTTTTTATCGCGGATTTCATCAGTGATTCGGAGCATTAATCGTCTTGTTGCTGTCATAGTATAATTCGACGGAACCTGCTGATGGATCAACTGCTGGATTTCTGTAAATGGGACAATATGGAGAACAACGGTTCCAGCAATATTCGAAAGTTTTTCTGTCAAATCAATTACTTTTTGCTTTGCACGCTCACTGGTGAAAGGCGGGCTGTGAAAATGGACAGCTTCAATTTCCAATCCTCTCTTCATGGATAAGTAACCTGCTACCGGGCTGTCAATTCCTCCCGAGAGCATAAGCATGGCTTTACCGCTCGAACCTGCAGGAAGTCCGCCAGCCCCCTCAATGGTTTCGCATGATAAGTAAGCCGCTTCTTCGCGAACTTCAATCTGCAGATTAATATCCGGTTTTTTTACGTTCACTTTTAGACCCGGCACATTCTTCAGGAGGTGTCCGCCAAATTCATGATTAAGTTCGTCAGTATTTAAAGGGAAGCTTTTATCGGCTCTTTTAGCTGTAATCTTGAAGGTCTTTCCTTCATCAAAGTGTTTTAAAAACAATGCCAATGCTGCTGCTTTCATTTCTTCGATATCTTTATTGATTTTCACAGCAGGACTAAATGACTGAATGCCAAAGATGCCTTTAAGGCGATCAGCAACCTCCCTGCCATCAGCACCATTCAACACAACGTACATTCGGTCTCTTGTAGATTCTATCTTGATGCCGGGAAATTCATTCAGCACATCGTATATACTTTTTCTTAGTTTATCGACAAATTTATTACGGTTTCTGCCTTTTGTGGAGATTTCTCCATATCGTATAAGTATACGGTCATAATTTATCATGATTTCATAACCTCTCTTAGCCTAATAACGGTCTCTTTTACCGCCTGTATAAAAGTCTCTGCCTCTTCCTTCGTATTATCATAAGACAAACTGACCCTGACTGCACTTTTCGCATCCTTTTCAGGAATTCCCATAGCCATCAGGGTACTGCTGGCAGCAGATTTCTTCGAAGAGCAGGCACTTGTAGTTGAAATAAAAATTCCGCGCTCTTCTAAAGCGTGGACAAATACCTCCGCTTTGAATCCTTTTATGGAGAAATTGACGATGTGGGGAGCAGAATTATTTTCAGGGGTATGAACTGTAACACCCTCAATACTTCCCACCTCCTCCATAATATAGGTTTTAATGGATGTAAGCCGGCTTAAGTGACTTTCCATATTATTCATCGTAAGCCTTAGGGCCTTTGCCATTGCTACAATGCCAGCTACATTTTCTGTGCCGCTTCTCATTTTCCATTCCTGATTGCCCCCGGAGAGCAGCGGCGAAAGACGAAGTCCATCACGAATGTACAAAACCCCATTCCCCTTCAAACCGTGGAATTTATGAGCCGAAATCGTACACAGATCCACGTGGGCCTGATAAAGGTCAAGGGGCACCTTGCCGATTCCCTGGACATGGTCTACATGGAATATGACCCTCGCATGTTTCTTCAGCATCTCACCTATTTCATTTATAGGCTGAATGGAACCAATTTCATTATTTACGTGCATAACAGAGACTAAGACAGTTTCCTGTGTAATTTCGTTTTCAATGTCTTCAGCATGGACAATACCTTTACTGTCCGGTTCAATTACGCTAATTCGATAGCCCAATTCCTTCAGCTGATCTGCAGTCTCCCTTACAGAAGCATGTTCCAGTCCGGTGGTGATAATATGGCTGCCTCTTTTTCTATGCATTAATGCAGTTCCTTTTATAGCAAGGTTATTGCTTTCTGTTCCTCCGGATGTGAAATACACTTCGTTGTTCTTAACATTCAGCAATTGGGCAATTTGCTCACGCGCTTGCATCAGCAGCCTCTCTGCCTTACCTCCAAATTCGTGCAGGGAAGAGGGATTCCCAAAATATTCTGCAGAAACCTTTATAAAAGAATCAAGCACTTCTTTATATGGTTTAGTTGTTGCACTGTTATCTAAATAAATCACGGTCTTCTCCTTTCCGTTCCGATAACCCTTTAGCCAACTTTAAATCATATCATAACTAGCGAAGATTGGAAATGTAATTGAAGCCTTTGAACCAAATAAATTCTTTACTATTTAAATTAAGCAAATTTGAACAGTTTAACCAAATGAATGGATTAATTTTCACGTGGAAAGCTGATATTATTGTAATTTGAGCACCGTACATTTCAACTTCATTATTATAAAATACTAAATATTAAGACTTCGAATTTTTTCGACATTTTTTTTAGTTCCTGTGCTAATATGAAAATGTTCTAAACATTATGATATGGAACTATTTCAGGAGGATATATATGGAGAATAAAACATTAGCACCAAAACAAATTCTCGCCGTCGGACTCATGTTATTTGCCCTATTCTTTGGGGCAGGAAATATGATTTTTCCTCCCTTCCTGGGACAAGCTGCCGGCACAAGTGTATGGACTGCTATTATTGGATTTCTAATCACAGGGGTTGGATTGCCGTTGCTAGGTATTATCGCCATTGCCAAAAATGGTGATTTACAGACAATTGCAAGCCGTGTACACCCTTTATACGGAATGATTTTTACTATTATTATGTACTTAGCCATTGGACCATTTTTCGGAATCCCGCGTACAGGGACAGTTGCTTATGAAATTGGGGTTACTCCGTTCTTGCCTGAAACCGCTTCCAATAGTGCTTTCCCGTTATTGGTTTATACCATAGCCTTTTTTGGCATCACAGCATGGCTTTCTCTCAATCCATCGAAATTAGTGGATAGAATTGGCAATATTTTCACACCTGCCTTGCTCATTATCCTTGCTGTTCTGGTTATAAAAAGCATCATTACTCCTATGGGCGAATTGCAGGCTCCAGTGGGAGCATATGCAGAGGGGCCGTTCTTTAAAGGCTTCATTGAAGGCTACTTGACGATGGATACAATTGCAGCTCTGGTATTCGGTATTATCGTTATCAGTTCAATACAGGGTATGGGTGTGACAAATAAACATTCACTTATGAAAATTTGCATTACTGCCGGACTGATAGCGGCTGCCGGTCTTGCGGCAGTATATTTATCTCTTGCATATATCGGGGCAACAAGTGCGGAAGCTATAGGTGAATTCGATAATGGCGGCGCTATCCTATCTGCCGCTTCTCATTTTCTATTTGGATCAGCGGGAGCAGTGATCCTTGGGCTCGCCATAACGGTAGCATGCCTGACAACCTCAATCGGACTCGTTTCCGCTTGTGCGCAATACTTTCATAAACTGCTCCCCAAAATATCATATAAAACCATTGTAATCATCCTTTCACTGTTCAGTATGGTGGTTGCAAATATTGGTTTAACTCAGTTGATTCAGCTTTCATTGCCAATTTTGATCATCATTTATCCTCTGGCCATCGTGCTGATACTTCTATCGTTTATGCACAATGCCTTTAATGGCTACTCAGTGGTATATATCGGGGCATTAATTCCAACAGGATTAATCAGTTTTGTGGATGGCTTGAAAACAGCTGGAATGGACGTATCCTTTATCACAGACTCACTTCAATTCCTCCCATTCTTTGCTGAGGGTATCGGCTGGATTGTGCCTGCCATTGCTGGAGCTGTTATAGGCTACTTCCTGGCAATTGCTGTTGGGGAGTCGAAAAAAACAATTGCTGGGAACGAATAATAAAGTGAAACTTCAATCAGCAGGCGCTTTTCTCCCTGCTGATTGTTAGTTGAACCAATCGGGCCTTTACGGGCAGTTTGACACCACTTTTCCTCCTCTGATTCCGCTGAGTCTCGAAGTGGGGGGTCTTACTGCCCGTTAGACTGCGATAAAGTGAAACTTCAATCAGCAGGGAGCGCTTCTCTCCCTGCTGATTGTTAGTTGAGGCCCACAGGAGGTGGGTCACAAAGACGTTGCCACAGGACGTGGCGTTCTTAGTCTTTGACCTTATTTCGGGCCTTTACGGGCAGTTTGATCCCCACTTATTCTCGATTGATTCCGCTGACTCTTGAAGTGGGGGCCTTACTGCCCGTTAGACTGCGATCAAGAAGCTCCATGCGCACGCTTATCGGCGCATGGAGCCGGATAGATTCCTTTTTAAAAAAACAGATCCGATAATCGGATCTGTTTTTTTATTGTTCAGTTATTAATTCTTCAATTCTCTTGATCGCACCCGGCTCGACTTCTTCAATTGAAGAGGCAGCCTGCTCCAATGCTTTTTTATATTCATAACTTCTGAATGAAGCCTCTGCTTCCCTTAATCCATTATCAATAGATGGATATCTGCTTCTGTATCGGTTGCCATATTGGATGACTTTCTCAGCTAGAAGAATCGTCTCAATCATATCACCCACAGAATCAGCAGCCTTATCAACAGTCAGCACCGCAACTTCAAGATATTGCTGGACCGAAGGAATATTCAATGGTTTTTCATCGAGCTTAGCCAGCACATTATCTATGCTTTCTTTCGCATCCTGGATCAAATATTTATATTCCTGTGAAACTCCAGGCACGTTGTTTTTAGAGATAAGCCTTATTGTTTCTGCCACTTTCTTGCTTAATTCTTTTACTTTTTCCCTTGCAGACATTTCGTCTTTTCGTAAGGCCTGAAGCTTTTCGGCAAAGGCTGTCTGCTCATCTGAAATCTCCTCAATGTGTTCCTTGACTTCCGCCAGCTCTTCTCTCAGAAGTGTATGGGGAGTATTTTGGCTGTTAATCTTATGCTCCAGCACTTCGAATTTTTTGAACAGCTGGCTTATTTTTTTCTCCAGGTGGATTTGAATTTCAAGATCCTTTTCTGGAACATGATAGCTATTCCGGACAGCCGCTATCTCTGTCTTTAGCTTATTGTTCATATCACGGTTATTATAAAGCATGGTTCTTGTTGCCTCATCCTGCTGGCTTAAGTAATGTCTGGCATGTACTTCCTTTTCGAGCAGATCGTACAGATGTTCAATATTATCTTTAATCTCTTCGACTCCTGTTTGAACTTCTTCAATTTGTGCCTGATCAATGGAGCCTGCATATACATTTACTTGTTCTTCAAGCCTTTCAATTTCTTTATCTATTTGCAGGTGATCAAGCAGATATCCCTGCTCCAGCATTTCCTTGTATCCGTCTCTCAGCTCTTCCAGCTCGGAAGGGATCTTGGATTGACAGTCAACCATCAAACTTGGTATAGCTTCCATTTTGGCTTGAGAATCCTCAATCAGCGCTTTGATTATAAGAAGGATTTCACGTGCTTCAAGGTAATTGCCCTTTTCGGTTTTGTCATCGAATTCTTCAAATTTGGCCAATGCTTCATCCAGCTGTTCTTCAAGAATTTTTTCAGATTTGCCGAATGTATGGCGGTGTGCAAGGAGAGACTTTTTGCATTGGCGGTACATTTCTTTCAATTCTTCAATTTCCGCTCTATTTTTCTCTTCACTGCCTACCAGTTCATTCAATTCAGCAAGCAGGTTTTTGATGTTTTCTTCTATCTCAGTTAACCTTTTTTCTATTCTCTGCTGAATTTCCTTGGAATTTTTAAAACGGTATTTATCTATGCTCTCTTCAGCATCAAATAACAATTCTTCCACATCTGGAAGCTGAGATGTAACTATTTCATCCCATTCATTTCTCCAGCGTTCGAATAATTCCTCTGTCTGCCCCGTCATATTCAGCTTTTTCACTCTAGACATTTCATCTAAAACTGGGCGGTCCGTTATGTCCATCTTCCATGTTTCCAGCCTGTCAATTTCTTTGTAATGTTTTTTCTTAAAAAAATATCCGGTGAGATATAGGCATAAAAGAATGGCTATAGCTCCAATTATGTATTCCATTTTAAAGCCCCCTGTTCTGTTCCCGAGCCAGCATGTATATATAAAGTTTTTATTTAATAGTGTGAGGCGTTTCTTTATTTCACATGTTATTTTCAATGCTTTTATGATACCATGTAAACGACATTTTTTGACTATTTATTTCATTTTTTTATGAATTTCTTCTTTTATATCTCTTCTAAAATGTTATTTTCGAAAAATAACTATAGCATCTATAATTTTTTAATGTTTCTTTCAAGGCTCTTTTCGTATAAATTGTTATTTTTGCCTTTCAATGTTATCCGTTGATTTCCGCTCCAGGCTGCTCAGCGAACAGCGGGGCGGGCGGTGAGCCTCCTCAACGCTCCGCGTCTGCGGGGTCTCACCTGTCCCGCTACTCCCGCAGGACATTGAATAAGCTTCCTTGAGTAAACACCGCACGAAGAAAATGCGAATGCATTTTCGAGGATCTCGCACCTTCCGCTGCAATCAACTCAGTAATTAATATATAATATGCAACAGAAAACCGCCTTTTTAATTGAACTATATGAACTGTTCAAATACAAACAATTCGCTTTTTATAAATGATTTCCTTCTTTATTTAGGAGATATATAAAAAAGAGACTTGAGTACTGCATCAATTAAACCATTGCAGAAAGGAAGGTCTTTATATGTTAAAAGACGGCCATATCCACACACCCTATTGCCCGCACGGGACAAAAGATTCATTGGAAGATTATGTTGAAAAAGCAATAAGTCTGGGTTTTAAGGAGATTTCTTTTACCGAACATGCTCCGCTCCCTGATGGCTTTGAGGACCCGGCACCTGCCCGGGACAGTGCGATGCGCAAGGAGAATCTTGAAAATTATTTTACTGATATTTCAAGAATAAAAGCAGATTATCACGGAAAAATCAGGATTAATGCGGGGCTTGAAGTGGATTACATTGAAGGCTTTGAACGGGAGATTACAGAATTCCTCGATAAAAATGGAAAATACATGGATGATTCTATTTTATCTGTACATTTTCTAAAACATGGCAGCCGCTACGAATGCGTGGACTACAGCCCGGATGTTTTTGCAAAGATGATCGAAGAATATGGTTCTATTGATGCAGTTTATATGAATTATTTCCGCACCCTGCTTTTATCTATAAAAGCAGATTTGGGACCGTTTAAACCAAAAAGAATTGGGCATATCACCCTGGTAAAAAAATTCCAAAAAAAATATCCCGCTGATCGGGAATTTAGAGAGGAAATAAACCAAATACTTGATGAGGTTCATACTCATGGCTATGAACTCGACTATAATGGAGCCGGTTTCGCCAAGCCTTTATGCAAGGATTCCTATCCTCCGGACTGGGCTGCTGCAGCAGCGGCCCAAAAAGGCATTACACTGGTATATGGATCCGATTCTCATCAGGCAAAGGAAATGGGTCAGGGCCTTGATAGAATGAAACACCTTTAGAGTACAGCAGCATATGATTTTCCGGCATGATTGCACAGGACTCCATCAACCCAGTTGAAGATCTCTTTCGTATATTTGTCCGCGAAATATTTTTCATGAGGAAATACATGCAGAACTTCAGACATATAATGCGTGTTCAGAAATGGCATGGACAGGAGTCCCTTCAGTTGGATAATCATATAATTGGCTGAATGGTTACGGAACTCTTTTGTTTTCATGCCCCTTTCGAGCACCCTGCCAAAATAAAACTTTTCTTTTGCTAAATAAGTGGACATGATTTCTCTTACCACCTGTGAATCTATTGAAATTTCCCTGAGTATCAATCTTGTTAAATGGCTATGCTCAAATTGATAAACCATGATGTTTTGCGCCATTTTTTTCAGGCTCAGAGCCGCCCCCTGCTCAAGAAATGAAAACCCCTTCTCTATCTCCTGAATATACCCTTCGAAAAAAGCAGTAAAGCAATATTCAAGCAGCCCGTGTTTGTTATCGAAATAGTATGCGATATTCGCTGGATTCGTATGAGCTTTGCCTGCAATATCACGGATGGAAGTCCCAGAAAAACCCTTCGTATTAAATAAGGAGATAGCGGCAGACACAATTGCCTCTTTTGAATTTTTCTTCAAAGTTCCCGCCTCACTTTCTTTTGTAAAGTTTCTGTCCAAACACGCGAATTCATAAACGGATTTGTTGTGATAATTAAACATTCTTGCTAAAATCGTCTTATCCTTTATAAAGTTCTCGACAATGTCCTTCTAATTTCCTGTTCATCTGCCAGGAAATTTATATATCTTTGAGAAAGCTAGGTGATTTGTGATGTTTAGTGTCGAATCATACAAGGGAACCCGTGAAGAAAATTATCAATTATTGATTAAACAGCTCTCTGCTCTTCTTGAAGGAGAAACGAACAGCATTGCCAATTTAAGCAATGCATCGGCACTTCTTAATCAATTCCTGGAACGTACCAACTGGGTAGGGTTTTACCTGATGGAAGAAGGCGAGCTTGTTCTCGGGCCATTTCAGGGCCTGCCTGCATGTGTAAGAATTCCCCTTGGCAAGGGCGTGTGCGGAACAGCTGCAGAGCAAATGGAAACTGTCCGTGTTGAGGATGTCCATCAATTCCCAGGACATATCGCCTGTGACGCTGCTTCACAGTCCGAAATCGTCATTCCGCTTGTCAAAGAGGGCAAGCTTCTTGGTGTGCTGGATATTGATTCTCCAGAAAAAAACCGGTTTGATGCACTTGACCAGAAATACCTGGAAGACTTCTCAGAGGTGCTTGTATCCTTCCTGTAAATGATTTCAAAAAAGAGATGGCCATTTAAAAACGGCCATCTCTTTTTTATCAGACTTCTTCAAGAGCCCGGGAAAGATCCTCCCTGACATCTTCCCATGATTCAAGGCCGACTGAAAGCCTCAGCAATGTATCTTCAATGCCCATTTTTTCACGGTATTCCTTTGGAACCACTGCATGAGTCATAGTTGCAGGGTGCTGAATTAATGTCTCCGCATCTCCAAGACTCACGGCAATTTTTATTAGATTAAGCCTGTTCATAAATTCCTGAGCAGTCTCTTTATCTCCTTTTAGAGTAAAGGAAATCAACCCGCCCGGCTTTCTCATTTGTTTTTGCGCAATATCAAAATCTGTATTACTGCTGTCTCCGGGAAAATAAACTTTTTCCACTTTTGGATGCGCCAATAAGTATGATGCAAGCTGTTCAGCATTATCACAGTGCCTGTCAAGTCTGACTGCAAGTGTTTTCAAGCCGCGCAGCAGCAGCCAGGCATCAAAAGGTGAAATAATACCCCCAATGTCTTTTTGAGTAGTCATCCTTACTTCATCCAAAAATTCTTTGCTGCCTACAACAAGGCCGGCAATTACGTCACCATGACCCCCGATGTATTTTGTCGCACTATGAATGACAATATCGCATCCCAGCTCAATCGGGTTCTGTAAATATGGAGAACAGAAAGTATTATCAACCACAACTGGAATTCCTTTCTCCCTCCCTACTTCTGCAACCATCTTCAAATCCACCAATTTCATTGTTGGATTTATTGGAGTTTCAACATATATACAGACAGTCTCAGGCTTTATTTGATCAAGCAGCTGCTGCTTTGATTCCATAGCTGAATAATCATGGCTGATTTTATATTTTTCCTCCATCATCTCCAGGAGTCCAAATGTACAACCATACACTCCCTGTGAACATAAGATATGATCACCTGTTTTGGTTAAAGCAAACAGAACAGCTGAAACCGCGGCCATGCCCGAACCAAAAGCAAGGGCAGCTTCTCCCTTTTCAAGGGCGGCCATTCTTTCTTCCAGCATCTTTACTGTTGGATTGCCCAGACGGGAATAAATATAGCCTTCTTCTTCACCGGCAAAACGCTTTTCCCCCTGCTGTGCAGTCTCAAAAGTAAAAGTTGACGTCTGGAAAATAGGCGGCGCCAGGCTTCCCTTGAAGCTTTCTGCATCGTATCCTTCATGGATGACCTGCGTCTCGAAGTTAAACCGATGATTTCTATCCATTATAACTCTCCCCTTCGTTGAAAACGCTTACATTATTTACTATAATAAGCTCCTCTTTCAGCATATGATAATAGCATATTTTTTGAAAGTAATTTGTTTTGGAAAAATATTAATAAAGACTGCCTCTTTATAAGGCAGTCCCCTATATAAATGTATCTGCTGCCGACTCAAGTACCACTTTATTTTTACCTGTATTCTTGGCAGTATATAAAGCCCTGTCAGCCCGCTTAAAAAGCGCAGCATATGAATCTATATTTCCCCTGCTCCAATGCGAAACTCCGCAAGAAATGGTTACTTTGGGATCTGTAATCTGGCATACCTTTCTGACAAGCCGCTCAGCAATAAGAGCACCCACTGACAATGATACACCGGGCAGGTAAAGAGCCAGCTCCTCACCGCCCCATCTTGCTCCTATATCAGTGCCGCGAATATTGCTGTTAATTAAATTGGCGACTTGAATAATGATTTCATCGCCTACCTGATGTCCGTATGTATCATTGATCAATTTAAAATCATCTATATCAACCAGCATAAAGGTTCCTTCATGATCTTCATTCATGGACTGATGTATGCGATCATCCAGATAGCTTCGTGAATAAAGCTTTGTTAAGTGATCCGTTACAACCATCTTTTCGAGCTCTTCTCTCAGCATTGAATTGGTAAAGGCAAGGGTGGAATGATGAATCAATGATTGCAGCAGCTTGAATGTTTCAAATGAAAAATGATAAGGAGAACTGTGCAAGACAAGCGCAAATCCCTTTAATACTCCAGACTGGGTCATCGGAACCGCCATAATGGATTTATAGCAGTCCGCCGCTCCCTTGGACTGTAAAGAAAAATCCCCAATAAAAAGAGACTCTTTCTCCCTGATGATCTTTTCCTTCATATACTGGATATAGCTTTCTGCCTCTTTGGTATGAAAAAATTCAGTACTGCCCTGAATTATATTCACATCAGAAGCATCAGCAGATATCAGGATGAAACCGGCTTCTTCAGCATCAAAGGACTGCAGAATCTGATCTGACATAAAGTTCATCGTTTCTGTAAGGCGCAAATTCGAGTTCAGGCGATGGGATGTTTCATTAATTAATTGAAGATCCGCTATAAGCCGCTTGGATTGCTGGTAAAGCTGTGCATTCTCCAGGGCACTGCCTGCAGTATTGGCCAGAAGCGTTATAAATTCAATTTCATTTTTAGGGAATATGATGGTATTAGGTGCAATAACCTGAAGCACGCCATAAACCCCCTGTTTCCCTTTTAAGGGAGCATACAGAATAGAGCGAACTTCCTGCAGGGAATCTTCAAATTGAACAGCCCCCGTGACATAAGCCTGCATGGCCGCGATGTTTTCGCTGTCATATTCAAGATCTCTAATAGGCAGATCACCATGATTATTATTATCCTGCGACAGCAGAAGATAATAGGTAAAAGTGGGGTACATTTCCTGGAGAGTAAAGATAATTTCCCCCAGTACCATGTCCATATCCATTGAAGAATGGAATTTCTCAGTAACGCGGTACAGCTGTTTGTAGCGTTTCTCTTCAGAAGCAATTTTGGCCATACCCTGAGCTTTATCAAGAAATTGCCCGCATTCTTCGCTAAGTTCCTGAAAAACTTTTTCTGGATAAGTGTGAAAACAGCCAGATGCCCCTGTTAGAATCATGCAGCCCAGCAGCTGGTTTCCTTTTAAAAGAGGAATCATGATTTGTTTTTCCGTAATCTCCGTGCCTAACCTCTGGAACTCTCTGGTTGTTTTAGCCCATCTATTTAAGTCACCCGAAAAAACACGTGAATCTAAAGCCTCCGGATTTGTGGAAGCTTCTGCAAAAAACTCCTGCTTCCATTCATTAAAAACGCAGAGAGTTATTTCATCCGCTTCGGTAAGGGCTTGAATGGCAGAAAGCATTTCATTCAGTAATTTTTCATAATGAAAGAAACCGTTCTCCGTATCGATAATATCAAAAAATCGGCTTTTTAAATTAAGTATGATTTGGTGTTCAAGTGTATCCATCTTCTTATCACCCATCAAATGTCTCAGATCATGAATCTTTTAACCAATAAGGTATATTATAACGGACAAAAATTAATAATCCCGGTAAAGATGTGGCTATTTCGTTTCAATTCCGGTTTTCAGCAGGATAGTCTTCTGCCAAATTTTTCTTTATTATATCACAGTTTCAAAGAGACTCCTGCTAGTTTTCTAATTTACTGTGAAATATGGTTTAGAAAAAAACTTTGCCTTATAATGAATACATGCTTTAAATCAAAAGAAGTAAAAAATAAAGATCACCTTGACTTTTACCCTCTGAAAATTATATAATACTCCTTGTGTAAAATATTGCAGCCTATGTGAGCACCTTGATGTACTCATTTTGTTCCTCAACCAGCTTCAGCCGCCTTTGGCGACTTATATGTTTCTGGGGATGGGGTACTGTGTAACCCTCTGCTGCTAGGGCGAAGGTACATGAAAACAAAATGAACATGATTGTTGTGCGCATCTGTTTCTGTTTTTATTTTACCCAAATAAAAACACAAAAGGAGGAGTCTTAAATGGCTCGTTATACTGGTCCAAGCTGGAAATTATCCCGTCGTCTTGGAATCTCTCTAAGCGGTACTGGAAAAGAATTAGAAAAGCGTCCTTACGCTCCTGGACAACATGGTCCAAACCAGCGCAAGAAAATCTCTGAATACGGATTACAATTGCAGGAGAAGCAAAAGCTTCGTCACATGTACGGAGTAAATGAGCGTCAATTCCGCAATTTATTCGATAAAGCCGGCAAAATGCCTGGTAAGCACGGTGAAAACTTCATGATTCTTCTTGAATCACGCCTTGACAACGTTGTTTACCGTTTAGGTCTTGCACGCACTCGCCGTCAAGCTCGCCAGCTTGTTAACCACGGTCACATCATGGTTGATGGATCTCGTGTTGATATCCCATCATACCGCGTAGCACCTGGTCAAACAATTACACTTCGCGAAAAATCTCGCAACCTTGACATCGTTAAAGAAGCAATCGAAGTTAACAACTTCGTACCTGACTTCGTATCTTTCGATGCAGACAAGCTAGAAGGAACTTTCACTCGTATGCCTGAGCGTTCTGAACTTCCAGCTGAAATCAACGAATCTCTAATCGTTGAATTCTACTCTCGTTAATAATATTTAAACTGCCGAAGCATTTCGGCAGTTTTTTTGTTATATCTACTGGATTAACTCCCACTTTACAACCTCGACTCCTACTTTCGTCGTTAATCAACAGGATCAGCTATCTGTCCACCCATTTTTGATTCAATTATATATAAATAAAGCCCTCCGTCACAGGAGGGCTTTCGCTTATTAGTATTTAATCAGGAAATATTTCTTCTTTCCGCGGCGAATGACAGTAAATTGACCTTCGATCTTGTCTTTATCAGTTAGAGTGTAATCAAGCTCTGTTACGCGTTCTCCGTTTACAGAAACAGCGCCATTCGTCACATCTTCACGCGCCTGGCGTTTGGATGGAGAGATTTTGGCAGCCACAAGCAAGTCAACTATGCCCAATTCCTCTCCTTCAGAATGCTCATAAGATGGAACATCTTTAAAGCCTTGTTTAATCTCTGAAGCCGAAAGATTTTTTATATCTCCGCTAAATAGGGCAGCTGTAATTTTGATAGCCTGTTCTAATGCTTCATTTCCATGAATCAGACGCGTCATTTCTTCAGCAAGTGCTTTTTGGGCTTTGCGGAGATGCGGTTCTTCCTGAACAGCTTTTTCAAGATTTTCAATTTCTTCACGGGATAAGAAGGTAAAGAATTTAAGGTATTTGATTACATCCGCATCTGCTGTGTTAATCCAGAATTGGTAAAACTCATAAGGAGATGTTTTCTCAGGATCAAGCCAGATTGCGCCACTTTCCGTTTTGCCGAACTTTGTTCCATCCGCTTTCGTTACAAGAGGAATTGTCAGGCCGTAAGCCTTGGAACCTTCAGGCGCCATTTTGCGGATAAGCTCAAGCCCGGTTGTAATATTTCCCCACTGATCGCTTCCGCCAATTTGCATCTTACAATTATGGTTTTCAAATAAATGAAGGAAATCCATTGCCTGCAGGATGGTATAAGTGAATTCCGTAAAGGATATCCCTGTTTCCAGCCTGGAAGAAATGGTGTCTTTAGCGAGCATGTAATTGACTCCGACATGTTTTCCAAAATCACGCAGGAACGTAACGATATCCATGGAGCCTGCCCAATCGTAATTGTTAACCATAATTGCACCGTTTTCACTTTCAAAATCAAAAATTCTTTTCAGCTGGCCCTTTATGCAGTCCACATTATGCTGTACTGTTTCAAGAGTCTGCAGCTTCCTTTCCTCGCTTTTGCCGCTTGGATCACCAATAAGTCCAGTAGCTCCGCCAACAAGAACAATTGGACGGTGGCCTTCTTTTTGAAAACGTCTTAACGTTAAAAATGGAAGCAGGTGTCCGATATGCATGCTGTCAGCAGTAGGGTCAACACCGCAGTACAAAGAAATCTTCTCTTTCCCGAGAGTATTTTGAATACCCTCTTCATCTGTCTGCTGATAAACAATTCCTCTCCATTGCAGATCTTCAATTAAGCTCATCTTATATCCTCCTTATCAACGGTTATTTTCAAGGCATTTACGGTTTTAACCATACAAAAAGCGCCCCTGCAATTATGCAGGGACGCATGATCATTTTGCGCGGTACCACCCAGATTGAGGACAAATGTCCTCCACTCTTTCAGAATAACGGATAATCCGTCCACTGCTATAACTGCTGTGCAGGTTGACAGTGAAAGCTCAGGGAGGTAATTCATCCTTCTATTTGTACCGGCTCGCAGCAAACGCCGGCTTTCTGAAACAGGGATAGAAGCATTACTGGATTCCCATCAATGCCTGTAAAATATTAAAAGTCTAAGATAGAATATTTTTATCATAAAATTGAACCAAATGTCAAATTCCTGTGCAAAAAAGGAAATTTCAGATAAATGGCGAACCATGTCATATTGGGCTGTCACATTGTGCTATAATATATGTGATTTTAGGGGGATTGATACGATGAAAGAAAAGTTTCAAATGTTAATGGATAAATTGAGGCAGACTCCGGGCCTTTTTGGTAATAAGAAAGCCGCTAAAGGCGCAAGTATAACATACCAGGTCATCTGGAATCTTACTTTGCTTTTTATCATCCTGGCTGTGATTGGCGGTGCATTCGCTGGGGGACTCGGAGCTGGTTATTTCGCTTCGCTTGTAAAGGATGAGCCCATCAGATCCTATGCCAGCATGAAAAAGGATATTTATGACTATGAAGAAACATCAGAACTATACTTTGCAAATAATGTGTATCTCGGAAAGCTCAGAACAGACCTTGAACGTGAGGAAGTTAAGCTTGATGATGTTTCGGAACACTTAATTAACGCAGTAGTAGCTACTGAAGATGAGTATTTCTACGAACATGACGGTGTGGTGCCAAAAGCGATAATGCGCGCACTGTTCCAGGAAGTAACAAATTCATCTGTTCAATCCGGCGGAAGTACACTGACACAGCAGCTGATAAAGAACCAAATCTTAACGAATGAAGTTTCTTTCGAGCGGAAAGCAAAAGAAATTCTGCTTGCTTTGCGGCTGGAAAAATTCTTTGATAAAAAAGAAATATTGGAAGCCTACCTCAATGTTTCCACTTTTGGAAGAAATGCAACCGGACGTAATATTGCCGGAGTTGAAGCAGCTGCCAAAGGTATATTTGGGGTGAGTGCAAAAGAATTAACATTGCCTCAGGCCGCTTTCATAGCAGGGCTTCCTCAGAGTCCATTCGGCTACACTCCCTTTACAAGGGAGGGAACGGTCAAAGAGAATCTGGAACCGGGTTTCTCAAGGATGAAAACCGTTCTGAAAAGAATGTATGATGACGGAAAGATTGACCAGAAGCAATACGAGGAAGCTTTGGCATATGACTTGACAAAGGATTTCACTACAGCTTCTGAGAGCCCTTTGGAAAAGTATCCATATTTAACGTATGAAATAGAAGAACGTGCAGTAAAAATCATGACTAAAATTCTCGCAAAAAATGACGGATATGAAGAACAGGACTTAAAAGAAGATGACGAGCTCCGCGAGGAATACAGAACCCTTGCAGACCGGACAATCCGCCAGAATGGCTTCCAAATTCATACGACCATTAACAAGGATATTTATGATAAGATGCAGCAGGTCAAAGATAACTACCCTTATTACGGCCCTGATAAACCTGAGACAGTGAAGGATCCGGAAACTGGAGAAAACAAGCAAATCATGGAGCCCGTAGAAGTTGGTGCGATCTTAATTGAAAATAAAACCGGGAAAATTATCAGCTTTGTCGGCGGACGCGATCACAAACGAGAGCAGCTGAACCATGCTACAAGCGCTCTAAGGCAAAATGGTTCAACCATGAAGCCACTTTTAGTCTATGCTCCGGCAATAGAACTGGGAAAGGCAGCGCCGGGCACTATTCTTCCTGATGTGCCGCTGCACCTTGCTCCGGGACTAAACAGACCTTGGCCAAAGAACTATACAAATACCTATAGCGGGCTCGTTTCGGCCAGACATGCACTTAAGCATTCATACAATGTCCCTGCTGTAAAGCTCTATAAAGATATAGTCGGACAGCGGCCTGCTTCTTACCTGGAAAAAATGGGCTTTACTTCTCTTATCGGCCCTGACTATACAAACTTGTCTACATCCATCGGATCACTGGAATACGGTGTAACTGTAGAAGAAAATACAAACGCATTTACTACATTTGCTAATGGCGGGAAATTTATTGACGCCTATATGATTGAAAAAATTACAGATAAAGACGGGAACGTCATATTCCAGCATAAGTCCGAGCCTGTTGATGTATTTAGCCCGCAGACAGCGTACCTTACAATCGATATGATGAGAGACGTTATTAACAGCGGAACTGCCACATCGATTAAGAGCAGATTGAAGTTCGGTTCTGATTGGGCGGGGAAAACAGGTACTGGTACTGAATTCATAGATGCCTGGTTTGTGGCAACCAACCCGAATGTCACCTTCGGCATCTGGTCTGGTTATGATACGCCTAAATCATTGAAGGCTCCTGGCCCATTAAGCTATAGCCTGCGAAATAATTATCTGTGGGCTGACCTGATGAATGCAGCATATGATGTTGCCCCTGACCTTGTGGACCCGAGCGAAAGCTTTAAAATGCCGGGCGGAATCGTAAGACGTTCATTCTGTGCTATTTCCGGCCTGCTCCCTTCAGAGGCATGTTCAAAGGCTGGCCTGGTCGAGACTGATTTATTCAATGCCAAATTTGTTCCTACAAAAGTGGATGACAGCCTCGGCAATGGAAAACTTGTAAGAATTGGCGATAAAAAATATATGGCACTTGATTCAACACCAGAAGAGTTTACTGAACCTGGAATGGTAGTCAATCCGGAATATATTCAAAAGCTATTCGGCATTAAATCAAATCTAAGTACTCTTATTCCGAATAAAGAACGCTGGAAGAGCATACTGACTAGCGCTGACCAGCTCAAAGACAACGGTAAAGCCCCGGCAGCTCCAGGCATAAAGGCCTCGGGTGAAACCATTACATGGGGCGCACACCCTGAAAAAGATGTGATAGGTTACCGTGTTTATAACGGAGGCAAAAAAGTCGGTACCATAAAAGCCGGCTCCTCCCTTAGCTTTAAAGCTGGAAGCGGCTCAATCCATGTAACAGCCGTTGACATTGCCGGCAGAGAGTCCGCTCCATCCAATGCAGTGGAAATCGGCAAAAAGCCGAAAGAAGTGAAACCTAAAGAAGAAAAGCCTAAGGAAGATAAGCCTAAGGAAGATAAACCGAAAGATCCGCCAGCCGAAGAAAAGCCCAAGGAAGAAAAACCATCAGAATCCGGTGAAGATGGAGAGACATCAGCTGAAAATGGTTAAAATGAAAAGCAGAAATCCATTGATTGGATTTCTGCTTTTCTCGTTTTATACTTTTAAAAGCACGTGAAGGCCGCTGTTTTTGAACAGCGGCCTTGAACTTTCTTAATCCTCCATTGTAGACAGATCACCGGTTGGGAGATCCAGTTCCCATGCCTTAAGCACACGGCGCATGATTTTGCCGCTGCGGGTTTTTGGAAGCTTGTCGCGGAATTCGATTTCACGCGGAGCAGCGTGGGCAGCAAGGCCCTTCTTAACGAATTGGCGAATTTCTTCCACTAATTCCTCAGTTGGTTCATGCCCATCCCGTAAAGCAACAAACGCTTTAATAATTTCTCCGCGGACAGGATCCGGCTTGCCGATAACCCCAGCTTCTGCAACCGCAGGATGTTCGATCAGTTTACTCTCTACTTCAAACGGCCCTACACGTTCGCCAGATGTCATGATAACATCATCTACACGGCCCTGGAACCAGAAGTATCCATCTTCATCCATATAAGCGGAATCTCCGGAAACATACCAATCACCAGGCATAAAATAAGATTCATATTTTTGCTCGTTATTCCAGATGGCATGCATCATGGAAGGCCAGCCCTTTTTAATCGCAAGGTTGCCCATACGGTTAGGCGGCAGTTCATTTCCCTGATCATCGACAATGGCTGCTTTTACACCCGGAATCGGCTTACCCATGGATCCCGGCTTTATTTCCATGCAAGGATAATTGCAGATGAGCTGTGCACCTGTTTCAGTCATCCACCATGTATCATGAATGCGCATGTTAAAGACTTTTGTACCCCATCTGACAACTTCAGGATTTAGCGGTTCACCCACACTGAGGACATGGCGAAGGGAGCTTAAATCAAATTTTTTCACCACTTCATCGCCCGCTCCCATCAGCATGCGGAATGCAGTCGGAGCACTATACCAAACTGTAACGGCATACTCCTCAATCATTTTATACCAAGTCTCCGGATTGAACCTGCCCCCGACCACAAGGTTTGAAGTCCCTGTCAGCCACGGGCCGAAAATACCATATGAAGTACCGGTTACCCATCCTGGATCAGCAGTGCACCAATATACATCTTCTTCTTTTAAGTCCAGCACCCATTTAGCTGTCTGGTAATGCTGAATCATTGCATTATGTACATGCAGCACCCCTTTTGGCTTTCCTGTTGAACCGGATGTATAATGCAAAATAAGCCCATCGTTTCCGTCAACCCATTCAATTGGGAGCTTCCTGCTGGCTTCAGCCATTCTTTTATTAAAATTAACATATGGCCCGGTTTCCTCTATATTTTCCCCAACAAGGAATACATGCTTTAAAGCAGGCAGCTGGTCAACAGGCACCCGTTCCAAAAGCTCAGGTGTTGTAATCAGGACTTTTGCTTCACTATCAGCAAGTCTGTCACGGACCGCACCTTCCATGAAAGCTTCAAATAGAGGACCCACTATAGCCCCCAGTTTAACAGCCCCCAATACGGCAAAATAGAGCTCAGGAGAACGCGGCATAAAGATGAACACCCGGTCGCCTTTTTCAACATCGCCATATGCTTTTAATGCATTTCCCGCTTTATTGGATAGTTCCTTCATTTCTTTAAAAGTATACTTCTCATTTCTCTCCCCATCGCGATAATAAAGGGCAACCTTATTTTTTCTGAAAGATTCCGCATGTCGGTCAATAGCCTCATAGGCCATATTCATGCGGCCGGTCTCTTTCCAGGAAAATTCTTTTTCTACATCAGCCCAGTTGAAATTTGCATAAAGTTCATCATAATTTTTTAAATTGAAGTCCCCTTGTGTTACTGGCAGCGCTTCCACTTTCATAAATCCTTCTCCCCCTTATTTAGATTTGATATTATTATAGTATAAACATTATATTTTCTCAATTTTTAAAATTTTAAAGGTGAAAAAAGTAGTTATGACCAGACTCGTAAATTGTCACAAAACTTTTTAAATTACACAGAAAATTATGTGAAAGCGCTTTATCATCCGCGTTTTTATGTATAATAGAAGATACATTGATCATGCTACCTGGGTGGTGAATACATGGAACATAACAAAACGTATAATGCAAAGGAATTAAAAACAGCCAATGGAAAATTAATCATTGAGGGGCCAATTACACCCGAAAAATTGGCAGATTATGAGTTTCATAAAGATCTTGTCGCTTTCAGGCCGCCGGCTCAGCAGCATAAAGCCCTGGTTGAGATTGCGGGATTGCCTGAGGGCAGAATTATAGTTGCCCGTGACAGACATACCATTGTCGGCTATGTTACTTACTTGTATCCGGATCCTCTTGAACGCTGGTCTGAAGGTAAGATGGATAATTTAATTGAATTGGGTGCCATAGAAGTGATTCCTGCTTTCCGGGGTTCTGGAACAGGCAAGAACCTGCTGAAAGTATCTATGATGGATGATGCTATGGAGGATTATATTGTTATAACGACAGAGTATTATTGGCATTGGGATTTAAAAGGAACTGGCCTGAATGTATGGGAATATCGAAAAATCATGGAAAAGATGATGAATGCAGGCGGTCTTGAATGGTACGCCACAGATGACCCGGAAATCAGTTCTCACCCTGCAAACTGCCTGATGGCCCGAATCGGAAAAAGAGTAGACCAGGATTCTGTCCAGCAATTTGACCGCTTGCGCTTTATGAATCGCTTTATGTATTAATAGAAGTGTAAATACATAGTTCATGCTATGACTATTTCCTGCATGAGTGTATCTCCATATATTTTATAAGGAGGCATTTAAAGTGATTGTAGAAGAAATTATGAAAACGGATGTCACGGCTTTGTCAAAAGAAGACACTATTGCCGATGCCATAAGAATTATGAGTGAAAAAAGAATCCGGCATTTGCCAATAACAGATGCAGGTGGCAGACTCCAGGGACTTGTAACAGATAGGGATATCCGGGACGCCACACCTTCTATTTTTCATACAGAACTGTTTAAGGAAGATCTGCAGAGACCGTTAAAAATGATTATGAAGACAGATATCATTACTGGTCATCCGCTTGATTTTGCTGAAGAAATTGCTGCGGTTTTTTATGAGCAGCGGATTGGCTGCCTTCCCATATTAAACGATAATAAGCTGGTTGGGATTGTCACAGAAACCGATTTGCTTCATACATTAGTTCAATTGACGGGAGCTCATCAGCCAGGCTCGCAGATTGAAGTGAAGGTGCCGAACAAGGCGGGCATGCTGTTTGAAATCGCTGAAGTCATTTGCAAAAGGAAGGCAAATATCCAGAGTGTCCTTGTGTACCCCGACAAAACAGATGATAAATTTAAAATATTGGTGATAAGGGTACAGACAATGAATCCTACACTTGTAGTAGAAGACTTGAAAAAAGCAGGCCACCACGTTTTATGGCCAAATATGCCGGGGATTTCACTATGACACATGATTCAGTATTTGTTTATTCGGAAGACCTGCTGAATTACAAATTCGGCAAAAATCATCCTTTTAATCAGATAAGGCTGAAGCTGACACTCGATTTGCTCAAAAATATAAATGCCATCGATGACTGTCATATTATCCCGCCGCGCCAGGCTTCGGATGAAGAGCTTCACCTGATTCATGATCCAAATTATGTGAATGCTGTCAAGCTTGCCAGCCGTGGACAGCTTCCTGAGGAATCATGTGAAAACTATGGTCTTGGAACAGAGGACACACCTATATTTTCCAATATGCACGAAGCGAGCTCTCTTTTGGTAGGAGGCACCCTGGCAGCCGTTGATGCCGTTATGAGCGGACGTGCTAAGCATGCACTGCACCTTGGCGGAGGCCTTCACCACGGTTTTAGGGGAAAAGCCTCCGGATTTTGCATTTACAACGATAGCTCAGTAGCCATAAAGTACATGCAGGAAAAGTATAAAGCCCGTGTTTTGTATGTAGATACTGATGCTCATCATGGTGACGGTGTCCAATGGTCATTTTATGATGACCCGGATGTATGCACCCTATCAATTCATGAAACAGGCCGATACCTTTTTCCCGGTACCGGAAATATCAATGAACGGGGACAAGGGAAAGGATATGGTTTCTCTTTTAATATTCCCGTGGACGCTTTTACTGAAGACGACTCCTGGCTGCATGCATACCGTACAGCTTTTCGGGAGGTTGCGGAATTTTTCAAGCCTGATGTAATTTTGACGCAAAATGGGGCTGATGCACATTACCTTGACCCTCTTACCCATTTATCATCTACTATAAAAATCTATAGGGAAATTCCGAAACTGGCTCATGAAATTGCCCATGAATATTGCGGAGGGAAATGGATTGCAGTCGGCGGCGGCGGCTATGATATTTGGAGAGTTGTTCCCCGGGCATGGGCCATGATTTGGCTCGAAATGACTGAAAACTCTAATTGTTACGGCAATATCCCGGAGGAATGGATAAATAAGTGGAAAGAACACGCACCTGTGCCTCTTCCCTCTGAATGGGAAGATCCGGCTGATTTATATTACCCTATCCCCCGTAAAAGTGAAATAACTGAAAAAAATGCCCGGACATTGGACAAGGTTCTATATCCCATCCGGAACAAATCAATGACAGAGTCTAAATAAGAAAGTGACTGGCCGGAAACATCCGGCTGCCATTTCTTCACAGTCAAATAAACAGGCCTGGCTTTAGCCAGACCTGTTTATTGATTGTTTTCTTCATTAAATTTCGGATCAGAAATAATGATTTCAACACGCCTGTTTTTCTCCCAATTTTCCGGTCCGGAATTGGGAACGATGGGACGGGTTTCCCCGTAGCCGATAGCCATAAATCTGTGGCTCTCAAGGTTATGCCCTTCTGTTAAATATCTGATTACTGTACTGGCCCTGGCAGCAGATAACTCCCAATTGGACGGATATCTATATGTAGTTATGGGCCGGTCATCAGTATGTCCTTCCACCTTCACCAGGTTAGGCATGTTTGCTAACAGGGTTCCTACTTTATCCAGGAAAGGGTAGGAGCTCTCTATAAGACTGGCATCCCCGGATTCGAATAAAACCTGTTCCTGCAGGACGAGAACGACACCACGCTCCGTTCTGTTTGCCACTATAACCTCTTCTAAACCATTCACATCCAGAAAGGACTGTATTTCCATCTGGAGCTCATCAAGCGAATCAAATTGACCGCTGCCTTCTTTTTCCGTATTTTCTTCCATTTCTCCCTGATTCTCCGCTGGAATGATGGACGGCTGGAAATCAAGCACCTGTTTGTCCCGGAAAGAGTCAGAAATCGCCTGAAATTTCATTAAATCAATCTGTGACATTGAAAATAGCAGGATAAAGAAAACCAATATTAATGTAACGAGATCTGAGAAAGTTACCATCCAGATTGGGGCACCTTTAGGAGGCTCAGGAGATCTTCGCCTACGCCTCATGATTCAAAGCCTCCCTCGCGTTTACTGCCCTCTCAAGCTCTCTCCGTTCCTCAGAGGATAAAAAGGCGCTCAGCTTCTCCTCCAGAATTTTTGGGTTTTGACCGGATTGAACACCGATGACCCCTTCAATAATGATCTCCTTTAAAAATACTTCCTTCTCTGTCTTCAAAGCCAGCTTTGCTGCCATCGGCAGAAAAATAAGATTGGCCAGAAGTGAGCCATATAATGTAGTCAATAAGGCAATGGCCATATTTGGCCCAAGAGTGGAGGGATCATTTAAATTTTTCAGCATCAGAACCAGGCCGATCAGAGTTCCTATCATCCCCCATGCCGGAGCGTACTCACCCGCTCTTTCAAGAATACTTCTGCCTTTTCTGTGCCTCTCTTCCATCGCCATTATTTCGGCATTCATAATGTCAGTAATGACATCCGGCTCTATGCCATCCACAGCCAGATAAATGCCTTTCCTAATAAAAGAATCTTCAACTTCCCCGACTTCAGCCTCAAGCGACAATAGCCCTTCACGCCGGGCACGCTCAGAGAGTTTGACAAAAATCCCAATCAGGTCGCCAACGCTTTGTTCTTCACTGGAAAAAACCTGCTTAAAAACTGTGGGCATATGCCTGATATCTTTTAATGGAAAACTAACAAGCAGCCCGGCTATTAATCCGCCTAAAACAATAAGGATTGATGAAGGATCAATAAATGATAAAAACCCATCTGCTCCACCATTCCACATAATCCCAAAAATGAGCATAGCCAGGCCCGCCAGTAACCCAGCAGGTGTTAACATATCGAACTTTCTCATACTCTCTCTCCCTGATCCACTGCATTATCTAAAAGTTTTAGTATAAAGTGAAACTCAATCAGTCGGGGTGCTTTTCTCCCCGCTGGTTGTTAGTTGAGGCCCACAGGAAGCGGGTCACAAAGACGTTGCCACAGGACAAGGAAGGCAACGGCAGCGATACATCGCACGACCGAAAGCGGCAGCTTTTGGGAGGATGTGGCGTTTTTAGTCTTTGTTCCTCTTTTCGGGCCTTTACATTATAAAGCGAGGCGACTTGCCCAGGGGTGACAAGCGAGCCCCTAGGAGCCGCAGCTAGATTGGGCAGTTTAATCGCCACTTATCTCCTTTAAATCCACTGAGTCTTGAAAGGGGGATCTTACTGCCCGTTAGACTGCGATAAATTTTGACAGAAAGAAACGCCTTTCATATTAAGGCGTTTCTCTTTCTTCCCTTGTCCAGCTGCTGAAGGCAAAGAACGACTTCAACTTCTGGCCCTCCAGCGCTTGTCGGGGCTGGTCGAGGCGCTTCCGCTTTTCTTTTATATCGGCATGTTTCTTATTTTGTTGAGCTTCGTTCTTCAATTCGATGTGGGAGTACAACAATTTGCTCATCGACAGATTCTTTATTCATAAGTTTCGTAAGCAATCTCATGGCAACTGCACCGATATCATACAATGGCTGTACAACTGACGTCAGCTGGGGACGAACCATTAAGGTCAATCTGGTATTGTCTGAGCTGATGACCTCAAAGTCTTTCGGGACATCATAGCCTTTATCCTCGGCCCCATGGACGATACCCAAAGCCATCTCATCAGATCCCGCAAAAATAGCAGTTGGGCGAGGGTCGGCATCAAGCAGTCTCTCAAAGGCTTCTATACCTGAATCATACGTATAATCTCCTTCAACCACCAATTCCTCGCGGAAGGAAACTTCAGATTCTTCCAGTGCACGCTTATAGCCAGCAAGCTTCTTTTCCTGATTAATCGGCTCGCGGAGGGGTCCTACCACAAGAGCAACATCTTTATGTCCTTTTTCAATAAATGACTTTGTGACATCAAATGCTGCCTGTTCATAGTTAATATTCACAGATGGAATTTTGCCCGTTTCTTCAATAGAGCCGGCCAGCACGATCGGAACCGGTGACTTTTCAAACTCTTCAACAAGCTCGGACGTAATGTTGCCGCCCATGAAGACTATTCCATCCACTTGTTTCCCGAGCATAGTATTAAGCAAATGCAGTTCTTTTTCGATATTCTGGTCGGAGTTGCTGAGAATGATGTTGTATTTATACATTGTCGCAATATCTTCTATGCCCCTTGCCAGTTCTGCAAAAAAGGTGCTGGAAATGTCGGGAATGATCACACCGACTGTAGTGGTTTTTTTGCTTGCCAATCCTCTTGCAACCGCGTTCGGGCGGTATCCAAGCCGGTCAATTACTTCCATTACTTTTTTTCTTGTTGCGGGTTTAACATTCGGGTTGCCATTTACAACACGAGAAACCGTTGCCATTGACACATTCGCTTCTCTCGCCACATCATATATTGTTACATTCATTACTGACACTCCTTTTTTGAATAGCGGTCACTTCTATTACTTTATATTTTACAGCAACACGACATAACCTACTCATTTTTTATCCTAATTTGTGAGCAGTTACACATGAACAATTATGTATTTAATCATACGACAGTCCAGGAATTGCCGCAATGTCAAGGCTTATATTTCTGAAAAAAACTTAAAACTTCACTTTACAAGCGAAAAAAAGAGCCCTCTGCAATGAGCAGAAGGCTCTCCGTATATTGAATAGTTCCGTTGATGCCGAATCAGAATGCGCGAACGGCTCTTATTCGATGATCACACTTTCAGCAATGCTGAAGATTGCAGTTCAGACATAAAATGGTCAAATTGATTTAAGTCCATTTGCTGTGCTGAATCTGAAAGGGCAACAGCCGGGTCAGGATGAACTTCTGCCATTACGCCATCTGCGCCGATTGCCAGCGCTGCTTTTGCTGCCGGAAGAAGCAAATCTCTGCGGCCTGTTGAATGTGTAACGTCAACTAGTACAGGCAAATGTGTTTCCTGCTTAAGGATTGGCACTGCTGAAATATCCAGTGTATTGCGTGTTGCCCGTTCGTAGGTGCGGATTCCCCGCTCACACAGGATGATCTGTCCATTTCCCTGGGACATGATGTATTCCGCAGCATTAATGAATTCTTCAATTGTAGCTGCAATTCCGCGCTTTAAAAGAACTGGCTTATTTACAGCACCCGCTGCTTTTAATAGCTCGAAGTTTTGCATGTTTCTTGCACCGATTTGAATGACATCAATATAATTTACAGCTGTTTCAATATCATTAGGGCTTACAATTTCAGAAATAACTGCCAGATCGTATTCATCTGCCACTCTTTTTAAAATTTTCAGGCCTTCAAGGCCAAGACCCTGAAAATCATATGGCGAAGTTCTTGGTTTATATGCTCCTCCGCGAAGAAGTTTAAGCCCTTTCGCTTTTACAGCTTCAGCAACAGTTGCTACCTGCTCATATGATTCAACTGCACATGGGCCAAAAACAAGATGAGGATTGCCATCTCCTACTTTTTCACCTTTCAAGTCCACAATAGTGTTTTCAGGCTTCTTTTTGCGTGAAACAAGAAGCGCTTTTCTATGATCATCTTTTTGAAGTTCAAGACCTGCTTTAAATATTTCCTTGAACATATGCTCAATTGTTGAATTTTCAAAAGGACCGTCATTATGCTCTTTTATCAAATCCAGCATTTTGCGTTCCCGGACAGGATCATAACGATAAACCCCTTGTGTTTCCTTTACTCTTCCGATTTCTTGAACAAGTTCAGCTCTTTCATTGATCAAAGATAAAAGCTGAAGATTCAGCTCATCCACTCGATTACGAAGTTTATCTAGTTCATTATTGCTCATTTCCTGTCCCTTCCTTTCGAATCTCAATTTAAGCCGTGCTGGTTTCAGGATGCATGTACATAGCCCGCAACTAAATGCGCAACGAGTTAAGCATTTCCATCTTTTTCTTTTACGGCCCATGGATATGTGATACATTTTTTATAATTAGGGTTATTATATATGAATTATTCAGACATGTCACGAAAAATTTCTTTATTAATTAAACGCTTTTAAGTAGTAAAGCGATCTAAAGGCATAAATAAGCATTCTAAGACAATTAAAAAGAAGGTGTATTGCTTTGGACGAACAAAAAAAGCTTTTTGCACTGGATATCGGCACTCGCACGGTTGTCGGAATTATTCTGGAAGAAGAAGGCGGCCAATACCATGTGAAAGACATCATGATTAGGGAGCATGCAGAGAGGGCCATGCTCGACGGCCAGATCCATGATGTTCCGGCTGTTTCAAAAATTATAGCAGAAATCAGGGATGATCTTGAAGTGAAACACGGCCCATTAAATAAAGTTTGTGTAGCAGCGGCAGGCAGGGCTTTAAAAACGGAAAGATCTAAAACCTCCATCACCATTAAAGGAAAACCCATGATGAAAAAGCAGGATATACTTCACCTTGAATTAAGTGCGGTTCAGCAGGCGCAGGCAATCGCTGCAGAAAAGCAGGCAGCTGAAAAAAGCTATTATTACTATTGTGTTGGATATTCGGTTTTATACTACCGTCTTGATGGTGAAGAAATCGGAAGCCTGATTGATCAGCAGGGGGATGAGGCATCTGTCGAAATCATTGCTACCTTCCTGCCCAAAGTTGTAGTAGAGTCACTTATCTCAGCTCTTCAAAGAGCTGGCCTGGAAATGGAAGCTTTAACACTGGAGCCAATCGCAGCTATTAATGTCCTTATCCCGCCTTCAATGAGAAGGCTGAATGTGGCACTTGTTGATATTGGTGCCGGAACATCCGATATTGCCATAACAGATCTGGGCACAGTTACTGCTTTTGGAATGGTGCCTGTAGCAGGCGACGAGATCACCGAAGCCATCAGTGACCAGCTTCTGCTGGACTTCCCTCTAGCCGAAAAGGCAAAAAGAGACTTGCACGTATCCGATACGATTACTGTCACGGATATTCTCGGCTTCCAATCAGAAATCAGCAGGGAGGAGACAATTGAAAAAATCTCTCCAGCACTTGAACGTTTGACAAATTCCATCTGCGAGGAAATATTGCGGCTGAACAACAGGCCGCCAAAAGCCGTCATGCTGGCAGGCGGCGGGAGCTTAACACCCGGACTTCCTAAAAGGATAGCGAACAGATTAGGCCTTCCGGCAAACAGAGTTGCCATTAGGGGGATTGATGCTATCGGCGGCCTGAATTTACCGGATAACACAGACCGAGGCCCCGAGTTAGTCACCCCAATAGGAATCGCAATTGCCGCTAAAAAAGCCCCGGTCCAATATTGTACTGTTTACGTCAACGATCAGCCTATCCGGCTATTTGAGGTTAAAAACCTGACAGTCGGGGATTGTCTGCTGGCAGCAGGCATTAAAATGAATAAGCTTTACGGGAAGCCCGGACTTGCTATGATTATCAATTTAAATGGGCAAAACATTACGATCCCGGGAAGCCATGGAGAAGCTCCTGTCATTACACGCAACAGCCTTCCAAGTGCTTTAGATGAAGAAATCAAATCAGGGGATATCATAACCGTTTCTAAAGGGCGTGACGGATTGCCTGCTGAAGTCTGCATAAAGGATTTAATAGATGAAGTCCCGGAAAAGTCTATCACTATTAACGGAAAACAGTATACAATTCACCCTGCCATTACCTGTAATGAAAAAGTTGTCCCGCTAGAGCAGACTCTTGCTGATCGGGATAAAGTGGAGTGCAGGGTATCGGAAACAGCTGAAGAAATCTTAACAATTTTAAGGCTAAATAATTTATTAAACGAGCTTAAGCCTTTTCGAATCAGCATTAACGAAAAAGAGACTTTTCTGCCGCGCCATTCCGGAAAGCTTTATAAAAACGGCCTGGAGGTTAATTGTCACAGCATAGTAGAGGATGGTGACAATCTTCGCATTGAAAAAGGAAACACTCTGACCGTAAAGGAATTAGCAGATATTAAGCAGCTGGCACTTCAGGAGAGTATCCCTGTCATTTTTAACAGCAAGAAAATAGAGCTGTCCAGGGGAATACTCGAATTTCAGAGAGAAGGAGCTGTACTCACCGAAGATGACGTAATTTCTGCTGGAGATGCCATAACAATTATGAAAAAACCAAGATCCCCCTTTATTTTTCAGGATATATTCAGCCATGTTAATGTCGATATGCCTGCTTCCTCTTCCGGAGGCTTCATCCTTTTGAAAAATGGGAAAAAAACATCCTTTCATGAATCTGTAGAGCCTGGTGATCACCTTAAAATTGTGTGGCCTTCCATAAATAATAAACAGCATTCAACTATTAAATATAGCTAGAAATTAAAAACCCATCCGATTGGATGGGTTTTATCTGTTTTCCTTTACAGCATTCAAAAGGGAGTCATATGTAATCTTCCAATGTGATGCATGCCATACAACATCTCCATTATTAAACAGAATTGCCTGTGGCGACTCATGTTTAATATGAAAAGCTTCTGCAATGTGATTGGACAAAGGGCGATCATCCTGAACAACCAGGTAATAAGCATTTACATCTTTATGCTCTTTTACAAAGCTTTCATATTCTTCATAAGCTGCACCGCTCACAGGGCATGTGGAACTATGTTTTAAAACCAGCAGCTGCTCTCCTGACTCTGCCGCTTGATCGAATGCTTCATGACTATCAAATTTTTTCATTTTTCTCTCCTCCTAAAATTAAACAACGGTGAAGTTATCGTACCACTTCACCGTTGTTTAAACAAATAGTTTAGTTATACTTTTGCTCGGTTTCGTCAAAAGCTTTTTTCGTTTCTTCCAGCTTCATTTGGATTTCCGCATCATTGACTGGCGCGTTTCCTTCAGCCTGGAATGTTTCGTCAATGATAGCTGCTCCCTCTCCTTCAGCTGTTCCGTTTGAAGGAGCTTGTCCATTTTGATAGTCTTTTAAGTTTTTCACTTTATTTACAAGCTCATTGGATTGCTTGGTCACTGTTTGAGTTAACACATTTGTTTTCTCTTTAGCAGCATTAGCCAGTTCAGTTCCTTTTGTCATAGCTGTTTCGCGGTACTGTCCTGATTTTTCTTTTAAGATGGCCGCTTTTTCGCTTAAATCACTTTGAAGCTCTTTTCCTGATTTTGGAGCCAGGAACAAAGCTGTAGCTGCGCCAACCATTCCTCCTATAAGAGCACCAATCATAAAATCCTTCGTATTGATATTTTCCTCAGTTTTTACCTGGTTTGAATCAAATTGAGTACGGTCTTGGCTATTCATTCTCCTTTTTCCTCCTCTTATTCTAGTATCGTGCTCTTTCTCTCTGGCGTTCGGGCGGAAGCATTTGTTTCTCGCCGACATTGTACTGATAAGGGTCTTCTTTTCTCATTTTCCACTTATCCTTGATTTCAAGGAGAACATTGCTCCACTGAACCACCTGTGAGATTTTATCTTTATTCTGTTCAAGCTGTGTGTTAACAGAAGATGTGATTTTCTGAATGGATCCATTAAATTTGCGGACAGAGTCACCAACTTCTTTTACCGCAGTTACGACACTGTTCAGATTCTCAGACTTCTGCTGAATATCTGTTGCCAGTGAATTTGTTTTGTGCAGAAGGACTGTAGTTTCCTTCGTAACACCGTCTAATTGCCTTTCAAGGCCTGCTAATGTGTGTGAAACGTTATCTAATGTACCTTGCAAGGATTTTAATGTTTTTGCCAAATAAATGACCAAAACAAGGAATGCAATAGCAATGACTGCTACACTTAAGTATAAAATTATTTCCAATTCCTACACCTCCGGTTGTCTGTATACTAACTTTTTACCCAGATGCACTGCCTCTAAACCAGGAGTACATTAATAGATTCAACTTATAAAGTCCAAATTCCTTCTCATTCGGGTATTTTCATCAGTTAAAGTAAATATTAGCATAATTGGAAAACGTTAAACAAAACCATTCATTTCGGTTACAATAAGAGTTGTCGGAGAAATAAATTTTGATGGAGGTATATATGCATGAAAGATCCCCGTATTGAAAAGCTCGCCAAAAATTTGATTAACTATTCAGTCCGTCTCCAGAAAGGCGAGAAAATCCTTATTGAAAATTTTGGACTGCAGAAGGAATTGGTGACGGCTCTGGTTAAGGAAACATACGATGCTGGAGGATACCCATTTGTTTCCTTAAAAGATCATCAGGTGGATCGTTCCCTGCTTTTAGGAGCACAAGAAGAGCAATTCAATATGATGGCTGAATTTGAAGCAAATGTTATGAGCAAAATGGATGCATACATAGGACTTCGCTCCGGAGATAACATCAACGAGCAGGCTGATGTGCCGGATGATAAAATGAAAATCCATGGTTCAACAATTGGACAAAAAGTACATAGAGAAATTCGCGTGCCAAAAACGAAGTGGGTAGTCCTGCGCTATCCAAATGCTTCCATGGCTCAGCTTGCTAAAATGAGCACAGAGGCATTTGAAGATTTCTACTTTGATGTCTGCAATTTGGATTACGGCAAGATGGATAAAGCGATGGACAGCCTTGTAGAATTAATGAATAAGACCGATAAAGTCCGGATCACCGGCCCTGGTACAGATCTGTCCTTCTCGATTAAGGATATTCCTGCAATCAAATGTTCCGGTCAGATGAATATTCCTGATGGAGAGGTTTATACTGCCCCTGTACGTGAGTCTGTGAACGGCGTTATCACTTACAACACACCATCTCCATACCATGGTTTTACATTCGAAAATGTCAAACTGACATTTAAAGACGGTAAAATTGTTGAAGCGGAAGCCAATGACAGTGAACGCATCAATAAAATCTTTGATACGGATGAAGGTGCACGCTATATTGGTGAATTCGCCATCGGAGTTAATCCATACATTCTTCATCCGATGCAGGATATTCTGTTCGATGAAAAAATCGACGGAAGCTTCCACTTTACACCCGGACAGTGCTATGACGAAGCGTATAATGGCAATAAATCAAATATCCACTGGGATATGGTCAACATCCAGCGCCCTGACTATGGCGGCGGTGAGATCTACTTTGATGATGTATTAATCCGTAAAGACGGGCGATTCGTCATTGCTGAACTGGAAGCGTTAAATCCAGAGAACTTAAAGTAGGGTCACGAGTCTATGTAAAAAAGGATGCTTCCTGAGAGGAGCATCCTTTTTATAAATTATATTTGGTTTTCGTATGCCTGCTGGAATTTTTGGATATCTCCGGCACCCATAAACATAATTACACTTTCCTCATGATTTCTTAGGATAGCTGTTTCTTCCTCATTTAAAATTTGTGCATTAGGAATTTTATCCTTTAGATCATTGATCGTGAGCTTTCCATGGTTTTCCCGGGCAGAGCCAAAGATTTCACATAGATAAACCTTGTCAGCCAAATTGAGGCTTGATGCGAAATCCTCAAGAAATGCCTGAGTCCTAGTAAAAGTATGAGGCTGGAAAACGGCGACAACTTCCTTTTCAGGATACTTTTGTCTGGCAGCTTCTACAGTTGCCTTAATTTCTGTCGGATGATGGGCATAATCATCAATAATTACTTGAGAGCCCACTTTCTTCTCGGAAAATCTTCTTTTCACCCCTTCAAAGGAAAGAAGCTGTTCCTGAACAATCTTCGCATCAATCTCTTCATAATGACATAAAGCGATGACAGCTAAAGAGTTCAGGACGTTATGATCTCCATAGGCGGCAATTGAAAACGTCTCATAGAAGGTATTGCGGACAAAAACGTCAAATGTTGTTCCTTCAGTCGTCTTAACAACATTGCGTGCCTGGAAATCATTTTCTTCTCCGAAACCGTAAAATACGACAGGCACCTTAGCCTGTATTTTTTGCAGCTGTTCGTCATCACCACATGCAAAAATGCCCTTATTGACTTGCCAAGACATCTCCTGAAAAGCAGAGAAAACATCTTCAACATTGGCAAAGTAGTCAGGGTGGTCGAAATCGATGTTCGTCATTATCGCATAATCCGGGTAGTAAGAAAGGAAGTGTCTTCTGTATTCACAAGCTTCAAAAACAAAATACTCAGCTTCTTCGTCCCCTTTTCCCGTACCGTCTCCAATAAGGAATGAAGTTGGTTTTGCACCTCTCATAACATGTGCAAGCAAGCCTGTAGTGGATGTTTTTCCATGTGCTCCTGTAACAGCAATGCTTGTGAAATTCTTCATGAAATCACCTAAGAAGCGGTGATATCGCACAACAGGCAAGCCAAGCTTCATTGCTTCCTCAATCTCTTCATGCGTGTCCGGATATGCATTCCCGGCGATTACCGTCATGCCCGGCTGTATATTTTCCTTTTGAAAGGGAAGGATCTTTATTCCAGATTTTTCAAGTGCCACCTGTGTAAAAAAGTGTTTCTCAAAATCGGAGCCTTGAACCTGATAGTTCATATCATGCAGAACTTGTGCCAATGCACTCATTCCGGACCCCTTAATACCTACGAAATGGTAAATAGTCATATAAAGAACCTCCAACCATCGTATATCTGTAAAACAGTATATGACATATATCTAGTTTTGCGCATATCCCTTGAGAAGACATGCTTCCGTGACTGTGCTGCTATGCTGTTTCGATGTTATTTATATAAAGTGAAACTTCAATCAGTGGGGGTTTTCCTTATCCCCCACTGATTGTTAGTTGAACCAATCGGGCCTTTACGGGCAGTTTGATCCCCACTTATCCTCCTTTGATTCCTCTGAGTCTTGAAGTGGGGGTCTTACTGCCCGTTAGACTGCGATAAACTTACACTTTAATGTATTGAAACATTATATCATTAATCGATTTTAAAAACTATGTAACGTATTGCCAGCTATTTATTCCCTAAACATTACATATAAACCATTGGATATCAGGAAGGCTCTCTATTCCCGCCCTGGAGCTGTTCAGCTTTACGAGAAGAATGCAAAACCGAAGTGAGCCTACCATATCCATTTAAAAGTATTGCTCTGTTATTCAACTCTTTCAAGGCGGGGGTTGGGGCGGTAACGGCGTCCTGCCTTGGCAGCGTGCTTGCCGTCTATCATTACATTATCTCCCGTGAACCCAATGGTGATCTTAAGAAGGCTGCTTCCCACACCATAAGTATCAACTGGAACACCCTTTTCTTCAAAATCACGGATTCGGGATTCGGTGAAGCCTCCGCTCACCACAATCTTCACATGGCCGAAGCCTTCGTCATCCAGCGCTTTTCTTAGAGCAAAAATCAGTTCAGCATTGACTCCACGCGGGTCAAATGTTCCCAGGACATGCTGATTTCTTAAGAAATATTGATCAATCATCGTTCTGGAGGTGTCAACCCGGACACCTTTAAGTTCATCGCCAAAAGCCCTTGCGACTTTCAGTGAGTCAGTGATTGCATCATTGTTATAATCTACAAGAGCAACTAAATCGTCTTCAGGAAACGTCTCCTGATAAGCTTCAGCAGCCGCAACGATATCTCCCTTAAACATTTGAATCAGCGCATGCGGCATTGTTCCCATGCCCTTTTTGCCCCACCATTCGTTCATGGCATGTGTTGCCTGGGCTGTTGCACCCCCAATATAAGCTGCATATCCATCACCAGCCTGGGTGGTGTAATGATCATCCCGGTCTCCCATGAATATGACCTGTTTTTGAACACCGGAAACTCCTGCTGCTTTTACCACATTATAGACATTTGTGGCAACCGAAGTTCTTCTGGCCAATATGCCGTCAATGATTCCTTCGAGATAGCCGAAATCCTGATATCTACCTGTTATGGTCATTATTGTTTCAAAGGGTGAAATCTTGTCACCATCTTTTAATGAATGGATTTCCAGATCATCCGGACGGTCCGCAAATGTTTTTAATAACGCAATAACTTCATCTGTCCCGCATAGAACGGCATGACTCTTTTGAAAAAACTGCATAGTTACAATTTTATCAACGTGATATTTCTTCACAATTTCTCTGGTCTTTAGGAAATAAACCGCTGAAAACCAGCCATCTCTTACACGTTCATCAAATTTAAAAGTCTGGTTTGTCAGACGCTTTATTTCTCCCTTAACCTTCATTTCAATCTCTTTCATCCCAAGCTCCTTACAAACATGAAAGAAAGCAGGCTTGCCTGCAGACTTGGCGTTGCAAGGAGCAGGCCCCTAAGCCGGCAGGACGCCGGCTTATGAATGCTTTCTTCGTTATCGTAGTAGTTATTCATATTATTTTAAACATGCAAGTAAAGAATACCATGGATTAATTTAATGTACTAGTGTCTTGTATGGATTCAAGATCAGCCGCAGTAATAAGGACATCCCTTGGTTTGCTGCCTCTATTTTCTGAAATGAATCCTTGTTTTTCCATCATATCAATCAGCCTGGCTGCCCTATTATAGCCTATTTTAAATCTTCTTTGCAGACTTGAAGTGGAAGCAGAGCCCTGATCAACAACAAACTCGCATGCTTCAAAAAACAGTTCATCCTCTTCTTCAATGGCTTGGGCTTTTTTCAGAAGCTCTTCCTGCTCAAATAAGTAATCAGGTTCTTGTTCCCTGCGTACATGGGCTACGACATCATCAATTTCTTTGTCTGAAACAAATGTCCCTTGGAGCCTGACCGGCTTTGAGGATCCATTTTCAAGGAAAAGCATATCTCCCCGGCCCAGCAGCTTTTCCGCTCCGCTTATATCAATGATTGTTCTTGAATCAATTTGAGATGACACAGAGAATGCAATCCTTGTTGGGACATTCGCTTTGATTAAGCCGGTAATAACATCTACGGAAGGCCGCTGGGTTGCGATAATCAGATGCATTCCGCATGCACGGGCTTTCTGTGCAATCCGGCAAATGGCTTCTTCCACATCGGCCGGCGCCATCATCATCAGGTCTGCCAGCTCATCAATCACAATGACCATAAATGGAAGCTTCTCTGAATATTGCTGATGCTCTTCAGCCAGCTCATTAAAACGGTTTATATCCCGCACACCGGCATGGGCAAATAATTCATATCTCCGCTCCATTTCCTCTACAGCCCACTTCAGGGCAGCTGTTGCTGCTTTTACATCGGTAATAACCGGGCTGACTAAATGGGGGATTCGATTATATGGTGCAAGTTCGACCATTTTCGGGTCAATCAGGAGAAGCTTTAATTCATCCGGACTTGCCTTATACAAAAGGCTTACAAGGATCGTGTTGATACAGACGCTTTTCCCTGATCCCGTTGCACCGGCAATTAAACCGTGGGGCATTTTCCTTAAATCCGTCACAATCGGCTTTCCTGAGATATCGAGGCCAAGCACAGCAGTCAATGGGGAGCTGCCATTCTGGAACTCAGGGGTGTTTATGATCTCACTGATAAATACCGGACGGCTGCTCTGGTTTGGAACCTCAATGCCGATTGTATGCTTTCCTGGAATTGGTGCCTCAATCCTAATATCCCTTGCTGCCAGACTAAGCTTGATATCATCTGAGAGGTTCGTGATTTTATTCACCTTGACCCCCGGTTCAGGCTGCACTTCAAATCTTGTTACAGAAGGTCCTTGCGTAACATTGACTACCCTGGCCCTGACATTGAAATTCTGCAGGGTGGAGTTTAACATCTGTTCCTGTTCGTAAAGCCAATCAGATGTTTCATCCATGATTACCGGCGGTGTCAGTAATGTCCGCGAAGGGAATTGGTAATACGAAATGTCATCTTCCGCCCGATATATCTGCTGTTCCTTCATCCTGTCCGATTCCGGTGAAGTCGGGTAATCCTCCATTCTTTCCGCTGAAGCAGCAGTCTGCTGGATGCTTTCAGATGGAAACACCGTGATATTATTTTTTTTTTCATCTGCAGGCTTTGATATTTTCCCCTGCTGGTTCATTTTTTTTCTGTCATTGTTCAGCATAATGACGTTGAATGGGATTGACCCTCTGGAAGAAGGCTTTTCCTCTTGAACATTTTTTTCCTGCACTGGATTCGGCATATCTTCATTCTCTGATTCTATGTTTATATCCTGGATTAATTGACCTTCCTCTAGAACCTCTTCAGCCTCTGGTTCAGGGATCGCATTAGAATTTAAATCATCCTGTCCGGAAAGTTCTGCTGTGTCTTCTGTGTATTCTTCTGTTTCTTCTTCATGAAGAGCCTCTTCAATCATATTTGCGAGCGATCTGCTGACTTCAGATTTTTTTTCATGATCAATGCTCTCTTCATGGTTTGAAAACTCATTGCCTGCTGGTTTGGAAGAATCAGGATGGATGACAGGTTCCAGCTCATCGTCCAATGCTGCATGTGTTTCCACTTCACAGGGTTCTTTTTCTTGGTTTTCCTCTGGAACTTCAAACATTAATTCAGATGCTTCACCTATTTTATATTTTTTTGCTACCGGTTCCTCTTTTTCCAATGCAGCAGCCTGTCCCTGGAAAGCTTCCAGCTTATCAGTAATGACGGTTTTTCTTTCTTTTGGCGAATCAGCAGCAGCCATCTTCGGCCTATTTTGAGGCTTCTGCTGAATTTTGCGCATAACCTCATCGTATGTAATTTCCCTGCGGTTATTTTCCTGTTCCCCGTTCCCTGATTGATCCTTAGGAGTGTTTGAACCTGGTCTCTTAAAACCATATATCGGGGATGGAATTTCTGTTGGCTGGAAAGGCCTTTTCTTATTGGCAGCCTCTCTTTCGTTGCGGGTCAGGATTTTTTCTTCACTTGCAGGTGATGGCGCAGTCTTTTTTTGCCGCTCCCTTTCTGCGGAACGGGGCACCCTTTTTTCATGAAATGGAGAATCCGCCGGTTTTCTCTGCCGCTCCGTTTCCCTTATCCTTGGCTGCCGTTTTTCAGGTGTTTCTTTAACCGTCTGCCCGCGTGTATACTCCTGCTTTTGCTGCCTCTTATTATCCCGGGCTGCTTCATGGTCAGGTATGACCGGAAAACGGAATTGGCCTTTAGGATATTGATAAACTACTTTAGCGTCTACATCTCTTGAACTTTCTTTTGTACTTTGAGAAGCAGGCTTTTTCTCTTGGTTTTGCTCATCCGCATGGTCTTCAAATTCCTCATAGTCTTCATCATTATCTTTAAACATATGGAACAGCTTCTTAATCCAGCTCATTTATATCAACTCTTTCTATCAAAAACTTTGTTAGACTATCTCTATTATTTTAGCAGTTATTCACAGATTTTGAATAAGAAATCCGAGAATGAGTCCTTTTAAAGGCAGAATGGGTAAATTTACAAACAAACGAAGAGCTGCAGACATACTTTCGACTCAGAGCAGTTAAAAGATTTATTTGTACAGACATCTGACTTTTTTCACAATTCTGTTTTACTTTTTAATAGAAATAATTGATTGTTATATAATTCGAAAACAAATAATCACTCCTGGGGGTTTATTTCCCTTTTTTCAGAATGGATCAGCACGGTTAACAAAAAGACTCTTTTCGTATGAATTGTTGTATTTTCACCCATCAATGCTGCCCGTTTATTTCCGCTCCAGGATGCTCAGCGAACCGTGGGCAGGCGCTGAGCATCCTCGACGCTGCGCGTCTGCGGGGTCTCACCTGTCCCGCTACTCCCTCAGGACTTTGAATATACTTTCTTGAGTAAAACACCGCACGAAGAAAATACGAAGGCATTTTCGAGGATCTCGCCCCTTCCGCTACAATCAACTCAGTAAATAATATACAATTAGCAACAAACCTTGCGAAAACAGCCAATAAAAAAGACCACATTGATGTGGCCTTTAAAAGCTATTTCTTTTTATTCTTACCCAAAATAAATATGGGTTCAAACTCTCCATTTTCGTATAAAAATGATAGGGAAGTAATGGGCACTCTTCCGCTCGCAAAGAAACTCATAGTCATCTGGGCGAGAACGTCATAGCCTGTTTCATTTTTAATATCAGCAATGATTAATACATCCTGATGCGGAATTGCCACTGCCATGGTTCCTTCTGCTTTCCTGCTCATTTCTTTAATGAACGAATCATTCAGTATCCTGCTTGCATCATATCCATCATTTTTATTTAAGAAATAGAAAGTGTTGCCTGCTACAGTATCCGATTTCATATCTGTCGAGAGAGATCTTACATTAAATAGAGCCGTTTCTTTAATTCTTTCCGGATTCCAGCCCTCTTTTTCCATTAGCTGTGCATCAATAAGTCGATACGTTTTACCGAGGTCAAGGGCATAATAGATCCGGGTTTCAGCCGTGTGTTCATCTGTCATAAAAGGAACGCCTTCCTGTGATTCACCCGGAAAAGAGGTTGATCGAATGACCGGAAAAATGTTTTTTTCATGTCCGGATAAATGAGCATCCTCCACCATTGCTTCCAGACCTTCTTCCACATAATAAACGACTTCGTCAATCGCTTTTTCCTTTTGCTCCTGCCATTTAGCTATAATGCCCGGCAGAGAGATGGTAATCCCCTTTCCCGTGTTCTTATTTTCTATTCTAAGCTGATCTTTTTCCCTGTCAAAAGAGAAAGTTCGGTTCTCTTTTGCTAAGCGCTGCTCCAATTCATTTTTCATTTTCCTGCTATCCATTTTCATATATAAGCCCCTCCTTTGGGGATTGATTTCCGACTATCATTTTACACTAATAAACCCTCCTGCTCAAAAAAGATGCAGGAGGGCATAAAAGCGGAAGTGACTTGCCCGCCACTGAAATCGAGGGGGCAGGCGCTGAAGCTGTTTTATCAAATAATTGCCAGGCCTAGTTTTCCAGAGTTTGAATAAAGTTCTCGATTTCTTCCTGAGTTTTGCGGTCTTTGCTGACAAAGCGGCCGAGCTCCTGACCATCCCTGAATCCAATGAAGCTCGGAATGCCAAAGACATCAAGCTCAATGCAAAGATCAATGAATTGATCGCGGTCTACATAAACGAAATTATAGTCCCTATATTTTGCTTCAATTTCAGGCAATACCGGTTCAATCACCCGGCAATCAGGACACCAGTCTGCTGAAAACATGAAAATGTGTTTCCCGCTGCTGCGCATCTCGTTAAATTGCTCTATTGATTCCAATTTTTTCATTTCCTTCCGCCCCCTGTGCTGATATGTAGGTCTCCATATTGGATCCAGCCTTTTTTCCTCATATATTCAGATAATATCAGGCTGATGAGAGCGGGTCCAATAATATGCAAGATGATGACCTTCATCCAAACGTCCGGGCCAAAGCCCATCGTGGTAAAAGTCATAATCTGGCCAACAAGCCCGCTTGTACCCATCCCTGCCCCTGCAGCATTGTTTTCCATCAGCCAGATGGTCGTGCCAAACGGTGCGAGGATCGCACCTGCGATTGTTGGCGGAATAAGGATGCGAGGGTTCCTAATAATATTAGGAACCTGAAGCATGGATGTTCCAATTCCTATCGCAATTAAACCGCCCATTTTATTTTCCCTGTAGCTGCTCACAGCGAAGCCGACCATTTGTGCTGCACAGCCAATTGTGGCAGCTCCTGCTGCAACTCCGTGCAAATCAAGCATAAGTGCAATGGCAGCTGAAGAGATGGGAGCCGTCAAGGCAAGTCCCATTAATACCGCGACGATGATACCCATGAGGATCGGCCTTTGTTCGGTTCCCCACATGATCAGGCTGCCAAAGCTTTTCATCCCAAAGTCAATTCCGGGTCCAATAAGAGTAGATACGACATAACCCGATGCAATGGTTACAAGCGGTGTTACAATGATATCCACTTTTGTTTCCTTACTGACCAATTTACCAAGTTCCGTGGAAATAAGGGCTGCAGCGAAGCTCCCTGCCGGCCCCCCGAGAGCCGCGCCTGCAGCCCCGCTTGCGATGGCTGAAAAGACAACCAGCGGCGGTGCATTCAGTCCGTATGCAACTGCCACTCCAATGGCAGGCCCCATCAGCCCCATTGCCAGAAGGCCCATTTCCTGCAAATATTTGATATCAGTCTGTTCCCCAATTGTCTTAATAATCAGCCCGATGATCAGCGAAGCAAACAAGCCCAGCGCCATGCTGCTCAGTGCATCTATAAAATAAACTTTAGCTGAAAGGGTAACCCCTTTTCGATTCAGAAAAGCTCTCATAATTTTCCCCCTATGTAAAAGTTCTGCATTTATCGCAGTCTAACGGGCAGTAAGACCCCCACTTCAAGACTCAGAGGAATCAAAGGAGGTTAAGTGGGGGCAAACTGCCCGTAAAGGCCCGATTGGTTCAACTAACAATCAGTGGGGAGAGAAGCATTCCCCACTGATTGAAGTTTCACTTTATAAGATAACATATGTAAAGACACTTGTAATATAAAATCTTCTGTATTTTTATTGTTCTTTTGTCAGGGGCTTTCTATTATATAAATTAAAGATTCAGCTGCTTATTAAGACAAAACAAAAAAACGAAGGGCAGCGCCCCTCGTTTTAGTTATTCATTTGAACAGAATTGGCTATTTCCATCATCGCAGCGGCGTCAGAGGATAAATTTCTGGTTTTAGCCTGCGTTGATAATTTTACGCCTCCAATCCCAACGACCAATTCATGTTCGTCTTTCTTTCCGCTGTTAATTAATAGGAAGCCATTATGTCCCTCTTTTGTAAACGTCTCTTTAACTTCAAATTCATCTTTCTGCTTTAAGGTAGCATCATAAACAATCTTGCTGTCCGAATCTTCATGCTGGTTGTAAAAAAGGATGTATCGTTTCGAACCATTTTTTAAGATGATGTTATTTGGGCTTGCCTCTTCTACTTCATAGCCGAAAGGCAAATAATATTCTATATCTTCAAACTTATGATTGGTCTTTTCAGGTGATTGGTTAAATGCTTCCTCTGCAGCATTCTTTGCGGCGGTTTGCTCTTCTTCCAACGATGCTGAACAGGCACTGAGCATTATAAATGAAATAAATAAGAGCAAGGCTGCGGTGAATCTTTTACTCATTCTATTGTCCCCTCCTTGCATGGATTCTCATATCCTTCCCTATCATACATTTCTTCTCAATAGTCTGACAACCCTTCATATCAGGATTGGCAGCCTTTTCACTGCGTTACTTCCTAGAAGAAATGTTAAAATATAAGAATATTGCATAAAGGAGGAAAAAGAATGGAAATAACCGTCTATTTAGCAGGTGAAATACATTCCAATTGGCGCAATGAAATAAAGGAAAAAGCAAAATTATTACAGCTGCCTGTTCATTTTACAGGTCCAATGGAAAATCATGACCGTTCTGACATGATTGGAGAGGAAATTCTCGGGACGCAGCCAGATGCAATACTTCGAGATGAAGCTGCTTCAGGCATTAATAACTTAAGAACACAGCTTCTAATGCAAAAATCAGATCTGGTGATTGCATTATTTGGTGAGAAGTACAAGCAATGGAACACCGCCATGGATGCAAGCGCAGCTGCCGCACTTGGAAAGCCGCTGATCCTTATCCGTCCAAAGGAACTTCACCACCCTCTAAAAGAGCTTTCAAGCAAAGCAAATGTTACTGTTGAAACTGTCAGCCAGGCATTGAAAGTTTTGTCGTACATCTTTGAAACCGAATAAAAAAAGGGGGTAGCGCTATGCTATCCCCTTTTTCTATATTCATATTGCCCGATAAGAAGCTTCATGACATGCGAGAACATGGCAGCACGGTCAATCTGCCCATTTGTAAAAATTCCAACTGCTCCTTCATTTTTACGGACGTTTTCTATTTGTGCATAATCATCCATGACAGGACCCAGTTCTTCGCCAGCTGATAGCCTTTCTGCAACAGCATCAGGAAGAGGAATCCTTGCTCCGCCTGCAATAATCGGAGGCTTTTCTTTTTCCGCCAGAGCCCCCCAGTTACAGAGAAAAAGCCCATATTCTGTTTTTTGCACACCTCCCTCTAACCCAATGCCGATTTGACCTCCGGATATTTCAAGTGCTCCAAAAGCTCTGTTAATGGCCCCTTTAATGGTTTCTTCATCAGAAAATGGCTGATCATTCACTCCCGAGGGCACATCTTCGGACATAATGTCTGCTTCATAATCACTAAAGGCCGCCTGTACTGCCGAAATCTTTGCAGGATTTTTTGAACCAATGATGATTTTCATAAATGCTCCTTTCTTTTGACAGGAAAAAGAGACAGCACCTGCTGTCTCATCTGATTAACTGTTTTGACGAATTGTCTCTACTGTTGAACGGTCACAAGACTTTACAAGTTTAACAAGCAATTCTTTTGCCGCTGCATAATCGTCGACATGCACGATGGATGCATGTGTGTGGATATAGCGGGAGCAAATGCCGATTACTGCACTGGGAACACCTTCGTTGGATACATGAACTTTTCCGGCGTCTGTTCCGCCCTGTGAGACGAAATACTGATATGGGATGTTATTCGTTTCGGCTGTATCCAGTACAAACTCCCTCATGCCCCGGTGCGTTACCATTGAACGATCAAGTATTCGCAGCAGAGCTCCCTTGCCTAAGTGCCCGAACTCGTTTTTATCCCCTGTCATATCGTTGGCAGGGCTTGCATCCAGCGCAAAGAAAATATCAGGAGTGATCATATTCGCTGCTGTCTGTGCACCTCTTAAGCCAACCTCTTCCTGAACTGTTGCTCCTGAATAAAGGATATTGGGAAGAGCTTCATTCTGGACTTCCTCTAAAAGCTCCACAGCCAAGCCGCATCCGTAACGGTTATCCCAAGCTTTCGCCAGTATTTTCTTTTCATTCGCCATTGGTGTGAATGGACAGATAGGCAGAATTTGCTGTCCTGGCTTAATGCCTATTCTTTTGGCATCTTCACGGTCATCCGCCCCAATGTCAATCAGCATATTCTTTATTTCCATCGGCTTTGAGCGCTTTGCTTCGTCTAAAAGATGCGGAGGAATGGAACCGATAACTCCTGTCACAGGTCCCTGATCTGTAATAATTTGTACTCTTTGTGCCAGTAAGACCTGGCTCCACCAGCCTCCAAGTGTCTGAAAACGGATCATGCCATTATCTGTAATGCTTGTGACCATGAATCCCACTTCATCCATATGTCCTGCTACCATTACAGTCGGGCCGCTTTCATCCCCTCTTTTAACTCCGAAGATGCCCCCCAGCTTATCCTGAACAACTTCATCTGTATATTGGCTGATTTGTTCGCGCATGAATTTCCGGACTAAATGCTCGTTTCCAGGTGCCCCGGGCAACTCTGTCAATGTTTTAAAAAGCTGCAAAGTTTTTTCGTTCATTTATTCTTCTCCTTTTTCAATCAATAGATTGTCTATGCAGATATGTATAAAGTGAAACTTCAATCAGTGGGGAGTGCTTTTCTCCCTGCTGATTGTTAGTTGCGGCCCACAGGAAGTGGGTCACAAAGACGTTGCCACAGGACGTGGCGTTCTTAGTCTTTGTTCGTTTTTCGGGCCTTTACGGGCAGTTTGCCCCTCACTTATCCTCCTTTAATTCATCTTAGATTTGAAGCGGGGGTCTTACTGCCCGTTAGACTGCGATGATCTTATTTTACAGAACTTTCATACGTCTTTCCACCATTTCAGCCAGGAAATTTCGACTGACGAAATGCAATATTTATTTTAGTTCCAGCCTATTTTTGGTAAGATAGATTTGGAAAACAGAAAATTTTAATAATGAATTGCTTATATCATCAGCCTGGGGAGGTGCAATTATGAATTGGAAATCTTTTATGTTAGGTGTAGGAGTTGGTTTGGCAAGCGGATACGCAGCAAGGGAATTGCTTTCGCAGAAAACTTCTGTTTCCCCGGAAAAAGCTTTAGCTAATGCAAAGGATGCCTTTAAGCAGGAAGGTCCGATTAGTGGTTCATGGATTCAAATGAAAGCTGAACCTTATGAAAAGGGACATTTAAAATATCAGGTCTATAAGGGCGGCATTTCAAGATTTTCCGGTGAGGAAGCCGAGCAGTATGAGTTCATTGCTGATGCAGAGACTGGAACCATTTTGGACGTCTTCCCGCTGCATTAATCGCCAGCAGCCGAGTTGTATTAAAAAATCCCCGGATGGGGATTTTTTAGCTTTTTTGCTTTTCCACTTTTTCAGCAATATTTCCTGCTTCATCCCACTTGACTGCCCTGTAGAAAGCATCGTGGTAAAAAGTGAACCATGCATTTTTCTTCATCCCGTATTCCATCCATTTTTCCTTGGCGCTGATGGAATCCATCGGGTAGTCATCATAAGCGAGGACCCATAAAACATTTGCATGGGCATGTGTAGGCATGATATCAGCCATATGAATGACGGTATCGTCTTCATCTTCTATAATCAGGATGGAATGTCCGTCACTATGGCCGCCTGTATGCACCATTTTAATAGGGCCGAGTGTCCACTCCCCATCAAAAACTTCCACCTGATCCTGAATGGACTCCCAGTTTTCCTTCCAATATGTATTTCTTGAGCGAATATTAGGATTTCTCATTTCCTCCCATTCCACCCGTGATGCGATGATTCTGGCGTTAGGATATACTGAAGAGAACTTTCCTTCTTCCGGTTTCGTCAGTCCGCAGGCATGATCAAAATGAAGATGCGTCATAAGGATATAATCGATATCCCTTGGAGACAAACCGTGCTTCGCTAAATCCTGTTCAACAAACGACTCTTCAAGCGCTCCGAAATTCCTCTTCTGTTTTTCATTCAGTTTCCCATTTCCCAGACCAGATTCGACTAAAATATTCTTACCTTCAAATTGAATAAGAATGGGATCTGTTCTCAGCTCGATCTGATTTCTTTCATTGCATGGATATCTTTTTGACCACAAAGGCTTCGGAACTACTCCAAACATGGCTCCGCCGTCAAGATATGTGACACCGCCGCGAAGCCAGGACAGCTTTAAGTTATTTAACTTCAATGTTTCCATGAAAATCCCCTCCAGTTATGATTTCTGAGCAAGCGCTCACTTTCCCTTTACCACATCATAACATTTAAGCGCTTACTTATAGAAATATTTAAACTATTTATGCGCAAATACAAAAAATAAAAAGTCTATCCATATGGATAGACTCAATTATCTGTATTGCACTTCACACCGGAATATACGGCTTCCCCTTGATGAGAACTTTTCTTCATATTCGGTCATGATGTTTCCTTCAAAGTCACTATTGTGAAGATCGAGGCTGACAAATGTCAGCAGCATGCCATAATCGGAAAAACTCATAAGAGAAGATTCAAACAGTCCCTGGTTATCGGTCTTGAAGTGAATTTCTCCCTTATCCACAAGAATATCTTCATAAATATCCAGGAAGCTTCTATAAGTCAGCCTGCGTTTTGCATGACGCTTCTTCGGCCATGGATCTGAAAAATTGAGGTAGACACGATTGACTTCGCCTTTTTCAAAGTAGTCCCGAAGATCATTTGCGTTTACATTCAAAAGCTTTATATTTGGAAGCTCTTCCTCAATGATACGATCCAGTGCGGTGACAATTACGCTTTCAGCCAGCTCAATTCCAATATAGTTAATATCCGGGTTTGCTTTTGCCATACCAGTTATGAAGCGGCCTTTTCCTGTTCCAATTTCTATATGAAGGGGCTGATCTTTATCGAATGCTTCCTTCCACTTTCCTTTATATTTTTCAGGTTCTGAAATTACGTATTGAGGATATTCGGCTAATTTATCCTTTGCCCAGGGTTTATTTCGCTGTCGCATATTGACACTCCTAAAAATTAATATCGTTCAAACAATATCATGCCCATCACTGTGATGCAACTTTATTTTTTAATTTGGTTTATCCCTTGCCTGCAGTTTAACCTAATGGCATTTAAACACTTAAATTACATCCCCGCATGAATAAATAAAAAAGGAATCCACAACCTAAAAGTGAATTCCTTTTGCACTTATTTTCAGATTCAAAAGAAAGGGTGTTTTTCATGCCGCTTGGACACCAGGATCAATTAAATTTATTAAAAGATATTTTAAGCAATCATCAGACAGATTGCTGTGGCTCTATTTCAGAATGTGAACAATTGGAACGCCTGGTTAAATCATTAATGATCAACGGAAACATTAATCAAAACGTAAAAACAGTATTAGAAGAAATTTATGAATACAGTCAGCATGGAATCAATTCTTCCCAATTGGATACCCACATTGAATCCCATCAGAATGATTTATCACAATGGGTACAGGATATTGATCAATTTTCGTAAATCTCATAGAAGCTCATCCAGGTAAGAAAGCCACTTGTCCATTTCCTGGAATCTGAATTTATTTTTATGCCATTGGATAGATGTCAAAGTCTGTGCAATCACATACCATTTCATGCGGAGCAGCAAATCCTCTGTCAATTGAATGCCATACCGCTCAAGCCAATTCGGCCATTCTTCTTTAGGAATGTACCAATATAGCAGCATGCCCAGGTCGATGGCGGGATCTGCTATCATGGCTCCATCCCAATCAATCAAGTACAGCTGGTTGTTTTCCGCAAGCAGCCAGTTGTTATGATTCACATCGCAGTGGCACACCGTATTTTCTTCACAGCGGATATGCGAAACTTCTTTTTTAAGGAAATCGACCGACTGAATAACAGCAGCCTGCTCCTTCAAATCACAGTCCAGCTCTTCCTCTATCAAATGCAGAAGAGTTTCAGGCTGCAGCGGAGACTTCCCCATTCTTGTCAGCATACCAAGCAGCGGCTTTGAAGAGTGGATCTTCCTCAAAAGCTTTGCCACGCTTTCCCGGTTCATGTCAGAAGCTTTCAGCTCCCGTCCATTAAGCCATTGCTGGGCAGTTATAACGTCTCCATTTTCCATTCTTTTTGTCCAGATAAGTTTCGGGACGATTCCTTCCGCAGATAGAACCGCCAGGAAAGGAGAAGAGTTTCTTTTAAGAAAAAGCCTCTGCTCATCGTTCTTTGCATAAAAAGCTTCCCCTGTCGCCCCTCCGGCGGGAACAATCTCCCAGTCATGTCCAAATAAATGTTCCAAAATTGTTCACCTGCAATTTAATAAGCCATTGGTTGTTAAATAGCTTGAGTTGAAAAATAAGCCCTGTTTTTTGCATCAAGACTTATTTTGCCATGGCCGATAAAAGGGCCGTTGCTTAGTAATGTTATGTTCTATACGACTATAATGCATTTTTGCAAATATAGCTGTTTATCAGGTTAATTAAGTAAAGCACCAATAATGCACAAAAGTAATCAGCAAATATAAAACCACTAATGTAACGGAACTAAAAATAAAAAAAAGAGCTATTGATGTAAGTTCCTCACAATAGCCATCTTTATAAATTTTATTCTTACTGGCTTTTTTCGTCAAGTGCATCTATTTAGGTTTACGGAATATCATCAGGAAAAATGATGTTTTTTCAGGTGTTTATATCAGTATTTTCTAATTGAGGGTAATGTTTGCAGAAAAAAGCAGCAGCCTATTTCTATTTTCTGCAAACCAGCACATATGAACTTATTGGCGGAATTGTCAATCTGGTGCTTATCTTGCGTATTGTGGAATTGCCGGCTGTATATTCATCTGCAATTAGGTCCCAATCCCCGTCCGGAAGCAGAATTTCTTCTTCCGTCGCTGAAGGATTGATAATAACTGCTGCGCGGCTGCACCCGGCATTTTGATCAGAGCTGGTTAAGACATATCCAATTAGCGGTTTTTTAATATCCATGAACCGCATGGAATTCCGGATTAATTCTGCATCGGCAAGCCTGAAAAGAGGAATTGACCTTCTAATGCTGATCATCCCTTTAATATATTCAACATTATTGAAATAACGTGATTTTCTCTCCCAGTCCAGTTGATTGATGGAGTCTGGAGCCCGGTAGCTGTTTCCATTCCCGCCTTTGGTCCGATAAAATTCCTGCCCGCTATGCAGAAATGGAATTCCCTGTGACAGGAGTACCATTACGGTTGCCAATCGGTGCTTTTTTTGCTGTGTAATCGAATCCGCATTTTCAGAACAAACCAGGATTTTATCCCATAGAGTGTGATTATCGTGGGATTCCACGTAATTTACTGATTGCGATGGGGAAAGGAAGATGCCTTTCTCCTTTTTTTCAAGGCCAATGCTTCCGGCCAATACCTGCTTTGCCGCATCATAGTAATGGTCATTCCCTAACGCGTATCCTTTATCATATAAATTAAAGGTGCTGCCTTTGATGGAATCTCTGAACCAGTCATTGAATTGGCCGATTCCCGGCAGCTTTTCCTGATTGCGGATGCTTGCTTTCCGGTCTTCCGGTATAGGGGTATTCAAATCCCAGCCTTCTCCAATGATAATGACAGCAGGGTCAATTGATTCCGAAATTCTGCGAACCTCATTCATCGTTTCGATATCGAGGATACCCATCAAATCAAACCTGAAACCATCAATTTGATATTCCTTCATCCAGTATGATACGGAATCAGCAATAAATTTCCTGGCCATCAGGCGCTCAGAAGCAAAGTCATTTCCAACTCCGGTGCCATTTGAAGGCATTCCATATTGATCATGGCGGAAGAAATAGCCCGGTACGATTTTTTCAAAAGAAGAATGCTCACGAATATATACATGGTTGTAGACTACGTCCATTATGACTCTAAGCCCTTGGGAATGAACAGCCTGAACCAAAGCTTTCAATTCTCTAATCCGTGAATAGGGATCCAGGGGATCGGAAGAATAGCTTCCTTCCGGGACATTAAAATGGAGCGGATTATAACCCCAGTTGTATTCTTCTTTTGGACTTTTTTCATTTACACCTTCAAAGTCATGGACAGGCAGAAACTCAATGTGAGTTACACCGAGCTGTTTGACATATGACAGGCATGTCGGCTCCCCGTCACTGCCAACAGTGTTTTTCTCGCCCGCTCCCAGATAAAGGCCTTTCTGTTGTGCCCCGCTCCCTGGATGAATGGTAAAATCCCTAATATGTGTTTCATATATGATAGCATCTGTCGGCTGATGGAGCGTTGGAAGCTCAGGCTTCTTTATTTTTGTACTTTCCAGATTGACGACAGCCCCATATTCACCATTCATAGCCGAGGACACAGCATATGGATCTACAGCTTCTTTCCACTCCAGGTTAATGCATACCAGGAAAGAATAAAGAAAACGATCGAGGTCACCGGCTGCTTCACAGCTCCAGACTCCCCTCTCGCCTCTTGTCATTGGAAAAAGCTCCGCTTCCCCCTCCAATGCTCCTTTTAACTTCAGCTTTACCATTGCGGCTGTCGGAGCCCAGAGCCTGAAGCACGTCTTTTCTTTGCTGTATGATATACCTAGAGGTCCGTCATAATAGAACTTCTTATCAAAATCACTTGTTCGAATGACCGCTCCGATTTGCAGGTCTGTTTTTCCGCCATATTCATCCACTATCCAATATTGTTTCCCGAATTCCACATCATGGTCTATTTTGCATGTATATTTAACGGCGTCCTCAATCGGGTTGCTTTGCAATATGTCTACAGGAAACTCTTCCTCCACGTCTGAAAGGAGAGAGAACCCGGAAGAACGTCCCTGATGATAGCTGAAAGGAAGTAGAATCGTAATGATGTGCATTTCATCCAGGTATGCATTAAAAGTCCGTTCAATCGTTATCATTCCGAACTCAGCTCCTTTGCTTAGTAGGACGGTAATTTAAGAGCAGCTCTCTCCTAAAAGTCATCACCCTTCTTTAACATATCCTTTAATTATTGAAATGAATTCCGGGCAAACAGATGTTGAAATCGGTGTGCTGCCCAGAATCTCGCCATCTGCGTGGGCAGGGATGGGATGTGAAGAACGAATGCTGATATTTCTGCCCTGCAGGATTGCGACTTCTTTAAATCCTATATGTCTCCCCTTGAAGACAGAGGCAAATACAAACAAAAGTTTAATCCTGGATATATTGTGGACTACCGTAACATTTAGAATTCCATCAAAGGGGTTTGCATCCGGAGAAATCTTCATACCGCCTCCGTAGAATGGCTGATTGGAAATAGTGATAAACCAGGCTGACCTTATTTGATGTTTTTTTCCGTCAATGATGATTTCAAGATCAGAGCATTTATAGAAAAACAGCTCTTTTATAAGAAAGAGAGCGTATACAAATTTGCCCAGAGAAAGCTGATTCAAGATACCCTTGATCTTTGAACTGTTTACTTTCCGGGAAATCAGTGCATCAAATCCTGCACCCATATTATTAATAAAATATGTTGTTTTCCCATCTGTGTGTCTAATCATTCCGATATCGCCCTTCACAGCATGACTAATTCCCTTAAGTATTGCGGTTAAAGATTCCTCCGGGTCTTTAGGGATATCAAAGCCCCGCGAGAAGTCGTTCCCGGACCCTCCCGGAATAAACCCGACAGTCACATTCTGATGACCCGCCGCGCCATTCATCACTTCATGAACCGTTCCGTCTCCGCCCACAGCAACAAGATACAACCTTTGTCCGCCTGCCTGTTCTATATAAATCTTTGCCAATTCCCTGGCATGGCCGCGGTATTCTGTCCTGACGGCAGAGTAAGAGATATTTTCCTCTTGCAGCTTCTGCTCAACCTTTCCCCAGACTTTCAGGCAATAACCATTTTTCGCCTGCGGATTAATAATGAACATAAGTGGATTATCCCCGTGGAACGTTTCAGGATTCATTCCGATTCTCCCACTCCAGTCTTTTGACTGATGCAGTCTGGCAATATTGAAGCAGTGCCTGTGCTCCTTTTAATTGAGCATGCTTGAGGGGAGAACGCTGACTTCTCATTGCCTGAAACCATTGATCATAGGTCCTTTTCTCGACCAGCTGTACATCTGCCGGTGCTGCAGGATAATCAATATAGCCATTTCGCGTAAGTACAGCTTTTTTAACCGGCAATTCAATAGAATGAATTTCAAATATTTTCCGGATAATTTTTTCTGTTCTATTTAATGCAAGCAGCGGATTCAGGACTTTTTTTTCTTCCCCTTTTCCCTTTTTTGTCCAGAATCTATCCCTTGAACCTGTGAATACCGCTGAATCTTCCTGCTCCAAAAAGCTGATGCACCATACCTCTGTCGGTCCTATGACAATAATTTCTGTTTCAACAGGAGCCCTTTTCAATAAAAAGATCGGATTATACATGACAAGATACGTATCCGGATATCTCTGCAGAAAATATTTTAGCTTTTCATCATAATAGTAGTGCTTCTCGGGAAAGGATTTTTCCGTTAGTGTGGAGGTTGCCCATTTCATCTGGAACCGGTAAAGCTGGTCCAGAAACTGGTGTTTTAGATTCTCTATTGTTTCTGGACGTACAGCAAACCAGGCTTCAAATTCAAGCACATCTTCCTCCTTTTTCACTTTATTTTCGACAGGATCATATTGCTCAAATTCTTCATTCCTGCCCCTTTTTAATAACCCCTTTATTTTTTCCATCAGCGGCTCTTTTTCTACATCGGACCAGTCCGCTGTGCCCGAAGTATCATGCTGCGCGGGTCGAGGGGTAAAGGATTCATTTGATTCCCACGTTTTATGCCATTTATCCCACTGCTGTTTTTTCAGCCTGACAAAACGGGAAGGATATACAAAAATGTCCTGCTGGTAACGTGATACATAATCCTGCAATTTAATTAACTGTCCCATTCTCCTAGCCCTGCTTTCGTAAATAACTTTCTATCTATCATTTACTGTTTAAGTATGTAATTATTTTATTCCGCCAAAAGCGGAAAGATGGCAATACTTTCATATTTCGGCGATTTATCCAGATGAGTTTGATATAGAACAACTTCTGAAGCTTCAAACTCGAGGTGCCCGTCTTTAAAAGGACTGTTAGCATCGAGCAGACTTTGCTGAAATGGACCTGTACCGGCCCATTTTCTTGCCATGGTTATATGAGGCTTAAACGGTCTTGTCTCCAACTTAAAGCCAGCTTCCTGACAGGCTGAATATACTTTCAATCTTAAGTCTTGAAGATGTTTGTCCTGCTGTGTTCCACACCAGAAAATTCTTGGCGCTTCTTGTTTTCCGAATACGCCAAGTTTGCTGATGTACAGCGGAAAAGTCTTTTCGTTTCTGATGGAATCAGCGATAAGCCCGGATGCTTTCTGCAGTTTTTCTTCGGGGGCCGATCCAAGGAATGCTAAAGTAATATGATAATCTTCATGGTGAACCCAGCGGCTAAAAGGCAGTTTGAGACTTACACATTCCATATATTCCTTTAACTTTTCCTTTGTTTCATCAGGCAATTTCACCGCAAAGAAAAAATGAGCATTCATTTGTTTGGACACTTGATATTCCTCCATATTTCCACTTATTTTAACAAACATCTGTTGAAATTGGCAGATAGTTTCTGTTTGTCCTCTTATTTTTGTCATCCATCCAATTCCTTTTGATTTGATTGGAATAGTCTGTTTTAGTATGATGGATATATTACGGATAGATTTAGATTTCCTTTATCAGGATGAAAATAAACAAATGGACATAAAATAACAAAGATAATAGTTCTATATATTAAACTTCCTTGTTATTAAATAAGGCTCTTTTCGTATATATTGTTGTTTTTGGCCTATCAATGTTGTCCGTTGATTTCCGCTCCAGGCTGCTCGCTTTCCGCGGGGCGGGCGGTGAGCCTCCTCGACGCTGCGCGTCTGCGGGGTCTCACCTGCCCCGCTACTCCCGCAGGAGTCTCGCACCTTCCGCTGCAATCAACTCAGTAAATAAGATACAAAAAGCAACACCTTTAGAAAACAGCCATAAATAAAGTCATATTTGAAAGGGAGAGTCAGATGAAAGTTGTCAACAATCTTTCGGACTTAATTGGAGATACACCACTTGTGAAATTAAATAAGCTGGCACCTGAAAATGGCGCAAGCATTTATGCAAAGCTTGAATTCTACAATCCAAGCCGCAGTGTAAAAGACCGCGCGGCATATAATATGATTATCGAAGCGGAGAAAGCAGGCAAATTAAAACCTGGTTCAACCATCATTGAACCAACAAGCGGAAACACCGGCATCGGGCTGGCAATGAATGCAGCAGCACGCGGCTATAAGGCCATTCTGGTTATGCCTGATACTATGACGGCAGAGCGCATCAACCTTTTAAAAGCATATGGAGCAGAAGTTGTCCTGACTCCTGGAGATGACAAAATGCCCGGTGCTATTAATAAAGCAAATGAACTGGCTAAGGAAATTCCAAACAGCTTTGTGCCAATGCAATTTGAAAATAACGCTAACCCTGATGCGCACCGCCACTCAACTGCCATCGAAATTATTGAGGCTATGAAGGAAATCGGCAAACCACTGTCTGCCTTCGTTGCCACGGCAGGTACGGGCGGCACGATTACCGGCACAGGTGAAGTTCTGAAAGAGCATTATACGGGGGTGGAAGTGCATGTAGTGGAGCCAAAAGGCTCGCCCGTCCTATCAGGCGGAAAGCCTGGCAGGCACAAGCTTGTCGGCACAAGTCCCGGATTTGTTCCGGAAATTCTCAATACGGATGTTTATGATGAAATCCATCAAATCAAAGATGAAGAAGCATATGATACCACACGCAGAATGGCAAGAGAAGAAGGGATATTAGTCGGTCCATCCTCAGGAGCTGCCTGCTATGCCGCCATCCAGGTTGCAAAAAGGCTAAAGCCGGATGATGTTGTCGTATTCATCGTCTGCGATACCGGAGAAAGATACCTTTCAAGCGATCTGTTTCAGTTTGAATAAGCTAAGGTAAAAGACCCCAGGAAATATTCCTGGGGACTTTCGTTTAAGAATTATCTAATTTTAACCGTCAAGCTGCCGCACTGTTTTTCAATAGCCTCTTCAAAAAAGTTCTGTAATTTATTTGTGATGGGACCAGGACTTCCATTACCAACCGGCTTTCCTTCAATCTCGATAATCGGAGTAACTTCAGCTGAGGTGCTGGACATAAAGACTTCATCTGCTGCCAGCAAATCTTCCTTAATAAAAGCTGATTCTTTAAGTGCTATTCCATTTTCCCTGCAGATCTCATTGATCTTGCGGCGGGTAATGCCATTTAAGATCAAATTTGTTGCAGGGTGTGTATAAAGTGTTCCATCCTTTACAATGGCTATATTAGAAGAACTTCCCTCAGTCACCGTATCTCCGCGATGCTGAATGGCTTCAAAACAGCCGGATTGGGCTGCTTTTTGCTTCGCCATGATGTTGCCCAGCAAATTCAGGCTCTTTATATCACATCGCAGCCAGCGGATGTCTTCAATCAGAATAGCTTTAACTCCATTTCTCATTGATTCAACCGGCCTAGTGGTTTCACGGGTATAGGCGGTAAGCACCGGTGCAACATCTGCACCAGGATATGCATGATTTCTAGGAGACGTCCCCCTGGAAAATTGCATATAAACAATACCCAGTTCAAGATTATTTCTATCAATCATTTCTATAAGCATCTGTTTAAGCTGATCCTTGGAATAAGGAATGTTCAGCTCTATTTTATTGCCGCTTTCAAGAAGCCTTTCAAGATGCTCATCTGCTGTAAACATTTTTCCGTTATAGACGCGGATTACTTCATAGACGCCATCACCAAATTGATAACCGCGATCCTCAATATCGACTTTCGCTTTTGAACGTTCGATCAAATTACCATTCAAAATGACATATTCCATTTCCCGACACTCCCTGTATATGATTTGTATGTCTATCTGTCAGCTGTATTTAAAACCTTTCAGCCATCCTATCAGGTTTCAAGGTTATTTCGCAAGTTCATAAATCGCCTGTGCATAAATGGCTGCAGCCTTTAACAAATCCTCAATAAACATATATTCATCTTTTTGATGTGCGACATCTTCCCTGCCTGGGAAGAGCGGGCCAAATGCAACTCCTGATTTCAATGAGCGTGCATATGTCCCCCCGCCAATGGATAAAAGCTCTGCCTTTTCGCCAGTCTGCTGTTCATATACTTTTTTCAGTGTTTGAATCAAAACATCATCTTCTTCCACATGATGAGGCTTGGCATCTGAGAAATTCTCCAATCTGAAATGTTCGTTTTCGATTAGAGACTCAAGCTTGTTTTTCGTTTCTCCCATATCATTTGTAACGGGATAGCGTACATTAAAGCCTAAGCGGCCGCCATTTTCCTTCGTATATGAAAGTTTGCCTACATTGATGGTTAAGTCGCCTGTAATATCATCCGTGCAGGCGATGCCAAGCTTTCTTCCTCTGGAATCATCACATAAGTATTGTGATACAAACTGAAAATATTGGCATGCCTTCTCATCCAGCTGAAGAGAAGCCAGGAATGATGCCATCAGTATACCGGCATTTTTCCCATTATCAGGCTCCATCCCATGTGCTGAGATTCCCTGGAGTTCGAGTATCAGCTCGCCATTATCTATGTAATACTTGCCTTCAAGCTCTGTCTTTTTCAGGAAATTAATATACCTTTGCACCACTTCAGTATGTTCAAGGTGAACCACAAGACTGGCTTTTGCAAAATCAGGAACCATGTTATATCTTCTTCCTGCCTGGAAATAGACAACCTCTGCCAATACTTCTCTGTCTGCTTCTTCGTTGTATCCAGTTTGGACAAGATCAAAATCAGAGATGCCTTTTTCAGCATAAATAATTGGGAAATCTGCATCCGGAGCAAATCCAATTGAAGGCATTTCTTCGTGTTTGAAATAATGCTCCACACAGCGCCAATCGCTTTCTTCATCTGTTCCGATAATCATTCGGACCCGTTTGCTTAAAGGCAGCTCTAATTCCTTCACAATTTTCATGGCGTAATAAGCAGCCATCGTTGGGCCTTTGTCGTCAATCGCCCCTCTGGCAAAGATCTTTCCATCGCGAATCTCTGCACCAAACGGGTCGCTTGTCCATCCATCTCCTTCCGGAACCACGTCAACGTGACAAAGTACTCCAACAATTTCTTCGCCTTCGCCGAATTCCAGATGACCAGCCAGGCTGCCGACATTTTTTGCAGTGAATCCATCCTTTTCACCAAGTGCAAGCATGAAATCGAGCGCTTCTTTTACACCTTCACCAAGGGGAGCATCATCTGTTGCATTCTCTTCGTCCAGCAGACTTCTGATTCTCAAAAGGTTTTGAGTATCCTTTATTAATTCATCTTTTCTCTTATTAACCTCTTTTTGCCAATCCAATACGTTCATACAGTTGCCTCCTTAACTTGAACATTTATGATTTCCCCATTATAACCCATTTTGTCCGCCTTTTGCTTATGGGATAGTTTAATGAAACATACATTTATTATGCATCAGGAAAGCTGAACCTCGCCAAGATGAGCGTTGAGGCGCTTAAAAACAGCCCTAAGAGTAAAATGGCGATGAGGAAAAGGGCTAAGACAGTCCTATTTCTCGCAGTAAAGTAAAAATCCTTTTCACTGTATTTTTTAGTAAAGGGGTGAGTCATAATGGCTTTATCCCAAGTAAGGGAGAGCCAGGAATACATCAGGAAAAGAAAGACACCTGATACAATCACCTTTATCCATAGAGGCGGTATAAGAAGAATGCCGGCAGCGCTCACGGAAATAATTTGAAAATAACTGAAAATATACGAGGGGTTTCGAATAAAAATCTTTAAAAATAATTCCGCCAGTCCCGTTATAGGTGTTCTCTTATTAAAGATTCTTCTGGAGTTTCTGAATAATAGCGGTTTTGTCCGCATTGAAACAACTGGCTTTTCCAGATCAGGAGCCATCATAAATATCCATTTTATATACTTTGTTTTTTCTTCTTGTTCAAGCATAACCTCAAATTCTAAGGCTGAGATTTTTTTCAGCAGCCGGGAAGCTCTTATTAGTGCACCTAAAAGCAGCAATGCTGATGCAATTATAACCGGAAATTCTGCACCGATAGACCAGAGTGAATATACAAGCTGGCAGAACCAGCTTAAGAGTACAAACAGCACAAAGGTGATCACATATCTTTTTAATTTCCCTTCAATCCTTTTCAAAAAATAAGAAACTATCATAATAGACCATTTCAGTGAGATGAAAAAGAGCAGGAAGACAGCAATTTGGCTCCATTCCAAAAGATATCTATTCTTTAAAAAGGGAAGAAAAACAGCAATCATTGCTGCTGTACCCATTGCTTGAAAAAATAGTGAGTAAACAAATCCCCATTTTCTCATTCCCATAAAGAGGGTCTTATTTTTTACCAGAAATACCTTATCTGCCTCTAATACAAATGGACGGAAATTTCCCATCCATGAAAAAATATAGAACAGAAAGAATAGGAGAAACAATGGCAGGCCAGCCATCCACTCCGGAGTTTCCAGCCACCAGGAGCGATAGATCATTCCAAAGATGACAGTTCCCGGAACAATGAGATAGACCATGATGGTCCAATCTGCAATGGAACGGAAAATACCAAACTGATAACTCCAGCTGTTTATTAGCCTTCTGAGAAAGAGAGAGTTACTTTTCATTGCGGTTCCCCTCTGCGATCTGATGAAAACATTCATAAAGTGACCCAGCAGGAAGACCGCATTGCCGCCTGATATCAGATAATGTGCCTGAAGCCTTCAACTGCCCCTCATGCACAATTAAGAAGCGGCTGCATACTTTCTCTGCCGTATCCAGAACATGCGTGGACATGAGAATGCCTGCGCCTCTTTGCCTTTCCCGATCAATTGATTCCAGAAACAGTTTCATTGCATTAGGATCCAGCCCAATAAACGGTTCATCAATGATATAGACATCCGGATTGGCAATCATCGCAAGAATCAGCATAGCCTTTTGCTGCATTCCTTTTGAATAAGTCCCGGGAAACTTGTGAGCATGTTCAGACAGGTTATACTCTTTTAAGAGCTCCTCTGCGTTCTTCTTATAATGTAATTCCTGCAATCCTTCCACTGCCGCTGTAAAATCCAGGTGTTCCCACAGTGTCAGCTCATCGTAAAAAATAGGCCGTTCCGGGATATAGGAATATTTCACTCCCTGCTTAAATTCCACTGCTCCCTTTTTATGCTCCATTAATCCCAGAATCGTTTTTATCGTTGTACTTTTTCCAGCACCGTTTGGTCCAATAAGGCCGATTAATTCCCCATCCTGTAAATCAAATTGAATATTATGTATGATCGGTTTTTCATTTTCATAGCCTGCTGATGCAATTTCAACGTTTAATAGCTTCATTTTCTCTCCTCCTGACTATACATACGAATATCACTGGAAAAAGTTTGCACTAATTTAATATATTTTAAGCCATAAAAAAACTGCCCTTCAAAGAGGCAGTTTTTTTATGGCTGGAGGATTTCCATTAATTCTATATTTTCAAAGTCCTTTGCGTAATCATAGGCTGTATAGCCCTCGGCATCTTTCACAGCGGGATCAGCACCATACTCCAGAAGCAGCGCAGCCATTTCAATATCCTCATTGAACACCGCACTCATTAAAGGAGAGGTTTGATAGTTATCGATCACATTAGGGTTAGCCCCACTTTCGAGCAGAAGAACAGCGCTGTCATACTGGCCATAAGAAACAGCCCAATGTAATGCAGTAGTGCCGTCTGCATCCGTTTCCTCCATATCCGCGCCATCAGTCAATAATGTGTGAACCATGTCAGTATCATTTTCGCTCGCTGCGTTCATTAGTGCAGTGGCACCTTCAATCCCCATAACCGTTTCAGTCCATAAATCCATTTTTTCAAGTGTTTTAAAACCAAACCAGAGTCCTCCGGATAAAATCGTCAAAGACAGGACTGACACTGCTGCTCCAATCCAAACTCTGCCCTTCGGTTCTTTTAATTCAACTGTAGTTTCATTGGCAAAAATTTTCGATAGGGCATATATTCTTTTTGGCAAGTGCGGATGCGTGGATAGTTTTTCATTCAGCCAGACAAAAAATCCGGTTTCTGTTTGAAGCTGCTCCATATATGCCTGTTTATTGACCTTAGGATAAAGGTCTTTTCCAATGGCAAGCATGGTTAAAGCATCCCTTGATGCTTCAAAAGATTTTATATAAAAGGCAGCATAACGATCACATGTATACTCGCATGCTCTCAGGTACGCATTCCCCAGGAATGGAACCCACATAGCAGGAAGGAGCAGGAGACTTATGATAACATGTTTTCTTTTTAAATGAGCGAACTCATGGGCCAGGACGAACAGCACTTCCTTTTCAGCTCCCCGCTCAACCAGCTCAAAAATACCAGAATATAAGACAACCATATTTCTTCTGAAAAATCTGGTGGCAAAGGCATTTAGAACCCCTTCAGACTCAATTACGTAAATATCCGGCAAATCCTGTAAACCCATTTCCTTCGCAGTCATTACTGCTTTTTCATAAATCTCCGGAAACTGTTTCTCACTTATTCTTACCCCGTTTCTTCTGATGCCGCCCATCATAATCCCATGGAACAAGAGAGATACAAGGATCAAAGTTGAAATAATAACAATCCCAATAATAGAAAATGCGAGAAAAATATAAGACACAATACTAAATAAGGCAACAAATGCAAAATAAATGCTTTCCTTCGGGTATACCAGGCGATCTCTCAGAGTGTGAGCTTCCATAACTTTTCTTCCTTTCAATCTTATAAAGTGAAACTTCAATCAGTGGGGGGCTTTATCCCCCACTGATTGTTAGTTGAACCAATCGGGCCTTTACGGGCAGTTTGACCCCCACTTATCCTCCATTGATTCCGCTGAGTCTGAAGTGGGGGTCTTACTGCCCGTTAGACTGCGATAAAGTGAAACTTCAATCAGCGGGGGGTTCCTTATCCCCACTGATTGTTAGTTGGGGCCCATAGGAAGTGGGTCACAAAGACGTTGCCACAGGACAAGAGCAACGGCAGCGATACTTCGCACGACCGAAAGCGTTAGCTTTTGGGAGGATGTGGCGTTCTTAGTCTTTGTCCTTCTTCGGGCCTTTACATTATAAAGCGAGGCGACTTGCCCAGGGGTGACAAGCGAGCCCCTAGGAGCCGCAGCTGGATTGGGCAGTTTGACCACCACTTACCCTCCTTTGATTCCGCTGAGTTTGAAGTGGGGGTCTTACTGCCCGTTAGACTGCGATAAAGTGAAACTTCAATCAGTGGGGGGCTTTATCCCCCACTGATTGTTAGTTGAACCAATCGGGCCTTTACGGGCAGTTTGACCCCACTTATCCTCCATTAATTCCGCTGATTTTGAAGTGGGGGTCTTATTGCCCGTTAGACTGCGATAAAGTGAAACTTCAATCAGTGGGAGGGGCTTTATCCCCCACTGATTGTTAGTTGAACCAATCGGGCCTTTACGGGCAGTTTAACCCCACTTATCCTCCATTAATTCCGCTGAGTTTGAAGTGGGGGTCTTACTGCCCGTTAGACTGCGATAAATATACCAATTGATTATAATCAAAAAACAAATTTTAGGATATAGGGAAATTGTAGAGCATATTTTAGAATTTTCTGTACATATTACAAGCCCCTTCTGCCATAAGGTATAGTAATAATGTCTTTTCGCATCGAAGTTTAATTACAGAAATTTAGGGAATTAAACATACATTAAAAAAGGGGGGAACGCAAAGACTAAAAAAGAAGCACCATTATAAATATTTTGTAAAATTATAGCCTTGAAGTAGAAATAATCAGATAATAGCGTTACAATATAGTCAGAGGTATGACATCTTGACTAAAAACCAGAGTATAAAGGGGTTGTCTGGGGAAAAGAAAACTACATACGATTGAAGGTTAACCTTCAATGTAGCTGTCGGTTGCAGAAAATTGCCATGGGGTTTGAAAAAAGGATAGGGAGTGGTTTTTTGAAACCTTCGACTAACCGGATGTTAAACCGTGTAAAATCCGTCTACATGTTTATAAGTAAGCGCGGAACTGTAACAACTCAGGAGCTTGTAGAGGAATTTGGCATCACTCCTCGCACCATTCAAAGAGATTTAAATGTCCTCGCCTACAATGACTTGGTTAAGAGTCCGAGCAGAGGCAAATGGACTATTACTCAAAAGAAAGTAAAGATGTCATCTTAATACTCAAAGCAAAAACAGCATAATAAATAAAAAATCGCCCTGCTCTCAGGGCGATTTTTCTGTCTTATCCCACTTCATAATTCATCAGCTTATCAAGCTCTTCTTCCGTCAATTCCCGATATTCTCCCAATTCCAATGTCTCATCCAGCTCGAGCGGGCCCATGGAAAGTCTCTTTAAGTAAATGACTCTTTTTCCTACAGCTTCGAACATCCTTTTCACTTGATGGAACTTGCCTTCTGTTATTGTTAATTCTATATCAGAGGTGATGCCGGACTTAAGAATTTTTAATGTCCCAGGCTTAGTTTCATAGCCATCATCCAATATAACCCCTTTTTGAAATGCGGCTATATCCTCTGCTGTAACTTCACTGTCTATGACTGCAAAATAGGTTTTGGGGACATGTTTTTTGGGTGAAAGCAGGCGATGGGACAGCTGGCCATCATTCGTCAGAAGCAAAAGCCCTTCTGTATCCTTATCGAGACGCCCTACCGGAAAAGGAGAAAACACAAGGTCTTCCATTTCGAGCAGGTCCACCACGGTCTCAGATTGTGAGTCCTCGGTTGCGGAAATGACGCCAGGCGGTTTGTTCATCATTAAATAAATGAATTCCTTGTATTCAACTTTTTCGCCGTTGATGACAACGGCATCCTGTTCAGGATCCACATGGTGTTTTGGATCCTTTACTTTCTCATCATTAACGGTTACTGCTCCATCTTTTAATAGCTTTTTAACATCCTTGCGGCTGCCGTAGCCGAGATTGGCGAGCATTTTGTCTATTCTCATAATGACCCTCCATATTAATCAAATTTACCCCAATTTTGTTTTAAGTCCATTAGTAAAATACCTTAAATATTCTGCCCGTTGATTTCAGCACGGGTCACTTGCTTTCCGCGGGGCAGGCGGTGAGCCGCCTCGTCGCTTGGCGCCTGCGGGGTCTCACCTGTCCCGCTGCTCCCGCAGGACATTGAATAAACTTCCTCGACTGAACATCGCAGGAAGAAAATGCGCAAGCATTTTCGAGGATCAAGTACCCACAGCGAAGATCAACTCAGTGCTTTGGTAAAAAGCAACTAAAATAAACCCTAGGAATTCTTTAGAAAAGGCCCCCATCATGGAGACCTTTTATTTTTTATGCTTTCAGTCTTAATTTCTTCAGCATTCTATCAACCCTTGATCCGAACAGGAGATAGATTAGTTTTGTTCTGAAGCTTAGGTAGAAATAAACTCCGGCTCCTGCTGCTGCGCAGATGATGACAATAATTACTGCCCCGACACTGGATGCAGGCGATAAGAAGCTGGTGGTTATTTGATAAACCAAGCCTGCAGCAATGTACATGCATGCAGTAAATAATACAATCAGCATACCGCGTCTTAAAACAAGCTTAAATGGATATTTGGCATATGTTTTTATGACATAAAGGTTAATTAAGATCGCCGCAATATAGCCAAGCGCTGTTGCAAAAACGGCTCCCTGTGTTTCGAACAGTTTTATGAGCGGAATATTCAATGACAGCTTTACAAGCAGGCCTGTCAGCAAACTCAAAATTGTGAAGCGCTGTTCATTGATTCCCTGCAGAATGGCTGCTGTTACCGAAAAATAAGCAAAGAGAATCGCCACCGGTGCATAAGTTCTCAACACTTCAGTACCCAAATCTTTATGCTCATAGAATAGGGTAAAAACGGGCTCTGCAAGCAGGGACAAACCTGCCACGGCAGGAAGAGTCAGAAATAAAAGCACCTGGAACGTCTGGTTCAGCTGGCGGTTTAGGTCTGCCCGATCTTCTTCCATAAATGCTTTCGTCACACTCGGCACAAGCGTCAGCGAGAAGGCTGTGGCAAGTGAGACAGGAATGATGACCAGCTTATGGGTCTCAAAGTTCAGGACAGAAAATGCTGCTACAGCATTGCCTGCTTCGCCAATAGCATCCATCGCTCTTGTAAATGTAATCTGATCAATAAACTGAAAGAGCGGATTTGCAAGACCTACAAACACAAAAGGTGCAGCATAAAGAATGATTTCTTTATATATCTCCTTGAGAGAGATGTCCACTGTTCCTTTATCTTCTTCAAGCATTTTATCCAAATGCGGCTTGCGCTTATACCAATACCAGAATAAGACCCCGAGACTTCCGAGTCCGCCAATAAAAGCTGCGAAAGTGGCGACACTGATTGCTGCAGTGAGCGAGCCTTCCATCACATTTAAGACCACATATGCACCTGCAAGCACAAACAGGATGCGGACAATCTGCTCCACCACCTGTGAAACCGCTGTAGGCCCCATTGACTGATGCCCCTGGAAAAATCCTCTTATCAGACTCATGAAGGGAATAATAATCAGGGCAAATGATACCGCTCTGATTACGGTTGTTACATCTTCAACACTTACCTCCACATCTTTCCCTGCCAGGGTCATTTCGGCAACAGCCGGAGCAAGGAAGAACAGGATCAGGAAGGAGATGACTCCGCTTGCCGTCATGATCACCAAACCTGACTTGAACAGCTTTCTGCCGACAGCATACTCCTCTATTGCATTATATTTAGAGATAAACTTTGAAACTGCCAGCGGAACCCCTGCAGTTGCGATACTAATAAAGATTGTATAAGGTGTATACGAAAAGGAATAAAGGGCTGTCCCTTCCTTCCCGACTATTTGATAAAAAGGAATAACATAAAACAAACCAAGAACCTTCGAGATAATGGTGCCAAGCGTAAGGATGAAGGTTCCCTTTATAAGCTTAGATGACATATAATCCCTTCCTTAAAAAACTGCAGCATACAAACTATAAAAGTATATGAATGCCAAAGCTAAGTTCGTCATTTTTCTATCTTTTTAGACACACTATTTGTAGTGTACTCTTCTTGCCGGGGAAATTCCACTTGCAATACCGTATAATGAGGGATTATTTTTAGAAATAGGATATTTGATTTATAATGAATCTATTGTTTACTTAGCGAATTTAGATAAGTTGGTGAAACCATGAAATATGATGTAATAGTGATAGGCGGAGGTCCTTCGGGATTGATGGCAGCAATCGGTGCTGCGGAAAAGAAGGCAAAGGTCCTTCTCATTGACAAAGGAAACAAGCTTGGAAGGAAGCTTGCCATTTCCGGTGGAGGCCGGTGCAATGTCACAAACAGGCTCCCAGTAGATGAAATCATTAAGCATATCCCCGGCAATGGGAGATTTTTGTATAGTGCATTTTCCATCTTCAGCAATGAAGATATTATCCGCTTCTTTGAGAATTTGGGAATTGAACTGAAAGAGGAAGATCATGGGCGAATGTTTCCCGTTACCGACAAAGCGCAATCGGTTGTTGATGCCTTAATTTCAAGGCTGAAGGAACTGAAGGTCGATATCAAAACAGACAGCCCGATCCAGGATGTTCACTATGAAAATGGCAGGGTGAAATCGGTAGAATTAAAAACAGGCGTTGTTTATGAAGCACACTCTGTTGTGATAGCCGTCGGTGGAAAGTCAGTTCCCCACACCGGCTCAACCGGTGACGGCTATGCATGGGCAGAAAAAGCAGGCCATACAATTACAGAGCTTTTTCCAACTGAAGTGCCGCTTACTTCTTCTGAAAGCTTTATTAAAGAAAAAACTCTGCAGGGCTTGTCGCTGCGGAGTGTGGCACTTAGTGTGTTAAACCCTAAAGGAAAAGCGCTCATCACCCATCGGATGGATATGATCTTCACTCATTTCGGCATTAGCGGTCCGGCCGTTCTGCGCTGCAGCCAGTATGCGGTGAAAGCGATGAAGAAATGGAATATAAAAGAAGTAACCATGAACCTGGATGTTTTGCCTGATACAAAGGAAGAACCTCTATTTCAGGAAGTTTCCAAAAAGATAAAAGAAGAACCAAAGAAAATTATTAAAAACCTCTTAAAAGGAATGCTTCCGGAAAGGTATCTTCTTTTCCTCCTTGAGCAGAATGACATTGATCCATCTGCACAAGGGGCTGCTATTTCCAATGAAAAAATCAGAAGCTTTGTTAAAGGCTGCAAATCTTTTCAGTTTAAAATAAATGGGACTCTGCCTCTGGATAAAGCCTTTGTTACCGGCGGAGGAGTTTCCGTCAAAGAAATTGAACCACAGACAATGGCATCAAAAATGATGGAAGGACTTTTCTTCTGCGGAGAAATTTTGGACATCCATGGCTACACAGGCGGTTACAATATCACTTCGGCACTTGTAACAGGCCGGTTAGCCGGATTAAACGCAGCTGCATCTGCACATACAGTGTAATAAAAATAGAGCCTGATGCTTTAGAGACATCAGGCTCTATATATTACCATGGCAGTAAAACAATAAATCTGTTCGTCTTCATCCTCATGCACAGCTGCCACATTATATTTGATATCCAGAAGTTTTTTCTCCTCAATTTTCTCCAGAAAATGATTCATATCCTTTTCAAGGTCTTTTTCATGCTCATGATCGAATAACTTTACCTTAATCATAGAGTTGTTCCTCCCAGTTTTTTTAATAGTTTGGACAATTTTCGGAATTTTTAAAATAACAAACTAAAAAAAAACGAAGCCTAATTGGCCCCGTTTGTAATTTATTCTGTTTTCCCCTGCCAGTTCAGCATGCCGCCAGCCATATTGCGAACCTTATATCCTTGTTCCTGCAAGTAATGACAAACATTTCCGCTGCGGCCGCCAGAGCGGCAGATAATGATATACTCAGTGTCTTTATCAAATTTATCCAGGTTCTCGGGGATCGTGCCCATGCGGATATGTCTGGCTCCAGGAATCATTCCGGATGCCACCTCTTCATCTTCTCTAACATCTACAAGCTTAAGCTTCTCTCCAGCCTCCAGCTTTTTCTGCAATTCATCAGTGGTAATCTCCTCAATACGGTCCAATCCTAACACCCTTTCCTGAAAACTTTTTAAATAGCACTTTGCATTTACTAATGCTGCCACTCCTATAATACCCTATATGGCACGAAAAAAAAAAATGAGAAGTTTCTTTAACACATATACAAAAAAACCACCCTTGATCAAACAAAGGTGGTTTCATCTCAATATAACTTAATTTGCAACGATGTTTACAAGCTTGCCCGGTACTGCAATGACCTTACGGACAGTTTTTCCGTCAATTTGCTCTTTTACTTTTTCATCACCCATTGCGATTTGCTCCAACAGGTCTTTTTTGGCATCGGCCGGAACCATTAGCTTTGCTTTTACTTTGCCGTTGATTTGAATAACGATTTCGACCTCGTCATCTACCATTTTGGCTTCATCAAATGCTGGCCAGGCTTCATAAGCAATGGACTCATCATGGCCAAATTTTGACCAAAGCTCTTCTGAAATATGAGGAGCGATTGGTGAAAGCATTTTAACAAAACCTTCTGCAAAAGTTTTTGGCAGTACATCTGCTTTATAAGCTTCGTTGATGAATACCATCATTTGAGAAATAGCTGTGTTAAAACGAAGTCCTTCGTAGTCCTCAGTTACTTTTTTCACCGTTTGGTGGTAAACCTTTTCAAGACTGCTGCCTTCTTCAATGTCCTGAATTCTCGGGCTTAATTCACCAGTCTCTTCCACAAACAATCGCCAGATGCGGTCAAGGAATCTTCTTGAGCCATCCAATCCATTTGTAGACCAGGCGATGGAAGCTTCAAGCGGCCCCATGAACATTTCGTATAAACGAAGAGTATCTGCACCATGGCTCTCTACGATTTCATCCGGGTTAACGACATTGCCTTTTGATTTACTCATTTTCTCATTGTTTTCCCCAAGAATCATACCCTGGTTGAATAGCTTTTGGAACGGTTCCTTCGTATGGACAACTCCCACATCGTAAAGGACCTTGTGCCAGAAGCGGGCATATAGAAGGTGAAGAACCGCATGTTCAGCTCCTCCGATATATATATCAACCGGAAGCCATTCTTTTAATTTCTCGGGATCTGCAAGAGCTTCACTATTTTTCGGATCAATATAGCGAAGGTAGTACCAGCAGCTGCCTGCCCATTGCGGCATTGTGTTAGTTTCCCTGCGGCCTTTTTTGCCAGTTTCCGGATCCACAACATTAACCCAATCATCGATGTTGGCTAATGGTGACTCACCAGTACCGGATGGCTTGATCTCCGTTGTTTTTGGAAGCACTAATGGAAGCTGATCTTCTGGCACGGCAGTCATTGTGCCATCTTCCCAGTGGATGACTGGAATCGGCTCGCCCCAATAGCGCTGGCGGCTGAATAACCAGTCACGAAGACGGTAAGTAACCTTCTTGGTGCCGATACCTTTTTCTTCAAGCCAGGCAATCATTTTCTCAATAGCGTCCTCTTTGTTTAATCCATCAAGGAAACCTGAGTTCACATGCTCGCCATCGCCAGTGTATGCTTCTTTATCAACATCTCCGCCGGCAACGACTTCTTTAATAGGCAGATCAAATTGCTTGGCGAACTCATAGTCGCGCTCGTCATGTGCCGGAACCGCCATGATGGCACCTGTTCCATAGCTGACTAAAACATAATCGGCAATCCAGATTGGCATTTTTTCGCCGTTGGCCGGGTTGATCGCGTACGCACCAGTGAAGACACCCGTTTTCTCTTTAGCAAGATCTGTCCGCTCAAGATCGCTCTTGCTCTTTACTTTGTCAATGTAAGCCTGAACTGCTTCTTGCTGCTCCTCTGTTGTGATCTTATCAACAAGCGCGTGCTCTGGAGCAAGTACAGCATATGTTGCACCATATAATGTATCAGGACGTGTTGTGAATACGGTGAATGTGCCATCATTTCCTTCAATATTGAATGTCACTTCAGCTCCTTCAGAGCGGCCGATCCAGTTGCGCTGCATATCCTTAAGGCTCTCTGGCCAATCCAATAAATCAAGATCTTCAAGCAGGCGATCCGCATAAGCCGTAATTTTCAGCATCCACTGTCTCATTGGGCGGCGTTCTACCGGATGGCCTCCGCGCTCGCTTTTTCCGTCGATAACCTCTTCATTTGCAAGTACTGTTCCAAGTGCAGGACACCAGTTAACAGCTACTTCATCGATATAAGCAAGCCCTTTTTCATAAAGCTTTAAGAAGATCCATTGAGTCCATTTATAGTATTCAGGATCTGTTGTGTTTACTTCACGATCCCAGTCATAGGAGAAGCCTAACGCCTTGATCTGGCGGCGGAAGGTGTTGATATTCTGTTCTGTGAATTCTGCTGGGTCATTCCCTGTATCAAGTGCATATTGCTCTGCAGGCAGACCAAATGCATCCCAGCCCATCGGATGAAGGACATTATAGCCCTGCATGCGCTTCATGCGGGAAAGGATATCTGTTGCCGTATATCCTTCCGGGTGGCCAACGTGAAGACCAGCGCCTGAAGGATATGGAAACATATCAAGCGCATAAAATTTGCGCTTGCCTTTATCTTCAGTTGTTTTGAATGTTTTATTTTCTTCCCAGTGGCCCTGCCACTTTTTTTCAATCTCCTGGTGATTGAAACTCATTTTTGTTTCCTCCTATTAATGAAAATAAAATAAAAAAACCTCTCATCCCAAAAAGGGACGAGAGGATTATGTATAAATCTCCCGCGGTACCACCCACATTAGTGAACATGTCACTCGCTTCATTCATCCTTAACGCGGAAAACGGCAAGCATTACTGGTATTTCACACTTGCTGCTCAAAGGCGAGTTCATGATGTGCCCGGCTGACTTGCACCTGCCGTCAACTCTCTTAAAACGGGCGCTGCACCACTACTGCTCCTTATCTAAGCATTTTAGTATAAGAATATGACTATTGTAATAAATTTCCCGCCAGGATGCAAGTAGGCTTATCCTGACAGGAATTTAATACTTAGAATATGCAAGGCTTTTAAAATTGTGCACCATGTTTCATTTTCTTTAGGGCAAAATGTTTACGAAACCATTCAATCATTATTTCAAATCGATCAGATGCGGATGAAAGAGCCATAATAGAATCGCAATGATAGGAAGCGAAACTGCCATAGCAATTCCCGGTTTTTTATAATGCATTCGCAGCATGATGAACATGATGAGATTAAACAGCACAGACCACCAGAAATTCCACCCATTATCATAAACAAACAATCCCTTTTTAGAAAACAAATACTCCAGCACTGAGAAATAAACGATCCACACGCCAGTATAAAAAATCTTTTTCTTTAGATTTTTTTCCGGAAAATAGCGAAGGTAAATCATGACGACGACTGGAATAATCAACAAAGTGAAGGTGATTTCAATAAACGTGTGATTCAGCCAATCCAGCGTAACTGCTCTATAGGCCCATAGGGTATGATTATAAAATAAAAAATTATATAGAAAGTTGGCAATGATATAAAATTGGACAGTTGGATAGTATTCTTTCCATCTTTTCCAATCGACGAATTTCCAGGCAAAAAAAATATAGACAAGTACAACCAATAATAAATACACAATATCTCCACCAATTATCTGCCATCAATTCAGTATCAACAATATACCCATAGTTTCAGAGGTTTTATTCGCATTACTGGACAAGAGAAAAAGAGGGCCATTCTCTGCCCTCTCTAAAGAAATGCTATGCGCATTCTTATCGCAGTCTAACGGGCAGTAAGACCCCCACTTCAAGACTCAGAGGAATCACAAAGGAGGATAGGCGGGGGTCAAACTGCCCAATCTAGCTGCGGCTCCTAGGGGCTCGAGGTCATAAGCCGATCAGCTGTTGGGAAGAAAAGCACTTCCCACCATCTGCTCGACTTATGCTTGTCACCCCTGGGCAAGTCGCCTCGCTTTATAATGTAAAGGCCCGAAAAAAGGACAAAGACTAAGAACGCCACATCCTCCCAAAAGCTAACGCTTTCGGTCGTGCGATGTATCGCTGCCGTTGCTTTCCTTGTCCTGTGGCAACGTCTTTGTGACCCACTTCCTCCCAAAAGCTGTCGCATTTGGTCGTGCGATGCTCATGCTGACGAAGCCTTCCTTGTCCTGTGGGCCTCAACTAACAATCAGCGGGGGATAACCCCACTGATTGAAGTTTCACTTTATTGAACTGTATAGCCTCCATCAATAACTGCCGCCTGGCCCGTAATTCCTTTTGCCGCATCACCGGCCAAAAAAATCGCATAATCTGCAATCTCTTCCACCGTAAGAAGCCTCTTTTGCGGTACTAACGGATAAATGACTTCCTCCAGTGCTTTTTCAATAGGAACATTTCTTGTTTTAGCAAGGTCATTCAGCTGATTTCTTACGAGTGGTGTGTCTACATAGCCCGGACAGATGGCATTAACCGTAATGCCATGTTCAGCAGCCTCCAACGCCGCGACTTTAGTTAAGCCTATAACACCATGCTTTGCACTGTTATATGCAGCCTTGCCTGCAAACCCCACAAGCCCATTGATGGAAGCCATGTTAAGTATCCGGCCAGATTTTTGTTTTTTCATGATTGGCATCGCGTGCTTTATAGCCACGAATGGAGCAGTCAGCATTACTTTGATCATGAATTCAAACTTCTCAGTTGGAAATTCGTCTATAAATGAAACATGCTGCAGCCCTGCATTATTTATCAGCACATCCAAAGCACCGAATCGGCTGACAGTTTCATTAATGGCCGCCTGTATATCTGACTCTGATGTGACATCACATTTTAGCCCAAGCGCTTCAAAACCTTCATTCTGCAGGTTTTCTGCAGCTTTTTTCACGGCAGCTTCCTGAATATCCGTCAGAACAATTCTCGAGCCCTGTTCGGCAAACCTCTTGCCAATTTCATAGCCAATTCCCTGCGCTGCACCAGTGATAAAAACGACTTTATTTTGTACCATGAATAAGCTCCTTTCAAAAACAAAGCCGGGGCCCTGTTTGATGAGCCCCTGCCGAAATTAAATTCCTAATCCGAATGAGAATAATACAATCGCTATGGCTAAACCAATCAGCGGGACAATTACCGTAACAGCAGCCACTGCTCCATATGCTGCCTGGTGGGTTTCACCACAGATTGCCCGTACAGTGGTAACAACATAGCCATTATGCGGCAAAGAGTCGAGAGCTCCGGAAGAAATGGCAACCGTCCTGTGCAGGGCTTCTGCATTAACGCCCATGTCCATATAATGCGGTGCCAGAATTGGCAGTGCGATTGCCTGGCCTCCTGAAGCTGACCCAGTCATCCCGGCGATCACACTTACGGCTATGGCACCACCAATCAGCGGACTGCCAGGAATGCTCGTCATCCAATCAACTGCTGTGGCAAATGCAGGCACTGCTTTTGCTACTCCGCCAAACCCAACGACAGCAGCCGTATTGCCTATAGCAATCAATGCACCTAATGTTCCATCAGACACAGCATTCCAGAAATTAGTGAAATACTTTCGGTTCAATAGATATGTGGCAATGACTCCACCCAGCAAGGCAAGAATAAGTGCAGATTGTGCAAGTGAATCATGAAAAACGAAGGAAATAATTAAAACCACAACTAATGGTACAACACCCATAATTGGATGCGGTAAATCCTTATTTTCTGTTACAGGATCCTGCTTGCGGGATTCAAACGTTTCTCCTTTGTTTACAGCCTTGGTAATCATGCGCTTCAGCCACCAGTAGCCGAAGATCATCATGAACACAGCCACAATTAAGCTGACTTCCCAGCCCGCATATGGAGTTGTTCCTAGGAATTCAATCGGAATCCAGTTTTGAATTTCAGGTGAACCTGCAGAAGTCATCGTAAATGTTACAGATCCAAAAGCCAGTGCTGCAGGGATAAATCTTCTCGGCAGATTTGCCTGCTTAAATAAACTCAACGCCATTGGATATACAGAGAAGGCGACAACGAATAAACTGACTCCGCCATAAGTTAAAATGGCACAGGACGCGACTATGGCAAGAACGGCATATTTCATTCCAAGCTTATCCACGACCATTTTGGATACACTGTCAGCCGCACCGCTATCCTCCATTACCTTTCCAAAAATAGCACCTAATAGGAACATCAGATACCATGATGTGACAAATCCCGAAAAGCCGGACATATAGTTCCCGACCAAGTTGGCCTCTCCTTCTCCTGCCAGCTGCGGAAATAAAGGCATACCGCTAAAAAGAGCTACAAACAGCGCAGATAATGGACCGACCACCAGCAGGTTCATTCCCCGCATCGTCAGGTATATCAGCAGGGCAAGCCCGCCTATTAACCCAATCATACTTAGCATTTCATTTCCCCCTTTGTTTTAAATATAAGAAAATAAACTAGTCACCCCTCCTTTTGCAAACGTTTTCAAAAAAAGATAAAAAAATAACTTCTTGTGAAATGTTATTGCAAGAAGTGTGCCAACAAAAAAATACTTCTGGTAAAGGGAATGGTGAACATTTAATGAATTATTTTTCCGGAAATCTGGAACGGGCAGGGAGCAAGTCCTCCAATTTAATAGAATAGTTTTCTGACAATTCCGTCTAACTAAGGGTTATCAGTATTAAAGATTCCTAGAATCAAATAAGTCCAGAATTCTGGAATATATTCCGGATTTCTGGACTTTTTAAACCTATACAATTCCATATTTCTTTAACTTTTCGTACATGGACGATTTACTGATGCCAAGAGCATTTGCTGCTGCTATTCGGTCATTATTATATTTGCTCAAGCTTTGTGACAGAATCCGCTTCTCTGTTTCCTCAAGAATATCCTTCAAATTCTTTTTTCCAACCGGATATACAGCAGTTTCTTTCATATAATCCGGCAATGATTCTGTGGTGATAGTTTCATTGCTTGTCAGGTGAATGGATGCCTCGATTACATTTTCAAGCTCCCTGATATTTCCGGGCCAGCTGTATTGATGAAACTTTTCTATGACTTCCTCTTCAATTGCACTTATTCTCTTTCCCGATTTTTTCGTTATTTTCTTGATAAAGCTGTCGATTAGAAGGGGTAAGTCCTCCATCCTGTCGCGCAAAGAAGGAACCATGAACGGCACTACATTAATTCGATAAAATAAATCCTCCCTAAAACGCTTTTCCTCCATCATTTTTTCGAGCGGTCTGTTAGTTGCAGCAATAATCCGGACATCCACTTTAACCGGAGAAGTTGACCCAACACTTTCAATCTCGCCTTCCTGCAGGGCACGCAATAGCTTCACTTGCATATTAAGCGGCATATCCCCGATTTCATCCAAAAACAAGGTCCCTCCATCTGCGAGCTGAAATTTTCCTTTTTTACCGCCCTTTTTCGCCCCTGTAAAAGCTCCCTCTTCATAGCCAAACAGTTCAGACTCCAGCAGATGTTCAGGAATGGCCCCGCAGTTAATTTTTACAAATGGCTGATGGCTCCTGTTGCTGAGCTGATGAATGCTGTGGGCAAACAGTTCTTTGCCGGTCCCGCTTTCCCCGCGGATTAAAACGGAAATATCACTGGCTGCCACCATTTTCACCTTTTCTTTCAGGCTGTGAATCTGGCTTGAGCTTCCTAATATATCATCGAGGCTGTATTTTACACTTGGATCAATTCCCTGGATATAGCTCTGGATTTTTGTGAGCATGCTCTTTACATGGCTGTTCATTTGCATCCATTCCTTTGTATCCCTAAAGAAAACCGTCCCGAATGCGCCAATTACCTCGCCATCAGAAAAAATGGGAATGCGGTTTGCTATCATATAGTTGCCTCTTATAAATTGCAAGTCCGCAATTTCTTCCTTTCCTGATTCTGCCACTATATGCATTCGTGAATTTTCAATAACCCCCGATACATGCTTCCCCAGAACCTGTTCCCTCTCCACCTCAAGGAAATCGCAATAATTTTTATTGATGTAAATGATCGTTCCTTCTTTATTTACAACGACAAGCCATCCAAAGGCGTTTTCTACAATGGTTTCAACCATTTGAACAGGCAAATCAAATAATGCACTTTTCATTTTTGATCCCCTCATTTTGGACATTCTACTATTATAAACACCATTTTATCATATTTTTCTGACAACAAATTCATTTCAATAGGTATTCCATTTGCGTTTACTGTCCATACCATTAGTAATCCGTGCAGACATGGGAGGTGTTTCAGCTGAAAGGCATATATTTGATCAATCCCCACTGGCAATACTTAAACAAGCCCAAAGAAGAATGTATTCAGCTGCAAAAACAGGCACTGGAATCCTATATTTTGAACCATAATATTTATACAGTGAAGCTAAATCAATGGCAGCTGAACGACTACTACACCATTCCACATGCCCTATTGTATGATTTGAAGAAAAAGAAAGCAGAGCTGGATATCCTGCTTCTTTATTCTGAAGAGGTCCTTGAAGACTTTATCCATTCTTATCCGGCGAGATGGCTGATTCTGAAAAGCTTCTTCAATGAGGTTGTATTTTGCGCTAACCAAAAAGAGAACTCTCTTGAAGGCGCAGGTTAAATCAATTACAAGTCACAAAAAACCTGCAGCTCCAAACTGCAGGTTTCATTCTTTCGTTTATACTTATGAAACATGCGCCAATTCTTTAGACTCCTTTAATTTCCGGTCATATACAAGAGTCGTCAGAATGGCAAAGACAAATAGAACCATTAATACAGCAAACAGCATGGAGATTCCATAAAGATCAACCAGAATCCCCCCCAGTAAAGGGCCGATCATCCTTCCGCCTGTAGCTGTGCTGTTTACGATTCCCTGGTAAAACCCTTCCCTCCCTTTAGGAGCAAGCTGGTTGGCAATGGTCGGAACAGCTGGCCATATCAGCATTTCGCCTACTGTCAGAATAACCATGCTGATGACAAATGCGGAGAACTGTTCTGCGATCGCCGCAACAGCAAACGAGCCAATAAATATAACCATTCCGGCGACCATCTGAATCTTTAATGTTTTAAACCATTTTACCATTGCACTGATAACCGGCTGCCCCAAGACAATCAGGGCTCCATTAATAGTCCACAGCAAACTGTATTGCTTTAACGAAATGTTCAGCTCCTGTGTATAAGCGGCAATAGTTGATTGCCATTGAACATATCCTACCCAGCACAATAAATAGCCCGCACATAATATGAGCAGCGCATAAAGCTTGGTATGATTTTTAACCATGCCATTTTCCTGAAGGATGGAGGTCTGCTGACCGGAAACTGTACTTATTCCCCTGTAGCCAAAAACAGCGATCAATAAAAAAATGATATACATAACAGTATTGGCCAGAAAAATTAACTGAAAAGAGTACGAGGCCACAAGACCGCCAAGAGCAGCACCAATGGCCACACCTGCGTTCTGGGCTACATAGATGGCATTGAAGGCTTTGCGTCCTCCTTCTTTCCAGACTGATCCGGCCATCGCAAACATAGAAGGAAAAACAATCCCGGATCCAAATCCGACAAAGGTAAGGAATACCACATATGCAGGCCAGCCATGCCAAAAGGTCAAACCGAGGAGCGCCATTACTGTGATGACAATTCCAAGAAGAATCGAACGATAGCCGCCAACTTTATCATAAAGGCTCCCCCCTATTAAATTTCCTGCGACACTGGCAGCTGCATTCACCATTAGTACCAGGCCGGCTACCGATAAGGATTTGCCTAAGTGATCATGAATGTAGATTGTATTAAGAGGCCACAAAAAAGAAGATCCGGTTACATTCACTGCCATCCCAATAATTAAAAGCCATAAGGTCCGTGGCATAAGATAACGCCCCTTTTTTCGTATTTTTTATGTTTAGCCGGTGCATTATCTCCCGGACACTATTTCGAAATCCAAAATAATTTTAGTTGGTTTTTCCTGTCCTTGCAATAGGTTTTTAATCGATTTTAATAGACAGAATACTTCTTCTTTTTCACTTAAAGATTCAGAAAAGTAAAGCCCCGATCCTCGGTGGATCGGGGCTTTGCCATAATTATTTATGACGATTGTTCCGGTTCTGGATGAAATTTCGATTTAACAGGCTGTCCGCCTGATTTTTCATAGTTCTTTTTCGACTGCTTTACCGCGTCGAAGTTCCGGCCAAATTCAACATCCTGGTTATTGGCGCCATTGCGGGTCTTTTGTTCCGGATTGTTTTGTTTTGATCGCTTTTTTACCATCTGTGAACCACTCCTTAATGAGGAAGAATTATCATCTGATTTTGGAGCTGCTGCAGCTGGAGCCTCATACGATGAAGCTGTTCCCGCTGCTGGGAGTTGGCGCTATGGGCCATCTGGGTTATATCATTATAAGCAGCTTCCAAAGACTGAAGCGCATTGGAGTATTCAAAATCATTGTAATGCTCCTGTGTTCTTCCCGATTCAAACTGCTCCTGCGCAAAACGGATTGCATCCTCACACTGCTGAAGAAGTGTATCCATTGATTCACGGGTTGCCATGGTATGTTCCCCTCCTTGAAGAATGGGTATAGAAGCTTGCATGCTTCATGAATTAGTTTGTTCATTTTTCCGTAATCCTTACCACTGTATTTCCTGCCAATTCCCCTTTTATAAGGTTTTACGTCATGATAAGATTAATTTTATGAAAGCACTCATAATGATTTTCACCATATAGATTACTCTTTGATTAAGGAGGGATAATTGTGGATAAAGTAAATCCTTTTCCATATGCATCCGATAATAAACGGTACCATACATGGAATTATCATTTGCGCAGTGAATTTGGCCATAAGGTTTTTAAAGTGGCACTTGATGGCGGCTTTGATTGCCCAAATCGTGATGGCACGGTCGCACACGGAGGGTGTACGTTCTGCAGCGCCGCCGGTTCTGGAGACTTTGCCGGGAACCGCACTGATGATTTGGACACACAGTTTAATGCAATCAAAACAAAAATGCATCATAAATGGAAAGACGGAAAATATATGGCCTATTTTCAGGCTTTTACAAATACACATGCCCCTGTTGAAGTGCTTCGTGATATGTATGAGCGGGTGCTTGAGCAGGAAGGGGTTGTCGGGCTGTCTATTGCAACCCGCCCTGACTGCCTGCCTGATGATGTAGTTGACTATCTGGCAGAGCTTAACAAGCGGACTTACCTCTGGGTAGAGCTCGGGCTGCAGACTGTACATGAAAGAACTGCCCTGTTAATTAACCGCGCACATGATTATCAGTGCTATGTGGAGGGAGTAAGCAAGCTCCGCAAACATGGAATCCGCATCTGTTCCCACATTATTAATGGGCTTCCGCTTGAAACACCTGAAATGATGATGGAAACCGCCCGGGAGGTTGCGAAGCTGGATGTACAGGGAATTAAAATCCATCTCCTTCATTTATTAAAGGGAACCCCGATGGTTAAACAATTTGAAAAAGGCATGCTTGAGTTTCTTTCTCTTGATGAATATATAAATTTAGTATGTGATCAGCTGGAAATTTTACCGCCGGAAATGATTGTACACCGCATCACCGGTGATGGGCCCATCGACTTGATGATCGGGCCAATGTGGAGTGTTAATAAGTGGGAAGTCCTTAATGGCATTGATGCAGAATTAAAGCGAAGAAACAGCTGGCAAGGTAAATTTTACAATCCAAGTCAAGTGGAGGCATTGTCATGAAGCTTGAAAGAATCTTACCATATGCAAGACAGCTGCTTGAGAAAGCAATATCACCTGGAGATATCGTTATTGATGCCACTCTGGGCAACGGCCATGATACAGTATTTCTGGCTGATCTGGTGGGACCTAACGGCAGAGTTTATGGATTCGATATTCAGGAAGAGGCTGTCATGAGTACAAAAACACGCCTGGCTGATCACCAACTGTCAGACAGGGCTACCCTTTTCCAAACAGGTCATGAACACATTCTTGAGAATGTACCGCCTGTCCACCATGGAAAAATAACAGCAGCCATATTTAATTTAGGCTACTTGCCCGGGGGCGATAAAGATATTGTCACCCGTCCGCAGACAACCATTTCTGCCATCGATCAGCTTTTAGAATTGATGGCTCCGGAAGGGATTATTCTTTTGGTGATTTATCACGGCCATATAGAAGGTGCTGTAGAGCGCGATTATCTGCTCCGATATGTCAAGCAGCTGGATCAAAGCCTCGTCCATGTTTTGCAGTATCAGTTTATTAATCAAAAAAATAACCCGCCGTTTATCGTTGCAATTGAAAAACGTTAATATGATGTAAAAGCCTGCAAAAAAATTGCAGGCTTTTACTTATTTCACAAAGACTTTTGCAAAACAGAAGGCATCATCTTCTGCACTGTCCGGTAAGCTCTTCCGTTCACATAAAAGAAATAGCTCACCATTCCGCCTGTCCTGATCATGCTTTTGGCTAATCTTCTGACATTCCGCTGCTTCCGAACCTTATCATCAGAGAGATAGACCCCCAGCAGGCCGCGATTAATCAGTTTATGAAAATGTTTATGAGGCAGCTTTTCCGTATGCTTGTCTGCCTCTGCAACAAAGTGCTTCAATCTCGAAAACAATCTCTCTTCGCTTTCATAGTAAAAGCAGAAATTCAAGTCTCCCCCGGCCTTGTCCTCTTCCTGATCAATCAGATAATCAAGCAGAATGTGGAGGCCCTGGATGTAAGGAAAATATCCATTTCTTATATTAACCGCATGCTCCGCTTTAAAATCATCTCTCAGTGCGTAGGAAACAAGGCAGAAAATCCCGAGTGTCGAACCCGAGCAGGCAGAAAACTCATACCATTCCATCTCGGGTATATCTGAACGATAGTGGTCGAACCAGTTTTGCAGCCGGGGTACTCGTTCTTCGACTGCGACATGCTTATGTATTTGCAGATCACAATAGTAACGGCATAATTCAAGCAGATGTCTTTTTATATGGGAATATTGATCGAGACTCGACAGCACTTCCCTGCAGGATGCTGCTAAATCTGCAAGATAATTTCCATCATCCTGCTCACTTCTCAGCCGATAATAATTTTTCCCTTCTGCGTCAATATCCAGGGCATCCTCCATTGACTCATGAAGTGCGGCAAAATCTCCGGGATCAAGCGAGGTGCTCCGGTCGCAAAGATTGTCCAAATAATCACTGATTGTCTGATAAGCGACAATGAACTTAATCGCTTGTTCATATTTTTCCTTTGCCATCAATGACATAATAGCTCCACCTTCACAGTGAAACGTTTTATGTTCAATGCTGGCAAGAGCCTGCTTTCTTAACTCCGGATCAGGAATTGCTTCCGCCCGGCCCTTCCAATATGCAAGCTCCTTATGGACAGCAGGCAGAACCTTCCGATAGACATGTGACATCAGGCTAATTGGCATGGAAGGGACACTCATGACAGCAGATACCTCCTTTTGATAAGGTCTGGTGAATAACTTAAGGAAATCACTAAACCACATAACCCAGCGCCTTTAATTGGCTGTTCACGAAATCTTTCGCATATTCAAATACCTCTTCACGTTCAGGTTCATTGAAGACTTCGTGGTAGCACTTTGGCCACTCTTTGAACCTTTTTTCTGAGAAAGGCGCAAGGTTAAACCATTCTCTGACAGTTGTTTTATTCACGATTTTATCATCGCCGCCCTGAACTACGAGAAGGGGTACATCCTGGATATTATCAAGATTCTCAAAGGCAATCTTTATGGCATAAATAAGTTCTCTGTACCATCTGACCGAAACTTTTGTCACATACAGTGAATCATTTATATCAGCATCAAGAACATCCTGATTCCGCGTCGCCATGTCCACTGACAATCCTGCATCCATTTTCAGGCCGGGCATCACTGAATTGAGTCCAAGCGATAAAAAATTCAGTAATTTCGAAGGCTGCTGAACTAAACCTAAACATGGGGATGACAAAATCACTCCAGCGAGATTCATTCTTTCTTCCTGCAGCAGGCGAATGGCAATCAGTCCGCCCATGCTGTGTCCCAAAAGAAAAACCGGCAATTCAAATTCATAGGCAGCCTGTACCCAATCTTTAACTTCAATGATATATTCATCGAAGGAATCAATATGGCCCCTTCTGGATCTTGTAGTCATTCCCTGGCCAGGAAGATCTCCCATAATGACATGGAAACCGGCCAAGCGCCACATTTCAATCAGCCAGCCATAACGGCGGTGATGCTCCATTGCCCCATGAACCATGACAATAACGCCTTTTGCCTCTCCTTCAGTTTCCCACTTCCACATAGTCAATCCTCCCTGCCTTTTTACGTACGATCTTATGTAATATATTATAGCCTAGATGCAAAAATTGTTCATGAATCAGCCCCTTAAAAACCAAAATAACGTTTATGATGCCTCATATGATAAAATCAAAATAATCCAACTAATACAGGAGTGTTTACAGATGATCTATCCATATAAAGATAAAGAACCTAAAATTGCAGAATCCGCATTTATTGCAGATTTCACTACCATTACCGGAGATGTTGAAATTGGGGAGGATTCCAGTATCTGGTTCAACTCCGTCATACGCGGGGATGTTGCACCAACTATCATCGGCAGGAAGGTTAATATCCAGGACAATTCCGTCCTGCATCAGAGCCCGAATAACCCGCTTATACTGGAAGACGAAGTAACAGTAGGCCATCAGGTAATCCTTCATAGCTGCATTATCCGCAAGAAAGCTCTAATTGGAATGGGCTCGATTGTCTTAGATCAGGCAGAAATCGGGGAGGGAGCATTTATTGGTGCAGGCAGCCTTGTTCCGCAGGGAAAGAAAATTCCGCCCAATACGCTTGCATTCGGCAGGCCTGCAAAAGTGATCCGTGAGCTGACACCGGAAGATATTAAAGATATGGAACGGATCAGCAGGGAATACGCTGAAAAAGGCCAATACTATAAGTCTTTGCAGAAAAAGCGGAAATAACTCTCCAGCCTTAATAGAATGAGAAATAGGCCGATATTAAATATAAGGCAATAGCTATTGGCGGGTGAAGGAATTGAAGATTTATATCGGGGCAATTGTTCTATTCTTATTATTAATAGTGATATTCAGAAAAACCATAATAAAAACGGCACCCATGTTTTTAATTGTCTTCATCCTTGTTTCTGCAGCATTTGTTTATGACAATCTTGCAGGAAGCAAGCCTCCATCTGCCGTGAACAAAATAAAATCCTGGCTTTCTGAACCAGCTGAGAAAGCCACTGCTTTTCTTGGAAACAGCACGGAAGTAATTAAGATCAAGGAAAAAATAATTATTGATGCACCCGCAATCAATCAGTTTCCTGAGCTCCCCAGGGGATGCGAAGTCACGAGCTTATCCATGCTCCTGCAGCATGCAGGGATCAAGGCTGATAAAATGACACTTGCTAAAGAAATAAAGAAAAACCCTGAGCCTTATCGTATAGAAAACGGAAAAATCTATTTCGGACACCCGAATGAAGGCTTCATAGGCGATATGTACTCCTTTGATAATCCTGGTCTGGGTGTTTATCATAAACCCGTAAAAGAGCTTGCGGAAAAGTACATGCCTGGCTCCATTGAAGACCTTACCGGATCCGATTTTGAAGACTTAAAGATTCATTTGTCAGATGGCAGACCTGTATGGATAATTATCAACACAGCCTATAAACAGCTGTCTGATGACTTTTTTCAGACCTGGCATACTCCGAGCGGAAAAATTCAGATTACCTATAAAGAGCATTCAGTCCTGATAACGGGCTATGACCAGAAATACATGTACTTCAACGACCCGCTCACAGGCGAAAAAAATAAAAAAGCACCCATACACGATTTTGAAAAAGCATGGGTGCAGATGGGAAAGCAGGCTATTACCTATGTCCCATAAGAAAAGCGGAAGCGCCTTGCCCACCCCCGACAAGCACAAGACGAACCTTCCGGAAAGGCGTCCTTTGCCTTTTTGGGAGGGGTGGCTTGTGACCTCGAGGGGGTAGGCGCTGGAGCTAGACAATTATCTAAATTAAGAAAGTTATACATTCTTATACCTAAAAGCGTCCACCAGGGTATTCCTGATGGACGCTTTTGATTAGCCTTTAAGAGGCTGCAAATCTTTATCTAACAAGTATTCTTTTTCAAAGGAGTATTTTTTCTCCACATATACCTGATGCCAAACCATGAACATCAGAACTGTCCAGATTTTGCGGCTGTTGTCCGCTTTATCCTGACAATGGTCTTCAAGCAGCTGCAATACATAGTCTTTATTAATCAGATGCTCTGTATTGCTTTCACGGATGATATTCTTCGCCCACTCATTCATTTCGTCCTTCAGCCAGTGGCGGATTGGCACAGGGAACCCAAGCTTTTTGCGGTTCAGCACATGATCCGGAACGACTCCTTCGGCAGCTTTGCGAAGAATATACTTCGTAGTGCCATTTGCCGTTTTCAGGCTGGTCGGTATTTTAGAAGCCACTTCAAAAACTTCTTTATCAAGAAACGGAACACGAAGCTCGAGAGAATGAGCCATCGTCATTTTGTCCGCCTTTAATAAAATATCTCCTCGCATCCATGTATGAATGTCGATATACTGCATGCGATCAACCGGATCATAGCCGCGGCTTTCTTCATATAAAGGTTTCGTGATATCTGTATAATTTAAATTGTCTTTATATACATGAAGCAGACTGCGCTTCTCTTGTTCTGTAAACATTTTTGCGTTTCCGATGTAGCGCTCTTCCATTGGCGTAACACCGCGTTCAATAAAGCTTTTTCCCTTCATACCCTCAGGCATCATGCTTGCAATCAAACGAAGAAGCTTTTTGCCGATGGCAGGAATTTTATTGAAGACTTCAAGGGATTGTGGTTCACGGTAAATATTATAGCCGCCAAACAGTTCATCGGCTCCCTCACCCGAAAGAACGACGGTTACGTGCTTACGGGCTTCTCTTGCCACAAAATAAAGCGGCACACATGCCGGGTCGGCAAGCGGATCGTCCATGTGCCACATGATTCTTGGAATTTCATTCATGTATTCCTCAGGAGTAATGATATAGCTGATGTTTTCGACTCCCAGCTTCTCTGCTGTTTCTTTCGCTACATCCACCTCGCTGAAGCCATTGCGTTCAAAACCGACTGAAAATGTTTTAATAGCAGGATGGAATTCCTTCGCAATCGACGCAATGATGGAAGAATCGATTCCGCCTGAAAGGAAAGAACCTACAGGAACATCGGCACGCATATGCATTTTGACCGAGTCGAATAACACGTCTCTGATTTCTTTTGTAAAATCAGCTTCTGATTTCTGCACTGGATGGAAAGCAGCTTTCCAATAGCGCTTAATATCCATCGGAGCACCGATTTTTTTAGTAAAATAATGGCCTGGCTCCAGCTTGTGGATTCCCTCTGACATTGTGTTTGGCTCAGGCACAAACTGATAGGTCAGATAATGCTGCAGGGAGTCATAGTTTAATACATCATTCTGAAGTGCCAATAGAATGCTCTTCTTCTCTGATCCAAAGAACGTGCGGTCTCCCTTATCGTAATAAAAGAAAGGTTTAATCCCAAATGGATCTCTGGCTCCATATAAAGACTGCTCCTGTTTATCCCATATGACAAACGCAAACATACCGCGCAATTTTTCAACAGCTTTTTCTTTCATATGGCTGTAAAGGGCAATGATGACTTCTGTATCTGAGCTTGTTTCAAACCTTAAGCCAGCTTTGAGAAGTTCTTCACGTAGTTCCACATAGTTGTAGATTTCACCATTAAAGATAATCCAATAACGCTCATTCTCGTAAGTCAGCGGCTGGTGTCCGCTTTCAATATCGATAATGCTAAGCCGGCGGAAGCCAAATTGAATATGATCATCAAAATAGTATCCTGAGTCATCCGGACCCCGGTGTGTAATGATATCATTCATATTTTGAAATTGTTCTTTATCTGCGTCACGGTAATTTTGTGCTTTTTCATGTACACAACCAATAAAACCACACATTATGTACGTCACCTACTCCATTCTATTCTCGATATTTAGATATAGCCTTAACGGCTCTTTGTCTTAGAAAACATACCCTATAATACTACCACTAATCATTTATAATTAGCACGTGGATTATAAAAAAAATATGTGCGGAAAATTAAGCCATTATCCGAAGTTTAAACGATAACATATAATTATAAACGACTAAAGAGCATAAAGACCGAAAAGTGAATTATCACCCTATATGTATAAAGACGCAAAAAAATAAGCGGGAGTTACATAGTAAATGCAACTCCCACTTTTAAATTTATTATTCAGCTTCAGAACGAAGAATTTCTGCCTTGTCAGTACGCTCCCAAGGAAGGTCAACATCTGTACGTCCGAAATGTCCGTAAGCAGCTGTCTGCTTGTAAATTGGGCGGCGAAGGCCAAGCATGTTAATAATTCCTGCAGGGCGAAGATCAAAATGCTTTCTTACTAAATCAACTAATACATCTTCATCCACTTTACCGGTTCCAAATGTATCAACAGAAATTGAAACAGGCTGTGCCACACCGATTGCATAAGCAAGCTGAACTTCCACTTTTTCTGCCAAACCGGCTGCTACAATGTTCTTCGCAACATAACGTGCGGCATATGCAGCAGAGCGGTCAACCTTCGTAGGATCCTTGCCGGAGAAAGCGCCGCCGCCATGGCGTGCATATCCGCCGTAGGTATCAACAATGATTTTGCGTCCAGTCAGACCAGCATCCCCTTGAGGTCCGCCGATAACAAAACGTCCAGTCGGGTTGATGAAGTACTTTGTATTCTCATCGATTAGTTCTTTTGGAACAACCGGGTTAATAACATGTTCCTTCAGGTTGCGCTGGATTTGCTCCAGGCTGATTTCAGGGTGATGCTGAGTAGAAATAACGATTGTGTCAATTCGGACAGGCTTGTCATTTTCATCATACTCAACCGTTACCTGAGTTTTTCCATCCGGACGAAGGTAAGGAAGGATCTCTTCTTTACGAACTTCAGTCAGGCGGCGGGAAAGTTTATGTGCCAAAGAAATCGGAAGAGGCATAAGCTCCTTCGTTTCGTTGCAGGCAAAACCGAACATTAAGCCCTGGTCTCCTGCACCGATTGCTTCGATTTCCTGATCGCTCATTTGCCCTTCGCGTGCTTCAAGTGCCTGGTCAACACCCATTGCGATATCTGCAGACTGCTCATCAATGGAAGTTAAAACTGCACATGTTTCTGAATCGAAACCATATTTAGCACGGGTATAACCGATTTCTTTTACCGTTTCACGAACGATTTTTGGAATATCTACGTATGTAGATGTTGTGATTTCACCTGCAACTAATACAAGTCCAGTTGTTACAGAAGTCTCTGCAGCAACACGGGCATTCGCATCTTTAGCTAAAATCGCATCTAAGATTGCATCAGAAATTTGGTCACAGATTTTATCCGGATGACCTTCAGTAACTGATTCAGAAGTAAACAAACGACGTTTTGTTGACATCTGGCTTCCTCCTTATAAATAGAAAATTGAGCGAGAAATAAGAAATGGGGAAGCGGAAAAATAATTTTTCCCTGTCATTTCATGGATCTCTGTTTGATACGGAACTCATTCCCTTAGTAGTATGAAATAAACATGGAGTTTTTATTAGAAAAATAGACAGCGCCGGCAAGAATGCCAGGTATCCATGATTCATAAGCATGCCAAAAACTCACATAAATAGTACATTCCAAAAGCCGTTCATCCCATTGCCTGTGCAAAATAAAAAACCTTCTCATTAGTGAAAAGGTTGAAAGCAAATCGATTCGCGCCTTTCACTCTTATCGTTCAAGGAATTACGTCCTTGCGTCAGGTTAGCACCTTTGCTGATTATTGCCTTTAGCAGGTTGCTGGGTTTCATAGGGCCTGTCCCTCCACCAGCTCGGGATAAGAGAGTATCCGTTCAAGGTTGAATCATACCGTATTTTATCGAACCATGTCAACAGATTTTGATTATTTTTCACCGTTAAATTTCGGCTTAAAAATGTAAGCTTCCCCCTTACAGAGAACAGCTTCCATCGTCACACTTTTTCTTTAGAAATTTTTGCCTGTTTTTCGCAATCCATTTGTATACCGGATCACCGAGAATTGCAGTGAATGGTACATATAAAAAGATGCTGATGAAAAAGGATGCAGGAAAGAGGAACAGCAGTCTCCTTACCGCATAGTACCCCTTTATCACGCTGCCGGAGGGGGTAATAATATGAAGCTCCCTCCGCAAATCGTGTCTGGAAAATGAGATAGACCCAGGCTCTTTTTCATATTCCTGCAGGGAAATCCACTCCACTTTATTCAGCCAATCGAGTTTTTTAAGGATTCTCTTTGTTTCCTTGCATAAAGAGCATGTTCCATCATATAGGGCAATTGTCTTCATTTTAGATCAGTCCCATGGTAAAATTAACACTTTCTTCTATAATAGCATATATCGGTTATAAGGCGATTAAAGTGGATTACTTGTCCAATTGTGACAATTTAATAACAGAGACAAAAAAGTTTCGTAATAGTATAGACTAATCATTTCAATGTGTTATACTAATTTCGAGATGTAATCACTTTCATAAAAAAATCGGGAAAAAGGAAGGTATTCATCAGATGAACTCTGTAAGCATATCAAACGAATTGAGTGAATTATTAAATGGCAGCAACATTCAAGTGCAATTATCCGTTCCTCAGCTTGTGGAAAAAGTTTTAAACCGCAATGAAGGGTCCCTTACTTCCACTGGGGCTGTACGCGCTACCACAGGAAAGTATACAGGGCGTTCCCCTAAAGATAAATACATTGTTGAAGAAGCATCAAATAAAGATAAAATGGACTGGGGCAGCGTAAACCAGCCAATCTCTGAAGAAGCATTCTCTAATCTTTATAATAAAGTAATCAATTACTTAAAAGAAAAAGAAGAAGTATTTGTTTTCAAAGGCTTCGCAGGTGCTGATAAAAAACACCGCATGCCTATCCAGGTGATCAATGAATATGCCTGGCATAACCTTTTTGCACACCAGTTATTCATTCGCCCGGCAGAAGACGAGCTATTGGATCATCAAGCAGAGTTCACAGTCATTTCTGCTCCAAATTTCAAAGCAGACCCTGCTGTTGACGGCACAAAGTCCGAAACATTCATTATCATTTCATTCGAGCGCCGCACTGTTTTAATTGGCGGAACAGAATATGCAGGAGAAATGAAAAAGTCAATCTTCTCTGTTATGAACTATATGCTTCCTGAAAACGGAATCCTTCCGATGCACTGTTCAGCAAACGTTGGACGTGAAGGTGATGTGGCTTTATTCTTTGGCTTATCCGGAACTGGAAAAACAACTTTATCTGCAGATCCGAACCGCAAGCTGATCGGTGATGACGAGCATGGCTGGTCTGCGAATGGAGTCTTCAATATTGAGGGCGGATGCTACGCGAAATGCATCAACTTATCCCGTGAAAAAGAACCGCAAATTTTTGATGCAATCCGCTTTGGAGCTGTGCTGGAAAATGTGGTGGTAAACAGCGAAACCCGGGTTGCAGATTACGATGACAGCACTTTAACTGAAAATACACGTGCGGCATACCAGCTTCAGGCCATCGATAATATCGTTGACCCAAGCATTGCCGGACACCCTAATACAATCGTATTCTTAACAGCTGACGCATTTGGCGTATTGCCTCCAATCTCTAAACTGTCAAAAGAGCAGGCAATGTACCATTTCTTAAGCGGCTATACATCCAAGCTTGCAGGAACTGAGCGCGGCATTACATCACCGCAGGCAACGTTCTCTACATGCTTTGGATCACCTTTCCTTCCGCTTCCTGCAAATCGTTATGCTGAAATGCTTGGCGAGAAAATCGATGAGCATAACGCAAAAGTCTTCCTTGTAAACACAGGATGGACTGGCGGAGAGTATGGAGTCGGCGAACGCATGAAGCTTGCCTACACCCGTGCTATGGTGGAAGCAGCACTCGAAGGCGAACTAAACAACGTAGAAACAATCAAGGATGAAATTTTCGGTCTGGAAATTCCTCAGCACGTGACAGGAGTGCCTGATGAAGTTCTTCAGCCAAACAAAACATGGGCAGATCAGGCTGCGTATGAAGCGAAAGCAAAAGAGCTTGCTGCTAAATTCCGTGAAAACTTCAAGAAGTTTACAAGCGTTTCTTCTGACATTGAAGAAAAAGGCGGACCAATCGCATAATAGAGAAAGAATTGCCGTTTGTGCGGCAATTCTTTTTTTTTTGAGTTTGCAGAAACACATTGAACAAAAAAACGCCGGACTCTGTCCAGGCGCGCTCTTCTAGTTTGTTGAGTTTAAGGAAACAAGCTGATAAGTAATGAGTGTCTGGCTGTTTTCCCATTCCACTTTTCGGATGACTCCCATTCCGTTCAGGTCGCCGTCAATTGTTCTTTTTACTTCGACCGGGATATCGAGCGGATATAATCTGTACCCTTCTTTGACAAGTGAAAAGTAATTCTCATCAAGTCTTTTTTCCCTTCCCTTTGTCACGATCATTGTGTTCAGCTCTAAAGGCATACCCATTGGTATCTCTCCTTCATTCTTTATACTTTCCTCTATTTTACCCCACCTTTTTCTGCTCTGAAAGCCTTTAAGCGAAAATCATTTGTCATTCATGACTTTTCATCCACGCACCTAAATCCTCTACCGTCTTCCGGTTTACGGCCGGCGGAAAGTAGTGGGTATAGTCAGGGAAATACCAGCTATCCACTTTTTTGTTAAGAGCCTTCAGCCTTTTTTCGAGGCGATAGGAATGCTCCACCGAGACATTATGATCCTGTTTTCCATGAATGATTAAGACAGGTGCCTGCAGCTGCTCCAGCTGAAAAAGCGGGGTGCGGTATTTATACCGTTCCGGAAACTTTGTCGGAGTTCCGCCTATTACCCGTTTCATCATTCTCCGGAGGTCCTTGCGCTCCACATAGGTGAGAAACATATCACTGACCCCTCCCCATGTTACAATGGAGGCGGCTTGCGGAAACTCGATTGCAGTAAGCAATGCCATTACGCCGCCTCGGGAAAAACCAAATATATGAACTCTTTTTACCCGGGCATGCTCCTGAAGAAGGGTAAACGCAGCAAACGCGTCCTGTCTGTCCTCCCCTGCAAAGTCTTCGTTTCCATCTCCTCCTTGATTTCCTCTGTAAAAAGGCGCGAATACAATAAAACCTTCACAGGCAAACTGGACAATCCGGGAAGGCCGTACTTTCCCGACATTTTTTATACCCCCTCTTAGGTAAAGGAATCCATCATATAGCTCCTCCCCCTTTGGCTCTGCCAGCAGGCCTTTTATATGTAATCCATTTGCCTGATAAGTAACAACAGATAATTCAATTGCCGGATTTGGCGAAGGGAATCTCTGTTTATTGATGATTTGGCCGTTCCTGAATTCCATTTTCTCATCCTCCCTCTTGAGGCTTCCTTTTAGTTTGAGCTTTTAGACCTTCCTCTAAAAATATTTCCATGGGCATTCACACATTTTTTCGATTTTCATACGATATCCTAGGCTTTTTAATCTGACTTTTTAGCATAAGGGAGGTCTTATGGCTTATGAAAAAATGGATAAAAACCAGCATGCTGCTTATGCTTGCAGTGATACTGATCGTTCCATTGGCAGCCTGCGGAAAGGATGAAATGCAAACCGTCCGCATTGCTGAAGTGACACGTTCCATCTTCTATGCTCCACAATATGTAGCCCTTGAGAAAGGTTTCTTCGAAGAAGAAGGACTAAAAGTAGACCTTACAACAACAGCCGGCGGAGATAAAACAATGACCGCGCTCCTGTCGGATAGCGCTGATATTGCGCTAGTAGGTTCAGAAACTTCCATTTACGTTTCGGCACAGGGCTCCAATGATCCGGTCATTAACTTTGCACAGCTTACCCAAACGGATGGAACATTCCTGGTTTCGCGCAATAAAATCGATAACTTTTCATGGGATATGCTGGAAGGCAAAACATTTTTAGGTCAGCGTAAAGGCGGCATGCCGCAGATGGCCGGTGAGTTTGTATTGAAAAAGCATGGCATTGACCCGCACCAGGATTTGGATTTAATCCAAAATATTGATTATGCCAATATTGCTCCAGCTTTCGCTTCCGGCACTGGTGAATTTGTCCAGCTTTTTGAACCTACTGCAAGTGTATTTGAAAAAGAAGGAAAAGGATATATTGTTGCTTCCTTTGGAACCGAATCCGGACATATACCTTATACCACATTCATGACGAAACAAAGCTATATTGATGAAAATAAGGAAACAGTCGAGAAATTTACGAAAGCAATTTATAAAGCACAGAAATGGGTTGAGGAGCACAGCGCGAAAGAAACGGCAGAAGCCATTCAAGGATATTTTGACAACACTGAGCTTGAAATCATTGAAATGGTAGTAGACCGCTATAAGAGTCAGGGATCTTTTGCAACAGATCCTATTCTGGATACTGAAGAATGGGATAACCTGCAGAACATCATGGAAGAAGCAGGAGAGCTCCCTAAGCGCATAGAGCACGGTACACTTGTCAACACAGATATTGCTGAAGGGGTAATGAAGTAACTAAACGAAAGAGGAGGCCGACATGGATTTTTTGAAAGTTGATGCTGTCCACCACACTTATTTTACAAAAACCTCTGCTGTCACGGCCCTCTCCGATGTTTCGCTTGATGTGGAGGAAGGAGAATTTGTTTCCTTCCTCGGTCCAAGCGGATGCGGCAAGACAACATTGCTTTCCATCATAGCAGGCCTGTTTGAACCCACAGAAGGCACTGTCACACTTGAAGGAAAGCGGGTTGAAACAGCAGAAAATGAAATTGGCTATATGCTTCAGCAGGATTATCTTTTTCCCTGGAAGAACATTGAAGAAAATATACTGCTGGGGCTGAAAATCGGGAATAGCCTCACTCCTGACAAAAAAGCTTATGCACTGAAGCTCCTTCAGGAGATGGGACTGAAAGGTGTAGAGTCACAGTTTCCGAAACAGCTTTCAGGGGGAATGCGCCAGCGGGTTGCTCTTGTAAGAACACTTGCAACCGGGCCAAAGCTGCTTATGCTTGATGAACCCTTTTCCGCATTGGATTATCAAACCAAACTAAAGCTTGAGGATCTGGTCTCTGACACGCTTAAATCTTTCGGAAAGACGGCCATACTGGTTACCCATGATATTGGCGAGGCAATCAGCATGAGTGATCGTGTTTTTCTCTTCTCCGCAAGGCCCGGACAGCTTCATAAGACATTTGTAATACCTAAAGAATTACGAGATGAGACTCCTTTTAACGCAAGAAATCATGAAGCATATCCAGCTATTTTTCAAACTATATGGAAGGAGCTGGAGTCCCTTGAGCCCGCAGGAGAATGTTAAATTCCTCCACCAGAAATATATCCGGTCGCTAAACCGTGAAAAGAAATGGGTCCGCTTCTATCAGGCTGTCATATTTATCGTGTTTTTTTCAGGCTGGGAGCTTGCAAGCCAAAAGCAATGGATTGACCCGCTGATTTTCAGTGCGCCTTCTAAAGTATGGGGATTATTTTTAACCAAACTACAGGATGGCACCTTGATGGTGGATTTAGGCTACACTTTGTCAGAAACGGTATTTGGGTTCATTTTGGGCACTTTTTTAGGCACATTCCTGGCAGCCATCCTCTGGTGGTCACCAATGCTTTCAAAAATAGCGGATCCCTATCTGGTTGTCCTGAATTCAATGCCAAAAGTTGCTCTTGGCCCTATTTTAATTGTCGCTCTAGGCCCGAGCTTTACTTCGATCGTTGCCATGGGTGCGATTATCTCGATCATCATCACAACCATTGTCGTGTATACATCTTTCAAAGAAGTAGACCCCAATTATATTAAAGTGCTTCAGACCTTTGGGGCAAATCGATTTCAAATCTTCAGGGAAGCCATTTTGCCTGCTTCATTTCCGACCATCATTTCAACATTAAAGGTGAATGTGGGGTTATCCTGGGTAGGGGTGATCGTCGGCGAATTCCTTGTATCCTCAAAAGGTCTTGGATACATGATTATTTACGGCTTCCAAGTATTCAACTTCACCCTTGTAATGCTTTCATTGCTTGTAATTGCTGTTTTTGCAACAGTGATGTATCAGCTGGTTGAACTCCTGGAGAGAAAACTAATTAAGAATGGTTCATAAAAAAAAACGGCAAACCGCATGCCGTTTTTTATTTTTCCTTCAAAATTTTTTTTAGGCTCTTTTCAACTACCTTATCCTTCATGATGAAGCTGTATTGACTGTTCCACCTGTCTTCAAGCAGGTTTTCCCCTGTCAGGATGGGACCGTTTGTTTCAAAGTATTGATTTGTATTATTGAGGTTCTCCACTTCTGCGAAAAAAATAGCTTTGACAAAACGCTCATTGTCCAAGTTAACTTCATATTCACCAATAAAATGCAGACTATTTAAGTCTGCTCCGGTTTCTTCATATACTTCTCTTCTGGCTGCCTCTTCAAGAGACTCACCCTGTTCTCTTTTACCGCCAGGAAATTCCCAGCCCCTTTTTTTATGATTCGTCAGCAGCCATTGATCACCATAGCGGCAAATGACCAAAACGTGTTCAGGCTCTGTTTCGAATGCTCTTTTATTAAAAGACATGCGCACTTTCCCGCCGTTTTCATCCAAAAAGGTTTCCATGCTTTTCCCTCACTCGATAAGTAAATTTTGATGTTTCCATTATAAAGGTTAATCACGTTTTTAAAAACTTCTGGGGCTAAAGTATTAAATTACATATTTTTGAAACTTTTCTCCTTTTTTGCCCGTAAAATTAGGTGACTAACATAAATAGAGGAGTGTATATCTTGAAAAAGTCTCTCGCAATCCTTACCGGCTTCTTCATGATTTTAATGTTGACTGCATGTAATGAAACAGCCAAACCAGTTAATGAATCAGCAGCCGGCACAGAAAAGAAAGAAGCAAAAACAGAAGAATCTTCTGAAATGACCTTGGAGGAAGTTTTAAAGAAATCAACGGAGGCTTCGGAAGAGCTAAAAAGCTTCTCAGTAAAAATGGATATGAGCCAGGAAATGAGCTCGGGTGCTGAAGGGGAAAATATGAATATCGATTCTGTCATTGACATGGATGTCACAACAGATCCAATGGCTTTTTATCAGAAAATGACTATGTCAATGGCAGGCGCAGAAGAATCCTATGATATTGAAAGCTATTTTACGGAAGAAGGCATGTTTCTATATGCAGCCGATCAGCAATGGATGAAGTTCCCTAAAGAAATGTCTGATGATTTGCTACAAATGTCCAGCCAGCAAACGAATCCTGGTGAGGAATTGAAGAAACTGCAGGAATTTGTGGACGATTTCACCTTTGAACAGGACTCCAAAAGCTATATCCTGAAGTTGAAAGCCGATGGAGAAAAATTCAATGATTTCGTGAAGGAAACGGCAGCAGAAACGCTCCCGCCTGAATTGGCCGCCAATGGTGAAATGCTTGATAACATGAACATCAAAGGCGTGGAATATGAAATTGTGATTGATAAAGAAACTTTTTACCCAAGCGCGCTGAATATGATTATGGACATGGAAATCACGGCTGAGGGCCAAAAAATCTCCATGAAGCAGAACATGAACGGCCAATACTCAAACTATAATAAAGTTGAGGCTATTGCCGTTCCACAGGAAGTTCTTGATACAGCTGTGGAAATGGAAATGTAGAAAAGCTGAGGTGCGGCCTCAGCTTTTTATTTCTACTATTATTTATTTTAGTACTTCGAGAGCTGTCTAGCTTCAGCGCCTACCCCCTCGAGGTCACAAGCTTGTCTTGTTGCGGCTCCTAGGGACTCGAGACATAAGCCAATCCTTCCAGAAGGAAAGAACACCTTCTTGCAGGGCTCGTCTTATGCTTGAGGCCCGCAGGATGCGGGTCATGCAGACGTTGCCACAGGACGTGGCGCTCTTAGTCTGCATTCCTTAAAAGGGCAGTCGCCTCCACATTTCGGTTTGTCTTGTTGCGGCTCCTAGGGACTCGGAGTCATAAGGCGTTTCCACAGGATGTGGCGCTTTTAGTCTGCGTTCATACGTGAGCAAGGCGCTTCCGCTTTTCTATTTATGTTCCTCTTCTGTCAGGATTCCCATGCTTTCAATATGCTTTCTTGCTTCATCATCTCCAAGATCATAAATCATCCCATATATTTTTTTCATTGTGTCATCATAGGCATCATTTTCACGGTCATAGTGGTATTGAACATAAGGAACATGGGCTCTGAAAAAATTTTGCCATTCTGTTGAATAGTTCTGGTCAAAATATTCTCTTAAGGCAATAATTTCATCATCATTTGCCTCAATTTTATAATTCCAGGTGGAGTCAGTAGCACTTTGAGAAATCTCACCCGAACCAAGCGTTATATAATACGTCTTTTTATTTCCTTCCAATCCTGTCAGCCCCTTTTTTGTTCATTCCTGTGACGCAGATTCAACACCGGTCAATTTTTCTTTACATAGCACAATATTTTTCATTTCTGTAGTTATCGTATCCCACATTTATGATAAAATTATACAAAATTACGATCATTCTTGTTAAGCTGACATATACTAAGTTAAACAAATTGGAAGTCAGCTTTTCCAATTTACATGGGGTGAATATTTTTCTGCATCAGGGGTATTAAATTAAGTATACTATAGAAAACCGGAGATTTTTTTAAGGAGGTGTTACCATGAAACTGATTGATGAGCTATATGAACTTTACAGGAATAAGCTGACTGGTGATGAAGAAGATATCGATATGCTCGCTTTTGCCTTCTTAGAAGAAATGGACAGGGAAGACCTGCTGAATATTATCAAGGACCTTGATAATCAGGAATTATATGATTTAATGGGGCTTTATTTAATTGAGAGCTTAAAAGGGAAATTTGCCAGTGAAAATTACGGCCAGCGCAGAAGCCCGATCATTCACCACAGGAACATACACTAAACTATACATATCCGAATTTAGAATAACGATCCATATACTCGAAGGCGGCGTGAAGCCGCTTTTTTATTTGGCTTTGCGTTTAATTTATTGCTTTGCGTTTATCAATATTGTCCGTTGATTTCCGCTCCAGGCTGCTCAGCGAACCGCGGGGCGAGCGGTGAGCCTCTTCGACGCTGTGCGTCTGCGGGGTCTCACCTGTCCCGCTACTCCCGCAGGACTTTGAATAAGCTTCCTTGAGTAGACACCGCACGAAGAAAATGCGATAGCATTTTCGAGGATCTCGCACCTTCCGCTACAATCAACTCAGTAAATATAATACAAATAGCATCAAACTTTGCGAAAAAAGCCCTTATTTTTCAAAAATAAAAAGACCAGCTGTCCAGCCAGTCTTTGTTTATTATCCAAGGTATGCTTTAAGCATCCAGATATGTTTTTTCAAGCTTTGCTTTACAGCAATCAGCATGTCGCCTGTTCCTTCATCTTTGGCTTCTTCTGCAAGCTCGATTGCTTCCTGAAGCTCGTCCACCATTTTTTCAAAGTCGTCAACGACAGATTGAACCATTTGTTCTTCATTTTCTTTACCTGTCGCTTCTTTAAGGGAACTGGTCTCCAGAACTTCCTTCATCGTTGCAACCGGTTTAGCCTCAAGAGCAAGGATTCTCTCAGCCAATTCATCTACATGTACGTTAGCTTCATTATACAGCTCTTCAAATTTTGCATGAAGGGTAAAAAAGTTTTTCCCTTTAATATACCAATGATAATTGTGAAGCTTTACATATAGAACTGTCCAGTTTGCTACTTGCTGGTTAACAGCTTGTACTAATTCTTTACTCATAATAATCATCCTCCCAACAATAGAATACCCACATTGAGAGAATTAAAACCTGTACAAGGCCATGGCGAAATTTTTCATTATTGAGCTGCTTTCATGGTAGAATATTGAGTGAAAAGGGGGAGAAATATGTATACGGTATTAGTCATATCGATCATTATCGTGATTGTGGTTCTGCTGCTGAGCGTCATAACTACTTCAAAGGCTTACCAATTCAAGCATACGGTAGACCCGATTGATCCGCTTCCTGACAGCAACAAGGAACACAAAGAGGCTAAAGAGGAGCAAGAAGATAACCAAAACCGTTCATAAGCATACGCTATCATATAAACAGCCTCCGTACAGCCGGAGGTTTTCTTTTTAAAAGGACGGAAAAATACATGTGGAGAGGACATTAAGATGGATATATACTCCATGATGCTTACAGTATTTTTAGTATTAAATATTATCCTGGCTGTATTTGTTATCTTTCTGGAGCGAAGGGACGCAGGCGCCACATGGGCATGGCTCATGGTTTTATTCTTTCTTCCTCTTCTTGGTTTTTTCATGTACCTCTTCTTTGGACAGAATTTAACCCGAAGAAAGATGTTCCAATGGGAAGACCGCAAAAAAATTGGAATTGATGAACTGCTGAACAACCAAATCAGAGGAATTAAGGAAAAGGATTTCCATTTTCGCAATGAGATCATTGAAAAATCCAAAGACCTTATTTACATGCATCTTGTAAACAATGATGCAGTATTGACCCAGGATAACGAGGTCAGAATTTTTACAGACGGGAAAGAAAAATTCAATTCACTTGTAGAGGATATAAAAAGAGCAACCGATCATATTCACCTGCAATATTATATCTTCAAGAGAGACAATCTTGGAAAAAGCTTAATTACTCTCTTAACGGAAAAAGCCAGGGAAGGCGTTAAAGTCAGGCTTCTCTATGATGAACTTGGCTCAAGGAGCCTGCATAAAAGGGCATTTAAAGAGCTGATTGCTGCAGGAGGAGAAATTGAGGCCTTTTTCCCTTCGCGGCTGCATTTTATCAATCTAAGAATCAATTACCGGAACCACCGGAAAATTGCCATCATTGACGGACGGATTGGGTATGTTGGCGGTTTCAATGTCGGGGATGAATATCTCGGGCTGAATCCAAAGTTCGGGTATTGGCGTGATACCCATCTAAGAATCAGAGGAAGTGCTGTCCATTCTCTGCAGACCCGCTTTATCCTGGACTGGAACCAGGCTTCCCACCGCCATGATATTTTCTATGCTCCTGAGTTTTTTCCGCTGTGCGAGTCTCAGGATAGCGTAGGGATGCAGATTGTTACCAGCGGTCCGGATTCTGAATGGGAACAAATTAAAAATGGTTATATAAAAATGATTTCATCTGCACGTAAGTCCATATATATCCAAACCCCATATTTCATTCCTGATGCAAGTCTTCTGGATGCCTTGAAAATAGCTGCATTGTCAGGTGTGGAAGTAAACATTATGATTCCGAATAAACCTGACCACATGTTTGTTTATTGGGCCACTTACTCCTATATTGGGGAAATGCTAAAAGTAAATGCAAATATCTATATATACGAAAATGGCTTTATCCATGCAAAAACCCTGATTGTGGATGAAAAAGTATCATCGGTAGGAACTGCGAATATAGACGTGAGAAGCTTCAGGCTCAATTTTGAGGTAAATGCTTTTATTTACGATCAGGATGTTTCAAAAGAACTGACTGAGAGCTTTAAGGAAGATGTCCGGCTTTCAGCAAACCTGTCTGCAGGAGATTACAGAAATAGGCCCTTGAAGATAAAGTTGAAAGAATCCATCTCAAGGCTGCTTTCGCCAATATTATAAAACGGGCTGAAAAAATCAGCCCGTTTTCTTTATCGCAGTCTATCGGGCAGTAAGACCCCCACTTCAAGACTCAGAGAAATCAAAGGAGGATAAGTGGGGGTCAAACTGCCCAATCTAGCTGCGGCTCCTAGGGGCTCGAGGTCATAAGCCAATC
>NZ_JBYTDU010000001.1:1669078-2121945 GCF_058791715.1 Cytobacillus sp. EB106-05-05-XG126 | reverse complement strand
TCTTAGCGACACTAGAACGCGACTAACAATCAGTGGGGGATAAGGAAAACCCCCACTGATTGAAGTTTCACTTTATCTGATGGATAAAAGGTATTTTAATGTTCCACCACTTTTTAATTTTTTTCGGTGTTTCTTTAACAGCAGCCACTGTATTATTAAATGTTTGTTTCTTAAAATTGATATCTCTTTGGATTTCTTTCTGGGTTGCTGTCAGTTCGTCAACCCCATTTTTCACTTGATCTGCCTTTAGCTGCATGACAGTGCTTATTGCTGTCAGCTTCTTAATTGCGGGTTTGGCATCCTTATAAGTTTTAAAAGCATAGATGCCCAGAAAAATCAGAGATGCTGCTATAAGAATCAAGCTTGCATATACAATGAACATTACGACCTTCCTCCTCATGCCGGTTTTTCTTATTATTTACCCATAAACTCAAAAAATTAACGTTAAATCTTATTAACCAGCTTCAAGATAAAAGAGAATTCTCAGAATAAATTAAAGAATTGACGTCCAAATTTGAGTTTGCTAGAATTGGTTTCATTATATCAATATATAATGTTTGGGCAGTACACTGATTGATGTGCTGCGTTTTACATTTTACCTGTATATGTTCAGAGATAGGGTCTGAGCGTTTCTACCGGGCTGCCGTAAATAGCTTGACTACAGGGGATATAGCTTGTTTGAATAGGCATGCTATTTCTTCTGTTTTTCTTTATGGCAGCTTCGCATCTTGCGGAGCTTTTTTATTTTCCAAAAAAAAGGAGGGATTGGCATGTCATCTTTTTTCCGGTTTCATGAAAGAGAAACATCATACAAACAGGAAACAATTGCAGGTTTAACCACGTTTTTATCAATGGCATATATTCTAATTGTAAATCCAATTATCCTTAGCCAGGCCGGAATGGATAAAGGGGCTGTTTTTACTGCTACGGCACTCTCGGCTATTATTGGCTCTTTATTAATTGGCCTGCTGTCCAATTATCCGATTGGGATTGCCCCAAGCATGGGCCTCAATTCTTTCTTCACTTTTTCTGTCTGCATCGGAATGGGTATTCCGTGGCAAACAGCGTTAACAGGTGTATTTATTTCAGGAGTCTTATTTGTGATTTTAAGTTTATTAAAAATACGCGAAAAAATTATTAACATTATACCGAAGGATTTAAAGCATGCAATTGCAGGCGGAATCGGATTCTTTATTGCTTTCATAGGATTGAAAAATGCTGGACTTGTTGTCGGAAATGATGCGACATTTGTGGCGATTGGCAATATTAAATCCCCAGTCACGCTGCTGGCTGTTTTCTGTTTTATATTAACAATCGTATTGATGGTAAGGGGTATTAAAGGGGCCATTTTTTATGGGATGGTCATCTCAGCTGCTGCCGGAATGTTAATTGGCCTTATTGATAAACCGGAAAAAATCGTCGGTGCTATTCCGAGCCTTGAACCGACATTTGGTGAGGTTTTTCTGCATATTGATCAAGTCTTTACTCCGGAAATGCTGGCAGTAATATTTACATTCTTATTTGTTGCTTTTTTTGATACAGCAGGAGCTTTAATAGCTATCGCAAGTCAGGCTGGCCTGATGAAAAATAATGAAATTCCTAATGCCGGCAAAGCGCTTCTGGCAGACTCCAGTGCAACTGTAGTAGGCTCTGTGCTTGGAACTTCTACAACTGCTTCCATGATTGAGTCCAGTTCAGGGATTGCAGCTGGAGGAAGAACAGGTTTTACATCAGTAATCATCTCTGCATGCTTCGCGGTTGCATTATTCTTCTCTCCATTGCTCAGTGTGATAACGGCCGAAGTAACATCGCCGGCACTGATCATTGTTGGAGCACTGATGGCCATGGAGGTAAAACATATTGATTGGGGTAAACTGGAAATCGCAATTCCTGCGTTCGTGACCATCTTAATGATGCCATTGACCTTCAGTGTAGCAACAGGGATTGCACTCGGTTTTATTTTATACCCAATTACAATGCTGGCACTTAAAAGGCCACAAGAGATCCATCCCATCATGTATGGACTATGTATTGCATTTATGGGTTATTTTGTTTATCTTGCATAAGGGAAAGGGCTGCCTGTATAGTCAGGCAGCCCTTTTATGAATTCTATAGTTGCCTGGAATAATTCTTTCAATTTTCTGCTGTTCCTGTTGAAATCGCCTGCAGATGTTTGAGTCTATTCATTTAGTCTAAATTAAAAGGGAATAGTAAAAATTATTGAACAATAAGCCAAAGTCATACATAATATATATGAGCATATATTCATATAAAAGGGGTGCATTATATGGGACACAGTCATGGGCACGGGCATGGACATGGACATTCACATGATCACCATCACACTGGCAATAAAAAGGCTTTGATGTGGGCATTTATTTTAATTGCTTCATTTATGATTGTAGAAGTGATTGGCGGAATATGGACTAATAGCCTTGCGCTGCTATCGGACGCCGGACACATGCTGAGTGATGCAGCTGCGCTTGGCTTGAGTTTTCTGGCTATCAAAATAGGCGAAAAAAAGGCGACAAATTCAAAAACATTCGGCTATAAACGATTTGAAATTATTGCTGCTTCAATAAATGGCATTACACTGCTCCTAATTTCTCTCTATATTTTCTATGAGGCCTATCACCGCATTCTTGAGCCGCCGGCTGTTCAAAGTATGGGAATGCTCGTGATTTCATCGATTGGTCTTCTCGTCAATATTGCAGCAGCATTCATATTAATGAGCGGGGATAAGGAGCATAATTTAAATGTCAGGAGTGCTTTTCTGCATGTTCTAGGTGACCTGCTTGGTTCTGTTGGAGCAATTGCCGCTGCACTGTTAATTTATTTCTTCGGGTGGGGCATTGCCGACCCAATTGCAAGTGTAATAGTAGCAGTTCTCATTCTTGTAAGCGGATGGAGAGTGGCAAAAGAGTCTTTCCACATTTTAATGGAGGGGACACCTTCCCACCTGAATCCAGAGGACATTAAAAGTGCGCTCCTCGGACTTGCACATGTAAAAGACGTTCACGATCTTCATATTTGGACGATTACTTCCGGTTTTCCTTCTCTTAGCTGCCATCTTGTAATTGAAAATGAGGGCGGACACGATGCAGTCCTTCATGCGGCTCAATCTGTGCTGCATGATAAATATGGGATTGAACATAGCACGATACAAGTGGAGGGAGAAAGAAAAGGCTGTCCAGGCCATAATGAAAGCTGCAATTAATAAGGCCTTAAGGACAGCTTATTCATGAATGCTGGCTATGTTCAATAGCCTGGTTCAATAAACTAATAACATGTTCATCATCATGGCTGTAAAAGAGAGTTGTTCCTTCACGGCGGAATTTTACAAGGCGCAGGTTTTTCAAAAAGCGAAGCTGGTGAGAAACGGTAGACTGGAGCAGGGAGAGATTTTCGGCAATTTCATTTACAGAATACTCTCCGTGAAATAATAAGTGAAGAATTCTAAGCCTTGTTGGATCGGATAAAGCTTTAAAAGTCTGGGAAACCATGAATAAAGTTTCTTCATCCAGGTCGGCAGGGTATACCGGGTTTTCATCTGTCATTTTGTTTCACCTCTTTCTTTCATTATAAGTCTGTTTTATATAAAACAAAACCGCAGAAGTTGACTCTGCGGTTTTATCTTATTATTTTGCCTTACTGATTTCCTTGTGAATTTCATCAACCAGTTTTTTCATTTCTGCATGGATTTGTTCTTTATCAACATTTAATTCTGTTTTTATTTCGTGTAATGATTTTCCCTGTTCCCTCAATTGGATGATTTCACCCAAATCCTTATTTGCCGCCTTTGCCATGGCTGCACCTGAAACAAGGAAACGAAGTGGAACTCCTTTGTCAAGATACCCCTGCAGCACTTGAGCCGATTTGCCGGAGTACTCGGAGACCTTTTGCAGAACAACCCCCTTGTTCGCTTCAAGGAACTTATCCATGTGATGATGGTGCTTCTTTATTTTGTCTAAATCCACTCCATACTGCTGAGCTGTTTTTTCCCAGGAGGAGTTATTTTTTTTATAAAAAGTCAATACCTCTGCAACCTGTTTATTTGAAAACTTCGCAATGTGGGCAGCTATGAAGATTTCTCTTTTAGTGAATCCTTGTTCCAGAAGAGATTTCATTAAAGATTCATCGATCATTCTGTGATGGTGTTCATGTATTTGCTCCTGTGCCGGTGACTTTCCCCTTGGCGCAGATTCAGCATTAACCGAAATCGCGGCCCCTATTAAAATAAAGCAAAAAGATACAAATAAAAGAAATTTTTTATTCATCTTATACTGCACTCCTTTCAAAATGATAAGTCGTAATTAGCATTTCCCAAGATATTGATAATAATAAAGAATTTGGCTGACTTTATAGAAAAGGCTGCTTTCGTAAAGTATTGTTGATAGTACATAACTTAGTTTGAGTTACTGAGTTGATCTTCGCTGTGGGCACTTGCTCCTCGAAAATGCTGACGCATTTCCTTCATGCGGTGTTCCTTCGAGGAAGCTTATTTAATGTCCTGCGGGAGGAGAGGGAAGTGTGAGACCCCGCAGGCGAAGCCGAGGAGGCTCGCATTCCTCCCCGCGGGTTCACTGCGTGCCTGCAGTGGAAATCAACGGACTGAATTTATAAGCAAAACACAATATTCTTTGAAGAAAGATTTTAGAAAAACATTATTGTTAGAGAAATTCATTGAAAAAAAACACTCAAATCGATTACATTAAGAATAAAAGACTGTTCATGGGCGGTGAAGGGAAATTGAAAATACTGGTTGTGGAAGATAATGAAAGTGTCTGTTCAATGCTGGAGATGTTCTTTATGAAAGAAGGGTATCAGGGTGTGTTTGTTCACGATGGCCAGCGGGGGTTTGAGCATTTTAATAAAGAAAAATGGGACTTAATTATCGTTGATTGGATGCTTCCGGTCATGGATGGAGTGACGCTCTGCCTGAAAATAAGGGAACTGAGCAAGGTTCCGATTATTATGCTGACGGCAAAAGACAGCGAATCCGATCAGGTTCTTGGACTTGAAATGGGTGCCGATGATTATGTGACCAAGCCATTCAGCCCGCTGACGCTGATGGCCAGGATAAAAGCCGTGACACGCAGATTTCAGGCTGAAGCAGGAACAGATGAACATCACTTTGTTGCCAGTGAATATTTCAAAATCAGCAAAGAATCCAGAGAGGCATATTATAATGGACAGCTTTTAAAGAATTTGACCCCAAAAGAATTTGACTTGCTGTATTACCTTGTAAAACATCCCAAACAGGTTTTTACTAGAGAGCAGCTGCTCGATAGTGTATGGGGTTATCAGTTTTATGGAGATGAAAGAACCGTAGATGTACATATAAAAAGGCTCCGGAAAAAAATAGGCACGGATGAGCAGCCCTTTATTCATACTGTATGGGGTGTAGGTTATAAATTCGATGAAACGGCAGCGGAAAATGAAGGTTAAGTATTTTTATCAGCTGCTGATCAGTCATGTCAGCATCCTAATACTGGCCTTCCTGTTATTAAGCCTTCTATTCTCCCAGTTTGTGGAGAATTATATTTTTGAAAATAAAGTGGAAGAGCTCGATTCCTATGGAGAGCAGATCCTGACAGACATAACAGTCAGGATAGAGGGGGATGAACAATTTCTAACAGAATACAGCCAGCTGCTCGATGCCAGAAACATCAAATACATTCTCTTCGATCATAAAGGAAGGGTCTTGTATCCTGAACTTAAATCGGATCCGATGATTCAGCTGACCAAATCCGAATGGGCTGGAATTTCGAAAGGAAAAAAAGTAACTGTAAAGCATGATATAGAACGTTTCGGCCAGGAGGTAACATTAGTTGCCATGCCATATATGCAGGGGGGCAATCTTGTTGGCGGAGTTTTGCTTCTGTCCCCAATAACAGGGGCTATGGAGGTTGTCAGCGAATTAAATCGATTTTTATTATATACCATTTTTATTTCACTCTCTGCGACCATCCTTTTAAGTCTGGTTCTTTCTAAAAATCTGATCAAGAGGATAACTGAGCTTAGGAATGCTGCCTCTATGATTTCATCCGGGAACTATGATATCAATGTGCCTTACACCTATATGGACGAAATTGGGGAATTGGCCAAAGACTTTAATGATATGGCAGCAAGATTGAGGGAATCTAATGAAGAAATCAGAAGACTGGAAAATAGAAGAAGGAAATTCATCGCTGATGTCTCGCACGAGCTTCGGACTCCTTTGACCACCATAAGCGGTTTGGCTGAAGGTATTAAGGGAGGTCTGATCCCGGAGGCGGATACAGAAAAAGGGATGATCCTGATAGACAGGGAGGCAAAGAGGCTTATTCGGCTGGTGAATGAAAATCTGGATTATGAAAAGATTCGTTCCAACCAGCTGCAGCTGAATAAAATGGATATTGATCTCATGGAAGCCTTTGAAATTGTTAAGGAACAGCTGGAAATTCAGGCAGGGGAAAAAGGTAACAGGATATATATAGAGGCTGAAGAAGGGGTTTCGGTGTATGCGGATTATGACCGGCTGATTCAGATTCTGGTGAATATTGTGAAGAACAGCATTCAATTCACCGAGCAGGGCTCCATATTTTTAAGGGGCAAAGAAGATCCTGATCAGACATTGATCTTAATAGAAGACACGGGTATAGGCATCGACCCGAAAGAAATTGAGTCAATTTGGCTGCGATTTTATAAAGCGGATCTATCCAGGACCAATCATTCATTTGGTGAGTTTGGCATCGGTCTTTCCATTGTCAAACAGCTTGTTCAGCTGCACAGCGGAGAAATTACTGTCAGCAGTGAAAAGGGGGAAGGGACCAAATTCACGATTAGATTTCCGCGGGAGCAATAAGGACAAATAAAAGGAACAGCACTCAAGAAGGCTGTTCCTTTTATTATTTAAGACAATACTTCTGATTCAGTAAAGGGCACTTCTTTTGCAGGTGCCGGCTCTTCTGTTTCAGGTACTGCTGTCACTTCAACATACTTAATATGGTGCTCTTCCATATCCAGAATTTTAAATCGATATTTTTCGTACTCGATAATATCACCTTGTTTGGCTTCGTAATTCTCAGTCAATATCCATCCGCCAATGGTATCAACATCTTCATCATTAATATCGGTACCCAGCAAGTCGTTGACTTCGCTGACAAGAACTTTTGAATCAATGATATATTGGCCTTCTTGCGTCTTTCTGACCATCGGTACTTCATCCATGTCGAACTCATCACGGATCTCGCCAACAATCTCTTCAATGATATCCTCAACAGTCACTAACCCCGAGGTACCGCCGTATTCATCCATTAAGATGGCCATGTGGATGCGTTCTTTTTGCATTTTAAGCAGCAGCTCATGGATAGGTATGCTGTCAATGACCCGGATAATGGGACGAATGTATGATTCAAGAGTGCTTGATGATAATTCCCGGTTCATAATGAGATCTGTCATGACTTCTTTAATATTGACCATGCCAATGATATGATCCTTATCTCCATCTATAATGGGATATCGAGTAAATTTCTCTTCCTGAACGATTTGCAGAAAATCTTCAAGTGTATCATCTTTTGAGAGAGAAACAATTTCAGTACGCGGAACCATGATTTCTTTCGCGATCCGATTATCAAACTCAAAGATTTTATTTACATACTTAAACTCAGATTGGTTAATTTCGCCGCTTTCATAGCTTTCTGATAAAATAATGCGAAGTTCTTCTTCAGAATGTGCTAATTCGTGTTCAGAAGCAGGCTTTAATCCAAACATGCTGGTCAATAGGCGGGCAGAACCATTCAACGCCCAAATGATCGGATACATAACCCGGTAAAACCAGATTAAAGGACGTGTTGTTAAAAGAGTTACCGCTTCTGCTTTTTGTATCGCCAGAGTCTTTGGGGCCAATTCTCCCACAACTACATGCAGGAAGGTGATAAAAGCAAAAGCAATGCTGAATGAGATAACATGCGAAATGGATGACGGCAGACCGAAACTATTTATCACCGGACGCAGAAGGTGTTCAATTGTCGGCTCACCCAGCCAGCCAAGACCGAGTGCTGTAATGGTAATTCCCAGCTGGCAGGCTGAAAGGTATTCATCCAAATTGGAAATCACTTTCTTCGCAGCAATTGCATTTTTATTGCCTTCTTCAATTAGCTGATCAATTCTGGAACTTCGTATTTTAACAATGGCAAATTCCGAAGTAACGAAAAAAGCCGTTAAAGCAATTAAAATGGCTATAAAAACCAAGTTTAATATGTCCAAATAAGTTCCCCTTATCCCGCCTAAACGGGCAGGGTGTCACCTCCTGATTTTGTGAAAAATGGGATTAGCTTGTTAAGCCGGAAAGGGAACGGAGCAATGCAGTACTTTCGGCAGTCAGCTTTCTGGAGAAGCCATCTTTCTGCTCCTCATTCATTGTATTGATGAGCGGCATGAGCACAGCTATTTCCTGCTGCAGCTGTTTCATCTGTAATGTGACTGCGTTAATATGCTTTTCAACTTCCCCTTTCTGAATCTCCCTTTTCGTTTTCATTTCTAGTTTTCTCTTAATCTCTTCAAGTGGAAGATGCAGTATTTTGCATTCTTCAATAAATCTTAGATCAGACAAAACCTCTTCTGAATATATGCGATAATTTGATTTTGAGCGTTTCGCTTTTATTAGGCCAATGCTAGTGTAGTAGTCAATCGTTCTTTTAGAAACGTTAGCAATATTGGCTAATTCGCCGATACGATAGTAAGCCCCATCATATCACCTCTGTTTTGAATACTTATATCTCCATAATAATGCTTTACAACAAGAGATATAGTTAGAGTCAATTATACGTTAGCGGAAACCGTACAGTCAAACGTAGCAGTTTGGAAAAAAGGATTACATTTATTTTATGAAATTATTCATTAAATATGAAGTAAAAAGATTCGGAAAAATAAAAATTTTTATAGAGGCAGAAAAGTTTCAGCAAAAGCACGCCTTGGCAGTAAAAACCAGGAGCAAAAAGTGCGCTCCCGGTTCTAAGAAAATGCAGTTTATATTTTCACAACTTCTATATAAGAAATATGGTGTCCATCCATTTCTTTAATCATAAATCTGTATCCTTCTTCTTCAACAAAGTCTCCCTGAACAGCATCATACTTCTTCGTCATAATCCAACCGCCGATAGTGTCAACATCATTATCAGATAATGTTGTTCCCAGGAGATCATTTGCTTCTGAAATCAGCAGTTTTGCATCAAGGATATAATGGTTTTCCCCTGTCTTTTGAACAAGCGGAAGCTCATCGGCATCAAATTCGTCCCTGATTTCACCTACGATTTCTTCCAGGATATCTTCTGCTGTGACCACTCCAGCTGTTCCGCCGTACTCATCAAGAAGAATCGCCATATGTGAACGCTCCTTTTGCATTCTAAGGAGCAAATCGTGAATGGGAATGGTTTCAATCACCCTGATGACAGGTTTAATATATTGCAGTAAGGGGTGTTTGCCTTCACATTTTTTTCTTACACAGTCAGTTAAAATTTCCTTAACATTAATGATTCCGAGAATATTATCCTTATCGCCCGCCGTAACCGGGTAGCGGGTATAACGCTCATTTAATATGAGATCGAGGGTTTCTTCCAGTGATGAATCTTCCGGAATGGTAACAATTTCGGTCCGGGGAACCATAATCTCTTTGGCGATTCTATTGTCAAATTCAAATATCCGGTCCACATACTGGTATTCAGAGGGATTAATTTCACCGCTCTTTAAGCTTTCAGATAGGATAATCCGCAGTTCTTCCTCTGTATGGGCCATTTCACTCTCTGAAACTGGTTTCAGTCCGAATAATCCTGTAACAACTCTGGCAGAACCATTTAAAACCCAGATAAACGGATACATAACCCTGTAAAATAATATTAATGGCTTTGAAAAAGTTAAAGTAATAGCTTCTGCCTTTTGAATCGCAAAGGTCTTTGGCGCAAGCTCTCCAATGACCACATGGAGAAATGTCACAACAGCAAAAGCAATGACAAAGGATAGGAAATGAGTTAGGGAAGCCTGCAAGTTAAGACTTTCAAATACAGGATGAAGCAGTCTCTCAATAGTCGGTTCACCCAGCCACCCGAGACCCAGTGCGGTGATTGTAATTCCAAGCTGACAGGCAGATAAATATTCATCCAGACTGCTTATAACTTGTTTTGCAGAAGCGGCTTTAGGATTTCCCTCCAGCATAAGCTGGTCAATTCGTGAAGTCCTCACTTTAACAATGGCAAATTCAGATGCAACAAAAAAAGCAGTTAATGCGATTAATAAAAATAATAAGAAAAGGTTAAGGGTGATCATATTATCCCTTACACGATATGTAAGGGGCCGGCACCTCCTTTATAATAAGTACTTTTCCCTTATTCATGAATTTTACAAATAAACCATGAATAAAGGATTTACTTTAATTGAAATTACCCTTATTTAAGAGATGTAATCAGGAGAAATAATTAATCCAAGATCTTGTATGCAGGGAAAAATAAAAAAGCCTGAGCAGGCTTTTTGTTTAAACATTCCATTCTCTTGCCAGAAGTCCATATACGGCAAGATCGTGATATCGATTATAAAGATACTCGCCATCCCGGATGATTCCTTCCTGCCGAAAGCCAAGCCGTTCAGGGATCGCACGGCTTTTTCCATTTCTGATTCCGCAGCGTATTTCGATGCGGTTCAGTTTTAAATCAAAAAAAGCATGATTGACCATGGCTTGCACACTTCGTGTCATAATTCCTCTGCCTTCAAAATTTTCAGCAAGGTAGTATCCAATGCTGGTTTGTCTGTTGTTCCAGTCTATATGGTGAAAACCAATAGAGCCTGCAAGTTTTCCCTGATAACGGATTCCGGCATTAAATCCGTTATTATCGGCAAACTGTTTCAGCCATATAGGAATGATCGAATGATACTGAACAGGTGAAGCCATATTATCTACCCATGGAAGCCATTCTCTTAAGTGGCTGCGGTTCCGGTCCACCAAGCTGAAAAGCTCTTCTGAATGATGAAGCTGGAACAATTGCAATTCTATATCCTCATCTACCTTTAAAGAAAACAAGTGACAAACCCCCTCCGGCAAACTATAAATATAATAATTTATTGTTTAAATCATATAAGCATTTTTAGTATGGAAGACGAAAAAGCTGTTCCCAGGATTCGGAGTCAGCTCATATCTTCAGTCAGCTTTTCAGTTGGCAAAGTTATGCTGAAAACGGTCCAGTCTGATTCGGTATCACATGTCAGAGTCCCTTGATGTTTTTCAATTATCTCCCTGCAGACAAATAGACCCAGCCCTGTTCCGAGTGTTTTTGTTGTAACAAATGGCTCAAAAATGGAATTGATAAGATGATCAGGAATTCTTGGCCCATTATTCGAAATATCCAATCTTATGTGCCCATCTGAAGTCCATTTGCTTTTAATATGGATGACAGGGTCGCTGCGGTACTGTGTAAGCACATCAATGGCATTGAAGATAATATTAATGAAGACTTGGCGGATTTCATCCGCATAGCCAACCAAAAAGATATCATCTTTTATATCCTGAAGGATTGTAACCTTTCCATCCAGGATACTGGGATATAAGAATATCAGGACTTCATCTATTAATTCATTTAGAGAGAATGTAATTTTTTCTTTTCCGATCAGTTCCTTTTTAGAGAGGAGAAGGAATTGTGAAATTCTAAAATTCAGCTGCTCAAGTTCATTTGAAATGATATCCAAATACTTCATGGAGGGATTTTCGGATTTTAAAAGCTGAATAAACCCTTGTACAGAGGTAAGCGGATTTCTGAACTCATGAATAAAGCTTGAAGTCATTTGGCCCAGAAGAGTTAATCTATCTTTATGGGTGGAATCAATAAATTGTGTTTTTTCCTTAATAATCTGATCTTTGGCATCCGTATATCTGGACACAGCATGATATAAGAATTTATCGAAGCAATAACCGATTCTTTCGTACTGTCTCTGGAGTTCATGAAAATGTATTTCGGAACGATTAAATATATTGAGGACGATTGTTCTTCCCAAGTTGACATTAAAAACAAAGTCTCCAATATTAATATCTGCTTTTACTCGCTGTTCAGCGACAGTGTAGGCCAGTTTCTGAATATAGTTTTCCAGTTCTTGCCCGTCTTTTATTAAGATTTGAATAATTAATTGGAACATGGCATCGCCATTATCCTTAATTTTATCTTTAAAAGGGTCATCCTTATTTATGAGGATTTTCTCATTCCATTCACTTAAAAGGTTTTCTTTTTCCGTCAGCAGAAGTTCCAATATGGCATTATTTGTTTCAATCGTCATTTTATCCTCCACTTTTTTGCATAATAACAGTTAACCAATAGATTTCGATAGAATCCGGCAAAATCCTCTGTTAATTTAATGGAAAATATCAGTAATTTTTACCCTGAGGAATAAGGCCAACTTGTGACTAAAAGCACAGTCATTATTTTGTGATAATTGGTATAGTTAAAGAAAAAGGCAGTTTTTTATTTGTAAAATGGTTATTATTTCTTTTATAATATAGAGGCAGGTGTAAATTTACACCAACAACAAAAAGGGAATGAAGCTGCATTGACTAGAGATGAAATTATACTGAAAGTTTCAGATAAGATCCGTCTTATACGTACAGAGGCAGGATACACACAGGATAAAATGGCGGAAATTATTGGTGTTTCAAAAAAGACGCTTGTTCAAATTGAGAAAGGGCGGGCAGAGGCAGGCTGGTCGACAGTGGTAGCCGTTTGTGCTTTATTCAGAGAAACGGAAACGGTCCGGTTTTTGTTTGGAAATGAACCATTAGAAGTTCTGGAGACTATTGCAAGAGAAGGAATTGATTACAGGAAGGAAAAGACTCTTGGCGGAAAACTCTGGTGGAGGGAATTGAAGAGAAGCAACGGTCTGATCCTTCAGCAGAATATCATCAGCCAGCACTACCGGATTATTGATCAGGACCATTTCAGAATTTACAGCAGTTTCGATGAATTGTCTTCTAAAGAACGATTTGAGGAGCTGGCAGCAGAGAATAAAGACCTTCGCCAATAATAGCTGAATTCACATAAAAAAGCAGCCTCCGGGCTGCTTTTCTATTTTAAGGGATTTGCGGACTTTCCTTATCCTTAGCTATAAGCACGGGGCAAGGAGCATTCCTGGCAATTTTTGAACTGGTGCTGCCCAGGAACATCTTTTTAATTCCGCCCTTGCCTGAGCTTCCCACAATAATTAAATCTGCGTTTTCGGCCGCTGCATATTCACAAATGCTTTCTGCAGAATTTCCCTCAATAACATCGAACTTCGCATTAATGCTGTAAGGCTCAAGAATTTCCCTTGCATTGTAAAAAGTATTGTCTACGCTATGCTTTACTCTTGCGTGTGTATTGGAAGAGGATTCATCATGATAAACAGGAAGAGGAGGGATCTGAATTCCTTCAAGCAGATAGCCATTCGTTCTTACAGGCTCTACCGCTTTTTCATTGTTTATGGGAATATTTTCAACTGTTTCTTCAAAGACCTGAACAACCAGCAGCTGAGCATCAGGGTTTTGTTTAACTAATCCGATTGCCATATTCAAAGCCTGTCTGCTTCCGTCTGTATCATCATAGCCCAATACAATTTTGTTAAAATTCATCAGTGTTCACTCCTTCTTATGGTAAGGAAACTTATTGGTTCTATACCCTTTGCTGAGAAGAGTAAATCATAAAAATACAGCTTGAAAACACAATACCCCCATAAAAAATGACCGGACTCCGTAAATTCTAATGCACATTTTCAGCATAGTGAAGAGTAACATTGGGAATTTCAGGGTATTTCTATATGAACTTCAGAAATTTGCATGGTAACAAATACTATATAAAAACATATTCTTTGAAGTTATGCTGATATCGGTGTAATCTGAAGACTTCCGCACAAATGCAAATTAATCATCAGCAAGAATTTGGAGGAAATATGAGAAAGAAAACTTCAGTTATTAAAAAGTTTCAGTCAACTTGGAATAAGCTTCACTTGACACAAGTATCCATATTGCTTGCATCTACTGTGGTCCTGGCTTTCTTAAGCTTCGTCTATTTTTCATATAAGGATGCGGATATCAGTGCACTCGAAGCAGGGCTTGCACAATCCACAGTCATTTATGACGCTGATGGGGAAGTAGCCAGCAAGATCTCAGCAAATAAAAATGAAGGCATTTCCATAGATCAAATTCCTGATCATATGAAAAATGCAGTTATTGCCATTGAAGACCACCGTTTTTATGAACACGGGGGCATCGATTTAAAAGGAATAGGCAGGGCCTTCTTTACAAACGTGAAAGCAGGCGGAATAGTCGAGGGCGGCAGTACACTTACCCAGCAGCTGACCAAAAATGCGCTGCTGTCTGCAGAAAAAACATACAAAAGAAAACTGGAAGAATTCTTCCTGGCCCTTGAGATTGAAAAGGAATACAGCAAAGACGAAATTCTTCAAATGTATTTAAACCAGGTTTATTTCGGGGAAGGCGCATGGGGGATCAAACGTGCGGCGATGAAGTACTATGGAAAAGATGTTGAGGATCTCTCCATTAGTGAAGCAGCATTGCTGGCAGGGCTGGTTAAAGCCCCATCAGCCATCAATCCTTACCAAAATGAAGAAAAGGCAATTGAGAGAAGGAATACCGTCCTTGATCGTATGAAGGAACACAACTTTATTACTGAAAAGGAATGGGAAAAGGCAAAAAATGAAAAGCTTGTTTTTGAAGACAGCGGCGGTGATCCCTTTAAAGGGAAATACCCATATTATGTAGACGTGGTTCTGGAAGAGGCGATTAATAAATATAATATTTCGCTTGATGAGCTTTTAAGTGAAGGGTATCAAATATATACTGAGCTTGATCAGGATATGCAGAGCAGTGTAGAAGAAACCTACACAAATGATCAATTATTTCCTAAAGGTACTGGAGATCAGCAGGTTCAAAGCGGAGCCGTACTTCTGGATCCAAAGAATGGCGGAATCCGTGCCCTTGCAGGCGGAAGAGGTGAACATACCCTTCTTGGACATAACCGTGCCGTTCATAAAGTAGGCCAGCCGGGATCGACAATGAAGCCGATTGTGCCATACACAGCAGCACTGGAATCGGGCTGGAAGATCACCGATGAACTTAAAGATGAAAGAATGACATTCGGGAAAGATTATGAGCCGAATAACTATAATGGCCAGTTCCGGGGAAATGTGCCAATGTATGAAGCAGTCAAGGACTCCTTGAATGTGCCTGCTGTATGGCTTTTGGATGAGATTGGTGTGGACAAAGGGGTAGATGCGGCGAAGAGGTTTGGCATACCTGAAGAAGCCATCAATCAAAATCTTGCACTTGCTCTTGGGGGCACAAGTGTTGGAGTTTCACCTCTGACCATGGCACAGGCCTATGCTGTATTTGCAAATGGCGGCGAGAGGCCGGAAGCACACTCCATTACAAAAATAGTTGATAAAAATGGAGTCACAGTAGCAGAGTGGAAAGGTGAGAATACAAGAGTCATTTCCAAGGATGTTGCAGATAAAATGACAACCATGCTTCTCGGGGTAGTTCAGCATGGTACAGGGAAGGCTGCCCAAATACCTGGCAGAGAAGTTGCAGGGAAAACAGGCAGTACACAAATGACCATCGAAGGCATTGACGGAGTTAAGGATCAATGGTTTGTCGGCTACACCCCACAGCTGGTTGGTGCTGTGTGGGTAGGCCATGATAAGACAGATGCGAATAATTATCTTACTACCTCCAGCAGTGAAGGCACGGCTCCGATATTCCGGGAAATCATGTCGAAAGCCCTGAAAAATCAGGAAGCAGAGTCATTTAATGTCCCTCATATTGCCGGCCTGATGGAACAGAGGCAAAGGGAGCAGCAAAGAAAAGCATGGGAAGACAACATAAAAAAAGAAACAGAGAAGATAAAAGAAAAAATTGAAAAAGAAAAAGAGAAATGGAAAGAGAAATGGGAAAAAGGGAAAGGAAAAGATAAAGATAATAAGAAAGATGAAGAAAAGAAGCATGATTAATACATTTTACGAGTACAGTGAAAAGCTGTACTCTTTTTTTTAAGGAGGTCATCTATCATGGCAGAACAATTTTATGATGAATTAGCGGAAGAGTATCACTTAATATTTGAGAATTGGGATCGTTCCATTGCCAGACAGGGTGATGTACTGGATCATCTTTTATCGGCAGAAGGCATAAAAAAAACATCATCTTTATTGGATTGTTCTTGCGGAATAGGGACTCAGGCATTAGCTCTCGCCAAAAAGGGGTACAAAATAACTGCATCAGACATTAGCGGAAAGTCTATCTTAAGGGCAAAAAGAGAAGCAGAGCTGAGACAGCTGAACATCCAATTTTTTCAGGCAGACATGAGGGCATTGTCATCTGTGCACAGTGAATCTTTTCAGGCCATTATCTCGATGGATAACGCTTTGCCGCACCTTATCACCGAAAAAGAATGCATCAAGGCACTTAAAGAGGTTTACAGTATACTCAGCGAGAAAGGCATTTTTCTCTTTTCTATCAGGAATTATGATGAAATACATAAAGAAAGGCCAACATCCACATTGCCTGCAAAAAGGGATCACACCATAACCTTTCAGCTTTGGGATTGGCATCAGAATTCTGAAATATATAATTTGAGGCATTTTACAATGATTGAAAAAGACGGGACCTGGTCTGTGTCAGAAAGACTTTCTCAGTATAAGGCATATCGAAGAGAAGAGTTAAATAATTTTCTGCATAGAGCTGGTTTTCGGAAGGTCAAATGGCTCCTCCCTGAAGAGTCTGGATTTTATCAGCCAATTGCCATTGCATATAAATAAAGTTTGTTTTCGCAAGGTTTGTTGCTTTTTCCTCTTATTTACTGAGTTGATTGGAGCGGAAGGTGCGAGATCCTCGAAAATGCATTCGCATTTTCTTCGTACGGTGTTTACTCAAGGAAGCTTATTCAAAGTCCTGCGGGAGCGCAGACGCGGAGCATCGAGGAGGCTTATCGCCTGCCCCGCGGTTCGCTGAGCAGCCTGGATCGGAAATCAACGGACAACATTGATGGCTGAAAAACAGTAATATATACGAAAAGAGCCAAAAAAAAGGCCAATCGGCCTTTTTTAAAAGAAATAATTTAGAATAACCAGCTGATTAGTGCTCCAATTACCACAATCGCTCCAACTACCATAAAAATTGTACGTATCATCTATTTTCACTCCATTCACTCTGCAATAAAATAGTCAATTATAGCTGAATTGTTTCAGCTGTATTGATTAAACGTTTTTCTGACATGCGAAGTACAGAAACATGGTTGCTGCACATGTCTTTGATATGCTCCAGATGGTTCTGGACTTCAGTTCCTTCCACAATGATTTTCAGACTCGTTTGCGGTTTCACTGTTAAAAGGAAAGACACTAATTTAGAAAGGTTTGAGGCATCCACCGCTTTGTGTTTGCTGTAGAGATAAGTGGTGCCTTCAAATTGTTTTGACGCCTGGTAAATTTCAAGCATTTTCTTCATAGTGAACTTGTTTCGAACTAATACATTACTAGAAATAATTTCTTTCATTTTAAAAATCTCCTTTTAAAAAAGTATTTTATATATTAATGGATTAATGATGTGGTTGTACTATGGAATTACCCCGGTAATCACAACCGTAAACCACCCGGGTTTCAAGAGTGAATAATTACCTTTTTAATTCATACGTATTTAGGGGTTGAGGCACCATCAGTCTGCAGAAGGAGATAAAAACCATCAAAAGCCGCTTTATCAACTGCTTGTGGCAATCTATAGTAGAGATATAAACAGGGAAACTGAGGTAAAAGGGATGAAGAAATTCAAAGGAATTTTTAAAAATGCCAATTATGTGAAATTATTTTTCGCCAACTTTACTTCTCAGATGGGCAGCACGATTGGTTTAACAGCATTTATGTTTTATTTGCTGGATCGTTTCTCGGAACAGCCTTTTTATGCCACATTAACTGAATTGATGTTCTCTGTTCCGACCCTGGCGGTGTTTTTTTTAGTTGGAGTGTTTGCGGATAGAATGGATCGCCAGAAAATAGCTTATCATTGTGATTGGGTCAGCGCATTATTATCAATTGTGCTTTTACTGACTATTATTATTGGCTGGATGCCCCTGGTATTTGCAGTATTGTTCCTGAGGAGTGCCATTCAGAAGTTTTTCTTTCCCGCTGAACATGCAATGATTCAAGGCATATTGAAAAGTGAAGATTATACAACTGCTGCAGGCCTTAATCAGGTTGTGATGAGTCTTTTCATGCTGTTCGGAAACGGCCTTGGCATTTTTGCATACTGGACAGTGGGAGTATACGGTGCGATTGTGGCTGATGCACTTACCTTTATCATCAGTGCAATATTAATAAGATCCTGCCGTATACCCGAAGAGGTCCGTCTGCCAAATGGCGCACATGGGCTTAAAGACTTGAATATTCCGCTTGTCTTCAAGGACTTTAATCTGGGGATAAAATATATTCTCCAGCACAAATTATTATCTGCTTTACTTGTTGGCTTCTTCGTTTTCGGAGTGGTAAACGGCGGATTTTCAGTCATGCCTATTTTTATGCTGAAATACAAACTCGAGCCGCAATCATATGAGGAATACTCAGTCCTGCTCGGAATAACATTTGGGGTTGGCGTTCTTATTGGCAGCTTTGTGGCCTCTTTGCTTACTCAAAAATTCAAACTTTATCAGCTGATCATTGCCGGATTGCTGTTATCCGGAAGCTTCATCATTGCTGCCTCTTTTGCAGAAAACACGTTTATTTTCCTATCTTTATTATTTGCTGCAGCTTTCGGACTCCCTTTAGTGAACATCGCAATTGGCGGCTGGATGCCAAGTATTGTTGATCCGAAGATGATGGGAAGAGTACAGGGATGGATAAGTCCGCTGATGATGCTTTCACAATCCATAACACTCGGATTTATTGCTGTCAGCTTTCCGGGGTTCCTCAGAGTGGAAATGCTTTATTGGATGGTAGGCGGCTGTTTAGCACTTGTCAGTGTTTTTTACAGCATCGTTCTCCCGGGATTAACGAAAAAATCAGAAAAAACAGGTGAAGCACATTCTTTGGAACAGACTGGTGCAGTATAATGTAATAAAAGGCAGAATAGCCCCTATAACAGGGGCTTTTTATGTATAAAAAATAATTTAAAGAATAATGAACCTTTTCATCTCTTGAACGTCTTATGAGTGAAATAAACAGGAAACAATGGGATGATAAGAAGAGAGGAAAGAAGCTGATGGAGGAGAAAGACCTTATAGCAAGTGCCAAACGAGGTGATCAGCTCGCTTTTGCCATGCTTTTTAAAAATAACTATCCCTTTCTGGTTAAATACTTAATCAAAATTACAATGAATCCCGATGCAGCTGAAGAGCTTGCTCAGGAAACAATGGCCAAATGTGTTGAAAAAATCGGACTTTTTAATGGCAAATCAAAATTTTCCTCCTGGCTGATAACCATTGCGACAAATTTGTATATTGATCAGAAGCGAAAGTCGAAAAGAGAGAAGAGCTGGAAAGCACAGGAAGAGGTTTTCAGACGCTTGAAATGGCATCTTGAAAGCCGAAATGAAGAATGGAATGATGTCTTATCTGCTTTGGGAAAACTAAAAGACGAGATTAGGATACCTATTGTTCTTAAACATTATTATGGCTACTCGTATGAGGAAATAGGAAAAATGATGAACATATCTTCAGGCACTGTCAAATCAAGAGTGCACAATGGAATCATGTCTGTAAGAGAGGAGTTGAAGCTACATGGTGAACAGGAAAGTGCTGCAGCTGGAACAAGATCATCAAGATGAGCAATTATTGGCTGCAGTTAAGGAAATTGAAGACGGATGGGAAATGCTGGAAGAAAACATCCCGGTATATACACCTGATCTGCAATTTTTTGAAAACTTAGTTGCAGAGCAAAAACAGGAAATGAAAAGGAAATTGATCAGGGAGTTAGCTATCTTCACTGTTGCAGCACTCCTCATTGTAACTTCTGTATTATTCATGCTGTATCAGGTTCCGTCTGTATTTTTTATTCTGCAGGGAGTTGTCACAGTTTTTATTATGGCCTATAGCACAGTCAGCTTCGTGAAACAGGTGAATGGCACATGAACAGCGAAGAAATATCTCTTCCGTTGCTGATTATTGTGGGAGTCATCTTAATAGCACAGAGTACGTTCCTATTTCTTGATGCAAGAAAGCACGGCCACAATTATTGGCTATGGGGAATTATCGGTTTAATTCAGGCGCCAATGCCGACGCTGTTTTACTTGATTTTCGTCAGAAAGATCTGGCAGAAAAAAGATTAATTGAGGGATGGAAGGATGAAAAAATTAAAACAGATGCTGCTTCTTGCAGCCGGTGGCGGCCAGCTTCTCGGGATTGTCATGCTGTTTATTAATATGAAGGCTGCAATTATGTTTTATATTTTATATGCTTTAATGATTTTTGCATTATTTATTGTGCTGATAGCTGAGAGAAAAAGAGAAAAAGAGGAGGAAGAACAAAATGATTATCGTGACTACTGATACGGTATCCGGAAAAGAGATTAAAGAGATTAAAGGGTTTGTAAGGGGGAGTACCGTCCAGACAAAGCATATAGGAAAAGATATTCTGGCAGGATTAAAAACAATTGTAGGCGGAGAAATTGGCGAATATACTGAAATGATGGATGAAGCCAGACAGAAGGCAATTGGCAGAATGGTTGAAGATGCAAAGGCAAAAGGGGCCAACGCAATCATTGGAATGCGGCTGCAAACCTCAGCGGTTATGCAGAATGCTGCAGAAATCATAGCCTATGGGACTGCAGCAATAATTGAAGAATAGCAGGAGAAGAACCAGCTGACATAGTTAGCTGGTTTTTTAATGTCTTTAATAGGGAAAGGATGAATATTTGGCAGAAAATACTTGAAAAGAAACTAGTGAATTTTTTGTGATATTATAAGCATTTTTCGCTGAAATCCTTTACAATAGAATGAAACTTCTTAAAAACAAAACTAAGAAAAATGACACTTGAATGTGGATTGGAGTATATATGCTATATTACCGTACGTATGTGAAAGATGAGTCCCTGCCATGGGTTACCTTTGTTCATGGTGCAGGGGGCAGCTCTGCAATTTGGTATAAACAAATGAGAGAGTACAAAAAGCATTTCAATGTTCTGCTGGTAGATCTGCGGGGACATGGTCAATCAGGAAAGGGCACCTGGGAAGAAGGAGATCATTTTACAGAGGTTTCTCAGGATATAGTGGATGTGCTCGATCATCTTCATATTACAGACTCCCACTTTGTCGGAATTTCGCTGGGGACTATAGTGATCCAGACAATCGCGCAGAATCATCCGGAAAGAGTAGCTTCCATGATTTTGGGCGGTGCCATTACTGAATTGAATTGGCGCACAAGGTTTTTGATAGCCATTGCGAATTTGACTAAGTATATCCTGCCATATATGCTGCTTTATAAGCTTTTTGCGTGGATTATCATGCCAAAAAGAAACCACCTTGAATCAAGACATGCCTTTGTAAGGCAGGCAGCAAAAATGTGCCAAAAAGAATTCATCAACTGGCTGTCCTTAACAAAATCGGTTAATCCGTACCTGGGAAGAATCCAATCCAGCATTTCTCACATTCCTACGCTTTTTATTATGGGACAGGAAGACCACTTGTTTATTAAGTCTGTAAAAAGCATTGCCCAAAAAGCTAAAACAGCTACAGTCAAAATCATTACAGATGCAGGACATGTATGCAACATCGACAAACCTGATGCCTTTAACAGGATAACCATCGACTTCATCAACAGGCAAAAAAGAAGATTGGCTTCATAAAGGATCCCGGCGGATCCTTTTTTTAAATGCTGTTTTACAAGGTTTATTGATTTTTTGTATTTTATTTACTGAGTTGATTGGAGCGAGCAGCCTGGAGCGGAAATCAACGGACAACATTGATAGAGGAAAAACAGCACTTTATACGAAAAGAGCCTTTATAATAAATAACAGAAAATTTTTAAAAGTAGGTAAAAAACTGATTGACTTTTAGTGTAAGCGGTGATAATCTTACCAATATGGAAAAAAATGAAAAGGAGGGCTACAAAATGATCTTAATTCATCATCATCAAACAACAACACAAAAATTAAAATCTGTAACCTCTCCTTTAGAACAATATTAAAATGTAAACAGGATTTGCCTGCACATTTTGAAGGAGCACAGGTTACATTTCGTAACGTGGGCTCTTTTGTCTCTTAAGACATATCGCATGCCGCGGTATGTCTTTTTTTCGTCTAATTCTCAAATATCACCAATAGGAAATTCAGGCATTGCCTGTTTCCATATATTTTAATAGCGGCTGTTGTCGGCAGCCATAAAAAAGGGAGGAAAATTTTATGAATGCATTAAGAATGAAGAGAAAAACAATTTTGCCGGAGGATCTGGATGGAGGCTAGTTATGTATTTGCTGCTGGTTTTTGTATGAAAGCTCCTTTTAGAAACGTGAGCTTCATACCGGAAAGGGGAGAGATCGTTGTTTTCGATTTTAGGAAAATTAAGCTGGTTTTTTAAAGAGAACTGGAAAAGATATACAATTGCCATTTCTCTGCTGATCATTGTCGGAATCCTTGATGTTATGCCTCCAAGGCTTGTAGGAATGGCAATTGATGATATTCATCTTGGTCAAATGAGCAGTGCTAAAATAATGGAGTACCTTGGTTTATTGGCAATCATCACAATCGTGTCCTATGCAATCACTTATATCTGGATGTACCAGCTTTTTGGAGGGGCATTCCTGGTAGAAAGAAAACTGCGTTCACAGTTTATGGGTCACCTATTGAAAATGACTCCAACATTTTTTGAGAAAAACCGGACCGGTGATTTAATGGCCAGGGCAACAAATGATTTAAAAGCTATTTCGGTAACGGCCGGTTTCGGAATATTAACACTGGTGGATTCCAGCGTCTTCATGCTGACAATATTGTTTACGATGGGATTTCTGGTAAGCTGGAAACTAACTTTTGCAGCAATATTGCCTTTGCCTATCATGGCCTATCTGATAAAAATTTACGGGAAGAAGATTCATACGCGGTTTATGAGCGCACAGGATGCCTTCGGGGAACTAAATGACCGGGTTCTTGAATCTGTTTCGGGAGTTCGGGTGGTGCGCGCTTATGTTCAGGAAAGAGCGGATCAGCAGCGTTTCCATGAACTCACTGAAGATGTATACAGCAAAAATATTGAAGTGGCCAAAATTGATTCACTATTTGAGCCGACGATAAAGGTGATTGTGGGCCTAAGCTATCTGATAGGACTTGGATACGGTGCTTTTCTTGTTTTCCACCAAACCATCACCCTGGGCCAGCTCGTGTCCTTTAATGTGTATTTAGGCATGCTGATTTGGCCAATGTTTGCTATTGGAGAATTAATTAATGTCATGCAAAGGGGAAATGCATCCCTTGACCGTGTACAGGAAACATTGTCCGCTAAACAGGATATTGTGAATCCTGAAAACCCGTCTATCGTTGAAGTCCCTGAGAATGTTATCTTCAAGGATGTTCATTTCCAATATCCTTCCTCAAAAACGGCTAATCTCACAGGGATTAAGCTGCATATTGAACGCGGGGAAACGCTGGGCATTGTAGGAAAAACAGGAAGCGGAAAGACCACTTTTATAAAGCAGCTATTAAGAGAATATCCGTCAGGCACAGGGAAGCTTGCGATTGCTGATGTTCCGATTGAAGAACAGGAGCTTGAAAGAACGAGAGGATGGATCGGGTATGTTCCACAGGATCATGTTCTTTTCTCGAGGACTGTTAGAGAAAACATCCTTTTTGGAAAAGAGGATGCAACTGAAGAGGATATGCAAAAAGCGATTGATTTGGCAGCTTTTCGAAAAGACCTTGAACTTCTGCCGGAAGGGCTTGAAACAATGGTCGGTGAAAAAGGAGTGGCCTTATCAGGAGGGCAAAAACAGCGGATTTCGATTGCACGTGCCCTTGTGAAGGATCCGGAAATTCTGATACTTGATGACTCTTTATCAGCCGTTGATGCTAAAACAGAGAAGAAAATTATTGATAATATCCGGACTGAGCGCAAAGGAAAAACGACAATCATTACGACACACAGAATGTCAGCAGTCCAGCACGCCGATCATATTATCGTCCTTGATGAAGGCATGATAGCAGAAGAAGGCACTCATGAGGACTTGATGGCTATGGATGGATGGTACAAGGAACAATTTTTGAGGCAGCAGGCTCAAACATCTGCTGAAGAGGAGGTGCTTTCATGACCACAGGAAAGCGGTTATTCAAGTATGCACTTCATTATAAAAAAACGATTATTGCGGCATTGCTGATGCTTACAGTCGCTGTGGCAGCAGATCTGGCAGGGCCTTTCATCGCGAAGAAGATGATTGATGACCATATCCTTGGCATAGAATCTGTCTGGTATCAGACAGAAGGCGGAAAAGATGCTGTGGAGTATGATGGCCAGTTTTACAAAAAGGAGCAAAATATTGATCAGGGTGAGCGGAAAATTGATCAGGCCCGCATCTTGCAGGCTGGCAGCCAATTCGTCTTTATCAGGGGTGATATTGCTTTTGATGGAGAGCGAACCTTCAAAGAGGGCAAACTCTATATTGAAAAAAGCGGCCAAACCGAAACCTATGCAGGGAAGGCATTGACTGGTGAAGAATTAATGCTATTCTATTCACCCGAGATTCCTAAGATTGTTCAGCTTTTGGCCTTTTACTTTGGATTACTGGTTATCGCTGCATTTTTTCAGTACGGCCAGCGTTTTTTTCTGCAAAAGTCAGCAAATAGGATTATCCAGCAAATGAGAGAGGATGTCTTCGGGCAGATTCAAAGGCTTCCAATCGGTTATTTTGATAATCTTCCGGCAGGCAAGGTGGTTGCTCGCATAACCAATGATACCGAAGCCATCCGTGAGCTTTATGTGACCGTATTGGCAACCTTTTTTACAAGTGCCATATATATTTCAGGTATTTATATCGCTTTGTTTATTTTAAATGCCAAGCTTGCTGCGATATGTTTAATCCTGCTCCCGATTTTATATGTATGGGCGATTGTGTACCGTAAGTATGCATCAAAATACAATCATGTAATCCGTTCCAGGGTAAGTGATATAAATGGCATGGTGAATGAATCGATTCAGGGAATGAATGTTATCCAGGCGTTTGGCCGCGAAAAAGATATACAGAAGGATTTTGAAAAGCTGAATACAGAGCATTTTACCTTCCAAAATAAACTTCTGAGCCTGAATTCACTTACATCGCATAACTTAGTGGGTGTGCTGAGAAATGTGGTTTTTGTTGCATTTATCTGGTACTTCGGAGGAGAGTCGCTCAATGCGGCAGCTGTCATTTCACTTGGGATGCTATATGCTTTTGTTGACTATATTAACCGCCTGTTTCAGCCTGTGCAGGGCATTGTCAACCAATTGGCCAATCTCGAACAGGCATTGGTTGCCGGTGAACGAGTCTTCAAACTGCTTGATGAAGAAGGCATTGATATCAGTGATAATAAAATATCCCGCTATAAAGGGAATGTTACTTTTGATCATGTTCACTTCGGCTATAAGGAGAAGGAATATGTGCTGAAGGATCTTAATTTTGAAGCAAAGCACGGGGAGACAGTTGCGCTGGTTGGCCATACCGGCTCAGGGAAAAGTTCGATCATGAATCTTCTTTTCCGTTTTTATGATTGCCAGGAAGGGAAGATTAGGATCGATGGAATGGACATAAAACAGATTCCAAGGCAGGAGCTCAGAAAGCATATGGGCATCGTCCTCCAGGATCCATTTTTGTTCACCGGGACCATTGCTTCCAATGTCAGCCTTGATGATCCTGAAATATCGCGGGAGAAAGTGGAAAAAGCCTTGAAGGATGTCGGAGCAGATAAGATATTTCAGCATCTTGAAAAAGGTTTTGATGAGCCGGTTATCGAGAAGGGGAGCACGCTCTCCAGCGGGCAGAGGCAGCTCATTTCGTTTGCTCGTGCCCTTGCTTTTGATCCGGCCATCCTGATTCTGGACGAAGCAACATCAAGCATAGACACTGAGACAGAATTAATTATCCAGGAAGCCATGGACGTGCTGAAAAAAGGAAGAACCACCTTTATCATCGCCCATCGGCTTTCGACAATCCGAAATGCTGATCAAATCCTCGTTCTGGATAGGGGCAGGATCGTTGAAAAAGGTAACCATGATGAGTTAATGGAGCAAAAGGGCAAATATTATCAAATGTATCAGCTTCAGCAGGGGTCAACACTTGCAGGATAGAGGGAAGCGCCGGATGGCGCTTCTTTTTTATTAATGGTTTTATCCCACTAGGAATTTTGTTCAAAAAAAATTCATTACTCAGACACACAATAGTACTGGTATAAAGAAATTGTAATCCGGTATTCATGATAATCTTAAGCTATCACACATATCTGGAGGAGATTTTTATGGAGGAATTTTCTATTACCTTAGTGATAGCAAGTATTATGGTGCTTGGATACTTTATTGGGTATACAATTGTAAAAGCATAGCTGCCGGCTGATCCAGCCAGGCAGTTTTTTTATTGTAGAGGAAACTATAAGATTGAACGGTGAGAATAACTCTGTGGAAGAGTGTTTGCATCTAGCTCCAGCGCCTACCCCCTCGGGGCCACAAGACGAGCCGCGCAGAAAGGTAAAGAACACCTTCCCGAGCGGCTCGTCTTGTGCATGTCGGGGGTGAGCAAGGAGCTTCCGCTTTTGTTTTGCTCATTTTTATCATTAAATTTTGAAAATAAGGGAAAAGAATATAAAGGAATCATAATAATCATTTAAGGAGGTATGAAATTGGCTGATTTTAGAATTGAGAAAGATACTCTAGGCGAAGTGAAGGTGCCAGCTGATAAATATTGGGGAGCCCAGACACAGCGGAGCAAGGATAACTTTAAAATCGGCATTGAAAAGATGCCGATGGAAGTAATTTATGCTTTTGCCAAGGTAAAGCGTTCTGCAGCAGTAGTCAACAACAGGCTTGGGAAGCTCTCCCATGACAAGATGGAAGCTATCACAGCAGCTTGTGATGAAGTTCTAAACCATAAGTTTGACAGCCACTTTCCTCTGGCTGTATGGCAGACAGGGAGCGGCACACAATCAAATATGAATGTAAATGAGGTTGTTGCCAAAAGGGCGAATGAACTACTGGCCGAGAAAGGGGTACGGGATAGTAAAGTGCATCCAAATGATGATGTCAATATGTCTCAAAGCTCTAATGATACATTTCCGACTGCCATGCATATCGCTGCTTATACGGAGGCGGAGCAAAAGTTGCTTCTGTCATTAAAGGAATTAATAAGGACGGTTAAATCGAAAGAAGAGGCCTTCAAATCAATCGTCAAAATAGGCAGGACTCATTTGCAGGATGCAACACCTCTTACATTGGGTCAGGAAATCAGCGGCTGGCGTGCCATGCTTGAAAAGAATGAAAAGATGCTGATGGACGCAATGCAGTATCTGCTTGACTTAGCCATTGGCGGTACAGCAGTCGGAACGGGCATTAATGCAGAGAAGTCATTTGGACCTGAAATGGCAAACGAAATATCCAGACTTACAGGCTATTCATTCCGTTCGTCTGACAATAAATTTCAGGCCCTGACCAGCCATAATGAAATTGTCCATGTTCATGGGACATTGAAGGGGCTGGCAGCAGATTTGATGAAAATAGCCAACGATGTCCGCTGGCTGGCAAGCGGGCCGCGCAGCGGAATTGGGGAATTATCGATCCCGGCAAATGAACCAGGCAGTTCAATCATGCCTGGCAAAGTAAATCCGACACAAAGCGAAGCCCTTACAATGGTGGTTTGCCAGGTATTTGGAAATGATGCATCCATTGGATTCGCAGCAAGTCAGGGGAACTTTGAATTGAATGTGTTCAAGCCTGTTATTATCTATAATCTTCTTCAAAGCATCAGTATTCTTGCAGATGGAATGGCCTCTTTTAATGAAAAATGCATGATGGGACTGGAGGCTAATAAAGAAGTGATTAATGGCCATGTTGAGAGATCACTAATGCTTGTAACGGCACTCAATCCGCATATAGGTTATGAAAAGGCAGCGGAAATTGCCAAACTCGCATTCAGAGAGAATACAACCTTGAAAGAAGCAGCCTTAAAAACAGGGTATATCACGGAAGAACAATATGAGAATTGGGTTGTGCCCGAAAAGATGGTCTAAATAAAATGGCCCCCCTTTCAAGAAGGAGGGCCAAAGCCATATTTATTCAATTGTTATCTTGCTTTATTAGAAAGAACCGCCGCCAAGCTGTTGTTCAGCCATTTGAACAAGGCGTTTTGTGATTTCTCCCCCAACAGATCCGTTAGCGCGGGAAGTTGTTTCTGCACCAAGGTTTACACCAAATTCAGTAGCGATTTCGTACTTCATTTGATCAAGCGCTTGAGCTACTCCAGGTACTAGTAACTGGTTTGAGGAATTGCTTCTGCTAGATGATTGGTTGTTCATGTGATTTCCTCCTCGAAATATAAGTGTATTGGTTTTTGGCTGGGTTAGCTGGAATTGCACCAGCGCAAGGATTTTATCCTGCTCCACTGCCTGGCGTAACCCATCGGTTTTTACTGCGGATGCTTGATGCCGCTGTGTTTACTCTCTATTATGTTTGATTTATAAAAGTTTATTCTTTCAAGAAATCGGGAATTTTTTCCTGATAAAATTCACTGATTAAGAGTCTTACATAACGAAGATTAAACAGACAAATCATAATAAATATCAGCAAAGAAAACGAAAGTGAGAGGATTGGAATGGCTATTTGCCCAGTCTGCAACGGCTTTGAAAAAATCGAATCAGCCTGCAGCTCCTGCGGAAGCAGGATGGAGGACAGTGGAAGAGTAATGGATTTTTACGATGATTATAGTGCCTATATGCCAATTGACCAGATGAAAATGGAAGATGGCTATCCCCGGGATTATCAGCAGGAGGAATGTCCCCACTTGCTGAAGTGTCCATCATGCGGCCATGATTCGGTGAAATTTATCAAAGAGTAGAACGAAAATAGATGGCGGCAGCACCTGGTGACGGCTTGGCGAATGCTGACAGTATTAAAAAACCCCGTCAGCTTTGACGGGGCTTCAATGTTATTCTTTTTCAGAACGGATTCTTCTTTCATGGTCTGCATCAAAGAAGTGCGCTTTGTTCATATCGAAAGCAAGCTCAAGGTTTTGGCCCGGCTTAATATCTGTGCGGGAATCTACGCGTGCTACGAAATCCTGGCCTTCTATGCTTGAGTAAATCATTGTTTCAGCACCAGTCAGTTCGGAAACGTCAATGCGGGTATTGATTTTTGAACCGGCAGATGCATCAATAAATACCGGCTCATCGTGAATGTCTTCCGGACGAATGCCAAGGATAATGTTTTTGCCTGTATATCCCTGTTCCCGAAGAACCTTCATTTTACCCTCAGGGACTGCAATCTGAGTTTTGCCAATAATAAATTTGCCGTCTTCAAGCGTACCGTTAAAGAAGTTCATGGCAGGTGAGCCGATAAAACCGCCTACAAAAACGTTTTCAGGCTTTTCATAAACTTCTTTTGGTGCGCCAACCTGCTGAATTACTCCATCCTTCATTACAACAAGGCGGGTAGCCATTGTCATAGCCTCTGTCTGGTCATGTGTTACATAGATAGTAGTTGTTTGAAGACGCTGGTGAAGCTTGGCAATTTCTGCCCGCATTTGAACACGAAGCTTTGCATCAAGGTTTGATAGAGGCTCGTCCATGAGGAATACCTTTGCATCACGGACAATCGCACGGCCTAAAGCTACACGCTGGCGCTGTCCGCCAGATAATGCTTTTGGCTTGCGGTCAAGGTAAGGCTCCAGCCCCAGAATTTTTGCTGCTTCTTTTACTCTGCGGTCGATTTCATCTTTTGGAAACTTGCGAAGCTTAAGGCCGAAAGCCATATTATCGTACACGGACATATGCGGATAAAGTGCATAGTTCTGGAAAACCATTGCAATATCACGATCTTTTGGAGGAACATCGTTGACACGCTTCTCATCGATATAGAAGTCGCCTTTTGAAATTTCCTCAAGACCTGCAATCATACGGAGAGTTGTGGATTTACCGCAGCCGGAAGGGCCGACAAAAACAATAAATTCCTTATCTTTAATATGAAGGTTAAAATCTTCTACAGCTGTTACTTTATTATCATAAATTTTATAAATATTATCGAGTTTTAATTCTGCCATCAGGGTAACCTCCCAATAATCTTTTTCTTAATTACAGTTTAATGGATACGAGGGTTTTCCCATATGGCCAAACTGCACAAAAAACTGAAAGCGTTTTTATGCAATGTGCTCAAGTCAGGTTTGCTCAATCAGCAAACAGGCTAAATAAACAGTCAGCGCGCTGTTAAAGTCCTTTAACTGAATGCCGGTCTTCTCTGTGAACTTATCAAGCCTGTACTGCAGAGTATTCCGGTGGATATACAATTTTTTCGCCGTTAATGAAACGTTGGAGCTGTTCTGTAAAAACACTTTTATGGTGTGCAGGAGTTCAGGGTCTTCTTCCAGTAAAGAAAGGCGTGAAAGCAGGCTCTTTTTTAAAAATACATCCAGATGCCCAGTGATAAGGGAGGGGAAGAGCTTTTCAAAATTCAGCACTCTTTCAGCTGGAAGCAATGAGGAAGCCTGCGCGAATAGAAGCTGTTCTTCTTTAAAAAACTTGTGTAATTGTGTCCCCGCCTTATTCGGAATGCCAATGTAAAAGGCTGTTTTTACAAAAAAATCACTTTCTAAAGCATTGGAAACAGCAAGGAATTCTTCTTCGGCAAGAGAGTCTTTACCCTCTTCAATGATGACCCCTGTGGCTTCCCCGTTCCATAAAATCGTTATGTCCTTTTCGAAAAAACCTCTAAAAGCAGCTTCCATATCCTCACGTATCCATTCGCCCTCAGACATTTTGAACTGAACCAGCCTGTATGGAACATCTTTTGCGTATGATGGGTGATCCCCATTTAAAAATAAGTATTGAAACCAGGCTTGCGCAGCAGGGGCAAGGTGAATGGAACTGTCATGGAATTCAAACAAAGTTTTCAATACCATCAGACTATCCCCAGATACCTCTTGAACTGGAATGCCAAGCCATTGGCCTGACTCTTCATGATGAAACCAGTACAAATCAGAATTAAAGCTAAAATCAGGTTTTTTAAATTGAAGTTGAGAGCCCGGATACCGGTCATGTAATTTGTTTAACATATCTTTACCCTTTGGTTTGATAATTTTTTGTGTTTCTTATATTATAGCAGTTATAATTTAATTGAAAAAATTAACTTAATCTGTGAATGTTTCTATAAAGGGAATTGAGAGTGTGAGGAGTGAGACTCATGGAATATACACCTGAAATGAAAAACCGCTTGAAAAGGCTGGAAGGCCAGGTGCGGGGTGTGATCCGAATGATGGAAGAAGAAAAACACTGCAAGGATGTTGTTACACAATTATCTGCTGTCCGTTCTGCTGTTGACCGTGCAATGGGATATATTGTAGCTAAAAACCTGGAGACATGCATCCGTGAAGCAAACAATGAAGGCAAAAATGCGGAGGATGCAATCCAGGAAGCTGTGAATATGATTGTGAAAAGCAGATAAATAGAAAAGCTCCAGGCGCCCGCTTTTCGGCGCCTGGAGCTAGATAGTTATCTAACAGCACAATAAATTCAATTTAATCTCTATAAAAGGCACCTGAATTCAGGTGCCTCTTATTTTTACTCAGGCTCATATGGAGGTTCTTCCTCATGCAGTTCCCTGGCTTGTTCGATATTAACATCACCGCCGCGCCCATGGACGGAGCCTCCGGAAAGACCCTCGTTTATGATCCTGTCTATATCCATATAAGCTTTGTCCCTGCCTTCATAATGGACGTCCTCTGAAATCCTGCGTTTTTTATCCATGTGTCAATCGCTCCTTTAGATGTAATATCCTGGCGGGATTATTTTTCCAAAAGAGCTTTATCGTCATGCATGATTTCTCTAATTTTTTTCTTATTCCTGGCTTTTTTTCGTATAAATTGCTGTTTTTCCCCTATAAATGCTGCCCGATGATTTCCGCTCAGCGAACCGCGGGGCGTGCGGTGAGCCTCCTCGGCGCTGCGCGTCTGCGGGGTCTCACCTGTCCCGCTACTCCCGCAGGACGTTGAATAAGCTTCCCTGAAAAAACACCGCACGAAGAAAATGCGAGAGCATTTTCGAGGATCTCGCACCTTCCGCTACAATCAACTCATTATATCTGCAAAAAGCAACAAGCTTTGTGAAAAATGCTTATTCATACACATGAAATAACATCAATTCATGAATTTGGGATTTCAGGTCCTCCTCCTGTCCGGCAGGATCTCCGGATGTCCATTCAATTTTTCCGTCTGGATGATAGATGCCGGTAACTTTTTGCTTTTTGAAGTAAAAAGAAAATGTCCATCCCGGCAATTGTTTGTTTTCATATAAAGGTTTGAATTGAAAGTGTGTCAGCATTAGGATTCCTCCAGATGTTGTAATATCCCGTTTAACGTTCCTGAAAAAGGGAATGGAACAGATGTAGAAACATTTTAACATTAAAAGGAGGCAAAAAGGATGAAAAGAAATAACAAATTTATGATGTCAGCCATGGCCCTTGGAGCAGCTTATTTAATGAGAAACCCGGAGTCACGACAAAAGCTTAAAGACCAGTTTAAATCTTTTGCCGGAAGTGCCTCTAAAAAAAATCGGGTTAAGACAGCGAAAAGCCCTGTAACGACTTATTAATTCTTTGTCAGGGACACTTGTAAAAAAATAGCATAAAAATAGCCGTGCACGCTGTGGGTGCACGGCTATTTTTAACAGCATTCTAGAACCCGGACAATGAGAGAAATAAGCGGGTCAGTTCTTCAATTCTTTTTTCTTCTATCCAGGTTTCATCAAAACTCATCGGCTTTGAATTTATTTCATAAATCACATAGTTGCCCTGATCAGTTAATCCAGCATCAATAGAGTATTCTCCATGAAAACCTTTCGTTTTCTCAAGAAGTTTTCCTGCCTCCGATGCTGCAGTATGAATAAACGCATCATGTTCTTTTGTGCGGACACTTTCATATGGAATCATCACCCCGCCATTCGGAATGTGGGTTGTAATGTCCTGGTCCTGAGACTGCCTAATGCCAATCCCTGTAACCGAATAGCTGCCTCGGCTGAAATGGGCTAAGATTCTAAAATCAAACCGCTTGCCTTCTAATTTGGCAGGGCTGATCGCTTTCTGTGCTAAATAAGGTTTATCCATCAGGTGAGTTTCCCATTGGCACCAGAAATGTTCAAAATCAGCGTAACTGAATGAATCGTGCAGACCGTTTAATGTGATACTTTTTTCCAGCTGGATTAATTGGTATATTCCTTTGCCTTTGGAACCGTTTGCCGGCTTTAAGTAGATATTATTATAACTGTGGATAAATTCCTTTAGAGGCTTTGGTCCGGTGACAAGAATGGTTTCAGGAATATAATCCTTTAATGGCGGATGGTCTTTTAATAGCTGGTAAATGTCGAATTTATCAAGAAAGCCAGGATTGAAAAGTGGAATAGCCTGCTCGTTAAAAAAACGGCTTGCTTTATGAAAGGCTTCTGTTTTTTCAAGTTTCCGGAATGGCACCCTGTTGTAGACAAGATGCGGAAGAGGGCACATGGCTTCAATCCACTTATCCTGACTGGGAATATAAATATAGCCGTTCACGGAATTATCCTTCAGGTTCTCTGGGGTAAATACATAGGAAACCCCGCTCTTTTGCAATATGCTATTCTGGAGGGCCTTAAATATAGGACCATTGCCGGCAATAGCCTGATCCTTTCCTTTTCCGGTAAGAATGCCAATCACCGGTCCGGCATTACCGTTCCGCAAGGATAATGAAAAGGAAAGCAAATCTCGTGCCGCCTGCGGGCTAATAATGTTTAAAGGGTGTTGGCTGCTTCCAAGGGTACAACTGCTGCTGCCGAACCAGGTCCTGCTGGCCCAGTCATAATAAACCTTCATCTCACAATTTCCTGAGGCTTCATAATAGATGCTTCGGCAAGGAAAACGGCGAATGAAAGTGATAGCTTGCGGGTAAGAAAGTCGAACTCCCTGAGCTGAGGGTGTTTGAATATGGATCTTCCGGGCTTTGAATTTGCTTCAAACAGCCATACATGGCCATTTCGATCCAATCCAAAGTCAAAGCCGATTTCACCGATGATACCTTCCATGTTCCGTTCCAGTGCCTTGCTGATATTAAGTGCCGCCTCACTTAACTTCGCCATTGCCTCTTTTTTTTCTGCATCCGATTCAAATACTTCTTCAAGGACTTTGATTTCACCTCCGCTTTTCACATGAGTTGTAACACTGCCGGGTCCCGCCATTTTTGCCGCTGCGGCGGTAACTTTCCATTCCCCATTCTCATCTTTATTGGTATGAACCCTGAAATCAATCGCTCTCTGTTCATGACGGAGCAAATGAATTCCCTGCTGAACAAGCATCCGGCTTAAACTTCGTCCTGCAAAAACATTCCGCATTAAATTTTCCAAAGTGTTAAATCTTCTCAGCCGATTTTCGTCCCGAACTCTATATCGGCAATAATAATTCCCATCCCTTTTATCATAAATAATTTGATGAATCCCAAGCCCAAGGCTTCCATTAATAGGCTTCAGGAAAACATGGCCATAATCAGCCAGCATTCTTTCAATTACAGAAAAAGAAGAAAAAGGGTGGGTTTCAGGCAGGTAATGACTAATATTATCATCGTTCTGCAGTCTTTCATAAACATCTAATTTATTAAAGAAACCAGGATTATACCAGGGAATTAAATAGTCTTTCTGAAGGCGGGCGCGAACTTCCTTCAGCTCATTCCTCCCTTCACTTCTTCGGTTGGGAAGCCGATCATAAACAACATTCGGAAAAGGGACTTCAAAGGTTTCCCAGCCTTCCTCATGATAAAAAAGCCCATGGATGGTTTCTTTTTCCCAGTTAATTTGCTGGTCACCGAATAAAAACGGAATGGCACCTACCGTTTTTTTGACCGAAAGCAGTTTGGCAAAAAATAGGGTCCGATCCCCAACAGGCCTTAAAGGAAAAGAGGTGAATCCTGATGTGAAGATACCTACGAGCGGGCCGAGGTACAGAGTACCCTTATTGGCAAATGCATGCAGAGGAATCTTGAGATCAGGGAAATGCAGTGCTTCGGCAACATCTTTACTTATGATGATCGAGTTCTTCTTTGTCTTCTGGAGTAAGAAAGAAGAATCTGCCGAATGAGTGCCAAATGCCAGTTTCGTCAAATGAGTATGAAGGTTCAGCTCATTTGGAATATAAACTGTTTTGGAGGCGGAATCGGAAATTTCAATTTGATATTGTTTTCTCATGATTCGTTCTCCTTTCCATTTCCTTATTGGCTGCCAGGAATTTGGCATAGAGAAGGGGAGCGGTATATAACTCTTCCTCCTTCTCAGGCTGGCTGTTCAGGATGGTTTTCCTTCCTGGCTTTGAGTTAATATCCAGAATCCAAATAGAGCCGTTAGTTTCCACTCCGATATCGATTCCCATCTCAAATAGCGGGGGAAGCTTTCGTTCAAGTGCAGCAGGAAGTGTATCGATAATGTCATAAAGCTCATCGGAAAGAAAACTCTTTAATGAAGGTGGGTATTGAGTGACCCACTCCTTAAAAGAAATATTGCTGCCGCCAGCGCTTAAGTTGGAGACGATGCCTCCTTTTCTTCCTGTGCGAATGCCCCGGCCCATCTCCTTCCAGGCACCATTCCTGTCCTTTTGAAGCAATATTCTTATATCAAAGGGCTGACCGTCCTTGTTTGATAGATTCACAAATGGCTGGATGAGGTATTGCTGTTTTGCGGTCAATTTATTCAGCCATCCAGCTGCCTTTTCTTCAGTTTCAAAGCTGCGTGAAACCTGGGCATTCCTTTTATCTGTTTTAACAAGAATATCTTTGCCCGTTTTCTCAATATAATAGATTCCATGTCCCTGTGACCCGCTTGCCGGTTTTAAAATGCAGGGCTGATTAGTAATGAGGCTGTTTATGAAACTGTCAGCTCCGGTAAATGGAGCCGTCTTCAGCAAATAAGGTGATATGTTTGAACAGGAGAGAATTTCATATAATTCAAGCTTATTAGGCAATCCGTAGCCAAGGAATTGGATGTCATTTCTTGCCTTTAGCCAATTCACGATGGATATACATTGTTTCGAGCGGGAGTCATTTCTGTAAAAACAGCGATCATAAAGAATCTCCGGCACTGGAAATTCTGCCGGCTCCCATTCCCCTGAAGAAGGGTTATAGGAATCACCTGCAATCCTTTCTGAAACAGGATTGATATCTGTAGGCACAAACCTGAAGCAATTAATGTTATATTCATTAGCTCTCTTCGCCAATTCCGTAAAGTATGGCTGTTCACTCCGTTTGTTTAAAGTCATGATTCCGAATGAAAGCATTTTGTAGTCCTCCTTTTTGGATAAATGATAAAGCCGTTGCATATTCGATCAGTGCCTTGGCAGAGGGTCTTATTCTTTTTTCTTTGTCTTCAAAGTTCTTGGAGGGTTTAGAATTCACTTCAATGATCCAGAGTTTTCCATTAGAGTCCAATCCAATATCAATCCCGAGTTCTCCAACAAGGCCTTCGCATTTCTGACTGATGATGGTTGCTGTTTCAACTGCAAGCTCCTTCAATAACGCCAGCTGCTGAACCGCTGTTTTCTGATCAGAGTGCATCGTGAAGATTCTTAGGGGCTTCATAATTTCCCCGCCTCTTGCAATATTGGAAACAAATTGCTGCTTGGCAGAAATCCTTGCCACTGCAGAAGTGGCCCTCCAGATATCCTGAAAGTTTTTATGGCAGAGCACGCGGAAATCAAGCTGCCTGTTCTTATAAGTTTGCAGAGGTATGGCCTGCTGTGCCAGAAAAATTGTTTTCTTTTGGTACTGCTTGAACCATTGTGCAAAACGGTCATAATTTTTGAATGTGAGCGTATTTTCCCTGCCGTTTCCGGTCGATACTTCTGTCATGATTTCTTCGTCCTGTATACTAAGTCTGATAATATTCCGTCCTTGGCTGCCATGTATGGGCTTAAGGAATATTACCCTGTGTCTGGCCAGCATTTCCTTGATGGTTTGTTCATCTGCAATGGCTGTATCAGGCAGATAGGGATGCATATGGTCCTCAGAAAAGAGGAGGTTATGAACTTCCTTTTTTGATAAGAAACGGTCATTAAACATTGGGATGTTAAAGTTTATCAAGTTATTTTTAAATGATTGAAAAGCAGAACTTGCTTCAAGCATCCGGGAGTGGATCCGGTTATAAATCACACCAGGCAAAGGAACGGGACGTTTTATCCATTTTCCCTCACGCAGGCAATAACCCTGCAGCTTTCCTTCAATGCAGTCGCGAAAATGAAATACATAGAAATATCCGCGCAGGCCGGAAACAACTTCATGCAATTCTTCGCAAAAAGAATGAATTGATCGGAAATCAGGCTCTTCGCCACTTTCATTAAAATCCGTCATCAGTCCAATAACCGGCCCGGCAGTAATAGTAAAGTCCTTTCTGGAGTAACTGGCGACAAAATGGAGATCTTCCATTGGCAGGCAGCATTCCTGAAAAAGCCGTTCACAGAACATAATTTCATCTTTTGTAATGTTTGCTCCTTCGATGGTTACCTGAATGGCATGCATGCCGATCCGCAGCAAATGGGGCATTTGCAAATCAATATTCCAGTAATGTACGAGAGAATGGCTAAGTTGAATGCGAAATTGATTTTCCTGAAACATTTTTACCGGAACAATCGTAATAGGCAATAAAGAAACTGTCATGATCATTCCTCATTTGCTTATCTTTATTTGAGCCTATTCTGAACAACCTCATGCAGTTTGCAAATTGAATGCTGAATTTATTCCGCAGAATGTGCAAAACTCCCATTGATGAAGTTTTCACTGTATAATGAAAAAATAGGCAAAAGCTGATACCATATCGTATGTTCTGGGCAATTAAATGGTGCGTCAAGAGGCGCCTGTAACTTAAGGAAGGTAGAGATATCTATGGAAATTGCAATGACAATAATATTAATGATGATAATTGGGGCTCTCATTGGCGGGTTTACTAACTACCTGGCTATTAAAATGCTCTTTAAACCTTATAATGCCGTGTACATAGGTAAATGGAAGGTTCCATTTACCCCTGGGCTGATTCCTAAACGAAGAGATGAAATGGCTGATCAGATGGGAAAGCTGGTTGTTAATCATCTTCTGACACCGGAAAGCATTAAGAAAAAGTTCATCAATGATCAATTTTTGCATGATATGACCGGGATTGTTCAGAAAGAGATGGAAACTATCCTGCAATCAGAAAAATCAGCAGAGGACATTCTTGCAGCGTTTGGAATCACGGATGGCCAATCGAAAACGGAGTACCGCATAAACTTATTAATTGAGCAGAAATATGAAAAGATTATAAGTGAATATCGAGGCCTGCCTCTTAAAAATGTTATTCCTCAGGGCCTGTTGGATAAAGCGGATGAAAAAATTCCGGCTATCAGTTCAATGATCCTTCAAAAGGGGGTTGATTATTTCTCCAGCATTGAAGGCAAAATGAGGATACAAAGAATGGCTGATGATTTTGTTCGTGAACGCAGCGGCGTGCTCAGCAATATGCTGCAGATGTTCATGGGCAACATTAATCTTGCGGATAAAATTCAGCCGGAAATTGTTAGGTTTTTAAGTAATGAGGGTACGGCCGACCTGATTACAACCCTTTTACAAAAAGAGTGGCGTAAAATCCTTGAGATGGAAGCTGCAGTTATTGAAGAGCAGCTCGAAAAGGAACAGATTCTTTCAGTATTAAAGAATATTGCACACAGAGTCATTAATCTGGAAAATGTATTTAAAAAGCCTATCTCATCTTTTATGGACCCTTATAGGACAGTACTGATAGAAGAGCTGGCTCCTAAAAGTGTTCAGATGCTTTCTGATTGGCTTTCAGGAAAGACAGAAATGGTTATGGAACGGCTTCGTCTGGCAGAAATTGTCCGGGAGCAGGTCAGCAATTTTTCGGTTGAAAGATTAGAAGATATGGTCTTTTCCATCATCAAAAGCGAGTTAGCCATGATTACAAATTTAGGTTTTCTGCTTGGGGGTATTATTGGTCTCGTACAGGGAATCATTGCTATATTGATTAATTAAAGGGTATCGCCTCGCGTTTACTGTCATAGTTTGTTATAGTGTAGTGGATGTTCGAAACGGAGAGTGAATTGTCCATTTTGAACAAGAATCGGAAGGAGTGTTTTTAATGGCAGTAAATTTATATGACTCAGCCTATGAATTAGAAAAAGCAGTGCGGGAAAGCGATGAATATAAGGCTCTAAAGCAGGCATATGATGATGTGAATGCAGATCCGTCTGCAAAAGCAATGTTTGATAACTTCCGCAAAATCCAGATGGAACTTCAGCAAAAACAAATGATGGGCCAGGATATTACACAGGAAGAAGTAGAACAGGCTCAAAAGACAGTCGCGCTTGTACAGCAGCACGCCCAGATTTCAAAGCTTATGGAAGCAGAACAGCGCATGAGCATGATGATTGCAGAAATGAACAAAATCATCATGAAGCCTCTTGAAGACCTTTATGGTGCAGCTGAATAATACCATGAGAAAACTCCCGGAAATTGATCCGGGAGTTTTTTATACGAAAAAAGCATCTTCCGATATTAAACTGAACAAGGTTTGGGTACCTTTATGATAGATATCGATTTAATGAAAGGGGCAGCACATTGAAAAAAGCCATTTTTTTGGACCGGGACGGCGTTTTGAACGAGGTTCTATCAGACAGGGTGAAATTCGTTAACAAGCCTGAGCAGTTATATTTACTTGAAGGGGCAGCAGAAGCTGTGGCAGAACTGACCAAAGCCGGTTATGAAATTTTCGTTGTGACCAATCAGGGCGGCGTGGGACTCGGTTTTTTGAAAGAAAGGGAGCTAAAGAGAATTCATGAAAGGCTGCAGGAGCTTGTCTCAGTAAAAGGGGGACATATTAAAGAGGTCGCCTATTGCCCTCATAAGCCGAAAGCAGGCTGTGAATGCCGCAAGCCAAATGCAGGCATGCTGGTGGATTTGGCTGGGAGGCACAATCTTGATCTGACTAAAAGCATTATGGTAGGCGATCATGAACGGGACATTGAGGCGGGTAAGAAGGCAGGCTGTAAAACTGTTTTTATCGGCTCTGATCCAACAAGTGCAGATATTCAGGCGTTATCTCTTTTTGAGGCAGTGGATGATATATTGAATATGCTTAAATAGGGTGAAAAACCGCTTCCGGGATTAGCTGGAAGCGGCATTTTATTTTACTATGATTTCGTTTTTGGACTAGCGTGCTCCGCCAAGCTGCTGCTCAGCCATTTGCACAAGGCGCTTCGTAATTTCCCCGCCTACTGATCCATTTGCTCTTGAAGATGTTTCCGGGCCAAGGTTCACACCGAATTCTGTTGCAATTTCATACTTCATTTGATCAATTGCCTGACTGACTCCTGATACTAAAAGCTGATTAGAATTGCTGTTTCTTGCCATGTAAATCATCTCCTTGGTGTAGTTTTCTTGATTGTTACAATTATAGCTTTAGGAGAGTAAATAAGATTTATTCATAGTTATTTATGGTACTTTATGGTATTTTTAAACACAAGAAATTTGCTGGTATGTCTCCAAATCATCTTTGAGCATATAAAATGGAGCTAAACGCGCACATAAAATTGCTCCTACCGCACATAAAAAGATTCTATCCGCACGGAAATCAAGAATTGTCTGCTAAAGTTCGCCATTGTAAAGCTGCAGAAACCCGAATAGCCATGAAATATAGGCACTGCCAAGTACTGCTCCTATAAAGAAGGTAAAATATGCCCAATCTTTCCAGGAAACAGAGATTTTATGATAAAAATCCCGGTTTTTATCTCCGGTAAACCCTTTTGATTCCATAGCCATCGCTGTCCTTTCAGCTTTACGGATCGCTCCGGCAAGGAGAGGAACTGCATACCTCTTAAGCTCAGCCATTTTTTCCGAGAGTTTTCGCGCTTTGGGTACTCCCCTGATCCGGTGGGCGCTTCGGATAATCTCAAATTCTTCTTTCATTAATGGCAGGAACCGATAGCCTGCCATGATTCCATATGCAAGCTTTGGAGAGAGCCGGCATTGCTGCATTAAACTGAGCAGAAACTCTGTCGGCTTTGTGGTTAAAATGAAAAGAAGAGACAGAGAGGTAAAGCTTAAAACTCTCATTCCAAGGGAGAGGGCACGCAGAAAGCTCTCCTCAGTCAATGTGAATATCCCCCATGACCAAAGGATGGTTTCTCCTTCAATCGTTTTAGAAAAAATCAGAGCTGACCAAATATATATTGCAGCCATAAAGATAAATGGCGTGAAAAGCAGTATCCATCTTTTGAATGAAACTCTTCCAAAAATAAAGGTGGCTGCTGCAGTCATCACTAAGGTCAGAAAAGGTGTAACCGGATCAAAGAAAACCGATAGAATTAACACACAGACTATGACAGTGAATGCTTTAATGCTTGGGTTAAATTCATGTAAGAACAACCTTTTTCCCCCTTGTAATGGACCCGATATCGTTCCTGAGTTTTTCTAGGTAAGGAACCTTTAGGGAAGCAATCTTCATAATCTCATCTTTCTTCCATAATGCATCTGGCAAACCATCGTAAATCTTCTCTCCTTCTGAAAGAACAATCACTTTGTCCGCATAGGAATGGAGGATTTCCATGTCATGCGTGATCATCACCACGGAACCTCCACTTTGGATCTTTGTTTCCAATAGCTTCATAAGCTCCCCGGACGTCCTGGCATCCTGTCCAAATGTTGGCTCATCAAGGAGGAGCAGCTCCTGATCATTCACAAGCATCGATGCGACACTAAGCCGCCGCTTTTGTCCCTGGCTTAAGGAAAAAGGATGCAAGTCAGCACATTGGAGCAAGTCCACTTGAAGCAGAGCAGCCTGAACTGTTTTTTGAATATCGGCATCAGGAATTTGTTGTATTTTTAGGCTGAAGGCTATTTCATCATAGACAGAGTCTGCAATAAATTGATGCTCGGGATTTTGAAAAACGTAAGCTAATTTCTGTCTTAACTCCTTCTCCTTCCATTGGGAAAGGGAGCTGTCATAAAATAGTATATTGCCCTTTGAAGGAGGATATAGTCCAGCCAGCAGTCTGGAAAGTGTTGTTTTTCCTGACCCATTTGAACCGGCAATTGCCACAAATTCGCCTTTTTTTACAGAAAAACTAATATTTCTTAGCAAGTCCTTACCAGCTTTATTAAACGTTAGATTCTCTGCTGATAGGATAATCTGCTCTTCATGAGCTTGGTGTTTTTTCTTCCGGTTGTCTAAAATCTGAAGTGCACAAAAGGGATTTGCTAATCCGGCGATTAATTCCCGATCAGACAACGGGAGCTTTTCCCCTTTGTAAATACCTTCTTTTTTTCCTAATAGGCCGGCTCTAACCGCGCTTGGCAGCCAGATGCCCTCATGCAGTAGTTCTTCTGCATATTGATTAAAGCATTCTGCCGTGCTTCCATTAAATAAAATTTCACCTTCCTTGTTTAGGACCAAGCACCGGTCGGTCAAATCAATCCAATCATCCAGCCTGTGCTCAATTATTAGCAGGGAAAATGCCTGGTTCTGTTTAAGCTCTTTGATTATGCGTGTAAGTTCATAGCTTGAAGCCGGGTCCAGATTTGCTGTCGGTTCGTCCAAAATCAGGATATCCGGTTTTAATGATAAAACACATGCCAGTGCAAGCTTTTGCTTTTGGCCCCCGGAAAGGGTGTGGATCAAGGAATGTTTATACGGCAAAAGATGAACAAGCTCCAATGCTTCATCAATCTTACTCTCTATTTCTTCAGGAGGTGTTTTCATATTCTCAAGCCCAAATGCCAGCTCATCCTCGACTGTGGTCATGCAAAATTGGCTTTCGGGGTCTTGAAACACAATGCCAATGTGCTGATTAATTTCGCCAGGGCCGAACTCCTCCAGCATCTTTCCCTTGAATGAAATGGTCCCGTCCAATTTGCCATCAACGGCCTCCGGATATAATTTATTTAAGCAGAAAGCAAGTGTGCTTTTTCCCGAGCCGCTTGGGCCCAGCAATAGAACTGCTTCCCCTGGATAAAGGCTGAATTGCACATCTTTTAAAATAGGTTTTTTCACATCTTCATACCTGAAGGAAAGCTGTTCAGTTTTTAATATGTGCCTATTATGCTGTAATTCCATTTTCCGGTTTTCCCCTTTTTAGCTCTTTTCCAATAGGAAAGCTGTTTAATGCCCCTGTTTTCGCAAGGCTTTCGCTTAGCCATTTGCCTAGCAATCCAGCTAATAAAGCACCGCTGATCAGCCTCACAAAAAACATAGCCGTAACATAACCGGGTGAGAGGGCAGCATAGCCGGAAATGAAATAGCCCCAAATAAAACTAGTAACAGATGAGCCCATTCCGGCAGCAATTAAAACCCATGGCCGGTAATTATTCCATTTCGTGGCCGCAAAAACAGCTTCTGCTCCAATCCCCTGAATCATCCCTGACAGTATCAGGCGGGGACCAACTGCGTTGCCGATCATGACTTCAATGGCTGCAGCGATGGTTTCCGATAAAAAGGCTGCTCCGGGTTTTCTGATTATGTAAGCTGCGATAATTGAAACAATAAACCAAATGCCAAAAATAAGATCATATCCAATTAAGCCGAACATTCCATATAGCACGTTGCCAAATTGCAGGAATACCAGATATACAACTGCAAACACGACAGCGAGTACAGACAGGACTATGACTTCTCGAAGCTTCCACTTTTCAAGCATATTACTCAGTCTCCTTTTTGGATGGACTGTTGGCAGACATATTCACTGTCATAACAATATGTGTAGAATCGCTTTTCTTGCAGTTTTCAAAAGCATCCTCCAGTGTTTTAAAAACAGCGTGTGCATCTCCATCCAGTCTTGAAGCATAATGCACTCCTTTAGTAAAAGTTTCCCGATTCTTTGCGAGCTCGACCTGGTTCATAATGACGTTCATGTAATCAGGAATCCCCATCGGATAAAGGGCAAACTGGACAGCGACTTCCTGGCTGATTCCTGCTGCTGATTCTTCATTCGCCCGTTCCTCATTTTCAGCAAGATAAGCATCGCCCGCAGTATCCCCAGGGCATCCATTGGAAAAAGTGCCATTAAATACTACATGGTCACCATGCTTAACTGTTTCAAGATAAATAGCTTTGACCACATCAAAAACATGAATGCACCTGCCTCTCACACAAGTGCTCACATCATCTGTTTCCATCCATACCTTGCTTGTATTCACTTCTTTTAGAGCAGATAATATAACATCCACAAACCTGTCAGTCATTGGATAAATTGAAAACCTGCACCCTGTAATCTCGCTTGTTCCGCATAGAAAATTTTCCTGCATTTTTCCATCCTCCTAGTTTAGTTTTAATGAAAGGCTATTTTCGCAAGGTTTGTTGCTTTTTGTATATGATTTACTGAGTTGATTGTAGCGGAAGGTGCGAGACTCCTGCGGGAGTAGCGGGACAGGTGAGACCCCGCAGACGCGCAGCGTCGAGGAGGCTCACCGCCCGCCCCGCGGAAAGCGAGCAGCCTGGAGCGGAAATCAACGGACAACATTAATAGGCGAAAAACAACAATTTACTCGAAAAGAGCCTAATGAAAATAAAAAACTGCATTCCCATAAGGAAATGCAGTTGAATGATATCAATACACTAGAAATGATAGCCGTTCACCTGCACTTCCCCACGCTGGTATTATCCAGATCGGGTGATAAGAGTCAGAACGGATTGTTCTTCTCAGCCAAAAAGCTCCCCTAGTGCAAAATAAGATATGCAGTTTTTATTGACTCCATCTTAATACGGAGCATCCAAATTGTAAATGACTAATTAATAATTCTTCAAATCAATTGATCTATGAAAACAGATAAACGCCTTCACTAACACAGATAAGCTATAAAAAATTTCTGCATTGTCCATGTCATGTTCTATTCCAGTCCTTCTCTTCATAAAAGTGTAATAGGACAATTTTACACCGAGAATAGGGGGCAAATTGGATGATATACAGAATGCTTGCTTTAAACATAGACGGAACATTACTCCAATCAAATGGAAGACTTCATAAATCAACAAAAGAAGCGATTGAATATGTGCAGCAAAAAGGGATCTATGTAACACTTGTTACGTCCAGAAGCTTTCCATCCGCGAAAAAAGTGGCTAAAGCATTGAAAATCAATTCTTTGCTGGTCACACACAGGGGGGCATATATTGCAGCTTCTCAGGAAAAGCCGATTTTTGTAAAAAGGATTCAGGAAGATGAAACGTTTGAAATCGTGCGCCTGCTTGAAGGCTTTACCTGTCAAATCAGGCTGGTGCACGAAAAATATTCCCTTGCCAACAAAACGAAGCTCAATACCAACATGCTTGCTAAAACTGTTTTTACAACCGGCGATCCCATTTTTTATTCCCAGCAGTTTGTGGATTCATTAAGTGACACCATATTAGATGAGCCGGTCACACCGCCAAAAATTGAAGTGTACTTTGAAGATAAAGAAGACCTTGAGGATGCTAAGACAGCCATTTGGGGCATGTTTGAAAATGTGGAAGTCATTAAACTGAATGATCTGAGGATGGACATTGTTCCTTCCGGAGTTTCAAAGCTGAATGGTTTGCTCTATTTATGTGAACACCTTGGAATTTCCAGAAATCAAATGGTCGTCATAGGAGATTCTGAAGATGATCTGGAAATGATTGAAGCCGCCGGTCTGGGTGTGGCGATGGGCAATGCCCCGGCAGAAGTTAAAAAAGCAGCAGACTGGCTGACACGATCCAATGACCAGAGCGGCGTAAGCTACATGGTTAAAGAACATTTCCGCAAACAGCATCCGATCGATTTCCTGAAGAAAATGAATCTGCTAAAATAAAATGAATGAAAGAGAGTCCAGTCAGGCAGATTGGCTCTCTTTTTGATTCAGGCATGGGATAAAGAGAAAGTGAAAAAGAGAGGGAATTAAATAAAGCGATCCAATGGGATTCTCTTCCCTGATATTGACCTTGTTTCCCCATTTCTGTACACTAAAAGGAGTTTGTCAACATGAATAATATAGACTCTGCAACTGCCGTCAGTGAGATGAAACACCGGCAGATTTATTATATTTTCTAAAAAAAGGTGATAGATTTGAACATTTCAATTTTAGGCATACAGGATGAACGGTTCCATCGGCCGCTTCGGCTGATCGGGAACCTCTTTTTTGAAGAATGTGAAGTGGTGCTGGGTGAGAATGCTGCAGCAGATCTGACCATTTCTTTTCAGCTTGAGCAGGGAGAACGCATTAAAGCCATTGCAGAGCTTACTGATAAAGACAACAGGAACCTTACAGCCAATTTTGAAAAGGAATTTGTTCCGGCTGAGTCAGACAAAGAGACTTTCAGACAAGTGAAGAATGCAGTATCACATGTATACCTGACTGTTTTGCAGGAATGGACTGGCATTACCCAGAAGTGGGGTATTCTGACCGGAGTACGTCCCACAAAATTGCTTCACCGTGCCATGCAGAATCAGACACCTCTCCAGGAAGCTCATCAGCAGCTGAAGGAAGAGTACTTGATTACAGATGAAAAAATTCAGCTTATGCAGAATATTGTAGACCGGCAGCTTGCTGTTGTGCCGGATCTTTATGACTTAAAAAATGAGGTAAGCATATATATTGGCATTCCGTTCTGCCCGACAAAGTGCGCGTATTGTACTTTTCCTGCCTATGCAATTAATGGCAGGCAGGGTTCTGTTAACTCATTTCTTGGCGGCCTTCATTTTGAAATGCGCAAAATTGGTGATTGGCTGAAAGAAAATAATGTGAAAATCACCACTGTCTATTATGGCGGAGGGACCCCGACAAGCATTACGGCAGAAGAGATGGATATGCTTTATGAGGAAATGTATGAATCTTTTCCAGATGTAGAAAACATTCGGGAGGTCACTGTGGAAGCAGGCCGTCCGGATACGATTACACCTGAAAAGCTTGAAGTGCTTAAAAAATGGAATATTGACCGTATCAGCATCAATCCTCAGTCCTATATTCAGGAGACCTTGAAAGCAATTGGCCGTCACCACACAGTAGAAGAAACCGTGGATAAATTCCATTTGGCCCGTAATATGGGCATGAACAATATCAATATGGATTTGATCATTGGATTGCCTGGAGAAGGTGTTCCGGAATTTGCGCATACTCTGGGTGAAACAGAGAAACTAATGCCGGAATCCCTGACTGTTCATACTTTATCCTTTAAACGAGCTTCGGAAATGACAAAGAACAAGCAAAAATATAAAGTTGCCGATCGTGAAGAGATTGAAAAAATGATGGACATGGCTGAGGATTGGACGAAAGTGCATAATTACCATCCTTATTATCTCTACCGCCAGAAGAATATTCTCGGCAATCTTGAAAATGTCGGTTATGCCCTTCCAAACCAGGAAAGCATTTATAACATTATGATTATGGAAGAACAGCAGACAATTATCGGGCTTGGATGCGGGGCTTCCAGTAAGTTCATTGATCCCGGGACAGGAAAAATCACTCATTTTGCAAACCCGAAGGATCCAAAATCGTATAATGACAGTTTTGAATATTATACAGATGAGAAATTGAAAATATTAAAAGAGCTATTTAATAAATATGAATCCCTAGCCGAATAGGCGGGGATTTTTTTAAAAAAATATTTCGGAAAATTGAGAAAAATATTAAAGGAATTCATGAAAATAAAGAGAATGAATAGGTAAAAGATCATAGATCTCTATGATTCTAAATGTAAGCGTTTTCTAAAAAGGGGGAATTATAATGATGATGCAGACACCTTTGACTATGACGCAAATGATCAGGCGGGCAGAAAAGTATTTTCCAAAGAAAACGGTCGTATCAAGAACGGCCGGCGGAATTCAGAGATTGACATATAAGGAGATTGCAGAAAGGACCAGGAAGCTGGCAGAAAGCCTGCAAAAGCTGGGAGTGGAAAGAGGGGATAAGGTCGGGACACTGGCATGGAACCATCATCGTCACCTGGAGGCTTATTTCGCCATCCCATGCAGCGGAGCTGTGCTCCACACGATTAATATCCGTCTGTCACCTCAGCATATAACATATATTATTAACCATGCCGAAGATAAAGTGCTGCTGATTGATCCTGACATTGTACCGCTAATTGAGAAGGTAAAGGATGAACTGAAGACGGTCAAGGCGTTCATCATTATGACAGATGAAGAAGAATTGCCTGAGACTTCTCTTTCCCCGGTATACCACTATGAAAAGCTTATAAATGAAGCAAGCGGTGCCTATGAATATCCTGATGATCTGGATGAAAATTCAGCAGCGGGAATGTGCTATACCTCGGCAACTACAGGCAACCCTAAAGGGGTCGTCTATTCCCATAGGGGGATTGTCCTTCACAGTATGGCACTTGGGATGGCAGACAGTGCAGCTGTAAGCGAGAAAGATATTGCTCTTCCGGTAGTGCCGATGTTCCATGTAAACGCATGGGGGCTGCCGTTTGCTGCTGTCTGGTTTGGAACCACTCTTGTATTGCCGGGGCCATATTTTACACCTAAACTTCTGGCAGAGCTTATTCAATCTGAGAAAGTTACCATAACAGCCGGAGTGCCGACAATCTGGCTCGGATTATTAAAGGAACTTGATGAAAATAAATATGATATGAGCTCACTCCGATCGGTGCTATGTGGAGGTTCGGCAGCGCCAAAAGGCATGATTAAAGCCTTCGAGCAAAAGCACAAAATTCCATTCATGCATGCCTATGGAATGACTGAAACAAGCCCGCTTGTTGTTATTTCGACTTTAAAAAGCTATCAGGAAGAGCTATCAGCAGAAGAGAGGCTGGATATAAAAGCCAAACAGGGCATTCTTGTACCTGGGCTGGAAATGAAGATTGCCGGCAAGGATGGGGAAGCAGCATGGGACGGAAAGGAAATGGGGGAACTCGCTATAAGAGGGCCATGGATTGCTTCTGAATATTATAAAGATGAGCGGACCAATGAAGCATTCCGTGATGGCTGGCTCTACACGGGAGATGTCGTAACCATTGATGAAGAAGGATTTATGAAAATCGTTGACCGGACAAAAGATTTAATTAAAAGTGGAGGGGAGTGGATTTCTTCCGTTGATATCGAAAATGCCTTAATGGCTCATGAATCGGTATTTGAAGCAGCGGTTGTTGCTGTCCCGAATGAGCAATGGCAGGAGAGGCCGGTGGCATGCGTAGTTCTGAAAGAGCCATTTAAAGGGCAGACCACAAAAGAAGAGCTTTATGAATTCCTGAAACCGCAATTTGCAAAATGGTGGCTTCCGGATGAAATACTTTTCTTTGAGGAAATACCGAAAACCTCTGTAGGAAAATTCCTCAAAATGGCTTTAAGAGAGCAGGTCCAAAAAGAATATACAGGTCATGCAAAGTAAATATGGGTCATTCGCAGCATCCTTTTGGGATGCTGTTTTTAATATCATCAAATTAGTTTTTGGCTTAGCTAAATGGGTAAATTACAGTTCTTTCAGAGAGAGCGTATCGAGGAAGTGACCAACAAGTGACAAAATTAAAAATTTTTAGACAAAAAGCTTTTTAAATATAATAATACTCTTTATAATAAAAGAAGCATTTAAAGGAGGGGAAAGATTTTGACAACAGATTTTGTAACTGATACTGTCAGTGTTCAGCTTGATGGGCGTGTGGCGACAGTTGAAATGAACAGGCCGGAATCATTGAATGCATTGAATGTGGAAATGCTGAAAGGGCTCTTGACTGCCATGAAAGATATTGGCCAAATGGATGAGATTGATATTGTTGTATTGAAAGGAAGGGGCCGCGCATTTTCCTCAGGCGGGGATATTAAGACTATGCTTTTGGAAACAAATGAAAGCGATTTCCCGGATGTGATGGATTGCATCAGCGAGCTGGCTGTAACTCTTTATAGCATGCCGAAGCTGACCATTAGTGCTGTTACAGGGGCAGCTGCCGGTTTGGGCCTGAGCCTGGCCCTTGCCACTGATTATATATTGGCAGACAGGAACAGCAAGCTTGCCATGAATTTTATTGGAATCGGCTTAATTCCTGACGGTGGGGCTCACTTCTTCCTGCAGCAGCGCATTGGTGAAGATAAAGCGAAGCATTTAATCTGGGAAGGAAAAGTGCTGACTGCAGATGAAGCTCTGCAAATGGGGCTGATTCACGAAATAGCAGAAGCTGATTTAAGCACAGCAGTTGATGCAAAATTAAGCCAATGGCTGAACAGACCGACAGAAGCAATGATTAAGACAAAGAAAATTCTTGCTGATAAAAACCGGCCGCTCCTGCTAAAAGTGCTTGAGCTCGAAAAGCTTGGCCAGCATAAAATGCGGCAAACAGAGGATCACAAAGAAGGAATCCAGGCCTTTATTGAGAAAAGAAAGCCTGTATTTAAGGGGAAATAAAGATTGATAGAAGAAAAGCAAAGAGCTGAGCCCTTTGCTTTTCTTATCAGAATGTACATCATTGAATTCAGATAACTGTCCAGCTCCAGCGCAAAACCCCTCGAGGTCACAAGCTCGTCTTGTGCTTGAGGCCCCCATGATGGGGGTCATGCAGACGTTGCCACAGGACAAGGAAAGCTACGGCAGCGATACATCGCACGACCGAAAGCGGCAGCTTTTGGGAGGAGGTGGCGCTTTTTGTCTGCGTTCCTTCGTGGGCAAGGTGCCTCCACTTTTCTTCCTATCTATGAAACAGTATCAGCTTGCCCGCAGGAGAGGTGCAGCGGTGAGTTTTCTCATCCAGCCCTTTTTCCTTAAGGAGATTTTCTCCCACACTTTTAGCTTCGTCATCAGAAGCTGCCTGGAATGCTTCATCCAATATCTTTTCCCCGTCCTGTTCAAATGCAGTAAGCTTGTAAGTCTTCATAATGAGACTCCTCTCTTATTATAAAATTCAGATAGTTACTATTATTCTTGCATAATTTCTTAGAATGTGCAAAATTTATTCGGAAAAATTGCTTTAAATCAGGGAACTTTTTTCCTATTCTGTACGTATTGCTAAATAGGAAAAGGAGGAATTCGAAATGGCTTTAGAGCTTGAGCATGTAACAAAGCGCTTTGGAAAGTTTACGGCAGTGGACGATTTGTCACTTTCTATTCCAGAAAGTGAGATGTTTGGATTCCTGGGGGCGAATGGAGCCGGTAAAACGACTACTTTCCGTATGATACTGGGACTATTGGATCCCAGCGGAGGAAAGATTACGTGGAATGGAAATCCCATCGATTATTCAACCAGCCCGCTGATAGGCTACCTTCCTGAAGAAAGAGGTTTATATCCAAAGCTGAAGGTCAAGGATCAGGTTATCTATTTAGCTAAGCTGAGAGGGATGGGAAAACAGGACTGTTTAATGGAATTAACTTATTGGCTTGAGCGGTTCAAAGTTCCTGAATACGCCAATAAAAAAATTGAAGAGCTTTCAAAGGGAAACCAGCAGAAAATCCAGTTTATTACTGCTGTTATACATAAGCCAAAGCTTTTAATTCTGGATGAACCATTCAGCGGATTGGATCCGGTTAATGTAGAACTGCTGAAGGATGCTGTACTGGAGTTAAGGGATAACGGTACAACTATTGTTTTTTCCTCACATAGGATGGAGCATGTAGAAGAGCTTTGTGAACACTTATGCATCATGCAAAAAGGGCGGCCAGTAGTGCACGGATCTTTAAAAGAAATTAAACGTTCCTTTGGCAGGAAAAATCTTATTATCCATGCAGATTATGATTTAAGCTTTTTGAAGGATAGCAGGGGAGTGGTGAAAGCCAGACAGACAGCTGAGGGGATTCAGCTGCAGATTTCCGGTGAAGATGCCGCTGAAGCCATTTTCAGAGAGGTTGCAGAGAAGGGTTTTGTCCGTAAATTTGTTTTGGAAGAGCCGTCACTGAATGATATTTTTATAGAAAAGGCTGGTGCTTCCTATGAATAACTTTATGACGATTCTTCTTCATACTTATTTAAGCAAACTGAAGACCAAGTCATTTATTGTTACGACTCTCATTACTGTGGCGATAGTTGCAGGGCTTGCCAACTTATCCGGTATTATTGATTATTTCGATAAGGATGATGAAGAACGAATTGCCGTAATCGATGAGACAGGTGTGCTGTTAGCTCCTCTTCAGGAACAAATGGATGCCCTGAATAACAATATTTCTTTAATTGCCTACAAAGGGTCAAAGGCAGAAGGAGAAAATGCTGTTAAGGATGAAAAGTATAAAGGACTTTTATTGTTATCCTTTACTGAAGAAGAGCTGCCTGAAGCAGCCTATAAAGCAAGAAGCATAGCCGATTCAGCGATCCCATCCGAATTGCAGGGCGGGCTGCAGCAGCTGAAAACGCAAATGGCCGCCACTCAAATAAACCTTAGCCCGGAGCAATTAAGCAAGCTGTATGAGCCTGTGCCTTTTGATAAGACCGCTCTTGAAGAAAATGCTAAAACAGAAGAAGAACTGAATCAGGCAAGAGGGCTTGTTTATGTTCTGTTATTCATCATTTATTTTGCCGTCATCTTATACGCTAATATGATTGCCATGGAGGTAGCGACAGAAAAGTCTTCCCGTGTCATGGAAATTTTGATATCCAGTGTCTCACCAATCAAGCAGATGTTCGCAAAAATATTGGGAATCGGGCTGCTTAGCCTGACACAGATGGCACTCATACTATTAGTTGGTTATTTTTCAGTCAAACAAAATCTTGATACGATGGAAGGCGGCTTTTTTGAATTCTTTGGATTTGGAAACATTCCGGCTGCGACGATCGCTTATGCACTCATCTTTTTCATTCTTGGATATTTCCTTTACGCCACACTGGCGGCTTTTCTTGGTTCGCTGGTAAGCAGGATTGAAGATATCCAGCAGATGATTACTCCGATGACCATGATGGTTGTGGCAGGCTTTATGATTGCTATGTTTGGCTTAGGCCAGCCGGAAGCTTCCTTTGTAACGATCACGTCTTATATTCCATTCTTTACTCCGATGCTCATGTTCATGAGAGTTGGGATGCTGTCACTGCCGGTATGGGAGCCGATTCTCGGGATCGTGATCCTTCTCGTTTCCATTATACTGCTCGCTGTCTTTGGAGCGAGAGTATACAGGGGCGGAGTATTGATGTATGGCAAATCCAATTCGTTTAAAGATATTAAAAAAGCATTACAGCTTACTAAAAACGAATAATCTGAAAAAAGCTCCGTCTTTAAGAAACGGAGCTTTTTTCAATAATATTCTTTATTCAAATAATGCCTTTAACCCTTCGAATGCAAAATAAGCCCCAAATCCAATCAGCGATAATCCTGAAAGAATCGATATGATGATGATCCCTTTGGAGGTCAGGAATCGGCGGAACCCTGTGGTCAATCCTGCGACAAATAGATCCCAAAGCATCAGTCCCAGAAAAATCATGGTACTGTATAAAAAGAGCTCTGTTTTTCCATAAGCAGCGGCTGTTTTTGCAAGTACAGATCCGTAAATGCCGAGCCAGAACAGAATGGAAAGAGGACTGGATATAGACATAATAAATCCGGAGAAAAAACATTTAAACAATGAATCCTGGCTGCGCACATAGCTTATGGAAATTTTATTGGCATTTACAATACTTTCGATCCCCGTGTATAAAAGAATAAATCCTCCAAAAAGCCACAGGAAGATCTGTACAACAGGGGTGTCCAAAAAGTGGACGAGTCCAAGGTATACAACCAGCATATAAAACGCATCAGCAAACATAGAGCCCACTCCAACAATCCACGCATGCCAAAATCCATTTTTTATCCCTTTTTCAAGCCTGACGGCATTAACCGGCCCAATTGGAGCTGCCAGAGACAGTCCGAGAAACACGTAACTTAAATATATTCCAATTCCCAATATACCACTCCGCCCTTTAAATTTTCCCAGAAGCTCTAAGCCAGTCCTCTAGGAAATAGTCTTGTACATTTTTATGCACAAGCTTCCCGGTCTAAAACCGATTAAGAAAACTCAAGAAGAATTATCTTATATAAATTAGGATAGGAACGTGCATTCGCTTTTTGGATGAGGTAAAATGAAAGAAAAGGAATGAAAGGAAGTTTACATGAAAAGGGTTACGTTTATTCATGCTGCAGATTTACACCTGGATAGTCCGATGTCCGGTTTGAGGCATTTGCCCCCGGCCATTTTTAAAAAACTGCAGGAAAGTACTTTCAACGCATTTACCAGAATAATTGACTTAGCCATTTTCCATGCTGTTGACTTTGTCATCTTAGCCGGGGATTTATTTGACGGTGAAGACAGGAGCATAAAGGCACAAACCCGTTTTCGTAAGGAGATGGAGAGGCTGGATGAACGCGGGATTGCTGTTTATGCAGTTCATGGTAATCATGACCATATGGATGGCCGATGGGCCCATTTGCAAATGCCGGATAATGTCCATATTTTTTCCCATGAAGTTGAAGTGGTGAAGCATACAGCTGAAAATGGCACATCTGTTCATCTTTATGGTTTCAGCTACCCTAAGAGACATGTGCTGGAAAGGATGATCGATCAATATAACAGGGAAGATGGCGCTGATCTGCATATTGGAATACTTCATGGCTCTTTTGAAGGCAGCAGTGATCACGTTCCATATGCACCGTTCCGAATAAATGATTTGCTTGGAAAGGACTTTGATTACTGGGCTCTTGGACATATACATAAACGGGAAATCATCATTTCCCAGCCACCCGTCATTTACCCCGGTAATATACAGGGGAGAAACCGGAAAGAAACCGGTCCGAAAGGATGCTATTTAGTTGAGCTTGATAGTTCGGGTGCAAAGACGGAGTTTCTGGAAGCTGCTCCTGTAATCTGGGAAAATGCAGAAATAGATGCTTCCGGATTGGAGAACTATCAGGATGTATATGATATTTGCTTAAATTTGATGGAAGAAAAGCGCCAAAACAGGCGGGGAACCGTCCTGAATCTGACACTTACAGAAACTTGCATGCCAGATCACGAATTAAGAAGCATAACCAATGGCGAGCTCCTCGAAACGCTGCAGGAGGAAGAGGCAGATGAGGAATCATTTGTATGGATTTCCGGTATCACAGTAAATGAAAAAAGAATCTGGAATAAAGAAAATCTGGCACATGAATCAGATTTTTTCAGTGAGCTTTTTAAAACTGCGGATCAGTTTGCAGAGCGCAGTGAAAGTGCTTTGCCTTTGTATTCACATCCCCTGGCAAGAAGATTTATGAACGAACTCACTAAGGATGAAAAACAGAGAATCGCCGAGGAAGCTGAAGCACTGCTGGTGGACCTATTATACAAAGCTTGAGGACAATGAATGGAGGTGGACCCTTGATAATTACAGACATACAAATTTACGGTTATGGTAAGCTAGCTGACTTTAAACTTGACGATATTCAATCCTTGCAGGTTATTTACGGAGAAAATGAGGCAGGCAAATCTACCATCATGTCTTTTATTCATAGCGTTCTTTTCGGCTTTCCGGCAAAAACTCAATCGGAATTAAGGTATGAGCCTAAGGAAGGAGCAAAATATGGCGGCAGGATTACCGCTGTTTTTCCTGATAGAGGGAAGGCGGTCATAGAGCGGGTTAAAGGCAAAGCATCAGGTGATGTCAGCGTCCTTCTTGAGGATGGTACCAGGGGAGGAGAAGACCTTTTAAGCGGACTCCTTCACCATATTGACAAAAACTTGTATCAATCTATTTTCTCTTTTAATATTCATGGGCTGCAAAGTGTGAACCAAATGAAGGGTGAAGATTTGGGCAGGTATTTGTTTTCAGCAGGTTCACTGGGTACGGATCATCTCGTTTCTGCTGAAAATATACTTCAAAAGGAATTGGAAAGCCGCTTTAAGCCAAACGGAAAAAAGCCAGCCCTTAATGTAAAGCTGAAAGAGATGAAGCAGCTGCATCGGGATTTGAAAAAAGCGGAGCAGAATAATGAGCATTACTGGATATTGCTGCAGGAAAAAGATAGCATCGCAAACGATTTACAGAGAATACAGCATGAGTTGGAGCAATATCAGCAGAAACTATCCCGGCTAAAAGAGTGGAAGGAGTTCTATCCTTTATTAGCAGAGGAGCAGGAGCTGATTAAAGAAAGGGGAAGATTTGGAGACATGCCTTTTCCGGCAAATGGGCTTGCTCTATTGGAGAAGCTTGAAAGCCTTATAAAGCCGCTGGAAGGGCGAAGAGCCAGTCTGGAATCCAGAATAAGCATTTTAGAACAAGAGCTGGAAAGCAGTCAGCCTGATTACTTGCTCCTTAAGCATGAGCCGCAAATCAATGCAGCAGTTGAGGGGCTGCCGCTGCTGGATAGATTAATTCAAGAGGAAAAAGAATTATCAATAAAGCTGGGTAATATTTCAGAGGAAATCATAAATCTTCAGGAAAGACTCCATCTTCAAATTGACGAACAGCAGCTTGAACAAGCTGATACGAGTGTTTTTATGAAGGAAAAGATTAATGCAGTAAATTCCCGGCGAAATCATCTGCAAGCAATGAAACTGGAGCTGGACGGGCGGTTTAACGATGAAAGGTCGGCGCTGGAGAATACGGAACAAAAAATTGGCGAATTGACAGGGCTGCTTCTTACGGAGGATGAACGTGCGGCCGTTAGAGAAACACTGAGCTTCACCGCGAATAAGCATACTATCGAAAAAGAGCTGCAGGATACTCAGGAAAGGCTTCAGTTCCTTCAAAAAACAGAAAAAAAGGAGCAGGAAAAAAGACAGCAAAAAGCATACCGGGAACAGAGGCAGCTTTTATTTTTGGGAGTTCTGTTTGCAGCTTTTGCAGGCTGGGGAATCTTTAGTCAATTATGGGTGATTTCCGCTGCAGGTTTGATAGGCGCAGCCTTTTGTTTTGCCGGTGTAAGCAAAAAGGAGCCTAAGGGAGAGGACAGCTTTATTAAAGATGAGATAAAAGCCCTGAGTGAAAAAGAACAATCACTGCTGGAGAAATTAAAGCATCCTGACATTCAGCATGCTGCGAGTCTGGAGGCGCAGCTGAAGAAAGACAGCGAAAGGCAAAATCAGCTTATCCAATTACAATTTCAGCTTGAACAAACAAATGAGAAATATGAAAAGGTCATTAACTCCTTTGAAAACTGGGAAAAGGAATCTGCCGAACTTGAATCTGAACTCCTGCAGCTGGGGAAACAGCTGCTGCTTCCTTCTGAAATTGCCAAAAACTATTTAAGCGAGGCTTTTAGTCTGATTGAAAAGCTGAAAGTCCTTACCAGGGAAAAGAAATACATCCTTGAAAGAAAGGCATCAGCAGGAAAGGGAATCAATGAGAAGCTCCAAACTTTTCAAAAGCTAAAGACTCTATTAAATGGCGAGACGGGAAATGTTCAGGAAATCGGCTATCAGCTGAAAAAAAGGCTGAAGGAAGAAACGGAAAAACAGATCAAGCAGGGTGAAAGAGAAGCCAAGCTTAAGGAGTTAAAGCTGGAACTCAGCACAGTGCTTGCCGAACTTAGCCACTTCCAAAATGAATGCAAGAATCTGTTCTCAAGCGCAGGCACTGATAATTCAGATGAATACCGGGAAAAAGCAGCTGAAGCACAGAAATTAGCAGAACTTGAAGAACAGATAAAACAGGTCCGCAAGCAAATGGATCTTAACTCTTTTTCACAGGAGGAAATCGGAATATATTCCAATGTGACAAAACCGGAAGCGGAGATCCAGGCCGTTAGCGAAAAAGCTGCTCAGCTCAAGGAAAGTATTCCTGATCTGCAGAGCAAACTTTCAGAAGTAAAACATGAAATAGGAATTCTTGAGGAGGGCGGAACATATGCGGAACTCCTGCATAAATTCGCTTTGCTGAAATCTGAGTTTGAAGCAGAAGCAAGGGAGTGGGCAAAATATGCTGCTGCCAAGGATATATTAGATCGAACGATAAGAAGCTTTAAAAATGAGCGCTTGCCAAAAATGCTGGATAAAGCAGAGCACTATCTTTCTTACTTAACCAATGGCCGCTATGTACGGATTTTTCCTAAAGAGGAAGGGAGCGGTTTTCTCATAGAAAGCAGGACAGGAGCAGTTTTTGAAGCAAAAGAGCTGAGCCAGGCGACTGCGGAACAGATATATGTATCCTTTAGACTTGCACTCGCCATGACGATTTATGGCAAATACCCATTCCCCATTATTATTGATGATAGCTTCGTGAATTTTGATCATGTCCGAACTGCAAGAATGATTAACCTGTTAAAGAATCTAAAAGGAAGGCAAATTTTATTTTTCACCTGTCATAAGCATCTTCTGCCGCATTTTCAGGAAGAACAAATACAATCAGTTGCAAAGGAAAAGCTGCCTGTCTAATTATAGCAGGCAGCTTTTTTATCTGTATGGTAAGCAAATCTAACAAAACCTAACAGGTAATTAAAAAAGTGTGTAAAGAAACCTTACAAATATCATGTTTTTTCTGATTTTATCCAGTAAGATGATAAAAAGTGGTAAGGAAGGAGAAAATAATTTGCCCTGGCTGATTCAAGTGTTGTTACTCGCTATTTTTCTGATAACAGGGAATTTTGCGGCTGCGTTCTTTCATATTCCGCTTCCTGGAAGTGTCATAGGGATGCTTATGTTATTGATCCTATTGGTAACCAATTTAATTAGATTAGAATGGATAGAGAAAGCAGCATCTTTTCAAATTAAACATATGTCCCTGCTGTTTATCCCCTTTGTCATTGGATTATTTTTATCTCCCAATTTTATTCCTCTATTAAATTTTCATTTCCTATTGGTCCTGGTTCTAAGCAGCTTTTGCTGTTTATTGGGCACAGCGTATTCTGTTCAAATATATGAAAATATAAGAAGGAGGCGCCAAAAATGAGTTCTGTTTTATTCAATAGTATAGGGTGCATCTTGATGACTCTTGCCAGTTATATCGCAAGCCTGCAAGTTTTCAGGAAGTTTAAGAAGAGCTGGCTAAATCCTTTATACACCGGAACTGCGCTCTTGATTATCCTTCTTCTATTGGGCAACATCCCTCTATCAGTATATCAAAAAGGAAGCAGTCTGTTTGAACTGCTCCTCCAGCTTTCGGTTGTCTCTTTTGCGGTTCCTTTATATAAGGAGTGGCCCTTAATGAAAAGACATCTTAAGAAAATATTCTCAGGAGTCTTTGCCGGGACCTCCTTAGGCATATTTTCGGTTTACATTATGTCACAGGTTTTTCACTTTAATCAGGAGATCATGGCATCTCTTATTCCGCGTTCGGTAACACTCCCGGTAGCCTTAACGGTCTCGGATGGCCTAGGAGGAACCACGGCATTTACTGTTTTCTTTGTGCTATTTTCTGGTCTTTTTTCCGTTATGATGGGACCAAACCTATTGAAGTGGCTTGGAATAAATAGTAAAGCTGCCAAAGGATTGGCAATGGGCACTTCAGCACAGATGCTGGGAGCCAGCCGTTCACTCATGTGGGGAGAGGAAGAAGGTGCCATGGGGTGTATAGCCATGACAACTTCTGCAATTATCCTTTCGTTATTTATTCCAATATTGCTGCTTTTGCTGTAACCCGCAATTATCAAAAAACCCATTCATGAAAAAGTGAATGGGTTTTTATGGCGGACAAAAGACATGATTAATTTAGGAGAGAGCAGGACCTGTGTGGTATACTAGGTTAATAGAATTGCATGTTTAAAGAGGCTGCAAAAGATGTGTCTATTTCTGAATGCCCTTTTTAAACAACCTCGTGAAGGGAGCGTCGGCGCACGTATGTCAAAAGGAATTGTTTATTACGAAGTAGGAGAACAAATCGAGCTTTTTCTGCTCATCAAAAATGCAACTAAGGGTATTGCGAGTAATGGAAAGCCATTCTTGACCCTTATCTTCCAGGACCAAAGCGGGGAAATTGAAGCAAAGCTTTGGGATGTGTCTGATGAAGATGCCAAAAACTACAGTCCCGAAACCATTGTAAAAGTGGCGGGGGATATTTTAAATTACCGTGGACGCAATCAGTTAAGAATCCGCCAAATACGGCCGGCCTCTCCAACTGATCCGGTGAAGCTGGCAGACTTTCTCGAAACAGCCCCCTTAAGTACTGATGAAATGATGAGTAAAATCACTCAATATATATTTGAAATGAAAAATCCGAACATTCAACGGATCACCCGCCATTTACTGAAGAAGCATCAAAAGGACTTTCTTGAATATCCGGCTGCTACCAAGAATCATCATGAATTCGTTTCCGGTCTTGCCTATCATGTTGTTTCCATGCTGGATTTGGCTAAAGTAATTTCCGGTTTGTATCCAAGCCTGGATAAGGACTTATTGTACGCTGGAGTCATCCTGCACGATTTAGGGAAAATTACAGAGCTGTCCGGACCGATTTCAACATCCTACACAATAGAAGGAAACCTTCTAGGGCATATAACCATTATGATAACTGAAATAGGAAAAGCTGCTGAGGAACTGGGAATCAGCGGTGAAGAGATTATGGTCCTTCAGCACCTGGTCTTGTCCCATCACGGCAAAGCAGAATGGGGCAGTCCGAAGCCGCCATTAATCAAGGAAGCAGAAATTCTTCATTATATTGATAATATTGATGCAAAAATGAATATGCTTGATAGAGCTCTTGAAAGGGTAAAACCTGGAGAGTTTTCGGAGCGGGTATTTGCTCTGGATAACCGTTCATTCTATAAGCCTAGTTTTCATAAATAATAAATGCCATCCTTCCTAATGGGAAAGGATGGCATTTTTAGTGTCTGTCTATCATATTTTTTCCGGTTCAGCATACATTTTATAGTAAATGGACAACCATATGAAAAGAAAGAGGGGAAAAAGATGATTCCAATTTGGGTATATTTTGTTGCAGCCGGAATCGTTATAAGTGCATATATGGCGGTAAGGACAGGCAGGGAAGAGAAAAAAGTGGAGCATGACAGCATAGAACGCGAGGGTGAAATTTATATGAAGCGTCTTGAACGGGAAAAAGAAGAGCGGAAATCCGCTCAGCAATCAGCAGGCTGACTTTAATAACACATAAAAAACGGGACTCCAGCATGGAGCCCCGTTTTTTTATTTCGCTTCGGTTCCAGCTTCACCTTCAGCTTCAGGTTTATCAAGAACTCCTTTTAGTTCCTTATCTTTAATATCAACATCAGCAGCCTTTAGTTCACGATCCATTGCCTGCTGTATTTTCTCGCCATCAAGCTTGGAGACTTTTACTTGATATTCCATTTCTTTCTTCATTTCATCAAAGGACTTTTTCTCTTTTTTCTCAGTTACTTGAATAATATGGAAACCATGTTCTGATTGAACAGGGGCGCTGATTTCATTAACATCAAGTGCATAAGCTGCCTCTTCAAATTCAGGAACCATTTTACCTGGGCCGAACCAGCCTAAATCTCCGCCATTTGCAGCAGATCCAGGGTCTTTAGAATATTCTTTGGCCAGATCTTCAAACTTTCCGCCTTCATCAAGCTTTTTCTTTACTTCGTTCGCCGTTTTTTCATCCTCTACCAGGATATGGCGTGCTTTAATTTCCGGCTTGTAGTTATCGTAGTATTCTTTAACTTCTTTTTCTGTTGCTTCAATATCCTTAATAGCGGCTTTTTCCTGAAGCAAGCCTGTTTTAAAGGTTTCCCTTAAATCTTCTTCATCCTTATAGCCATATTGCATAAGTGCCATCTCGAAGTTAGCGCCAAGCTGCTGTTTTAGTTCATCAATTTTCTCGTTAAGTTCCTTGTCTGTTACTTTGTATTTATCAGAAAGAACTTTTTCATAAATGAGCTCCTGGAGCGCCTGTTCGCCGTATTTTTCCTTCATTGCTTCATAAAGCTCGTCCTTCGTAATGTTTCCGCTCTTTGTTTCAACAACAACATCTCCTGAGTCGCCGCCGGTGCTGCTGCATGCGCTTAATCCAATTACTCCAGCTGCAATGGAGAGCGATAGCATCCATTTCTTCATGTTGAACACTCCTAAATTAATTTTCAAATTTGGCTCTGGAGAGCTTGACTGCTGTCTTCTGCTGAATTTTTAGACTTCTTAAAAACCAGCAATTGCCTTCACAGTGCCTTCATTTATCACATTCTCTACTATACCATAAATGAAAAAAATAACAAAAGAAGAAAGTAATGCTTGGTTCATAAACCATTGTTTTTTAAAAAAATTTGGGTATTCGCCCATCCCATTCAGGACAATTGTACATATGATACATGGAACCCTCTGATGGGAGGTTTCAAGCAGCCTAAAAAAGTTTGGATAGCCGGGATAGAAGCCTATCCGACAACATAGGCAAGTGAATAGGATATGGTAGCAACCTGAAGGGGAGGTGTTATCCATGGGTGCTGGATACGGCGGAGGTTTCGCGTTAATCGTTGTATTGTTTATTTTATTAATCATTGTAGGCTGCGCGTGGCTGTAAATCTAGGTTGGCATAGGGTCTGACAGGGCCCTGTGCCGGAATTTGAGAGGAGGCAACCATATGTCTGGAGGACATGGATGCGGCGGAGGTTTTGCGTTAGTTGTCGTGCTGTTCATTTTGTTAATCATCATTGGAGCTTCTTGTTTTTGCTAAGCTTTGATGTGTGAAATTAATGTATATATAAAAAGCGGCGGAAATTTACCGCCGCTTTTGCTCATGGTAAGAGCGCTCAGGATATCCTAAGCATACAAGATTTCTACAAATGAAGAGATTAGCAATATGGTGATAAGAATGTTAATGGTTCTGAATACTTTGGGCTGCCGTTCCTCAGGAATCTCTTTTTGGAGACAAAGCGAATTTGTCATCTTGTTGATATAAAATAAAATAAAAACGGCAAAAATAATAAAGATGGAGATCATCCAAGATTCCCTCCTTGGGCAGTCATATGATTGCTGTAACATGTTTTGTCTGTTAATTACAATAACAAAGTTCACGAAAAAAAGATAGTATTTAAGATTGCCTGTCAGGTAAGTAAAAGGTATCCTTTGTCAGGATACCCGGGATTACTGCTAATGGTTCGAACGAAGTAAAATCTCAAATCCATCTTCATTTTCTTCTACATAAGATTGATTTGGAGCATTAAGGACGTTTTTTGCGCAGACAATGTCAGAAAAAGACAGGCCTGCATGGAAAGCAAACAGAATGACTAAATAATGTACATAATGAGGAAAAACAAAGCAAGCAGCCAGAAGCAGGCTGTTTATAATGAACATAGGTGCCAGAGTGGCAGTCAGGAAAAGCCGTTTTGAAATAGGCTCCGTTATTCGGATATATATAATTGGCATAAATCCATATTTAATAATCAGCTGTTTTTTTACGATAATTCCAAGGTGTGCAATTGGAAGGTAGTGAAGCAGCTTATGGACTGGATACATTAGCCATAGACCCGCTGCAAAGAAAATGAAATAATTATCGTAAAAGGAACCTGGCATAAATACATATGTTGCAGGAACATATGTAAATATGAAAGTAGCCAGCATGGTTAAGGAAGACAAAATAAAAAGTCTCTGCGATCCATATTGCTTCGTGAAGTTAATCGTCTTCCAGCAATTCATCATAAAAATACCTCCACAAGGAGTAAAATAGTAATCTTTCAAACTCACTTATGATACTTTACGATGAATAAATAAAAAAATCAATAGGGAAAACAAACAGATTTTGTCGAAAAAAACTTTAAAAAAATGAAACCAATGTGAAGCAGTGAGCAACCGTTTTCATAAATACAAAGCGAATGCATGTGATTCGCTTTGTAAGGGTTTACATATTGTTGGAAGGAACTTTTTTAATTAAGCAAGTTCCTTTTCTGCTTGTTTCTTCTTTAATTTGCCCTCATCTTCATCAAATTGATTTTCAAGGTTTGCAAAGGATTTTTCAAAGATCTCCATGAAATCGTCACCATATATATTACGGACTATTGCCATGATTTCGATGATGTCAGGAAATTTTCCATAAAGCTCTCTTAGTGGCATTGCACCAGAGAACACGGCGTTTTTTTCAGGTGAATAGGTTTCCATAAGACTTAATAATACCTTTTCGCCATCCTCAGTCAATTTAATATAGGTATTTCTTTTATCGCTTTCTTTCTTAGAAAATTGAAGAAAACCCCGTTCTTCGAGCTTTTTGGAGAAGTTGAATGCAGTAGAAACATGCATTACACCAAACTTGGCAACATCGGAAATCGATGCTCCGTTTAAATGGTAGGCAATCCATAAAATATGATGTTCATTAATGTTTAAATCGTAGGGTTTTATCCATTGCTGCCAATCTTTTTCTATAGACTTCCACAGGGCTTTACTCAGCTGTGCCACTCTCTGGCTGAAAATCATTGCTTCCTTTATAGAAATTGCTTTGTCCGACATTCAAAAGTTCACCTACTTTGTAAAATTAATTATTCTGGCTATTCAGCCGGAAGTTCATTTTTCTTTTATAGTATCATTATGCCAATAAAACAAAAATTAATAAAGATATAAATTTACAAAATTTTTAGAAATATAATCAAATATTTCTACAAAAGGCTTAAGGTCAAGGGATGAGAGCCCATTTAAAGTTTTAAAAAAATTTGAAGCATTTTAATAATATATTAGTTTTCGTTCCAAAATAAAAAAAATCCTTCTTTTTAACCAAAGAAAAAAGAAGGGTTTTTTTATTTACTTTATATTTGTTTCAAGTTCGTGTATGGCTGCTTCAATTTCCTGCAATTCACGCTGCAGCCTGTGCTGATGGGGAAGGATCTCGTTTTTCCAATTGCTGATTGAATATTTGATGTCACTTGAGAATTCCTTAAAGGCTGTTTTACCTTCCTTAGAAGCATATGAAGCTGACTCCTTTATGGCCATCAATTCTGTTTTTAATTCTAAAAGCTGCTCTTTCAGAAGGCTTGTGTTTTCTTTTAACTGCTGTCGGGTATCCCTTCCTGAAGCAGGTGCAGTTAATAGGGTGGATATGCCGGCTGCAGCACCGCCAGCTAATAGTCCAAGCAATAACGATTTGGCTTTCATAACCATCACCTCAGAATCTTATTTATATGTCTATTTTATTGCAATCTTCATTTTTCTAAAGCTGAAAATGAAAAATGTTCTATCTATATCTATATCACAAAACATATAAGAGTAAACCATATTCTCATAGCTCCCGGCAAACAGGCATACAATTCAATAGAAGAATATTTTGCGAAAGGGGGAGGCAGGTTGTCCGGAGCAGCGGCGGGGATTTTTGCATTAAGTGTGGTGCTGTTTTTAGGAGGTATTCATTTTTTCCTTTCAATAAAGAAACCCGGAGTCTATCCTCCGAAGTATGTTCTCAAAAAAAGGGCGGCTGCTTTAGCGGCAGGCGGGGCGTTTTTGTTCCTGCTGGGTCTGATTGTGGGCAGTTTCTAAATAGTTTCCAAATAAAAAAGCCCGCTTATTTGCGGGCTTTTTGTATATAATTATTGGCTGATCGTCTGCTGAGTCAGCTTTGTTCTGTTTGCAATTGAATGTGCTACAGGAAAAAGGATTACCATTGCAGCGGTGTTAACTGCAGCTGCAGGAAGTACAACTGCTGCAAATAATGCTGTGAAAGGTCCCGGCAGTCCGACAATCAGGTATGCCGAAGTTAAAAACACAATTCCGGATACGATGGTTCCTGCTGCTGTTAAGACAGCTGCACTGACGATATTCTTCCTGAATTTCTTTACGATCAGGAACAATGCCAAAAATGTGAATGCAGTAACAGGCTTATCAATGATATTCGGGATTAATCCTCCGGGAAAGGTTGTGGTAAACCCGGAAATCAGGCCTGTAACTAAACCTAAAAGCAAAACGCTTCGGGTGTCTGGAAAAAGGATAATGCCTAAGAACATCATGGTAAGCATCATGTCCGGTTTCATTCCGAGAAAAAAACCTGGAACAACGGCATGAAGCACTGCGCCCATCCCGACCAATAGGGATAAGGCCACTAAATTTTTTGTATTCAATTCTCATCTCTCCTCTGCTATTCTCTGACTAAGCTCTGTTCGTCTCTCCTGCAGTGCACTCTTTGCCTGCAGCGAAAAACTTTAACTCATTATAACATATTTTACTGTAATTCAAAGGTGTTATATTTATTAATTATTATTTTTAAAAGCTTTCATAAATGCGGCCAGCTTTTCAACATGGTGCTCTGGCACAGCATTGTAAATGGATGCGCGGCACCCCCCGATAGAACGGTGTCCGCCAAGCCCGACGAACCCTGCTTCTTTTGCCTGTATCTGAAATTCCCTGGAGAGATCTTCGCTGTGAAGATTAAAAGTAACATTCATACGGGACCTGCTGTTTTTATGGGCATGCCCTATGTAAAAACCTTCACTTTCATCAATAACATCATAGAGCATTTTTGCCTTCTGCTCATTGGCCTTTTCAATCTGCTGAAGGCCGCCTATCTGCTCTGCCCACTGAAGCACAAGTGACAGTAAATAGATTGAAAGAGTAGGAGGCGTGTTATATAAAGAGTTGTTATTGGCAAATGTATTGTAATTCAGCATTATAGGGAGCGTTTCAGAAGATCTTTTTAATAGTTCTTTTCGGATAATGACTACTGTTACACCGGAAGGGCCGAGATTTTTCTGGGCACCGGCATAGATCAAATCAAATTGGTCTACTTTCAAAGGACGGCTTAAAATATCGCTTGACATATCTGCTACTACCGGTGTTTTTTTATTTGAAGGAAAGCTTTGCCATTGTGTGCCGTAGATTGTATTGTTGCTGGTAATATGAAGATAGGCAGCATTGTCCGGCATATCATCTTGACTAAATTCGGGGATAAAGCTGTATTTTTGTTCCTTACTGGAGGCAGAAATGACGGTTTCGCCAATTTTATCTGCTTCTTTTAAAGCCTTCTCGGACCAGGAACCACTAAGAATATAATGGGCTGCCTGGTCTTTTCCCAGCAGGTTCATCGGCACCATGGAAAACTGGAGACTTGCCCCGCCCTGAATAAAAAGCACTTCAAAGTCATCCGGGATTGCCAGCAGTCTTCTTAGGCGTGTGATTGCCTGATCATGTACTGCCTGATATTCGTTGCTTCTATGGCTCAGCTCCATTATGCCCATTCCTGTATTGTCAAAGTTCAGCAAACTCTTTTCCGCTTCTTTTAATACCTCTTCCGGCAGGGCTGCGGGACCTGCATTAAAATTTAGAGCACGGTACATTTTTCTCCCTCCAAATATAAAATCAATTCACTATAACGCTGTGAAGAAATAAAGATAGTTAATATGTTAACAAATTATATTGATTTGTACAGAGAAAAAATGAACATTTTGAAAAATTGGAGAAAAAATTCCCCCTGCAGTAACAGGAGGATCAGAGGGTTACAGATGCTTTTTTATGGCATCAGAGATTTCCTTAAGATCTGAAGCTGAGTAATCAGATTGATGTGATTTCCACACAACCCCTAAGCCATCTCCGTCACCATAACGGGGAATAAGGTGGGAGTGGAAATGGAAAACGGTCTGTCCGGCGTGTTCACCGTTGTTATTAATTAAATTCAGGCCAATTGGATCGAATTCGGCCTTAATGGCTCTGGCAATCTCCGGAACAGCTTCGAAGTAGTTCCGGGCTGTTTCAGCATCCATTTCATATAAGTTTTCTTTATGTACTTTCGGAATGACAAGTGTATGCCCTTTTGTGACCTGGCTTATATCCAGAAATGCCATCACATGCTCATTTTCAAAAACTTTGGCTGAAGGAATCTCGCCATTGATTATTTTACAGAATATACAATCGTTCATTATGTCAGCTCCTAACCAAATATCTTTTTCACAATTCTACCATATCCTCCAAAAAACAAAAAAGCAAAAGGGGATGGGATTATGGCGTGGGTCTAGTCATAAAAAATGGCTCTTTTCGCATAAATTGTTGTTTTCGTCTATCAATACTGTCCGTTGATTTCCTCCAGGATGCTCAGCGAACAGCGGGGCGGGCGGTGAGCCTCCTCGACGCTGCGCATCTGCGGGGTCTCACCTGTCCCGCTACTCCCGCAGGACGTTGAATAAACTCCCCCGAGAAACACCGCACGAAGAAAATGCGGCAGCATTTTCGAGGATCTCGCACTTTCCGCTCCAATCAACCAAGCAAACTAATCTAGTTATAAAAAAGCAACAAACTTTACGAAAACAGCTTAAAAAATAAAAGGCAGGATCCGCTTGGAATCCTGCCTTCGTGAAGGGGAAGCTTCTATTGGTACGTTTCTATTTCAGGTGAATTCTCTTTAACAAACACCTCATTTATGAATGAATTGTGTTCATATCTAGAGAAAATCGATCTTTGTTCAATCGGACCATCCCCTTATTTTCTTTATAAGCTTTTACAGGCGTATAAAGCATGGATGATAGTCTTTAACAAACACCTCATTTAAAAAATGACTTAGTGACCACTTACGGGTAAAGCGATCAAGTGTTTAAGATCATCAGGTTTCATGTGCAATGCAACCATCCCCTTATTAGGAACGTTTGAAGCTTATACTGAAAGGAAACTGTCTGCGACAGACACCTCATTTCAAGTTTTGATCATCTGAATGGTGTTCAAATGACTTGTTTCCCCTTCATAGATTAGAATGTCCCGTCCCGTAATTTATATACAGGAATTTTGTCTAAACTGGACAATTTACTTTGGCTTTTTTTACAATGGACTTATACATAGTAGGAAGGACGTTGAGAATGGCGCTGCTTGAAATTAAAAACGTTACCGGCGGCTATACGAGAAACCCGGTCTTAAAGGATGTCTCCTTTGAAGTGGGTGAACATGAAATCGTCGGCCTGATTGGCCTTAATGGAGCCGGAAAAAGTACGACCATCAAACATGTAATTGGCTTAATGGAACCGAAGGAGGGAGAAATAACGATCAATGGCATGCAATTCCTTAAGGATAAGGAAGGATATCGCAAGCAATTCACTTTTGTTCCGGAAACCCCAATTTTGTATGATGAACTTACACTCGAAGAGCATTTGCGTATTACAGCCATGGCATATGGTCTGCCTGAAACAGAGTATAAACAAAGAGTGGAAACACTGCTGAAGGAATTCAGAATGGAAAAAAGACTGAAATGGTTTCCAGCTCATTTTTCTAAAGGGATGAAGCAGAAAGTAATGATCATGTGCGCTTTTTTGGTGCAGCCGTCATTATACATTGTTGATGAACCATTTGTAGGTCTGGACCCGCTTGGCATTCAGTCACTTCTCGATTTGATGAAGAAAATGAAAGAGAGCGGTGCCGGCATTCTTATGTCTACCCATATCCTGGCAACCGCTGAAAGGTATTGTGATCGTTTTGTGATATTACATGAAGGCAAAGTAAGGGCGAAGGGAACTTTAGCGGAGCTGCAGCAGCAATTTGCAATGCCGGGAGCAACCCTCGATGATTTATATATCCAGCTCACAAAGGAAGAAGATTATGTTTGATGAAAAACAATTATGGAAGGAGAGATTCGGGAGGACAGTCAAAGAGCTTTCCCGCTATCTCCGTTATATCTTTAATGGCCATATTGTCATTGTCATGGTGTTTCTTCTGGGAACTGCAGCTTTTTATTATCAGGAGTGGATAAAAACCCTGCCCGGTGATTTTCCTGCTGCAGCGGTTTTAGCAATCATCTTAGCTCTTCTGGTTACATACAGCCCAATTTATACATTCTTTTCTGAAGCAGACAAAATTTTTCTGCTGCCGCTTGAAGACAGGCTTTCAGGATATTTCAGACGTTCGATGGCAGTCAGCTTTTTTGTGCATGCATATCTCCTTGTTATGGGGCTTGGAGTTTTATTGCCCTTATATGCAGCGGTGAATGATGGCAATTTTAAAGTGTTTTTACCATTTCTGCTGATCCTGCTGATGCTAAAAATGATCAATTTGCTGATACGCTGGAAGATACAATATTATATCGAAACAAGCGTACATGTATTGGATACATGTGTCCGTTATGCTGTTAACGCTGTGTTTCTATATTTTCTATTTAGCGGCGCTTCCCCCATTTTTATGCTGGCAGCAGGTGTGCTGCTGATCCTGCTGTATTTGTTCTTTACCATGAAATCCAGGGATAAAGGGCTGAAATGGGAATATTTGATTGATCAGGAAGAGCGAAGAATGACCTCCTTCTACAGGCTGGCCAATATGTTTACAGATGTTCCAAAGCTGAAAGACCGCGTAAAAAGACGGAAGTGGCTTGATTGGCTGCTTTCAGGAATTCCATTCAAACAGGATGCAACTTTTAAAAACCTTTATGTCCGTACATTTCTCCGTTCCGGTGATTACTTCGGTTTATTCATTCGTTTAACTCTTATTGGTGCTGGAGCAATTTATTTGATTTCGTATGGAATGGGACAAATCCTGCTTGTGCCGTTATTCATGTACTTAACCGGATTTCAGCTGCTGCCGCTATGGAATCACCATCAGGATAAGCTGTGGGTGAATTTATATCCGATTAAAGAGGATATACAGGAGAAGTCCTTTAAACAGCTGCTGACAGGAATACTTTATGTTCAGGCACTCCTATTATCTCTTGCTGTACTGGCAAATGGCGGATGGCTGGCTTCGCTTTTGGCTTTAGCCGTTGGAGTTTTATTTGCATATGTATATACTCATATCTATATTCAGAAACGGCTGGCAGGCAGCCGGGCTTAAAATGAAACCATTGCTGTCTTTTGTGCGTATATAGAGTCACCCTGAAAAAAGGCAGGTAGGAAAAATGATGGAGTATGAATTAAAGGCTTTTTATGAAATTGAAGAATGGAAGAGACGGATCAACAAGCGCTCCAGCATGCTGAATCGCCTTTCCAAAAAAGCTCAGACAAAGGTAAATAGTATAATACCTGAAAAAGCTCATCAAATTATCACTGACAGCATTAAGAATATGGTAAAGGCCACTTTGGTTGGATCGAATGCACTCACCAGAAAAAAACAATCTGCCGGCCGCAGCCTGGAAAACATGGATCTCATGCTGGAAGAAAAGATTTCGACTTACCGCAAAACAGCTGCTGTCGAAGGTGCCGGAACCGGGGCAGGGGGAATACTCCTTGGCATTGCTGATTTTCCCTTGCTGCTGAGCATTAAGATGAAATTTCTTTTTGAATCTGCCTCCATATATGGATTTGATACAAAAGATTATGAAGAGCGCCTGTTTCTCCTCCATGTCTTTCAGCTCGCATTTTCCAGTGATGATAAAAGGAAAGAAACGCTGAAGCTGATTGAAGAATGGGATGACCGGAAGGAAACACTGGCTGATATGGACTGGAAGGTATTTCAGCAGGAATACCGGGATTATATTGACTTTGTTAAAATGCTCCAGCTGGTGCCGGGGATTGGTGCTGCTGTCGGGGCGTATGCGAACTATAATTTGCTAGATCACTTAGGTGAAACCGCTAAAAATGCTTATCGTATGAGAATTTTAAAGACAGCCCCAAGGCCTGATTAGGCTTGGGGCTGTTTTTAATACTTTGCTTGAGGCGAGTGTGATTCATTGCGCTCATTTTGGGTGGTTATTATGCTAAAACTTAAAACGGCTCATAAAGCAGGCCCACACCACCACAAAAAAATGGGCCAGTCACCTGGCCCACACTCGAATTTCTTCTTATTTTCCTACTTCAACGGAGTCCTTGCTTTCCTGATAGCTATGATAGTTTAAAGCTGCTGCTCCCAGTGTTTTGGCTGCGATCAGCATGGCTTTTTCATCAATATCAAATTTTGGGTGATGGTGCGGGTAATTTTCTGATGTATTTTCAGGTCTTGCCCCTGTAAAGAAGAAGGTGCCTTTCACATGCTGCAGATAGTATGCGAAATCTTCACCGCCCATTTCAGGGTCTGTCTCTTCTGCCCATCTGACTTCATCAATTTTTCCTGCCAGTTCAGCCAGGTATTCGGTTTCCCTTTTATGATTGACAACAGCAGGGTAGCCTCTATGGAACTGATACTCATAGTCACTGTCTGCTGTGTAGCATGTTCCTTTGACAATGCGCTCGATTTCCTCTTCGATATTAGTGCGGACGTCCTCGTTAAATGTGCGGACAGTACCGATCAATTTTGCTCTATCAGCAATTACATTAAATGCGTTATCAGCTACAAAGGAACCAACTGTTACAACGGCAGAGTCAATTGGATTTACTTTTCTGCTGACGATTTGCTGAAGATTGACAACCAGCTGGGAGGCAGTTACAATCGCATCTTTCGTTTTGTGAGGCTGTGCTCCGTGCCCGCCTTTTCCTTGGATGGTAACTTCAAACCTGTCTGCTGCCGCCATAAATGGGCCAACCCGATATTGGATCTTCCCTGTTGGTTCTGATGCCCACAGGTGTGTTCCAAAAATGGCATCGACACCCTCAAGGCAGCCATCTTTGATCATCGAAATCGCTCCGCCCGGAGCATATTCCTCGGCGTGCTGGTGAATCATTACATATGTACCTTCTAATTCATCGCGAAGTTCATTTAGTGCCTTCGCCAGTACAAGTAAAGTTGCCGTATGTCCATCATGTCCGCAAGCATGCATTACCCCAGGGACCAATGATTTATATGGGACATCCTTTTCATCCTGGATAGGAAGTGCATCAAAATCGGCTCTTAAAGCGATGGTCTTTCCTGGTTTGCTGCCATGAATCCTGGCAACCACTCCATTTCCCCCTACATGGCTCCGGACTTCAATCCCCAGATTTTCATAAAAGGTTTTGATATAGTGAGCCGTCTTTTCTTCCTTAAAAGATACTTCAGGATTCTGATGAAGATAGCGCCGGATGGAGACCATTTCATCGTAATAGCTTTCCAGTTTTTTAAATAGTGATTCAGACATGATTTCCTCTCCTATCGATGTAATTTTTCCATTATTATAACATTCTTTAATGAGATAAAGGGAAAAATGTTTTTTTTATGCAAACTTAACATAATAAAAGTAAAGTAGAGATGATAATATAATTTAAGACCAAAATGGGAGGTATTAGTAAGATTGGAAATGCTTAAATCTAAATGGACCTATTTTTTCCTGGCTGTATCCGCATCCATTTTTCTATATTTTCTTGTTGCCGTTACTAACGGACAAACTCTTGATTTTGACCGTTATTTGTCAAAATTCTTTACAGGATTATTTTCAGAAAGCACCCATCCGTTTTTTGAAGCCATGGACAATATGGGGAGTAAAACCGGTGTAGGGATTATTACATTGGCTTTCTTAGCGCTGCTTTGGCTCAAGTATAGGAATTATGAGGCGATGGCAGCTGTTGTTTTTGCTGTTGCAGCGGGAAATGAAGTAAATAAGTGGCTTAAAGAGGCTGTTGGAAGGCCGCGCCCTGATCAGGAGCATCTTGTTGATGTGGCGAGTCTCAGCTTTCCGAGCGGACACGCGATGATTGGGATGATTCTATATACGTTATTAGCCTATTTTATCATTACCGAGCTGAAGAAATCGTCAGCGAAATGGATCACGGCGATTATAGCCGGCATTTGGATTTTTTTAATGGGAATCAGCCGGATCGTGATGGGTGTACATTATCCGTCTGATATTGCAGCAGGATTTGCAGCAGGCTATATTTGGGTATTCATTTCAATTTCACTTTACGCGGCCTTAAAGTCAATATTCAGAAGAAATTCATATGAGCGGGAATCAGCATAGAAGCAAAAGAGACTATCGCCCGATAGTCTCTTTTGCTTCTATTAAATTAGGAACATGGCTGCAATAGTTGTTACAATTAAGCCAATTGTGACCGGAAGCAGGTTCCGGCGAGCCAGTTCAAAAGCATCTACATTACAGATTGCGGCTGCAGGAATAAGGGCCCAGGGAACCAGTGTGCCACCGCCTACCCAGATGGCAGCTACCTGCCCGAGAGCCGTTAAGGTTGCAGCACCTGTGCCGATAGCTGTCGCAAATAGATTTGCAATGGAGCCGGCAAGTGAGATGCCGGAAAAGCCGGATCCATCAAGCCCCGTAATGGCGCCAACGACAGTCAATGTAATGGCGCCTACCTCTTTGCTTAAAGGGACAACAGATGCTAGCCCCACTCCAAGATCATTAACAATTCCATGCGAGCCCTTTGGCAAAAAGTCTCCTATCATCTGAGAAAATCCAGCGTCCCCCAGATAAAAGAAAGCTGCAATTGGAATGACAGGGCCAAATACTCTAAATCCAAACTGGAAGCCTTCAACTAAATAGGCTGTAGTTTTTTCAAGGCCCCTATTACGATGGGCAGCGAGCGTGATCAGCAAGAGAATAAATATCGATGTACCGCCTACCAAAGCTGTTGCGTCACCGCCCTGAAGATCTAACGCAAACATGGCTGCTACATCAGCAGCAAATAAGATTGGAATTAATAACGCAAAAAAACGTTTTTGTTTAAGTGAAAGCAGATGTTTTTGACTGGAATCAGCCTGCAGTTCAGCTGGTGTATCCCCAGTAAGACCAGTATCTGCAGTCAGCTTGCCGCTTTTCATATCTCTCTTGATAAGATAAAAAGCGGTAATAGTCGTGACTGCACCCATAATAATAACAAGCGGAACACTGGCTGATATGACCTCGCCAACAGGAAGACCAGCAGCGTCGGCAGTTAACTTCGGGGCAGCCTGGATTATAAAATCTCCGGATAGGGCGACGCCGTGACCGAACAGGTTCATGGCCATTGCCACACCCAGAGCAGGTAATCCTACCCGGATGGCTACGGGAAGAAGGACGGCCCCCATTAAGGCAACAGCAGGAGATGGCCAAAAAAACCAGGAGATGACCATCATCAAAATTCCGATCGTCCAGTAGGCAAGTGCCGGTGTTCTGATTAACCTGGTAAAAGGAGAGATCATGACATCATTAATTCCAGTTGTGGTCAGTGTCCGGCTCATGGCCACTATAATGGAAATGACCAGTATAGTGGAAAGAAGTTCTGTTATCGCAAATATAAAACTGGTGAAAATACTGCTGATTGAACCGCTTAAGGAGCCGGTAGCTGTAATGGCAATTAAAAAGATGCCAGCAATACAGACAAGCGTTGTATCTCTCTTCATAACCATGAAGCCGATGATGAAGAGACTAAAAAGAACATATATCCAATGGATGGCTGTCAGCTCAACTCCCACTTGATTTTCCCCCTTTCAAAATTCCATAAGAGAACCGCCGGTTTAGGCGAATCACCCGATTCGGAATGTAGTACAGAATATGATGGAATAGAATAAATGGTGATATGAATTGAATCCGTCCAGAGGAGGAGGCTGAAACACACCGGGGGATGTTTCAATAGAATTGCTGACTGATAAAATGAATGTACAGAAGGAAAATGTTTTTGCATTAGCGAATACAAGAATAGGTGAAAAGAGGGAAGGGAAAGCCTATGAGATACAGGTCCGTTAATCAAATAATCTTCGCGATAACTTTATCAGCTATTGGGGTTTTGCTTCTTCTTATGAACTTAGGTGTCATTTCCTTGGAAATAAAAGAGGTATTTGTCGTAATTTACCCCTTTATCCTATTGGCTGCCGGGTGTTATTATCTGCTGTCATACATACTGAAGAATAGCCGGAGCGGGATGTTTCCCGGGTTATTTCTAATTGTCTTTTCAATGCTATTAATCTTTGATCGTCTCGGAGTAATTGAATTCAGGTTTATGGAAATCTGGAAACTCTGGCCCCTGTTTCTTATTTTTATCGGCATTAATATTCTTTTGAAAAAAGATCGTTTAAAGATACATTTTGAACAGGATTTTCCGGCAGATATCTATGGGAAAGACAAAGGTGCAGCGGAGAAAAAAGTTATTAATATCTCAAAATATGAAAGCCCTCAGCCGCTTAAAAATATAAGAGGCTTTTCAATTGGCGATGTGGATTTTAAACAGCCGAATTGGTCTCTCGAGCCGATGGATTTATATACAATGATCGGTGATTATTTTATCGATTTCAGCAAAGCTTTCATCCCGGAGAAAGAGACGCCTGTCATTGTGAGAGGGTGGATTGGAGATGTGAAAATGATCATCCCCGAAAACATTCCGGTGATGATCCAGTCAAATATTAATATAGGAGACATCCGCATTTTTGATCAAAAGACAGGTGACATCAACCGCAGTCTTCAATATAAGTCACCTGGTTATGATGAAGCATCCAGAAAGCTGAAAATCGCTGTACAAGTAAAAATTGGATCCATTCGGATCGATAAAGTATAGGGGTATAAGATGAAAAAAAGCGGAATCAGGTATTGGTTTGTGCAGAGCTTTATTATGATGGCCATTATAAGTTCATTAATCTTTTTTGTCGGATTGCAGGTCTATCTATTTTACAATTCTGAATCGCCATTGACTATAAAGAGCACCTTTTGGCTGTTTTTGTATGTTTTAACGGTATTACTCCTTACGGGTGCCTATTTTGGGCTCAAGGGCAGCTACTTAATAAAAGGGCGGCTCGGTGATATTTTATTATTTGTTTCGACCTTAAGAAGCGGCAAGTATGCTGATCGGATGGACTCTTATGAAAAAGATGAAATAGGATTAATATCAGATGAACTGAATCAGCTGGCCGAAAATATTCAGGAGCAGGTTTTTTCCATGCAGCGGCTTGCTGATGAAAAGTCTGCATTGGCACAAACCGCCCATTCAGCAGCTGTAATGGAAGAAAGACAGCGCCTGGCCAGGGATCTCCACGATGTAGTGAGCCAGCAGCTTTTCGCATTAAGTATGATGTCTTCAGCAGCCCTGAGAGTTTTTGATTTGGATAGTGATAAAGCGAGAGAGCAGTTAAATGAAATCTCTGAAATCGCTGCGAAAGCCCAGGGGGAAATGAGGGCTCTTCTCCTCCATCTTAGGCCTGTGCAGTTGAGTAATGACAGACTCTGTGACGGTATTATTAAGCTGATACAGGAGTTAAAGGCAAAGACAAACATCGAATTCCATGCAAGCATTGATGAGGTTGAAAATCTTTCCAAAGCAGCGGAAGAACATTTATTCAGGATTGTCCAGGAGGCTTTATCTAATGTACTCCGACATGCGGATGCAGGAAAGATCAGAGTAACCCTAACGGAAGAGGAAGATTACATCTATCTTTTTATTGCTGATAATGGAAAAGGGTTTAATCCTCATAAAGAGAGAATCACTTCTTACGGGCTGAAAACTATGAGGGAACGCTGCGAGGAGGTTGGCGGAATATTCAAAATACGATCCAAAGAAAACGAAGGAACTTATATAGATATTAAAATTCCGGCAAAAGGGGAGAGGCTGAAATGATCAGGGTAGCAGTTGTGGATGATCATGAAATGGTAAGAAGGGGCATTATTTCTTATTTGGCAACTGAATCTGGCATAGAGGTCATTGGGGAAGCAGGCAGTGGGAATGAAGCTGTAAAGCTTGTGCTGAATGAGCGGCCGGAAATCGTTTTGATGGATCTCCTGATGGAAAATGGGAACGGAATAGAAGCGACAAGGGAGATTTTAAAAAGTTATCCTGAATGCAGAATTATTATTATAACCAGCTTTTACGATGATGAGCAGGTTTTTCCAGCCATTGAAGCGGGTGCCTTCAGCTATATGCTGAAAACGGCAAATGCTGCCGAAGTTGTAAATGCCATTAAGAAAGCTGCGCAGGGTGAGCCTGTCATTGAGTCAAAGGTTGCGGGTAAAATGGTAAGCCGTTTCAGAGAAAAAGAGAAAAAGCCTCATGATGATTTAACTGAGAGGGAATTTGATGTTCTGCTCTGCATTGGGGAAGGGATGACTAACCAGGAAATCAGTGAGGAATTGTTCATTGGCATCAAAACCGTCAAAACACACGTAAGCAATATCCTCAGTAAACTGGGCGTTACAGACCGTACACAGGCAGCCGTTTATGCCAACCGAAATGGAATCATAAAAAAACAGGCGAAAAAAGGATGAGCTATAAAGGCTCATCCTTTTTTTATAGGTAAGAAAAGATAACTTTGAACTTCTGGCTCCAGCATTCTTTTCTTGTTACTCTTCTTCAGGGATATAATATTGGGTCACGTATGGAGGGCTGGAAAAAATATTCGGTGTCTTATCAATGCCGCTCTCCGTCCCGCGCTTTTCATGTGCTTTTTCATATGCTTTGGAATTCTGCCAGTTTTTAAATGATTTTTCATCCTGCCATAGAGTTAGGGTGACATATGTGTTTGATTCAAGAGGCCGCAGGACACGGATAGCAATAAATCCCGGTTCATTTTCGATAAGTCCTGCCCTGTTTTTCAGCCGGTGCTCAAATAGCGGCCTGCCTTCATCTGTAACAGGTACATTGTTCAGAACGGCAAATCCTGCGCCCGAGAAGGTTCCGGAAGAATCGATGACTTCATAGGAACGGGGCTCTTTAAAGATGGAGGTGCCTGATGTTTCATGAATTAATAAGGATGTATCAGTATTCTGCATTGTAACCATGTTTTCATTTGGGTGCTTATCCTCAATTTTTTTCAAAAAATCGTAAGTTCCTCTGGCCATATAAAGCTTCATTTTTTCTCACTCCACTTGGAAAAGTTTTATATTGTTCACTCTGAAGTATAAACACTACATTATTTAAAATATATTTATATTGTGCTTATATCCTTACAATCTTCAATTTTCCCTTATTTAAACAGTTAAAAACGTCAATTTTTTGACATTTGGCTTTCAAATCTATACAAAAACAGAGAAAAAAGGATATAGTCATAAAGGATAGATATTCGAGATTTCTAATTTGGTTACATATATATTACAATAATACGCAGACAAGACTTGAAAGGTGGATAAAATTTAATGACGAACTCATTTAATGATACATTTCTGAAGGCAGCAAGAGGAGAACAGACAGAGCATGTTCCTGTATGGTATATGCGCCAGGCTGGCCGCTCACAGCCGGAGTATAGAGCAATTAAAGAAAAATACTCCCTATTCGAAATTACACATCAGCCAGAACTTTGTGCTTATGTAACAAGGCTGCCGGTTGAGCAGTATAACAATGATGCTGCCATTCTTTATAAAGACATTATGTCACCGCTTCCAGCCATTGGGGTGGATGTGGAAATTAAATCAGGAATCGGCCCTGTTATATCAAATCCAATCCGTTCCAAAGCAGATGTAGAAAAGCTTGGTGAAATCAATCCGGAAGAGGATGTTCCATATGTCCTGGATACCATTAAGCTTCTTACTCAAGAGCAGCTCACTGTTCCTCTTATCGGTTTTGCAGGTGCTCCGTTTACTCTTGCAAGTTATATGATCGAAGGCGGTCCATCAAAGAATTACAACAAAACAAAAGCATTTATGTATGCAGAGCCTGAAGCCTGGTTTGCGTTAATGGATAAGCTTGGAGAAATGACTATTACCTACGTGAAGTCCCAAGTCAAAGCAGGTGCAAAAGCCATCCAGATATTCGATTCATGGGTTGGTGCCCTGAATGTGGAAGATTACCGCTATTTTATTAAGCCGGTAATGAATCGCATTTTCTCTGCCTTGAAAGAAGAGAATGTTCCGCTGATCATGTTCGGTGTAGGCGCAAGCCATCTTGCACTGGAGTGGCATGATCTGCCGCTTGATGTAGTGGGGCTTGATTGGAGACTTCCGATTCAGGAAGCAAGGGCAAAAGGCATCACCAAAACAGTTCAGGGTAATCTTGACCCTGCGATTCTCCTTGCACCTTGGGAGGTTATCGAGGAAAAAGCAAAAGCTATTCTTGATCAGGGAATGGCTCAGCCGGGTTATATTTTCAACCTTGGACACGGTGTTTTCCCGGAGGTTAATCCTGACACATTAAAGAAATTAACTGCTTTTATTCACGAATACTCTGCCTCAAAATTAAGCAAATAGCCTCAGGCTTGCTTAAAGCGATAGCAGGCTGCACTTGCATATTGCTATGAGCATTAGTTTTGGTAATCGATTTGTTTTTTGGCACAATAAAAACTGGAGACAGAATTTGAGGTGGATGACATGGGTAAAAAGAGAATGGGTTTACTTGTAATGGCTTATGGAACTCCCTATAAGGAAGAAGACATTGAGCGTTACTATACACATATCCGCAGAGGAAGAAAGCCTTCTGAGGAAATGCTTGAAGATTTAAGAAGCCGGTATGAAGCGATCGGCGGAATATCGCCGCTTGCAGAAATTACTAAAGATCAGGCTGAAAAACTTGAACAGCATTTAAATGAAATTCAGGACGAGTATGAATTCAAAATGTATATTGGGTTGAAGCATATCGAACCGTTCATAGAAGATGCGGTTAAACAAATGCATGAGGATGGGATTGAGGAAGCTGTCAGCATTGTTCTTGCGCCTCATTTTTCAACCTTCAGCGTGAAATCATATAACGGCAGAGCCAAGGAAGAGGCTGAAAAGCTTGGCGGCCTTGAAATAAGGTCAGTTGAAAGCTGGTATAAAGAGCCTAAGTTTATTAAATATTGGGCTGATCGGGTAAAAGAAACCTTCGATAAAATGCCTGCTGAAGAAAAAGATTCTGCAGTGTTAATTGTTTCTGCACATAGTTTGCCGGAAAAAATCCTGCAATCAGGGGATCCATATCCGCTTCAGCTGCAGGAAACAGCTGACCTCATAGCCGAACAGGCTGGTGTCAAAAACTATGCTGTCGGCTGGCAAAGTGCAGGAAACACACCTGAGCCATGGCTTGGGCCTGATGTACAGGATTTGACAAGAGATCTTTATGAGAATAAAGGCTACAAAGCATTCGTTTACACACCAGTAGGTTTTGTGTCAGATCATCTTGAAGTGCTGTACGATAATGATTATGAATGCAAAGTAGTCACTGATGAGCTGGGAGCAAGCTATTACCGCCCTGAAATGCCGAATTCACAGCCTGAGTTCATTGATGCAATGTCAGATGCCATTATTAAATTGCTGAATAGATAAAGCGAAACTTCACTCAGTGGGGGCTTACTGCCTGTTGACTGCGATAATGCAAAAAATTAGAAAAGAAGGCGATTTACCGTGCAGGGAGAGAGACAGAAAGTTATTGTTGCCGGAGGAGGAATTACGGGTCTTGCTGCAGCTTACTATCTGCAGAGGGAAGCTAAAGAAAAGGGCTTGGCTCTGGATGTTAAGCTCATAGAGGCTTCCCATCGCCTTGGCGGCAAGATTCAAACAATATTACGAGACGGTTTTGTGATCGAAAGAGGGCCAGACTCCTTTTTGGCCCGTAAGCAAAGTGCAGCGCGCCTTGCTATGGAAGCGGGACTGGAAAAGGAACTTGTGAGAAATACATCCGGCAAGTCTTACGTACTTGTAAGGCAGCGACTATATCCAATGCCTGGCGGATCCATCATGGGCATCCCGACACAAATTGCTCCCTTTATTACTACCGGCTTATTCTCTCCTGCAGGAAAGGCAAGAGCTGCGGCAGATTTTGTGCTGCCGCGCTCCAATCCTTCCACAGATCAGTCTCTGGGTGCCTTTTTCAGAAGAAGGCTTGGTGACGAAGTTGTCGATAATTTAATTGAACCGCTTCTCTCTGGCATATATGCAGGCGATATTGATCAATTGAGCCTTATGGCCACTTTCCCGCAGTTTTATCAGGTTGAGCAGAAGTATAGAAGCTTAATAATGGGAATGAAGAAGGCTGCAGGCTCTCAGCCGAAACAAGCCGGAAACAGCAAAAGCAAAGAAGGAATGTTTCTTACTTTCAAATCAGGGCTTCAATCACTTGTCGATGCTCTCGAAAGCAAGCTTGAACCCGGGACTGTGCTGAAAGGCCATCGCATTGAATCGGTTATTAAGAATGGCAAAAGCTATACCGTTGAAATAAATGGGGGAGAAAGCCTTAATGCAGATTGCATAGTTATGGCTGTTCCCCACCATGCGTTGTGCAGCATCTTCTCCGGCTGGGGACTTTTTGAGCAGTTTAAAGAAATGCCGTCCACTTCAGTGGCAACTGTAGCTCTGGCTTTTCCAGAAGATGCGATTGAAAGGGATATAGATGGAACGGGTTTTGTTGTTTCACGCCACAGTGATTACACTATTACTGCCTGTACCTGGACACATAAAAAATGGCCTCATTCTACCCCAAAAGGAAAAGTGCTTCTGCGCTGTTACGTTGGCAAAGCCGGTGATGAAGCAGTTGTGGATCTGTCAGATGATCAAATTGTTAAAGTTGTGCTTGATGACTTAAATAAAACGATGAATATTAATATGAATCCTGAATTTAGTTATGTAACAAGATGGAAGGATTCAATGCCTCAGTATACCGTTGGACATAAAGAACGCGTCGGATTGGCAAAGAAACAGGCGCAGGATGAGCTGCCGGGCGTTTTTCTGGCAGGAAGTTCGTATGAAGGTCTTGGTGTTCCTGACTGCATAGATCAGGCAGAAGAGGCAGTTCGAAATACATTAGAATACCTGCAAATCAACAAGCCAAAAGCTGTCCGTGTGTGACAGCTTTTTAAATTGGCATCATTTCAGGTTGCTTTTTCAAATAGAGTATGATACATTACTTCATGTACTAATGACCAAATTGTTCATTTAGTCATTTTCGAAGAGGTGAGTTTATGTCAGCAGATCGGAAACAGCAGATTCTTGAAGCAGCCACAAAATCATTTTCTCTTTTCGGCTATAAAGCAACCACTATGGATCAGGTTGCAAAGCTTGCGAATGTTGGAAAAGGAACTATCTATAATTTCTTTAAAAATAAAGAAGAGCTGTTTGATGAAATTATCCATACGCTTATCACGGAAATGAAAAATGCAGCCGATGAAGCGCTTGATCCTTCTTTGCCCTTTCACAAAAATGTTCATCGGGGATTGTATAAAATACTTGAATTCCGCATGAAGCATCAGCTGACAATCAAGCTTTTCCAGGAAGCAAAGGAAATGGGAACTCCTGCTGTTACAGATGTAATTGGGAAAGTGGAGGATGCGATAATAAAATATGTAAAAGATAAAGTTACACTTGCCATTGAAAGAGGAGAAATCCGGGAATGCGATCCGGAACTGACTTCCTTTGTCATGCTTAAGCTTTATATTGCACTTATTTTTGATTGGGAACAGCGTCATGAACCATTGGAAAAAGAAAAAATAGCTCTTCTGTTTGAGCAATACATTATGAAAGGATTATCGAACTAGATAGTCCTCTATTTTTTCAGGAAAATGACCGAATGAGAAAAATGGTCAAAAAGTAATTTGGAGGGATTTACGGTGAAAAACAAACTTTTCCTTAAGGAGTTTTCAGCCATTATAAAAAACAAAAAGCTGCTGATTCCGATTATAGCAGTCATGTTTATTCCGGTTTTATACAGTGGAATGTTCCTGTGGGCATTCTGGGATCCATACGATCATTTAGATGATCTCCCGGTTGCCATAGTTAATGAAGATGCCGGTGCTGTATTGGAAGGAAATGAAATGCACCTGGGCAATGATCTTGTTGATAATTTAAAGGAAAGCAAGGACTTTAACTTTCAATTTGTTGATAAAGAAGAAGCATATAAGGATCTAAATGATCAGCAATACTATATGCTGGTTGAAATTCCCAAGGATTTCTCCAAGAATGCTACCACTCTGCTGGAAGACAAGCCGCAGAAAATGAATCTAATTTATGTTCCTAATGAGAGCTACAATTTCTTATCTGCTCAAATTGGCGGGACGGCTGTTGAAAAAATTAAAGCGTCACTGTCAGAAAAAGTAACTGAAACATATGCAGAAACCATGTTTGATAAGGTAGGGGAACTAGCAGATGGCATTGGACAGGCAAGTGATGGTGCTTTTCAAATCAGTGAAGGAGCAGCTGATCTTAAGGACGGCTCCAAAACCCTGCATGAGAAGCTTGAGCTTTTGGCCAATAAATCCATTGAGTTCAATAACGGCGTAAGCACAGCAAGCAAGGGTTCTAAGGAAATGGCAGAAGGTGCTAAATCTCTTTCAGAAGGTTTAGGCCAACTTGCAGGAGGCCAATCGGAATTGAGAAATGCTTCTGATCAGCTAAAGTCAGGAAGTGAAGATCTTTCTGCAGGTGTTACACAAACAAAAGAAGGAATCTTAACAGTTAAAGAAAAACTTCCAGTTATGATCGATGGAACCGAACAGCTTGAAAATGGAGCAAACACATTATCTTCATCTCTGGATCAATGGCAGACGGAAGCGCAAAAACTCAGCGGAGGCACTGCTCTTTTAGAACAAAGGCTGCAGGGCATCTTATCGCAGCTTCCAGAAGGTTCTCTTGAAAAGGCTGAGCTTCAGACTGCACTTGCACAGCTGAAGACCGGATCAGCCCAGCTTGCCGAATCAGCCGGCAAACTATCAAGTGGAGGAGCTGAATTATCCCAAAGAATGGGGCAGTTAAAGGCAGGACAGCAGCAGCTCCAGCAGGGAATAAATCAGCTTGCCCAGGGAACAGCCGAGCTGGAAAATGGCTCCCTTAAGCTGGTACAGGGCCATAAAGATTTCGATGCAGGAATGGAAACATTTGCTCAGAAGTTTGGTGATGCGCAGGCCGGAGCAGACAGGCTGGCAGGCGGTGCAGCAGATCTGTCAGGAGGCCTTGGCAAACTGACACAAGGTTCAGCTGCATTTGCAGACGGCTCGAAGCAGCTTGAAGCTGGTGCAGGCAAAGTTGCTGAGGGTAATTCACAAATTTATGAAGGGTCGTCTGAGTTAGCAAATAAATTAGCTGATGGCGCTGAAAATGCTTCATCAGTAAATGCCAGCGATAAAACGTATAACATGATGGCAAATCCGGTAGAAATAGATAATGAGAAGATTACAGAAGTTCCAAACTACGGTACAGGATTTGCACCTTATTTTCTGTCTCTTGGTCTTTTTGTTGGAGCTCTGCTGCTTTCCATTGTATTCCCGCTTAGGGAACCGGCTGGCGTTCCGCGCTCAGGATTCAGCTGGTTTGCAAGCAAGTTCGGAATCCTTGCAGGAATAGGCATTATTCAGGGTCTTATTGCAGCGATGATTCTATTGCTGGGACTTGGCCTGGAAGTTCAGAGTGTACCTTTGTTTCTTCTGTTTACAATCCTAACCAGTCTGACTTTCATAGCGCTTATTCAATTCTTTGTCACTGTCATGGGTGACCCAGGCCGGTTTGTTGCGATCATTATTTTAATACTCCAGCTGACAACAAGTGCCGGTACTTTTCCGCTTGAGCTGATTCCTAATGCACTTCAGCCAATCAGTTCATATTTGCCTATGACCTATTCTGTTTCCGGTTTTAAGGCAGTCATTTCAAGCGGCAATTTTGATTTTATGTGGGAGAATGCGGTAATTCTCCTGAGCTTTGGAGCCTTGTTCATTGCAGGATCTTTTGTTTACTTTACTGCCATGCACAAGAAAAGATTTGCAGCTGCTGCAGAGCAGACTGATTGATTATAAGTAAAAGCAAAGCCAGCCCTGTGTGGGCTGGCTTTAGATATATTATTCTATAAATCTGTCATTCCCATGCATTTTTCACACTTGTTTCCGTAGCATTCATGCTGTTCTTCGATCGACTTCCCGCATTCTGAACATTGTTTTGCCGGCAGGTTTCTGAAAAACTCCATAATGTTTTGAATCATGTTGAAGCCTCCTAATTTGTGTTTTTGTTCTAAATAGTTTGATTATTTAAGTTCATTGTATTATAACAGTGTTTTTATGTCAACATCTGTTTCAATACAATTTTAAAAAAGTGAAAAAATAGGCATAATCGAGTATATTGGACATAGGAAAGCCAGATTATCCAGTAATAGCGAATTCGCTTGTGCTTTCTTTTAGGCTCTTTTCGTGTAAAACGTTGTTTTTCGACTATCAATGTTGTCCGTTGATTTCCGCTCCAGGCTGCTCGCTTTCCGCGGGGCGAGCGGTGAGCCTCCTCGACGCTCCGCGTCTGTGGGGTCTCACCTGTCCCGCTATTCCCGCAGGACTTTGAATAAGCATCCTCGAATAAGCACCGCACGAAGGAAATGCGCCAGCATTTTCGAGGATCTCGCACCTTCCGCTCCAATCAACTCAGTAAATAATAAACGAAAAGCAACAAACCTTGCGAAAACAGCCTTCTTTTAAGATAGCGTATAATTCTGAAGTTAATTAACTGTCTAGCTTCAGACGACTTTCGTTTTTCTAATTAGGAGGGAATTTGTGATGAAGTTAACTGTAATCGGCAGCTGGGGCGGTTATCCTAAAGCAGATGGGGCCAGTTCCGGGTATTTGCTGGAGCATGAAGGATTTCATTTGCTGGTAGACTGCGGAAGCGGCGTGCTTTCAAAAATGCAGAATTTTTTTCAGCCAGAAGACTTAGATGGGCTGATTATCTCGCATTACCATCCAGATCATATTGCGGATATAGGAGTGCTGCAGCATGCAAGGCTCATTCAGGGCTTCATGGGCAAGAAAACAGCTGCACTCCCGATTTATGGACATTCTTTCGACCAGCCTGAATTTGCCAAACTTACATATAAGGATATTACAAAAGGAGTCGCCTATGATCCTGAAGGCACTCTCACAGCAGGACCATTTCAGATTCGCTTTATGAAAACCAATCATCCTGTGCCATGCTATGCAATGAGAATTGAAGCAGGCGGCAAATCACTTGTTTACACGGCAGATACTTCTTATAAAGAAGAGCTGGTGGCATTTAGCGAAAATGCTGATCTATTAGTTTGCGAGTGTAATTTTTATGGTCATCAGAACGGGGAAAATGCGGGGCATATGACAAGCCTGGATGCTGGAACATTGGCCAGCAAAGCAAAGGTGAATAATCTGCTGCTGACACATTTGCCTCATTATGGTGAACTTCGAAAGCTGAAGGAGGAGGCATCGACTAAATATGCCGGTCCTATTTCTATAGCGGATTACCAATGGTCTCATATATTTTAAGGAGGAAAATAGATGCTTTTTATCGACAACCAGGGAATCACAGATCCCAGAATTAATCTTGCTATTGAGGAATATGCACTAAAGAATCTTGATATTGAAGAAACCTATTTGCTGTTTTATATTAATGAACCTTCCATTATTATCGGAAAAAACCAGAATACAGTAGAAGAGATTAATACGGAATACGTGGAGGATAATGGCATCCATGTTGTTAGAAGGCTATCTGGAGGAGGGGCCGTTTATCATGATTTAGGCAATCTCAACTTCAGTTTTATTACAAAAGATGATGGTGACAGCTTTCACAACTTCCAAAAGTTTACCGAACCAGTTACAGAAGCTTTGCAGAAGCTTGGTGTGAATGCTGAATTAAGCGGCCGGAATGATCTGATGGCAGAAGGCAGAAAAATATCCGGGAATGCCCAGTTTTCCACCAAAGGGAGAATGTTTAGCCATGGCACCCTCTTGTTTGATTCCGAAATTGAAAGTGTCGTTTCAGCGCTAAAGGTAAAGAAGGATAAAATTGAATCAAAGGGCATTAAATCAATTCGAAGCCGGGTTGCTAATATCTCGGAGTTCCTGGGCGAAAAAATTACGATTGAAGAATTTCGCACTTTGCTTCTAAAGAATATTTTTGGAGATTTAGGTGAAATTCCGGAGTACAAGCTTACGGATGAGGACTGGGAAAGAATTCACCAGCTGTCCAGGGAGCGCTATCAGAACTGGGATTGGAATTATGGAAGATCACCTAAATTTGATCTTCAGCATTCTTATCGCTTCCCAGTTGGTCAAATTGATATCAGACTTAATGTCACAAAAGGAAAAATTGAGGGATGCAAAATATATGGGGACTTCTTTGGGGTTGGCGATGTAAGTGAAATTGAAAACAAGCTAACAGGAATTCGCTATGAAAAGTCAGAGGTTGAAAAGGCTCTTGAAGGATTGGAAATTAAGCATTACTTCGGAAATGTGACTAAAGAAGAATTCGTTAACCTGGTGTATTAATGAGAGAAAGCTGGCATAATGCCGGCTTTTCTTATTCTTATATAAAGTCTTGCGAGCCAGTCACTCTGAAAAAAAGAAATTGTGAAAGATTCGCTTTCCTACTTGAATACAAAAATTTCTTTCAATATAATATATTTAGAAAATTTATTTAATAAAAATGAATGACTATTCATTCATTATAGGGGGAGTGTAAATGAATTTAACAGAGCAGCTGCATGAAACGGCGATTAAGATGGGCGATAAGACTGCCTATTATTTTATGGATCAGTCCAGTACGTACGCGGAGCTTGATGGTGCTGTAACCAAATTTGCGGATGGGCTTTCAAAGCTGGGAGTGAAAAAAGGGGATCATATTGCTCTTTTACTGGGGAATTCACCGCATTTTGTCATCGGCCTGCATGGAGCACTGCGGCTTGGAGCAACTGTTATACCGATCAACCCAATTTATACACCTGATGAAATCGGCTACATTGTAAATAATGGTGATGTAAAAGCGGTTGTCACGCTTGATCTATTAGTGCCTTTAATTGAAAAGATGCATCAGGCGCTTCCAAAGGTAGAAAACTATATTATTTGTGATACACCCCAGGGACAAGCTACAGAACAGGATCTGTCTGCATTATCTGCTTTTTCAAAAATGAAATCGTTTACACAATTAATTGCTTTAGGAGATATTGGGTTTAAGGGCCCTGAACTCGAAGAAGATGATACAGCCGTTATTCTATATACATCCGGTACGACAGGAAAGCCAAAAGGTGCCATGCTTACACATAAAAACCTCTACAGCAATGCAAAGGATGTAAGCGACTATTTACACATGAATGAGAATGACCGGGTTATTACTACTCTGCCTATGTTCCATGTTTTCTGTTTAACGGTTGCTCTCAATGCACCTCTCATGAATGGGGCTACCATTTTAATAGATCCAAAATTCAGCCCGAAAGAGATTTTCAGGCTAGCCAAAAAATATGAACCTACTGTTTTTGCCGGAGTTCCGACCATGTACAATTTCCTTCTTCAGTATGAAGATGGCAATCCGGAAGATCTGAAATCATTAAGGCTGTGCATATCAGGTGGTGCTGCCATGCCGGTTGCGCTTCTCCATGGTTTTGAGAAAAAATTCAGTGTCATTGTTTCGGAAGGATACGGTCTTTCAGAAGCTTCTCCGGTTACATGCTTCAATCCGCTTGATAAACCGCGTAAAGCAGGCTCGATCGGGCAATCCATTATGAACGTTGAGAATAAAGTCGTAAATGAATTGGGAGAGGAAGTTTCTGTTGGCGAAGTTGGTGAATTGACCGTACGCGGGCCAAACGTAATGAAGGGGTACTACAAGCTGCCGGAAGAAACCGCGGCCACAATCCGTGATGGCTGGCTTTATACAGGAGACCTTGCAAAAAGGGATGAGGAAGGCTATTTTTATATCGTTGACCGTAAAAAGGACCTTATTTTAGTCGGCGGCTATAATGTGTATCCGCGGGAAGTAGAAGAGGTGCTCTATAATCACAGGGAGGTCGTAGAAGCTGCTGTATTGGGCGTGCCTGACCCGAATCTGGGTGAAGCGGTAAAGTGTTACGTAGTAACAAATAATCCCCAGCTGACAGAAGAATTGCTGCTTGCATACTGTGAAGAGCATCTGGCTAGATATAAAGTGCCATCATCGATCGAATTTTTAGAGGAGCTTCCCAAGAATACAACTGGCAAAATCTTACGAAGGGCATTGAAGAATCAGGTTCTTCAGGCTAAATAGGCTTTTAAGGGCAGGCATGACATGTGTCTGTCTTTTTCTATTCTTCATTTGAATTGCTAAATTTGAAAGGGTTTTCGCGGAATTTATCGAATTATTAGGTAGCAAAAGAAAGAGGAGAGATACATATGAGTTCTATTGCAGTCGAAAGAAAAGGTCATATTGCGGTAGTAACGATTAACCGCCCTGATGCAATGAATGCTTTTAATTATGAAACTTTGTCGGAGCTCCAGGAATCAGTTGAAAAACTGCGCACCAGTCCGGATGTTCGTGTTGTTATTTTTACAGGGGCTGGAGAAAAAGCATTCAGCGTCGGAGCGGATCTTAAAGAGCGCAGGACATTATCTGATGAGGAAGTACGCAGGAATGTATATAAAATAGGTGAGGTATTCTCCCTGGTTGATCAGCTTCCGCAGCCTACTATCGCTGCCATAAACGGTTTTGCGTTCGGAGGCGGGATGGAATTGGCACTATCCTGCGACTTCCGCATTGCAGTTTCCGGCACTTCCATGGGACTTACAGAAACAAGCTTAGCCATAATACCGGGTGCAGGAGGCACACAGAGGCTTCCAAGACTGATTGGCCAGGCTAAAGCCCTTGAGTTAATATTGACGGCAAAGAGGCTCACTTCTGAAGAAGCGCTTAATTACGGCATCCTTACTAAAGTGACTGAAAAGGATAATCTATTACATGATTGCTTTGAGTTTGCCGGACAAATGCTTAACAACGGGCCAATTGCCCTTCAGCAGGCTAAATTTGCTGTAAAGCATGGAATGGGTGTTGATTTGCAGACTGGGCTGCAGATTGAAAGGAAGGCATACGAAGTTATTATTCCAACGGAAGATAGAGTTGAAGCTCTTTCAGCTTTTGCCGAAAAAAGAAAACCTGAGTTTAAAGGGAAATAAAATAAATTAGTAATATGAGACACCGCAGCATTTAATGCGGTGTTTCTTTATTAATATAATAAATTTTTTGAAAATTATTAAAAAATCACTTGAATCGTACAGCTATTGACTATATAATTTAGTGAATAAAAGCATAAAAGCATAAAAGTACTGAAGTAAAAGATAGAGATAAGAGGGGGACAACCAGTATGTTAGAGAGAGTAAAAACATTTAAAGCTATAGCTGCGGCAGGCCTTATAGGAACTTTACTGCTAAGCGGCTGCGGAAGTGAAAGTACAAATGGGGAAGCCGGCTCTTCGGATAAAGAAAAGGGAGAGTCAATTAATATAGGAGTTACTCAGATTGTCGAACATCCTTCGTTAGATGCGGCGCTGGAGGGCTTTAGAAAGGCATTGGAGGATTCAGGCATTAAAGCAAGCTACGATGTCCAGATTGCTCAGGGGGACCAGAATAATAATCAATCCATTGCCAATAATTTTGCCGGAGATGGAGTGGACCTGATCTTTGCCAACTCTACACCCAGTGCATTAAGTGCACTGAATGCAACGAAAGATATACCAATTGTATTTACTTCAGTAACTGATCCAGTGGGTGCGCAATTAGTTAAATCACTGGATGCACCTGAAGGAAATATAACTGGTACAACAGATACCCATCCTGATGCGATACCCAGCATGGTTAAATTTATAGATGAGCAATTTGAGGCTGGAACGGTAGGTGTTATTTACAATTCAGGAGAACAAAATTCAGAGGTGCAGATTGATAAGGTGAAGGAAGCTCTTTCTGGTACAAATATGAAATTGGCCGAAGCTACCGTATCCAATTCTTCTGAAGTGAAACAGGCTGCAGAATCACTTGTCGGAAAAGCAGATGCCATCTATATTATTACCGATAATACTGTCGTTTCCGCTTTGGAATCTGTCATTCAAGTTTCAAACGACAATGATATCCCGCTTTTCGTGGGAGAGCTGGATTCTGTAAAACGCGGGGGATTTGCTGCATACGGATTTGACTATGAAGATATCGGATATGAAGCCGGGGAAATGGCGGCAAAAATTTTAAATGAAGGCAAGAAGCCATCCGAACTGCCTGTCCAATATCCGCAGAACCTAAAGCTGGTAATCAATAAAAAGGCTGCAGAAGAAATGGGCATTGACTTAAAAGATGAATGGAACGGGCTTGCTGAGTTTGTGGAGTAATGTCTGCAAATTATTAGCGCTTTTCTAATAGAAAGGAAGATTACTATGCCAACTGCCATCTTTGGCTCCATTGAAGCAGGCGCTATTTATGCCTTAATGGCGCTGGGCGTTTACCTCTCATTCAGAATATTGGATTTCCCCGATCTGACGGTTGATGGAAGTTTTGTAACGGGTGCATCTGTTGCTGCTGTCATGATAACAGGGGGATACAATCCATTTTTGGCGACTATGGCAGCATTGCTTGCGGGTTTTGCAGCAGGCTGCCTTACAGGCCTTCTTCATACAAAAGGAAAAATTAACGCGCTTTTATCAGGAATATTAATGATGATTGCATTATACTCTATAAATCTCAGGATTATGGGTAAGTCAAATGTTCCTCTGCTGTCTGAGGAAACGGCTATTACAAAGATTACAGCATTCTGGCAGGGACTTGGAATTGATCAGACTATCCAAAGCCTGCTCGGAGCGGTGGGAATGAGTTTTGTTCCTAAGACCTGGGGGATTCTATTGCTTATGCTGGTTTTAGCATTTGCTGTTAAGGTACTGATTGATCTTTTTTTAAAGACAGATATTGGATTGGCTATACGGGCGACAGGAGACAATGAGACGATGATCCGCAGCTTTTCTGCTGATACAGACCTCCTGAAGATAGCCGGTTTGGGTATTTCAAACGCACTGGTGGCATTTTCAGGAGCATTAGTGGCACAGTATAACGGATTCAGTGATGTCGGAATGGGAATCGGGATGATAATCATCGGGCTTGCATCCGTAATCATCGGAGAAGCAATTTTCGGTGCAAAAACAATTGTCAGAGCTACATTGGCTGTCATCGGAGGAGCCATTCTATACCGGATTATCGTAACTCTTGCATTGAGAGTGGAATTCCTTGAAACAGGAGATATGAAGCTGATTACAGCAGTAATCGTGATTGGTGCGCTAATTCTGCCCAAGCTTATTCAGCAGCAGAAGGAGAAGCAGAGAAAGCGCAGGAGATTGGCAGAAGCGAAAAAAACGAATGCTTACGGGAAAAGTGGTGAACAATTTGCTGCAATTAAATCAGATTCATAAAGTGTTTAATGAGGGAACACCAGATGAAAAAACAGCTCTACACAAAATAGATCTTCACCTGAAACCAGGGGACTTCATGACGGTTATCGGCAGTAATGGAGCGGGAAAATCAACTCTTATGAACATGATCTCAGGCAAATTGATTCCTGATATGGGAGAAGTGCTGGTTGATGGAAAGGATGTCACTCTCGTGAAGGAACATAAAAGATCCAGGCTGATTGGACGTGTTTTCCAGGATCCGATGGCCGGAACAGCCCCTTCCATGACGATAGAGGAAAATCTGGCCATTGCTTATGCGAGAACTGCGGCGCGCGGACTTCGCAAAGGGGTTTCCAGGAGACGGCGTGACTTTTTCCAGAGTCACCTGGAAATGCTTCATCTGGGATTGGAAAATAGACTTTCAGCAAAAGTTGGACTGCTGTCAGGCGGAGAACGGCAGGCGCTCTCCCTGCTGATGGCGACCTTCACAGAGCCAAAAATATTACTTTTGGACGAACATACCGCTGCCTTGGACCCGGCTCGTGCAGAATTAATTACCAGCCTTACGAAAGAGATTGTGGAAAAATATAATCTTACCACATTAATGGTAACCCATAATATGCAGCAGGCGCTTGACCTGGGAAATAGGCTGATCATGATGGACAAAGGCCAGATTATTTTTGAAACAAATGAGGAAGAGAAGAAAGATTTGACAGTGGAAAAACTGCTGGAGGAATTCCAGAAAATCCGTGGGGAGAAAATGAACAGCGACAAGGCGATTCTTATTTAGATTTGTGGACCGGACAAGGTTTTTGCCTTGTTCGGATTTTTTGTTCAAGCGGCATTATATCAAAATTCAAAGACGATAACATATTCTTCTAATTTTAAGTCTATTATAGTATAATTTTTAGAACCTTTTATTATATTTTTAGGCGGTGAGCATCATGGCAGAACTTGCAGTCGGCAAGCCTTCCGGTGAAGTTAGAAAAGGGGTGCAGTCGGGAATCAGCATCGCGATAGGATATGCACCCATTGCTTTAACATTTGGGCTGCTTGCCAAAACAACCGGTCTTACAATAGGTGAAACAGTTTTAATGAGTTTGCTTGTATTTGCCGGGGCAGCACAGTACATATCCCTGAGCCTGCTTACACTGGGAACAGGCATATTTGAAATTGTTTTAACAACTTTTATCGTGAATATCAGGCACTTTTTGATGTCTACTTCTCTTAATGAAAAGTGGGACGATGAACAGGCTGCCAACAAGGTGATTTTATCATTTGGGATTACGGATGAAACCTTTTCAGTTGCAGCAGTACGTGAAGAAAAGGTAACAAGCGGTTATATGCTGGGGCTCATATCGGTTTCCTATGCAAGCTGGGTCATATGTTCGGGGCTTGGGCATCTTATTGGGGCGAGCCTTCCGCAGACCTTGCAGGAAAGCATGTCTGTTGCACTTTATGCCATGTTTGTCGGCCTTCTTGTTCCGTCTATGAAAAAAAGTGCAAAAGTTGTTTTTCTTGCCGCACTTGCAGCGTGTTTTAACACGATTTTCACTTTGACTAATACGCTATCGACAGGCTGGGCAATTGTATCGGCCACGCTTTTATCTGCTGTAATAGTGGAATGGATAGAAAGTGTAAAAAACAGGGACAGGGGGCAGGAGCATGAGTAGCCATATTGTGTGGATGATTGTTGGGATGGCAGCAGTTACTTATATCCCAAGGCTGCTGCCTTTTGTGCTTTTTAAGGGGAAGGAGCTTCCCGGCTTTGTTCAGGGGATATTAAAGAATGTGCCTTATGCGACATTAGGGGCACTCATTTTTCCGGGTATTCTTTTTATAAATGAAGATATTTGGTTTGGTCTGCTCGGTGCAGCTGCTGCTTTTCTGGCAGCCTTTTTAGGCGCAAATGTAATTGTCGTTGTACTGGGATCAATAGCTGTGTTATCTGTATATTCTTTTTTATTTTAGAAAAGATAATGATGGATGTTCTTTAGCCGGTTCCTTCTTGAACCGGCTTTTTCAATAGAACAGCTGGAATAGAAAGAAATGATTGTCCCATCAATTGAGTTCTATTTACAGATTTTTATACTAAACTAAATATAGAAAGGTTGTACCATAGGAGGGGAATTGGATGGCGCGGAAATTAGGTTTTTATGGGGCTCTGGCCTTTTTCGTATACGGTTTATTTTTTTATTGGTATCTATTCTATTTTGCTGATGCCAGTCTGCCCTTTGAGTATGAAGGGTCACGGGCAGATCCGGCAACTTTCCTGAACGGCAGGGAACTGATGCTCAGTGAGGAATATTCTAAAATAAGAAACCTGCTGTTTTTTATTTCTACACCTTTTGAATGGATATTTTATTTATTTATTCTTTTATTTGGCTTATCAAAGGCTTTTAAAAAATGGGCGGAACAGACTGCGCCATACAAATTCCTGCAAACGGCAATCTATTTGATTTGGCTTTCTTTTTTCGCCTTTATTGCTACGATGCCATTAAGCTATATCAGCTTTTCGCTTTCAAAAACGTATAATATCTCCACTCAGAGCTTCAGTGGGTGGATGAAGGATGAACTCATTGATTTTTGGGTTAATTATGGAATGATGCTTCTTATCGTGTCTGTTCTTTACTGGCTGATTAATAAGAGCAGGAAAAGATGGTGGCTTTACGCATGGCTATTATCAGTTCCATTTACCTTATTTATGATGTTTCTGCAGCCGGTTGTCATTGACCCTCTGTATAATGATTTTTATCCTTTAAAAGATAAACAGCTTGAAACGAAAATTCTTGATTTGGCCAATCAGGCTAAAATACCGGCTGAACATGTCTTTGAGGTCGATATGGCCGAGAAAACGAATGCGCTGAATGCATATGTAACAGGGATCGGCTCAAATTCAAGAATTGTTCTTTGGGACACAACTCTAAATAAATTAACTGAAGACCAAATTCTGTTTATAATGGCACATGAAATGGCCCACTACGTGGAGAAGCATATTTACATCGGAATTGGAGGATACTTGCTGCTTTCTCTGCTGGGGCTGTATTTGACTGCTAAATTAATGGAAAAAGCAGTAGATAAATGGGGAAGAGCGCTAAAAATTCCTGCAGTAAATGACATACGTTCCCTGCCGCTTTTTTTGATGATTCTTTCAATGCTGCTCTTTATTTCAAGCCCTCTATCCAATCTTGTTTCACGGTATCAGGAAACAAGGGCAGACCGCTATGCCATTGAAATGACAAAGGATTCAAAAGCCGCAATAGAAACATTTCAGGAGCTGACACGTGCCGGTTTAAGCCAGGTAAATCCGCCGCTTCTTGTGAAAGTATTCCGATATGGGCATCCAACGATGCTTGAGCGCATTTCTATGCTGGAAGAATTTGAAATGGAACAGAGGCAGAAAGAACGGAAGCAGACAGAGGAATGAGTTGCTTCATTATAACTAAAAAAGTAGGCCAATCGGCTTGCTTTTTTTAAATTCCATTTTTATAAATATGTATGCTTCCTTCATCGTCAGCCTGAATTTCATTGTGAAAATAGACGCCTGCATCATCGTCAATTCCATAATCAGTCGCAGCACTGACTTTTCCTGCCGCTGCCTTTAGATTTTCCCGTTCATTCCACTTGGTAAAATGGACACTGATGGCGCAACCCCTGATTAACCCGAGCCCTTTCAAAAAGAGGTGCTGTCTTTTAGGTGTATCAATAGGGGGAATGATGCAATGTTCCGGGATGATCAGGGCGCCTGCCGAAAAGCCTGCTACAGGAATACCATTCATGTACATCCTTCTAATGCATTCTCCGGTTTCACTATCAACAATTAATTTTCTGTAATTTTCTGTGTTACCCCCTCCAATAATGATGCCGGAACAGGACATTAATTCTTGAAGGTAAGATTCTGCTGGGTCAGGGGAAAGCGGGAGATAGCAGAAACTCCTGGCTCCATAAGAAATTAAGGCAGAAGTATACTTCTTCATATACATCTCCCAGCCTTCCCTTTCCAAAAAGAGTATAGCTATTTTGCCATCCGAGCCGCAGGCAAGCTCTGTAAACATTCTTCCTAACCTTTGCCCAAATGGAGGGCTTCCGCCCATTAAAAATAAATGCCTGCTGTTCATTATTCCTCGCCTTCCTGACTAAAAATAAAATACCCCGCTGATTGGCGGGGGCAAACTGCTTTTTATGTGCCAAAACGCTTGGAAAGTTCTTTGTATTGCTTCGAAAAATGCATAAATGCCGGTTTATTTCCTTCATCAATCGCTGCGTCTACTTTTTTCATCAGCTTTTCTCTTTCATTATTCAGCAGTATTTCGGAAATAAGCATATCAAGGTAAAGATCCAGTACATAAGATTCCTTAAGATTTTTCCGCTTAGATCCACTCGTTTTCATTAAGTCGGTGTATGATTTTTCCTTCATGGAAACCACCCCTGAGCTTTTTAATATTATATGGAATTGCTTCTGAATAATCAACTAATTTTTTAAATTTTTAGAAAATATTTTCCGGATGTCTAAAATGTGAACAATTTAGAAACTATTGAATAAATTAGTAATTTTTAGATAAATTGGTGTTAATATGGAAAAGCGAGCACGAAATAGAAAAGGAGATGAAAATGTATGACCCAAAATATTCAAATAATTGAAGAATATGAAATCAATCCAAATACGATGATTATTAAACCTCTCTCTTATGGGATAAAAGTCTATTCGCAAATCTGGGAGCTTGATGAGGAAGTAACTTCTCCCTTTAAGCCGATTGAAATTATTAAAAGCAGCTGTAAATATTTTGGATCAAGCTATGAAGGAAGAAAAGAGGGTACACGCCAATTAACCGGCTTTACCCATAAAGCTCCGATAACGATTGACCCCACAAATTTCATTTATTTTTTCCCGACAGCCTCTCCAAGCAATCCGGAATGTATGTGGATTGCATTGGATCACATAAATTACTTCAAGAGAGCGGAGAACGCACAAACCCAGGTAGTTTTTAAGAATAAACAAAGCTTTATAATTCCAGTCTCATATACGACTCTGAATAACCAGGTGCTCAGAACAGCACTGCTGAAAACGACATTGACAAAAAGGATAGAAGATTCAGAGAGAAAGTCACTTTACTATGCGAATGGTTCCAAAATAATGAATGCTTCGGAGAGAAAAGGAGCCTACCAATAGAAAAGGGCTGGAATTGAAGGATAACCAAGAAGCATGCGGAGTTTCATGCTTCTATTTTCCGTAGTATATTACCTTATTAGATGCAGGCTTTCTTATACAAAAATTAATTGGCTTTCCGATTTTTCTCTGGTCCCGGCAAAGGTTTTTTAATAAGATAATACGTCATTAGCTCCTGAACTTTATTGCGGATTCGGGGATTAAAATAATTATGATGTTCCTCATATCCTTTGTACAGGAACATAAACATAGTAAATGCCTCATCCCTCTTTATTTCCTGTACCTTTAGCTGGTTTTTATTCATATAGCGTTTTACCTCAGAGAGTTCACTTTGAATGACCTTCATTGTTTCTTCAACCAAATCAAGATAAGGCTGTTTTAGTTTAAACGGGCTTTTATTAATGACAATGGAGTCGCGATTTAAAACCGTCAGCACCATTGGCAGATAAATAGCCTGTTCCATGATATTACGGTCTTCCTCAGGAATTCTGGTCATATTGTTCTGCTCCCCTTAAATAATAGTATCCTGCCTAGCGAAAGAACATATGTTCTTATCTAATTTTACAAAGGAATGTTTTATCTTGCAAGAGCCTATATTTGTCGAAATACTGTTATACTCATCATTTCCAATAATGAAAAAAAGTTTCAGTCTGAAGCTAATTGGGAAGGGATTTTATTTCTGATGTCGAAATAAGTAGAACACACAGTTAGGAAGGATGAAATAAATGACGCAAAAAAGAACAATTAAACCAGAAGACCTTTATCATTTAAAATCTGTAGCTGATCCGCAGCTTTCCAGGAATGGATCTGATTTGGCTTTTGTCGAGACCAAAATGCTTGAAGAAGAAAATACATATTGTTCAAATGTTTTTTACATAAATACTGCAAAAAGCAATAAGCCTGTTCAGTGGACTTACGGCAAACACCGCAATCATTCACCCCGCTGGTCTCCAGATGGGGAGTTAATTGCATTTGTATCAGACAGAGGCGGGAAGTCACAGATTTATGTAATGAGCAAAGCAGGCGGAGAAGCCAGACAGCTGACACATTGTGCAAATGGTGCTTCAAATCCTGTCTGGTCCCCTGATGGAAATAAACTTGCCTTCAATCTTTCAATAAAATCGGGTGAAGACGCAGAAACACTAGAAAATCAGGAAAAAAAGGAAGAAAAGCCAATACCGATTGAAATTGAAAAAATGAAACACAAATCTGACGCCCAGGGTTTTTGGAACGGAAGGTACAGCCAGGTTGCCTTAATAGATATAGAAACTGGCGAGATGGAGCAGCTGACAACCGGAGAACATGATTTCCAATTGCAGGACTGGTCTCCAGATGGGAAATGGGTTGCTGTTTCGGCAGATTTGAGTGAAGATAAGGATTTTTCTTTTCTAGGCGATGTGTATATCATCCATCTTGAAACAAAAGACATGAAAAAGATTACAAATGGAAAAGGTTATTTCGGAAGCGCTGCATGGTCACCGGATGGAAAATACATAGGATTGTTCGGGCATGAAAGGGAATACGAAAATGCTACGCATACCAAAGTATGGGTGTATAACCTGGAATTTGAAGATTTGCAGTGCCTGACTGCAGAATCAGACATTTTGGCTGGTGATTATGCCATCGGAGATTTCCAGCAGGGTGCAGTAACACCGGGAATTCTTTGGGCAGAGGACAGCAGAAGCTTCTATTTCCTGGCAACTGATCATGGCAATACAGTTGTTTATTATGGCTCTTTAGATGGGGAATTATATCCTGCCCTGCTGGATCAGCAGCATGTATATGGACTGACAACAGGCGGAACTATCAATAAAGCGGTTGTAGCCATCAGCAGACCGTCATCTCCCGGGGAGTTATTTTTACTTGATGTTCCGACAGGGGAATTAAAACAGCTGACAAAAGTCAATGAAGAGTTCCTGAGCGGAGTGGAGCTGGCAGATGCAGAGCCCATTCAGTTTAAATCTTCGGATGAGTGGGACCTCCATGGCTGGATCATGAAACCAGTCCATCTAAAAGAGGGCCAAAAAGCACCGCTTGTGCTTGAGATCCATGGCGGTCCTCATGCTATGTATGCCAATTCTTATTTCCATGAATTCCAATGCCTTGCTGCAAAAGGCTATGCGGTATTGTTTATCAACCCGCGGGGAAGCCATGGATATGGCCAGCATTTTGTAGACGCTGTCAGAGGAGATTACGGGGGCAAGGATTATGAGGATATTATGGATGCGGTCGATTACGCGCTCGAAAACTTCGATTTCATCGATAAAGAAAGGCTTGGCGTAACAGGAGGAAGCTATGGAGGCTTTATGACCAACTGGATTATTGGACACACCAGCCGGTTCAAGGCAGCTGTCACCCAGCGCTCCATTTCCAACTGGATCAGCTTTTATGGAGTAAGTGATATCGGCTACTATTTTACTGATTGGCAAATCAAGAGTGATATGAATGATATAGAAAAACTATGGAAACACTCTCCGCTTGCTTATGTGAATGATATAAATACACCACTACTGATTCTGCACAGTGAAAAAGACTATCGCTGTCCAATTGAACAGGCAGAGCAATTATTCATTTCCTTAAAGCATCGGAAGAAAACAGCAAAATTTGTCCGGTTCCCTGAAGCCAATCACGAGCTTTCAAGAAGCGGAAAACCGAATTTGCGAATCAGCCGACTAAACTATATAGCCGGCTGGTTTGATGAATATCTCTAAGATAAAACCGCAGACCTTCGGGTTTGCGGTTTTTTCATAAGGCTGTAAAGGAACACAAAACTTGCCGATATAACAATGTTGTCATTTTTTATGCAAGAAACCATTTAAAATAAATTGCAAAGAATTCAATTCATCTGCAAAATATAAGGTATACAGGATATACCAGCATAGCTATCGAAACTTTTTATTGAACTCTGCAGTCAAATATAAGTGAAGGTGTTTACACTGTTCCATAATTTGCTTTAAAGAAAGGACTTATTCTTATGAGATCAGATAGATATGAAAAGAAGAAAAAGAAAGGAAAGTGGAAATCTGTCCTCCTGATTCTGCTTCTCTTGATTGCAGGAACCCTTGGCTATTCTTATTTTCAATTTAAGCAAGGTGTTTCCCAGACAGAAGGAGAAGCAAATATACAGACAGAAGAGTTTGAATTCAATGGCGAAAAAGATAAATATGGCGGGACGAATATCCTGATTCTTGGAAGTGATGCAAGGGGAGAGGAGAAATCAAGGGCTGATACCATAATGGTTGCCCAGTATCATCCTGAAAAGGGCACATATAAGCTTATTTCTTTTATGAGAGACATGTATGTGGACATACCGGGACATGGGCAAAACAGAATAAATTCTGCTCTTGCTTATGGAGGCCCTGAGTTATTGAGGCAGACGCTTAAAGAGAACTTTGATTTAGATATTAAATATTACTCCATTGTTGACTTTGAAGGCTTTGTACATTTAATTGATGAAGCTTTTCCCAGAGGGGTAGAAATTGATGTGGAAAAAAGAATGTCTGCCAATATTGGTGTTACACTGGAACCGGGCCTGCAGCGGCTTGATGGAGAGCATCTCCTTGGGTACGTCAGGTTCAGGCAGGATGCAGTAGGGGATTTTGGAAGAGTAGAACGCCAGCAGAAGGTAATGAAAGAAGTAGCAAGCCAGTTTACAAGCCTTCAGACCATTACAAAGCTTCCAAAACTCATCGGGGTGGTAACTCCTTTTGTAAATACCAATATGAACACGGGTGACATTCTGTATATCGGAAAAGATTTCGTATCTAAGGATAACAGGAATGTAGAGACTCTTCGCGTTCCTGTTGATGGAACATTTGAAAACGAGAGAATTAATGGTGCTGCGGTTTTGGGCATAGATAAAGAGGCGAATAAAGCGGCAATCCATGAATTTCTTTCAAAATAAAGACGACTGTTTTCGCAAGGTTTGCTGCTTTTTGTGTATAATTTACCTGAGTTGAATGGAGCGGAAATCAACGGACAGCATTGATAGGCGAAAAACAACAATTTATACGGAAAGTGCGAAAATAAAAAAAGTTAGAAACACTGTTTTTGCCGGATTAGGTGTACAATAAAAGGGGAAATGGTAAAACTAGGGGAAACTTATTATTTATCGCAGTCTAACGGGCAGTAAGACCCCCACTTCAAGACTCAGAGGAATCAAGGGAGGGTAAGTGGGGGTCAAACAGCCCGTAGAGGCCCGAAAGAAGGACAAAGACTAAGAACGCCACATCCTGTAGCAACGTCTTTGTGACCCACTTCCTGTGGGCCTCAACTAACAATCAGTGGGGGATAAAGACCCCCACTGATTGAAGTTTCACTTTATCAAAACGAGTCGAATAAGGTATTGCTGGATATTGGACAAGGAGATACTAATGGATTTTGAACTGCTCAAAGATTGGTTTACATTAGAGAATATAATGGATTTAATCCGGGAGTATCGTTCATTTGGGCCTCTTCCGGGTATTCTGCTTCCAATGCTAGAAGCATTTTTGCCCTTTCTGCCTCTGTTTTTGTTTGTTATGGCAAATGCGAGTGCATTTGGTCTCTGGCTGGGATTTTTATACTCCTGGGTCGGAGCGGTCGCAGGAGCGCTGATTGTTTTCCTGCTGGTCAGAAAATATGGCCAGAAACGAATACTCCGTTTTTTGAAAAATCATAAGCAGGTACAGAAGCTTATGAAATGGGTTGAAAAACATGGGTTCGGACCATTGTTCATCCTGCTTTGTTTTCCATTTACTCCTTCAGCGGTTGTCAATATTGTAGCAGGTCTTTCAAATATCAGTATTGCTCAATATATGCTGGCAGTCCTGACCGGAAAAATAGTGATGATTTTTACAATAAGCTTTGTCGGATATGATATCAGATCATTAATAACACAGCCAATTCGCACTGCCATTGTTGCACTGGTCATTTTCATTCTTTGGTATGTCGGCAAAATTATTGAAATAAAGATGAATATGAGCGTAGAAAAAGATCGCGGGAATAAAAAGCATTAAATGCATAAGTACTAGGGGAGATGAATGGTGAAGGAAGGATTGAGAAAAGAAGGAGCGGAATGGCTGAAGGCTTTTGCAATAGGCATTATCATCTTTGCTTTTATACGGACTTTTTTCTTCTCCAATTACGTTGTCGAAGGTGAATCCATGATGCCGACCCTCCAGGATGGAAATAAGCTGATTGTCAATAAAATCGGCTATCAGGTCAGCGATTTAGAACGCTTTGACGTAATTGTTTTCCATCATAATGATGAAGAGGATTTTGTAAAAAGAATAATAGGAATGCCAGGGGATGAAATTGCATACCGTAATGATGAATTATTTATTAATGGCAAGAAAGTGGATGAACATTATTTGGATAAGTACCGGAAAGAAATCTCAGGAGGCAAACTGACAGGTGACTTTACATTGCTGGAGATGACGGGCACAGAAACTGTCCCAGAGGGTAAACTTTTTGTTATGGGAGATAATCGTCTCGGAAGCTGGGACAGCCGGCATTTTGGATTTATTTCAGCCGGCCAGGTTGTAGGGAAAGTAAACCTGCGCTATTGGCCGCTTGATGAAATGGATGCGTCATTCTAACAGATCTTATAGTATAAGGGACTCGAATTTTCGAGTCCCTTATTTTTGCAGAAAAGGCTAATCTTAGATAACATGCAAATTAGGATTATCCCTATATTCAGGTTCGCAGTTCACACACACGTTTTCATCATAGTCAGTCATATTCACATCTTCACGATTGTATTCAATTCCGCAAAGGGAACAGGCAACCATTTTTTCTTCTTCTATTTCTTCCGGGTGAATGGGAATAGCGTCATTAATATTAATAGGCTCTACGGTAATTCCGCGTGAATTGGCCATTTCGGCATTTAAGTATTCCATTGCGGATTCTTCACTTTCCCAAAATCCCAAGTCCCATAACAGCTCCTGGGCGTCTCCGTTTTGTGCCATCAATCCATAAACAACTTTCATGATAAATGCCCCTTTCTAATTTAATGTCTATTGTTTTATATTTCTTAGCCTATTTTGGCTGCGGTTAAACCGATTCAAAAAATTCCCATCAGTTCCCTTGAAAGACTGGGGAATGTTTTTTGACATTGAGAATAAATTGCAGGGGATACAGGAGAATCTGCGAGCTTTGTCGAATGTACACGTTACCGGAGTTGTTTTAGTTTTTGATGTCGGAATATTTGTACATATAGTGGAGGTGCAATTAATGAGGCTTAAGGATAAAGTCGCCATTATTACAGGTGCAGCCAATGGGATTGGTCTCGCTGCAGCAGAAAGGTTTGCAGGTGAAGGAGCCGCAGTAGCCATGGCAGATTATGACGCGGACATGGGAATAACCAGGGCTCAAGAGCTCAAGGAAAAAGGGTTAAATGCAGAGTTCTTTCAGGTTAATGTGGCTGACAGGCAAAGCATAGACAGTATGGCGGAAGCTGTAAAAGCAGCATTTGGGAAAATTGACATCCTTATCAATAATGCAGGAATAACCAGGGACGGGATGCTTTCAAAGTTATCCCCGGATGATTTTCAGGCGGTTATGGATGTAAATCTGTCAGGTGTTTTCCATTGTACACAAGCAGTGCTTCCATTCATGCTGGAGCAGGGAAGGGGAAAAATTATCAATACGTCTTCTGTTTCCGGAATTTATGGGAATGTCGGACAGACAAACTACGCTGCAGCCAAAGCGGGTGTGGTTGGAATGACTAAAACATGGGCAAAAGAACTCGGCCGAAAAGGAATTAACGTTAATGCCGTGGCCCCAGGATTTATCTCTACAGGCATGACAGCAAAAGTGCCGGAAAAGGTGATTGGCCAAATGCAGGGAATGGTTCCGCTGGGCAGGCTGGGAAAACCGGAAGATATTGCGAATGCATATCTGTTTCTGGCTTCGGATGAATCTGATTATGTGAATGGCACGGTCCTGCATGTAGATGGCGGTATTATGATGTAATAAACTGACTCCGAGCGAGTGCTCGTTAATCAGATAATAAAAGGGGTGGAAAAGGATGAGAAATGTTGTAATAACATCAGCAGTAAGAACACCAGTCGGGATTTTTGGAGGAGCTTTTAAGGATCTTCTGCCGACAGATTTGATTGTTCCAGTATTAAAAGAGGCTGCCGAAAGAAGCGGCTTACAGAGCGGTGACGTGAATGAAGTAATTTTGGGACACTGCATTCAGCGTACAGATGAACCGAACACAGCAAGGACAGCAGCATTGCTTGCAGGCTTTGACGATACGACAACAGGGTTCACAGTCCAGAGACAGTGTGCATCCGGTATGCAGGCCATTATTTCCGCTGCCCTGCAGATTGCATCAGGCATGTCAGATATCGTGATTGCCGGAGGAGTAGAAGCCATGAGCTCCAGTCCTTATGTATTAAAACAGCATCGCTGGGGCGCCCGCATGCAGCATGGACAGGTAACTGACACAGTATGGGAGATTCTCGAAGATCCAATCCATCATATCATGATGGGGGAAACAGCAGAAAACCTGGCAGAAAGTCATTCCATCACAAGGGAAGAGCAAGATGAAGTGGCATTGCTTAGCCATAAGAGAGCCCTGCACGCGATTGAAAACGGTTACTTTGATTCGCAGATCGTTCCAATTACTGTGAAGACCCGGAAAGGAGAAGTAACCGTTGCAGTAGATGAAAACCCGCGTGCTGACTTATCAGCTGAAAAGCTGAGCAGCTTGAAGCCGGTCTTTAGAAAGGGCGGAACAGTAACAGCAGGAAACTCATCCAGCCTGAATGACGGCGGAGCAGCACTGGTCCTCATGCCGGAAGAGCTGGCTCTGGAAAGAGGACTGAAGCCGCTGGCAAAGATTGCTGGCTTCTCTGTTGCGGGAGTAGATCCGAAAGTAATGGGAAGAGGACCTGTTCCGGCAGTTAAAAATGGTCTTGCCAGTGTCAATTGGTCGCTTGAAGAAGCGGATTTGATTGAAGTTAATGAGGCCTTTGCGGCCCAATATTTGGCGGTTGAGAGAGAACTTGGCTTAAACCGGGAAAAAGTAAATGTAAATGGAAGCGGAATCAGCCTTGGACACCCTATTGGATGTACAGGTGCTCGTCTTGTCGTGAGTCTCGTTCATGAGTTAAAGAGAAGAGGAGGCCATAAAGGAATAGCTTCTTTATGTGTCGGAGGCGGAATGGGAGCCACAGTATTTGTGGAAACGTACGAATAAAGAGTTCCTTCGGGAGCTCTTTCTTTATCCAAGGGATTCCATCTCCTGAATAATTATTTTTACGGGAGTGAATAAAGTGTTAAGCAGAACAGTATTATCAGGGGGAAATATTATTCTCGGGTCGTTTATTGACGAAGATATCAAAAAAATAATCGAGTGGCATGCGGACGAAAAAATCATGAGAAATCTGGATGCTCTGCCGGTAAAACCTAAAAAGGAAACAGAAATTAAGAAATGGCTTGATGAGTGCCCGCAAGACACCTTCAGGTTTTCGCTCAGGTTAAAAGAAGGAAATGAATTAATCGGCTATGCAGAGTTAGACGGTATTTTATGGCCGCACAGAACAGGCTGGGTTACCATAGTCATTGCAGATGAAACCAAATGGGGAAAAGGGTATGGAAAAGAAGCTATGCAATGCCTGATCCGCTATGCTTTTAGGGAACTGAATCTGTATAGGCTGCAGCTTACAGTATTTTCGTATAATACCAGAGCCAAGACTCTTTATGAAAGCCTTGGATTTCTGAGAGAAGGCTGCTACAGAGAGTTTCTGGAACGCGATGGAAAACGGCATGATATGTATCTCTATGGCCTCCTCCGAAAGGAATGGAAAGAGTGAAGAAGCGCGGATATGGTCCGCGCTTAGCCTATTATTATGACTGAAGATCAAGAGCAGCTTCTTTTGATAGAAAATAACAAAAAACAAAATTCAGTAGAAAAAACGCAAGAAGCAAATACAATACATTATGAAATTGAAGAATCATTGCTGCTGGCGGTGCAAGGCTCGCACCGGTTAATAGGATAAAAGAATAGAGAGAAAGGGCTTTTGCACGGTCAGCTCCTGCAAGCATGCCAATCAATGTGATAACAGTGGGAACAAGAAGGGATATTGCGGCCACAAACATGATGGAAATAGCTATCAGGGCCTTCGTGCTGCTGAAGAAAAACATATTAATAATACTTACTGTCCCCAAAAGTAAACCAAGCTTCAATGTGGAGTAAGCCCCAATCCGCGCAATTAATTTACCGGTAAAGAGTGACAAAAGAGCCCCAATCAACCCCACTGCCCTTATTGTGAACAATTCCTCCATAGTTCCCCTGAAAGACCTGCCTATTGCATCATAAAAAGCTGCGAAGGAAAACAGAAGAGTAAAGGTGATAGCGTAACATCTGAGCAGGCTTCCCTGTCTTATTAGTTTTTTCATAATAGTAACAGTGGAAATCTCTGATTTAAAGGGACGAGAAGCGGGCGGGAGTATTTTATACGAGACCAGGAAAAGAATGAAATAGCAAACAGCAAAGAAATAAAAAGCATAGTTCCATTTATAATAAAAAGTAATTGCAGAGCTGATCAGCTGCCCAAGTATGCCTGCAGCAAGAAATCCTGTGTTGATGAAAACCAGCAGAAGCGTACGGCTCCTTGGCTGAAAAAGGTCAAAAGAATAAGCGAAGGCAACAGGTGCAAAACTGCCGAGGGTTACTCCCTGAATTGACCTGGTAATATAGAGTGCCTCTGCATTAGGAGAGAGCCCGACGGCAAAAGTAGATAATGCAGAGGCAAGCAAACCTGAAATAATAATTCTGCGTCTGCCAAATGTATCGGAAGCAGGTCCAAAGAATAATAGGCCAGCAGCATAAAAAAATGCAAAAAGACTTCCCCCGGCCACAATATGATTTTCATTTACTTTAAATGTATCTGCAATTTCCCCGTAAATTGGGATCAGTGTATAAATATTGCTGGCAACAAAAATGCCTGTAACTGTCAAAATGACTGAAGTTGCAATCAAGACCCGTTTTGAAATCATCCATATCACCTGCCGCTATACTTTATGCACTAACCACTATAGAGGAAAGTTGTCATTCCCATCATTTTGAAAAGCCCCATTCGAAAAATTGAACAGCTTATATGATAAAATAATGATAGAAAGAGACCTTTGTTAGGAGGAAAAATATGACCGTACGTTTATTGATAGGCCGTTCCGGGAGCGGTAAAACGGAATACTGCCTTAACCAAATCCGTGATGAACTGCGGTTTAATCCGGATGGAGATCCAATCATTTATTTAGTGCCGGAACAAATGACGTTCCTTTCAGAATATAAATTAATTACAACACCTGACCTTGGCGGAATGATCCGCAGCCAGGTATACTCTTTCACGCGTCTGGCCTGGAGAATTCTTCAGGAAACGGGAGGCATGAGCAGATACCATCTTAATAGTGTAGGCATCAGCATGCTAATCCGCAAAATCATTGAAGATAAAAAGGATGATCTTAAGCTTTTTCAAAGGGCCGCAGACAAAAATGGCTTTATTCAGCAAGTAGAACAAATCATGACCGAATTCAAACGATATTGTGTAGCTCCCGACGAACTGGCGGAAAGGCAATATCAGCTCTCGGTAAACGGGAAGTCAAATAAGGCACTCCAGGATAAGCTGCATGATCTTGAGATAATCTATAAAAATTTCGAGGAATCCCTTTCTGGCAAATATACAGATTCAGAGGATTATTTCCGCCTGCTTGTGGAAAAAGCCTCCCATTCAGAGTATCTAAAAAATGCCGAGGTTTATATAGATGGGTTTTACAGCTTTACACCACAGGAATATGCAATTGTTGAACAGCTGATGAAGCAGTGTAAAAACGTCACAATCACATTAACGCTTGACCAGCCGTTTAAGAATAATGCTTCTGATGAGCTTCATTTATTCAGAATGCCGGGAGAGAACTATCAGACAATCAAAGAAATGGCTTCCCGCAACAGGCTGGATGTGGAAGAGATGCTCCTTTCCGAGCAAAAAAGGTGGATCAAGCCTTCACTTAAGCATCTTGAGGAACATTTTGACAGCAGGCCTGCAGAGGCATTTACAGGGGAAGCGGACATTCACATTGGACAGGCTGTCAGCAGGAGGGCTGAAATTGAGGGCGTTGCCAGGGAAATTAACAAGCTTGTTCGCACAGATGGCTATCGCTACCGTGATATTGCCGTACTGGCAAGAAACGGCCAGGATTATCATGACATGATTGAAACAGTGTTCCGTGACTATGATATCCCATTTTTTATTGATCAGAAAAGAACCATGCTGAATCACCCGCTCGTTGAGTTAATCCGGTCAACACTTGAGATAATCAATGGGAATTGGCGATATGAACCGATTTTCAGAGCTATAAAAACAGAGCTGATTTTTCCGTCCAGATTAAACCCCGGAAAGCTTCGTGAGCAAATGGACAGACTTGAGAACTATGTTCTTGCCTATGGCATTCAGGGAGACAAATGGACGAAGAAGAAGAGATGGACATACAGAAGAATCAGGGGGCTCGAGTTTGAAGCAGTTGCCCAGACTGATGCCGAGAAAAAAGTAGAAGATGAGTTAAATGATCTGCGCGAAATGATTACAGGCCCAATAGTAAGGCTGCACAGGCGCTTAAGAAAGGCTGCTGGTGGCCGCAGCTTGTGTGAAGCTTTATTCTTATATATGGAAGAATTGGATGTTCCTCTGAAGATTGAAAAGTGGAAAACTGCTCAGGAGGATAAAGGGAACCTTGTTAAGTCAAGGGAACATGGACAAGCATGGAATGCCATTATGGAGCTTCTGGATCAATATGTGGAAATGCTTGGTGAAGAAGAAGTGAGCCTTAAGCGTTTTGCATCCATTCTTGATGCCGGATTGGAGTCGCTTCGCTTTACGCTTGTTCCGCCTGCCATTGATCAGGTCATGGCGGCCGATTTGGAAAGATCAAGGCTAACCGATATTAAAGCTGCTTTTGTCATTGGGCTTAATGAAGGAGTACTTCCTGCCAAATTCTCGGAGGATGGTGTGCTGGCGGATGACGACAGGGAAATGCTGAACACGAACGGAATGAAACTGGCGCCGGGAAGCCGCACACGTCTGCTTGATGAGGAATTTATAGCTTATAAAGCGTTTGTTACTCCATCAGAAAAACTCTATATCAGCTATCCATTGGCAAATGAAGAAGGTAAAGCACTTATGCCGTCTCCTTATATTAAAAGATTGGGAGATTTATTTCCTGATTGCAGGCGTCATTCCTTCATGTCTGATCCGGCAGAGCTGCCGGAAACAGAGCAGCTGGAGTATGCTGATAACCTTAATACAGCATTATCGTATTTGACTTCACAGCTTCAGCTCAAAAAACGCAGCTATCCAATCTATGACCTTTGGTGGGATGTTTATAACTATTACCTTAAAAATGAGCAGTGGAGAAGGCCTGCATTGAAGGTGCTTTCCAGCCTTAATTATGAAAACAGGACACTTCAGCTTGGTGAGGACGTCAGTAAGGAATTATATGGCGACCATATTCAGGCGAGTGTTTCGAGAATGGAATTATTCCATAGCTGTCCATTTTCCCATTTTGCACAGCATGGACTAAGGCTGCGGGAAAGGCAGGTATACCGCCTGGAGGCACCGGATATCGGGGATCTTTTCCATGCTGCTTTAAAATTTATTGCAGAAACAGTTATGACTCAGAAACTTTCATGGACAGATATGACGAGGGAACAGTGTGAGATCCTTGCAAAAGAAGCAGTTGAAATGCTTGCTCCTAAACTTCAAAATGAAATTCTCTTAAGCTCGAACAGGCATCACTATATTAAGAGAAAGCTTGAGCAAATTATCAGCAGGGCTTCCTATGTCATCAGCGAGCATGCCAAATCAAGCGGATTCTCGCCGGTGGGCCTTGAACTGGGGTTTGGGCCGAAAGAAGAGCTTCCTTCGCTTGCTTTTCCTCTTAAAAACGGGGGTAAAATGGAGCTTGTCGGAAGAATTGACAGAGTAGACAAGGCTCAGGATGCCAACGGGACATTTTTACGGGTAATTGACTATAAATCCAGCTCCAAGGATCTGAATGTAAGTGAGGTTTACTATGGCATTGCTCTGCAGATGCTGACATATCTGGACATCATAATTGCCCATTCCAGCTCTTTAATTGGAACAAAAGCCGATCCGGCAGGAGTCCTTTACTTCCATGTCCATAATCCAATCGTCAGCACATCAAAAATGCTGACATTGGAGGATATCGAACAGGAACTCTATAAGAAATTCAAAATGAATGGCCTCCTGCTTGGAGAAGAAAATGTAATCAAGTTAATGGACCAGACTATTGAGACAGGCGACTCATCCATTATTTCAGCGGGGTTCAAAAAGGACGGTACCCTTTCGAAGCGGTCCAAAGTGGCAAGCAAGCAGGAGTTTGATTATTTGCGCCGCTATGTAAGAAAGATGTATAGGAATACAGGCAATAAGATTACAGAGGGCAATATTGATATTGCCCCATATAAAATGAAGGAAAAAACACCATGTACATTTTGCGCCTATAAATCTGTATGCCAATTTGATGAATCTCTTGAAACAAATGATTACAGATTATTTACTCCTAAGCCAAAAGAAGACATGATTGAAATCATCAAGAAGGAGGTGGAGGGAGATGAAAATGACCATACCGCCTAAGCCGGAAGGTGCAACCTGGACTGATGACCAATGGAAAGCGATTATGGCCAAGGGCCAGGATATCCTGGTGGCTGCAGCAGCCGGATCAGGGAAAACCGCTGTTTTGGTTGAAAGGATTATCAATAAGATTATCGCGGATGAAGATCCTATTAATGTCGATGAACTGCTGGTTGTGACCTTCACAAATGCCTCGGCAGCAGAAATGAGGCACAGAATCGGCGAGGCTCTTGAAAAAGCTATAAATGATAATCCGCGATCTGCTCACCTCAGAAAACAGGTAAGCTTATTAAACAGGGCATCCATCTCGACTCTGCACTCATTTTGCTTAGAGATGATACGCAAATATTACTACATGACCGATATTGATCCGGGGTTTCGGATCGCTGATGAAACTGAAGCACAGCTTTTGAGGGATGAAGTACTCGAAGAACTTTTTGAAGATGAATACGGCAAAGAGGGAAATGAAGGATTCTTTGCACTTGTTGACACTTTTACAAATGACAGAAGTGACACTGCCCTTCAGGATATAATAAGGGACTTATACGATTTTGCCTGTTCCAACCCTTCGCCTGATCAATATCTTGATTCAATTGTTGAGATGTATAATGTGGACGGAGTCAGCAGTCTTGAGCAGCTTCCATTTGTCCGTTCGCTTTTGGAGGATATTGATCTTCAGCTGAAAGGAGCCAAACAGCTGCTTGAATATGGGCTTGAGCTGACCAAGCTTCCAGGGGGACCTGCTCCGAGAGCAGAGAACTTTATCGCAGATCTCCATGTTGTAAATACACTAATTGAAGCGAAAAATGATTCATGGGCGATGCTGTATGAAGCGATGCAATCATGGTCTTTTGGCAGAGCCAAAACATGTAAGGGCGATGAATATGATGAAGGACTGGTCGAAAAAGCAAAAAAACTCAGGGATCAGGCCAAGAAAATCATAACCGGCCTGCAGGAAGAACTGTTTCTCCGCAGACAGGAAAGCTTCATGCGTGATATGGCGGAAATGAAGCCCCATATCGAAGAGCTTGTTTCGTTAGTTAAAGCATTTTCGATTCGCTTTAATCAGGTTAAAACTGAAAAAGGGCTTGTTGACTTTGCTGATCTTGAGCATTATTGCCTTGAAATTCTTTCATCACCAGATGAGGAGGGACGGCTTTGGCCTTCAGAAGCGGCTCGTGTCTGCAGAAATCAGTTCAAAGAAGTTCTGGTTGATGAGTATCAGGATACCAACATGGTTCAGGAAGCTATTTTGCAGCTGGTAACGGCAGATACAGAAGAGAACGGGAATTTATTCATGGTAGGGGATGTTAAGCAGTCGATCTACCGTTTCCGCCTTGCAGAGCCTAATCTGTTTCTGGGCAAGTACACGCGGTTTGACCAGGATGGAGAAAGAGCAGGGCTCAGAATTGATCTGGCGCGAAATTTCAGAAGCCGTAAAGAAGTTCTGCATGGGACCAACTATATCTTTAAGCAGATTATGGGGACGTCTGTCGGTGAAATTGAGTATGACCAGGCAGCTGAACTTATTAAAGGAGCTCCCTATTCAGAGGATCAGGAGCAGCCTGTTGAGCTTGCTATTATTGACCTTGAGGGAAATGAAAAGAGTGAACCGGAACCTGAATCCATAGATGAGGGTTTTGACAGCGAAGATTTAGCCCAGTCACAGCTCGAAGCCAGATATATGGCTTCTAAAATTAAAGAAATCATTGGGAATCGGAAAGAAGTTTACAACACAAAGACTCATTCCGGGCGGCCAGCCAAGTACAGGGATATTGTCATCCTGCTTCGTTCCATGACATGGGCTCCTCAGATTATGGAGGAATTCAAACAGCAGGGAATCCCTGTCTATGCCAACCTTTCCAGCGGTTATTTTGAAGCAACAGAAGTAGCGATAATGATGTCACTTCTAAAAGTGATAGATAATCCGTTTCAGGATATTCCGCTGGCATCGGTTCTAAGATCTCCTATTTTGGGTCTGACCGAAGAAGAGCTTGCACAAATCAGAATCCAGAATAAAAGGGGTTCATTCTATGAAGCATTAACTTCTTTTTGCCGGAATCACCCAACCCTTGAAACGGGAGAATTAAATGAAAAGGTCCGGCCATTTTTTGATGCTCTTGAAGAATGGCGTGTAATGGCGCGGCAGGGTTCCCTTTCGGAGCTGATCTGGCATCTCTATAGACAAACCAGATTTTATGATTTTGTCGGCGGTATGCCAGGCGGAAAACAAAGACAGGCAAATCTTCGGGCATTGTACGACAGAGCCAGGCAGTATGAAGCAACCTCATTCAGAGGATTATTCCGCTTTTTAAGGTTTATAGAACGAATGCGGGACAGAGGCGATGACCTTGGTGCTGCCCGCGCTTTAGGTGAGCAGGAAGATGTTGTCCGTCTCATGACGATCCACAGCAGCAAAGGTCTTGAATTTCCTTTTGTTTTTATTGCAGGGCTTGCCCGCAGCTTTAATACGATGGACTTGAAAAAGGCATATATGCTTGATAAGGAATTTGGATTCGCTGCAAAATATGTAAATGCCGAGAAGAGAATTTCGTATCCCTCTCTGCCGCAAATTGCTTTTAAACGAAAAAAGAAAATGGAAATGCTGGCTGAAGAAATGCGGGTTTTATATGTTGCTTTAACGAGGGCGAAGGAAAAACTGTACCTGGTTTCGTCTGTCAAGAGTGCAGATAAAAAGTTAAATAAGTGGCTGCAGGCATCCGAACATAAAGACTGGCTCCTGAGTGAGTATGACAGGGCTTCTGCGAACAGTTATCTGGACTGGATTGGTCCGGCTCTTGTCCGGCATCGGGAGTGTGAGGCATTGAGAGGGGAAGTTCCGGTGGATCCTCTCGTCCCGGGTGATATACTTGAACACCCTTCCTGCTGGAATATAACCATAATTAAAAGCGAAGAAGCTGCTATTCTTCCGGAAGAAGCCAATGAGGGCGAAACGGATTTGCTGAAATTGGTTTATGAAGGAAAAACTGTTCCCGCAGAATCGGCTTATAAGGATAAAGTTGAGGAACAGCTTTCCTGGAAATATTCCTTTAAGCAGGCAGCTCAAGCCAGATCTAAACAATCGGTTTCGGAAGTGAAGAGGCAGCGGGAGATTTTTTCTGAAGAAGACAGCGGTACTGAATTAATCCGTAAAATCAGTAAACCGATGCTCAGCCGGCCTCGCTTTATGCAGGAAAAATCACTTTCTCCAGCTGAACGAGGTACTGCTATGCACGCTGTCATGCAGCATATTGATTTTAGCAGGCCTGCATCACTGGAAACGATATCCTCCAAAATGGATGAGATGGTCAGGAAAGAATTGCTCACGGAAGAGCAGCGTGCCAGCATTGAGCCACAGCTGATTGTGCATTTTTTCGAAACTGAACTGGGACAGAGAATGGTTCAGGCTAAATCGGTACGCAGAGAAATCCCATTCAGTTTATCTTTCCCTGCCCGGGATATTTATTCAGATTGGCAGGGTGAAGATGAACCTGTTCTCATTCAGGGGATTGTGGACTGTGTATTCGAAGATGAGCATGGTTTGGTGCTCCTGGATTATAAAACGGATGGAATCAGCGGCCGTTATAAGGGAGGGTTTGCTGAAGCCAAACCCGTTCTTGAAAACAGGTACAAAGTACAAATTGATATGTACACCAGAGCATTGGAGCAGTTTTTAAAAAGGGAAGTCAATGAAAGATACCTATTTTTCTTTGATGGAGCTCATACAATTAAGTTATAGGAAAAGCCGGCAAGGGAACTTGCCGGCTTTCGTGTATGTGCAGGAGGTGTTGCGAACATCAGCTGAAAAGGCCCGCACAGCCGAAACATCCCCGCGCATTACTACAGTCCCAAAATAAAGGGTAATGTAAAGATAAAGGAGGCTTAGCATGGGAAAAAAGCGCACAGAAACCGGAACCTGCGAATTATGCCTGAGGGAGTATACTGATATAACAGTCCACCATTTAACGCCAAAAGAAATGGGAGGCACCTTCCTGCCGACCGCTAAACTATGCATACCCTGCCATAAGCAGATTCATGCTTTATATACGAATGCAGAGCTTGCTGTATGGCTGAATTCAATCCAGTTATTACAGCAGGATGATAAAATCCGGAAATATTTGAAATGGATCAGGAAGCAGCCTTCATGTAAGCTGACGAAAGCAAGGAAGTCGAATGAACGAAAATCAAAAGGACGATAACGAAGGCGCTATCGTCCATTATACTTTCAATCAATTAGTTATTGCCGATATTTGGCTGATCAACCAGACTGGTATCCAGCACATTGCTGGCACTCAGGCCATTGTTTGTAATGATGAAGCCGCCCGAATTTGCGGCACCCTGTCCGGTCGTTGATTTGGAATTGCTTTTTGGAGAGATGTACAGGGAGTCTCCAAACTGCACAATCCCCCCGCCGACATTGATGATTTGTACCGGTCCGATAATAGCTGGCATGTAAAACATCCTTTATGAAAAAATTTTTCAGCCTTGAGAATTGCTGTTTTTGGGATAAACCTGACGGATATGCTTGACTCGGGCTTCCATTGAAATATCTCCACTGTTTCCAATATGAATGACAGATGAGGAGGAAACCCCGACAATATCAATGTTATGCACCTTAATGATTGGATTTAGCTGTGCAGTCTGCATGCTTATATCTTCTTCAATAGGGATTATAGGAATGGGTTCCCTGAATACGGGATAGACTGAAAAATTCCCTTCCTTTGCGTTAAAATATTCAACTTCACGCTGAGCGGCAATTGCTCTGGAGAATCCTTTAATAAAACAAGAGTCCCCAATTTCAAATACTGAAGAAAAGGAAATGGTGTCAATATTGATTCTATTAACGGATGAAGTTCTTTGCAGCATAGCAGCTTACTCCGGTGTCAGAGGCACAAAAGGCCCTATCAGAAGTGATTCAGGAGGTGTATCAAAAGCTGCTGCAAGCTGGATCGTTTGTGTATCGCCAACCATTAAAACAGATGAACTGGATACACCAAGCACTCTTATGCTCCCAACACATAAATCTCTGTTGTATACCTGATAGTTCATTCCTTATTCATTCCCTTCATATTCTCTGGCAAATGCGAGATAAAGGCATAGACCCCATTGTGAATCTCCTTCTTTATCAGCTCGATAATCTCTTCGTTATTTTCCTGCCCGGAGCGATTCGATGCCTGCTGCTGGGTATAGAAGTCAATCCGGTTAGGCAGCTGCTTTTTGATATCTTCTTTGATAAACTCAATATACGAGTCATCCACATTGACATTTAATTTCTTCTGGGCAGAAGCTGTAATTTCCGGAAGTTCCCGTTCTAAATATTGATAAATGGCGTCTTCAATTTCCATCGTTCTCTTCATCTGGGTTTTAGGCGAAACAGGTGCTTTAATGTTTTTGTTATCTACGGCAAAATCTTCAATGTTTTGCAGCTCAGAAGGGTTTAAGCCAATATTTAAAGTACCTTCAAGAGACTCAACCTTAAGCTGGTCAAATTTATACTCAATCCGATCCACCTGCATTGGCGGACGGCTTTTCAGAACTTCAGTTTCTTCCTGAAGTTTTTTAACCGCAGCTTCAAGTCTCCGTATTCGTTTTTCCTGTGCTTCTACAAAAGCATGCAATTGCTGAAGATAGGTATTTAGTTGCTGATTCAAGCGCACCACCTCGCTTTATTAAAATGAACTTATTGTTTCTGCCCTCATGTCAGGGGTACAGCTGGCCCCAGAAAAACACTCCCCCCTGCTGGCCCCGCCGGCGTTGGCAATTCCGCTTCAGGTGCAGGTTCAGTAAAGCCGCCAGTGTTATACAAATAAGACGCCGGCTTTATGATGCCTGCACTTCCAATCTGCATGACGGAAGAGTTTGTAATCCCGCCGATCTTTATGAAATTAATATGAATGGATTGCTGTATATAAAAATTCATAGTATCACCCGTTTTAAGCATTAAAATAATTGCCTTGATCCACGCCATCACAATCATAAGTGTTTGTTGTGCTCCGGTGATTGTAAACATTCAGGCCATCCCCTGTATTAAACGATCCAGCGCCTGAAAAGGTCTTAGCGTTAGAAACAGGCATGATCTTATAGACATCCCCAATGTTGAAGACAGAACTGCTTCCGATTGATATGACCTGTACGACTCCCACAATAGCTGGCATACATAACACCCTTTAAAATGATTTCTTGTATATCGTATGTGCCTAATTGCTGAATGTGATTAATCAGCCCAATAATATCTCAGTTGTATGTTAATTCAAGGCGACGATAAAATGTTATATAACAGACAAAATTAGGATGAAACTGTTTTAATTTTTGTGATAATATAAAATTAACAAAATTTTCTGTGAGGTGTTGTAAAATGAATGTTCCATTAATACTTACGCAGTTTTTAGACCGTGCTGTATCCCTTTACGGTTCTAAGAAAGCCATTTTTGCAGATGATCGAACTTTTACATATGAGGAATTGAACACAAGGGTTAATCAGCTCTCTTATGGTTTAAAAGCTTCAGGTATTCAAAAAGGGGATCGTATTGCTTACCTGGCACCCAATTCAGTTGAAATGCTGGAGGGGTTTTATGGAGTTTTTCAGCTGGGCGGAATAATGGTTCCGCTGAATATCAGGCTGAAGCCGGAAGACTATTTGTTCATATTGAATCACAGCGAATCCAAAATCCTGTTTGTAGATCAGGACCTTTACCATCTTATACTTCCTGTAAGAGATCAGCTGAAAACGGTGGAAAAAATCTTCGTGCATTATAAAGAGGAAGATACAGAAGAAACCGGCTATGATTTATGGCTCAGCAGCCAGGACAGCAGTCCATTTCAAAGAGAGGTCCTCGACGAAAATGACGTTTGCAGCCTTTTATATACAAGCGGTACAACCGGCAATCCTAAAGGTGTCATGCTTACCCACCGCAACAATTACCTGCATGCCTTGTCAACTATGCATCATTTGAGAGTTAGCGATCAGGATGTATTGCTGCATGTCCTGCCGATGTTTCATGTGAATGGATGGGGTTCGCCTTTTTATTACACGGCAAATGGCGCTTCTCAGGTGTGTATGAGAAAAGCCACGCCGGAAAAGATATTTGATGCCCTTCAGGAACATAAAGTATCAGTCATGCATATGGCCCCTACGGTACTGAATTCGCTGATGCAGCATTATGAACAATTTGCTCCTTCTGTTGAGCAGGATGTCAGGGTGGTTATAGCTGGATCGGCCCCTCCGCCAGCTTTTGTAACAAGAGTGGAAAAGGAGCTCGGCTGGGAGTTCATACAGGTATATGGCATGACCGAATCATCTCCATTAAGCACTGTATCAACGATTCGTTCTCATCTTCAACAACTTCCGCTTAACCAGCAGTACCGGATGAAAGCGAAGGCAGGACATCAGATGATTGGCTGTGAAGTCCGGGTAATCAATGAACACGGTGAAGAAGTTGCCCATAATGGCAAAGAAATCGGTGAGATAGTTGTCCGCAGCAACGGGGTCATGAAAGGCTATTGGAAAAATGAAGAGGCAACAATGGAAGCGATTCGGGACGGCTGGCTTCATACCGGTGATATGGGAAATGTAGATGAATATGGCAATATAGAAATCGTTGACCGAAAAAAAGATATTATTATCAGCGGCGGGGAAAACATCTCATCCATCGAAGTAGAAGGGGTTTTATACGAGCACCCTGCCATCTCGGAAGCAGCTGTCATAGCAGTGCCTCATGAAAAGTGGGGGGAAACGCCTCATGCCTTTGTAGTCGTGCGACATGGGAATACACTCACTGAGCAAGAGATTATCAGTTTCACCAGGGAGAAGCTGGCCCACTTCAAAGCAGTAACGGGAGTGAGTTTTGTCGAAGAGCTGCCGAAAACGGCTTCAGGGAAAATTCAAAAAATCCACCTTCGGAACAGCTACTGGGAATCGAAAGGGAAAACAGGCCGTTTTGTTAATTAAATGAAAGCGGGAATTTTTCAATGTTTTATCAGTCCAGCTCCAGCGCCTACTTACATGCGCTGGAGCATTTCTTTTCTGGACAAGCAGAATATAGCTCTCTATCATTAAGATTAGATTTTCTTTACATAGAAGGAGGCGCTTTATGGACAGGCAGGTCAGCCCGGTTCTGGAGAAGGATCGGATCATTTCGCTGGATATTATGAGAGGATTTGCCATTCTCGGGATTTTTTTAGTTAATATGCTTTCCTTCCATTCACCATATCTGTACATTGATCCTTTTGAATGGTGGGACAGTCCGGCAGATAAAGGGGCTTATGCGTTTATCGATATCTTTGTGCAGGCAAGCTTCTATCCTTTGTTTTCAATGTTGTTCGGTTATGGGTTAGTCATTTTAAGGGAGAGGGCAATGGCAAAGGGCCTTGGTTTTGGAGGAATGGCTGCAAGGAGATTTTCCCTTTTGCTGCTGATAGGCATCATTCACGCTGTTCTTATTTGGCATGGGGATATTTTAATAAACTATGCAATCTTTGGCTTTATCTTTTTACTGTTTGTAAAAATGTCCGGAAAACATATGCTTTTAACTGGAATATTGCTTTATATCATTCCCAATCTGCTATTTGTTCTATTATTATTTGCAACAGTTCTGTTTGTTCCGCCTGAAGATCTGTCAATCTATGACCAAGAAGCCGCATTAGCTTCTTTACAGGCCTATCAAAATGGAAGCTTTTCCGAGATTGCCTCACAGCGTATCCAGGATTGGTCCGGTGTTAACAATCTTGCTTCACTGCCTATCATGCTGGCATCTATTTTTCCTTTATTTTTAATAGGGGGAGGAGCAGCCAAGCTGCGATGGCTAGAGGAACCAGTAAAAAACCGGGGATTCCTTATGAAAATTATGCTGATCTCTCTGGCTGCAGGGTTATTGTTCAAATTGCTTCCTTACATAACGGTAAGCAACCTGGGATTGGATTACATGCAGGACATATTTGGAGGTCCGCTGCTGGCAATTGCTTATGGCTTAGGGATAGCGGTGATGATAAACAATAGTCATGGACCAGGATTCCTGCTGCCGCTCTCATATGTGGGGAAAATGTCGCTCTCAAATTATCTTTTCCAGTCGATTATCTCGACTTTTATTTTTTACAGTTATGGTTTAGGGTTCTATGGGAAGGTCTCTGCAGTTTGGGGGACACTTTTAGTTATGGTCATCTTCGCTTTCCAGATCATTATCAGCCGCTTCTGGATTGCCCGCTATTATTATGGACCGGTCGAATGGCTCTGGAGGAGTTTCACTTATTTGAAGATCCCTAATTGGAAGAGAAAAGGTTAAAATTGTCCAAAAAACTGAAAATTTATATTATACTAAAAAAGTGAAAAATAGAATGAGGTGATAGGATTGAAATTTGTTACTTTTAAGGATAGAACAGGAAGCGGCGTGGGTTTACTGGACGAGACCAGGACAAAGGTGCTTCCACTAAAAGCAGCTTTAGAAAAAATGGAAAACAAAAGTGAGTTGCCGGCGACTTTGAAGGAATGTATTGCTTTAGGGGATAAGTTCATTGATAAAGTACATAGTTTAACAGATTGGCTAAGCAGCAATCCTGCAAGGGAAGAACTCTTTCGCCCGCTCAATTCCGTTGCATTGGAAGCGCCGATTCCCCGTCCGGATAAGAATATCTTTTGTGTAGGCAAGAATTATGCCGAGCATGCCATTGAGATGGGGAGCAAAGAAGATATTCCAGAGCACATAATGGTCTTTACGAAATCGCCAACAACGGTAATAGGACCAGATGCAACAGTATTAAATCACAAGAATGTCACTGCAGAGCTTGATTATGAGGGAGAGCTTGCCGTTGTAATCGGAAAAAAAGGACGGGCGATTCCAAAGGAAAAAGCATTGGAACACATTTTTGGCTACACGATCATTAATGATGTGACAGCAAGGGATCTGCAGTCCCGCCATAAGCAATTTTTTATCGGTAAAAGCCTGGATGCCACGTGCCCGATGGGTCCATGGATTGTCCATTCCTCTGCTGTTGAAAACCCGAATCAGCTTGACATTCAAACAAAGGTAAACGGAGAGATCAGACAAAGTTCAAATACTGAAAACTTTATCTTTCCAATCGATGAAATCATCTCGGTTCTGTCAAAAGGCATGACACTTGAGCCTGGAGATATTATTGCTACTGGTACTCCTGCAGGGGTAGGCAAGGGCTTTAAGCCTCCACGCTTTCTTAAGCCGGGAGATAAAGTGGAAATTACAGTAGAAAATATAGGAACTCTGACGAATTTTATAGAAAAATAAGGCTGTTTTCTCAAAGTTTGTTGCTATTCATATTTATATTTACTGAGTTGATTGTAGTGGAAGGTGCGAGATCCTCGAAAATGCATTCGCATTTTCTTCGTGCGGTGTTTACTCAAGGTAGCATATTCAAAGTCCTGCGGGAGTAGCGGGACAGGTGAGACCCGACAGACGCGCAGCGTCGAGGAGGCTCACCGCCCGCCCCGTGTTTCGCTGAGCATCCTGGAGCGGAAATCAACGGACAATAATGAAAAGCGAAAAACAACAATTTATACAAAAAGAGCCAGAAATAAAAAGAAAGATGGCCTGTGTACACATACACAGGCTTTTTAGTATTAATTTGTCAATGAGATATATCACACTTTGTCATAAATAGTTCACAAATTTGCCTTTATATAATCTTTTTCTGCATCTTAACTTTAGGAATTTCAAAGCCAATATGGTATGATGATATCGAATTTACATTAGGAGGCACTGGAATGATACATGCCCATATAACAACATGGTTATTAGCACTTGTTCTATTTATTATTGCCCTTATAATGCATAAAAGCGGCAAACAAAAAGGTTTAAAAGTGGTTCACATGATCTTGAGATTATTTTATCTTCTGATCATTGGAACAGGAGTTTGGATTTTAAGCAGCCTTAACAGCATCGACCTTCTTTATGTGTTGAAGTCATTAGTAGGCGTTTGGGTAATTGCTATGTTTGAAATGATTATCATCCGCACTGTCAAAGGGAAAAAAACCTCTATTTTATGGGGCCAGTTTATTGTTGCATTAATTCTGGTTTTATATTTAGGCTTTGTTAAATTGCCATTAACATTTATGACGTAAATATGGATATTTATAGAAAAGGCTGCCGAAAAGGCAGCTTTTTCTAATTTTGTCATGTCATGACTTCACTAAATATGGTAATTTATAACTATAGCTAACTATATGATAAAAAATTAGAATCTGCAGCCTCAGCTGTGTAAGGAGCAATCCTTTCAGCGGGTTTAATGATCTTACTATGATGGTGGGTTTTTATGGCACAGACGATTACATGTTTATATAAGAATATTAGCGAGCTTAATAGTTTTATAGACTTGAATGAATTGACTGAATACCCGAATTTGCTTGTGCAGGTCTTTACAGGGACTCCTGAAAGCCTATTTATCGCAGAAATTCAAAAGGAACTGAAAAATAAGCTTCCACTTGCACATATAGCAGGCTGTTCAACTTCCGGTGAAATTCATGAAGGGCGCATTACGGAAAAACAAACAATCATTTGCTTTACTGTTTTCGAAAAAACGGAATTAAAATCTTTCCTGTTAAACAGGAGCGATTTTAAGGACAGTTATGAAATGGGCAAAACCCTGGCACGGGAACTTGCTCTCTTCAATACAGAAGCTGTAATTATCTTTCCTGCAGGATTTGATGTCGATTCTACTGATCTCCTGGAGGGAATAAATGAAACCCAGCCCGATATGGTGATTTCCGGCGGCCTTGCCGGTGATAATGGTTTATTCCAGGAGGGTTTTTCTTTTACTCAAGAGGGAATCACCAGCGATGGGCTTGCGGCAGTTGCACTTCAAAGCGGCCATCTGTCAGTGCGTCATTTTGAAAATTATCAGTGGCAGGAGATTGGAAAGAGCTTTACTGTCACAAAGGCCGAAGGATCTATCATCTACTCCCTGGACGATAAGAGGCCTTTAACTATTCTAAAACGCTATTTGGGAGAGGCTTTTATTAAGGAACTGCCGAAGTCAGGTACTGAATTCCCGTTCCTTTTACAGTACCACGGAGAAAAGGTATCTGTTTTTATTATAAAATTACTTGAAAATGGTGCAATTAAAGTAAACAGAAGGGTTGAGGCAGGAGATACACTTACTTTTGCTTATGCAAATCTGGAGGACATTATTGACCGGTCTTTAAAGGAATTAAAACAGCTTGACCAGGTTTCTCCTGAAAGCATATTTATATACAATTGCATGGCCAGGAAGCAATTTGCAAGAGACTTTACGGAAAAAGAACTGGCAATGTTCCAGAAAATAGCTCCATCTAACGGCTTCTTCTCTTATGGAGAAATTTCCTGCCGTAAAGGCGGACTTCCACAGATGGTCGGCCATTCTCTTACATACCTTGCTCTATCAGAAAATAGTGCTGAATCAAAGAAGGAACAGCATAATGAATTTGTTTATGAAAAAACCGCCCAATTTAATACGATTACTTCATTAACTCATTTAATGCATGCTTCTCAGGATGATATTAAAGCATTAAACAGCAGTCTTAAAATGTCAGAACAATATTATAAATCTCTATTTGATAATAATGCAGACTTTGTTTATTCAACTGATCTGAAGGGGAATTTCACAAGTGTTAACCCGGCATTTGAGAAAACCTTCGGGTACAGCCGGGAAGAAATAATCGGAAAAACAGCTCTTTCCTATGTGAGCGATATGGATGTACAAAGGGTCCGGATGCACTTTTATCGGGCATTAAGGGGAAAGGAGCAATATTATAATGTTTATATTGATTCAAAAACCGGCGAGAAGAATCTCTTTCAGCTGAAAAATATTCCGATTACGGTTAACGGGGAATGTGTAGGCATTTATGGAATCGGCAGAAATATTACAGAACAGAAAAAAATTGAAGAGAAGATAACAGAACTGGCTTTTTTTGACAGGGATACAGGGCTGCCAAACAGAATGAAGTTTACAGAACAATTGGAAATGCAATTAAAGAGAGCCAGGAAGAAAGAAAAGAAAATTGCCGTTCTTTCTATTGATATTGACCGCTTTAAAATCATAAATGACAGTCTCGGGCACTTTGCCGGGGATATGGTATTAAAGGAAATTTCCGAAAGAATTGAGAGGGTCTTGCCTTCCGGTTCTTATTTGGGAAGGTTCAGCGGGGATAAGTTTACTCTGGTATTATCGAGGGAAGCAACCATTGAAAAAGTTATGAAAGCATCCCAAAAGATATTAGATGAAATATCTCATCCTTTATTTCAGTCGGATCAGGAGTTTATTGTTACTGCGAGTATCGGTGTTAGTCTATATCCTGACGATGGACCGGACGAGCACATACTGCTGAAAAACGCAGATATTGCCACGAACCGCTCCAAGCTGCAGGGAGGAAACAGGGTCACTTTTTTCTCAATGGAAATGAATGAACAGGCAAAGGTCCGACTTGAGCTTGAAAGCTACTTAAGAAAAGCTTTGCAGAAAAATGAATTTTATTTATGCTATCAGCCATTAATCGACCTTGAAACAGGCAATTTATACGGAAGCGAAGCTCTGATCCGCTGGAATCATCCAAAACTTGGCCTGGTTTCACCCGGTGAATTTATTCCTCTTGCAGAAGAAACTGGACTCATTGGGGATATTGGCGGCTGGGTATTGAGGTCGGCTTGTCAGCAAAATAGGCGCTGGCAAATGCTCGGCTATGAATCTCTCTCCATTTCTGTGAATGTGTCTGCCTATCAATTCCAGCAGCCGGGATTTCTCCAGGAAGTTAAAATGGCATTGGAGCTCTCCGGTATGGAGCCGCAATATTTAACATTGGAGCTTACGGAAAGCACGATGCTGAGAAATGTTGAGTACAGTATACAAGTTATGCAGTCTCTGCAGGAAATCGGCGTCAAGGTTTCCATTGATGATTTTGGAACCGGATATTCTTCATTAAGTTATTTGAAAGATCTTCCAATCAATACATTAAAAATTGACCGGTCGTTTATCAATAATCTTCGATTAAATACTTCTGATGTTGCTATTGTAAAAGCCATCATCACAATGGGACATGGACTTTCCGTTAAGGTGGTGGCTGAAGGGGTGGAAACACTGGAGCAGATTGAGCTTTTAAAGGAATTGAAATGCCATTATGCACAGGGCTTCTATATACATAAGCCGCTTATGACCAGAGATTTTGAGGAAGGTCTATCAAAATACGTTCAAACGCACAGCTAGCGCCATAAAGAAACAGCAGCACTGCCATTAAAGGCAGGCTGCTGTTTCTTTATGATGATATCTTTTCAATTACCATTCTTTTTCCGCTGTTTAAGGTGAATTCAAACCGGTCACTCATTTTTTCATAATAGCAAAAATGATGCTGCACATTGCATATATGATCCTGGTTATCAAAAACGATGAAATTAACACCGCTTTTCCTGTCTTTATCATTAAAAAATGCGAGCTGGTTATAGCAGTAAATGCAGTCATAGACCGAAAATTGCATGGAATTTAGAGTGGTTACGAACTGGTAGAAGGCGTCATCATTCATTTCTTCCAATAATCTTTCAAGGGAGAAAACCAGATGCTTTCGAATGCGAATTGAATCCTGGTTCTTCAAGTGAAACGTTTCATCATCAAAAGCCACCTTGCCATCCTCGAATAAAATGCCCTTTTTCCAGCGTTTAAAGCGGAACACTTCCATTTCCTGATGGAGGAATTCGTCCAATATGGATGCTTCATCTGTTTCATGGTCAAAAAATACCCATTGATCATTGATATACTCTACAGTGCCTTCTGTAAAAGCACGGGATTGATATTCGATAAGCTTTGTTCGCTGCTGTCTATTCATATAAAACCTCCATTAACTTCCTCAACTTCTTTTTAGACAGTTTTGGCGATTTTTATAACCGCATGAATGTGGACAATTAACTTTTTTCTTGGCCCAGCATACAATAGCATCATGAAAAATGTGCCCATGCGATTCCGCTTTGAAAGGATGATGTAATGTGTGTGGAATTACCGGCTGGATTGATTTCCAAAGGGATTTGAGAAAAGAAACGGCTGCAATTGGCAAAATGGCGGATACGCTGGCAAAGCGGGGTCCAGATGAAACAAACATTTGGACAGATGTGCATGCTGGATTGGGCCATAAAAGGCTAATCGTTGTAGACCCGGCAGGCGGAAAACAGCCAATGACTAGGGAAAAACATCAAAACCGCTATACGATTTGCTATAATGGAGAGCTTTATAATACGGAAGATCTCCGTAAAGAACTCCTTATAAAAGGATATTCGTTTGAGGGCCATTCTGACACTGAGGTTTTGCTGACTTCTTATATAGAATGGGGAGAAAATTGCCTTCAATATTTGAATGGCATCTATGCATTTGCAGTTTGGGATGAGAAGAAAGAACAATTATTTATTGGCAGGGATCGTTTAGGGGTAAAACCATTATTTTATAAAGAAACGAAACAGGGCATATTATTTGGATCTGAATTAAAAGCTATTTTAGCCCACCCTGAAGTTAAAGCAGAAGTCGGCAGGGAAGGTTTGGCTGAAGTCTTTGGACTGGGGCCATCACGATCTCCGGGATCGGGTGTTTTCAGAGGCATTGATGAATTAAGGCCTGCTCATGCGCTTATCTTTTCGAGAAATGGACTGAAGGCATGGCGTTATTGGAATGTGAAAAGTGCCCCACATGAGGATAATGTTGAGGAGACGGCTGAGCGCGTCAGAGACCTATTTACGGATGCTGTGACAAGGCAGCTGGTCTCGGATGTTCCGTTATGCACGTTCCTTTCCGGCGGAGTGGATTCCAGTGCGATTACAGCTATCGCTGCAAAAGCTTACGAAAAGGACGGTAAGGGCCAACTCACCACTTATTCGATAGATTATGAGGGAAATGACGAGTTTTTCAAGGCTAATGAGTTTCAGCCTAATTCTGATGGAGCATTTATACAGAAGATGTCCCAGACCTTTAATACGAAACATAACAGCAGTATAATCACCCAGAAGCAGCTGGCAGAGGAATTAATCGAATCTGTGCATGTAAGGGATCTTCCTGGTATGGCTGATGTTGATTCCTCCCTGCTATGGTTTTGCAGGGAAATAAAAAAGGACTTTGTTGTCAGTCTGTCAGGGGAATGTGCAGATGAAATATTTGGCGGCTATCCATGGTTCCATAGAGAGGAAGACTTGAAGAGGAAGGGATTCCCATGGATGAGGTCACTCGAAGCCAGGCAGGACCTGTTGAGAGAAAATTGGAGGAAGAAACTGAGCCTTCGAGATTACGCTATGGAAAAATATCTTCAGGCAATCTCCGAAACTCCTGCTTTAGACGGGGAGAGCAGGGAGGACGCGAGCAGGAGAGAACTTTTCTATATTAATATGATTTACTTTATGACGACCTTATTGGACCGTAAAGACAGAATGAGTATGGGGGCCAGCCTTGAAGTACGGGTGCCGTTTGCCGATCATCGGCTTGTGGAGTATGTGTGGAATATTCCGTGGGAGATCAAAATGCATGGAAACCGCGAAAAAGGAATCCTTCGCAAAGCACTTGAAGGCATACTGCCGAATGAAGTGTTATACAGAAAGAAAAGTCCTTATCCTAAAACCCATAATCCAGCATATACAGCTGCAGTCCAGAAGATGCTTAATGGATACCTGGAGGACCGCTCATCCGCATTGTATGAATTTTTTGACAGCGGCCAGCTGAGGGATATTATTGAGTCGGGAGGTGACTCATTCCGGGAACCATGGTTTGGGCAGCTCATGACAGGTCCCCAGCTGTTAGCACACCTTGCACAGATTCATGTGTGGTTTAAGGATTATAATATAAATATTGCAGAATGAAAAAAGAAGCGGCAGCCGTAACTGCCGCTTTTCTTATTTATACCGCTTTTGAAGACACGAATGATTTATTCACCCAGACTCTGGATTTCCAGCGCCATAACATGAGCAATCCTCTAAGCCATTCATCGGCAATAAAGGCGATCCAAATGCCGGCAAGACCCAGTCCAAAATGAATTCCCAGAATATAGGAAAGGGTAACGCTTACGCCCCACATGGAAAGGATCCCCATATAAACGGGGAACTTTACATCCCCGGCTGCACGCAGGGAGTTGATGACGACTAAATTAAAGGATCTGCCTGGCTCCAGAAGGATGGTCAAAAGAATGAGAACACTGCCAACCTTTATGATATCTGGATTAGAAGTGAAAATGCCCATCAATTTTTCTGAGAACAGGGAGAAAAGAACCGCAGTCCCGAATGAAATAATGATGGCTAAGCGCAGGCTTTTCATACATCTTTTATAGGCTCCTTCATAATCCTTTCCGCCTACCATGTGGCCTATCAGGATTTGTGTGCCCTGGCTGATGGCGACACTGAACAGGAATATGAACATCATGATATTCTGCGTATACACCTTTGCAGTTAAAGCCTCTGTTCCGAGAGCAGCGATGAATATCGTAATTACCATTTGCGATCCATTATAGGATAAATGCTCCCCCGCTGAAGGGATCCCGATTTTTAAAAGGTTTTTGATATGTTCCTTTGGAAAGCGGAAAAGTAATCGGAACGGAAGTGCTTTATCCGTTCTTTTAAGCAGGACGGCGACAGCAGCTGCCAATCCGATCAATCTGCTGACGACAGTAGAGATGGCCACTCCTTCTACACCCAATACCGGAAAACCGAATGGGCCGAAAATAAAAAAGTAATTGCCAATCACATTTAAAATGTTCATGCCGATAGTAATGTACATAACATCTCTTGTAAATCCGTAACTTCTGATGATGGCACCAATTGTCATAATCAATGCCTGAACAAAGGAGAAGCCGCCAACAATGACTAAGTAGGCATTTGCCTGGCTCAATAACTCCTCAGGCAAATCCATCATGCGGAGCAGCGGTTTGCCTGAGACGAATAAAATAATACTGAGGAATACCCCAAATACCAGGTTTGCCCCCAGGGAGACAATCGAAATTTCACCAGCCGTTTTATTATTTTTCGCGCCGAGATTTTGGGCAATTAGGATGGATGTCCCGGTCGCTACAAATCCAAACATGACGATTACAAGTGAAAGGATCTGATTTGACACCCCAACGGCAGCCACAGATTCATCCGAATATTGCGAAAGCATAAGCGTATCGGCATTCCCCATGAGCATATGAAGCAATATTTCAATGAAAATCGGCCAGGTTAGAGCAAATAATGTCATTTTTTTCTGGTTTTTAGTCATGGTTATTCTCCCTATTTGTAAATGATTTCATGTAAATAGGAGGGACCCACGACAATATATAAACGAAAAAAGAAAAGCCTTAAGGTCTTGCCCTTAAAAACTTTTCCTTATTTCAATCAGGTTTCCTATTTAGTGAAGCTTGCAGGGAAGGACAGGATTTCAAACCCCCAGCCATCAAGCTGAACTTTAAGGTTTTCCGCTTCAGCTGCAAATTCTTTGTCTGTAAGCATATTCGTTACCTTAACACCCTTAAGCGGATAAGGCAATAAAAATTCCGCGCTTTCATCCGCAGGGTTGGCGAGTACTATAATTGTTTTTTCATCATCGTATTTTCGGTAGGCAACTATATTAGGATCTGTCTGAACAAATTCAAATTGTCCTTCATTTGCAAGCAGCTTTTCTTCCTTCCGAACCTTAATAAGTTTTTGAATATGAGAAAACAATTCACGGTCCTGTTTTGCCTCATCCCATTCCATGCATTTTCTGCATCCGGGATCCATTACACCACTTAGCCCAATTTCATCTCCATAATATAGGCATGGTGAACCCATAAAGGTGAATAAAAGTGTGTAAATTAGCTTTACCCTGTCTTTATTTTCTTCACATTCCGTTAAGATCCTCGGTGTATCATGGCTTCCAACCAGATTGAATGCAGATTCATAGACATTGGCAGGATAGCTGTGAATTTCAGCGGTCATATTATTGGCGAACTCACTGCCGGTTATGGATTTTTTTGCAATTAAGTTTAGCAGGTTTGTGGTAAAAGGATAATTCATGACAGCATCAAATTGGTCTCCGCGCAGCCATGGCATTGAATTGTGCCAGACTTCACCCAATATATAGAGGTCTGGTTTGATGTTTTTTACAGTCTGCCTGAATTCACGCCAGAACTGATGGTCAACTTCATTTGCCACATCCAGCCGCCAGCCGTCTATATCAAACTCTTCAATCCAGTATCTGGCCACTTTGAGCAAATATTTTTTTACCTCTGGATTTTTTGTATTCAGTTTTGGCATCTGCTCTACAAAAGCGAAGGTCTCATAATTAGGGTGCTCCCCGCCTCTCAGAGGGAAACTATGTGGATGGAACCAATCTTTATAAGGTGATTTTTCTCCCTTCTCAAGCACATCCTGAAATGGGGGGAAATAGTATCCGCTATGGTTGAAAACGGCATCTAGCATGACTTTTATATTCCGATCATGGCATTCTTTTACCAGTCTTTTTAAAGTATCCTTCGAACCAAACTGGGGATCAATTTCCAGATAGTCTATTGTATCATATTTATGGTTGGAAAATGCCTTAAAAACAGGTGTGAAATAGATGCCGGTAATGCCGAGTTCCACGAGATAGTCCAGATGTTCAATAACACCCTCAAAATCTCCGCCAAAAAAATTATTCTTAGAAGGCTCCTCACTTCCCCAGGGAAGAACACCTTTGGGGTCATTGTCCGGATTTCCGTTAGCAAATCTTTCCGGGAAAATTTGATACCAGACCGTATCCTTCACCCAGGATGGGGCTTGAAATACTTCTTGAGGATGCAGGTAGGGAAAGTTGAAATAATAACCTGAATCAGCAGGAGCCTCCTCGTAAAAGCCTTTTTCAGTCAAAATCAATTCTTCTTCACCGGACTTTAAGTGAAATCCGTATCGGGATCTTCTAAATGGCGGGTTAATATAGGCATGCCAATAATCATGAATCCCATCAGAACCTGATTTCTGCATACCTGTTTTTTCATACTGCCATTTACCATCAGCCCATAAGTACTGATCACCGTGCAGTAAAGTGACTTCAGAAATATCATCTTTCTTTGTTTGCAGTCTAATATGTAAGGTTTCCCTGTTGATAGGATAAACAAAATGATCAGTAGGGTAGTGTATGATGGCTGCCTTTTCCATTAAAATTCCCCTTTCAAAGTGCAATCGCTTGCATTATACCATATGAAAGAAGTGGAAATGTATAAATCATATGCCTGTGTGTTAAATTATTATTGTTCCAAAGTAAAAATATTAGAAAAAAATAGTTGTAAAAGCCCAAAAACCTTGTATAATAAAAATTAGAAATTGTGCAATCGTTTTCATTAAGCGGTTTCATTGATTAATAGTTTAGTTGATAGCGCTTGTTTAAGAGAAATAGATTAAGCGTTTACACTTTTGTGCAAACGGTTGTACTTTTTTCAAAAAGGATCACTATTATAGGAGGGTCAAGAATGAAAAGAGCATTATCATTATTTATGATGATCGTCTTGGTATTCGGAGTTTTAGCTGCGTGCGGTCCAAAAGATGAAGAAGAGACTGGCAGCAATGACAGCAAAACTGAAGGGGAATCTTCAAAACCTGAAAAGCTGATTGTCTGGGAAGATACAGATAAAGGATCAGCCTTAAAAGATGCTGCAGAAAAATTTGAAGCAGAGCATGGAATAAAAATTGAGTTTAAAGAATTAAACATTACAAAGATGCAAGAAAACCTTGCTCTTGACGGCAACACTGAAAATGCACCAGACGTTGTAACAATGTCACATGACGGTGTAGGACCGGCAATGGTTAAAGGCTACATTAAAGAACTGGAAGTTGATTCTGAAATCTTAGGACAGTTCACAGATTCTTCTGTAGACGCTCTTAAATATGAAGGAAAACTATACGGGCTTCCAAAAGCTACTGAAACACCAGTGTTTATTTACAATAAAGATCTGCTTCCTGAAGTTCCAGCAACAATGGAAGAATTATACACTAAATCAAAAGAAGTTACTAAAGACGGAAACTACGGTTTCCTTGCAATCTGGGATGATTTCTACCATGCTCACGGGGTGTTCGCTGGATTCGGCGGATATGTATTTGGTGAAAAAGACGGAAAAACTGATGTAACGGATATTGGTTTAAATAACGATTCAGCTGTAGAAGCAGCAGATTACATCAACAAGTGGTACGCAGAAGGCCTTTTCCCGAAAGGAATCATTGGAGAAAAATCTAATGATAATATGAATGGTCTTTTCAAAGAAGGAAAAGCTATTGCTGTGCAAAATGGTCCTTGGGCTTTTAAGGATTACAGTGATGCAGGCGTAAACTATGGGGTTGCGGCAATGCCGAAACTTCCTAATGGCGAGCCTGTTAAAACATTCATGGGTGTTAAAGGGTGGTTTGTAACAAACTTCAGCAAAAGCCCTGACTGGTCCCAAAAGTTTGTTGAATATATTACAAACGAAGAAAATGCAAAGAAACGCTTTGAATTAACTGGAGAAATTCCTCCATTGAAATCACTAATGGAAGATCCTGAATTCGTTAAGAATAACGAAGGTGCAGCTGCTGTAATGGAGCAATCCCAGTATGCAGTGCCAATGCCAAGTGTTCCTGAAATGGCAGAGGTTTGGGATCCTATGAAAAAAGCTGTTGAAACGATTGTAACCGGCAAATCAGAACCAAAACCTGCTCTGGATAACGCAGTTAAAACAATCGAACAGCAGATAGAAGCTAATCACAGCGGAAATTAATCTGCTGGTATTCAGTAAAAACCCAAAGAAGCGGTACTCCCAGTCATCGGGGTACTGCTTCCATTTTATTACCGATATATTTTTGGAATAGTATGATGATGTAAAAAATATACCCCTTTAAGGGAAATGGCAGAAAGGGGAATCCTTTCAATGGAAGAAGTATACAAGTCTAATCACAGAAAGATCGCTGCTTGGCTATCGATCATCCCTGGTCTCGGCCAGATATACAACAGACAATTTATTAAAGGTATTGCTTTTTTAATATTATCGTTTTCATTTGTCATAGCTTTTAAAGATTTCCTGAATATTGGATTATGGGGTCTGGTAACCCTTGGGGAAAAATTGCCCCGTGATAACTCTATATTTTTACTAGTTTATGGAATCATTTCAGTGATTCTGATTTTCTTTGCAGCAGGGTTTGTTCTTTTCAGCCTGCGTGATGCCTATAAAAATGGAAAAAAACGAGACTTAAACCAGCCTTTAAGCTCGATAAAAGATCAATATCATACATTAATTGATGAAGGTTTCCCTTATCTGATGATTACTCCGGGATTTTTCCTTCTGGTTTTCGTTGTTATTTTGCCAATCGTGTTCGTTTTGCTGCTGTCATTTACAAACTATAACCTATATCACCAATGGCCAGCAAAGCTGATGGACTGGGTAGCTTTAGACAACTTTACACGTTTGGTAACCCTTGATATTTGGAGAGAAACGTTTGTAAGTGTTTTTGCCTGGACTGTCATCTGGACATTTGGCGCAACAACATTCCAAATTGCGCTGGGTATTTTCCTGGCTGTTTTAGTAAATCAAAAAGATCTTAAAGGAAAAGCCATTATCAGAACTATACTGATTCTTCCCTGGGCTGTTCCTGCTTTCGTATCAATTTTGATTTTTTCTGGATTATTTAATGAAACCTTTGGAGCTATAAATAATGTGGTTCTTGATGCAATCGGAATTGGACCTATTCCTTGGATGACAGAAGCTTTTTGGACCAGGGCAGCTTTGATTATGATACAGACATGGCTTGGTTTTCCGTTTATTTTTGCAATGGTTACAGGAGTCCTTCAGGCTATACCGGATGAACTGTATGAGGCTGCAACTGTAGACGGGGCAACAGCGTGGCAGAAGTTCAAAAACATTACGTTCCCTCTGATCATGTTCTCAATTGCACCAATCCTTATCACACAATATACCTTTAACTTTAATAACTTTAATATTATTTATTTGTTCAATATGGGAGGTCCTGCAATTTCGGGTCAAAATGCAGGGGGAACAGATATCTTAATTTCCTGGATTTATAACCTGACAGTTACGAAATCGGAATATGGAATGGCTGCCGCAATCACTATGATTCTCTCAGCTATTGTTATTTCAGTGGCACTGTGGCAATTCAAGAGAACAAAGGCATTCCAAGAGGAGGATATGATGTAAATGAGCACAAAAAGGCAGAAATTCATCAGGCTGTCACTGACTTATTTAGTAATTTTGTTTATGACAGTGATCATCGTCTATCCAATTCTATGGGCAATTGGAGCTTCTTTAACACCAGGAACAAGTTTAACGAACTCCTCTCTAATCCCAAAGAATGCTACATTTGATCATTATCGTACAATCTTTGATCCCGAACAGAGCAGCTACTTAATCTGGTATTGGAATACTTTGAAAATCTCTTTTATTACAATGACATTTTCTGTAATTGTCATTAGCCTGATGGCTTATTCATTTTCAAGGTACAGATTTGTTGGCCGGAAAAACGGCTTGACCACCTTCTTAATTTTACAGATGGTTCCGAACTTTGCTGCGCTTATTGCAATCTTTGTACTGGCTCAGGTTACAGGTCTCTTAGATTCACACTTTGGGCTTATTCTGATCTATGTCGGCGGTGCCATTCCGATGAATACATGGCTAATGAAAGGGTATTTGGACAGCATACCTAAAGAACTGGATGAAAGCGCAAGAATGGATGGAGCCGGCCACTTCCGAATTTTCTGGCAGATCATTATGCCGCTTGCAAAACCCATAGTTGCGGTAATTGCTTTGTTCACATTTATTGCACCATTTACGGATTTCATTTTAGCAAAAGTAATGCTGAGATCTACGGAGAACTACACATTGGCAGTTGGATTATATGAACTTGTTTCCAGACAATATGGCGCAGAGTTTACCACTTTTGCAGCTGGTTCTGTGTTAATTGCTATCCCAATTTCAATCCTTTTCTTATCATTTCAGAAGTACTTTGTGTCTGGTTTGACGGCAGGGGGAACAAAAGGCTAATCTTAAAGGGCTGAAACTTTATGGGCCCGCTTTTATTTAATTGAAACGGCCTGAAAATACAAAGGAGGAGCGGCGATGAAAAAAGGAGTATCCATCTTCATCTTAATCCCGTTTCTTCTTTTTTATGCCCTGCCTGTCGGAGCAATTGAAAAAGAAGAGCGTAAATGGCAAGATGAATCAATTTATTTCTTAATGGTGGATCGCTTTAATAATGGTGATTCCAATAACGATTATGAGGTTGATGTTAAAGATCCAAAAGCCTATCATGGCGGTGACTTTAAAGGAATCGCCGATAAGCTGGATTATATTAAGGATATGGGCTTTACTGCCATATGGCTAACGCCAGTCTTTGATAACGAATCTAAAGGCTATCATGGATATTGGATAAAGGATTTTTACAATACTGAAGAACATTTTGGAACCATCGAGGAATTTAAATCCCTTGTAAAAGAAGCGCATAAGAGGGATATGAAAGTGATTCTGGATTTTGTGGTTAATCATGTTGGCTACAATCACGAATGGTTGAACGATCCTGAGAAAAACGAATGGTTTCATGAAAAACAGGATATCCAAAACTGGGAAAACCAAACCGATCTGGAAAATGGGTGGATCTATGGATTGCCTGATTTAAACCAGGAAAATCCTGAGGTTAAAAATTATCTTATTGATGCAGCTATATGGTGGATTAAAGAAACTGATATTGATGGATTTCGGTTAGATACTGTTAAACATGTTTCCAAGGATTTTTGGACTGAATTTTCAAAGGAAGTAAAAAGCGAAAAAGAAGATTTTTATCTGCTGGGGGAAGTGTGGTCTGACAGTCCTGAATATATAGCGCAGTATGAGGAGACAGGTATTGATGGTTTTGTTGATTATCCTCTGAATGATTTTCTGCGTCCTGCTTTTGCCAAACCGGATCAATCATTGAGCTGGCTTTTCACTTCCTGGGATAGGAATAAATCCATCTATGAAAATCCTTATCTAATGGGGACATTTATGGATAACCATGATACTGTACGCTTTACCAGGGATGCAATAAGCCAAAACCAGCACCCGGGACCAAGGTGGAAACTGGCATTAACCTATTTATATACAAGCCCTGGAATTCCGATTATGTACTATGGAAGTGAGATTGCTCTTGACGGCGGCAATGATCCGGATAACAGAAGACAAATGGATTTCCGTACAGATAAAGAATTAATCGACTATATTACTAAGCTAGGTGAAGTCCGGCAGCAGCTTCCTTCTCTGACAAGAGGTACTATGGAATTGATAAAAGAAGACAATGGCTTCGCAGTATATAAACGTCAATTTGAAGATGAAACAGCCATTGTTGCTATCAATAATACAACCGAATCACAGAAAGCAGTAATTGATAGTGACGTATTGGAAGACGGCAAAGAACTTCAAGGGATGCTTGCAGGAGATCTGGTATCCAGTAAGGATGGCAGCTATACATTGATTCTTGACCGTGAAGAAGCAGAAGTGTATGTCCTCAAGGAAAAGACCGGACTTAACATACCCTATATTGTATCAATTGCTGCTGTCTATACAGCATTTATGATTTTTATATATTTAATATGGAAGCGGTCTAAAAATAGAAATGCCAAGAAAGAATAGTGGTTCTGTATTAAAAGTCAATAAAACATGAACCAATTAGCGTCTTTTTGGTAAATGGAAGGAGCCCTTTTATGCTCGAAGATACAAGTTTTGCGATTCATCCAGATAATGAGAAAAAGATATTGGAGTCGGGGTTTCAGGATATCGGCAAATTCATCTCTTTAAATAAAGAAGAAAATGGAGTAGGGATTTCAACTGATTCAGGGGAATTGAAAGTTTTGTTTTACAGAGAAGACATTGTTAGGTTTAACATTAATTTCTTTGGTGAGACACAGCAGGGAAACAGCCCTGCCATCGTCTCCAAACCTGTTAATACTGTGTTTACAGCAGTTGAAGAAGCTGATGTTATTCGAATCTCAACTGATGCATTAAATATTATTATTAACAAATCTCCGATCAGAATTAATGTCTTAGACCGGACAGGTCGCTCGCTGGTAAATGAAAGCATAAAAGGGATGGGGTTCAAAAAAGCTTCCAAAGAAGTGATCTGTTTTAAAGAAATGGACCAAGCCGACTTTTTTTATGGTTTTGGTGAAAAAACGGGCTTTTTAAATAAAAGGGGAGAAAAGCTTTTCATGTGGAATAGCGATGTTTATGCCCCCCATAACCCTGAGACCGATCCTTTATACCAGTCGGTTCCATACTTTATGACACTTAGAGACGGCTATGCACATGGTTTATTTTTCAATAATACGTTCAAAAGCACATTCGATATGCAAACCGAAGAAACCGTCTACTCCTTTTCTGCTGAAGGCGGAAATATGGATTACTTTATCATGGCTGGGCCTTCGCCAAAGGATGTTCTGGAGCAATACACTTATCTGACTGGAAGAATGCCTCTGCCTCCTAAATGGGCAATTGGATATCACCAGTCTAGATACAGTTATGAATCAGAAACTGAAGTTAGGGAGCTAGCAAATTCCTTCCTGGAAAAAGGCATTCCGCTTGATGTAATATATCTGGATATACATTATATGGATGAATACAGAGTTTTTACATTTGATAAAAATCGCTTCCCTGATCCTCGAAAGTTGGTTCGGGATTTAAAGGCCATGGGAATCAGGATTGTGCCTATTGTGGATCCAGGAGTCAAAGAAGACCCTGAATATTACGTATATCAGGAAGGAATCATGCAAGACCATTTTTGCAAGTATATTGAAGGGAATATCTATTTCGGTGATGTTTGGCCAGGCAACAGTGCCTTCCCGGACTTTACTGATTCCAAAGTGCGCGATTGGTGGGGCTCTAAGCATAAATTTTACAGTGATTTAGGAATTGAAGGCATCTGGAATGATATGAATGAACCGGCTGTCTTCAACGAGTCAAAGACAATGGATGTAAAAGTGATGCATCGGAATGACGGTGAACCTAAAACTCACCGGGAGCTTCATAATCTATATGGCCTGTATATGGGTGAAGCAACTTATAGCGGGATGAAGGACCTTTTAAATGGGAAGCGGCCATTCCTTTTGACAAGAGCAGGATATTCAGGTGTTCAAAGGTATGCAGCTGTATGGACAGGTGATAATCGTTCATTTTGGGAGCATTTGCAGATGTCACTTCCAATGGTCATGAACTTAGGCTTGTCAGGTATTCCTTTTTCCGGTCCGGATGTTGGAGGTTTTGCCCATGATTCCAATGGAGAACTTCTGGCGCGATGGACTCAGGTGGGAGCTTTTACGCCTTATTTCCGTAATCATAGTGCTCTTGGATTTATACGGCAGGAGCCATGGTCCTTTGGAGAGAAATATGAAAAAATTATTAAGAAATATATCGAAATAAGATATCAATGGCTGCCTCATTTGTACAATCTTTTTGCAGAAGCGAGTCGTAAAGGTTTGCCGATTATGCGTCCACTTTTTATGGAGTACCCATTTAATAAGAATACTTATAATTTATCAGATCAATTCATGATAGGGGACAATGTAATTTGTGCTCCGATCCTGCAGCCATCTCAAACCCACAGATCAATCTATTTGCCAAAAGGCAAATGGGTTAATTATTGGACTGGTGAAATACTGGAAGGGCAAAAATATCATTTAATAGAAGCTGAATTGGATATACTTCCACTGTTTATTAAATCAGGATCCTTTATTGTTTTAGGAGAAACTAAGCAGTCCACAAACATACCTGATGCTAAACTATTTCTTCATTATTACTTTGAAGTTGGCGTGGATTCAACTTTTACTCTCTATGATGATGATGGAAATACATTTAATTATGAAGAAGGTGAATTTCTTCTCCAGACATTCCATGCCGTTTGCGGCTCTAATCAATTACGTCTGGATATTGAGAAATCAGGAAATTACAAGCCGGATTGGACGCAAATTGAACTGATTGTTCATGGTGCAAATGAAGATTTTTCACTTATTATTAACGGTGAAGAGAAGGAATTGCAGAATAGAAACGGAGAAATTCATACTTTTGTTTTATAATAATAATTAACTATTAAGCGGCTCTGCAGAGAGGGTGATTCTATGGCAGTCACAATTAAAGATGTTGCAAAGATGGCAAAAGTAGCGCCTTCTACTGTTTCAAGGGTTATTGCCAACAATCCTCGCATTAGCGAGAAAACCAAGCAAAAAGTCAGAGAGGCAATGGAACAATTAGGATACCATCCGAATTTTATTGCCCGCAGTCTTGCAAGCCAGTCAACCCGCGCAATTGGACTGATAATGCCCAGTTCCACAGATGTTGTATTTCAGAATCCATTCTTCCCTACTGTACTTAGAGGTCTGAGTGAGGGTGCGCATGAAAGGCATTATGCCCTCCATATGACAACCGGAAAAACGGATGATGAAATCTATGAAGGCGTCATCCAGATGGTACAGGGCGGCCGGGTAGATGGAGTAATTTTGCTTTATTCAAAAGTGGAGGACAAAGTCCTTGCCTTCTTAAAGGAAAGAGATTTCCCGTTTGTGGTTATAGGCAAGCCGTTTTCAGATGAAGAAGAAATCACTTACGTGGATAATAATAATTTCCGTGCAGCCAAAGAGGTAACGGAATACTTGATTAAGCTCGGCCATAAGCAAATCGCATTTGTCGGAGGGAATTTGAATTTAACCGTTACAGTTGAACGCCTTCTTGGCTATGAAAAAGCTTTACGGGATGCTGGCATTGAACTTGTAAATGAATATATTGTTCATGAGGAGTTCTTAAAAGAAGGAGGCCAGGAGGCTGTCAGAGGCCTCATCTCCCTTGATAAACCTCCAACCGCCCTTGTGGTTGCCGACGACTTAATGGCATTAGGCGTCCTGAATACATTGGATGAATTGGGAATAAAAGTTCCTGAAGATATGTCAATCATCAGCTTTAATAACGTGCTGTTAGCTGAAATGTCCAGACCCCCGCTGACTTCTGTCGATATCAACATTTTCGATTTGGGATTTGAATCTGCCAGAAGTCTCATATACAGAATTGAAAACCCTCGGGAGCCAGTAAAGCGCATTATTATTCCACATAAAATCGTAAAACGCTGTTCATGCAGCAGCCCGCTAACTGAAGATCCAGAGATAGTATCATAAAAAAAGGGAAGCCTGCGGCAGGCTTCCCTTTCGTAATGTTTATCGCAGTCTAACGGGCAGTAAGACCCCCGCTTCAAGACTCAGAGGAATCAAAGTAGGATAAGTGGGGGTCAAACTGCCCAATCCAGCTGCGGCTCCTAGGGGCTCGAGGTCATAAGCCAATCAGCTGATGGGAAGAAAAGCACTTCCCGCCATCTGCTCGTCTTATGCTTGTCACCCCTGGGCAAGTCGCCTCGCTTTATAATGTAAAGGCCCGAAAAACGAACAAAGACTAAGAACGCCACGTCCTCCCAAAAGCTGCCGCTTTCGGTCGTGCGGTGTATCGCTGCCGTAGCTTTCCTTGTCCTGTGGGCCTCAACTAACAATCAGTGGGGGATAAAGAGAACCCCCACTGCTTTACCCATTTACAATTGTTCCGCCGTTGACATGGATCATTTGGCCACTCACATAAGATGAATCATCACTGGCAAGATAGACATAGGCCGGAGCCAATTCATAAGGCTGTCCTGCTCGGCCTATTGGAGTATTTGATCCAAATTTTGATACCTTATCGGCTGTGAATGTAGATGGAATAAGCGGTGTCCAAATAGGTCCCGGAGCCACTCCATTTACGCGAATTCCCTGTCCAGCCAGCGATTTGGCCAATGAGCGTGTGAAGGAGACTATCGCACCTTTTGTAGAAGAATAGTCGATTAGCTGTTCGTTTCCTTCATAAGCGGTTATTGATGCAGTATTGATGATGGAGCTTCCTTTTTTCAGGTGTGGCAGTACTGCCTTTGTCAGATGGAAAAATGAAAAGATGTTTGTTCGGAATGTTTTTTCAAGCTGTTCAGCAGTGATATCAAGCAGGCTTTTTTGAGGGTGCTGCTCGGCTGCATTATTCACCAGTACATCGATTTGCCCAAATTTATCAAGTGTTTTACTGACTGCATCCTTACAGAATGTTTCGCTTCCGATATCACCGGAGATCAGCAGGCATTCCTGGCCCTCAGCCTGGATGGCCTCTTTAGTCTTTTCTGCGTCTTCATGTTCTTCCAGATAGACAATCGCGACGCTGGCTCCTTCTTTGGCAAAATAAATGGCGGCTGATTTACCGATGCCGCTGTCTCCGCCTGTTATTAAAACAACTTTTCCTTTTAATTTATCAGACCCTTTATAATTTGGATCCACCGTTTGGGGTTCAGGCTGCATTGGCGCCTCTGTCCCGGGCTGATGATCCTGATGCTGAGGCGGAAATTCCTGTGGATTGTTTTGAGTATTAGACATTACTATATCCCTCCAAATCATTAATACTCTTTTAATTCCATTTTATTATGATAAAAAAACATGGAAATTATTTGCATCGCTCTTATATAATGGATTTAAAAAGAGTGGGGGAACAGGAATTGGAGATTCGATCAGCTGCCAAAAGTGATGCGGAAGCCATTCTCGCTCATTGCCGGAAGGCTTTTGGAGAAACAGATTTTTTAATGACCGAGGCGGATGAGTTTAATTTAACAATTGCAGAAGAAGAAGCGTGGATTGAACGGAGCATTAGAACTGGGAATCTTATTTTATAGCGGAAGTTGACAACGAAGTGGTTGGAATGCTGAACTTTCGGCGGTCAAAAAGCAAAAAAGTGAACCATCTGGGTTATTTCGGCATCACCATATAGGAGAAGCATTGCAACCAGGGGCTGGGAAGCAAAATGCTTAAACAATTCCTGGAATGGGCGGAAGAAGAACCTGGTCTGGAAAAAATATGTCTTGAGGTTTTTGCATATAATCAAAGGGCTATCCACCTGTACAGGCAATTCGGATTTCAGGAGGAAGGCCGCAAAGTCAAACATATAAAAAGAAAAGATGGGACCTATGCAGATGAACTATTAATGTATAAATTTGTTAAATAGCTGCAGCGTGAATGGATAAAGTGAAACTTCAATCAGTGGGGGTTTTCCTTATCCCCCACTGATTGTTAGTCGCGTTCTAGTGTCGCTAAGATCTCCGCTAGCGCTTCGATCAATCGACACTACGAACCCGATTGGTTCAACTAAGCCTCTGCCTGCGCGTCGGCAAGTTTCACTGTATCTCACCAATCGGGCCTTTACATTATAAAGCGAGGCGACTTGCCCAGGGGTGACAAGCATAAGACGAGCAGCTGGAGGGAAGTGCCTTTCTTCCCACCAGCTGATTGGCTTATGACCTCGAGCCCTAAGAGCCGCAGCTAGATTGGGCAGTTTGACCCCCACTTATCCTCCTTTGATTCCTCTGAGTCTTGAAGGGGGGGCTTACTGCCCGTTAGACTGCGATAAACTAAACAAACAAAAAAGCAAACGGAGTTTTCCGTTTGCTTTTTTTAGCGATAGTTAACGAATTGAACATCAACTGTCAAATCTGCCTCTTTAACAGCAGCAATAATCTTCTGCAGGTCATCGCGGTTTTTGCCGGTTACACGTACCTGATCATCCTGAACCTGGCTCTTCACCTTTAATCCGCTGTTTTTAATCAGGGTATTAATCTTCTTGGCATTTTCTTTATCAATACCCTGGACAAGCTTTGCTCTTTGGCGGACCGTTCCGCCTGATGCTCCCTCAATCTTGCTGTAATCAAGATTTTTTACAGGAATGCCCCGTTTAATTAACTTGCCTAATAAAACATCCTTAAGCTGGTCAAGCTTAAATTCATCATCAGATAGAAGCACAAGCTCCTCTTTATCCAGCTTTATATCACTTTTGCTGCCTTTAAAGTCATAGCGGGTGGAAATTTCCTTCATGGCAATATTAATGGCATTGGTTACTTCAGAAAAGTCAACTTTAGATACAATATCAAATGAGCTTTCTTTAGACATGACAGCCTCCTTGGCGATTACAATTTAAGTTTCACTTCTTGTCCTTATTATAGTAAAATATAGCAGTTCAAACAACTTTAGGAGTTATGTGATCTTTTTTGGGAAAGATTTAATATAATGAATATTTGCTGTTTACTGCTGAGAAGGAGGAAAAGAGATGGCTATAGAAGAGAATTTGGGCCGTGCTGTTAAGCTGATCGTTTCAAGGGAAGCAGCATTTGGCTATTTTTTGACAGATGGAGAGGAGGATGTTCTTCTTCATCAGAATGAGACGGATGAAAAGCTCGAAGAAGGGCAGGAGGTTGAGGCTTTCCTTTACATGGACTCACAGGGAAGAATCGCAGCAACAACTGTCATTCCCGAGGTTCAGGCGGGTACATATGGATGGGCACATGTAAGCGATGTAAAGCCCGGCATCGGTGTATTCATCAATATTGGCATTCAGAAAGACATGCTCCTTGGGGAGGAGGATCTTCCTGTCCATGAAGCTGTGTGGCCGATTGAAGGAGATAGATTATATATTACACTCCGGGTAAATAAGAATAACAGAATTTATGTGAAAATGGCTACTGATCCTGTCATTACCGATATTTCAATTACAGCATCCAAAAGTGACTTTAATAAGAATATTCACGGACATATTTATAGAACCGCAAAGGTGGGAAGCTGGATTTATACAGCTGAGGGCTTTAAAGGCTTTATCCATGAATCCCAGCGAAAAAGAGAGCCCCGTCTTGGAGAGAAAGTGGAAGGCCGCATAGTTGATGTGAAAGAAGATGGGACAGTGAATGTTTCTCTTATTCCAAGAAAGCATGAAGCACTTGATGATGATTCCGAAAAAATCATCTCTTATCTTGAAAGCCGAAGCGGTGCGATGCCATATGGCGATAAAAGTGCCCCGGAAGATATCCAGGAGCGTTTTCAGTTAAGCAAAGCTTCATTTAAAAGAGCTTTGGGCCGGCTTATGAAGGAAGGCAGGATTTATCAGGAAGAAGGATGGACATATATTAAGAAAGACTAATCAACTGCAAAAAATAATAAAACGGACAAGCCAATGCTTGCCCGTTTTATTATTAAAGATGATCTGTCTTTTTCGAATATTGGTTTTTCCCGGCTTTGCGGTTTTTCTCGCGCATCATATTTTTTTCGTGGAGAAGCGCATTATTGTCTTTCGCTTTCTTATCATTATCGGAAGTATGCGGCATAATAAAAATACTCCTTTCATACTGATGGGTTTAGCCTTCAGGAATATAACTGAAGTACAGTCATATTGTCTGTCAGAATGAAATGGAGTATGTATCCTGCACTTATGGTTTAAATTTGCTTAAAGTAGAATATCGCTATAGACCCTGGGCCTGTATGAGCCCCGATTGCTGAGCCAATGGAAGTAATATAGACTTCTTTGGCATTAAGCTCGTCCAGTATCAGCTTTTTCATTTCAAGAGCTGTGTCTTCATCATCAGCATGGCTGATGCCGACAGTCTGCATCTCAATGGAAGTCCCATTTTCTTTCATCAGCTCAATAATGCGGCGAAGCAGCTTTTTCTTGCCGCGCAGTTTCTCAATCGGCACAAGTTTGCCATCTTCTACTGTTAAAAGAGGTTTAATATTCAAAAGTCCGCCCAAAAAAGCCGAGGCTTTCGAAACGCGGCCGCCTTTTGCGAGGTATTCAAGATCATTTACCGTAAATAAGCTCTCGAGGTTTCGGCAGCGAAATTCGATTACTTTCTGGAGGTCTTCCTTGGATGCGCCTGATTGCGCTGCAGCTGCAGCAGTCTTCACAATTAATCCATATCCCAATGAAGCAGCCTTGGAATCGACTATGGTTAATTGGAAATCGGGATATTTCTCTTTTACTTGCTCCAGGATCATGACAGCGGTCTGATATGTACCCGAAAGTTCGGAGGAAAAAGCAATATAAATGCCGTCTTCATTGTTCTCTGCCATTTTATTGAACGTCTCTTCAAAAAGAAGAGGGGATACCTGAGATGTTTTAGGCATTTGGCCTTCCCGAATAGCTCTATAAACATCCTTAGGTTCTATGGTGACTAAATCTTCATATTCTCCATCATTCAGTTGGACCTGTAACGGGAAAAGTGTGACGCCATGTTCTTTATAAAAGCTAAGCGGCAAGTCACACGCACTGTCAGCTAGAATTTTTACTGACATTATCTTTCACCTGCTTTCAAACTATATGAATTAAGTTTATAGAAATCAAGGAGAAAAAACAATGAATTGTGTTGAAAATGCACCTTATTGGGGTAAAGAAACTATAAAAATTCAGGGGGTAAAAAATGGTTTGGCTAGAAACTAAGAAGGTATTTATTGTTTTGATTGGCGCGGTATTGAATGCTATCGCGATGAATTTTTTTCTGATACCCGCTAATGTATATGCAAGCGGTTTTACAGGGGTGGCACAGCTCTTATCAAGTATTTTGGGTGATTTCGGATCAACAGGGATATTGCTGTTCATTCTAAACATTCCTGTTACCATATTGGCCTGGAAAAAGGTTGGCCGTTCGTTTACGATTTATAGTTTTCTAAGCGTCTTCCTGATGTCTTTCTTCCTGGAAGTGATACCTGTAATCCATGTATCCAGGGATATTCTGCTTAATGCCGTTTTTGGAGGTGTCATAGCAGCTGTAGGTGTAGGGATTACACTTAAATGGGGGGCTTCCACAGGAGGAATGGATATCATTGCGATGGTCTTGTCCAGGATGAAAGACAAACCTGTCGGTACATATTTTTTCACTCTTAATGCCATTATTATTATAACAGCCGGTTTTTTGTATGGCTGGGAAAAAGCACTATACACCCTTGTAACCCTTTATGCTTCTACAAGGGTTATTGATGCCATCCATACCAGACATGAAAAACTTACAGCTCTGATTATCACGAAAAAATCCGAAGAAATGAAAAAAGCGATCCATGACCATCTTGTCAGGGGAATAACAACTTTCCCTGCAAAGGGAGCTTTTACAAATGAAAATAAGGAAATGATGATGATTGTCATCACCCGATATGAGTTATTTGACCTTGAAAGGATCATAAAAGAAGTGGATCCGAATGCTTTTACAAATATTGTTCAAACCACTGGTGTATATGGTTTCTTCCGCAGGGATTAAATGAATGGAGGGATGAAGGATGCTTCGGCTTTTGGCTGCTGCTGTAATTATCCTCACTATGCCTATGCAAAGTTTTGAAGCTTCTATTAAGGAAATGCCTTTTGATTTTAATGTAATGCCTCAAGCAGGACAGGAAACACTAAAGATCGATTTGCTTCTGAGGAATAAGGCCAATTATCCGCTGAGCTTTGAGTTTGGATCCTCTCAGTTTTATGAAGTGGAGATTTTCAGTCAAGAAGGCGAAAAGGTATATTCTTCCTCAGAAGGAAAAGCATTTTTACAAGCAATTCAAACCATTGCCGTCAAACCGGATGAAAGCAAGGTATGGGAAGAGCAGTGGGATTACAGGTATAAAGGGAATAGAGTTAAGGAGGGAGAGTACATAGTAAAAGCCAGGCTTCTGGCATCAAACTTAAATGGCAAAAAGTTGGAGACAAAACCTGAATCTGAAGCATCTGTTTATATCCCTGGCCAAAATCCTTCCATTAGCCAGGCAAAGGTTACAGGCAGGAACGGCGAATATATCATATTATTTAAAGCTCGGCCAAAAAGCGGAAAGCTATGGTATACAGTTGAAGACGGCCATAATGAGCTGCAGTCTGAAAAGACCATATTGGCTTCATCAAATGATTGGAAGAGCTTTAGGATAAAGATAAGCCTTCCTTCTGAAAACATACCTGAAAACGGAACAGTGGTTTTGCATTTATATGAAAAAGATGAAGACGGAGATATTATGAATTCTTATCCTGTTATACTGGAAAGCAATTAAAAAGAGCTGGCAGCCATTGAGGCCGCCAGCTCTTTTTAGCGATACTGCGAATATTTTTCAAGTTCCTGCTGCATCTCCCGGAGCTGAGCCTGTTCAGCCGCTGTGGAGTTGGCAAATGCAGAACTTAAAGCATTTTTCGCCCGGGAAACAGTTTCTTCGCCTGCAGAATTTTTGGCTATTTCCACATATTTTCTGGCTTCCTGAAATAATCTGTTACCCATCGCTATATTCCTCCGAGGGATGATTCTTTCACATTAGCTAGTTTTTGGGCTTCCGCCTCAGCATAGGTCATGTGGTACGGGATACGCTCATCATGCTTACTAACAGTATCAGCACCCTGTTGAACGAAGCGTTTTGATTTATTACGTTTACCCATTCGAATCCCCTCCATGAAAGAGTTTGAAGCCGCAATTGGGCTGCTTCATCTTTAGTATGCTCTAAAGGAAGGATTTAAAAAGGGGATTTAATGGTTTCAATTTAATTCCTTTTGGTCAGCTGCTTAAAGAGCTTTAAGATTTAATAAGTCATTTAGATAAATGCCGATTCCATCTTCCTCATTGGTTAATGTGACCTCTTTGGCAATATTTTTCACCTGGTCGATCGCATTGCCCATGGCAATCCCGTAGCCTGCAAATTCAAGCATTTCGAGATCATTGTCCTCATCGCCAAAAGCAATGATCCGCTCGGGCGGTATTTGGAAATAATCAGCTGCTTTTTTGAGGCCAACAGCTTTATTCAGTCCCGTTTTCACGATTTCAATGACATGCCAGGGAGCCGCCCATCTGCGGTGGTCAATTACTTCGGCATGGACCTCGGAAAGATGATTTCTGATGGATTTTACATGTTCCTCATCAGTATGTATCAGCATGCTTGTCGGATTATCTTTTAAGTAACTGCGCAAATCTCCGGTCGTAATATTCGGATCGCCAAAACCGAAGATGTCGAGAAGCTTCTCATCATGGTAGTGCAAATAAACATCATCAATAACTTCTGCCACGATATTATGAATAGTATAGCTATTAACGGCTTCGACAATTTCCTTTGCCACGTTCATTTGCAGTGGTGTGTGGTAAACACCCCAATTATGGTCTTTAGGATGATGTATGTATGCACCATTGAAATTGACAATCGGCGTAGTCAAACCCATTTCACGATAGTATATTTCACTCGAGCGAAATGGCCTTCCAGTGGCAATCATTACTTCATGCCCTTGTTCACGTGCCTTTTGAATAATCATTTTAGTTTTAGCCGAGATGGTTTTGTCATCTTTTAATAATGTGCCATCAAGGTCCAATGCAATTAAATGTTTTTCTGCCATAAGATCTCCTTCTAAGCGCTCAGCACTTTTATAATAATAATGTAATTGCAGCCAGCGGACTGCAGCGCATTGCTTATATTGAAGTATGCCCCGCTTTTCTTTTAAGTGTAAAGGTTTTGGAAAAGAAAAGTCCACATGTTAAACTGAAAATATAGAAAGAATTTACATAAGACAAGAGCTTAAGCTTTTACAAAATCATTTTATACATATATGTTATCAATATTATAATAATTTTGTAAAAAAATTCATCTTGGTACAACAGGTTTAGGAGGAAAAAATGTGGTTGTTATTGAGCGTAAGCTTATCAGAGAAATTCCTGTTCTTGAACTTGCCAGACAGGAAATAAAAGGGGAACCCCTGCCTTTTATCATTTTTGTTCATGGGTTTACGAGTGCCAAAGAACATAATCTGCATTATGCCTATCTGCTTGCAGAAAAGGGGTTTAGGGTAGTGCTGCCGGACACCTTATTTCATGGGGAAAGATCCGAGGGCTTATCAGGCAGCGATTTAAACTTCAAGCTTTGGGATATTGTTCTGAATACCATTGCGGAATTGAACATAATCAGGAATGTCTATGAGGATAGGGACCTGATTGACCAGGGAAGAATAGGGCTTGTGGGCACCTCCATGGGGGGAATAGTCACTTTGGGCGCCCTGACACAGTATGACTGGGTCAAAACTGCAGTTAGCCTTATGGGTATGCCATATTATGAAAAGTTTGCTCAGCTTCAGCTTGATGAACTTAAGAAAAATAATATTAAGGTTCCGCTCACAAATGAAGAACTTGCAGATCTTCTGAGAATCCTTAGGGAGCGTGATCTGAGCCTTCAGCCAGAAAAGCTTGGCGGAAGGCCGCTCATGTTCTGGCATGGCAAGAAGGACCCGGTTGTTCCTTATTCCTATACATACCAATTTTATGAGACCATCCAGCCCCTGTATAGTGACTCACCTGAAAACCTCCTGTTTATATCAGATGAACAGGCGGGGCATAAAGTCAGCAGGGAGGGGCTGCTTGAAACAGTTAAATGGTTTGAGGAACATTTATAACCTGTATTTTTTCAATTCATTTAAATTTTTGTTAAGATAAAGATAGTAAATAATGAAGGAGTGCTGCAGATATGGATCAGGATTTAAAAGACAGCATAATGGGTGCACTGGAGCTTGTAGTAGACCCTGAGCTGGGGATAGACATTGTAAATTTAGGCTTGGTATATGATGTGAAAATGGAAGAGGAAGGGAAAGCTATAGTTGATATGACTCTTACTTCCATGGGCTGTCCTTTGGCAGGCACAATTGTTGAACAAGTAAAGTCAGCGCTGGCAGATATCCCTGAAGTAAAAGACACTGAAGTGAATATTGTCTGGAACCCGCCTTGGTCCAAGGACAAAATGTCCCGCTATGCAAAAATTGCACTTGGCGTACGATAAAATTTAAGCTCAAAACAGCAGGAGTATTTCCTGCTGTTTTTTTGTGCCCTTGTGAGGTAGTTCACTTATTTCACATGCCGATTATCCTATAATAACAATGGAAAGACAAAATATAGTTGCTTTGCGTTGACAAATGGCAGGGAGTAAGGCCATTAAGGAGGCATTACTAATGGGATTTGATAGAGATTTTAATAAAGACCCTTTTATTGTGATATGGGAATTAACAAGGGCATGCCAGCTAAAATGTCTGCACTGCCGTGCGGAGGCACAATATAGGAGAGATCCGAGAGAACTTTCCTTTGAAGAAGGAATGGCCCTGATTGACCAAATCAGGGAAATGAATAATCCTATGCTTGTGTTTACGGGTGGAGATCCATTAATGAGGCAGGATGTATTCGACATTGCCGAATATGCAGTGAAAAAGGGCGTTCGTGTCTCCATGACGCCCAGTGCGACACCAAATGTAACGAAAGAAGCTATTGAAAAAGCCAAACAGGTCGGTTTAGCTCGATGGGCGTTCAGCCTTGATGGGCCAAATGCAGAAATTCACGACCACTTTAGAGGGACTTCCGGTTCCTACGATTTAACGATTGAAAGGATTAAATATCTGCACGAGCTTGAAATTCCAGTCCAGATTAATACAGTGATCTCACGTTATAATATCGATTACCTTGAGGAAATGGCACAGGTTGTAGAAGAACTCAAATGTGTTCTTTGGAGTGTGTTCTTCCTCGTCCCAACAGGGAGAGGGCAGGAAAAGGATATGATCTCACCGGTTGAGCATGAGAAGGTTTTTACATGGCTGTATAACTTAAGCAAAAAGGTTTCCTTCGATATTAAGACAACAGCTGCCCAGCATTATCGCCGAGTTGTCATTCAGCAAAAAATGAAGGAAGCAAAAGATCAAAATGAGGATATTCAATATCTCGATGCACTTACACAGCAAGGGCTGACGGGTTCTATAGATGGTTTAGGCAGGGCGCCTAAAGGAGTAAATGACGGAAACGGGTTTGTTTTCATTTCACACGTTGGGGACGTTTATCCAAGCGGGCTTTTGCCTGTTAAAGCAGGAAATGTAAGGGAACAGCCGCTCGCTGAAATATACAGGGAATCACCCATCTTTAAAGATCTCAGAAATCCTGATAAATATAAAGGGAAATGCGGCCAATGCGAATTCCGTTATGTTTGCGGAGGATCGAGATCACGTGCATTTGCCATGACAGGGGATTATATGGAAAGCGAGCCGTTTTGTGTATATATTCCTAAGGCACTTAGAACGAAAGCAGCAAAAGCATAAAGGAGTAAAGGAGTGCATCATGACTGCACTCCTATTCAATGCTGCAGTATACGGCAGGGCAATTTTCACAGCCTATTTCATTTTTTAAATACTCTAGATCTTTAACTGTAATTTTTCCATTTATTATTGAAATAATGCCGTCCTTCTTCAGTTCGCCCAGTATCCGGTTGGTGCTCTCTCTGGAGGTGCCGCAGAAATTTCCAAGTTCCTGATTCGTAAGTGGCAGATCAATGAGTATGCCGTCATTTACTTTTATTCCATAGCTGTTAGTCATTCTGATAAGAGTTGAATACAGGGCACCTTTTTTTCCATTGAGCACGAGATCTCTGAATTTGGTCTGTGTATTGCGGAAATGGTCGCTCATCCATTTCATAAATTCATAGGCCAGAGTACTATTTTTAAAAATCTCCTTTTCCAGGACATCTTTTTTTATTACAGCTACCTCACCAGCTTCAAGAACTAAAGCATTCAATAAATATTTAGGATCGCTGGTAAATAAGGTCAGCTCACCAATGATTTCATTTTCCCCGCATAGCCTGAAGGTGAGTTCCCTGCCGTCCGCTGTTATCTTGCTGATTTGAATCTTGCCGGAAAGGATGATATATAGCTCATCAGCATCCATGCCTTCCTGAAAAATATAAGCCCCTTTCTGTGTTTTCATATGCCGGTCAGCGAAATGAAGAAGCTCTTTAATCTCAATGGAATGTGTCTGTTTAATGGCTGTATGAGCCATGGGAATCCTCCTTCATATAACAACTGTCTTTTCTCACAATAATATCATTTGTATAGTGAAAACATTGCCGGCTTTTGTGTCTTTATTGTGGCATTTTCTATAGAAATGGTCAGTCTTAACTAATAAACAGCAATTCCCTATTAACATTACAGCGATTGTATGTTCTAATAGTAAAAGCCCTTAATTTGAGATACTGGGTTATTTCTGTTATTTTAAGGGAAAGGCTAAAATATACCTCTGTATAGAAAGCTTAATAAAGTCACTCTTTAAATGGAGTTGAACGGAATGGCTAAAATAATTATTAAAGATAAATTGAATAGACCTTTAAGAGACCTGCGCATTTCTGTCATTGACCGCTGTAATTTCCGCTGCCAATATTGCATGCCGGCAGAAATCTTCGGTCCTGATTTTGCTTTTCTTCCAAAAAGCGAGCTGCTCAGCTATGAAGAAATTGAACGGCTGGCTAAAATCTTCGTAAGCCTTGGAGTGGAGAAGATCAGGTTAACAGGCGGGGAGCCCCTTATGAGAAAGGACATGCCTAAACTTGTTAAAATGCTTTCAGACATTGAGGGATTAAAAGATATTGGACTAACCACCAACGGAGTATTGCTTCCCAAACATGCGAAGGACTTAAAGGAAGCAGGACTGTTGAGGGTTAACATCAGTCTTGACAGTCTGGATGATGAGCTTTTCGGACAAATCAACGGACGCAATGTGGGTGTCAAACCAGTTATTAAAGGGATTGAAGCAGCAAAAGAAGCAGGACTTGGCGTGAAGATTAATATGGTCGTCAAAAAAGGCCTGAATGATTCTGAAATTGTCCCGATGGCTAAGTTTTGTAAAGATAACGGCTTACAGCTCCGTTTTATTGAATACATGGATGTCGGCAGCACAAACGGCTGGAAAATGGATGAGGTTGTAACTAAAAAAGAGATTTATGAGATCTTAAAGGAACACTATTTATTAGAGCCGGTAGATCCGGATTATTTCGGAGAGGTGGCCAAGCGGTACCGCTATAAAGGCACCGATGTGGATGTTGGGTTTATTACATCTGTTTCTGAATCCTTCTGTTCAAGCTGCACTCGTTCAAGATTGTCAGCAAATGGCCAAATTTTCACATGCCTATTTAATGGTGAAGGGCACGATTTAAAGGAATTTATGAGAAAAGGCGCTACTGACGAAGAAATTACCGATCGGATTATTAAGATTTGGAATGGCAGAAAAGACAGGTACTCAGACGAACGGACAGAAGAAACCGCTGCAAACAGGAAAAAGATTGAAATGTCCTATATTGGGGGATGAAAAAGCATGTTTTGCTGTGTCATGAAAAATGGACATAGCGGGCAGGCTTTTATTTTTACCGTTTGAATGCACAAAAAATCTGCAGCCGATATTGGCTGCAGATAATGAGTGTTTATATATATCGAGGAAAAAGAATATTATTTTCCAGATGAACATGCATGAACGTTTGGCTTTCCAAATCTTCAAGCCGCTTATATACAAGACGGTAAGAACCGCATGCATCAGCTGGAGGAATAAAACCAGCGGTAATTTCCCTCAATTCCTTTAAGATGGAACCTGCATGATCATGCTCCTTCTCAAGCTCCCGGATATAGCTGATGATTTCTTCGCGATTTTCAACTTTAGGATCTTCAAGCTTCAGCAGAAGTGGAAAAACTGACTCTTCCTCTTTGGAAGTATGTTCAAGAAGCTCGTGCTTCAATTCATAGAATAATTGATGGACTCTAAGAAGCTCCTCATGGCTTTCTCCATGAACTCTTGACACCTTTGTTACATATGGGCTTAATTGCGATAGTTCTTCTTCAAGAGGACGATGATATCGATTAATGACATGTTCAATAATGTCTTCTGATGTACTATCTGTCCAAACCTCTAAATTATCAGTTTGGTTTTCCTTTTGAATTACTTCGTTTAATTCGTTAATCAGGACGTTCATATCTGCTGACTGTTCTGAAACAGCACGCGCCAGCGGAATATTTCCGCCGCAGCAAAAATCAATGCGATGACGTTTAAAAACATCACTTGTCTTTGGAAATTCATTTACGATATCTTTTACGAGAAGATCTTCTGTAATTTGTATAGTCATTGTATTTTCCTCCTTCTATCTTGTGAACTATCTAAAGAATATACGAATTCCCTTTTTGATTTGGTGATGGGCATCACACTTGCAGGCTTTTTATAAAGTTTTTTGGGTAGGCTCTTTTCGCATAAATTGTTATTCTTCGCCTATCAATGTTTTCCGTTGATTTCCGCTCCAGGCTGCTCAGCGAACCGCGGGGCGGGAGGTGAGCCTCCTCAACGCTCCGCGTCTGCGGGGTCTCACCTGTCCCGCTACTCCCGCAGGACATTGAATAAGCTCCATTGAGTAAACACCGCACGAAGAAAATGCGAATGCATTTTCGAGGATCTCGCACCTTCCGCTACAATCAACTCAGTAAATAATATACAAAAAGCAACAAACCTTACGAAAACAGCCTTTGGGTAAACCCTGCACAGATGAAAACAGAAAGTGTGACGATTGTCATGTTATGGATTTTCATGTACGTTTATAATAATTGAATTAGAGAAGACATTTAGAAAAGTACATAGGAGCTGATATCATGCTGGAAAAAAGAACTCCCATTCCTGTTGCTGAAGCAGTTGAAAAAATCATGGCATATCAATTAACCGGAAGTGCAGAATACGTATCCATTAATGAAAGCAATGGCCGTTTTCTGGCAGAAGATTTAAAAGCAACAAATGATGTCCCTCATTTTGATCGATCACCATATGATGGTTTTGCTGTCCGTTCTGCAGATACAAAGGAAGCTTCAATGGAAAATTCCGTCGTATTTGAGGTGGTAGACCACATTGGGGCGGGGCATGTGACTTCTAAAAACATTGGTCCATTCCAGGCTGTGAGGATCATGACCGGTGCGCAAATGCCTCAGGAATGTGATGCAGTTGTAATGCTTGAACTGGCAAAAGCATATGAAGAAGACGGTAAGAATTTTATGTCCATAAAGCGATCCTATAAACAAGGAGACAATGTTTCTTTCAAAGGAGAAGATGCAAAAAAAGGAGATTCTTTAGTTAAAAAGGGGACAAAGATCAATCCCGGAATTCAGGCCATTCTCGCAACCTTTGGTTATGCAGAAGTGCCTGTTGCCAAAAAGCCTGTTATTGGATTATTTGCAACAGGAACTGAACTATTGGAAGTCCATGAACCGCTGGAGCCGGGGAAAATAAGAAACAGCAATGCTCATATGATTACAGCGCAAATTGAACGGGCCGGCGCGGAAGTTATTTATTATGGAAAGCTTCCTGACGAATTTGATATATGTTTTAATGCTGTGAAAGAAGCATTGAACAATGTGGATATGCTGATCACTACAGGCGGTGTATCTGTGGGCGATTTTGATTATCTGCCGGGCATTTATGAAAAGCTTGAGGCTGAGGTGCTTTTCAATAAAGTTGCCATGAGGCCAGGCAGTGTGACGACTGTTGCCCAGCATGAAGGAAAGCTTCTGTTTGGACTTTCGGGAAATCCTTCTGCCTGCTATGTCGGGTTTGAACTTTTTACAAGACCAGTCGTCCGAAAAATGCTGTTCTCTGAGAAACCGCATTTAAGGAAAGAAACTGCTGAACTAGTGGCAGAATTTCCAAAAGCAAACCCGTTTACACGATTTGTCAGGACGTCTGTTAATTATTTGTCAGGACGACTGGTGGCAGCACCAAGCGGAGTGGATAAATCAAACATTGTGATGAGTCTTGCCGGTGCGAATTCGCTAATGATTCTGCCAGGCGGAACAAGAGGCTATGGCATGGGGGACACAGTTGAAGTGCTATTGCTTGAGGACCATGAAGGAAGCGAATGGCCATGGTAAAGGATCCTGTTATCTTTCAGGTAGCCGGTTATCAAAACAGCGGAAAAACAACGTTGATAAATAAATTAATTTCAGGATTAAAAGAGAAGGGGCTTTCTGCCATTACTATTAAACATCATGGTCATGGCGGCAAACCTGAAACCCCGGAAGGAAAGGATTCTACAAGCCATATTGAATCAGGGGCTGCCGCTTCTCTTGTAGAAGGGGGAGGCCGACTGCTTATGCATGCCGAGAAGAAAAGCTGGAGCCTGGAGGAGCAGGTAAGGATTGTGCTGCAGCTGCAGCCGGACGTCGTGCTTATTGAAGGTCATAAAAAGGCATCTTTTTCTAAGGCTCTCTTGCTAAGAAGTGATGAAGATATGCACCTTATGAACGAATTGACAAATATCTGTACAGTGATCAGCTGGGATGATAACGTTATAAAACCAAACGATGCAAATTTTGAAGCGCCGTTTTTCAGCATTGGTGATCCCAAAGGTCCTGATTGGATTGTTGAGTATTTAGTGAGCGAAAGAATGAAATAAAGTGAAACTTCAATCAGTGGGGGGGTTCCTTATCCCCCACTGATTGTTAGTTGAACCAATCGGGCCTTTATGGGCAGTTTAACCCCCACTTATCCTCCTTTGATTCCTCTGAGTCTTGAAGTGGGGGTCTTACTGCCCGTTAGACTGCGATAAAGATAAAAGCAGAACAGCCCAATTCTATTTTGGGCTGTTTTTAATATCCTCAAAATTGAACGTTTTGTGGCGTTGCGTGTATCAGTGATAATCTTCACTTTCTATTTACCCAGAAGATTATATATTATAGGCAGAAAGCAGCGGGGAGGTATTATAGATGAAGTTATTTATGCCAAAACAGCATGGTGCCTGGGCAATGCTGATTCTGCCATTTTGGCTCGGAGCAGCTGCATCTGATATTATTTGGTCTCATATCCCGTTTTTTTTAGGATGGATATTACTATATCTGGCCACTTATCCAGGCCTTCTGCTATTTAAAAGAAAAAGAATGGCTTTATACTCTAAATGGACGGCCATTTATCTGCTTCCGGCTATTTTACTCCTTTTAGTTCCTTTATTGGAAAGGCCATCGATTATCATTTTCGGACTTCTTATGGTTCCTTTTTTTATGATTAATGCGCTCTATTCTTCCAAAAACAGAGATAGAGCATTGGGCAATGACTTTAGTGCTATTTGTGCATTTTCAATAGCAGGTCTTGCGAGCAGCTACTTGCCGCAGGGGGAAATCCTGCCAATGGCCTGGACTGTGTTTGCGGCATCTGTTTTATTTTTTACAGGAAGCACCTTCTATGTAAAATCAATGATCAGGGAAAAGAAAAATAGTTCCTTTAAATGGGTTTCATGGATCTTTCATACTGCGGTACCGATAATTTGGCTGCTGGCGGGCGGATGGCTTGTATCTGCTGCGTTTCTTCCCAGCCTTTTCAGGTCGGTTGTATTTTATGGGAAGTCATTTACACCTAAAAAAATTGGCGTTTATGAAATTGCTAATGCTTCCATATTCTTCTTTATGCTATTATTTGCCATGCACACTTGAGAACCGGCCTGAACAGGCCGGTTTTTTCAATTTATCAAGAAATCGGATAATTAATATTAGAAATCTTTAAAACTTCAGTAAAATAGGTTGCAATTTTTCAAACCAGTTTCTATAATAAGAGAAACATTAATTCATAAATATGTATATAAATGATTAAATATACAATAAGGCATGAAAGGAGTAATTATGAACGTTTCAATAATCGGAACAACCGGATATGGGGGTGCTGAATTGCTCCGTATCCTCAAGCAGCATCCGGAATTTAACATTAAATCGATTCATTCTACTAAAGATAACATCCCCATTTGGAATGAATATCCGCATCTATATGGAATATTAGACGAAAATTTACAGGGAATAGATTCAGATCAAATAGCTTCACAGTCTGATATTGTTTTTCTGGCTACACCATCCGGGATTTCGGGAAAACTTGCTGAAGATTTTTCAGGTAAAGACGTTAAGGTAATTGACCTATCCGGTGACCTTCGAATTCCGGCTCAAGCCTATCAGGAGTGGTATAAACACGCTCCTGCAAACGAATCACTCGTAGAAAAAGCAGTATATGGTCTTCCTGAATGGCACCGCAGAGAAATAGCATCCGCAGAAATCATATCTAATCCTGGGTGCTATCCAACAGCTTCTTTGCTAAGTCTTGCACCTGTTGTAAATGAAAATTTAATAAGACCAGATAGTGTTGTCATCGATGCAAAATCCGGAGTGTCCGGGGCAGGAAGGGCGCTTTCGAGAACAACCAGCTATGCTGAAGCAAATGAAAACCTGCGGGTTTATAAGGTAAATCAGCATCAGCATACACCGGAAATCGAACAGCAGCTGATGAAGTGGAATTCCGAAATGAAGCCTATCACCTTCACGACCCATCTTCTTCCGATAACACGGGGCATTATGACAACCAGTTATGTTCAGCTGACCAAGGAATACACTTCTTCTCAAATTCTTGAACTTTATCAATCAGTCTATGAAAACCAGCCATTTGTCCGGATTCGTCCGGAAAATACTTTTCCTTCTGTAAAAGAGGTTGCAGGCTCTAACTTTTGCGACATAGGTATCCATATGGACTCCAGAACGGGCAGACTGACAATCGTTTCAGTGATTGATAACTTAATGAAAGGCGCTGCCGGTCAGGCGGTGCAAAATGCCAATATAATAAGCGGATGTGATGAAGCAGCGGGTCTCGGATTTGTTCCGCTCTATCCATAAGGAGGAAAGATAAATGCAATTAGTATCTCAAGCTGAAGTAACTGAACTGCCCGCCGGAAGCATCATCACACCAAAAGGCTTTACAGCAGCTGGTGTTCATGCCGGACTGCGCTATTCCAAAAAGGACTTAGGGATTATTTTAAGTGAGACTCCTGCACATTGTGCAGCAGTTTATACAACCAGCCATTTTCAGGCGGCTCCTCTAAAAGTGACACAGGAAAGCATTGCAGCAGATGGGCTCATACAGGCAGTCATTGTAAATAGTGCATGTGCCAATGCATGTACTGGGGAACAGGGGCTAATAGATGCTTATCAAATGAGAAAATCAGCAGCAGATAAATTCAATATAAAGGAACAGCATGTGGCGGTTGCCTCTACCGGTGTCATTGGCGAGTATATGCAGATGGATAAGATAGAAGAGGGTATTAAAATGCTGAAGCCCGGCAATGAGGCATTACACTCAGACGATTTTCAGACAGCCATATTAACAACAGATTTAGTGATGAAGAGGTGCTGCTATTCTGCAGTTATTGATGGAAAAACAGTCACGATGGGCGGGTCTGCTAAGGGTTCAGGAATGATTCATCCCAATATGGCAACCATGCTTGCGTTTATCACAACGGATGCGAATATAGCCAGCTCTGATTTGCAATTTGCTTTAAAACAGGTTACCGATCGAACGTTCAATCAGATAACCGTTGATGGGGATACCTCAACAAATGATATGGTAATGGTCATGGCCAATGGAGCCAGCGGTACCAATAAACTTTCGCCGGATCATCCAGATTGGGATGTATTTATACAGCTGATTTCCAAAACATGTGAAAGTCTTGCCAAACAAATCGCAAAAGATGGTGAGGGAGCAACAAAGCTGATCGAGGTGGAGGTATCGGGGACGAAAACCGATGACGATGCAAGAGTGATCGCTAAACAGATTGTCGGCTCGAACCTTGTAAAGACTGCTATATATGGAGCAGATGCCAATTGGGGCAGAATTATCGGGGCAATCGGTCAGGGCAAGCCGGCTATTGATCCGTCTTCGGTTGATATCGCAATCGGACCTATAGTCATGCTGAAAGATAGTGTTCCTTTGGCATTTTCAGAAGAAGAAGCAAAAGAGTACTTATCCAATTCTGCCATTCAGATTACTGTGAATCTTCATCAGGGAGCTGGCATAGGGAAGGCCTGGGGATGTGACTTATCCTATGATTATGTCAAAATCAATGCAAGCTATCGTACCTGAGGGGGAAGCTATTTGAAAAGTATAGTCATTAAATGCGGCGGCAGTGTTATGGAAGAACTGGGAGATGACTTTTTTGATAGTCTTTTAGTGTTAAAGAATGAAGGATACCAGATTGTTTTTGTTCATGGAGGCGGTCCGGCAATTAACAGCATGCTGGAACTTTATAATATCCCTCATGAATTTGTCAATGGGCTAAGAAAGACGACTCCGGCAGTTCTGGAGGTAGCAGAGATGGTCTTGGCAGGACAATCAAACCGCAAACTTACCTCAATGATCGAACTGCATGGATTGAGAAGTTTTGGCGTAAATGGCAGTGATGCAGGATTACTAAAGGCAGAATGCATCAATCAGGATGAGCTTGGACTGGTTGGAGAAATAACGTCTGTTAATCAGTCAGTACTGAAAATGTTATTTAACGAAGACCTGGTCCCTGTCATTACTCCTATTGCAGCTTCAGAAGGCGGCAAGAAACTGAATATCAATGCCGACTATGCTGCGGCAGCTGTTGCCAATGCCCTTAAAGCTGAACATTGCATCTTTGTAACGGATGTAAAAGGAATTTTCATTGACGGTAATCTCGCCCCCCAGCTTGATGCGGATGAAATTGAGCAGCATATAAACGATAAAAAAATTACTGGCGGAATGATTCCAAAAGTTACCTCTGCCTTGAGCCTAATCAGCAAAGGACTAAATAGCGTAATGATTGTATCAGGTAAAGAAAAGTTTTATGAGGATGGCATATGGATCGGGACGAACGTATCTGCCAAGAAGGAGGTCTTAACTTGAGTAACCTATTTCCAACATATGCCCGGTGGGAAGTCGAGCCGGAAAAAGCAGAAGGAAGTTATCTTTTTGATAAAAGCGGAAAGCGCTATTTGGATTTCACCTCAGGAATCGGAGTCTGCAATCTGGGTCACCGTCCAGCAGCTGTCCAAAAATCTATTAACGAACAGCTGAATAAATTCTGGCATGTTTCCAATTTGTTCATACAGGATCAGCAGGAAAATGCAGCAAAAGCTCTCTCTGAAGCCGCGGGCATGGACCTTGTATTCTTTGCCAACAGTGGAGCAGAAGCAAATGAAGCAGCGATCAAACTTGCCAGAAAAGCCTCCGGACGGGAAAAAATCATTACTTTTCAGCAATCCTTCCACGGGAGGACCTTCGCCACTATGGCTGCAACAGGCCAGGATAAAATAAAAAGTGGCTATGGTTCCATGCTGGAAAAGTTTAAATATGTTCCTTTTAATGATATTAATGCATTAAAGGATGAGATGGATTTGGAAACAGCCGCTGTAATGCTGGAAATTGTCCAGGGTGAAGGCGGGATTCACATTGGCAATCAGGAGTTTCTTGCAGAAACAGAGAAGCTTTGCAAAGAATACGGTGCGCTGCTGATAGTAGATGAAATTCAGACCGGCATTGGCAGGACGGGGAAAGCCTTTGGATTTCAGCATTTTGACCTTGCTCCCGATATCGTAACCGCAGCTAAAGGCCTGGGAAGCGGAATGCCAATAGGCGCTGTAATTGGAAGAAAAGCATTAGAAGGGGTGTTTGGACCAGGAAGCCATGGATCAACATTTGGCGGGAACCCGATCAGCATTGCTGCAGCTATTGCTACAATGAAGACAATATTTAATGATGATTTTTTGCAGGACGTTCAGGAAATGAGTGAGTATCTTGCTGAAAAATTGGCAGAATCGCTTGAACAGATTTCAGCTGTTAAAGAGATTCGCTATCTTGGTTTGATGGTCGGTATTGAATCAGATATCCCCCTTCCATCTTTGTTAAAGAAATTAAGAGACAAGGGCTTGCTGGCATTGCCTGCAGGGGAAAATGTTTTGAGGCTGCTGCCTCCTTTGACAGCATCCAGATCTGAAATAGATGAAGCGGTACAAATTCTTCAATCCATAATAAAGGAATTTTCAAAATCAGCTGTGTAAGCTGTATTATTTTTCAAATAAATGAATAAAAATTAACAAAGTTATATAAATATACAGATTGCTTCGAGGTGTTGATAATGGAAGGATACCTTCACTTAAATAGCGGCCATTCCTATAAGGGCCAATGGCTGACGGATCAGCCTGAAAAGGAAATAGAAGGGGAAATCGTTTTTTTTACAGGAATGACAGGCTACCAGGAAGTATTGACAGATCCTTCTTATAAGGACCAAATCATTGTATTTACGTATCCTTTAATCGGAAATTACGGAATAAATGAGTCTGATTTTGAGAGCAAGAAACCTCATGTGGCCGGGGTTATTGTATATGAAGGAAGCCGAAATCCTTCGCATTACAAATCGGCTTATTCGCTTCAGGAATACCTTCAGAAATGGAATATTCCCTTATTAGGGCATATGGACACCCGATCCATTGTGAAGAAAATCCGTTCAGAAGGCAGCATGCCGGCAAAAATGTCTTCTTCGGAAACGGCAGCTGACGGCTTGCTGCTACCAAAGGATGAAAAAGTTTGTAAAGTATCTTCACAAGCTATGGAGTGCTTTGGAGAGGGCAACATTCATATAGTTGTCATGGATTTTGGCGCTAAAAAATCAATTGTGGATTCTTTGCTGAAAAGAGCGTGCAAGGTTACATCTGTTCCATATAATACAAACTTTGAACAGATAAAAAAACTAAATCCAGACGGTGTGGTGCTTTCAAACGGGCCTGGAGATCCAAAAGAATTAAAAAGCATACTCCCGGAAATAAAAAAGGTGCTTAAGCTGTATCCATCATTGGGAATTTGCCTTGGCCATCAGCTGGCAGCATTAGCATTTGGAGGCAATACAAAGAAACTGTCCTTTGGCCATAGGGGTGCCAACCACCCGATTGCGGACATGAAAAAGGGCACAGTCTTTATGTCATCACAAAATCATAGCTATGTGGTTGATGAAGAAAGCTTAAAAGATACAGGGTTTAAAACCCGCTATGTAAACCTTCATGACCAGTCAATTGAGGGACTGATGCATAAGGTCCTGCCAATTCATACGGTGCAATTCCATCCGGAAGCCCATCCGGGGCCGGCGGATGGTGATTATATTTTTGATGAGTTTATGAACATGATTCAAGAGGAGAATAGGAGAGTTTTCGCTTATGCCTAAAGACACCAGCATCCAATCCATATTAGTAATTGGCTCAGGCCCGATTGTCATCGGGCAGGCAGCAGAATTTGATTATGCAGGAACACAGGCCTGCGCAGCATTAAAGGAAGAAGGATATAAGGTTATCCTTGTGAATAACAATCCGGCTACCATCATGTCTGACAAAGCTTTTGCAGACAAAGTCTATTTCGAGCCGATGACAGCTGACAGCCTTGAGAAAATTATAAAAAAAGAATGTCCCGATGGCCTGCTTGCCACACTTGGAGGCCAGACAGGGTTGAATCTTGCTTTTCAACTTAGTGAATCAGGTGTGCTTGAACGTTATGGAGTGAAGCTTTTGGGAAGCAGTATTGAATCCATAAAGAAAGGTGAAGACCGGGAAGCTTTTCGTAAGCTGATGCATGAGCTTAACGAACCTGTTCCTGAAAGCATCATTGTCCATGAAGTGGAAGAAGCCATCCAATTTGCCCGCGAAATTGGATTTCCTATTATCGTCCGTCCAGCTTATACTCTTGGCGGAACAGGCGGAGGCATAGCAGGAGATTTCGATGAACTGACGACTTTGGTGCAGGGCGGCTTAAAAGAGAGTGCGATCAGCCAATGCCTGGTTGAAAAAAGCATAGCAGGATTTAAGGAAGTAGAATACGAGGTCATGCGGGATTCCCAGAATACGTGCATCACGATTTGCAATATGGAAAATATTGATCCTGTGGGGGTTCATACCGGTGACTCAATTGTTGTCGCACCTTCACAAACCTTAACAGATGATGAGTATCAGATGCTGAGATCAGCATCAATTAAGATCATTTCAGAGCTTGGCATTATTGGCGGATGCAACATTCAATTCGCCCTGGATCCGCATAGCAGGAATTATTACTTGATTGAAGTAAATCCCAGAGTCAGCAGGTCATCTGCCCTTGCTTCCAAAGCAACAGGCTATCCAATTGCCAGAATGGCTGCAAAACTTGCAGTCGGGTATAACTTATCAGAGATTATCAACCCTGTAACAGGAGACACATTCGCAAGCTTTGAACCAGCTCTGGATTATGTCATTGTTAAATTTCCAAAATGGCCTTTTGATAAATTTCCTTCAGCAGACCGCAAGCTCGGAACACAAATGAAAGCCACCGGAGAGGTAATGGGTATTGACCGGAATCTGGAACGGGCTCTTTTAAAAGCAATCCATTCACTTGAAGTGAAGGGAATGGATTTAATATCACCAGTCTTATCTGCTAAATCAGCAGATGAACTGGAGGAACTGCTATTAAAGCAGACTGACGAAAGATTTTTTACCGTGATTGAATTGCTGCGGAGAAATCACTCATTAGAAGCATTACACTCTATCACAAAAATTGATTATTTCTATCTCCACATACTCAGTGAAATGGTGGAACTGGAAAAACACATTTCTTCCTTAACACTTGATGGAGCAACAAAAGAAGATCTGCAGCTTTTTAAGGAAAAGGGCTTCAGTGATAAATTTCTTGCATTCGAATGGGATGTAACGGAGAAAGCAGTCAGGGACAAACGGAAAGAGGCTGGCATTCTTCCGGCCTATAAAATGGTCGACACATGCGCAGCTGAATTTGAAGCACAATCTAATTATTATTACTCCAGTTATTTTGGTGAAAATGAACAGGTGAAGAGTGATAAGAGGAAAGTCCTGATTATCGGAAGCGGCCCCATCAGGATTGGCCAGGGCATTGAATTTGACTATTGCTCTGTTCAGGGAGTGTTTGCGCTGAAAGATGAAGGCATTGAGACGATCATGATAAATAACAACCCTGAAACGGTAAGTACGGATTATACAACCGCTGACAGGCTTTATTTTGAACCGTTAATCCTTGAGGATATCCTGAATGTGATTGAAGCAGAAGGAGTTTCAGAAGTCATTGTGCAGCTTGGCGGGCAGACAGCTCTGAATCTGGCATCTGATCTTGAAGCTTATGGCGTTACCCTGCTTGGAACTGACTCAAATACAATTGATGCATTAGAGGACCGGAAGCTTTTTTATCAGCTATTGGATGATTTAAATATCCCGAGGATAAAAGGAGATGTTGTCCACTCAGAAGCAGAGCTAAAAGAAGCAGCTGAAAACATTGGATACCCCATTCTTGTACGCCCATCCTATGTTATAGGCGGCAGAGGAATGGAACGTATTTCTTCATCATCTGAGCTGGAGAGTTATTTAACGAAAGGTGATGTCCCTTATCCAATTTTAATTGATCAATTCGTGCATGCTTTAGAAGCGGAACTTGATCTGGCAGCAGACGGAAATTATATCTGTGCACCGGCAATTATGGAGCATATTGAAAAAACCGGAGTGCACTCAGGGGACAGCATGTCCGTTCTCCCGCCGCAAAATCTCTCAGAGAAAGTCCAGAATAAAATGCTGGCCTATGCAAAAGCGATTGTGCAAAAGCTCAATTATAAAGGACTTATGAATATTCAATATATCGTGAATGGTGAAGAGGTATATATTCTTGAAATTAACCCCCGTGCAAGCAGAACGGTGCCTATTATCAGCAAGGTCACAGGTGTGCAGCTGGTAGAGATTGCGACAAAAATATTGCTTGGGAAATATAATTTGTCGAAAGATGAAATTCCAGCTGATTCGATACTCCCGTTTGTATGTGTAAAATTCCCGGTCTTCTCGAATTATGCTTTAAAGGGTTTGGACAGCAAAGTAGGTCCTGAAATGAAATCAACAGGTGAGGGCATTTCACTGGCACCCAATTATGAGGAAGCTGTCAGAAAGTCTTTCCACGCTGGTTTAAATGGTGTTAAGGGTAAATGTGTGGTAATAGCAAATTCTCCAAAAACAGACGAATTAACACATTATATTAATCAGGCGAAAGCTGTGCCTGTTTTCCTGTCTCAAGACAATATGGACTGGAATTCCCAGGAAACCTTTGCTTTATATAATCCCGGAATGAGTGAAGAAGATAAAAAAATGAGAGAAATGGGAACCAAAAACCGAATTTTGACTTTCAGTGAGAAGGAAACGCTTATTGCATTATTAAAATCAATGACGGCAGGCGAATTGGATGTTAAATCCATTGAAGATTGGCAGGGTATAAAAAATAATGAGGCAGAAAAGGAAGTGGGCGTCATATGATTTCAATTCAGGCAGCGGATAAGAGCTTAAATATTAAAGGGAAGGACTTTCTAACACTTGCAGACTTTTCAGGAGACGAAATAAAGGGGCTTTTGGAAAAAGCAAAGCAATTAAAGGAAGCTTATCTGCAGGGGGCAGAAACATCTTTCCTAAAAGGGAAAATTCTTGGCATGATTTTTGAAAAGTCATCTACGCGTACAAGGGTTTCCTTTGAAGCAGGGATGCTTCAGCTTGGGGGCCATGCCTTATATCTAAACAGCCAGGACCTGCAGCTCGGAAGAGGAGAAAGCATTGCGGATACAGCTAAAGTGCTTTCCCAGTATGTTGATGCGATTATGATCCGCACGTTCTCCCATGAGAAGATCCAGGAACTTGCTTATCATGCGGACATCCCGGTTATTAACGGCCTGACAGATCTTTATCATCCATGCCAGGCTCTTGCAGATCTTCTAACAATCGAAGAGAAAAATGGGGAGTTAAAAGGCCAAAACCTGGCATATATAGGCGATGGCAATAATGTGGCCCATTCATTAATGATTGCTTCTGCCAAGATGGGGGTAAATATCACGATTGCCTGTCCTGCAGGATATGAACCGGATCAATCTGTTCTCCAGCAATCACAAGAGTTTGCCGAACAAACCGGTTCAAAGGTAATCGTCACATCGGATCCTGAAGAAGCCGCTGCTAATGCCGATGCCATCTATACGGATGTCTGGACGAGCATGGGCCAGGAAGCAGAGAATGACAAGAGGCTCAAAGACTTTGCTGAATATCAGGTTAATCAATATCTTGTCCAAAAAGCCAAAAATGATTACGTCTTTTTGCATTGTCTGCCTGCCCATCGCGGTGAGGAAGTTACAGCAGAGATCATTGATGGAAACAATTCCGCTGTGTTTCAGCAGGCTGGGAACAGACTTCATGTTCAAAAAGCCATTCTTTCAGAGATATTATAATGGAAAAGCCTTCTCATCGCAGAGAAGGCTTTTTCATTAAGATAGGAAATAAACAAGCGGCCCAACAATAAAACAATAAATCGCAAAATACTTCAGGTTCCCTTTAGCCATAATATTCATGAACCATTTCAGGGAAAAGTAAGATGCAATCAGTGAGGCAAAAAAGGCTATAGTATAGGGCAAAGCCAATTCAGATAAATTGGGATCTGTTAAAATGTCGTTGAAACCCAATATCATTCCGCCTGCACTTACGGGGATATATAAAAGGAAAGAAAACCTTAAGGCTGTTTCCTGTTTCATCCCAAGTCCCATAGCGGCGACAATGGTAGCACCTGAACGGCTGATTCCCGGTATCAGGGCAACTGCCTGTGCAAGACCTACAATGATTGCGTCCTTATAAGATAATTCAGCATCATTTTTCCGTCCTCGTAAATTCCGGATCAGCCACAGGGCAAGTCCAGTTACGATAAGAGTAATCCCTACTGTCTTAATATTGGCAAGATGATCATCAATAAAATCCTCAAACAAAATGCCAACAACACCGGCAGGGATGGTACCGATAATCAAGTAAATGATAAACCGGAAGTCTGATTCAGCCTGTTTATCCTTGGTTGCAGCGTATGCAAGTCCATTTCGAATCAGTCTTATAATATCCTCTTTGTATATAAGCAGAACTGCTAATAAAGAGGCTGTATTTACAAGAAGGGCAAAGCTAAGACCTGTAATGTCCAGATCGAAAAAGTGCTGCGCAATTTCCAGGTGCCCGCTCGATGAAATGGGAATAGGCTCTGTAAATCCCTGAAACAAACCTAAAAACAAGTATTTAAGCAATGCCAGAAAATCAGTCACATTTAAATCCTCCATATTGAAATCTCACACCTCCCCATTTAACAATAAAAAGGACGGCAGAGTAAAGTAATATCCTGTTCATTGCTTTTGGGGAATGCCAATAGTTTCCCTTATGAGAGATGCAAGAGTGGAAATAATAATAAGTGATTTACGATTAAAGGAGGTATTTGGATGGGGCAAAACAGACAATTTAAGCCTGGCCAGAAAGCGCCTAATAATGGAATTTATATAGAAATTGGCGAAACGGGAAGCAACGTCAATAATCCGCAAATGCTTAAAATGAGAGCTGGAGACCAATTTCCGGAAACATCCAATCATAACCGGATTTGGACATATAAAAGAAAGCCCTGATTAATTAAATGTAAATAGGGGAAATAGGAAATGGAGCCATCCCAATAACGGATGGCTTTTTAGATATGGAAAAAGCTGAAAACTTTACATATGAAAAGATTGACTTATAATAAAAACTAAAGGTCAAAAAAGGTCAAAAGGAGGTTGCATAATGGATGTAAATCGGATGACAGAGCGGCTTCAGGAAGGGTTATTGAATGCACAGACAATAGCTATTCGCGAACAGCATCAGGAGGTGGATGAAGCCCATTTATTCCTGGCTTTACTGGAACAGGAAAACAGCCTTGTGTCATTAATCCTGTCAAAAGTGCATATTCAAGCGGATTCTTTTTCTAATAAAATGCAGGAAGCACTTAGAAAAAAACCGCAAGTATCCGGTTCAGGAACAGAACAAGGGAAGCTGTATATTACCGGTAAACTGCAGAGGCTGCTGGCCGAAGCAGAAAATTATATGAAGACTTTTCAGGACGATTTCATGTCAGTGGAGCATGTATTGCTGGCTGCTGCAGCAACGGAAACCGAAACGGCAGCAATTATAAAATCATACGGTATTAGTAATAAGCAAGTGGAGCAGGCGATTAAAGAAGTTAGGGGGAATCAGAGAGTGACATCGCAAAATCCTGAATCAACATATGAGGCATTAAAAAAGTATGGAAGGGATCTTGTCTCAGAGGTAAAGAAGGGAAAAGTTGATCCTGTAATTGGCCGGGATAGCGAGATCAGGAATGTCATTCGCATCCTTTCAAGGAAAACCAAAAATAATCCGGTTTTAATAGGCGAACCTGGGGTTGGGAAAACCGCTATAGTCGAAGGTTTGGCACAGAGAATTGTCCGTAAAGATGTGCCTGAAGGCCTTAAGGATAAAACCATTTTTGCCCTTGATATGAGCGCTTTAATTGCGGGAGCCAAATTCCGGGGTGAATTTGAGGAAAGACTGAAAGCAGTTTTAAATGAAGTTAAGAAAAGCGAAGGCAGAATTCTTCTCTTTATTGACGAACTTCACACGATTGTAGGTGCGGGCAAAACAGAAGGAGCCATGGATGCAGGGAATATGCTGAAACCTATGCTTGCAAGGGGAGAATTGCACTGTATAGGAGCTACCACACTTGAGGAGCACCGCAAATATATCGAAAAAGATCCTGCGCTGGAACGGCGTTTTCAGCAGGTATTGGTGCAGGAACCGGATGTAGAGGATACAATCTCTATTCTAAGAGGGCTGAAGGAGCGCTTTGAAATACATCATGGAGTCAACATCCACGATCGTGCTTTAGTGGCTGCCGCAACCTTATCAGACAGGTATATTACAGACCGTTTCCTCCCTGATAAGGCGATTGACTTGGTTGACGAAGCCTGTGCTATGATCAGGACGGAAATTGATTCAATGCCATCTGAGCTGGATGAAGTCACAAGAAGGGTCATGCAGCTGGAAATAGAAGAAGCGGCACTAAGAAAAGAAAGTGATGAAGCAAGCAAACAGAGACTCGGAGACCTGCAAAAAGAACTGGCTGAACTAAAGGATCAGGCAAATAGCATGAAAGCTAAATGGCAGCTTGAAAAAGAAGGAATCCAAAAAGTCCAGGAAAAGCGGGAGCAGCTTGAGATAATGCGCCGTGAACTTGAGGAGGCCGAAAATAATTATGACTTGAATAAAGCAGCAGAACTTCGCCATGGAAGAATCCCGGCTTTGGAGAAAGAATTGAAAGAGCTTGAAAAAGCAGTTAATGAGAATCAAGGGGACCGGCTGCTGAGAGAGGAAGTCACAGAAGAAGAGATTGCTGGCATTGTGGCAAAGTGGACAGGTATTCCCGTGGTTAAACTTGTTGAAGGTGAACGTGACAAGCTTCTTCGCCTTGAAAATATCCTTCACGAAAGAGTGATTGGACAGGACGAAGCGGTGCAGCTTGTGTCAGATGCTGTCCTAAGAGCAAGAGCAGGCATTAAAGATCCGAACCGCCCGATTGGCTCTTTCCTCTTCCTGGGTCCAACCGGAGTGGGAAAAACAGAATTGGCTAAGGCACTTGCACAGTCACTGTTTGATAGTGAGGAACAAATAATCAGAATTGATATGTCCGAATATATGGAAAAACATGCTGTATCAAGATTGATTGGTGCTCCTCCGGGGTATGTAGGTTATGAGGAAGGCGGTCAGCTGACAGAAGCTGTCAGAAGGAAGCCATACTCAGTAATCCTGCTTGATGAAATTGAGAAGGCTCATCCAGAAGTATTTAATATCCTCCTGCAGATGCTTGATGATGGAAGGATCACTGACTCACAGGGCCGCACGGTTGATTTTAAAAATACGGTTATCATTATGACTTCCAATATCGGCTCCCACTTTCTTCTGGAACGCTCTGCCAATGAGGCAGACATAACTGAAGAGACCAGAGACAAAGTACTTGGACAGCTGAGGAGCCATTTCCGTCCTGAGTTTTTAAACAGAGTGGACGAAATTATCTTGTTTAAGCCTTTAGCTCTCAATGAAATAAAGGGTATTGTATTAAAATTAATTACTCAGCTTCAAGCAAGATTATCAGATCAGCATATTAAGTTAAGTATAAATGATGATGCGAGAGAATATATTGCAGAAAACGGATTTGATCCTGTATACGGCGCCAGGCCGCTCAAACGGTTTATCCAAAGGAACGTAGAAACAGCACTCGCCCGCAAAATAATCGCAGGAGAAATTAAAGATCAAAGTGAAGTTATTATATCAGCAGAAAACGGCAGAATTGAACTGCTGGTAAAATAAAGCCACAAATGAAAAGAATCATCCTGAATTAACAGGATGACTCTTTTCATTTCCTGCAAAAGCTGCAGATTAATGAATTCCTTCTTTCTCAACAGGACCTTCAGGAATGATGGAAGCGACAACAAAAATTAAAACAGTTGTCCCAACCGCCAGAATGGTGCCGGTTACAAAATCGTATGGCGCTCCAAGCATTGAGGAAACTACGTACGTTAACATTTGAACAAGAAGGAAAGTCCAGAAGAATGTCCAAAAGAATCTCATCTATTTCACCTCTAACATAATTAATCCCTTTTCATATTAGCATAAGCCATTAAAGAAATAAATTTATTTTTTCTCTTTTCAGCCCATTGATGAACTTGTCTAAAACTAGGCTAATCTCCCTTTCATTTTAAGTTTATTTACATACATTATATTATGAACAAACTTGCAAAGGAGTTTTACTATGGAAAGCCGGAACTTCCAGCTGGATACAGAATGGTGCATGATTCATTACCCAGATAAACCAAGTGGTTTCGGTATTCTGATAATTGGGGATGATCGGCACTTTGTTGATAGAAACTGCAGTTTTTGGACTCAGAATGAAGGGAAATATTCATTAATTAAGAAACTAAGACAAGATGGCTATACGATCTTTTATTCAAATTTATACGGAAGGCACTGGGGAAGCGATCGGGCTGTTGAGAAGGCTAAGTACTTGTATGAACATATCATGCGTACAGAAATTATAAACGAAAAGATCCATATTATTGCTGAGGGCATGGGAGCATTGGTTGCCCTTAGGCTGCTGCATGAAATGAGTGATTTAATCCGTTCAGCCGTATTAATAAATCCTATTCTTTCACTAAAGCATCATCTCGACCAGGAAAAAGAGCATAAGTTCTTTTATAAGAAACTATTAAAAGAACTGGCAGCTTCCTATGAAATAGAAAAGGATAACATAGCAGAACAGCTGAGCAAACATGAAAAAAACCTCACATCCGGCCTTAAAGTCCCCGTCAGAATCATTCAGGTTCTGGCCGGCGGAAGAGCTTACAAGCAATCGGATTATTTAAAGAAACGATCCATACAATGGGAAAATGAAAATAGCCCTATCTCAGTGTTTTATATCCTCCCAGATAAAAAACAGCGAATTTCTTCTCAAATGACAAGCTTCTTTAGAAAATATGAAAAAGTCCTGTAAATCTGCTTAAATTCCGCAAAGAAATAAAGACAATCCTTTGAGCATAGTATACATTAATATGCTTTCAAGGAGGGGTGAAGATGGACAGGGCAGTCATTTTAGGGACATTTGAATTTATAGGTTTCAGCCTGTGCAAGCATCTTCTGGAACAGGGCTGCGAGATAGATGGAATTCATTTCGACAAAGAAAAAGATGACGCTTTAATTCACGAAAAACGTCTGACGATCGGACGGAATGCCAATTTCAATGAAAAAAAATATTTTGCATGGATTAAATCGGGAAAAATACTAAAAAATGACATGATTTTTATAGATATATACGACTTGTATATTAGGAATAAGCTTGCCGCTTTAAGGGAGAAGGAGCTTATTGAAGGATTTCTTTTGGAAAACCTGTCTATATTCCAGAGCCTTCAAGTGAAAATTGCATTTTTGCTCCCCATACAGTGGCTTAAAGACATCAGCAGAACACACAGCCGGCTGGAAGATGCTATTAAAATTCTTAAAGAAAACAATATTTCAGTTTCATCCTTTTATCTGCCTGTTATTTATGGCCCCTGGCAGCCTAAGGAATTTAGTTTTCATCAATCTATTGCGAAAGAAAGAGTAATGATAAGTGAAAGAGAATGGATACATGATGCTATCTATATTGATGATTTCATCAATTTCTTATCAAGTTATGCAGATAGGCCATTCGATGAGTCCTATCTTTTAAAAAGCAGTATCACCGGGCACTGGCGAAAATGCGCTGACTATCTTTCCTTTGACTATAATGAAAATTGGAAATGTCCCGATTTGGCAATAGGGAAAGTAACTGAAAGAACGATTCAGTGTTCAGTAAAATTCTCCGATGGTCTCGAAAAACAAAGAAGACATTTCATTTCATTAGGAAACCCGGATGACTGGTAAATTGGAAAAAAATCTTTCCATTTGAGATAAAGAAAAGGTAGAATTGAATTAGTCTGGTAAATTAAACCGGTAGCAGGAAGCGAAAGACAGAGAGGCGGAGAAAAAGAAGATGCATAAGACATTAAAGAAATTAGGGATCCTTCTTTTGTGCCTTCTTTTATTGGCCTCCTGCAGACAGCCGATGTCTGCAGGAAAACTTGAGAAAGCTGGATTATTAGTGCCCGATACTGTCAATGACCAAGTATGGGGGACCAAAGGCTATAAAGGCATGCTAAAGATTCAATCCCATTATGATATTGAGGTTTATTATAAAGAAGGAATGAATTCAGAGATGGTTGTTGAAAGAGCAGTTAAAGAGTTTGACCAAAAAGGTGTAAACCTGATCTTTGGACATGGCAATGAATACGCTGCATACTTTAATAACATCTCAAAAAAATATCCTGACATTCACTTTGTCAGCTTTAATGGTGACGCCCAAAATGAAAACACCACCAGTTTGAACTTTGAAGCATATGCCATGGGTTTCTTCGGAGGCATGGTTGCAGGACATATGACGAAAACGAATAATGTAGGAATACTGGCTGCTTTTGAATGGCAGCCGGAAGTAGAAGGTTTTTATGAAGGTGCAAACTATATCAATGATAATGTAAACGTGCAGATCCAATATGTCGGCAACTGGGACAATGATAACAAAGCCATCGCTCTTTTGGACAAACTTATTGCCAATAAGACAGATGTTGTATATCCGGCCGGAGATGGGTATAATGTTCCTGTTATCGAAAAGCTGAAAGAAGAAGGGCTCTACGCCATCGGATATATTTCCGATCAGTCCGATTTGGGTGAATCAGTCGTCCTGACCAGTACAATTCAGCATGTAGATGTTTTATATGAACTAGTGGCAGAAAAATATAACGAAGGCGAGCTTGAATCAGGAAATCTATCCTTCGATTTCGAGGATGAAGTGATTTCACTTGGGAAATTCAGCCCTGACGTTGACGAAGAATTCAAAAAAGAACTAAACGCAGTCATTGAGAATTACAAAAAAACAGGCAAATTGCCTGAATAGTAATTACCATACATAGGAGGTACTGCAAGATGAACGAAAAAAACATGGAATTCATGCAAATCGCAATGAAATACTTGCCAGAAGCCAAACAGCAGCTTGACGAAGCTGGCATCGAACTATCTATGGAAATGATCCAGCCATTCATGAACCTATTCACCAAAGTCATGAACGAAGCCTATGAAATGGGCAAAACGGATGCTTTGAATGAGAGTGAATAATTTGGGAAACCAGCCTTTTGGGCTGGTTTTTGTTGTTTTGGGGGAAACTCTGCCCCTACTTCTTCCAAAACATCTCCAGTAAAGGACCCGCTTTTTTCAGCAACGGCTTTAAATGATGAGCTGAAGACATCAGCGTATCAATGTTGCCCATGAGTTCCTCTACGTTTATGTTGTTCAGGATATTGTTTTCATTTTCTTTGCCGGAACTCTCTCTTTCAGTAGTTTCTCTCCTTTTTCCCCCTAAGAGCCAGTCGTCAGCTTCATGAGCATTTCTGCTTCTGCCTCCGAAAAGCCATTCGTCTTTCCCCTGAAATTCTTCAGCACTGCTGTGAAATTCAATTTTCCCTTCAGCTGGCTTATGGTTTCTGACTCTATCTCCAAATAAAAAATGGGTTAAAGGGTCTTCTGTATTTCCCCTGTCTTTTTCATCCTTGTTAAGCATATGCCAGTTCCCTCCTTCCAGATGCCTATATTATCAGCATATGAAGAAAAGTTGACCGGGTATAGACATTTGTGGAGTAAAAGTACGGGAAGGTAAAAAGTGTTGCGTTATTGTATAAACTTTTGATAAAATTAGTACCAAGTCATAATAATTGATAATAATATTTAAATAGAGAATACTTATGGGTTTGTAAATATGAAAGGGAGTGGGGCTCCATGAATGCTGGAATTATAGGAATCGGAAGATATCTTCCTGAAAAAGTGGTAACAAATGCTGATTTGGAGAAAATAGTTGATACTTCTGACGAATGGATCCGGACCAGAACTGGAATTGAAGAGAGAAGAATTGCGGATGACAGCATAGATACATCAGATATGGCATATGAGTCGGCATTAAAGGCATTGGATAATGCAGGCATTGAAGCAGAGGAGTTAGATCTGATTTTAGTTGCAACGGTTACACCGGATAACCCCTTTCCATCTGTTGCCTGCATGCTCCAGGAGAGGCTAAAAGCTAGCAAGGCGGCGGCAATGGATGTTAGTGCTGCATGTGCAGGATTCATGTATGGTATCATAACGGCAAAACAATTTATTGAAACTGGGACATATAAAAATGTTTTAGTAGTAGGAGTAGAAAAGCTTTCAAAAATTACAGACTGGAATGACCGTAATACTGCCGTTTTATTTGGAGACGGAGCAGGTGCAGCTGTAATTGGGCAAGTCTCGGATGGCCGGGGAATATTATCATTTGAATTAGGAGCAGATGGAACGGGCGCAAAACATCTATACCAGGACGAATATATCATCATGAACGGGCGTGAAGTGTTCAAATTTGCAGTCCGTCAAATGGGTGAAAGCTGCATCAACGTACTTGAGAAAGCTGGATTATCCAAAGAAGACGTGGATTTTTTAATCCCTCACCAGGCTAATATCCGCATCATGGAAGCTTCCCGTCAAAGATTGGAACTTCCTGCTGAAAAGATGTCCAAAACAGTGGATAAATACGGAAATACTTCTGCTGCATCTATTCCGATTGCATTGGTGGAAGAGCTGGAAGCTGGAAAAATTAAAGATGATGATTTGCTTGTGATGGTCGGCTTCGGGGGAGGACTAACCTGGGGAGCCATTGCGATAAGATGGGGAAGATAAGAACCTCATTTAAATATGATGATAATATAAAAGGAGCTGCAATCTTATGAATAAAAGAAGGGTTGTTGTTACAGGCATTGGGGCTGTAACACCGCTTGGAAATAATACAGAAACGACATGGAATAATATTAAGTCAGGTGTTTCAGGGGTTGGGCCGCTGACTAGATTAAATGCAGATGAGTACCCGGCTAAAGTAGCTGCTGAGGTAAAGGATTTCAATCCGGAAGATTTTTTTGATAAAAAAGATGCCCGAAAAATGGACCGCTTCACACATTACGCTGTTGCTTCATCCATGATGGCTGTTAGAGATGCAAACCTTCAGATTACAGATGAAAATGCTCATCGCATCGGTGTTTGGATTGGTTCAGGCATCGGCGGAATGGAAACATTTGAAAATCAATATGAAATATTTATGAAACGTGGATACAGAAGAGTCAGCCCATTCTTCGTGCCAATGATGATTCCGGACATGGCAACTGGCCAAGTCTCGATCTACCTGGGGGCAAAAGGGTTTAACTCATGTACAGTGACTGCATGTGCCACTGGTACAAACTCAATCGGAGATGCCTTCAAGGTTATTCAGCGCGGCGATGCCGATGCGATGATTTCAGGCGGGGCAGAAGCACCAATAACAAAAATGTCTGTAGCCGGATTTTGTGCAAACACCGCGCTTTCAACCAATCCGGATCCAAAAACGGCCAGCCGTCCATTTGATCAAAATCGTGACGGGTTTGTTATTGGAGAGGGTGCTGGAATTGTAGTACTTGAAGAACTTGAGCATGCACTTGCCCGCGGCGCCAAAATTTATGCAGAAATAGTGGGCTATGGTGCTACAGGGGATGCCTATCATATCACTGCACCTGCTCCAGGAGGAGAAGGCGGAGCAAGAGCTATGAAAATGGCAATCGAAGATGGCGGCTTAAAGCCGGATGATATCGATTATATTAATGCTCATGGCACAAGTACCGATTATAATGACAAGTTTGAAACGTTGGCAATCAAAGAGGTGTTCGGAGAGCATGCCTATAATTTGGCAGTAAGCTCGACTAAATCAATGACAGGTCACCTTCTGGGAGCTGCAGGCGGAATTGAAGCCATTTTCACAGTTCTGGCAATGAAGGAAGGAATCCTGCCGCCAACCATTAATCTAGAAAGTCCGGATCCTGAATGTGATTTGGATTATGTTCCAAATAAGGCCAGGGAAAAAGAAATAACAGCTGCAATGAGCAATTCACTGGGCTTTGGCGGCCACAATGCAACCATTGTTTTTAAAAGATATGAATAAGAAATAAACAAAGCTGATTTAAGGGAAGTCAAACCTCCTTTGAATCAGCTTTTTTGATTAACCAAATCCTTATACCTACATATTATCGAGTATAAGGAGGTGCAGAAATGGGATAGTTAGAACAGATTTATGGCTAGAGGAAGGTTTTAAAGAACCCCTTAAAATATGTGAAAAGCTTACCGAACCCTTCAATGATGATAATCCCCGAAAAATATACGAGTACCTAACAGGCTTCGGCATGTATACACCTGACCGGTTCAGCAGGAATATTTTCAAGGAGTTAAAAGAAAAGAAAGTGTGGGATCTGGCAAAAAACATTCACTTAAAATATAGGAGGATGTGGGCGGGACCTGACATTAATGTTTACATTTTCCCGTCTGGTGGAGGCGGACTTTTTTCGCGGCATTCTGGGAAATCAGGTGTATCCTTTGCAAATATGCTCTTTCTGTTTCTTCCTTCTGAAATAGAAGAAGCTGAACTAGAGGCATTATTTGTGCATGAATATCACCATGTCTGCAGAATTAACTCGCAGAAAAAAAAGCTTGAAGAATTTACGCTGCTAGATTCCATTATACTGGAAGGGCTTGCCGAACATTCAGTAGAAATACACTGTGGAAAGAAGTTCAGAGGATCCTGGTGCACCCGGTATTCGAAAGAGGAGATCAGGAATTTTTGGGATAAATTGATTAAACCGAACCTGAAATTAAAAAAGAATGATAGGCTCCATCAAAAGATATTATATGGTGAGAGACCCTATCCTCTATTACTTGGTTATGCTGCCGGCTACGAAATTGTAAAGGAATTCAAAGAGAAAAAAAGTTTTTCTACAAAAACTTCTTTTAGTATGCCGTCCGAATATTTTGTAGATCAAACTTTATATAAACTGGATTCACATTCGCTTTAAAGTCCTAAAATGTGGGCTTTTTTTTTAATATAGAAAAATGAATTTTAATAAATTTTAAAAAAATCTTGCAATTGTAATAAGTTTGTAATAATATTTTAGACAAATAGAATGAATTGACAGAATAATTAAAAATGTAAGAGGTGTCCTATGAGCGCAAATCCCCGTCAGCATAAAGACGCACCTTTACTAGAGGTGAAAAATCTAGAAACGGCTTTTTCCATAGATGGTACATACTATAACGCAGTTGATAATGTTTCTTTCCGAGTGAAACCCCGGCAAATAGTTGGAATAGTGGGAGAGTCCGGGTGTGGAAAATCTGTAATGAGCCTCTCTGTTATGAAACTCCTGCCTAAAGGCATTGGCAAGATCCGAAACGGTGAAATTCTCTTTGACGGTGTACATTTGGAGAACATGACAGATTCAGAGATTAATAAGATCAGGGGAAAAGATATCGCGATGATATTCCAGGAACCTATGACTTCATTAAATCCTGTCTTCTCGATCGGGTTCCAGCTGCAGGAAGTATTATTCAATCATATGAAGATCTCCAAAAAAGAAGCACGGCTTAAAAGTATTGCACTTCTAAAAAGTGTAGGAATTTCAAGACCTGAAAAAATTGTAGATGAATATCCGCATCAGCTTTCAGGAGGTATGAGGCAAAGGGTCATGATTGCCATAGCCATTGCCTGCCAGCCGAAGCTGCTGATCGCTGATGAGCCGACTACTGCCCTGGATGTGACTGTACAAGCCCAAATTCTTGAGCTTTTAAAAGAAATCCAGGAAGTCAATGATATGTCCGTCATTCTGATTACTCATGATCTTGGTGTAGTGGCTGAGATGTGCGATGAAGTAATTGTTATGTATGCAGGGAAAATAGCAGAGCGGACAGATGTAGATTCTTTATTTCACAATCCAAAGCATCCATACACTCAGCTCCTGATGGGGGCCATTCCGAAAATGGATGAAGAAGTGGAAAAGCTAAGCACAATAAAAGGAATTGTACCTTCATTAAAAAATATGCCTAAAACAGGCTGCAAATTTGCGGCACGCTGCCCTAAGGCAATGCCAGAATGCCTGACAGTTACACCTCAATTGGCAGAAAATGAAGAAGGACATGAGGTTGCCTGCCTGCTTTACGAGACAAGCCAGCCGAAACAAGAGGTGAACGCATAATGAGTACAGAACATAATAATACAGCTGTTCTAAAAAAGGATAAAAGCAGCAATGAAGTGCTATTAGAGGTTAAAAACCTAAAAACATATTACCCGATAAAAGGCGGAATCCTTAGAAGGACTGTAGCTGTCGTTAAGGCTGTCGATGATGTTTCCTTTGAAATTAAAAAAGGGGAGACATTAGGCCTGGTTGGAGAATCAGGCTGTGGAAAATCAACAGCAGGCAGGACAATACTCAGACTTCTGGAACCGACTGAGGGGCAAATCATCTTTGACGGACAGGATATCACAAATGTAAGAGGAACCAGCCTGAGGAAAATCCGCCAGGACTTCCAGATGGTCTTCCAGGACCCATATGCTTCATTAAATCCTACGATGATGGTCGGACACCTTGTGTCGGAGCCAATCAGAAATTACAACAGCAAATCCGAAAAGGAACTGAAGCCGGAAGTAATGGATCTTCTTGCGAAAGTTGGGCTGCCTGAAGATGCCTACTATAAATATCCGCATGAGTTTTCCGGCGGGCAAAGACAGCGTATCGGAATCGCAAGAGCCCTGGCTTTAAGGCCTAAGCTGATAATTGCGGATGAGCCTGTTTCAGCACTTGACGTTTCAGTCCAATCACAGGTATTGAATCTTTTAAAAGAGCTGCAGGATGAATTTGATCTTACTTTCTTATTTATTGCCCATGATTTGAGTGTTGTTAAACATATGAGTGACCGGATAGGGGTTATGTATCTGGGAGGCCTTGTTGAAGTTGCTGAAAAGGACAGCCTCTATGCAGAGCCTATGCATCCATATACTCAGGCTCTGATCTCCGCGATTCCTGAACCGGATCCGCGCAAGAAAAAAGAAAGAATCATATTAGAGGGTGATGTACCAAGCCCGATTGATCCTCCGAAAGGATGTACATTCCATCCGCGCTGCGCACATGCAATGCCGGAATGCCAGAGTGTAAAACCGCAATTAAAGGAGGTGAAGCCTGGGCATAGAGTCGCTTGTCACTTATATAAATAAGGCTTTGTCAAAAAATATTTTTCGGGGGGAAAACAATGAAGAAATCAGCATTTTGGCTGCTTTCGCTTCTGCTTGTCATGTCTGTATTCCTTGCAGCATGTTCTGGCGGCGGAGAAAAAGCGAACACTGAAAAGGAACCAAAAGATGATGGGAAAGCATCTGGAGAAGTAAAAGAAGGCGGCACAGTAACATTCGGTTACACACAGCCATTTAAAGGCGTTTTATCTTTTGCTTATTATGAAGGTGAAGATGATGCAAATGCCCTTCAATTTATGCATGAAGGATTGCTCAAAGTAAATGATGAGCTTATTTCTGAACCGAACTTGGCAGACTATGAGTTATCTGAAGACAATACTAAATTAACCTTCAAGCTTAAGCAAGGTGTTAAATGGCATGATGGTGAAGAATTAACAGCGGAAGATATGGAATTTGCTTGGTATTTAATTGCAGATCCAACTTATGAAGGTGCTCGTTTTGCTAACGTAGCAATGATCAAAGGTGCTCAAGAATATAAAGATGGTAAAGCTGACAAAATTGAAGGTATCAAGGTAGTAGACGATTATACAATTGAGGTAACAGTAACTGAGCCTTCTGTTAACTTGTTGGAAAATATTTGGATTTATCCTGAGCCAAAGCACTACTACGGAGATATTTCTTCTAAAGAGCTTCCGGATGCCGATCAAATTCGTAAAGCTCCAATCGGTGTAGGTCCTTTTAAAGTGAAAAACATCGTACCTGGCGAAATGATCGAATTTGAGCGTTTTGATGATTACTGGCAGGGACCAGCCAAATTGGATGGCGTAGTTTACAAAATCATTGATGGTTCTCTTGCGCAAGGTTTGGTACAAAACGGAGAAATTGATGTTATTGAAGCTCCAAAAGATCAGTGGGAAGCTATTAAAGCTCTTGATAATGTAAATCCTGTAGAAGCAGATGCTATGTCTTACAGCTATATTGCTTTTGACTGGGGGCACTATGACACTAAAAAAGGTGTAGTAGTATCTGATAATAAGAAGTTCCAGAACAAATCCCTTCGCCATGCAATGGCACATGCCATTGACCGTCAGGCATTTATCGATGGTTTTGCAAACGGCTTAGGAAAACCATTAAACACTCCTTTCCCTTCAGTATCATGGGCTAAGATTGATGATTCAGAAATCAATCCATATGAGTATGATCCTGAAAAAGCAAAGAAATTACTTGACGAAGCAGGTTATGTGGACAAAGACGGCGACGGCTTCCGTGAAGATCCAGAAGGAAAGCCATTCACAATTAACTTTGATGCAATGGCAGGCGCTGAAACTTCAGAGGCACGTGCTCAATTCATCCTGCAATCCTGGCAGGAAGTTGGCTTAAACGCAAAGCTTAACGGCGGTTCATTAAAAGATTTCAACCTTTTCTATGACACTATCGAAGCAGATGATCCATCTGTTGAAACATTCATGGGTGCATGGGGACTTGCAAATGATCCAGATCCAGCTGGAATCTGGTTATCTACTGATAAGTGGAACATGTGGAGATGGTACAATGAAAAGTCTGATGAGCTAATTAAGAAGGGTGTTGCATTCCCTGAAGATGCAAGTAAAGATGTTACTGAACACCGTCAGGAAGTCTATAATGAATGGCAAAAGCTAGTTAATGAAGAATTGCCTATCATCTTCTTCGAGCAGCGTGTAGATCCATGGGCGATCAACAAGCGTGTTGGCGGAGTTAAAGTAACACCATTTGGAACAGATGAGTTCCACAAGTGGCACATTGTAGAGTAACAGAATAATAGGAACCTGTATTCCTTGGGGGAGTTGCTCCTCCAAGGAATACAAGTTTAACCAGCGAATAAATTTTTGTTTGGTAAGGGGAATGGAAATGCTACAGTACACAATTCGACGACTCATAGGTATGATTCCCATAATTTTCCTTATCTCGGTAGTGGTTTTCACCCTGGCAAAGCTTATGCCTGGTGATGCACTATCTGGAAAAATTGACCCATTAAACTCAGATCCGGAATATATTGAAGAAATGCGTGAGCAGATGGGATTGAACGATCCTATTCCTGTGCAGTATGTCCGCTGGATGAGTGGTGTGGTACAAGGGGATTTTGGAGATTCATTTGTTCATAAGCGCCCGGTTATGGAATTAATTGGTGACCGTTTGCCGAACACGATTATTTTAGGAATATCAGCTCTATTAATTACTTATTTCTTAGCCTTTTTAATGGGAAGATACTCTGGGCGGTTTGCCTATAGCATTGGAGATTATTTAATATCAGCGTTTAACTATCTAGCACTTGCAATTCCAAGCTTTGTTGCAGCTTTAGTTGCCATTTATGTTTTTGCCATCAATCTTGGATGGGTTCCAGCCAGTGGAAGTATCGGCAGCGGGGTAGAAGCAGGGACACTGGAATATTACTTAAGTAAAGCCAAACATACAGTCTTGCCGGCTATAGTACTTGGAGCCATGGCTACAGCCGCTTATACACAGTTCTTGAGAAATGATATGATCGAAAGCTCTCGCAAAGATTATGTTCGTACAGCAAGAGCTAAAGGTACGAAAGAATCTGCGATTTATAATAAGCACATTCTAAGAAACTCAATCATACCTATTGTTACTTTACTTGGATTCGATATTGCCAACCTATTTGGAGGGGCAATTATCACAGAAACCATTTTCACATACCCTGGCATCGGTTATTTATTCGTAGAATCAGTTAATTCACGTGATTATTCAGTCATGATGGCTATTGCCATGATGCTGACTATTTTAACACTAATTGGAAATTTAGTTGCAGATTTACTATATGGATTAGTAGATCCGCGTATTCGTTTAAGTTAGGTAGGTGAGAGTATGGAACCATCAATTTCACAGCAAACTTCGCCTGGTTTAGCAGAGCCTGTTAAACCGCCGAAGAGTCAATCACCATGGGCTCTCGCCCGCCGCAAGTTTTTGCGCAATAAAGCAGCAATGATCAGTCTTGTTTTCCTGCTGCTGGTCTGTGTAATGTCCATATTAGCTGAGCCGCTGACTATGCCGGTTGAGGAGACAGCTAAGATTAATTTAACACAAATGAGCAAAGAACCATCTGCTGACCATTACTTCGGCACTGACAAGTCTGGCCGGGACGTTTTTGCCAGAACTCTTCACGGCGGCAAGACATCACTCTTGCTTGCATTCTCTATCACGCTGGCTGTTATTACCATTGGTACTCTAGTTGGTGCTACTGCCGGATACTTTGGCGGCTGGGTCGATAATGCCCTGATGAGATTTACAGACTTTATGATGAACTTTCCATTCCTGCTGTTTGTTATCGTATTGAAATCCATTTTTATCGAATCAAGTACAGGAACCCTCATATTTGTAATAAGTGTACTAAGCTGGACAGGAACGGCACGTCTGGTGCGAAGCAAGGTCATGGCTGAGAAGGAAAATGAGTATATTATGAGTGCTGTATCCATTGGATGCTCTGCACCAAAAACCATTTTTAAACACTTGCTGCCGAACGTCATGTCAACCATTATTGTTCAGGCAACCATTACTCTTGCAGCGATGATTGTAGCTGAGACAGGCCTAAGCTTCCTCGGATTTGGTGTACCAATCAACATTCCAACCTGGGGGAACATGCTTCAGGAAGCAAGAAGTCCTGATGTTTTAACAAGTAAATGGTGGATTTGGATTCCGCCTGCTGCGATTCTGACGTTTACAATCCTATCAATCAACTTCATAGGGGAAGGCTTGAAAGATGCCTTCAACCCTAAATCCAACAGATAGCAAAAAAAACGCCTCTAATAAGGCGTTTTTTTGCTGTCTTGTGGCCTATAGCTTGTACATATCTAAACAAATGCCTTCATATACATGTAAAAAAGATAGTGGGAGTGAGTTTATGGCAGCAATAAAACCTTTTATGACTCACAAATATAGTAAAGAACATGTTATTTAGGGCATTTTGGCTTTTAACGGGGTTTGGAGTCTCTGTTTCGGGAGGAGTCAGTGTCATAGGGTACTTGAATTTGCTTACAACTGGACAAACCTTCAAAGAATATTTGCATTTTATCACCTATCGCCCGGAATGCTATTTGCTTCCGATTGGAATAATTATCATTACATTGAGCATATATCTTCCCTATTCAAATGAGGATGATTAAAAGAGTATCTCATCAAAATAATGCTTGCTAATTACAAAAAATGGATTGTGAGTGCAATATAGGAATAAATTTACTGCCTGCTGCCCATACTGAGTGACAAATAGTTTGTTGAAGTGGGGGTTGAAAAATGTTGTATCTTCATGATGTTTGGGTGAATTGGTTTGAAGGAGAAGAAAATGGATACAATGTATGCCATTTTCATGAATGGAGAAAAGATGATGGGGTAGAACTGCTTGACCAGGTTCCGCTGCTGAAGATTGACCCGGTCCTTTTTAATTATATTGAGAATGATCTTTCTGAGCTGCCACAACAACTGCTAGATGACATTTATCAAAAAGCTTACTTAAGGAAAAATCATGAACGCATCCAATTGGAGTATTGCTTTGTTGTATCAGATGGGACAGGCATACTGGCTGTAGATACAATCGGCTACAATATTCCAATCAGAAAAAGCAGGTTAATACCAAGGCAGGAGCAGCTGGCATATGAAATGCTGGAAAATCAGGAAACGGCTAATTACTCTTTTAATGATCAAACCGCATTGAAGGAATTCCATATTCTTTCTCCTTCTCCGGATTTGATGGCAGGACTGACAAGAAAAGAAAGACAGCTTAAACAGCTTCTGTTTATGGCGCTGGATCAGCTTCATTCCTCCAAAAATGATGCTGAAATCCGATATTGGTATACGGAGTGGAGCCCTGAACGTTATACGAAAATACAATCAATGAATTTTGAAGAGGCCTGGTATGAATTATTTGATGAAAGTAAATACGGCTGGTCAAGTAAACATGAAAAGTTTTGTGAAAACTTAATAAAAGGACAGCCGTTTTTTGAGAAGTTGTGGGAAATGGAGCATGGTCCAAAAGTAAATTAAAAAAAACAGCCCAAGGCTGTTTTTTTATTTTCTCTTTCTGCCAAGTCCCATGGCGTTTTCCATTTTTTTAATCATTTTGTATGCGACTTTATTAGCTTTTTCAGCTCCTTGATCAAGTACAAGATCAAGTTCTTCAGATTCCATTAATGCATAGTATTTATCCTGAATGGGTTTAATTGTTCCAATAACAATATCAGAAAGGCCGGCTTTAAATTCCCCGTATCCTTTGCCTTTATATTCTCCTTCGATTTCTGCAACGGTTTTACCTGAAAGTATTGAATAAATGGAAAGGAGATTAGATACTCCTGGTTTGTTTTCCTTATCATACTTAACAATGCCTTCAGAATCTGTTACGGCACTTTTTATTTTCTTCTCAATTTGTTTTGGGTCATCTAATAATGAAATAAATGATTTTTTATTTGGATCAGATTTGCTCATTTTCTTTAATGGATCCTGAAGTGACATTACTCTTGCGCCTTCTTTGGCGATTCTGACATCTGGAACAGTGAAGATGTCATTGTACTTCTTATTGAATCTCTCAGCAAGATCGCGGGTTAATTCCAAGTGCTGTTTTTGATCCTCTCCAACCGGAACCAAGTCTGTATTGTATAGAAGGATATCTGCAGCCATCAAAGGGGGATAGGTCAGCAGTCCTGCAGATACGGCATCTTTACCTTCTGATTTGTCTTTGAACTGAGTCATGCGCTCGAGCTCACCGATGTAAGAAACACACTGCATCATCCAGCCTGCCTGGGCATGGGCTGGAACTTCCGATTGGATGAACAGGGTGGATTTCTCAGGGTCGATTCCAACAGCCAAATATAGGGCAGCAAGACTTCGAATGTTTTTCCTCAATTCCAGTCTGTCCTGGGGAACAGTTATGGCGTGCTGATCAACAATGCAAAAATAGCAGTTGTAGTCATTCTGCAGTTCAACAAATTGTTTCATTGCACCAATGTAATTGCCAAGAGTAATTGTGCCGCTGGGCTGGATGCCGGAAAATATAGTTTTCATGTTTTTCCTCCTTTAATCGGCTTAAAAGATCATGAATTGTCAGGTGTTGAAGTGAAGTTTGTCATGTAATTATAAAAAATGGCATAAAAAAGAACCATTCATCCCTATAAAATAGGGACGAATGGTCCGCGTTGCCACCCTAATTACTCAAAAACTGAGTCACTCTGCCCTATGCAGAAAAACGCATAGGTCCCCGATAACGCAGGGAAGCGCCTGAAAAATCAGAGGCTCAAAAGTCCATTCGATTTACCGGGCTGCCTGTTTGCACCATCCACAGACTCTCTGCTAACCCTGGGTAAATGTACTACTCTTTTTTCATTGCCGACAAGATCATTTATTTTTTTCGTATTATATTATAAGGTAAACTATTCGGACACAAAAATCAAGCACAGAATAAGAAATTAAAGGGCGTTCATGCCTGTAGTTCAAGGAGATGTTTTACCAATATATGGTTGAAAAACCTGGTAAAATAGCAAAATATCTTAAAAAAAAAATTTTTTTTATTATCTCAAAAATCTTAATTTATAAGACTTTTTGACGAAAAATGTCGCACTTCAAGGAATTGCATGTACAAAAAGCCACTTGCAATAAGTTTTTAAACTATTTATAATAAACGTAACAAACATAACTTTACGAATTTGTTACATTTAAAACAAAACTATATCACTCCAGATTGCGAGAATATGGTGCATATTGAGTAAGTTTATAGCTTACATATTATAGGTTAATCTATTTAATCTGAATTATCAGAATATAAGGATAATCTATCGTTAAGAGAATATAAACTTGCTTTTTTTGTTGCCTTTTAAATAGTCTGCAAATTTTTTAAATTGAATTAACAGACTATTTAAGTAATATATCTGGGGCGCACAGTTGTGTTTTTTGTGAAAGACAAATGGTAAGGGGATTGTTTGAGGAAATTAATAGGGGGTTAATACCGTGAACAAAAGATTATCGATCTTTTTTAGCATGCTGCTTGTGCTAAGTATGTTCCTTGCTGCATGCAGCGGCGGCGGAGACAATGCTGACGGCGGCGAAAAAGGCGGAGATGACGGCGGAAAGTCTGATGTACCGCAGGAATTAAGAGTAAATATCAACACTGAACCACCATCATTAAACCCAGGCTTAGCAGAGGATGCCACATCTGGTACAGTTCTTCGCCAGGTTCTTGAAGGTTTGACTCGTATTGGCAAAGAAGGAAAGCCTGAAAATGCAATGGCAGAAGATGTTCAGGTTTCTGATGACCAAAAGACTTACACTTTCAAAATCCGTGATGCAAAGTGGTCTAATGGAGACCCTGTAACTGCTAATGACTTTGTATATGCTTGGAAGTGGGCACTTGATCCAGCTAACAACTCAACATATGCATACCAGCTTTACTACATCGAAGGTGCTGAAGCAGCCAACACTGGCAAAGGCTCACTTGATGCTGTAGGCGTTAAAGCAGTAGATGACAAAACTCTTGAAGTAAAGCTTGTTAACCCAACTCCATATTTCTTGGAATTGACAGCTTTCTATACTTACCTGCCGGTTAACAGCAAAGTTGCAGAAGCTAATCCAGAGTGGGCAACTGATGCTGGTGAAAACTATACAACTAACGGACCTTTCCATTTAACAGAATGGTCTCACAGCGATAAAATCGTTCTTGAAAAGAGCGAAACTTATTGGGATGCTGAATCAGTTAAGCTGGACAGCATTGAAATGATCATGATCAATGATCCGAACACTGAATTATCAATGTTTGACAATGGAGAACTAGATTGGGCTGGAGCTCCTACTGGTGCACTTCCAACTGATGCTATGCAGGCTCTTAAAGATGATGGCCGTTTAGTAACAAACCCAATTGCAGGTATTTACAACTACAAATTCAATACAACTGTTGAACCTTTCAACAATGTTAATATTCGTAAGGCGTTTGCACACGCGATCAACCGTCAGGAAATCATCGACAATATCCTTCAGGGTGAACAGCTTCCAGCTATGGCGATTGTTCCTCCATCAATGTTTGAAGAAAATGAAAAAGGTTATTTCCCTGACAATGATGTAGAAAAAGCAAAAGAGTATTTACAAAAAGGTCTTGAAGAGCTTGGCTATAAAGATGCTTCTGAGCTTCCAGCAGTAACGCTATCTTACAACACTTCTGAAGCACACCAAAAGATTGCTCAGGCAATTCAGGATATGTGGAAGCAAAATCTTGGTGTTGAAGTAACCCTAGATAATGCTGAGTGGAATGTATTCCTTGATAAGGTAAATCAAATGGATTACCAAGTGGCACGTATGGGCTGGCTAGGTGACTTTAACGACGCAATGAACTTCCTTGAAATGTATCGTGACGCTGATGGCGGAAATAACAATACTGGATGGGAAAGCAAAGAGTTCCAGGATCTGCTTGCTAAGTCTTCAACTGAAACAGACCCTGAAGCTCGCCAGCAGCTATTAAAAGATGCTGAAGCAATCTTCATGGAAGATATGCCGGTAGCACCAATTTACTTCTACACTAATAACTGGGTACAGGCTGATAACTTAAAAGATGTTGTTGTATCTGGTCTTGGTGATGTTCAGTACAAGTGGGCACACTTTGAATAAAAAATATTGATTAAGACGAAAGGTATATGGGATTAATTGTCCCATATACCTTCGTTTCTGATTAAGGCATAGTAATAAATTGGAGGTGTTTGACAATGGCGAAATATATTGGAAAACGCTTGCTGTACATGCTTCTGTCTTTATGGATGATCGTTACGGCAACTTTTTTCTTCATGCGCATTGCACCCGGAAACCCTTTTGCATCTGAGAAAAAACTTCCTCCCGAAATTGAAGCTAACCTGAATGCTCATTTTGGCTTGGACAAGCCTTGGTATGCACAATATTGGGAGTATCTTGTTCGTATCGTGAATTGGGATTTCGGCCCGTCATTTAAATATAAAAGTCAAACTGTTAACGACTTGATTAATGAAGGTTTCCCTGTTTCATTTCTTCTTGGAATGGAAGCCATTTTTATCGCCGTTGCAGTAGGGGTTCTTTTAGGAATTATTGCGGCATTAAAGCACAATAGATGGCCGGATTACACAGCAATGATTGTGGCTGTATTAGGTATCTCAGTACCTTCCTTTATCATGGCATCATTCCTGCAATATTTCCTGGCAATAAAAATGGGTATTTTCCCTGTAGCACGGTGGGAAACTTTTATGCACAGCGTTCTGCCAGCCGTGGCATTGGCTTCAACACCAATGGCGTTTATCGCGAGGTTAACCCGTTCGAGCATGCTTGAAGTTCTGGCGAATGATTATATTAAGACTGCTAAATCAAAAGGTTTAAGCAGGGGAGTAATTACAGTAAAACATACGATTCGTAATGCCCTTTTACCAGTAGTAACTTATATGGGGCCATTGACAGCGGGTATTTTAACAGGAAGTTTCGTTATTGAAAGAATCTTCGGTATTCCTGGACTTGGTGCGCACTTTGTAACTAGTATCAACAACCGTGACTATACGGTCATAATGGGTGTAACCGTTTTCTACAGTATTCTGTTGCTTGTATCTATTCTCCTTGTTGACATTGCATACGGAATCATCGACCCACGCATCAAACTTGCAGGCGGGAAGAAAGGAGAGTAATTATGCAGATTTCGAAAGATAAATTTAAATTAGTCGGAACACAGCTTGGTGAAGCTGAGAAAATTTCAAAACCAAGTCTTTCTTTCTGGAAGGATGTATTTATTAGATTTCGAAAAAACAAGCTTGCCCTGTTTGGATTAGTATTATTAGGACTGCTGATCTTCATGGCAATCTTTGGACCATATATGACTCCATATGATTATGCATCAAATGATCTAAGCAACAAAAACCAGCCGCCTTCTTCTGAACATTGGTTTGGAACGGATGATCTTGGTCGTGACATGTTTGCCCGTACATGGGAAGGTGCACGAATTTCCATCTTCATTGGAGTTGCAGCAGCTGTAATTGATTTGATTATTGGTGTGCTTTGGGGAGGTATTGCCGGTTATAAAGGCGGACGCACAGATGAAGGAATGATGCGATTTGCCGATATTTTATATGGTGTACCTTATCTATTATTAGTAATCTTGTTAATGGTTGTACTTGGACAGGGATTGTCGACAATGATTATAGCCATGTCCATAACTGGATGGATCAATATGTCGCGAATCGTCCGTGGTCAGGTGTTATCTCTTAAAAATCAGGAATATGTACTGGCTGCCAAAACGCTTGGTGCCAATACAAGCAGGATTATGGGCAAACACTTAATTCCAAATTCAATGGGGCCTATCCTAGTCACCATGACGCTGACTGTCCCATCTGCTATTTTCACTGAAGCATTCCTAAGCTTTATTGGTCTTGGGCTAACACCGCCGATTGCGAGCTGGGGAACAATGGCCAATGATGGACTTGCGGCTATGCGGTACTACCCATGGCGCTTATTCTTCCCTGCTGTGTTTATCTGCTTAACAATCTTTGCATTTAACGTGGTTGGTGACGGCTTGCGTGATGCTCTAGATCCAAGAATGCGTAAATAAGGAGTGAGAACATGGAAAAATTACTTGAAGTAAAAAATTTAGAAGTCTCATTCCAAACATATGGAGGTACAGTAAAAGCAGTCCGTGGAGTCAGCTTTGACCTTCATAAGGGAGAGACGCTTGCGATTGTTGGTGAATCAGGGTCAGGCAAAAGTGTTACTTCCCAGTCTATTATGAAGTTAATACCTATGCCGCCAGGCCAAATTTCAGGCGGGCAAATCCTGCTTAGCGGTGATGACATCGTGCCCAAAACAGAAAAACAAATGGAAAAGATCCGCGGCAAAGAAATCAGTATGATCTTCCAGGATCCAATGACATCATTGAATCCGACGATGAGAGTTGGAACACAGATAATGGAAGTGCTGATTAAACATCAGAATATGTCTAAAACTGATGCCAAAAATAGAGCAATAGAATTACTGAGACTTGTTGGTATTCCGATGCCTGAGAAAAGGGTAAATCAATATCCGCATGAATTCTCCGGCGGTATGAGACAGCGTGCGATGATTGCGATCGCTCTTGCAGCCAATCCCAAGCTGCTTATCGCTGATGAGCCGACAACTGCACTTGACGTTACGATTCAGGCGCAAATTCTGGAGCTAATGAAAGATCTGCAAAATAAAATGGATACATCCATTATCTTTATTACGCATGACCTCGGTGTTGTAGCAAATGTTGCGGACCGGGTAGCTGTAATGTATGCTGGCCAGATTGTTGAAATGGGTACTGTAGATGAAATATTCTATGACCCGCGTCACCCTTATACATGGGGATTGCTTGCATCCATGCCAAGCTTAGAAAATGATGAGAAAGCTGAATTAGCTGCTATTCCAGGGACGCCCCCGGATCTGACGAATCCTCCAAAAGGAGACGCGTTTGCAGCAAGAAATCAATATGCACTTGCAATTGATTTTGAAGAAGAGCCGCCGATGTTCCAAATCTCAGAAACACATTTTGCAAAAACATGGCTTCTTCACCCGGATGCTCCTAAGGTTGAGCCGCCGGAAGCAGTAAAAAAACGTATGCGCCAATTATCCTCCACTTTTGAAAAGCCTGTACTAGTCAAGGAGGGAAAATAGTAATGGCAGAAAAATTGCTTGAAATTAAAAACTTAAAACAGCATTTTAATGTTGGCCGTCCGAATATGGTGAAAGCAGTTGATGGGATTACTTTTGATATTTATAAGGGTGAGACCCTTGGACTTGTTGGTGAGTCTGGCTGCGGTAAATCAACTACTGGACGAACAATTATCAGATTATACGATGCAACTGATGGGCAGGTTCTTTTTGAAGGTGAAGATGTTCACGGCAAAAAATCTGCAAAAGAACTGAAAAAGTTTAACCGGAAAATGCAAATGATCTTCCAGGATCCTTATGCTTCCTTAAACCCTCGTATGACGGTTGCCGATATTATTGCTGAAGGAATCGATATTCACGGTTTGGCAAAGAGCAAAAAGGAACGTATGGAGAGGGTATACGAACTTTTGGACACTGTTGGTCTGAACAAAGAACATGCTAACCGTTACCCTCATGAATTCTCTGGCGGGCAGAGACAGAGAATCGGGATTGCGCGCGCTCTTGCAGTTGACCCGGATTTCATTATTGCCGATGAGCCCATTTCAGCATTGGACGTTTCCATTCAGGCACAGGTAGTAAACCTTATGAAAAAGCTGCAGCGTGAAAAAGGATTGACATATCTGTTTATCGCACATGATTTATCTATGGTAAAATACATCAGTGACCGCATTGGTGTTATGTACTTCGGTAAACTGGTTGAACTTGCACCAGCAGAAGATTTATATAATAATCCAATGCACCCTTATACTCAATCACTGCTGTCAGCTATTCCGCTTCCAGATCCTGAAACGGAACGGTCCCGCAGAAGAAAATCTTATGATCCGGCAGTTCACAATTACGCTGACAATGAAAAGCTGGAAATGCGCGAAATAACAGCTGGTCATTTTGTTTATTGCTCTGAAAAAGAGTATAACGAATTAAAAGCTAAATATGCCAAATAACAAAAAACGATCTCTACTGAGATCGTTTTTTACATCCTGGAAAAGTAAATGTTCGCTATAAAGGAATTACCAAGATGTAAATTGCCCAGTCACATATGGAGAGAGTGGAAATTCTCTTTAACACTTTTATCCGCTAATGTGTGCTTTTATATATAATACCTCATTTTCCGGAATATTACTATGAGAATTTTCAATTATTTTTATTTTTCCGTCATTTTGTTTATTTAAACATGAATTTCATATTTTTTAATTAAATTTGGTTTAAAGAGTACTTAAAAAGATAATTTAGTATAATGATAGTTCTTAATTCTTTGAAAAAATTTATAATGGAGGTAGCAAGAGAATGATTAGAAAAGGGGGCATAACATGTGAAGTCATTAAAGTTAGCTGCTGCCTTAATGTTAGTGTCAGCTATATTTACAGTCAATCCAAGTGAGGCAAAAGAACAGGAAAATCTGGAAGCAGGACAAAACCCCCAAAGGGAACATGTTTCGCTTGTGAAAACTCTCCCAGAAAAAGTAAGCCGTTTTCAATTTGATTCTGGCTTTCATTTTCAATATCCAGATGCTGTAAGGGGCATATATGTCACGGGCCACTCAGCAGGGGGAGAAAAATTTAATAAATTAGTGAAAATGATGGATGAAACCGATTTGAATGCGATGGTAATCGATATTAAGGACGATTGGGGGAACTTAACGTATATTCCAGAAGAAAAATCACCCTATACCGATATCGGCAAGCCTTACATAAAGGATCCTAAAAAAGTCTTGAAAACCATGGAAGAAAAGCAAATTTATCCGATTGCCCGGGTGGTCGTTTTCAAGGATTCTATTCTGGCGAATAAAAAGCCTGAATGGTCATATAAAGAAGGAAATACAGTATGGAAGAATGGCAGAGGTGAATCCTTTGTAAATCCATTTTTAAAAGAAGTTTGGGATTACAATATTGGAATTGCAATCGAAGCTGCAAAAATGGGGTTTCAGGAGATTCAATTTGACTATGTCCGATTTCCTGAGGGGTTTGAACACCGTGACAGCTCTTTGAAATATAGTATGGGTGAATACGAAGGTCTTAAAATTGAAAATGTACAAAAGCGTGTAAGTGCGGTTACTGATTTTGTCGAGTATGCCAGGAAGCAGCTCGAGCCATATGGGGTAAAGGTCTCGGTCGATATCTTTGGCTACACGGCGACCCTTCCTGAGGCACCGGGAATTGGCCAAAATTTCTCTAAGATCTCAGAACATGTGGATGTAATTTCTTCTATGATTTATCCAAGCCACTGGACATCTTATTTCGGCATTGCCAAGCCGGACCTGGAACCTTATAAGCTGGTTTCTGAATATGCTAAACTTGAGAAGCGAAAGTTGGGAGAGTTAGATAGTCCTCCTGTATCCAGACCATGGCTACAGGACTTTACAGCCTCTTATTTAGGAGCAGGAAACTATAAGGAGTATGGAAGAGCGGAAGTTGAAGCTCAAATAAAGGCACTGAAAGAACAGGGAATTAATGAATTCCTTTTATGGAATGCAGGTAATTCGTATACACAAAATGTGGATTATACACCATGAAAGCAAAAAGAGGCCGATTATTTCGGTCTCTTTTTGCTTTGTATATCAATTAATTAAGTTACATATTATTTGACACGAATTTTGTATACGGTATCATAGTATAGAGGCATAGGCTATTGCTTTTTTTGTCCGCCTACGCTTTTCCATCCAGTCTGCACTCTTGCGGATTGATCCACGAATTCGGATTTATTTTTACCGCCAAAAATCTTTTCTCCAATACCATTAGTTAGTACACCTAACAAGGCAGTAAATCCAATTATAAGCAATGCAACAATTGTTAAATCAGTTATGTAACCAACCATGATAAACCTCCATCTTTCTTTTCACAGTCTCCTGTGATTAGTTAGTGTTTAAACATCCCTAATCATATTTTATTCGAAATTTTCCAGTATTAAAAGGGGAAATTCCACAAATACTTAAATTGATTGGAAATAATATCAGACTAAGTAAGTAAGTGGAAAGGAAAGCTGGGAGCTTATCATGCTGGAATAAATATTCATGCCCTTAAAACAATACTTTGTTTACGGGCAAAAAAGGAGAAGATCCATGCATTGGTATGAAAAACTGAATCAATATTTCCCGATTGAAGAAATGAAATCAAGAGAGCATATGGAAACCTTATTAAAGGAACGGTCAGACATCTATCATAAAGAAGAAGGTCCACATCATGTGCTTATGTATGTTGAACTGGATAACTTTGTTTTTATTGATTATCTGTTTGTTTCGAAGGAATCCAGAGGACAGGGACTTGGCCATAAACTACTTCAAACTCTTAAAGCCAAAGGCAAACCGATCATATTGGAAGTGGAGCCGGTTGATTATGAAGACACGGATACTGAAAAGCGTCTTAAGTTCTATAAAAGAGAAGGGTTTGAGCATGCCCAATCAATCGGGTACAGCCGCCGGTCTCTTGCGACCAATGAAATCAATACAATGGAAATTCTATATTGGTCCCCAGAGAACGAAAGTGAAGAAATGATTTATGAAGCCATGAAGAAAACCTATGAAATGATTCACACTTATAAAGATTCGCATTTTTATGGAAAGTCATATCAGCCAGTAGATGAGGTTCTGACTTATGAAGAAGATAAAAATGGAACGGATGTCTTAGAGGATTTATAAGGATTTGGAAAAACACGGCCATTTTTGTAAATGGCTGTGTTTTCATTTTCATTAATTAATTGAGAAAATATTAATAAGCATTTTGGTTTATTAAAAATTAACAAGGGTATATAAAGAATAATTTAGTAATGAACTAAAAAAATTCATACATAAAATTTCCTTAGGTTTAGGCTAAAGAAACTTTATGGAAGGAATTATAACAAAAAACATATAAAAAAATGAAACTTTTTGCTTGTTCATTCGTCTTATTAAGTAGATTCTAATTCTTAATCCGTTTGTTTAATGAATGTTTAATACTTTTATCATATTTATAAAAAGTTATACCAAATAGATATTGTTTAGTGTATAATTAATAATATAAATTCCTTGATTAAAGTTATTTTAATCTAGAACACTCTAGAAATATTTGATTAAACAAATATAATCTCTGATAGTTTCATATATGTCTAAATTTAAGGAGTGTGAAATTGTAAAATGGTCACATTATACACTTCACCAAGTTGTACATCCTGCAGGAAAGCTAAATCATGGTTGGAAGAGCATGAAATTGCCTATAAAGAACGAAATATCTTTTCAGAACCGCTATCGATTGATGAAATTAAAGAAATTCTTCGTATGACTGAAGATGGAACAGATGAAATTATTTCAACTCGCTCAAAGACATTCCAAAAGCTTGATGTAAACCTTGAATCAATGCCTCTCCAAGATTTATTTGAGCTAATCAAGGAAAACCCGGGGCTGCTTCGACGTCCAATCATTCTTGATGAAAAACGTTTGCAGGTGGGATATAATGAGGACGAAATAAGACGTTTCCTTCCAAGAAAAGTCCGTACTTACCAGTTGCGTGAAGCACAGCGTATGGTTAATTAACAAATATACTTAAAATTGAGAGGCCTTCTTTCTGTTTAACAGAAGAAGGTCTTTTTGTCCTTTATGTGAAAAAGAAAAAGGAAAATGGATATAATAAGAGAATACTTAGTTAAGCCAATGAGATGAACCAACTGGGACAATATAGGCATTTAACGGTTTTTTTAAACATACGACTTTTTAATTCCCTTTATGCTCAATTTGTCATAAAATAAAAGTACAAGGTACAAAATACATTTTACCTTCAAGTTAATCGGGGATTAACCAATTGATTTACGGGTAAATGGATAACACATGACTGCTGGGGGTATTTAGTCCCTTCAATCATAGCCAGAAGGGAGAGTTGCTGCATGGAAATCGAACGTATTAATGATCATACTGTTAAATTTTATATTTCTTATCTTGATATAGAAGAAAGAGGCTTTGACCGTGAAGAGATTTGGTACAATCGTGAGCGGAGTGAGGAACTCTTTTGGGAAATGATGGATGAAGTCCATCAGGAGGAAGAATTTCTTGTTGAAGGCCCTTTATGGATACAGGTTCAAGCGTTGGATAAGGGTTTGGAGGTTCTTGTAACAAAAGCTCAGCTATCAAAGGATGGTCAAAAGTTTGAGCTTCCTGTCCCGGATGAAAAAGTGAAAGATTTGCCTGTGGATGAACATATAGAGGAAATGCTTGATCATCATTTCCGTAAATCCGATGATGATAATGATAACGGATATGAAGGAGATCTTGAGTTCCTATTAACATTTAAAGATTTCGAAGACATTATTTCATTATCAAAGCGGTCAATTCTTGATTCCATTACTACAAGGCTATATTCCTTTGAAGGGAAATACTATTTATTCGCAGAGTTCCCTGAAGAGCTTTTTGAAGAGGATGACATAGATAACATGCTGAGTATTCTTCTTGAATACGGGCACGAAACAAGTACAACTATTCACCGTGTAATGGAATATGGTAAATTGATTATAGAAAATGATGTTTTTGAAAATCTGAGAAAACATTTTAAATAGTAAAGAAAAGCCGATTTCATTTTGAAATCGGCTTTTTTGTATGTGAACTGTTTCATAGAAGCAATCAATAAGCTTAAGCTTTTTAGTATAGTTTGTTGCTATTTTAACTTAGTTAAATTTGCTGAGTTGATCTTCGCTGTGGGTACTTGATCCTCGAAAATGCTGACGCATTTTCCTCGTGCGGTCTTCATTCGAGGAGGCTCACATTCCTCCGCGGGTTCGCTGCGTGCCTGCAGCGGAAATCAGCGGGCTAAATTCATAAATAAAGAAACATTGATATTTGAAAAAGAGCCTAAGCAAAAAACTGTAAGAGAATACATCAGATAAAAAGGAATTTAACCATTAAGAATAGAAGAATAAGGAGGAAAGGAGATGGTCACTTGTTAGTTGCCTCAACAGAGAATGGAGTGCGAATAAGCCTCATAGGTTCACACAGCATCCCGGTTTTACAGCAGTACAGGAAAAATCACAACTTTTACTGCCCGGAATGCAAAGAGAAAGTAATAATGAAAATCGGAAAGAAAAGAGTCCCGCATTTCAGCCACAGAAAGGGTTCTGAATGTCCGGAAAGGTATGAAAGGGAAACAGAATACCATATGTCCGGAAAGGTGTTATTGTTTCAATGGCTAAAGAAAAAAGGTTTAAATCCAATTCTGGAACCATTTTATCCGGAAATATCACAGCGGCCGGATATTGATGTCCATTATGAAGGTGTACATTATGCTCTTGAATATCAATGCTCAAACATTTCGGAGGAGTTATTTATAAAACGGACAGAAGCCTACCTTAAGACAGGTATCGTTCCAATTTGGATACTGGCAGGGAAAAGTATTAAGCGTATGGGCAAAGCAAAGATTTCTTTATCTGGTTTCCAATACCTATTTCTTCGGCAAGCAGCTTCAGGCCATTGGGTAATCCCTTCTTTTTGCCCCACTACAAAGTCTTTTATCAATATCCACCATATCCAGCCCCTTACAGTCAGAAATGCCTGCGCGCATTATGATGTAAAACCAATTTTCCAAGCAGATCCAGCTATATTATTTAATCCATATTTTAAAAATGATATAAATCTAGATGAATGGAAAAGAGAAGTTCGGAAAATAAAGAATTCCCTTTCACAAAATAGCGGTGCTATTAGAAATAACTTTCTTCAGGATTTATACTTCCGCTCAATTGCTCCAGCGTTCCTCCCGCCTGAAATTGGCCTTCCTGTACGTCATTCTCCATATATAGAAACCTCACCTATACAGTGGCAGAGTTATTTGTTTATGGATATAGTCGGCAAAGAGAGGCCCTTCTCACTTCCGCAGATGATTGCAGCCTTTCGCAGCAGGGTAAAGAATAACGATATAAAAATCAGGTCAATCCCGCTTGTTCAAACCGGCTCCGAAATCCATGCGATTAAAGAATATCTTGATGTCCTTATTAATTTAAACATTGTTAAACATGCAGAAAATGGTTTATACAAAAAAACTGCATTAAGCGGTGAGCATGAGCATTACTCCCGTATAATCCAAATAGAGGACGATTTTTATAGAGGCATCACTCAAAGGATTTTGCAGGGCAAATAAATGAAAAAGTCTTATTTAACATAAAATAATCAACGACTTCCACTTTTGCTATTTAAAAAAGCAGGAATTTTTTTCTTCAAGGAGAAGATAGTGTAATGGGACTTTTGAATGGAGGATGAATGTATGGCTAATGAAACGACTGTAAAGAAACTGCCGGCAAGGAATGAGATTTCACCTGAAGATACGTGGCGTTTGGAGGATATTTTCCCTTCTGATGATGAGTGGAACAAGGAATATAGTGAAGTTCAGAAGCTGATTCCGGATGCAGGTAAGTATCAGGGCAGGCTCGGAGAAAGTGCTGAAACATTATATGCAGCGCTTCAGTTCCAGGATCATTTACTTTCGCGCCTTGGGAAGCTTTATACATATGCCCATATGCGTTATGACCAGGATACAACAAATTCATTTTATCAGGGAATGGATGACAAAATTAAAAATTTGTATTCGGAAGCTGCTAGTGCACTTGCTTATATTGTTCCTGAGCTGCTTGCTGAAGATGAAGAGAAGATTGCAGGCTATTTGAAGGAAAAAACCGAGCTGCAATTATATAAACATTCACTGGAGGAAATTAATCTTCAAAGGCCTCATGTATTATCTGCTGAGCAGGAATCCCTGCTTGCTCAGGCTTCCGAGGTGCTTGGGGCTTCCAGTAATACATTTGGAATGCTGAATAATGCGGATTTGGAGTTTCCGTCCATTAAAGATGAAAATGGGGAAGAAGTCGAAATTACTCACGGACGATTCATCCGTTTTCTTGAAAGTGACGAGCAGCGTGTCCGGCATGATGCTTTCAAAGCTGTATATGAGACTTATGGGAAGTTTCGTAATACATTTGCCAGCACTCTAAGCGGAAACGTAAAAAAAGATAACTTCAACGCTAAGATCCGGAATTATGACTCCGCGCGCCATGCTGCCCTTTCTGCGGACAATATTCCTGAAAGTGTTTATGAAAATCTGGTCAATACCATTAACGATAACCTGCATTTGCTGCATCGCTATGTCAAACTCCGCAAGAAGGTTCTTGGGGTAAAGGAGCTTCATATGTACGATCTCTACACTCCTTTAGTGAAGGAAGTAAAAATGGAGATACCATATAATGAAGCAAAAGATCTGATTTTAAAAGGATTAAAGCCGCTTGGTGAAGACTATTTAAATATTTTAAAAGAGGGTTTTGAAAATAGATGGGTGGATGTTCATGAGAATAAGGGCAAAAGGAGCGGTGCTTATTCTTCGGGAACATATGGCACCAACCCTTATATACTAATGAACTGGCAGGATAATGTGAACAACTTATTTACTCTTGCTCATGAATTTGGCCATTCGGTACACAGCTATTACACAAGAAAATATCAGCCATACCCTTATGGAAACTACTCAATTTTTGTTGCAGAGGTTGCCTCGACTTGTAATGAAGCCCTCTTAAACGATTATCTGCTAAAAACAATTGATGATGATAAGAAGCGGCTGTATCTGCTTAATCACTATCTTGAAGGCTTTAGAGGCACTGTTTTCCGCCAGACCATGTTTGCAGAATTTGAACATCTTATTCATCAAAAGGCACAAAACAATGAAGCCTTGACTGCTGATTCATTGACTAAAGAATATTATGAACTTAATAAAAAGTATTTTGGGGATGAAGATATCGTAATTGATGAGGAAATCGGCCTGGAATGGTCCAGAATCCCGCATTTCTACTATAATTATTATGTTTATCAATATGCAACAGGCTTCAGTGCGGCTACGGCATTAAGCAAGCAAATTCTCCAGGAAGGCCAGCCTGCAGTTGACAGATATATTGAGTTCCTGAAATCCGGCAGCTCGGACTACCCAATTGAAGTACTAAAGAAAGCCGGTGTAGATATGACGAGCAGCAAGCCGATTGAGGATGCCTGCAAAGTATTTGAAGAAAAGCTTAAAGAAATGGAAAACTTGCTTTCTTAACAGTAAAGGTGCCAGGCTATATTGCCCGGCACCTTTTTTGATGTTAAAAACCCTTAAATCTCCTTCGGTCATTTAAATATAAACATAAGACCAGGAGTGAAATAAATAGAATAGGTGACGTAATGAAAAGGGGAATAAGCTTCATGAGGCCAAAAATATTCAAAATAAAGGAGACTAAAATGAGCATCAGCATCAGAAATACAGGCAGCTTTTTCATTTTGCAGTCTCCTCCTTGTGCTTATTTACAACTATTTTATGCGGTTGTCCAGAGTGTCATGACTTGATTTTGACAATATTGTGAAAAAGGGCACAAACTAATTGCCTTGTTCATTTTCGTCATGATATAGTACAGATGTGAAGTTGATCACATTCAAGCATTTACCCCTTTTGTTTGGACGTGAAAAATTTCTCCCATCCCCTTTGTTCGTAAAAAAATATATTGTGAAAGAACCGTGCATTAGACTGCATGGTTTTTTCATGAAAAAAATAAAGCTGTGCATTTTGCACAGCTTTGAGATTACCCGGAATATCTCCAGAAATTACCATATTTTGCAGGTACATATTCAGCGATTTGCTTTAGCTGAAGCTTTTTCATTTCCTTGTTCACTTCGCTGTCTGTCATATCGTATACTACGGAGATCTCCTTACTGGCCACCAGCTTAAAATATTTTAAGAAATATTCCAGGGGCGGAAGAGGAGCACGCTCAGGTTTAGCAGGCAGCATTTCTTCCAAAATCTGTTCATAAATTTCATAAGGATAATACCCGGTTACTTTGATGCCTTCATCTTCTATGTTTTCATTGAAAAAGACAAGAGTTGGTATTTCTTGAACATCCATTTCAGAAGTTATTTTTAAATCGCATTGAAAAGCTTTGGCTGCACTATCTGAATGAATATCAGAAACAAATTCTACTACATCAAGACCGACTTCCTTAGCACAATCCTTTAGGACCTCAAAATTTGACACATTCTGCTTTTCAAGAAATAAAACTTCCTGGAGCTTGCGTAAAAATCTGATGCCAGCTTTTCTCCCCTGTAATTCAGCCGCTTTAATTGCAACTGAAGCCAGATGCGGGGAAGAAATTGGATTTTCGAACCAGAGGTTTCCATCACATGACATTCCAGAGCGGCTTGCGGTTTTTTCCCACAAATCAGCAATGTTTTCGTAGTTTTGTCTTTTCCCCATATTTAAAGTTGCCAGTCTGCCGCTTAATACATGCTTTATGGAGAAATAGCGGCCGTATTCAATCAGAAGCTTTTTTAAGGTTGGCTCCAGAGCCCAGCATTCAGGGCAAAGTGGGTCAACAAACATATAAACTTCTATGGGTTTTTTTTCACTGCCATAGCAATGTGGTGACGTGAACTTGCTTTCATTGGATTCTCGCATATTCACGGGCTATCACCTTTCACTCCGTCCTCGGGTGTATTGATCATATGCTGAGCAGTGAGCACAAGCCTGGAGAAAAAGTCTTCCCTCAATTGTCCATCCAGCCCGATATGGTCCATCGCTTCATTCATGCATGAAAGCCAGGCCCTTGCCCGGGTTTCTGTTATAGGAAATGGCATGTGCCGCGCACGAAGCATAGGATGTCCATGTTCTGAAGTATATAAAGGAGGTCCCCCTAAATACTGAGTCATAAATTGTTTTTGTTTTCTGGCTGTTTCTGTCAGGTCATCTGGAAAAATAGGAACGAGATCAGGATGTTGTCCTACGCGCAGGTAAAAAGCGTCAATTAGCTGGTGAAGCTTTTCCTCACCAATAGCGTCGAAGGGAGTGTGCATTTTCTCGGCCATATTTAAAACTCCTTTTATGAGTTAATCATTGTAAAAAAACTTCCTATTTAATATTAATTGCTGTAATCTCTTTTTATTTTATCAATGAGGGATTTATATCTCAAACAAATAGCTTACTGTGCCCTATTAACGTTTCCTTGGCCAGCTTATTTTTTAGTATGGGTTAAGCCCTTTCTGTCAATCCGGAACATTTTCTAAAAAAGCACATGAAAAAGCCGCCCGGTAAATCGGGCGGCAGTCAGGAAGCTTAAGCCATAAACGAAGTGGTAACCTTCTTTATGTAATTTAGGGTTTCTCTAAAAGGCGGTATACCCCCGTATTTATCCACATTTCCAGGTCCGGCATTATAAGCTGCCAGTGCCAGTTCTACATTATCCCCATATCTGTCCATCATTTGCCGTAAATATTTGACTCCTGCAAAAATATTTTCTGCAGGGTCGAAGATATTTCTAACACCAAGCCCCCTGGCTGTTTCCGGCATTAGCTGCATCAAGCCGGAAGCACCTGCATGACTGACGGCATTCGGATTAAAGTTTGACTCCTGCTTAATGACTGACTTAATCAGATTAACAGGTACATTAAACATATCTGATGCTTTTTGAATCAGATCATCAAAATCACTTTTTGAAGATTCGGCTAACTTGGTTAGCTTAACAGGCGGTAGAGCAGCAGCTGCAGGAGAATCGGTTTGTAAAGCGCTAATATAAGGCTTTAAAGACGCAACTGCTCCAAGTCCGCCGGTGGTTTGATGTGATGAACCATTGTTTTCCGAAACCAGCCCTGCCAGCAGCTCTTGAAACAGAGGGTTAGAAGCATTTGTTTGTTTAGAGTTATTTAATCCTTGCAGTGCCTGCAGCTCCATCAATAGTTTTAGCTGATCTATGTTCATTGTATTGCTCCTTGGCAAAAGGCCAGTTTCTATTAGGCCTTTTGCTGTCTGTATTTTTCGTTATAAAACCTCTTAATTTTATTTTCGGTCTTCCTGACAGGAATGTTAAGCTGCTGAAGTAAATTAAGAAAAACCAATTGGCCTTCCTTCCGATCATCTACTTCAAATTCTATCTCAAAATCTTCCTTATCTAAATAGCGGCTGTGATCAAGAACAGCCAATCCTTTATTGTATTCCTTTTCTGCACGTTTTGTTGTGAGAGTGCCAAAGTATCGAAGGTTATCTGTCTTTATGCCAAGCTCTTCTAAGGACTTTTTTATCTGTTCCCTTGGGATTTTCCCGGTCTGAATCATCTCTGCTGCTTCGGACTCAGAAAGATCTTCATTCGTCTCCAACAGCCCTTCAGGGTGGGGCTGTTTAAGAGTCAATTCAAACGAGCCGTACTTCTGCCTGATCCTTAAGGCACTTCCTTTTTCCTTCAATAAAAAATCAGGTGTATCGAAATAATGATTCTCCTGTTCCAAAAAATCTTCACTTCTTAGATTCAAAAAATTCATTAAAGCGGTAAATTCATCTGTGGTGATCATGTTTTTAAATTCGATTTCAATATTTTTATTAGACAAGCCTGTACACCTCAGCTATAAGTAATTATCTGTATTATCTCCTTATTAAGCATGGACTTCAATCCTTTGAAGATCTTTTTAGGCTTGTGATAAATTCATTCAGGGGAGTTTGCTTCCTGCTGCTGTAAAAATTGCAGCAGGGGTTTTACTGTCCATAAAATCTGCGATAGAATAGATATGACAATGGAGGTAGAAAAATGAAACAGAAACTTACAATTGTAAATGCAGAATGGATAGGAAATGAATTAATCTTGGGAATAGAGTCTGGGACCGTTTCAGGTTTAACCGCTATGCAGCAAATATTAGCTGATTCCGACAATCTTTCATTTATTTATATAGCAGAGAAAAACGATGACTATACATATATTTCCCTTCCGGAAACAGTCTGGCCGGAATTAAAAAAGGCACTTGATGGCCACATGAGGGTTTATGCTTCTGACATTAATCAAGCTCGCCTTGAGCTTGCAGGATTTCATGAGGAATTAGGAGACTTAATCGAAAATATCCGAGGGAACAGCAATTACGGAAATGAAATGGTAGAAAAAGTAGAGAATGTATTCCAGCTGAATGTTTAAGCGGCTTAATACTTGGATATAGAGATAGGCTATGTATTTGAACAGAGATCAATTTTGCTGATTTACAGGTGCAGTACGGTTGCCGTCTTTTTTATTTCGGATATTTGGTGGTGTTGCAGGTGAAGCATTGGGACTTATTTTTGGCGCCATATAAGCAGGCGGTTGAAGAGTTGAAAATAAAGCTAAAAGGCATGAGAAGCCAATTTGAAATGGATTCTTCCCATTCTCCGATTGAATTTGTTACCGGAAGGGTAAAGCCAATTGCCAGCATTTTAGATAAGGCAAATCAAAAAGGCATTCCACTCGACAGATTGGAATCAGAAATGCAGGATATTGCCGGTGTAAGAATGATGTGCCAATTTGTTGATGATATTAAGAGAGTGGTTGAACTATTAAGACAAAGAAATGACTTTGAAATTGTTGAAGAAAGAGATTATATATCTCATAAAAAAGCAAGCGGTTATCGTTCTTACCACGTCGTGATCCGTTATCCAGTTCAGACGATCAAGGGAGAAAAGAAAATACTTGCGGAGATTCAGATCAGAACTCTTGCCATGAATTTCTGGGCCACGGTTGAACATTCCCTGAACTACAAATATAAGGGCCAATTTCCTGAGGATATTCAGATGAGGCTTCAGCGGGCGGCAGAGGCTGCTTTCAGGCTTGATGAAGAAATGTCACTCATTCGCGGTGAAATCCAGGATGCCCAGGCATTCTTTACAAGAAAAAAAGAAAAACAGCAAAAGGGAGAAAACTAACAGTATAAAAGAGGAGCTTGGATAAGATGAAATTTGCCATTACCTCAAAAGGAGATTCAAAATCGAATACACTCATGCACAAAATGAGAACCTATTTATTGGACTTCGAGCTTACATATGATGAAGAAGAGCCTGATATAGTCATATCGGTAGGCGGGGATGGCACTTTACTCTATGCCTTTCACCGATACAGCAGCCGCCTGGACAAGACCGCCTTTGTTGGTATACACACAGGCCATCTTGGCTTTTATGCAGACTGGGTTCCGGAGGAAATCGAAAAGCTTGTCATTGCAATTGCCAAAACCCCGTATCAGGTAATTGAATATCCGCTCCTTGAAGTGATTATCCGCTACCAGCATGGCGGCAAAGAAACCCGTTATCTTGCATTAAATGAATCTACGGTCAAGGCTGTAGAAGGTACCTTAGTTATGGATGTGGAAATACGAGGCCAGCATTTTGAACGGTTCCGCGGAGATGGCCTGTGTGTTTCTACACCATCAGGAAGCACAGCATATAATAAGGCGCTTGGAGGGGCAATTCTGCACCCTTCTTTGCCTGCCATCCAGCTTGCTGAAATGGCTTCCATTAATAATAAGGTATTCCGTACAGTGGGCTCGCCGCTCGTACTGCCGGCCCACCATACATGCATGCTGAAGCCGGTGAATGAACCGGATTTCCAAATTACTATTGATCATTTGACACTTCTTCATAAAGATGTAAAGTCAATTCAATTCAGAGTGGCAGATGAAAAGATCCGTTTTGCGAGGTTCAGGCCATTTCCATTCTGGAAAAGGGTCCACGATTCTTTTGTTGCTGATTGAAGAAAGGTCACCATATGACAGAACAGGAGCCTGCAGCTCATGGCATGTTTTGAATTACAATGGAAAATTACTGCCCGGGAGGCGGGCTTATTAATCAGGGAGTTTTTAAAAGACAATCATATTTCCAAAACTGCACTGACAGATATAAAATTTGACGGCGGCTTTATTCAGGTGAATGGTCAGGAAGTAAATGTCCGTTATGTGTTAAGAGAAGGTGATGTTCTTCAGGTTGGATTCCCTGAAGAAGTTCCAAGTGAAGGCATGAAGGGGGAAGACTTGCCCCTGAATATTCTTTATGAAGATGATTATCTTCTTGTAGTAAACAAGCCCGCAGGTGTGAATTCCATTCCTTCTAGAGAACATCCTTCCGGGAGTCTGGCTAATCGGCTGATTGGATATTATCAGCGAATCGGCTTAAAGTCTGCTGCCCATATTGTGACTCGACTGGATAGAGATACATCTGGCCTGGTTCTGATTGCTAAACACAGGCATGTACATCATTTGTTCAGTGAACAGCAGCGCTCACGAAAAATCCATCGCATGTATCAAGCCTTTGCTGAAGGCTCAATCTGCCCGGATGCAGGAACAATAGAACAGCCGATTGCTCGAAAGAGAGACAGTATAATTGAGCGGGAAGTCAGTGAGGAAGGCCAATATGCATGTACACATTATCAGGTCATCGGCCGGCATAAAGAATTTACACACGTAAAACTGAAACTTGAAACTGGCAGAACTCATCAGATCAGAGTTCATTTGGCATGGCTTGGTTTTCCTCTTGCAGGTGACGAATTATACGGGGGCACAAGGCGGTTCATCAGGCGGCAGGCGCTGCACTGCTGCAGCCTTTCCTTCGAACATCCATTCCTGCACAAACCCCTTATATTTGATCAACCGCTTCCGGAAGACATGAATTGTCTTTTGTCGCAGTCTAACGGGCAGTAAGACCCCGCTTCAAACTCAGCGGAATCAATGGAGGATAAGTGGGGTCAAACTGCCCGTAAAGGCCCGATTGGTTCAACTAACAATCAGTGGGGGATAAAGCCCCCTCACTGATTGAAGTTTCACTTTATCGCAGTCTAACGGGCAGTAAGACCCCCACTTCAAGACTCAGAGGAATCAAAGGAGGATAAGTGGGAGTCAAACTGCCCAATCTAGCTGCGGCTCCTAGGGGCTCGAGGTCATAAGCCAATCAGCTGATGGGAAGAAAAGCACTTCCCACCATCTGCTCGTCTTATGCTTGTCACCCCTGGGCAAGTCGCCTCGCTTTATAATGTAAAGGCCCGAAAGAAGGACAAAGACTAAGAACGCCACATCCTCCCAAAAGCTGACGCTTTCGGTCGTGCGATGTATCGCTGCCGTAGCTTTCCTTGTCCTGTGGCAAAGTCTTTGTGACCCGCTTCCTCCCAAAAGCTGTCGCATTTGGTCGTGCGATGCTCATGCTGACGAAGCCTTCCTTGTCCTGTGGGCCTCAACTAACAATCAGTGGAGGATAAAGAGCTCCCCACTGATAGAAGTTTCACTTTATAAAAGCCGGCATTTGCCGGCTTTTTTGGTTACATCTTCCTGAATTTCTCTTCAACATAAGGCATGCGGGATTGGACAGATAGCAATTGCATTTCCGGATATCTAAGCGCGGTTAACTTATTGCCAAAAACAGCGCCTGTATCAATATTATAGGTGTTATTAATTCTCCTCACTTCCTTTAAGGGAGTATGGCCATAGACGATTACAGCTTCGCCCTTATACTCTCTTGCCCAATCACGTCTTACAGGTGTGCCGTCCGGATTTTTTTCTCCTGTAATATCACCATACAGAACAAAAGTTTTTACTTTTGAAGAATGCTTCCCAATATAGCTTTCCTTAATTCCAGCATGTGCGATAACCAGTTTGTTATTATCGATTACATGATATAGAGGTGCGTTTTCATATAACTCCATAAATTTCTGTCTGACCTCATCCTGTGTTTTGGGAGACAGCTGCTCATATTCAGCGACTGTTGTTTCAAGTCCATGTGTAATTTGCACTTTATTCCCTAAAAAGAAGCGGTAGAGTTTATTGCAATGGTTGCCCGGGACATAGTATCCCAAGTTGTTTGCTGCAAGGTTATATACTGCTTCAATGACTGCAAGTGAATCTGGGCCTCTGTCAGTTAAGTCTCCCACAAAGGCCAGTTTTCTGCCGCTTGGATGGACAGGAAATCCCTTTTCCCAGATATAGTCCAGTTTAAAAGTCAGCTCCTTAAATTCAGCAAAGCAGCCGTGAATATCACCGATAATATCTAGTCTCATTTTTTAGGCTCCTTTAAAGTTCTACTGTTATCATATCAATTTTCATAATATTTATCATAACGCATTATTTTTCCGCAGCAGATAAAGCTTTAACGATTTTAAGTTTAAAGAATGGGAAAATTAAATTTATCGCAGTCTAACGGGCAGGGTAAGACCCCCACTTCAAAGAACCAAAGGAACCACTGGAGGATAAGTGGGGGTCAAACTGCCCAAACTAGCTGCAGCTCCTAGGGGCTAAGTCAATTAGCTGTTGGGAAGAAAGGCACTTCCCGCCATCTGCCCGTCTTATGCTTGTCACCCCTGGGCAAGTCGCCTCGCTTTATAATGTAAAGGCCCGAAATAAGGACAAAGACTAAGAACGCCACATCCTCCCAAAAGCTGTCGCATTTGGTCGTGCGATGCTCATGCTGACGAAGCCTTCCTTGTCCTGTGGCCCTTAACTAATAATCAGCGGGGAGAAAATCACTCTCCACTGATTGAAGTTTCACTTTATGGATTGCTCAGAGACGACAAAAAAACAAAGATTTGCTAGTATAGTTAAGTACATTTTCCTGTTAGCCAACAGGGTATGGATGCTTTATGAGAGGAGGTTAATTTTGTATGGAAGATCATGCAGAGGAAAGATCAGGATCTCAAATCAATGCCAGTCTTTTAATCCAATCTTTACAAAATGAAGAAATTGATATCTTCAGAAATGAATTTCTTGATATGCACCCATATGATCAGGCTTCATTTTTTAAAGATCTGGATGAGGACATCCGTGCAAAAATTTATCTTTATCTATCTCCAGAAGAAATGGCGGCTCTTTTTGAAAACCTGGAGATTGAGGAAGAAGATTATAAAGACGTTCTTGCCGAGATGAATCCCCACTATGCAGCAGATATGCTTTCAGAAATGTATGCCGATGATGCGGTTGATGTTTTAAATGAACTTGATAAAGACCAGGTTGTCAGCTATTTAACAATTATGGATGATGAATCGGCAAAAGAAATTAAGGATTTGCTTCATTACGAAGAATATACAGCAGGAAGTATTATGACAACTGAATTTGTCTCTCTGTCAGCCAATCAGACGGTTCGTTCTGCTATGTATATCTTAAAGAATGAAGCGCCAAGGGCTGAAACCATTTATTATGTGTACGTTGTAAATGACGAAAAGAAGCTTATTGGCGTCATTTCATTAAGGGATTTAATAGTAAGTGACGATGACACGATGATTTCAGAAATCACCAATGACAGAGTAGTTTCCGTATCTGTGGGTGAAGATCAGGAAGAAGTCGCAAGAAAAATTAAGGACTATAACTTCCTGGCTGTTCCGGTTGTCGATTTTCAAAATCACTTGCTGGGTATTATTACAGTTGATGATGTTATGGATGTCATGGAAGAAGAAGCATCTGATGATTACTCCAAATTAGCTGCCGTATCAGATATGGATCATATTGACCGGAATCCAGTTTCAGCTGCGCGTAAACGGCTTCCATGGCTTATCATCCTGCTGTTTTTGGGTATGTTAACTGCAAGCCTTATCGGAAGGTTTGAGAACACATTGGATAAGGTGGCCATACTGGCTGTTTTCATTCCTCTTATTGCAGGGATGGCCGGAAATACCGGGACTCAGGCATTAGCCGTTGCTGTCCGGGGAATTGCTACTGGAGACCTTGAGAAAGAAAACAAATGGAAATTGGTGATAAGGGAAGCAGGGACCGGCTTAATCAATGGAGGTATTTGCGGTATTCTTGTTACTTTCATTGTTTATTTCTGGAAAGGAAATTTCTTTCTGGGTGTTTTAGTTGGCGTCTCAATTTTGTTTACATTGATCGTTGCCACCCTGGCAGGTGCACTGATTCCTTTACTAATGCACAGGATGAAAATTGATCCGGCAGTGGCGTCAGGTCCATTTATTACAACCATTAATGATCTGATCAGTATTTTAATTTATTTTGGAATGGCGACATTATTTATGAGTTATTTAACAGGTTAAGGGGGTTATATTATGGAACATGGCGCATCAGTAGCATCGCTTGTCATTGTTATTCTTGCCGCTTTTATAACGCCGATTATACTGCATCGGCTGAAGGTTAATTTTATACCGGTAGTGGTGGCCGAGATTCTTATTGGTTTAATTATCGGTAAAAGCGGCTTTGATATTGTCCATGAGGATATGTGGCTTGAAACTCTTTCGACACTTGGATTTATTTTTTTAATGTTCCTGAGCGGACTTGAGATTGACTTTACAGCTTTTTCTTCTTCAAAGAAGAGAGAAAAGCTGCCCAGCGGAAAACTTGAGCCAAATTCATTTGCAGTGTCTTCAATTGTTTTTATAGGTATATTTTTTGTTTCATTAGGACTGTCTTATTTATTTGTCTGGGCAGGATTCATTGATAATGCTTTTTTAATGACTTTAATTATATCCACCATCTCTCTGGGAGTTGTGGTTCCTACTCTTAAGGAAGCACACTTAATGAAAACAGGCATTGGCCAAATTATTCTTTTAATCGCAGTTATTGCAGATTTGGCTACAATGATTTTACTGGCTGTATTTGTATCTCTAAATGATAAAGGCGGAGGTAATACATGGCTGCTCCTAATCTTATTTGGAGTAGGCGTATTGCTGTATTTCCTCGGCAGAAGGTTTAAGAACCTTAATTTTCTTGAAGCGATGTCGACAGGAACAGTTCAGATTGGAACAAGAGCAGTATTTGCACTAATTATTTTTCTTGTGGCATTATCAGAAACAGTCGGAGCAGAAAATATTTTAGGTGCATTCCTTGCTGGGGTTCTTGTATCACTGCTGGCGCCAAATCAGGAAATGATCCATAAGCTGGATTCTTTTGGATACGGGTTCCTTATACCGATTTTCTTTGTAATGGTAGGGGTAGAGCTCGATGTATGGACTTTGTTTGGAGACCCCAAGATGCTTATGCTTATACCATTGCTGCTGATTGCTCTGCTGCTGTCAAAGCTTATACCGATATATATTTTAAAAAGATGGTATGACACCAAAACGGTTATCGCCTCAGGTTTCTTGTTAACGTCAACTCTTTCCCTTGTAATTGCTGCAGCAACAATAGGTGAAAGAATGGATGTTATAACTGCAGAGATGAGCGGCACATTAATTTTGGTCGCTGTCATAACAAGTATATTCACACCCGTTGTCTTTAAAAAGCTATTTCCTCAGGAAGCTGCTGAGGAGAAGAAGTTTAAAGTATCCTTTATTGGTGCAAACCAAATGACTATGCCGATCTATAATGAGCTTAAGTCATCCCTTTACGAGCCGGCTTTATATCATAAGAAACAGGAAAAGGCGGAAAAGCAGATAGCTGACTCTTTGTTCGACATCATTGAAGTTGATGAGTTTGATATTGAAAATTTCGAAGGAACAGAGGCTTTTGAGTCTGATATTGTTGTAATCTCCACAGGGGATGAAGAGACAAATGCTACATTATCCATAGCTTTTAAAGATAAGGGAGTGGACCGGGTCATTTGCCGGATGGAAAGCCCTGATATGGAAGAAACGCTTCGGGAACATGACATTGAATTGTTTTCAACTATTCTTTCCTCTAAGGCGCTGCTTCGTGCATTAATTGAGTCACCAAGCGTGGTGAACATATTAACGAACCAGGAGACTGCTTTATATGAAATCCGATTGATGAATGAGCAGTTTGAAGGCATGATGCTTCGGAGATTCCCGTTTACGGGGGATGTAATATTCGTCCGGATATTTAGAGGAAAGGATTCCATTGTTCCTCACGGAGATACTGAACTTCATGTCAATGATCGCTTGATTGTTACAGGATCTAAGGAATACGTTGATGAATTAAAACGGGAACTTGAATTTTGTGAATGGTGTTAGAATCTGATTGACATCATCTTGCCGAAAAAAATCCTTCAATGACAAGAGGATTTTTTTCGGCTTTTCTTTTGCAGCGAATTGATGTACAATTAGTACTAGGTACTAATAACATGTAATAATAAACTCAGGAGGATTTAATAATGACTCTTTCTTTAAATGGAAAAACATTCGTCGTAATGGGTGTAGCTAATAAAAGAAGCATTGCATGGGGAATAGCCAAATCCCTTCATGATGCCGGTGCCCGTTTAATCTTTACATATGCGGGAGAAAGACTGGAGAAAAGTGTTCGTGAATTGGCTGAATCATTGGAGGATGCACATTCATTAGTGCTTCCGTGTGATGTAACAAGTGATGATGACATCGCTAAATGTTTCAGCACAATTAAGGAAGAAGCAGGTGTAATTCATGGGATTGCCCATTGCATCGCCTTTGCCCATAAGGAAGAGCTTCAGGGAGAATACATGAACACAACAAGAGACGGGTTCCTGTTGGCCCACAATATCAGTTCTTATTCGCTGACTGCTGTTGCAAAGGAAGCAAGGGGATTAATGGCAGAAGGCGGAAGCATTGTGACTCTTACATATCTTGGCGGGGAAAAGGTTGTGAAGAATTATAATGTTATGGGTGTGGCAAAAGCATCCCTTGATGCAAGCGTCAAATATTTGGCTAACGACCTTGGAAAGGATGGAATCCGGGTTAATTCCATTTCAGCCGGTCCAATCAGGACTCTTTCTGCTAAAGGAATAAGCGAATTTAATTCGATTCTTAAAGAAATTGAAGAAAAAGCTCCGCTCCGCAAAACCACAACTCCTGAAGAAGTAGGAGATACTGCTCTATTCTTATTCAGCAGTCTGTCGAGAGGAATAACGGGTGAAAATATCCACGTAGACTCCGGTTATCATATCATTTAATAGAATTTGTCCGCTCCAATGTGAGCGGGCTTTTTTTATTTCCTCAGAAACGAAAGCCCATTTTCTGCATACATATAATACGACGAACCATAACGATTGCGGAGGTGGGCATAGTGACTGAGAAAAGAGAAAAGGAGCCGCTATTCTATATACAGCAGCCTAATTTTCAAATTCCTGAAAACAGGATGCAAACAATCTATTCGAGCAGGAAAGCAGGGCAGGAACGAAAACAAAAGGAAAACCTGCTTGATTTCGCTGTCCCTAAAGAGGTACAAAATGTGCCGGAAGAAAAAGTCGAAAAGACTGCTGGGCAAATGGAGGTGCAGGAAGCAATTGAAGAGTTTGAATCCGGGAGAGAAGAGAAAAAAGGTGCATCCTTTGCTTTTACGACAGAAAAAAGAAAACCATCTTTCAATCGAGTAAAGAGTTTTAAGGAAATGGACACACTTGAGCGTCTGGATTATTTAATTGATTTCCCAAAACAGCTTCCGCCCATACCATGCACATTTGAAACAGGGGAAAAGGCAATAAGGGGATTTCTTGTTTCAAAAAATGAAGAATGGATTGAGGTAAAGTTATTTGATGAACGTATTGAGAAAATAAATCTGCAATCTTTAAATGCAATCAAAATGATCGGCCTAAGAAGGTAACCTGAAATCGGGGAGGCAGGCCAAAAAATAGCCAGCCGAATGGTTCGGCTGGCCTCTTTGATTAGTCTTCGCAAATATCCAGGTCAACATCGGCAATACATTGAACAGCGCAGAAGCATGTTAAGTCAACAGTTACGCAGTCATTTGTACTGCGGAAGTAGTCAACTTCGCAAACCTTTTTCAAGTCGATGCAGCAGTCATCAACAAGGTTTACTGTTTTGTCCGGGCCAGGTTTTCTGTTAATTGGCTCTAGAACGCGAAGCACTGCACAGCAGTTATCAAATACTTCTTCTACTCTAAAGAAGATTGATACACAAGCACAGTCATTTCCTGTAAAGAATGCATGGAATGGTGACCCATCTGCTGTTTTTAGTGTGAATACGCGTGTATCCGGGCGCTTATGCCGCTTTCTGTTTGAAGGTGAAATCGCTCCAAGCGGCTCCAGGAAACAGTTTGAAGGGCATTCGCACACATCTTCTGCGTTATCTTGAATATCTTTTATAGCACGAACTACTTCACATACACAGCTTTTGCCTTTGAAGTCGTCTTTTTTTCCACAACCCATTTTTGTTTTCCTCCTTGTTTGTTTCTTGTGGTCTACACTACTAACATATTGCCGAAGTGCCCTATGGGTTACGGACAAACGCCTTGTTTTTTCAAAAAATAGGCTATTTTTTTACATTTGAGGTGAAATGAAAAAAATGGACATAACACCTATGGAGCTGCTGATTTTGGCTCTTGCAAGCTTCAGACTGACCAGACTGATTGTATTTGATAAAATTACTGTTTTTTTGCGAAAGCCTTTTTTGGAAGAAGTGGAAGAAACAGATGAGAACGGGGAAATGGAAGTTTATTGGATTGTGAAAGAAGGAAGGGTGCGTGGATTCTTCGGGGAGCTTCTAAGCTGTTATTGGTGTACTGGCATGTGGAGTGCCTTATTTTTATATGCTTCCTATTACTTCTATGCATCCTTTGCAGCTCCGGTGCTGCTCATTTTAGCGGTTGCCGGACTGGCTGCCATTATAGAAACTCTTATGCAAAAGCTGATTGATTAGCTTATGTCTATTTATATTTATTTGGGCATTTGATTTACACAAGCTCCTGAGGCTCTGCATAAATTAATTAGAGGAAAATTATTGTAAATGGAGGGCCTCATCAATGTTAAATAAGGACAAAGATCAGCAAACGGAAAAATCACAGCCGGTCAGCAAGAAAAAGAAGAAGAAAAAGGGATGCGGCTGCGGAAAAAAACGATAAAAAATCAGGAGCCGGTGTTTCCGGCTTTTTTTATTGGGGTTCTTCTGGAAAAAATAGGATGGATATTAATGTTCATAAATCTAAAACATTTCGAGGACAATATAATTAAAGATTTTACATAGGAAGGGACTATTATGAAAAAGAAACTTTTATTGTTTATTGCATTTTCACTGATCTTATTATCAGGATGCAGCGGTGATGGAGAGGTGACGGACAGCGACCTTGCACTCCTCAAAACGACTAATCCCCCAGCAGTATTAATTGATAAAAATACAAAGGAAAATTTGAATTTAGTTGAAAACATTGAGCATGACGTCGAAAAAATGAAAGAACTATATGATGTTGCAGTTGTTAAGAGCAATGGGGACACACTAGTTGCTTATAAAGTGAAGCACCTGCAGCGATTCCACATGAAAAAAATTGAAAAAAAGATGACAAAAATGCTTGAGGAGAAATACCCGGATGAGAACTTCATTGTTTCAAGCGATTATAAAATCTTTATAGAGGCAGTAGAACTTCAGGAAAAAATGAAAGATCCCGATTTTACAGACAAAAAGGCAAAAAAGAAGCTTGATAAAATCATTAAACTTAAAAATGAAATGACATAGAAGGGAGCGGGAATCATGAGCAAAAAAAGTAATAAAACCCCTGAACAGCAGCAATATGAGAAACTTGAGCAAAAGCATGAACTTAAACGCCCGGTCCTGAAAAATTGTATTCGTGCTTTCTGGGTGGGAGGTCTCATCTGTATCGTTGGACAGGCAATAACGTATTTTTATATCTACTTCTTTAATTTCACTGAACAGACAGCCGGAAATCCCACTGTTGCAACCATGATTTTTATATCCATGCTGCTGACAGGTTTTGGGGTTTATGACCGTTTAGGCCAGTTCGCCGGAGCTGGGAGTGCTGTTCCTGTTACAGGATTTGGAAATGCTATGATCTCAGCTGCTATTGAACACCGCACCGAAGGATTTGTGCTGGGTGTTGGCGGGAATATGTTTAAGCTCGCTGGCTCAGTTATTCTTTTTGGGGTATTTTCGGCTTTTGTAGTAGCCCTGATAAAAACGCTATTAATTATTTGGGGGGTTATTTAATGCTAAAAGGAAAACAATCCTGGGTCTTTCAAAATCTCCCCGTCATCGCAGCAGCCGGTGTTTCAGGCGGGCCTTTTGAGGCAAATGGCAATCTGTCAGAGGATTTTGATGTTCTTCATGATGATTTATGGATGGGTGAAGATTCTTATGAGAAAGCACACCGGATCCTTTTGGAAGAGGCCGGTCAAACGGCCTTAAATAAAGCAAATGTCCAAAAGGAGGATGTTCAGTTTTATATTGCAGGGGATTTAATTAATCAGATAACACCTTCAAGTTTAAGTGCAAGAACAATTCAAATCCCTTATTTCGGGATTTTTGGAGCTTGTTCAACTTCAATGGAAGGACTTGCTCTGGCGTCCTTCATTGTCAATTACCGGGGTGCAGATTACGTTTTGACAGGAGCTTCCAGTCATAATGCCGCTGTTGAAAAGCAATTTAGATATCCAACAGAATACGGAGGCCAGAAGCCGCCAACAGCCCAATGGACAGTAACTGGTGCAGGTGTGGCTCTGGTATCCGCGAAAGCAGCCGGACCCAATATGCCGGTTACCACTTCAGCCACCATCGGCAAAGTAATCGACATGGGTTTGACAGATCCTTTTAATATGGGAGGAGCAATGGCGCCTGCAGCAGCCGATACCATTACTGCACATTTTAAGGACATGCAGCTCGATCCATCCCATTACGATTTGATTGTCACAGGGGACCTTGGCAGAATTGGCCAGGAAACGGCTTATGAACTGCTCACAAATAATGGGTTGAAAATAGACAGAGAAAAATTTAAAGATTGCGGATTAATGATTTATAAAGATGATCAGCCAGTCCAGTCCGGCGGGAGCGGTGCAGGGTGCTCGGCTACTGTTTTGTACGGTCATCTCTTAAATCAAATGAAGCAAGGGGCTTATAGAAGAATCCTTGTGGTCGCAACGGGTGCGCTATTATCGCCTTTGACATTCCAGCAGAGTGAAAGTATTCCCTGTATTGCCCATGCTGTATCTATCGAAATGAATTAGAGGAGGAAATTGAATGCTGCCTATGTTTTTCTGGGCTTTTGTAATTGGTGGCCTATTTTGTGTATTTGGCCAAATAATGTTTGATGTTTTTAAGCTGACACCAGGCCATACTTTAAGTCTTTTAGTTGTATTAGGAGCTGTACTTGATGGAATTGGCCTGTATGAGCCGCTTGCTGACTTTGCCGGGGCAGGGGCGACCATCCCGATAACAAGCTTTGGCAATTCCCTTGTTCATGGAGCCCTGCAGGAAGCTGATCAACATGGGCTGGTCGGCGTGTTAACAGGAATGTTCGAAGTGACCAGCTCCGGTATTTCAGCTGCGATAATCTTCGGCTTTATTGGTGCACTAATTTTCAAGCCGAAAGGCTAAATGACATTAGGAAAATACACAGGAATGCTATTTTAGTTATATAAAACAAGCCCCTTATTCCAATCTGAATGAATAAACCAAGCACGTCTTGGGAGCTTGCCCATACACCCTGCTTATTTATCACATATTGTGTAGGGAGAAATCCAAGTGAGGTGAGAGGCATGGGCTATGGCTATGGAGGCTGCGGATATGGCGGGGGCTATGGAAATACGTTTGTTTTAATCGTCGTCCTATTCATTTTACTCATTATCGTCGGAGCAAGTTTCTACAACTAGATTGTAAAGAGCTGACTCAGAACCGGCAGCAGGTTTTGTGTCGGCTTTTTTGCATATAATGTACATAAAGTGAACTTCAATCAGTGGGGGTGTTCCTTATCCCCACTGATTGTTAGTTGAGGCCCACAGGACAAGGAAGGCTTCGTCAGCATGAGCATCGCACGACCAAATGCGACAGCTTTTGGGAGGAAGCGGGTCACAAAGACGTTGCCACAGGACAAGGGAATCTGCGGCAGCAATACATCGCACGACCGAAAGCGGCAGCTTTTGGGAGGACGTGGCGTTCTTAGTCTTTGTCCTTATTTCGGGCCTTTACATTATCAAGCGAGGCGACTTGCCCAGGGGTGACAAGCGAGCCCCTAGGAGCCGCAGCTGGATTGGGCAGTTTGACCACCACTTATCCTCTTTTGATTCCTCTGAATCTTGAAGCGGGGGTCTTACTGCCCGTGAGACTGCGATAAATGATTAATACATTTCACGTTTTTCGCCCACCTTCATAAGATATAAAAGAGTAAATGAAGGAGCGTGATTGAGCAGCATGGATAACAACTTTTTTAAAAACCTTGAAAAGAAAACAGGCGTAAATATGAAGGATGTATTTGAACTGGCCGGCTCTTTGCAGAGTGCAAATTTTAAAGATGAGAAAACAGTGCGAAATGTAATCAAAAGGGTTTCGCAGATTGCAAACAAACCCGTCTCTAAGGATATGGAAGATAAGATTGTCAAATCGATCGTTGCTGATGGTAAGCAGCTTGACTTTAATACCATTTCCCAGATGATGAATAAAAAATAACAGAAGGGCCTGGCCGGGTTAGCAGCCAGGTCTTCTGTTTATTTTTCGTCTTTGTTTCTGCCGCTTCTTGTGATGGGGGCAAGGAACCTTGATGGATATGCCTTCCGTCCACGCCTTTTTTCCGGAACAGATATATACAAATCCTTCCTGGCCCTTGTTACAGCAACATACATTAATCTTCTTTCTTCCTCTAAAGGGGCAGACTCACCTGAACGGTAAGCTTCCAAAGCATGGTCATGCGGAAGGTTTCCTTCAACTGCACCGGCCACATATACCACATTATATTCAAGCCCTTTTGCACGGTGGATAGTGCTTAATGTAACGGCATTATCATTATTTCTGCTTAGGCGCTTGATTTCTTTGTTCATGGCTTTCATATGTTCAGTATGCTCCAGAAACTCTTGAAGAGACTGGAAATTACGTGCAGCGACCTTCAAATCTTTTATATCATCAGAGCCTTTATCCATTTTATTGCCTTCATTGCCTCGTTTTTTTATAAAGTCCTGAAATCCCAATTCTTTTTCAACCGTTTCAATTGCGGTGGTTGGAGTAAGCCCTGAGATTGATCTTGTAACAGGGATCACTTTTTTCAATTTGCTTTCCTGAAAAGCAAAGCCTGTTTTTATAAACTTCAGGCTCTCCAGCAATGAGCAATCCTGTAAGATGCTTTCTGCCTTAATATCCTGAAGGACGGATTGTTTAATAAACAATGAAGGCAGCATATCCTTTAAAGCATTTTGGTCATCCTCATTTACCGATAGCTTTAGAAAAGCAAGCATGCTTCGAACAATAAATCGATCATAAAATGATTCGGCATCTTGATCCAATTTAAAAGGAAGGCTGGAATTAGCCAGCCGCTCAAAAATGGCTCTGCTCCCGGTATGGGTACGGAATAATACTGCAAAATCCCCCGGTTCATATCCTTCTTCAATTTTTTCCCGGATATCAGTCAGGATCATCGTAGCTTCTTCTTCCTCATCATAAGGAAAAAAGAGGAAGGGGTGCTGTCCACCGGAAAATTGAGCACTCATGCTTTTGGGACGTCTAAATTTATTCAGAGAAATAATTTTGTTTGCAGCTGATACAATCTCATGAGCAGAGCGGTAATTCTGATTCAATGTTATTACCTTGGCACCAGGGAAATCTTTCTCGAAATCCAAAAGATACTGGGGATCGCTTCCTCTGAAGGCATATATAGATTGATCATCGTCTCCCACGGCACAGACATTTTTAGTTCTATCAGACAGCATTTTCATTAGCTCATATTGAACATTATTAATATCCTGGAATTCATCAATCAGGAAATAATGAAAGCGGTTTTGATATTGTTCCAGAATCTCAGGTTCTTCCAGAAAAAGGGCATGGCAGCCTGTGAGCATATCATCGAAATCAAATAATTCTTTTTTTGTTTTAGTTTGTTCATACCTTTGATAAAGAATCGCAGTTTGTTCCTCCCAATCATTCTTTGGGTTAACCTTGCCAGGTACGATAAGAGAATTTTTCCAATAGCTGATTTGCTGGAGGGCAAGATCAAAGGCAAATTCCTTTTCATCGAGTTTTAAGTCTTTGCTGGATTCTTTAATAATCTGTTCCCGTTGCCATTCTTTATTAAGGAGCTTTCCTGAAGTCCATTTATTGGGATTGTGGAAGGAAAGTATCCGATAGAATAAACTGTGAAAAGTGCCTGAAACGATTTGCCTAACCTTTCGGGAATCCATTCCGGGGTATTGGATAAGACGCTCCTTCATTTCAGCAGCAGCCTTAGCTGTAAATGTAACAAGCATAATGGATTTAGGGTCGATATTTTTCTCGCGAAGCATAAAAGCAGTCCGTGTTGTTAAAACACGGGTTTTGCCGCTGCCTGCACCTGCCAGAACGAGCAGCGGGCCATCTAAATGAGACACAGCCGCTGCCTGCTGTTTATCCAAGAATACACCTGCCTGTAAAAGGGACTTTAGGTATTCATCAGGGAAACTGGGACTGGCAGTACCTTCTTTTCTATAGGGGGGGATATTTTTTACCGGCTGAGCTTTTTTAAAGGCTGATTCGGTTTCCTTTATTGCGGCTGAAGCAATTGACCTCGAAACAGGAATTTTAAACCCATTTCTTTCTATATATTCTTCATTCTCAGTCTGGACTGGTTCGGGGTTAAGAATTATATCTCTGCACGTTCTGCTGTCTTGATGAATATGATAAAAATGAGGTTCATCAAGAATTCCCAAATACAAACGGACAGAAGCTCCGCATTCAGGGCAGAACAGCTTTCCTTTTTTGCCCTCTTCATAAATATGCTGAAAACTTTCTCTGTTCAATTGTTCCAGATTCACAGTCTTATTATGTAACTTTGCTGTTTTCATAAAAATACCCCATTATATATAAATTGCCGAGTTTAACAATATTATTTCTTTTTAACAACAAGACAAATTTAATCATAACAAACCGGTAGAGGATTCTAAAGTGCTTTTCTGTTTAAAATTTCATGGAAACGGGTACATAAAATGAAAAATAGTTACGTATTCTCTTAATAATCAGATAAAGTGAAACTTCAATCAGTGGGGGTTTTCCTTATCCCCCACTGATTGTTAGTTGAACCAATCGGGCCTTTACGGGCAGTTTGAGCCCCACTTATCCTCCTTTGATTCCTCTGAGTCATGAAGTGGGGGTCTTACTGCCCGTTAGACTGCGATAAATACATAATCGAAAGGGGAGTCTTCATGGGCTATATTCTGCCTGTAGCTTCATATCAATATAATCAGTATGCAGAAAGAGAGATTGGCACAAAGTATGATCCTTTTCGGTTCGTGCCAGTTGCCAGGATATCAGCACAATCCAATGAAAAAGCTTTCCGCCACGAACTTCCCCTTGATTTTCAAAGAAGGTCAACTAAATCAATTACTAAGGAGCGGGAAAACACCCAAACACGCAACACAAGGAAAATAGCAGAAGAAACATATGGAGAGCTGACAGGAAAAGGGCGTTTTATTAGTGAATGCATATAAGAAAGAGCCATCAGGCAGAAAAAGGAGAGGCTTAGTACGTTTGCACGTGCAATGCCTCTCCTTTTTTCCATTCAGCATACAGAACATCTTTGACACCGCTCGCTCCCAATTTTTTTATTTCATTCTTTAGTATCTTTTCGTCCCAATTAATGCTCTTCAGATTATCCCAAACCACCTCTCCGTCTAAAATTAATGTTACAGGCAGTTCTGCATTATTTATTGGGAGATTTAAATCCTGAATGGTTGGTGCTGCGAAAAGCGGCTTTTTTAATGCGCTGACCGTTCCATCTGTTTCCAGAATGGCATATTCACATTCCCTGATTGAAAAAACATCTTTTGATCGGAGGAGGTGCTGAAGCTGATTGATATCAAGATGATTTTTCTTCAGTTCTTCGTAAATAATTTTCCCTTTTTTTATAACTATTGAGGGTTCACCTTCAAGAAGCTTGCGTGCCCGTTTATATTTCTGAGTAATGATTTCCGTCGCGTAAATTAAAGTTCCCCATACTGTAACAGCAAAGAAAATCTCGGGTATTCCAGTCTCCTGGTCGTATAAAGCATTGCCAACCAGCTCGCCTAGCACGATGGCTGAGATAAAATCAAAAGGAGTAATTTGTGTAATTTGTGTTTTTCCCAGGAGTTTTGCCATAATAAACAAGAAAATATATCCTACCACAAGTACACTTAAGATATGTAAATATTCCATTCAAACCACTCCTTAGAATGCTGTATCCCAAATAGTGTTTGCAGAAAGCCCGATAATTATTGCAAATAACTTTCAAAGCAGCTTCTAACGCGTTTTGTCTGGGATGAGGCATCAAAAAAGCTCCCGCCATCATGGCAGGAGCTTGTCCGTTATATCGTTTTCTTCATTGTACGGTGCGGGATTCCGGCATCCATAAATTCTTCAGAGATCACCTTATAGCCCAGTTTTTCATAAAAAGGTATGGCCTGAGTCTGGGCATTTAATTTTAAGGCAGACAATCCCTGTTTCAAAGCATGTTCCTCAATTTTATCCATTATTGCTTTTCCGGATCCGCTCTTGCGGTGTTCCTTCAATACGCAAATTCTTTCCACTTTGCCATTGCCGTCAACGGTACGAAACCTTCCGGCACCTGCAGGCATGCCATTATTATAAAGTACAAAATGGACTGCTTCGTCCTCGAACTGATCGATTTCCTCTTCTTCAGGAACATTTTGCTCGCTGACAAAAACGTGTTTCCTTACTGAGAAAGCATCTTGCAGTTCTTGCTCAGATGATACAACTTTTACTTCCATTTCACTATTCCTTTCCTAGCCTGAATGTTTCATAAACGGTCCAAGAACCATTTTCCAGCTGATACAGAAGGTGAAAACGATCGATAACCTCTTCATGATTCACGGGCTGCATCCTTAAGCTTCCATAAACATCTGAATGCTCATCATTGGAGAGTTTTTGCCCGATGGTAATATGTGGGACAAAATTATACTCGGGTGTTTCTCCGCTAATATGATCATTTAGTTCAACATGTAACTCTTCGAGCTGTGCTGAAGGCTCAATTTTGAAATAAATCACATTGTTGACAGGCTGGAAAGAGCTGATTTTTGATGCATTTATTTGAAATGGTTCGTGTTTCTTAGCAATTTCATAAAGCGTTTCTGTCAGCCGCTTTATTTCTTCTTCAGATGCTTCAAAGCGCGATCTTAAAGTTATATGCGGAGAAATTAGAGCATAATGCGGGTCATACCGCTTTCTATAAGAATTGGCCAAATCCTGCAGCTTTTTTGACGGGAAAATAACGATGCCGTAATTAGTCTCCATACAACAACCTCCATGTTTATTAATAATTTTTATAATTTGCAGGTTAACTTAAATGAAAAACACTTTGTTGAACTATTATAGCAAATTTTCGAAATTCACTATATAATTATACCTTTTTTCACAATAAAAAGCAGTGAGCTTAGGTAATCTTTTTATAGCGGAGTATAGTTCTTTTCACTCAATTTCCAGTTAAAACATAAACTTTAATGCCCTTTTTAAATCAGGCTGCCAGTATGTCCAGGTATGATCTCCATCGAATTCATCATAGAAGTAAGGAAATTTCCTTTGCTTAAACAAATTGGAAAGATCCCGGTTTGGAGTAAGAAAATCTTTCTCTTCCCCTCCTGTGGTTTTTACAGATGTCTCGCCTTTCCCGATAACATGATAAATATTAAGAAGGTGAGGATGCGTAAATTCCTCTACTGCTACTGAAACGGAGTTATCAACATAAGGTGATTGAAGAATTAACCTCCCGAAAGTATTAGGGTATTGAAGGGCCGCCATTAAGGAAACAGTTGCAGCAAGGGAATCTCCCATAAGTGCTCGTCCCATTCCCATTTGATAGGTAGGGAATTCACGGTCAAGATATGGAACAAGTTCATGTGCAAGAAAACGGATATATGCATTATGCTGTCCACCGTCCGGATGATATTTCTCCCATCTGTCCTTGACGTTTTTATAAGGGACACCAACAATAATGATGTTTTCGATTTCTTTTCCATCTAATAATTCATCTGCGATGCGTCCGACTCTTCCCAGCTGGAAGTAATCCTTCCCGTCCTGAGCTATAACAACAGTGTATTTATATAAAGGTGAGAAGGAAGCGGGCAAATAAATGAGCAGTTCAACTTCTTCACCCAGTTCTTTGCTTTGAATCCTGATATCCTGTATTGATCCTCTAGGGTAATCCATAATGTCTGTTCCTCCGTTTAGTCTTTATGTAAGAGTTTACATGATGATTTTATCATATATATATAGGAATTGCTTTTTACTTGCATTCTCATTCATAGACCGGGATACAATTTTATTGGAGTAAGTAAGTTTCTATATCATAATGCAGCTAGGAATCATTTGACAATTCTAATAAGGTTTATGTTAGTATATAATTGATAAAATCTAAACTTTATAAGGGGGAAATAGGATGAAAAAGAGAAGTATATTCCTGGCCACAGCTCTGCTGTTAGCGCTTTCTATGGTTCTTGCAGCCTGCGGCGGCGGAAAAGATGAAGGCGGCGGAGATGGAGAAGGCGGAGCAGACAAGCCTAAGTTTATGAGCATCGTGACTGGTGGAACAGGCGGTACATACTATCCGCTGGGCGGATCATTCGCTGAGATTATTTCTGATGCAACAGGCATTGATACAAATGCTGAAGTTTCAGGTGCATCTGCAGAGAACATGAACACACTGAAAGATGGCAATGCAGAGATTGCATTCTCTCAAACTGACATTGCTTCATATGCGCAAGAAGGTAAATTAATGTTTGAAGGTGCAGCAGTTGACAATGTAAGTGCGATCGGTACACTTTATCCTGAAACGATCCAGATCGTTACTACTGCAAAATCTGGCATTAAATCTGTTGAAGACTTAAAAGGCAAAAAAGTTTCAATCGGAGCACCTGGTTCAGGAACTGCTGCAAACGCAGAACAGATTCTTGAAGTGCATGGAATCAAATTGGATGACATCCAAAAACAGGATCTTTCTTTTGATGAGTCAACTGCCGGAATTCAGGATGGCACTATTGATGCAGCATTCGTTACAGCAGGAACTCCTACAGGTGCTGTAGAAGGACTTTCTGCAACTGAAGACGTTGTGATTGTTCCGATTGAGCAGGATAAAATCGATGCATTAATTGAGAAATACCCTTACTATGTGAAGGATGAAGTGCCATCTGGAACATATAAGCTTGCAGAAGCTGTGCCGACAGTAGCAGTACAGGCAATGCTTGTTGTTTCAAATGACCTTTCAGAGGATGTAGTTTACGATGTTACGAAAGCAATCTTTGAGAACCTTGATAAAGTTACACATGCCAAAGGAAAAATGATTAAGGCTGAAAATGCTGTTAAAGGTACTGGTATTGAACTGCACCCTGGTGCTAAAAAGTACTTTGACGAAAAAGGCTTTAAAGCTGAATAACCTTTCACTAACATAATCAAATGATGAAATCTGGCCGGCTGTAAAACCTGATAAGGTTATTGCGCCGGTCAATTAATTTTTTTAAATGAAGTGGCAATCAATTGTAAAAGCTGACAAATTTTTTTAGGCGGAGGTTTCATGAACTTTAATAAGCCAGGGTATAAAAAGGCGGTCCTGGCACTCCTCGTAATCATAACCATCGCAATCATGTTCTTCATACCCATTAAGCAGGCAGGTGTTTTTGAGTATCAAAACAAAGGAAAGGTGATTGCTTATTTCCCGATTAAAGAGAACAGAACATTTAAGATAAAGTATACACATTCCATCCACCTTACGGATGTTGTAGAAAGCTATACTATAACCGGAGATGGAAGTATTAAATTGTTCGAACTCATGTATGAGGATTTTGCCATTGGCATGCCTGAAAATGCTTCAGATGGAGAAACATTTGAACAAAAGAACGGCAAATATTATATTAAGAATATGAATAGGGTTTTTCCTTCATTTGACTTAAGGCTGGGTAAGGTCAGAGCGAATCACAGATTGATTTTGCAAGGCCAGGAATATGTCCTTACAGATTATATCGAACCCGGTACATGGGTAAGAATAAAGGCAAAAAAAATAAACTTATTCGAGGTATTGAAAGGAGTGAATATCCTTGGAAAATAAAGGGGAAACATTATCTCTTGAGGAACAGCAGAAATTGCTGGAGAAATATGATCCAGAGGCTGGTACAAGGAAATTAGGAGGAGTATTAGGCTGGATCGTCTTTTTTGGGCTTTTAGCATTTTCGCTTTTCCACTTATATACAGGGGTTTTCGGGATGCTTACAGCCCAACTGCAGCGTTCGATTCATTTAGGTTTTGCATTAGCCTTAATCTTTCTGTTATTCCCTGCAAGGAAGAAAGACAGGGGACGAAAGCATAAGGTTGCCTGGTATGATATCATTTTAGCTATACTGGGTATTGCTGTAGGAGCTTATTGGCCACTTTTTATTGATGAAATTGTCATGAGGGCCGGGCGTCTGACCGAGATTGATTTTTATGTTGGTCTAATTGCAGTTCTTCTGGTTCTGGAAGCAACCAGGCGTGCGGTTGGTCTTCCCATCACCATTATTGCCGTCATTTTTCTTGCCTATGCAATGTTCGGGCCATATATGCCGGCATTTTTGGCGCACCGGGGTCTTGATTTAGAAAGATTGGTGCAGACCATGTTCTTTACGACCGAGGGAATCCTGGGTACCCCTTTAGGCGTATCTGCTACGTTTATTTTCCTATTCTTGTTATTTGGTTCGTTCCTTGTAAAAACGGGGGTTGGCCAGTATTTTAATGATTTGGCCGTATCCATCGCTGGAAAGAGAACAGGCGGACCTGCGAAGGTTGCCATTTTCTCAAGTGCACTACAGGGAACGATTAGCGGAAGTTCTGTAGCTAACGTAGTAACTTCAGGCTCTTTTACCATCCCTATGATGAAAAAGCTTGGCTACAAAAAAGAATTCGCTGGCGCAGTTGAAGCGACTGCATCAACTGGCGGCCAGATAATGCCTCCAATTATGGGTGCTGCTGCATTCCTCATGGTTGAGTTTATTGGCGGCGGAATTACATATTGGGATATTGCAAAGGCAGCTGCAATTCCTGCTCTTCTATATTTTGCAGGAGTCTGGATCATGACTCACTTTGAAGCGAAACGTGTAGGTCTTAGGGGCCTTAAAGACGAAGAGATGCCTAACCGCAAAGAAGTAATGAAGAAAATTTATCTGCTGCTGCCGATTTTAGCAGTTATCATCCTGCTGATGAGCGGAATGAGCGTAATTCGTGCTGCTCTTTGGTCAATTGTCATTACGGTTGCGGTAAGTATGATTAGCAAGGAAACACGTATTGGATTCAGAGATGCAATCGATGCTTTAGTTGATGGTGCACGCACAGCTTTGGGCGTTGCTGCAGCAACAGCTGCGGCAGGTATTATTGTTGGGGTAGTTGTAAAGACAGGTCTTGGATTAAAGATGGCGAATGGCCTTCTTGATCTCTCCGGAGGGCTGTTGATTCCTACTTTGATGCTGACAATGGTTGCAGCAATTATCCTTGGAATGGGATCACCTACAACGGCAAACTATGTTATTACATCAACAATAGCCGCCCCGGCAATCATTCTCCTGGGCGTACCTGATTTATCTGCTCACTTATTTGTATTCTACTTCGGTATTGTGGCAGATGTCACACCTCCAGTTGCTCTTGCAGCATTTGCTGCAGCTGGAGTATCCGGCGGAGATCCGATAAAGACAGGAGTAACAGCATCCAAGCTTGCCATCGGAGCTTTTATTATCCCATACATGTTTGTCCTGTCACCGGAGTTATTGATGATCGACACCACTTGGTATTACTTAATCTGGGTAGTATTCACCGCTTTGGCAGGTATGATGGCTATTGGCGCGGGTGTAATTGGCTACTGGCTGCGTAAATTGAATATTTTTGAAAGACTGCTTGGAATTGCAGGAGGCCTGCTGCTTATTTACCCTGAAGGGGTTACTGATATTGTAGGATTATGTATCTTTATCCTGTTAATTGCATTGCAGGTTTTCATAAAAAAAGACGATCAGGCCAAGCCGCAAACAGCTTAATTTGTTAAAAAAAGCTCACGCGCTTGATCAGGAATTTCCCGAAGTACAAAGATAATTTACAGAAAAAAAGGAAGGATGCTCATATGAGATCCTTCCTTTTTGCTTCTGTTTGCTGGGGATGTCAAGCTCCTTGGTCGCTATGGCCGATAGAAAGTGTGGCACTGACATAGTCTTCTCCGCTGCTTGTTAATAGAACAGTGAATGTACCGGGTTCATCACCTTCATATACTTCTTCACTGAGGGTTTCTTTTAATAGTTTGCTTTTATACTCAATGATTTCACGCTGGTTATTATCATCTTTAACTCTGTTAACTTCCTCAGCATCTTTCGGAATCCTTTTTTCGATAAATGCAAGAGCCTCTTCATTACTCATATCTTTTTCCATATCTTCAAATTGCAGCTCAACATTAACTGCGCGATGGGTTTTAAACTCTACCAGCATACTGTCTCCATTAAAGCGGGCTATCTCCTCGTTGTTTTTATTTTCACCATAAGCCTCTGTGAAAAGGTCTCGAGTGTCTCCCAAGCCAACTTCTTCAGTTATTCTTTTGTTTTCTTCGGGTGTTTCCTCCGTTTCTGCCCGCTGTTCTTCCGTAGAAGGGTTGTTTTTGTCTTCCTCCTCTACAATTTGCTCTTCAGTCTGATTACAGCCTGCCAGTAAAAGGCTGCCTGCAAACAATGCAGTAATTAAAGAGTTAGTTTTCATAACATCCTTCCTTTCCTAATCATGGGGAATTTTAGTGTCCATTCCCAGTTAGAGAATATATACCCCAAAGGGAGCAGGATAATCGGGAAGGAGGCATAATAAAAAGCCGTACTTCTTTTGTGAAATACAGCCTTGATGAATGAAGTGAACTGGTCTTTTAGCTTATCTGGCGAGCCTTCTTTTCGGGTAAAATGGACATGATATGATTCAAATTAAAGATACGCATTTGTTTTCTATATAAACAATAGGCTAAAATCGTGCTGCCTCGAAGTTCTTTGATTAATATTTTTCTTTGTGAAAATGAATTGCGTTTGGAGAGATAAATGATTTCCACAGGCTTTCTCTCTTCCATAGCTCGATAAAGAATTCCTTTCATAGAGAAACCCCTCCTTACTTTTATTTACATTATAAACGAACGTGCGTTCCTGATCAAGTGGAATGCGAAAATTTGTTCGCATAAAAAAAGACCTCATAAATGAAGTCTTTTAAATAATCTTTAATCCCTTATCTTTTAAGTGATTTAGAAGGACAGTCCCATATTGTATGGCATAGCCTAAAAAGATGGCTACTAACAAAGTACCCATTCCGACCGGACCGCCTAAGAGAAGGCCAATGGCCAGTGCTAAAAATTCATTAATAATACGTGCAGTCTTCATACTGATATTGAGCCTTTTGGCAGTTGCGATCATTAATCCATCAATGGGGCCGCTGAATAATTGCGGTCGGATATAGATAGATACTCCGAAGCCCAGAAGTATAATACCAGTAAAGAAGGCAAGTATCTGATAGGGATAGTGTGTAACGGTGAAGCCGCTAAAAACAAGCTCCATCCAAAAATCGATCCCCAGACTCGCTAAAATGGTTCCAATAAATGATTTAAACTGCGGCTTTTCCCAGGAAAGTATGGCATTGAAAAATATAAGGGAAGCCGTAACCAGGAATGACCAGGTTCCAATGGTAAGACCGAATTTATTGAAAAGCCCAACATAAACAGTGTCCCAGGCACCTGCACCAAGATTGGATAAGATGATTAGTGAAACACCAAGAGTGAGAATTAAATAACCTGCAATTATTTGAATGAATGTAGTGTGTTTAATCATGTAGAATCCTCCCCAATACATATTACAGCATTTAAATAATTACTCAAGGGGAAGAAGATATCCAATAGATTCCATGATGAATAAACATAGAAAAACAGCTCCCATAAATGGGAGCTGCTCAATGATAATTATACTTTAATATCAATTTTTGCATTTTTCTTCAAATCTTCTACATGCTTAACGAGCATTTCCTGCTGTTTTTGCTGTTCGAGCTGCTGTTTGATCTGCGGTTTTACTTCTTCCAATTTAGGGGGCTCCTGTCCTTCAGCACCACCCTGGCTTGCATATTCTTCATAGAATTTTTGAATTTCAGCATCTGTAACATTCTCAGGTTTAATCTCGCCTTCGATGTATTTCGTATATTTAATATTGTTGGCAATTTCCTTCTCTAATGAATCGGGATTAAGGCCAGCCTGTTTCATTGCTGTTTCAAATTCCTTATCATTTTTGAATTGTCCTTTTGTTTCTTCGAGCTGCTTTTTGACTTCTTCATCAGAAGCTTTATAGCCTTTTTTATCAGCCTCCTGGAGAAGGAGTGTCTGGCCCACAAGACTATCAAGTGTCTGCTTCTTAATTTTCTCGGCAGCATCTTTTGTAGTAGGGTCTTGTCCCATTTGCTGATACATCATTTGTGAAGAAGTAAGGACACTGTTATACTCACGTCCAAGAACTTCCTGGTCATTCACAATTGCAACTGTCTTTTCTTCATCAAGCTTTTGCTTATCCATTTTCTTTTGCATTTCTTCCATTTGCTTTTGCTGGTCCTGCTGATCGGCTTCAGCTGTTTTCGGCTCTTCTTTTTTATCTGCACTCTTGCTTTTATCGTCAGCTCCGCAAGCAGCTAAAACAGCAGATATTAATACTAGTAAAAAGGGATACATTAGTTTCTTCATTGATATTTCTCCTTCCGTAACCCTGTATAGTTTGATTCAACTAACAAATGAATCATATAGAGGGCATTATAAAGCAAAAATTCTCAAAAAGATACCTTTAAGGCATAAATGCATAAATTGTAATGGGAATGTAATCTAGCTTCCCGGCTGCTAACTTTATAGTCTATGGATGAAATATAGGTATTGACTTTTATGTTGGAAAGAAGTATATTTTATATTGTCCCCAATACAGGGCAATATTCATAACGATTCCGTAGCTCAGCTGGGAGAGCGCTACCTTGACAGGGTAGAGGTCGCTGGTTCGAACCCAGTCGGAATCATACTTAAAATGCCTGGCTGCCGTAGCCAGGCATTTTTTTGTTGATAGGAAATTTGTTTTTGAACTGAGAACTACCCCGATGTTTTAACGAAACAGTGATAGGGAATCGTTAAAATATAAAAATTCACAAAATAATTTTTATTGAAAATCTATGCTATAATTTTATTGTGAAATTACAAGAGTTAGGGGATATTTCTATGTTGAAAGATCTGTTTATAGGCCTTTCCCAAAACGAATTTCTGAATAGTGCCGCAAAGAAATATGGATTGAAATTGGGTGCGCAGAATGTAGTTGCGGGGACAAATTTAGAAGAAGCTATTCAGAGCATAAAAGAGCTTAATGCTCATGGCATCTCTTGTACTGTCGATAACCTCGGGGAATTTGTATATAAAAAAGAAGAGGCGGCAGAAGCGAAAAAACAAATAATAGAAGTGATAGAGGCGATTCATGAAAATCAGGTGGATGCACATATCTCTTTAAAGCCTTCTCAATTAGGCCTTGATATTGACTACTCTTTCTGCCTGGAAAATGTTAGGGAGATAGTAGAGAGAGCAAGCCAGTATGGTATATTTGTGAATATGGATATGGAAGACTCCAAGCGCTTGCAGCCTTCCTTTGACATTCTGGATGAATTATCTAAGGAATACAATAACTTCGGTACAGTTATTCAGGCATATTTCCTGGATGCTGAAGAAGACCTGAAGAAATATCAGAATTTCCGGCTGCGGATTGTCAAAGGTGCTTACAAGGAGCCTGAAGAAATTGCTTATCAGGACAAAAATGACATTGACGCTAACTTTATTAAATTAATAGAATGGCATCTGTTGAATGGCAAATTCACGTCTATTGCAACACATGACCATAATGTAATTAATCATGTAAAAGATTTTGTAAGGGCTAACAATATCCCTAAAGATAAATTTGAATTCCAAATGCTCTATGGCTTCCGCAAGGATATGCAGCTGAAGCTTGCTGGTGAAGGCTATAATTTCTGCACATATGTTCCTTTTGGACATGACTGGTATGGCTACTTCATGAGACGCCTGGCAGAACGGCCGCAGAACTTAAACCTTGTGGCCAAGCAGGTATTTACCAAGAAAACAAATACAGTCATTGGTGTTGCAGCAGGAGCTTTCTTATTAGGCAGATTGACAAAGAAACGGAAAAAATAATAATGCAGGAGCCTCCCTATAAATTTTAACGGGAGGCTTTTTATCTTTTTATAAAGGAATTCTTGGCTATGGCTGCGAATTTATTTTTAGGAATGATTTGGAATGAGAGGAAAGATGACATGGATTTACAACTGAAACCTGTTACAGAGAAAAATTTTTTTGAGATTATAAATTTGAAATCTGAAGAAGAGCAGGAAAAGAAGTTTCAAATTTTCGAAAGGTTTGTCGGTTCCAATGCTTTTTTCATTGCTCTGGCTTCAGTCAATGGCTGGACATGTAAAGGTATATACGATAGCGAATCATTAATTGGCTTTGCGACTCATGGTCTGGATAAAGAGCATGGCCGCTATGAACTTGTCAGTCTGATGCTTGGACATCAATTTCAGGGGAAAGGCTATGGCATACCGGCTATTAAACTTGTAATTGAGGAAATGAAAGAGAAATATGGGTGCCATGAAATCTACCTATCTGTCATCAAGGAGAACGAGCCGGCTGTTCGTGTATATGAGAAAGTTGGTTTTGAACCGACAGGGGAGATTTTTCAGGCCTTTCATCCCGAACCGGTTTACAGGCTGACGGTATAAAGAAAATCCCTGACTTCATTGTCAGGGATTTTCTTTATGGCTAAATTTCAATTTCCACTCCATAATGATCGGAAATGATGGGTTTGTTTATGCCATTAAAAATAACTCGTGAATATTTTGGATGGATCGGATACGATGATAAAATCAAGTCGATGCGCATCTCATGTTTATTTTCGTCCCAGCCGGCAATTTTGCCTTTAACCGTCACTCCTGAATCCTGCTTGTCTGCTAATTCAAAAGTGTCATAAAGCCCTTTGCCGATGAGAAAGTCATAACCTTCATTGCGGACATACGCCGAGCTGTTGAAATCACCCATAAAGATGGCGGGTTCATCTTTAGATGCAAGTGCAAGAAGAGATTCAGCCTGAAACTTAAAGGATTCTTCTTCATCATCCCACCAGCCAAGGTGACAAGAATAAAAGGTAATTGGTCTGTTTTTGTAAACTAATTTAACACCAATAATTTTTCGTGTCTTCCAGTGTGCCTGGTCTTTATTTTGGGTAATAAAGAAGGAAAAATCCTCCTTTATTTCATGCTTTGTCAATATGGCAAGACCCTCTTCGTAAATATCATATCCAATATGTGAGAAATCCCATTTAAAAACGTAATCTTCCACACCTATTTTTCTCAATTCTTCAATTAACAGCAGTGCATAGTTATCTTTTTTAATATGGCCATCTATTAAAGGGGCTTTGATATGCTGGCTGACCTCCTGCAGAGCGATGACATCATAGCGGTTCTCCTTAATAGCCTCAGCAAGAATTTTGATTTTTTCCAGCTGCTGTTCCTCCTGCCATGAGTGACAGTTTAGAGTTAATAATTTCATTGTTAAGCTCCCAGAAGGTCTTGGATATCAGATTTAAGGACATCTGCTTTTGGTCCATAAATTGCCTGAACGCCTTTGTCCTTAACGATAAGACCTAAAGCTCCATTCTTCTTCCAGTCCTGTTCACCAGCAACTGATGCAGTGTCCTTTACTGTGACACGCAAGCGGGTCATACAGGCATCAACGTCTTCAATATTTTCTTTTCCGCCTAATAATTCGATTAACACAGGAGCTAGTGAATTTTTCTTGACTGAAGTTTCTGAAGATGAAGCATTATTTTCTTCTTCAATATAGTTTCCATTGCGTCCTGGTGTAGGGAAGTTAAATTTTCTGATCATAAAATTGGCAACCCAAAAGTTTAGTCCGAAGAATACGAGGCAGGCAATTACAAAGTTTACAAGATCCAGCCATAAGCCAGCTTTTATAATCATTGGTGTTCTTGTAATCAATTCAATGATGCCAAAAGAATGAACACGGATATTAATAATGTCAACGACTGCAAATGCCAGACCTGTCATAACTGCATACACGATATAAAGAAGTGGAGCAGCAAACATGAACATAAATTCAATCGGTTCTGTTACTCCAGTTAAGAATACTGCCAAACCAGCGGAGAAGAACATCGATTTGTATTTCTTCTTTTTCTCAGGATCTACATTGCGGTACATTGCAAGCGCAATTCCCATTAAGGCAGCAGCGGACAGAATCATTTGGCCAACTTTAAAGCGGGCAGGGGTAACGTCATTCAGCAATTGCTTATAGCTTTCTGTATCTCCTGCAGCCAAAAAGTTATTCAGGTCGGCAATCCATGCGAGCCATAGCGGATCTTGTCCAGCGACCGTTGAACCTGCATTAGAGCCTGTAAGGATTTTATAAGTTCCGCCGAGCTCTGTATAATTAATTGGGACTGTCAGCATATGATGCAATCCAAATGGAAGAAGCAATCTTTCCAGTGCGCCAAAAACAAATGGAGCGATAACAGGTGCTGTATTCCGTGATGTAGCAATCCATTGTCCGAAATCATTTAATAATCCTTGAATAAATGGCCAAACAATTGATAAGACCAAGGCTGCTGCAACAGAGCCGCCGATTACAGTGAAGGGTACAAATCGCTTTCCATTGAAAAAGGAAAGTGAATTTGGCAATTTATCATAGTTATAATACTTGTTAAATAAATTTGCGCCAAGAAAACCTGAAATAATCCCGACGAATACTCCCATATTTAATGCTGGTGCACCTAAAACAGAAGTGAAATAGTCCGGGACAATAAGATCTTGTCCAAAAAGGGATTTTACCGTGGCCCCGGAATTACCTAACATGTCGGACTTTACTCCGAATATGGCGCCTGTAATTCTATTAATCAGAATGAAAGCAATAAGAGCTGCAAACGCTCCGCCTGCACGCTCCTTAGCCCAGGAACCGCCAATTGCAACTGCAAATAAGATATGAAGATTTGTAATAATGGCCCAGCCGATATCCTCCAAAACTCGTGCAATCGCTTGCACATATGCTATGTCAGTACCTGTCATGCCAACAAGCTTGCCAAGTGAAATCATAATACCTGCAGCTGGCATTACAGCCACTACTACAAGTAATGCCTTTCCAAACTTTTGCCAGAAATCAAAAGAAAATAATTTTTTCATTGTTCTTCTCTCCCTTATTGTATGGGCTTTCATTATGTGGACTAAAAAAGCATTCCCATAATTTCACGAAAAAAATATCGATGAATGCATGAATTTATTCTATGAAAATACTATTTAGTTTAATTATTATCTTAAGTTAACACGGGCGGGAAAATGATGCAACCGTTTGCCTAAAAATTATTTTAGACGTTTAAGTATATCAAAGGTTAGCATTGAAAAATATTTTATAAGTCATACATCATAAGGAAATATGGTTTATGCATAAAAATAAATTTTTATTTTTAAAAATACATTTTTCTCTTGCTAAAGAAGTATTTCATCCTTTAGAATTTACTAAAAGAAGGATTACCTTCACATAATAGAGTGGATTTCTAAACGAAATTTAAATAAAAATAATTTTGAATAGTAGAAAATCTTCTTGTTTGAGAAGCATTTCATGCTTTATAATTTGCATAAGAAGTTTTTCCTTCACTATTCATGAGGAGACGGCATGGATAAGAAAACAATGAACCACATGATTAAAGAAAGCTATTCATCCCTCTCGCCAGGACAGAGGAAAGCAGCTGAATTTATTATGGAGCATGCTAATGAGGCGGTGTTGTTAACCGCATTTCAAGTTGGCAGAAATGCAGGAGTCAGTGAGACAACGGTCATTCGGCTTGCATATGCACTTGGGTTCAGCGGTTATTCCCAAATGCAGGAACAAATCAGAAAAGACTGGCTAGCAGGGAAACAGCAGGCTGCAGAGGAAAATGACTCTTACATAATAAATGCAGCGAAAGAGAACCTGTTTAAGAGAGTCATTGATCAAGAGAGGAAAATACTTCGGCAATTGCTTGATCAAGTTGATGAAAGAGAACTTTGGAAAGCAATTGATGCCTTAATTCAGGCAGACAGGGTTTATATTGGGGGTTTTGGCAGCTCTTTTGCGGCCGCATACTGGTTCTATTACACTCTTAAACAAATGAGGGTAAATGTTTATATCTCTGGCCCTCACGGTTTTCTTCCTGAGGATGTGTGTGATTTGACAGAACAGTCAGCAGTTGTCATTTTTTCTTTCCCTCGCTATCGAAAGGAAACCATAAAGCTGGCCTCATTCGCTGAGAGGAAGGGATCCAGGATGATTGCCATAACAGACAGGCAGCTTTCGCCAATTGGGCAGATGGCTGCAGTCACACTTACTACTGATGAACTAATGGATACCGGACATCATTCAATTGCATCGGTTATTAGTTTACTGGAAGTGCTGATCGCGGGTATCGATGAACAGGATCGTGAAAGGATTGCCAAGAGACAGCAGGAACTGGAAATCTTATACGCTGATCAGGAGTTATTTGTTGAATAAAGCTGAACAGCAGGGTGTTAAAATCAGAAAAATAAAAGGGGGCATACGTATGAGCAGTCTTTCAAAGAAATTAATTCAGCAGGAGGAAAGGCAAGCCTACACAACCGGGGACTATTTAAAATTTTTAATTCCTTCTCTGATCGGGGTTTTACTATTTATGGTGCCGATTCAAGGAGAAGAAGGGATTACAATCCCGGTTGCATATTTAGCAAATCAAATTAACGGGCTGCTGGGTGCTTCCATACCTGCGATTACTGTTACTATAATGGCTCTATCAGTTATTGGTTCACTGATAGCAGTAGCTTTTAAACCGGGCTTTATCTTGAACAGCCCTTATTTGAACAAATTGCTAAATGTAAGTAAATTTTGGGTAGCAGCCCGTTTGCTTGGAACAGTCTTTGCTATTATTACTTTATTTGAGATTGGTCTGGAACCAGTATATTCAGAGAACACTGGCGCACTCTTAATCTATGATCTAATTCCGATCTTGTTTACTACCTTTCTTCTGGCAGGTTTATTGCTGCCGCTTTTATTAAATTTTGGCCTGCTTGAATTTTTTGGTGCATTATTGATTAAAGTGATGAGACCTGTTTTTAAGTTGCCGGGACGTTCTTCGCTTGATTGTCTGGCATCATGGGTAGGTGATGGAACAATTGGAGTCCTGCTAACGACAAAACAATATGAAGAAGGATATTATACAAAGCGGGAGGCAGCAGTTGTTGCAACTACCTTCTCGGTTGTTTCCATAACGTTTACGATTGTCATTATTCAATATTTAAATTTAGAGCAATATTTCATACATTACTATTTAACAATTATCTTTGCTGGTCTGGTGGCAGCTGTAGTAATGCCGCGGATTCCGCCATTGTCCAGAAAAGCTGATACTGCTTATGAAGGAACAGTGATGAAAGAGGAAACTTCTATTCCTTCACATACTACACCTGTTAAATGGGGATTAAATAATGCTATTAAGAAAGCGCGTACAAATAATAGTGCAGTCGCTGTTGTAAAAGAAGGTTTGGAGAATGTCTTAGACATGTGGATGGGAGTTCTGCCGATTGTTATGGCAATTGGAACGGTTGCCCTCGTGATTGCTGAATTCACCCCAGCTTTTACGATTCTTGGCAAGCCGTTTGAGCCAATCCTGGCTCTAATGCAAATTCCGGAAGCGGCAGAAGCGGCCCAGACAATGGTGGTTGGATTTGCAGACATGTTCCTTCCGGCAGTCATCGGCAGCGGCATTGAAAGTGAAATGACGAGATTTGTCATTGCCTGTGTCTCTGTAACACAGCTCGTTTACATGTCTGAAATGGGCGGCCTGCTTTTAGGGTCAAATCTCCCTGTCAGCATAAAGGATTTAATTCTTATATTCCTTCTCCGTACTATTATCACGCTGCCGATTGTAGCTGCTGTAGCTCATATTATATTTTAGGGGTTTAATCGCAATTTTAGGGAAAGGGGAAGGTTATGAAGCAAGAAGCATTAACATCACTGGCCATTAAAAACCTTCACACAGTTAAGGATCTCGAAGCAGTATACGAACTTGAAGCCAGAATATGGAGTGTGGAAGAAGCTGTGCCGGTTAATCATACAGTTGCAACGGTTAAAAATGGAGGGTTTGTGTTAGGTGCGTTCCTGGGAGAGGAACTGATCGGTTTTCAATACAGCTTTCCCGGCTTTGACGGCACAAAGGTATATCTTTGCTCCCACAGCCTGGGGATTCACCCGGATTACCGGGCGTTGGGGATTGGTGAAAAGCTGAAAAATGCGCAAAAACAGACTGCACTTGAAAAAGGCTATGATCTCATTTCCTGGACATACGACCCTCTTGAAACCGTAAATGGGAATCTCAATCTCCATAAGCTCGGGGCTGTATGCACTCAATATATAGAAAATGCTTATGGTGAAATGTCAGACCATATGAATGCAGGCATACCATCTGATCGATTTTTAGTGGAGTGGCAAATTCAAGATGAGGTTCCTGTGCGCCAATTGTCTGCTGAAGTTCTGCCAAGGGCAATAGAAACAGGGGCCGCTTATGGTTTGGCAGTCCCTGAAAAAGTAAATTTAGACTATGAAAATGAAACAATTCTTATACCGGTCCCAGGGAATTTTCAGGACATAAAAAAGCGGGATTTTGAATTGGCTCTGAAATGGAGAAAGAGCACGAAAGAAGCGTTTGCTCATTATCTCAGCAAAGGCTGGATTGTAACAGATCTTATAAAGCACGAGGCTGCGGAAAACCAATACTTATATCTCTTGGAAAAGAGATAATGCCGGGAGAATGGGAATATGGAAATTAAAAGCGTCATTTTAAGGCACGTGAAAATGGAGCTGCTGAATCCGTTTACTACAAGTGTCGGAACAGAAGTGGATAAGGACTTTATTCTGGTTGAAGTAAAATCAAAAAGCGGGCAGTCCGGCTGGGCGGAGTCGGTTTCCATTATGGAGCCAATCTACAATGAAGAAACAGTTAAAACAAATTGGCATATTATGAGTGATCATTTAATACCGATCCTTTTTGCCTCAGAGATTCGTCACCCTGATGATGTTTCAGAGGCTTTCAGGCCAATCAGGGGAAATTTTAATGCCAAAGCAGCGCTGGAGGGGGCTGTCTGGGACCTTTATGCAAGGGAGAGAGGGGTCTCGCTCTCAAAAGCTCTGGGCGGAGAAAAGGAAAAAATAGAAGTGGGCGTTAGTGTCGGCATTCAGGAGTCAGAAATAAAGATGCTTAAACAAATTGAAGGATATGTAAAAGAGGGCTACCAGCGGATCAAAGTGAAAATTAAGCCTGGCTGGGATGTGCATATCTTAAAAGCCATCCGAGCCCAGTTTCCTGATATTAAGCTTATGGCTGATGCTAATTGCGCCTATACACTTAATGATATTGGTCACCTTCAAAGGATGGAAGAGTTTAATCTAATGATGATTGAGCAGCCTTTGGATCATGATGATATTATTGACCATGCCAAGCTTCAAAGCCATTTGAAAACACCAATTTGCCTGGATGAAAGTATACATACCTTTGAGGATGCCAGAAAGGCGATCGAGCTTGGAAGCTGCAGAATCATGAACTTAAAAATTGGCCGGGTTGGCGGGCTTACAGAGTCAAGAAAAATTCACGACCTTTGCAAAGATCATAACATTCCGATGTGGTGCGGAGGAATGCTTGAAGCTGGAATAGGACGTGCACATAATATAGCCATAACTTCTCTATCCAATTTTATACTTCCTGGTGATACAGCCCCGTCTTCCCACTATTGGAAAAAAGATATCATCGATCCTGAAGTCACTATGGAAGATGGGTTTATATTCGTGCCTCAGGGCCCAGGAATAGGCTATGAGCCTAATCGCTCTAAAATAGAGGATGTAACTCTTTATAGCCGGACTTTTACAAAATAATAAAGTGAAACTTCAACCAGTGTGGGTGTTACTGCCCTTTAGACTGCGATAAAATACCATTCAGCGCCAGAGGGAACTCTGGCGTTTTACTGTGTGAATTGCAACTTGCTCCCTATATTTTTGTATTGTGATACATATCACCGAAAGTTTGTCGGGGTTCTGATAAACTGATTGCAAAATTTAGAATCTTGCAATATAAGGAGTGTGCAGTTTGAAGGTAAAACGTCAGGCGTTATTAACCATTATCCTTACCTATATTTTAATTGTATTTGGCGGGTATGTCGCATCTTCGGAATCTGGCATGGGATGCGGGCCGGAGTGGCCATTATGCAATGGGCTGGTGATCCCGGTATTGAAAGGAGATACCTTAATTGAATTTGCTCACAGAGTCATTGGTGCAGTACTTGGAATAATGACAGCTGTATTGTACTTTAGAATTCAAAAATCAAATCCGGTGCGGGAACTTGATAAAGCTTCTAAGGTGATGATTCTGCTTTTATTAGTTCAAATTTTACTGGGGGCGGCTGTGGTTTGGCTGGACTTGCCTGCTATAATTGTGTCAGTTCACCTTATGGTGGCGATGGTTTTTCTTGCTGTGCTAATCTGGATCTGGCGACGTGCTGATGAACAGCCATCGCGGACTAAAACAAGAAAAGACCAGAGTATTCAAAGTAAGTTTAGAGTAGTGTTGCTCTTGCTGCTTATTACTTTATTTCTTGGTGCTTATATTAAACACCAATCATACGGATTGGCCTGCAGCTGGCTTGAATGCACAAATGGCTTTATGCCAGTATCTTCTCCGGAAATAATCCAGACTGGACACAGGCTTGCGGCCGGGTTTTTGGCTTTTTACATATTTATTCTTACATATCTTTCATTAAAGAATAGATGGGAGGCTGGATTGCAAAATCGGCTTATGGCTGCCTCCCTGCTGGTACTAGGGCAAATCATTATCGGTATACTGATAATTATAAGTTACATTGAAATATCCTGGGCTGTTCTCCATCTTGCTTTTGGAACAGCATTATTTGCAATTATTTGTGAGGCGGGAGTATTTGCCTCCTCATCTAGCAGGATCAGCAGGCTTGAGGAAAAGAGCAGTAATCCTTATTACGGATAATAGCAATATTTAAAAAAGGCAGTCAGGTGACATGCCTTTTTGTTTTTTGTTATTTTTGCAGATCTTTTTTAGTAATTTCGCTTCGGATATCTGCTTCTCTTGAGAACTCTGCATCCTGCTTTTTATTATTTGGATATTTGTTTTTTCTTTCGCGGTTGTCATTTTTGTTGGTCATAGGTATGCCTCCATTGTAATGTGCTGTTTAGGTGAGTGAAAGACCGGCCCTAGGGCAGGGCCGGTATCCCAGCAAGCAATCTTACTGATTTTGCTGGTTTTTAAGCTGCTGCTCTGCCATCGCGACAAGGCGCTTTGTCATTTCCCCGCCGACAGAACCGTTTGCTCGTGCGGTTGTATCAGCACCAAGCTGAACTCCAAACTCATTGGCAATTTCCTGTTTCATTTGATCCAATACAGTTCCTGCACCGGGTACCAAAAGTTTGTTTCTTGCCATGATACATCACTCCCGACGATGATTTGAGCAAATAAATGCTCGTTTTTAACTTAACCGATTAAAGAACAGCAGATGCAACTATAAAATTGCCAATCCAAATAATCTAATTATGTAAGGTTTTATAACATAAAAGTTATAAATTTTCAAAAAACTTATTGACATCAGTGTAAAAAAGAGTAAAATAAAGATTAAATTTATATGATGTAAGGAAATATAACATGAATTTAAATATTAACCTTACATTAATCAAGAAAGGGAGGAATTACAATTGGATGCCACATTTTTAATGAATAGTCTTTGGGTAATGCTGGGAGCCATTTTAGTCATTTTTATGCTTGGCGGTTTCGTTATGCTCGAAGCAGGTTCGACCAGGATGAAAAATGCGGGGCATATTGCCGGTAAAACGATTTTTACCTTTGGTTTATCATCATTGGTATTTTGGGCCATTGGCTTTGGTTTCATCTTCGGCGATCAAGCAAATATATTGGTTGGGTTATCAAATTTCTTTTACTCAGGTGCTGAGCTTGAGGGAATGAACTTATCTTCTTCTGTATTCTTCGTATTTCAGATGGCATTTGCCGGTATTTCCATTACGATTGCATTAGGCGGATTTGCTGAACGTGCAAAACTTTCCGTTTACCTCATCTTTACCGTACTGTTTTCTGCTATTGTTTATCCTGTCGTCGCACATTGGATTTGGGGAGGAGGCTGGCTTGCTGAACACGGCAAGCAGGACTTCGCTGGTTCAACAGTTGTCCACTTAACGGGTGCTATGGCAGCGTTGGCAGCTACCATTTTACTTAAGCCCCGAATTGGAAAATTTAATAAAGATGGTTCCGCTAACAATATCTATGGCCATAACCAGGTATATACAGCCTTGGGTGTGCTGATTCTGTGGGTTGGCTGGTTTGGGTTTAACGCCGGCAGTACCTTGACAGTGGAAGATGGTTTTTTTGGATTTGTAGCTCTTAACACAAATCTTGCTGCCGGAGCAGGAGCAGTTGCTGCCCTGATTATTTCATGGATGGTTATGGGTAAATCCGATGTTCCGACAATGCTTAACGGTGCCCTGGCAGGTCTGGTCGCAATTACAGCTTCCTGTGCTTTTGTTGATACATGGGCGGCTGTCGTTATAGGGTTTGTATCAGGAATCCTTGTATTCTATAGTGTGCGTTTCTTTGAAAAGCGAAAAATCGATGATCCAATCTTTGCTCTATCTGTTCATGGTGCTGCCGGGGTATGGGGAACATTATCAACTGGATTCTTTGCTACACCTGAATTGGCATCAGTCGGTAATCCTGGGCTGTTTTATGGGGGAGGTTTTGAACAGCTGGGAGTACAGTTTATGGGTGTCGCTGTTTCCGGCCTTTATGCTTTTGCTGTATCCTTCATAATTTTGGCAGCTGCCAAGAAGGTATTGAATGGACTTCGGGTAACAGAGGAAGAAGAAATTATGGGATTGGATTTAAGTGAACATGGAAGCTATGGATATCCCGAAGTCTTTATGGCTGATGAAAACAAAAAGTTAAGCTCGTAAGCAAGACTGGAGCTTCTTTTAAAGGGAGTGCCTGGATGGAATCAACATTTAACTCTTATCAATCCCTAAAAAAGTGGAAAGAGGAACAGATCTTAAAATACCGCTCAGATATCAGTGCGCTGAATGATTTTCACGACATGATCATGAAAGCTGTTATTCGTATGGCGTTGGAAAGAACCAAAAAAATTGAAAGGCCATCCTCATGGAAATTTGCCTGGTTCACAATGGGAAGCTCGGGGAGAAGGGAGCAGGGCTTTCTGAGTGACCAGGATCACGGATTGGTGTTTGAATCAGGGGCTGCTGAAGCGGAAAAGTATTTTTTAGAGCTGGGGGAGGAAGTTTCAAAAGGTTTACAGGCTGTTGGCTATCCATTTTGCGAAGGGAATGTGATGAGCTCTAATCCGCTATGGTGCAAATCACTTTCTGAATGGAAAGAACAAATCCATGTATGGATGCAGGAGGAAAGTCTGCAGACGATCAGGAATCTCCACATTTTTTATGACAGCAGAGTGCTGGCAGGAGAGGAAGGGTATATAGCAGAATTGAAATCCTTTATTCACGTGAATCTCCGAAAAAGCCCGCATCTGCTTACCAGAATGGTGGAGACCAGCATGCATATGAAAAAATCAGTAGGTCCATTTGGCCAGCTTTTGGCAGAGGAAAAGGGAAGCCATCAAGGGGAGCTGGATCTAAAATACGCTGCATTTATACCTTATGTAAATGCGGTAAGAATTCTTGCTGTGAAGGAAGGAATCCTGGACACATCTACTATTGCCCGAATGAATAAGATTATGAACATAAATGGCTATGGGGGATTAGGTAAATATCGAAATAATTTTGCTGTCTTGTTAAAATGGAGGCTTCAGTCATACAGGCAAACAGATGCCTATGATGATACTCACTACATTCAGCTTAAAACCTTATCAATATCAGAGCGAAATGAACTGAAGGATATTTTAAAGGATGCCAAAAAGCTTCATCAATTTGTGGTCAGGACCATTCAAAAGGGTGCAGGTTAATGAGGTTCCATCCTTTTGTCCAATTTGTCAGAGGTATTCAGGGCAAACTTCAGACTAACATGTTAGGTGGAATGAATGGTCAAAATCCGCATCATATAGCATTTATTAGACAAATGCAGAGGGAGCTGCAGAATGCTGATTTAATGCCTATCCCCTTAGGGAATTTGAATGTGGCTGTCTTTGATATTGAGACAACTGGATTTTATCCGGATAAAGGGGATCAAATTATTTCGATTGGTGCGGTTAAAATTATTAGCGGGAAAGTCAGTGAAGACAGTTTTTATTCACTTGTTTATTTTGATAAGCCTCTGTCAAGTGAAATAAAGGAGCTGACAGGTCTATCTGAGGCTGATTTAGAAAAAGCTCCTCCCCTCTCGGAGGTATTGATTAACTTTCTTGAATTTGTAAAGGAAATGCCGCTGGTTGCCCATCATGCGAACCACGAGAAAAGCTTTATGCAGTATAGCAGCTGGAAGCTTTTTCGCACGCCATTTAAGCTTAGGATATTAGATACTTCCTTCCTTTATAGAATAGCCGATCCTAATAAACCATTAAGAAAATTAGAAGACCTCTGTGAATTTTATGGCATCCCTGTTAAGGGCCGCCATCATGCTCTGGGAGATGCAAAACTGACAGCTTTCCTGTGGTGCTGCTTAATCGAGGAAGTTCATAAATCAGGGTGCTCAAACTTACAAGAGGTTTACGAGCGCCTGGCCAGGTTAAGGTAACACAAGGAAGGTTGGACGGGAGAAGATGAAGCCAACTGAGGTAACTTCGGACACAAATCAAGGTTAAAGGAAGTTTGAGTCTGAAGCAGGATGAACTTCGGACACAAATCAAAGGTTAAAGGAGGTTTGAGTCTGAAGCAGGGGCAACTTCGGACAGAAACCTGATTGTAAAGGAGTTTGAGTCCGAACCCCTGGCAGTCACAAAAACCCTTCCGTTTAATCAAAATCAATGCCCCAATCACGATAAGATTGGGGCAAATTTGGTATCCTAAATCCCAGGGCAAAAAGTACAAAATTCCCCCTTAGAATTCCCCGTCAAATGGAGTAAAAGGAATGTTAAGTCTATTCTCAACTGCTCTTAGTCTTTGGTTTAGCCGGTTCAGCCTTCGTGTATGGCGGTCAACGGTCTGATTTAGCATTCTGACCTGGTCAGTCAAATTGACCAGCTGCCTGTTAAGGCGGGTAATCTCTCTGGATTGCTCCTGATTTTGCCTTTCCAAAGCGGTAACTCTTCTCTCTAGCTGCGGGGGCTGTCTGTCAGTATCATATTGTTCGAACTGCTGAATTTCATATTCTGGGGTGAAGTGGGCTGCTGGCTGAGGAAGATAACCTTGATAATAGCCATATGGATACATTGGGCACTCTCCTTTTATGCAAAAATCCTAAAACTCTTTATAATCTATGCATAAATGGGCGGAGAGACACGGCAAATGCCTATTTTAATGGCGGGCTGCTACTTTGTGGTTGATTTAGCTTAGAAGGTAAGGTCTTAAAACGGCTGCCTCTGTTTACATAAAAGGGGGAACTTTGCTGATTTCTGAAACAAGAGAAGAAAGTGACTGCATCTGCTGGTCATCGAGGTCAAAAGCAATTTTAATCTTGTTTTCCAGATCAGCTGTTACTCTTCTCTTGCCCACCTCAACCAGAGCTATTAAAGAGAAGCTGCAGCTGACAACTCTTGCGAAATCGCGCTGTGTCATGTTGTAGCTCTTTCTGATTAACTTAATAATTTCTTTGTTCATTCTTATTCATCCTTTAACAATTCACCCATTTTCTCAGGGCTATGTTTTTGTCTTATAGCTATTAAATTAGCATTGTGCTATAGCTTTGTCAAAGTAATTTAATGACAATGGAAAAGCAGTTTAATAGATTGGCTGGAAGTATAATAACTAATATAAGGGGATAAAAAGAAAATGGAAGGGAGCTTTGCCTGTTGAATATACTTTGGGATTTTGATGGCACTTTATTTGATACATATCCAGCTTATACGGCGATCGTCAGAGGGGTTATGAATGATAAAAAGGTTTCGGATGAAGAGATTTTTTGTCAGCTAAAGGTTTCTTTCAGCGATGCTTTTCAACATTTCAAGTTAAATGAAGAACAAATAAAAACAATAAGGATGAGGGCGAGACAGCTGCGTCCAAATGATCTAAAGCCTTTTCCTGATGTGGAGCAGGTATTAAAGCAGGCTGATAAGAATGTGATCATGACTCACAAGGAAAGAGATGATGTTCTTTCTATATTAACCTTTCATAAATTAGATGGATACTTTACCGATATGGTAGCAGGAGACGATGGCTATCCGCGCAAGCCTCACACAGCTTCTTATGAATTCCTGCATGAAAAGCATAAGGTGGATTTAGCAATAGGGGACAGGAAAATAGACATTTTGCCGGCAAAGAAACTTGGCATCAGGACTTGTCTTTTTCAGAATGAAACCCCGGGAGCAGATTACTATCTGAACCACTATAAGGATTTTAATAAGACAATAAAGCCATATTAGAAAAGAAACCTGGCACTTTTGGGTGCCAGGAGTTTAATTTGCATATTTCTTTTAACGCTTATTTTGTCATTAATAGTATCATGCATTTTTTATGTTCTTGTTCCATCGTCATATTTATCGCCAAACAGCTTTTTCTTTTTTATTGTTTCAAAGTCTGCTTTGTACTTTTCCTCTGTTGAAGAACTGCTCTTTATTTTTGATCCATTTTTTTCTTCTTCCTTCTCCTGTTTTAAGTCTTCTATTGGTAAAGGATCAACATTTCTTTCGCTCTCATACTTATCAAATAAACTTTCCTTCTCGGTTTTATATTGTTCGGGATTATCCATCTTTCCATCCTGAATGTTTTTGTCAGCCACTATTATTCCTCCTCCTTATTTCCTGTTTTCTTCCTGAGGTTTCTCAGGTTCTCTTTGGGGTTCGATATCTCTATCGTTTTCTTTCTTATTATTTTGTTCTATCGAATTATTTTTTTCTGAATTGTTATTATCCGCCATAGTTAAACCCTCCTTAAACTGTTAGTATTCATTACCCTCTGGCAGTGGAGCAAAACCTAAATGACGGATTGCAAGAGTTTAACGGTTTAAACTGAAATAGGAGAAATTGCTCTGTAAGACCACAAAAAAATGCACCTTCACTATTATGTGAGGTGCATTTTTTAACGCTTTAAGCAGCTTTTAGGTTGGGTTTATTCTTACGCAGCTGCTTTTGTTTAACGATTTGATAAACATACCAGCCTGTAATTAAGAGTGTAATGAATGATCCGATCATCATTGATGGTTGATAATCCATTTGAAAGCCTTCAGGGGCATAGAAGATATAGGTGGATACTACACCGGTCATAAACAATGCAGGAACACCGCTGATCCAATGGAATTTGTTATTTTTCAAAAGATACATAGTGGCTGTCCAAAGCATGACCGCCGCTGTAACCTGATTTGTCCATCCGACATATCGCCAAAGGAATGAGTAATCGATTGTTGCCAGATATAAAGTAGGGAGAGCCACAGGTAAAGTGGTGATGACAGCCTTCCATTTCCCATCCATTTTTATTATAGATGAAAGTGATTCTGCCAGCATCATTCTTGAAGAACGAAGGGCGGTATCTCCAGTAGTAATCGGCAAGATGATTACACCTAGTATAGCAAGGATTCCTCCCAGCGTACCAAGGAGGCTTCCGGAAATTTCATTAACCACTCCCGCTGGACCACCAGCCGCTAATGCATCTTGAAGCCCTCCTGTTCCACCGAAAAAGGTCATGCCCGCTGCTGCCCAGATTAAGGCAATAATCCCTTCGGCAATCATGGCGCCATAGAAAACCTTTCTTCCATCACTTTCCTTTTTTAATGTCCGTGAGACAATCGGACTTTGTGTTGAATGGAAACCTGAGATCGCTCCGCATGAAATGGTGACCATCAGTAGTGGCCAGATTGGAAGTTCACCGGGATGAAGATTAGACAGTGTTACATTCGGTATGGATTTTTCGCTGAAAAGCATTGCGACTGCAATGGAAACTGCCATAAAGATTAATATTGCTCCAAATAGAGGATAAATCTTACCGATTATACGGTTTACAGGCAAAACTGCTGCCAGGATAAAGTAAGCAAAAATAATGAGCAAGGATGCCATAAAACTTAATGGAGTTATGCTTGAAATCAGCTGTGCCGGACCGGCAGTAAATGCTGCGGCAACTAAAACCATTAAGAGTATTGAAAATAAATTAATGAACGTTTTGGCTGGTTTTCCTAAATATCTTCCGACAATGCTTGGAAATTGCTCTCCTTTATGCCTTAGAGAAAGCATTCCTGAAAAATAATCATGAACCGCCCCGGCAAAAATGGAACCGGCAACAATCCAGATAAAAGCTGCAGGCCCGTATAATGCGCCCATAATTGCACCGAAAATGGGACCTAAACCTGCAATATTCAAAAGCTGAATCAAGCTGCCTTTCCACCAGCTCATCGGAATAAAGTCCATTCCGTCTTTTTCCGTATAAGCAGGTGTAGGGCTGCTGTCATTTATACCAAATATACGCTCGACTACCTTGGAATAAATGGCATAACCTGCAATCAGCAAAACAATTGAACCTAGAAAAGTCGCCATGAAAAAATCCCCCTGTTGTAAAATAAATATAAGTATAGTCTGAAACTTAAGAATATGTTGAATATTGTACAGGGAAACTGGAATTAAAAGCAAGCTTATTTCAGAAAAAAAGATATTTTCCGATAATAAATAACTCGGATTGGATACCGTGAAGGGTCAAATATTGAAGGAACCCTCCTGCAAATGAAACCATAAGCTACTATAAGTTCATTTGAAGGGGGGAAGACAATGATTATCCTTTCGAATAATCAGAAAAAACCGGGGGCTTCCAGCTTTTTTGGAGTTCAGCGTGAGATATATCTGGCGCTGGAGAGCAGTCCTGAAACTCATCAATACGATTCAATGCATGAACTGCTATTTGATATCCTTTTGAGGGAGAATATTATTAAAGCAGCCAGGCAGCTTCATGGGAGCCGTGTGGAGTTTGCACCCTTTAACACATCACGCTTCAATCCGCGCATATGGAGAAGGACAAAATATGGATACCTGCTTGATCCATCTGTTTTACCGTCAGATGCAATCATGGATGTGTTCACGAACAGCTGGGAATATGCTTTTGAATGTACAACAGCCATTGTGCTGATTTTTTATAAAGCTGTATTGGACTCCATTTCTGTCAGCCGCTTCAATACATTATTTCAGGGACTTCTTGTTTGGGACTGGAATTATGATCATGACCTGTCGATTGTTACAAAAAGAGGCCGGAATTTCATACCTGGAGACGTCGTTTATTTTTACAATCCTGATTATGATCATCCAGTTTGGACAGGTGAGAATTCCGTTTATTTGGGCGGGGGCATGTTCTTTGGGCATGGGGTAGGAATGGAAAGCGAAGCAGGGATGATAAGAGCTCTTAACACGCTTAGAAAGCCAGGTGCTACAAGAGATGCTTATCTTATTTCACAGCATAGCCGATTGAATGTGAAGTATCTATCCCAGTTTGCCAAGCGGCCATTGTCTATAGTGTAAAACGCAATTAATCTGACATATCAATAGGGTGAATCGCTTATTTTTCAGAAGCCATTCACCCAATTTTATCCTCAATTCTAGTATATTAAGACGATTTTCTGCATACCCCGATATTTGTATCCTTAAGAAGGCATATTTCCTGTGAATGTGGGAAAACAAAAGATAATGATTATAGATATATACACCAAATTACTTGATGTTTAAACATTAAAGGAGACAGAAATATGAAATTATCCCAGGTTATTAATTGCCTAAAGGATAGCGGGGAGATGGGTGTACTTACAGGCGATCCTGATATTACAGGGATCGAAATGGATTCACGCAAAGTGGGGAAAGGAAGCCTTTTTGTTGCAATTAAAGGTTTTCAGGCAGACGGGCATGATTTCATTGGACAAGCTGTTGAAAATGGTGCGGCTGCTGTAGTGGGTGAGGAAGCAATTGAGTTAAATGTGCCTTACATAAAAGTAACGGATAGCAGAACCAGTCTGGGGAAACTGGCGAACTGCTTCTATGATCGCCCATCAAGAAAGCATAAAATAATAGGTATTACAGGAACTAATGGGAAAACGACCACTGCCTATATTTTAAAGCATATACTGGAGACTGCAGGCAGGACCTGCTCCCTCTTGGGTACTGTCTCAAACATTATTAATAACAAGGAATATAAGACCTGCAACACGACACCGGATGCCCTTCAGATTCAAAAAATGCTGAGTAAAAGCCATGATGAGTTTGTAGTTATGGAGATTTCTTCTCATGCGCTGGAACAGTCAAGAACTGAAGGTCTGGAATTAGACTACGGGCTATTTACTAATCTGGCTCATGACCATCTGGATTATCATGACAGTATGGATCAGTATTTTTATGATAAAAAGAAGATCTTTACCTTGTTAAAAGAAAACGGTAAAGGAGTCGTCAATCTTTATAATTCATGGGGAGAAAAAATGGCAGAGCATCTGCAAAATGAAAAGATACCTTTGATTATGCTGGGTGATGAGAAGTGCTGTTCAATAAAAGACACTGCTATTAATGGGAAGACTGTTTTTATTCTCGAGGTGAGAGGGAAATCGTTTGAAATTGAATTTCCTCTTCCGGGCCACCACAATGTTTATAATGCAGCAATGGCTTTTTTGACAGGTATTGATTTAGGGATAGACCCGGAAGATATGATAAAGGCTTTGGCTTCATTTCCGGGTATACCTGGCCGTTTTGAAATGATTATTCATCCATCAGGAGCTAAATTTGTCGTGGATTATGCTCATACAGTGGATGCGTTTGAATATTGTCTGGACACAGCGAAGCAGCAGAGGGCTGAAAGAATCTTTCAAATTTATGGATTCCGGGGCGGAAGAGATCAATCAAAACGTGTGGATATGATTAAAGTTTCGGCAAAATACTGCCATAAATTTTATTTGACCGCTGATGACCTCAACGATGAGTGTGAAAATGAAATGTTAAGCCAATTAATCTCTCTGAATAATGAATATGGAGACGGTAAGGGTGAAGTGATCCCCGACCGGACATTGGCTATCCGGAAAGCTTGGGCTGAAGCAAAAGAGAATGACTGGATCTTTATTACAGGGAAGGGGCCTGAAGCTTATCAACAGTCATTTGCTTTACCGGCAGATAATGATTTGGAAACCTTAAAGCTGCTGAAAACCGGAAGAAAACAGGCAGTCTTATAACAAAAAGGGTGCAGACCATGACTCGGACTGCACCCTTTTTGTTATTCAATAAGGTCTAAATAATCAGCTACAATTCCATCCAGTGGATAATGCTTTAATTTATCTGCTTCTTTCTTTGAACGCACAGTCCAGGCAATTGCTTTCATGCCATTCGCATGTATTAGATCGATCACCCGCTTATTAACCACTGTCCACTTAGGATTCAGGTAGCTTGCATATTTGGCAATATTTTTTATCTCCATTTTGTCAGGAGGATAGTTGATTAAGATGGCGACAGGAATTTCCGGCATCAGTTCATGAAATAATCTCATTGAAGTTGTTTCAAATGACTGCACAATAATATGGTCTTTACCTTTTGAATCGAGCTTTCTTTTTTTTAGTTCCTCGGCGATCATCTTTTCAATGCCCGGATATAGGGACGGTTTTTTTAACTCAATTAAAAGCCCGACACGATCCGCATATTTGTCCAAGACCTCTTCAAATGAAGGGATACAGGCACCGCTGAATTTTGTAGAAAACCAGCTGCCGGCATCCATTTTTCTGAGCTCATCAAAGGTAAAGTCAGAGACTTTTCCTTTATGGTCGGTTGTGCGGTCTACAAGGGAATCGTGAATCACGACCAGCCTTCCATCCTTGCTTAATTGCACATCAATTTCCAGATAATCTGCTCCCATTTCGACTGCACGGTCATATGAAGGAAAAGTATTTTCAGGGCAGTAGCCGGCAACTCCCCGATGGCCAATTCTTTTTATCTTATGTGAATTATTTGCTATTTTCTTAATGCCGAAAAATGAAATAACTGTAGCTAAAGCTGTAAAAATCACATTTTTTATTACCTTCAAAGTCATTTCTCCTCGCCATTTTTGCTCATCTTAAAGGATGTGAAAACATTTTGTCAACTGCAGAGGATTAACGAGTTTTGATCCCTGTTCATTCCCAATCCTCATAAACAATTGTACCGCCAGTCAAATCCAGGGTATTTCTTTCTCCTTTATAAAAAAGTTTTCCTTCTTCTTCAACTATAAGGTTTTCATATGTAAATACACTCTTTCCGGAAGGAAGCTGGATGATAATTTTCTCACCCAGTTCTTTTTTGGGGGCTTCTATAGTAATGAGGCTTTGAGAATAAAAATATAATGCTGTAAAGATAGCAGCTAAACATCCCAATAGGACAATTGACACCAGCATAAATTTGCTTTTAGGCTTCTCCATATGCAATTCAGATCTTGTCATGATTCCTATCCCTCCGCTAACCAGATATATTGGTCTATTCCACCATTTTTCACCATTTAATCCTAAATAGGATTTTAAATCCTCAAATATGGTATGCAGGAATAGTTATGAAAATGACTATAACAGGGTGAAAGTTAGACAAGCTGAAGAAGCAGCAGTATTGATTTAGAGAAAGTTAAGAAAAATGAAACAATTACTGGTCTCTGTCCGTATATAATTTAAGCTTTAATAGTAAAAAAGGAAGGAGGCACGGGATAGATAGCCTGACTATAAAAATGGATAGGGTGCATTTTATGGAATTTTTTGGTTTGCCTATTCAGACAATTTATCTAAGCACACTTATTTTTTCTGGTATCTTAATTATTTTGTATGTGTTTTTTGGAGATATGGCAGACGGAATTGGGGAGGGCAGCTTTCTAAATCCAGTACTGATTCTGGCATTTATTACTTTTCTCTCCGCTGCAGGCTATATCTTTGAAATGACAACCTCTCTTAATAGCTCAGTCATTCTTTTGATAGCGGCTGTTATTGCGGTTTTGCTGGATATATTGCTGAATATCTTTGTTCTTATACCATTAGCTTCTGCTGAAGAATCTCTCGTTTACACAGATGAATCCTTAAGGGGGAGAGTAGGTACGGTATTAATTCCTATACCGGAGAATGGTTTCGGTGAGGTTTTAATTGAAAATATAAGCGGGAGAATATCCAAGTCTGCTTCAAGCTATGAAAATACGGTCATACCAGAAGGAAGCAAAGTGCTGATTGTTGAAGTCGCAAATGGAGTTATTAAAGTGATTGATTATAAAGAATTATAGACAGGGGGACACAATATGTTAATGGTTTGGGTTGTAATTGGAATCGCAGCATTTTTGCTGATTGCTCTGCTAGGTGTGTTCATTACAAAATATCGGACTGCAGGGCCGGATGAAGCGTTAATTGTAACTGGCAGTTACTTGGGAAGTAAAAATGTCCATGTGGACGAATCAGGAAATAAGATAAAAATAATCAGAGGCGGAGGAACATTTGTACTTCCTGTCTTTCAACAGGCAGAGCCCTTGAGCCTCCTGTCAAGCAAACTGGAGGTTACCACTCCGGAAGTATATACCGAACAGGGAGTTCCTGTTATGGCAGATGGAACTGCAATTATTAAAATCGGCGGAAGTATTGGGGAAATTGCTACTGCTGCAGAACAGTTCCTTGGTAAATCTAAGGAAGATCGGGAAAATGAAGCGAAAGAAGTTCTTGAAGGACATTTGCGGTCAATTCTGGGATCTATGACGGTCGAAGAAATATATAAAAACAGGGATAAATTTTCCCAGGAGGTTCAAAGGGTAGCGTCACAGGATCTGGCCAAAATGGGTTTGATCATTGTTTCTTTTACAATCAAAGATGTCCGTGACAAAAATGGATATCTTGATTCACTGGGAAGGCCAAGAATAGCGCAGGTTAAGAGGGATGCGGATATTGCCACGGCTGAAGCTGAAAAGGAAACCCGGATTAAACGGGCAGAAGCAGCAAAGGATGCCCAAAAGGCAGAACTTGAAAGGGCAACTGAAATAGCTGAAGCCGAGAAAGAAAATCAAATGAAAATGGCTGACTACAGAAGGGAACAGGATATTGCTAAAGCACGGGCTGACCAGGCATATGATCTTGAGACAGCCAGAGCAAAGCAGGAAGTTACCGAGCATGAAATGCAAATCAGGATTATAGAACGCCAAAAGCAAATTGAGCTTGAAGAAAAAGAAATCTTAAGAAGAGAACGCCAATATGATTCCGAAGTGAAGAAAAAAGCAGATGCAGACAGATATGCTGTTGAGCAGGCAGCAGAGGCAGAAAAGAAAAAGCAAATTGCGGAAGCGGATGCAAACCAATATAGGATTGAATCACAGGCCCGTGCAGAAGCTGAAAGGGTTAGGGCAGATGGGATGGCCAAGGCTGATTCACAGCGCGCCCAAGGTGAATCTGAAGCCGAAATCATTCGCCTAAAAGGTCTGGCGGAAGCAGAGGCAAAGAGAAAAATCGCCGAGGCATTTGAACAGTATGGCCAGGCGGCTATGATGGATATGGTCATTAACATGCTTCCGGAATATGCGAAACAGCTTGCAAGCCCGTTATCGAATATTGATAAGATTACAGTGGTTGATACAGGGAGTGACAGCACTAATGGCGGTGCCAATAAAGTAACCGGTTATGCCACCAACCTGATGTCCACGATGCAGGAAAGCCTGAAAGCTTCATCCGGCATTGATGTGAAGGAGCTTCTCCAAAACTTTTCAGGCAAAGGAAACGTCCGCCAAGGCCTGGAGCAGCTGACTGAGGAAATAAAAGAAAAAGAACCCGTCCAGCCTTCTAAAGGTATCCAGGCCACTCTGGCTGATAAGAAATAATGAAATTGCCTATTTTTATCTGGGGAGATAACCTGGAAATGCCGTTATATCAACAAAAATCCGAAGCCTTCACACCGAAGGCTTCTTTTTTGCGCAGAAAACTGTGTATTTGTCTATCGCACAATCTGGGTAAATTGAATAGGATATATTGAATCAAACAAAGGAGGTAATTGACTATGTCAGACGGTTGCGGATACGGCGGCGGTTTCGCCCTTTTAGTTGTATTGTTTATTTTACTGATTATTATCGGTGCTTCTTGGGGTTACGGTGGATTCTACTAATAAAACAAGCAGACACATTTAATTGGCAAGGGAGGGGATTTTATAATGTATGGCTACGGATATGGCGGCTGCGGATACGGTGGTGCTGGATACGGCGGGGGCTTTGCGCTAATTGTGGTTCTATTCATTCTATTGATTATCGTAGGTGCTTCTTGCTTTAAGTGGTAATAGATTAAAAAGAAAAGCAGGGGAACCTGCTTTTCTTTTGTATGCATACATAATTTAAAGTGTGCCTGAAAGATGGGAATCCTCACCGCGCACAAAAGAATTCCCTTTAGCGTACTAAACTTTGATCGTGTGTTTCCAAATGTGCCAAATGGGGAAAAGAAGCAGCATACAAGAAATAGGGAGGGTTGCAAAATGGATGAACTAAAAACACAGGATCGGGAAAACACAATGAGGGAAATTTACTCCATATTGGAGGGCGGACTTCAGCGGGAAATGCATCAAAAGGAGTACAAGCTTGTTTCGGAATGGGTAAGCGGTTTTAATCTGGAGGAAAGAGCTACGATATTAAATATGCTCAAGGAGCTTACCAATAAGCATATCCGAATTGAATAAGGATATCCTGGGCAGATGCATGTATTCGATTGCTGAACATAAGCCTATTGACAATAAAAGCCAGAAGCTTATATACTACAATCAAACAGGTTGAAAGGATGATTTAGGGGCATGAAGTTATAATCTTATTTTTTCTGGTATCTTTTTACATTTAAAAAGTTTAACCCGGAGAACATAGGATTAGTGTGCCCTTTTTTAATCATTCCTTATCGGAAGTGATGTCTGCTTATTTGTCTTTAAGCGGTTTAGATTTTATTTAGGCGCGCGTTTTTTATGTGTTTGCACCATTTCCAATGATGGGTGCACAGTCCTCTCCGGGTATGGGGAGGTTTTTTTATGTGTGCAAATAAAATCAGCAGTATACCGGTTATCATGGCCAGAGATCTTCAAAAGTCATTCGGAGATAAAAGGGTTTTTTCTAATTTGGAATTCGATATTTATCAGCAGGATCGAATTGGTCTTGTTGGCTTAAATGGCACGGGGAAAACTACATTGGCCAATATTTTATTCGGCAGTATACAGGCGGATAAAGGGACAATCGAGCGGATGAAGGAGCCATATAGAATCGCCTATCTGCACCAGTCAGCAGATTATTCTGTGAGTGATATTCATGCTCCTGACCAAAGCCCGGAAGAAGAAATTTTCCATCAGGCAAGCAGATTAGGACTCTCAAAACTCCATGAATGGAAACCGGAAAGGCTTGATTCTTTAAGCGGGGGAGAAAGATTGAAGCTCTCCTTAGCCAAGGTTTGGTCATCAAAACCGGATATGCTGATTTTGGATGAACCCACCAATCATTTGGATTTACAGGGAATCGAGTGGCTTATTAGGGAGATTGGCCAATTCAGCGGTCCTGTCATGATCATTTCCCATGACCGTCACTTCCTTGATCAGGCTGTCCGCAGGATTTTTGAACTGCAGGAGGGCACTTTAACCATGTATGACGGGAATTACACAGCCTACCGGGAGCAAAAACAGAAAAATTATGACGATCAGCTTCATCAATTTAATGTTCAGCAAAGAGAAATTGATAGGATCGAAAATCAGATGGCCAATTTAAAAAAATGGTCTGAAAAAGCTCACAGGGAATCAACTAAAGGAGGAAGTCCTTCTGAGAATAGGCAGATGGGCTTTAAAGAATACCACAGAGTAAAAGCCAAAAAGATGGATCAGCAGGTGAAGTCAAAAATGAAAAGGCTTCAGCAGGAACTGGATAAGAATAAAATTGAGAAGCCGGCAGAAGAGGCAAAAGTGCACTTTCAATTCGATTCATCAGGCAAACGGGGAAAAAGGATCATTGAAGCTAAAAACCTCTCAAAATGCTTTGGAGACCGGACTCTTTTCAAGGATAGCCAGTTTTATATAAAGCATGGCGAAAAAATTGGGATTCTTGGACCCAACGGGACTGGCAAGACCACTTTTATCCGTATGCTGCTGGAAGAGATTTCCCCTTCAGATGGGGAACTTTGGATTAGCAGCACTTTAAAGATTGCCTATTTAAACCAGGATATTAATGATCTACCGCTAACAAAAAACGCCCTTGAAGCACTTGATCTCAGCGAACGGGAGCAGATTTACAGGGCGAGGACCCTATTAGCAAACCTGGGTATGAAGGAAGCGAAGTTAAAGCGGCCGATTGGACAGCTGAGCATGGGAGAGCGAATCAGGGTTAAGCTTACAGACATGCTTTTAAAGGAATACGACGTCTTAATATTAGATGAACCGACTAATCACTTGGATTTGCCGAGCAGGGAGCAATTTGAAAAAACGCTCAGGGAATTTTCAGGAACACTCATCATTATTTCGCATGACTTATACTTTTTGGAAAAGTTAAGCACAAGATTGCTTGTATTTGAAAAAAATAAAATCACCAGATTTGATATGAATCTTAAGGAATATCGTATGAAATCCAGAAGGTCCCAGCAGGAAAAAGCTCATGATTCCACAAAAGACCAGATCATGGTGATTGATAACCGCATCAATGCGATACTTGGAGAACTCAGTCTGCTTGTTCCGGGTGACAGCAAATATGCCCAATTGGATAAGGAGTTTAATGGATTAGTAAATGAAAAAAGAACATTGTTAAATCAATAAGTGCAAAAAGGCAGGCCCCTATAATAACGGGCCTGCCTTTACATCTGATTTTACTACTTTTTAGTGCTGTTATTATTCTTCTTTTTTGCATTAATCCACAGTTTTCCATCTGCAGTCTTGCGGGCTTCATTGCCGTAGTCATCCATCACTTTCACTTCAATTTCGGCACCAGGTGCTTTTACATTTGAAGTGGCAGTATAGTAGCCGACATAATGGCCCGGGGAAGTTTCCATCATTGGAAGCTCAGTTGCGTTATTCAGCTGGCCGCCAGCATTTGTTAAAGGCATTCTGATGGCAAAGGTCGCTTTTAACCCTGGTTCACTATCAAATTGGATTTTTACCGATTCGCCTTTTTTAAGCTCCTTGTCTTCTGCAGGAAGAAGATTTTCTATGGAAGGAGCGGTATATTTAGCATCCACTGTGATTGTTTTCTCTTCGCTGTTTTTCGCTTTATCCTGTGCTGTTACCGTAATGGTGTTTTCACCTTCATCCAGCAGGATGCGAAGAGAGTATTCACCGTCTGTAACCTTAGCTGTCTGGCCGTTTACTTTTACCCAATCAAGGTTATCGTCAGAAACGGTTCCTTTAACAGTGACTGTTTCTTTATTTGTTTTGGATTTATCTGCAGGGCTTGTAATGGACAGTTCCGGTTTTGTTTTATCATATATTACTTTTACAGGTTCAGAAGCATCTGTGGACCCTGACTCTGTTGATGCTTTGGCAGTAAGTGTGTTTTCCCCTTCAGTAAGTGAAATCTCTGCTGAGAAAGTGCCTTCGTCTGTACTATCAGCCGATGCGACTTCTTCTCCATTATTAAATACTTTTACAGTTGTGGTAGGAGCGGAAGTACCTTCAATTGTAACTTTACCCTGATTCGTAAATGTTCCATCCGAAGGAGAAGTAATGACAGGTGCTGTAACTTCATAGTTGACTGTCGCGCGGATCATATAGTTTCCTTCATCTTCAGGCGACGGTGACCATGCTCCGCCTACAAGCTGCCAGCTGCGTCCTGCATTCTCTCCATCCTCATCTGTGCCAAGACCAGGAGCATTAGGATTTGGTGATGATTGGATATAGACCATATAGAAGTCTCCATTTGTAACGATTCCTTCGTCACTTAGATCTACATGTGTCCATTCGCCGTTTCTTAATGCTGTCGCTTCAAATGGGCCTGCAAGTTTCTTGCCTGGGGCTCCATCCGGTCCGCTTGCATCGTATACTTCCACTTTGAAGTCTGTACCGCCCGGAGTCGGCCAGCTTGTATCCCAGAAGCGGAATAATCCGCCGGTAACCATTGCGCTGTCATGGCCGGATGCAAGGGACATCTTAACTGCCCAGCCATTGCCGGCATCGTAGAATGCACGTGCATTTTCAGCTGTACCATCGTCATATCCGATTTCACCCGGATAACCGATAAATGGCTTAAGCTCAATGTTTTGCTCAAGAGTTGAGCCGCCTTCGATCATGATGCTCTGCTCTTTGCTGTAGTAGGAAGGTGCCATTGCTTTTAAAGTGTATGTGCCTTCGTAGGCTGTGAGTGTATATTCACCGTTTTCATTTGTTGTTACTGGCTGTACTGCCGCATCTTCAATTAAAAGAAGCGTAGTATTTGCAACAGGCTCTCCAGTTGCTTCATTTGTCACAACACCTGTGACAGTGCCTTTTGGTATTTCCTCAAGGACGAAATTTGCAGTCGCTTCTCCATCCTGCGGTATATTTACATTTTGTGTTTGAGAACGATAGCCGTAAGCTTCCGCTTTTACAGTGAAATCACCTGAAGCATGTGTCATCTCAAAAGATCCGTTTTGAGGATTAGTAAATACAGACCTGCCTGATTCCAGCACACTTACTTCGGCAGTAAGCGGAAGAAGCACTGGGGCCGGCTGCTGCTGTTTTTCATCATCTTTTGCAAGACTATCCTTTTTAGGAACAATTTTATCAGGATTTACCTTTTCCTTCTTTAATTCTGCAGAAGGTTTATCCTTGCTGAGACCAAGCTGTGCTTTGCCTGCAGGTTCTGCTGGAGTATCAGATAACCTTACATCATCAATATACCAGCCTTGCTTCTGAACAGAGCCATCGGTAGTCACATTGAAGGCTACATAAATTCTCTGTCCAGCATACGCACTTAAATCTACTTCTCCATTAACCCAGCCTGTTGTATTGCCGTTTACGCGAAGAGCCTGTTCCCAGTTTTCCATATCTGTTGATACAAAAACGTGACCATAATCATAACGGTTTTCAAGCTCGTGCCATTGCTTGAATTGAAGGTAGGCATTTCCTTCCGGCAGGTCGATAGGAGGCATCTGGAGATTCATGTTTGCTCTATTTGCATAGTTGCCGTCAAGTTTAGTTGCATATACTTTTTCCCCGGATGCTGCATTGCCAGGACCTGAAGATGGAACTCCCCATTCCCAGCTATTTTCCGGTCCATACGAAGTCCAGCCGGCCGGCTGTGATTCGAAGTCCTGAGAATAGCCAATGCTGATTCCTGGTCTTACTGCCACTTCATAGGAGTCTGTTTCAGTTAAATTCCCGCCAAAATCATTGACCTTCCATTTATAAGTTACAGAAGGTTCGGCGATGTCTTCTCCAGGAATAACTGCCTGATACGTACCATCTTTATAGTTGCCTAATGTTCTTTCGGCCTTAATAGCGGCCCAGCTGCCGTCAGCTTTTAAGTATTCAAGATCCACTCTTGTGACGCTTACATTATCTGATGCAGTCAATTCAAGTGCTAGATCCATTCCTGCATATGTTTCCTGAGGTGCTTCATGATTGGCTTCAGGAGCTTCGGAGTCATCTCCTTCTTTTGCAACCTGCCCTTTGATTTTTCCAAGACCGGTCAGTACGGAAGAAACCGCATCAAAGGCATTTACGAGTCCGTAGCCAAATCCATTATTTGGTGTCTCAGGATAAGTACCATTTGTCAAAGGAGTAGAGGTGGTCAGCAGAATTTCCTCCATTTCTTCAACAGTCAGACTTGAGTCAACCTGGCGGAGCAGCGCGGCAACCGCAGAAACATGCGGCCCAGCCATGGAGGTTCCGTTCCAGCCGCCTTCATATCCGCTTCCGGGAACTGAGGAACGTATGTTAACGCCTGGTGCAGATACATCAGGCTTAACTTCCTGATATGGAGATGGCCCTTGCAGTGAAAAGCTTGCTAAGCCATTGTTAATATCAGTCGCACCAGTAGCAAATGATTCCGGGTAGTTTGCAGGGGTTGCAACTGAACCAGGTCCGCCTGGATTAAACAAAGTAGTGTTTCCTGCAGAGAATTCCGGGAAAATTTCAGCTGCACGCCATGCCTGCACCATTGGACGATACCATTCATCCAGTCCAGGTCCGCCGCCCCAAGAATTATTGACAACATCAGGCGCTTTCTCAGGATGGGGATTTCCTTCAGCATCCTTTGGAGCCAGGATCCATTCACCGGCTTCAAGAAGGTCTACATCAGTTCCGCCGTTTGCAGTAAAGGCTTTTACTGCGATCCATTTCGCACCAGGTGCAACACCGATCTGATTGCCTCCATTCGGCTCGGCACCAACCATAGTTCCAGTTACGTGGGTTCCGTGACCCTGATCATCGTAAGGAACTGTCTGGCCTGCAGTGGCATCAAACCAGCTGAATTCATGTACTGGAGAATCAGGCTGTGCAGGGTTATAGCCCCGGTACTTTTCTTTTAATGCCGGGTGATTCCACTGAACACCTGTATCAATGGATGCAACGACGGTACCGGATCCGTCAATTCCCATTTCCCATACAGCAGGAGCTCCGACGCGGTCAATGTTCCATTCGATCGAGCTGGTTTCTGCTTGTGTTTTAAGAGATTTTACAGCCTCTTTAACAGGTTTATGAAGCTGTCTTGTTTCATTTGGAAGAATCTTTTCTACTTCAGGGAATACTGCGATTTGCTCCATAACGTCTTTTGTAGCTGTTACTGCAATTGCATTGACGATGTAGAAGGATTGAACATCTTTTGCCTTGCCGTCTTTTTCCTGTTTTTGAAGGAAGTCGGCGACATGGCCTTGAGTTTCAATAGCTGTAGATCTTAGTGAGGATAGGACTGCAGAGCGTTTCATGTATTTTGATTTAGAGGGTGTCAGTTTTTGTGATGCAGCCGCTTTTTCAGCCTTCTTGACTGCTGCTGAAGTATCGGCCTGTTCTTTGAATTTAATCAGGAATGTTACTTTATCTTCTTTATCAAATTGTTTAAGCAGTGAGCTGTTAATTTTGCTTTTTGCTGTCTGAGGAGCAGCTTTCTTAACTGAAGTATGCGGAGAGCTCTTGCTTTCTGCCGAGCCCATGCCTGGGAACATCAGCGGCAAAATCAGAAAAGCTGTCAGCATCACATAAAGAATGCGATTCAATGATTTTCTTTTTCTTTTCAAAAAATTCCCTCCTTGTTTTGTTAATTCATTTAAACTGCTAGTTTGCAATGAAGAACTCAACCACCTCCTATGGGTACTTTCCAAAAATGGAAAACCCTGCCGTTACCCTGTACTTTAGCTAAATTAAAGGTTGGAGATTGTCGAAAAATAAAGTTTTTTGCAGTGCTTTTATGAAAATGGCTATAAGGCTTCATAGGTCAATAAGGGTTACAGGCTTAAAGAATGAACTTTTTATGGTTATTAATAGAGTAAAAGTATTATTTTTCCATATAGTCAAATGAATCTTGGAAAAAATAAGGAAAAGGGGGGAGGAAGTATTTTCACAGAATGATAAAATAAATTAAAAGGGTGGAGAACATAAAGGAAACCTTTACTCAAAATTGCAAAAAATGAATCGAAGATGGGTAGTCTGGGGTGTAACTTTATTCATCTTTTTACAGGTGAAAAGAGATTGAAAAAAGTTACGGTTAAAAAGGCGCTTTCTCGGATTTTTCTCAAATTTGATGCTAAGGAATCAGATTGTTTTAAAATATAGGATAAATGAACAGGTTCTGGATTATGGTTTTACCAAATGTTTTACATAAACAATAGAAAAGTGTTTCTTTTCTGATTTTTATTCGTCTAATAATATGCGAGGGGGCGCCACAATGGAGAGAATAACGGCAGAAGCGTTTGAAGATATATACAGCGAGTACAGCGATCGAATTTATGGATACATATTTCTTCTCGTAAATGATAAGGAAGTGGCGGAAGATCTGACACAAGACACCTTTATCAAAGCCTACAAATATATGAATCAATTTAATGGGGAGTCCCAGATCTTTACGTGGCTTGTCCGGATATCCAGAAATGTAGCCATTGATTATTTGCGCAAAAAAAGCAGATTCAAATTTTTCTCTATAGAAAAATTCCAACTCCAATCAGATGAAGATACTCCTACAGAGATAATAATTAAGGGTGAAAAAGTTACACTCTTATATGAAGCAATTCGCCATTTGAAATTAAGCTATCAAGAAGTGCTGATTTTGAGAAAAATAAAGGAGTTTTCCATTAAGGAAACGGCTGAAATCTTGAATTGGTCTGAAAATAAAGTGAAAATCACCACTTCCAGGGCACTCGCAGCGCTAAAAAAAGAATTGCAGAAAAGGGGGGAAGTCCATGAAGAGCTCATTCGGATCCGATAATTCCTTTCGAGAATTAGGACGAATTCCGCGGTCTCAAAAGCAAAAGCAGGAGAGTCTGCAAAAAATATTGAGGAGCATAGAGGAAAAACCTGAAAGAAAGAAAGCTATTTTCCCGAGATTTTTATCTGCTGCCGCTGTAATGGCTGCTTGTGTCATGTTCGCTTTCATTATTTTTTCTGAGGATACTATTACCAATGGCAGCAGCAGTTCAGAGATGCTTGGGAATAGCTTTATAAGCCAAACAACTATTGCTATATCAGAAACCGAGAAAAGCTTCTCTGCCGATGGAAAGTATTCGGCTGAAATCGCGACTGTAAAAGATCCAAAGTGGGAAAACACGGCAAGAAATGCCATAAATTCGGCAATCCCTTCAGAGGCAGTCATTGATGCCAAACCAACCTATGATATCCAATTTAATTTAAAGGGAAAAGAACCGGTAAAGATGAAAGTCTGGAACGAGCAAGGCGAAGTTTACTTTAAGCTAATTGACAGTGAAGAAATTTATTCAGTTCCTCCTGCGGAGGGCTCTATATTTATTGAATATATAAAGGCAATCGCACAAAGCATTCAAAATACTCCTTAATTTGACTCCTGTAAGGGGTCATTTTTTTAGGCTGAAAGGGTTGGATTTTGACAAATATCGAGAATTTTTTCAAATAAATGTTTTATCCCAGATTAAAAGGGTAGTACTTACTTAGTTAATAAAAATTTTTATTCGCTTGATTCCTGCAGGCAGGGAATAGGCAGAAGATTAAAGCTGAAAATTATAAATATTAGGGGGAGCATCATGAAAAAAGGACTTCTTTTTATTATTTCCGCATTCCTGCTTATTGGAACATTAGCAGGCTGTTCCGGGGAAAGTGCTCAGGCAGAAAAGACGAAGGATGGAAAGGTTGTTGTTGATTTTTGGAGTTTTTGGGGTTCAGAAACAAGAAGGCCAATTATTGAAAAAATCATAGATGATTTTAACAAATCACAGGATGAGGTTTTTGTTAAGCATACATATTTGCCTTGGGGAGATATTTGGACAAAGAACCTGGCATCCGTTGCTGCCGGTAACCCTGCTGATGTTATCATTAACGATATTAATTCGGTCGGCCAGCGGGCAGAAAATGGACAATCTGAAGATTTGAGCAAGTATATCGATGATTCGTTTAAAGACCAGTTTTACCCGCATTTATGGGAAACGGTAATGTACGAGGACAAGGCTTATGCAGTTCCATTTAATACAGATACCAGATTGCTATTTTACAATAAAGATGCTTTCAAAGAAGCAGGCCTTGACCCGGAAAAGCCGCCTGCTACATGGGCTGAACTGGAGGAGTATGCTCAGAAGCTGGATGTTAAAAATGGAGATCGCTATGAGCGGGTTGGCTTTTACCCGCTTTGGGGCAGTATCGGTGCAGCAAGCTGGATGACAAGCGCTGATGGCGGAAAAGGATTCATTCAAGATGGCAAGCTTTATATCAATACTCCTAAAAAGCAGGAAGCGCTTCAATGGCTGCTGGGATGGAAGGAGCGTCTCGGCGAGAAAACAGTTCAGTCATTTGAAGCTGAATTTGGAAGTGAACAGTCAAATCCGTTCATTGCCGGCAAAGTGGCAATGTGGGTGGATATCGGTACATTTTACACACAAATTCGTGATTATGGCAATGATATAAATTTTGGGGTTGCCCCGATTCCTGCATATAAAGAAGGTTCCGGGAACTGGAGTGATGGAGGTGGGTTCGTAGCTGAAATTCCTAAAGGAGCCAAACACCCTGAGGAAGCTATGAAGTTTATCGAGTATCTTACAGGTCCAGAAGCTCAAAAATATTGGGCTATGAAAAATTATGATAATGTCGCAAATAAAGAAGCTGCAGAGGCCGTGGTAAAGGAACTTAAAGGTGATGATCAATATGTATATGAAGCGACTGTGAAAAACCTGGATCAGACACAATTATTCCCAGTCCCGACAGAGTATCCCGATTACCAGAATCGCATTAATCCCCATATAGACAATGTTCTGCTAGGTAAAACCAAGCCTGAAAAAGCGCTGGAAAAAGCAGAAGAAGATGTTGAAAAACTAAAGAAAAATTAGAACAAAGAGAGAAGGGCAATCCTTCTCTCTTTATAAATACTATAAAAAGAAGGTGTAAGGGTTGAAATCATATGAGACAACGATTGAGCGCCGGGGAGCAGATTTTGCAGGAAAAAAAGGGAAGGCATCATCACACAGACGGCTGTCACGCCAAACAAGAGAAAATATCTTTGGCTATCTATTTATCAGCCCGTGGATAATCGGATTTCTGGGACTGACACTTGGCCCGTTATTATTTTCCTTATTTGCCAGTTTTACAGACTATAATATCACTTCAAAAATGAATTTTATCGGCCTTGATAATTTCAAACGCATGTTTACGATTGATGACCTATTTAAAACGTCACTATGGAACACGTTATATTACGTTTTATTCTCTGTCCCGCTGACCACAGCAGGGGCGATTTTTCTGTCGGTTCTTCTAAATCAGAAAGTAAAAGGCATGAAATTTTTCCGCACACTTTATTATCTGCCTGCTATCCTCTCAGGTGTTGCAGTTTACTTTTTATGGATGCAGCTGCTGAGCCCGTCAACAGGTCTGGTTAATACGTTCCTGGCATGGTTTGGAATTGAGGGGCCAGCATGGCTGTTTGACCCTGAATGGACAAAGCCTGCTTTACTTTTGATGAAAATGTGGAGTGTCGGCGGAGGTATGCTTCTATATCTGGCAAGTCTGCAGGGGGTATCAAATTCTCTTTATGAAGCAGCGGATCTGGATGGGGCCGGTGTAATGCAGAAATTTTTTTATATCACATTGCCGATGATTTCGCCGATCATTTTCTTTGATGTGCTGACAAGTACGATCGGTTCATTTCAAATTTTCCAGGAGGCTTATGTCATGACGGAGAATGGAAGCGGCGGACCTGGAAATTCACTTCTGTTCTATAATCTTCATATGTGGAATAATGCGTTTGAGGTGTTTGACATGGGCTATGCCTCTGCAATGGCCTGGCTGCTGTTTATTGTCGTTATGATACTGACAATCATTAATATGAAAATTGGTAAAAAATGGGTTTATTATGAGGGAGGAGATGATAAATGAGAACTGCTGCAGCACCGAAGTTTTATGAGACGAAAAAATTCAAAGATAAAGTAAAGCAGGCGATTGTTTTCATCGTTTTATTAGCAGGAAGTGTACTGGTAATATCTCCGCTTTGGTGGATGATTTCGACTTCTTTGAAATCCCCTGCAGAGATAGCTCAATATCCGCCGACCTTTATGCCAAAAGAATTCCATTTTTCCAATTATGTTGACGCCTGGAAAACAGCACCGTTTACCCGCTGGGCTATGAATACATTCTTTATTGCCTTTTGCGGAATGGCGGGAAGCGTTATTGTCAATTCGCTGGTTGCTTATGCATTCGCAAAGATCCGTTTTAAAGGAAGGAATGCTTTGTTTATAGTTGTGTTATCAACCATGCTGATCCCAGGGTTTGTCACCATGGTGCCTCAGTACATTTTATTCTCCAAGCTTGGCTGGGTAAATACGTATCTGCCTCTGATTGTTCCGGCCTTTTTAGGGAGTGCCTTTTTCATCTTCCTGCTTCGCCAGTTTATGATGACCATTCCGAATGAACTTATTGAAGCAGCTGTTCTGGACGGTGCTAATCATATTCAGATATGGTGGCATATCATGCTGCCATTGACGAAGCCGGCGCTTATTACTGTAGCCATTTTCTCATTTAATGGCGCATGGAATGATCTTCTTGGCCCGTTATTATATTTAAATGATGAAAGTCTCTACACTCTTCAAATCGGTCTTCAAACCTTCAAAGGAACTGTACAGACACAATGGCATTACCTGATGGCCATGTCAGTCATGGTATTATTGCCAGTAGTGCTGTTATTTTTCTTCTTCCAGAAGCACTTTATAGAAGGTTCGAATATCGCATCGGGCACGAAAGGATAACAAAAACGGCTAAGCCATTCGCTTAGCCGTTCTTTTCATTGTATAGGGCAGTAGGTTCTCCATTCCCCGTCAACACACACCTTATGGCGGGGAACATAGCATTCAATGATCACAGAATCCGGATTCAGCCCGTTTTCTTCAAGCTGGGATGATACTGAAGCTTCGGACTCAGTGTTAGCGGATGAGCAGGGATACCCTCCGCGCCATTCATACTTTGTACAGTAGTAGCATAGCTGGCCGGATGCTGTGGCTTTATCGGAAGAGACTGCATTGCTTTTAGCCGCTTCTTTAATCAGCTGTGTTTTTTTCAATTCTACTTCTGCTAAATAATCAGTAAAGGTGCTGTCTTTTGAGATATCTATTTTGGTCTCTTCCTCAGATTTCAGGTCTTTTACATAAAAAGCCTGATCCTCAATAAGCCTGCTGAAATCAACCAGCCGCACTTTTAATTCCTTCCCGGACTCAAATGAGAAAGATAGTAGGGACGAGAAATTTACGAGAGCTTTTTCATCTAAGGAAATGTTTTTTTCGTTGTATTCAATTTCATATTGCACTGTCCAGCCATATTGTTTTCCTTTTTCATCAATAAGAGCTTTTGGCTGGGTGGAGGCATCTTTTAATATAGAAGATTTGAATTCCTTAAACTCATCAGATTTTAACACGGCTTTCATGAAATCTTTCTCAGTCAAACCAGCCGAATTACTTTTGGGCTGTGCAGAAACATTGCCTGAGAAAACTAGTAAAATAGTCAATAATAAGAAAATATACTTTTTCATCACATGCCTCCTAAAAAGTATTGTCCAATATAAGATTAACCTATATTTCCATAATTAGGAATGGTGCGATGTGATTATATTTATTTAGTATATTTTATCTAATCTAAATAAAAAAACTGCCTATTTGGTAAAAGCCTTATTTAGGCAGATTAATCAATATTATAGAAGCTTTTTGTATTATCATAAAGCTTCTTAAGGGCGCTGCTGAAAGATATTTCTTTTAGTTCAGCAAGGGCACTGATGGAATGGGCCATCATGGAAGGGTGGGTAGGTTTGTTTTTAAAAGGGCCCTCGAATTCCCATGGGCCGTCTGTTTCTGCCATCAACTTATCCATCGGGTAATTCCGTACGAGGCCCTGTATTTCTTTTTCATACACGATATCTGGAGTAAAGGATATGTAATAGCCATTGGAAATCAGCCTGCTTGCTGCTGCAGTGTCACCTTTAAACCAGTGGAAATGAGCCTTTTTAATCGAATGCTTTTCCAATAAATTGCACACAATCTGTGCATCATCATAAATTGCATGGAGGACGATGGGCTTATCCTGTTTTTTTGCAAGCTTTATGAATTCTTCGAGAAGTTCAATATATCCGCCTGGGATCTTGCTCCCCTTAGGTCTCAAATAGTATGGAAGGCCAACCTCGCCAATAGCAGCCATCTGCTCTGTGTGAATCTTTATCCAGCTGAAAAGATCTGAAATATCATGATCATTGGGCAGTACCTGTTCAGGGTGAAAACCAAAGGCAGGTTTAACAAAGGGATAGATTTCTGCAAGAGCAAGGTTTCTTTTGCAGGAGTTTAAATCGCTTGAAACTGTAACCAGTGAAAGCTTAAACGGCAATTTATGAAACATTTTTTCTAAATCAATATCGCTGTACTTATCAAGATGAATATGGGCATCAATATAATTATCCATGCTGCTGCCTCCTAATGATTTTTCAGCACATGATGAATGCTTCTTTTGCATTCAAGGAAATTTTCATCCAGGAAAATTTCCTCCATTCGCGGCCGCCCAAAAGGCATTTTGTATTCTTGAACCACTCTAGCAGGCTTGCTGCCGAGTATTAATATTCGATCAGAGAGGTAAATGGCTTCTTCGATATTGTGAGTGACAAACAGAATCGTCGGCTTATGTTCATTCCAAATATTGAGAAGCCATTTTTGCATATCAAGACGGGTAAGCTCATCCAAAGCTGAAAAAGGTTCATCCAGCAGTATGATTGGCTGCGGGCTTAATAGTGCCCGGATGAAGGCGGCCCTTTGCTTCATGCCTCCTGATAATTCATGCGGAAACGCATTTTCATAGTCACCGAGTCCGGCTTTTTGAAGCATTTTTCTGGCTGTTTCGGGATCGGGTTTCCCCATAATTTCCTGGCCAAGCAGTACATTCTGAAGGATAGTTCTCCAAGGCATCAGGGAAGGTGTCTGGGGCATATAGCTAATTGAACCGCGTTTGCCGCTGATTTCGGCCTTCCCTAGCATGATGGACCCTTCATCAGGCAGTAGCATCCCGCCAATCAGGTTAAAGATAGTGCTCTTTCCGCTGCCTGATGGCCCTAAAATCGAAACAAACTCCCCTTCATTTACTTGAAAACTCAAATTGCTTAAAACCTGATTTGAATCAAAATTTTTCGTTAGAGAATTAACCGATAATTGTATCATTTCCTCCCACTCTCCCTGGACTTCCATTTAATAAGCAAACGTTCTGAAAGTAATATACCTCCAAAAAGCAGCAAACTTAACAGCATAATCGCAAGTATGGCTACAAAAACACGGTCTGTCCGAAAGGAAGAAGACGCTAGAGTCATATAAACCCCTATTCCGGCTTTGGCTCCGAGCCATTCAGATATTACAGCACCCATCACACTATAGGTCGCAGAGATCTTTAGCCCGGAAAATAAAGATGGAAGGGAATGGGGAAGCTCCAGCTTCCAAAACAGCTGTCCTCTGCCGGCTCCAGCCATCAGCATATAATGCCTGAGATCTCCTGGAGTTTGCCGAAAACCATCCAATGCTGCAACAGTAATGGGGAAGAAGCATACCAGCGTAATGACAATAAGTTTTGGAAGTATGCCAAATCCAAACCATACAACCAGTAAAGGAGCCAGAACAATTATTGGCACATTCTGTGAAAGGATGAGAAGCGGGTAAACAGACTCTCTTATAAAAGGCAATAAGTGCAATATAACAGCTGTAAGCAATCCGATGGCAGTGCCAATGGCAAATCCACATAGTGAAAGCAGGACTGTCGATTGAAGATGCGGGCGGAAGCCCTCCCAGCCCAAAACTGCCTCCTGAATGATATCTGTCGGGGGAGGCAGGAGCCAAGCAGGGACTTCTGCCAGATTTACCGCCATCTCCCAGAGAATGAATAAAAGGAGGAGAACCGCAGCCGGCCTCCACCCTTTTCTGAATACATTGATCATGGACGGTACTTCTCCGTTAAATCACTCATTTCAATTCCAGCGGGCTGATAGAGAATCTTAACCTGTGAGATTACGTTGCTGCTGCCTTTTTCAATCATTTTTCTGTTCATGTCAGCAATGATTTTCAATAAGTGTTCTAAATCGCCTTCCATCGTTGTTTCAAGGGGATGCACTTCGTACTTAACACCGGATTGCTGAATGATACTGATTGCTTCATCAACGTATGGTATAACATTTTCCCCATCTTTTGTTTTTGGTATGATTTGAATGCTTACAAGTGCGTTTGCCATTTAATAACTCTCCTTATTCCGGCAGGAAGTCATTTGTAAATGCTTTGCCGGCATCTAATTCTTTATCTAAAAGACCATTTTCATGCATCCAGTCTGCATAGTTTTCCCAGACCTCAAGCTTTTGTTCTCCCCATCTGGCAGCATCATCCTGATAGCGCGGTGATAGCCACTCCTGGCTCTTTTTGACCAATTCGCTGTCCAGGTCGGGAGCATTCTTTAACAAGATATCAGCTGCTTCCTCAGGCTGGTCGATTGCAAATTCATATCCTTTGGATGCAGCATTTACAAATGCTTTAACAGTTTCCGGATCATCTTCAATCATTTTTTCACTCGTTGCCAGAACAGGCGTATAGTAATCCAGTTTTTCTGAGTAGTCTGTGAGGTAGACCATATTAATCTTTTCCCCCCGAAGCTCAGCTTCTACACCTGTCCATCCGTAATAAATCCATGCGAAGTCTATATCTCTTTTAACAGCGGTAAAAAAATCCGCATCCCCCATGTTAACGATTGAGACCTTATCAACATTGGCGTTTTCCTTCTTCATTAGGGAGTCTATTACCGATTTTTCTACAGGAGCTCCCCAGCCGCCATAAGTTTTCCCTTCAAAATCTTTCGGCGATTCAATGTTTTTTTCAGCAGGGGATGCAAAGCCGGAAGTATTGTGCTGAATAACAGCTGCTATTGAAACCAGAGGCACACCCTGTACACGGGCTTCCGTAATGCTTTCCTGATAGCTGACACCGAAATCTGCCTTGCCTGATGCAGTCAATTGATCTGCACCTGCTTCACCTGGCATGATAATTTCGACATCGAGCCCTTCTTCTTTAAAATAGCCTTTTTCCTTTGCGGCATATAAGCCGGTATGATTGGTATTGGGTGTCCAATCCAATACAACAGTAACTTTTTTCAAACCTTCTTTGCTGTCTGCATCTTTGCCTCCAGTCTGATTATCCGTTCCATTACCGGCACAGCCTGAAAGAAGCAGCAGTGTACAGATAACTGCAATCCACTTTTTCATAAGTAATCCTCCTAAAAACCTTTATGTAATAAGGAAAGTTGATATTAGTCTGCCCTGAAAAATAAAAAACGCCCCGGCATAATACCGGGACGCATATAAAAAAACATTTTATTATGTTTAAGAATATGTTCCCTACGCCGGTATTAGCCAGATCAGGTTCAAAGGGTCAGCATCTTAAGGATGAAGTCTCAACCGGCACACCGGTTCCCCTACATTTCTTGCTATTTAATTTTAACAGGCATGAATACTTTCCATTATTTATTATAGCAGACAATATCAAAATGGACATCATTTTGAACGTTATTTCATTTCAATAGTCCGGCTCTCTTTCCAGGTTTTGAATTTCTCAATTTCACCTGTAATCTGGCTGACGGCAAAACCAAGTACTGCTGCATCATCAAGGATACCCATTCCGATCAAAAAGTCTGGAACCAGGTCGATAGGAGAGACAAAGTATAGGATGGATGCAATAATAAAGATAATTGATTTTTTGGAGATATGCCGGTAATCGCCTTTTGACCATGCCTTAACTAAATCGATCAGCAGCTGAAACTTTTCCCATATATCACTTAACGAAGATTTGTTTTTCTCAGCTTTAAGTGTAGCTTTTTTTAGCAGGCCTTTTGTTTTTTCGGGATCATCCGCATAGCGTTGTGCCCTGGAAGAAAATTTTTTATAGCCGTCCTTATAATCTTTCGTTTCTATTTCAGGCATAGCCATCACTCCTATATTGATAATTCGTAAAAACAGTTATAATCTATTATTTACCGCATACCTGACATGACATAAACATTTAACCAGGAGAAAAAAATGGAAATAGCCTTCAAACCTGTGAAAATATTTTAGTGGGAGCTGGTATTTATGCTTGAGAAATGGCTGAAGGAATCAAATTATACAGTAATACTATCTGGAGCAGGTATGTCAACTGAAAGCGGTCTGCCTGATTTCAGGTCAGCCAATGATGGCTTATGGAACGGGAAAGACCCTGGGAAAATTGCCAGTACTGAAGCATTGAATGAAAATGTGAGGGAGTTTATAGAATTTTATCGGCACCGGGTAATCGGGCTCAAGGAGTGCAGCCCTCATAAAGGCCACTATATTCTTGCTGATTGGGAAAAGAGAGGCATTTTAAAGAGTATTATCACCCAGAATGTGGATGGATTTCATCGGCTGGCAGGGAGTGAAAATGTATCAGAGCTTCATGGGAATCTGCAGACACTCCATTGCCAGGAATGCAAAAAAGAGTTCCCAAGCGAGGGATATTTGCATGGACACGTTCAATGTAATTGCGGGGGGCTGCTTCGTCCTTCAATAGTTCTGTTTGGGGAGATGCTGCCTGAGCAGGCTTTAGATTTTGCAGCGGAAGAATCAGAAAAGGCAGAACTATTTATTGTTCTCGGATCATCCCTGACTGTGACACCAGCCAATCAGTTTCCGCTGATAGCAAAACAAAACGGAGCAAAACTGGTGATTATTAATATGGAACCCACTGATTTTGACTTTTATGCTGATGAAGTGATCCATGAGCGCAAAATTGGTGAAGTTCTCGAAGAACTTGATCGTGCCTTAATGCAGCGGGAGAATGAGAAATTATAAAAACTATGATTTTTTGAGCCAATCCCCTATAATGGACAATGAACATGATTACTGCTGTTTCAAGCGATATGATATATAAGGAGTGTTCAGCATGTTATCAAACATCGGTATTCCAGGCTTAATTCTCATCCTGGTTCTTGCTCTTATTATTTTTGGTCCTAAAAAACTTCCTGAAATAGGGAGAGCATTCGGGGAGACCTTAAAAGAATTTAAGAAATCTACCCGTGATCTCACTAAAGATGATGATGATAAAAGAAAATAGCCTACTGGTTTAGAAACCGGCTTTGCAGACGATTAGTCTTCGAAGCCGGTTTTTCTACTTTTTGGCTTCGAACCGAGTGAATGGGTATAGAAAAAAAGGAAAAGAAAAAATAGTTGACTAACATGTATATACAAGATAGAATGAAAGCGTAAACAGTTCATGTATATACAAGTTAGTTTGTGTGTAATGGATAGATTTATAAAAATCGAGAACGATAATAAGAACCTTATAACTGTTTTTTTCTTTAATATGAAAACGGTAACAGGAGGAGAGTGTAGAATGGCCACAAATAAAGAGTCAGCAGAGCAAATCGTAGAAGCTATCGGGGGAAGGGATAATATCGCTGCGGCCACTCATTGCGTAACAAGGCTGCGTTTTGCATTAAAAGATGAAGGAAAAGTCAATAAAGAAAAGCTCGAAGATATTGATATTGTAAAAGGTTCATTTTCCACCAATGGACAATTCCAGGTTGTAATTGGACAAGGACTCGTTGATAAAGTATATAAAGAAATGACAGATGCATCCGGTATTGGCGAATCGTCAAAAGAAGAAACCAAAAGTGCAGCTGCCGAAAACTTAAATCCCCTGCAGCGTGGAATTAAAACACTGGCTGATATTTTTATTCCAATCCTTCCGGCTATCGTAACAGCTGGTTTGCTGATGGGAATCAACAACATTATGACAGCGCCGGATATTTTCTTCGATGATAAGTCGTTTGTTGAAGTTTATACAAACTGGGCTGATCTGGCGAGCATCATTAACCTGATTGCCAATACTGCTTTCGTATTTCTTCCAGGCCTGATTGGATGGAGTGCTGTAAACCGGTTTGGCGGCAGTCCGCTACTTGGTATGGTACTTGGTTTGATGCTGGTGCACCCAGATCTTTTAAATGCATGGGGCTATGGTGCAGCAGAGGAAGTTCCGAAGTGGAATTTATTTGGTTTTGAAATTGAAAAAGTAGGTTACCAGGGCCAGGTGTTGCCTGTATTATTTGCTTCATATGTATTGGCCAAGATAGAAGTATTTCTGCGAAAAAGAATTCCTGATGCGTTTCAGCTTCTGACTGTCGCGCCAATCGCTTTGCTTATTACTGGATTTCTTTCTTTTATTGCCATCGGACCAATTACATTCACGATCGGCAGCTGGATTACAAATGGAGTTGTCGGAATCTTTGATGCTGTTCCGGCCCTTGGAGGTTTGATTTACGGAGGATTATATGCACCTCTTGTTATCACTGGCATGCATCATACATTCCTGGCAGTCGATCTTCAGCTAATCGGCAGCATTGGCGGCACGTTTTTGTGGCCGATGGTGGCACTATCCAATATTGCACAGGGTTCAGCCGCTTTTGCCATGATGCTGTTAAGCAAAGGGAACGAAAAGCTGAAAGGGCTTGCGCTCACTTCTTCCATTTCAGCGTGGCTGGGTGTAACGGAGCCGGCGATGTTTGGGGTTAATCTTCGCTTTAAGTATCCGTTCTTTGCAGCGATTATTGGATCAGCTGCAGCAGGCATATTCATCACTATTAATGGAGTTAAGGCACCGTCAATTGGAGTAGGCGGCTTGCCGGCATTCTTCTCCATCTTTGCGGAAAACTGGGGTGCTTTCTTTATTGGAATGGGAATTGCACTTGTAGTGCCGTTCGTATTAACTCTAGCTTTCTCGAAATTTAAAAAAGCTTAAATAAAATGATTGATGCCATGGAGTTCTATGATTCCATGGTATCGCCATTTTTAGGCTTGCTCAATATTTTATTATACCGGAGGTTGCATTATGAAGAAGCAATGGTGGAAAGAGAGTGTAGTTTACCAAATCTACCCTCGAAGCTTCATGGACAGCAATGGAGATGGAATAGGAGATCTGCAGGGAATTATCTCAAGGCTTGATTACTTGAAAGAGCTTGGAATTGATGTGGTCTGGCTTTCTCCAGTTTATAAATCACCAAATGATGATAATGGCTATGATATCAGTGATTATCAGGAAATTATGCGTGAGTTTGGAACTATGAAGGATTGGGAACAGCTTCTTGGAGAGCTGCATAAAAGAGACATCAAACTCATTATGGATCTGGTGGTGAACCATAGTTCAGACGAGCATATCTGGTTTTCAGAAGCAAGGAAATCGAAAGATAATCCATACAGGGACTACTATATATGGTGTGAAGGAAAGAATGGAAAGGAACCGAATAACTGGGGCAGTAATTTCGGGGGATCTGCCTGGGAGTTTGACGAAAGTACAGGAGAATATTATTTGCATCTGTTTTCAAAAAAACAGCCTGATCTAAACTGGGAGAATCCGAAACTGAGAAAAGAAATATACGACATGATGACCTGGTGGCTTGAAAAAGGGATTGACGGGTTCAGAATGGATGTAGTCAACTTTATCTCCAAAGTGGAGGGACTTCCTGATGATGAACCAAAGCCCGGTAAGAAATATGCTTCTGGAAGCAAGTATTATCGAAACGGCCCGAAAATTCATGAATACCTGCAGGAGATGAATGAAAAGGCGTTATCGAAGTATGATGTGATGACTGTCGGCGAAATGCCTGGTGTAAATCCGGAGTGGGCTCGGCAGTATACGGGGGAATCACGCAATGAGCTGAATATGGTCTTCCAATTTGAACATGTTAGCCTCGATAACGGGCCAAATGGCAAATGGGACCTCAAACCCCTCAATCTATTTGACTTAAAAACAAATCTGACCAAATGGCAAAATGAACTGGATGAGGTTGGCTGGAACAGCCTTTACTTTAATAATCATGATCAGCCCCGCTCTGTTTCAAGATTCGGGAATGATGGAGAGTATTGGGATAAGTCAGCAAAGATGCTGGCAACATTGTTGCATATGATGAAGGGAACTCCATATATTTATCAGGGCGAAGAAATAGGAATGACGAATGTCCGTTACTCAAGCATTGATGAATACAGAGATATAGAAACACTTAATTTTTATAAAGAAGCTCTTAACGATGGCTGGACAGAGGAAAAGGCACTGAAGGCCATCTATGCAAAAGGGCGTGACAATGCAAGAACGCCAATGCAATGGGATTCTTCCAGGCACGGAGGGTTTACGAAAGGAACCCCATGGATAAAAGTGAATCCTAACTATAAAGATATTAATATCGAAAAGGCCATGGAAAACCCTGACTCTGTCTTTCATTATTATAAAAAGCTTATTGAACTTAGGAAGAAAAATGAAATTATTATTTACGGAAAATATAACCTTATACTTGATCATCATTCTGAAGTCTACGCCTATACAAGAACACTGGGCAATCAGACTCTTCTTGTCATGTGCAACTTCTATGGCGGAAACACTGAAGCAGAACTCCCTGCAAACCTCCAGGGGAAAAAATTCGAATTGCTGATTGGGAATTATAAAGATATACAAATCAGCAGAACAATGAAACTTCGTCCATATGAAGCTCAAGTGCTTCTCTTTAACGGTTAAAATGTGAGTTTTGTAAAACGCTACCCATATTTAAATACTTTACTGAGTTGATAGGAGCGGAAGGCGCGAGATCCTCGAAAATGCTTTCGCATTTTCTTTGTGCGGTGCACATCCTAAGGAGCTTATCCAGTGTCCTGCGGGAGCAGCGGGACAGGTGAGACCCCGCAGACGCAGGGCGTTGAGTAGGCTCACCGCCCGCACCGCGGGTTTGCTGAGTGCCTGAAGCGGAAATCAACGGGCAGAATACAAGCATTTGTGCTTAATTTATAAGCCAACAGTTCTGGAAAAACATCTAAAAATACTTAAACAGGGTGATTCTAAATGAAACAACCGTGGTGGAAAAAAGCAGTAGTCTATCAAATTTATCCGAAAAGCTTTAACGACACGACAGGAAATGGAGTCGGAGACATTCCTGGAATTATTGCCAAGCTTGATTACTTAAAAGAATTAGGTGTGGACGTCGTCTGGCTGACACCCATTTATAGATCTCCACAGCGGGATAACGGATATGACATTAGCGACTATTTCAGCATCCATGAGGAATATGGAACGATGGCAGACTTTGATAAGCTCCTTGAAGAAGCCCATAATCGGGACATTAAAATTATTATGGATATCGTTGTTAACCATACTTCCACCGAACATCAATGGTTCCAGGAAGCAAAAAAATCAAAAGACAATCCATTCCGGGATTTTTATATCTGGAAAGATCCTAAGGAAGATGGAAGCGAGCCGACAAACTGGGAATCCAAATTTGGCGGAAATGCATGGCAATATGATGAAGCAACAGGCCAATACTATCTTCATCTTTTTGATGTTACACAGGCTGATCTAAATTGGGAAAATGAAGGCCTTCGCCGCAAAGTGTATGACATGATGGAATTCTGGTTTAAAAAAGGTGTAGATGGCTTTAGGCTTGATGTAATCAATCTGATTTCCAAAGATCAGGATTTTCCGGATGATGACGGCTCTGTACCTCCGGGTGACGGCAGAAAATTCTATACCGACGGCCCTCGTGTACACGAATTTATGCGTGAAATGAATGATAAAGTATTCTCAAAATACGATAGTATGACAGTTGGGGAAATGTCATCCACTACAATTGATCATTGTATAAAGTATTCCAACCCCGAGCGGGAAGAATTAAGCATGACTTTCAACTTTCATCATTTAAAAGTGGACTACCCTAATGGAGAGAAATGGGCACTCGCTGATTTTAATTTTACGGCATTAAAGCAAATTTTATCAAAATGGCAAACTGAAATGCACACTGGGGGAGGCTGGAATGCTTTATTCTGGTGCAATCATGATCAGCCCCGGGTTGTTTCAAGATATGGAGATGACAAACATTATCATCGTGAATCTGCTAAAATGCTGGCGACAGCCATTCATATGATGCAGGGAACTCCGTATATTTATCAGGGTGAAGAGTTTGGCATGACAAACCCCGGCTTTGAGAGGATTGAAGACTACAGAGATGTAGAATCACTGAATGTTTATTCTATTCTTAAGGAAAAAGGAATGACAGAGGAAGAAATAATTAACATTCTTAAAAGCAAATCTCGCGATAATTCCCGGACGCCTGTTCAGTGGAATAGTACTGAAAATGCCGGATTCTCCGATGGAACCCCATGGATTCCTGTCGCATCCAATTACAGGAAAATCAATGCCGAAAACGCATTGAAGGACGAGAATTCTATTTTCTATCATTATAAAAAGCTGATCCAGCTTCGAAAGCAGTACGATATAATTACCTATGGTGATTATGAACTGATTTCTGAAGATCATCCTGATGTATTTGCTTATGTTCGAAATGGTGATAATGAAAAACTTTTGGTCGTAAATAATTTTTATGGGAAAGAAACATCATTTACCCTTCCTGAACACATTCAAGCAGATGAATATATAAGAGAAATTTTACTTGCCAATTACGAGCAGTCACCTTCAGCTGCGGAGACCATCCAGTTAAGGCCATATGAATCCGTTATCTATTATTTAAAGAAATAGAAAAATCCCCCCGGTATACGGGAGGGTTCAGACTGTGGACAAACTCGATGAAAAACGAGATTGTCTGCAGTTTTTTTATTTAGCGTGTAATCGAGGCTGTTGATTTCCGTTCCAGGCGCTTCGCTTTCCTGCGGGCCGGCGCTGAGCCTCCTCGGCGCGTTCGCGCCTGCGGGGTCTCACCTGTCCAGCACTCCCGGGGAGTCTTCGCGCCTTCCACTCCAATCAACAGGCTTTCTGAATTTTGTATCGCATGTTCTCCAAGTCTTGATAGAATAGGAATATCAATTGCTTGAGGTAAGAAGATGCTTTTAAAGCATGGCATGCGCTGGACAACCCTGAGAGGGCTTAAAAAATTGTCGGCGCAGGCGATGCTTACTTTCGCTACCATCAATTTAAAAAAGATGGCCAGCTGGACATGGACGGAGCCTAAAAAGGTCTAGAAGGAGGCCAGAGGAAGATCGGTATATAAAGGAAAATGAGTGAAATTCACAAAAGGGCTTCGGAATGAGACCATTCCGAAGCCCTTTTGTCGACAAACTGAATCCTCCCCGGTATACGGGAGGATTTTCCATATTCCATAGCTCATTAAAACAGCATTCCTGCTATGGCGGCACTTAGCATAGATGCCAGGGCACCTGCAGCAACTGCCTTCAAGCCAAGCCGTGCAATGTCCTGCCTGCGGTTCGGAGCCAATCCGCCAAGTCCTCCCAGCAAAATACCCAATGAAGAAATATTGGCAAATCCGCAAAGGGCGAAGCTTACGATCGCCACCGTTTTATCAGATAAAGTCGGGATATCCGGCGCAAAAGCAGAATAAGCAACAAACTCATTCAATATTAGCTTCTGGCCAATATAATTTCCTGCCTGTACGGCTTCTGACCATGGAACTCCTATAGCAAACGCGAGTGGAGAAAACACATATCCAAGTATGATTTCGAGTGTCAATCCTTCTAACCCAAATAACCCTCCAACCCATCCAAGAAGCCCGTTAATTAAAGCAACTAAAGCAATAAAGGCCAGCAGCATCGCGCCGATATTTAAAGCGAGCTCCAGTCCGACACTTGCTCCTTTTGCGGCTGCATCAATGACATTTGCAGAATCGCTATCGACTTCCATATCAAATTCCTTAGGCTCTTCTTTATCTTCCGTTTCAGGAAGCATTATTTTGGCCAGGATCAATCCAGCGGGTGCAGCCATAAAGCTTGCAGCCAGAAGGTATTCGAGAGGCACTCCCAATAAAGAGTACCCAATTAAAACAGATCCCGCCACAGAAGCGAGGCCTCCGGTCATGACCGCAAATAACTCGGATTTTGTCATATTAGCAATATAAGGGCGGACCACTAGCGGTGCCTCCGTTTGGCCCACGAATATATTGGCTGCTGCCGACATGGATTCCGCTTTTCTGGTCCCGAGAAGCTTAGCCAGTCCCCCGCCGAGGATTTTAATGAAAAACTGCATAATCCTTAAGTAATAGAGGACGGAAATCAGTGATGAAAAAAAGATTACAACAGGCAAAACCTGAAATGCGAAAACGAAGGCAATGCCCGATTCATCTGTAAAAAGGCCGCCAAATAAAAAATTTATACCCTGATTGGCGTAATTGATTATGTCGTTTACCTTCATTGTGAGCCATTCCAATCCCTTTCTGCCGCCTTCCCACTTTAAAACGAGAAAGGCGAAAATCAGCTGAATGGCAAGCCCTCCCGCTACTGTTCTTAAACTTATCGCCCTTCTATTGCTTGAAAGCAGGAAGGCTATCCCTAAAACGACAATAATACCGAATATCCCCCAAATAAAATTCATGTTTACACCTCTTCAATATGTAGTAGTTTTTCCCGGCAAAAATCAGCAGGGAGAGTTCTGACCAGTAATCCTATTCCCTTATGAAACTGCTTGTAAAGCTCAATAGTTATATTATGTGCAAAAGGAATAAATTCATGAAAATACTATGCATGAAGAAAATAATGGGGATAAACGGAAAAAGATGAGCACGGCGCTCATCTTTCCGTATTTTTTTCAATATACTCGAATAAAAATGACTGGCCGTTCCTGTAAAACCGGGGATCGTAGAGTCCAAGCCTTTCATCATCATCAACTAGAACGACAAATGGAGACCATTCATAAAGGGTTTTAGCTTCAGGACGCTCAGAAAACAATTTGTCCAAATCCGCAGCTTCTTTTGATTGAAGCACATATTGGGCCTTCTTTTCGGTGAAAAGAGTATCATTGAATATGGTCACTTCGTCATCTTTCTTTGTAATAACCGAATAAGTCCATGGTATAAACTCTGCCGATAGGGCAACTTGTTCATAGTGATCGTTATACTGCTTATAAATGAGGTATCCCTGTGTGCTTTGGATTACCACGTGAAGAAGCATAAAAGCCCAAGCCATTTTAAAATAATAGGGAGATTTTGATTTATTCCTTTTTGTAAAGAAAAAGGCTGCTCCCATTATGATCCAAAATACTAAATCAACAATTGGAATCGTACCAAAAGTAACTCTCATAGTTGAAAATGGCTCCAAATAACCTGTGCCCCATGCATTGAATAAATCGCTTGTATTATGTATGAAAACTGCAAGCCATCCCAGCAAGAAAAGCTTCTTATCCTTGACTCTGAAAAGCAGGAAGGACAGCAGCAAAAACAGCAGAGCCCACACCGGAGTCAGGAAAACAGAATGGGTAATCCCCCTGTGCCACATCTGATAAAGTCCTTCTGTATCCCAGAAGCGCGAGATGACATCAATATCGGGAATTTGACTTGCCCCTACAGCGGTAAGCAGATACGCTTTCCTGGAGTTCTTATCCATCCTCTGTTTATCAACTGCACCATATAGGCTCAAGCCAAATAAAGTATGAGTAATTGTGTCCATTTTTAACCTCCCTTTTTACATTTAGTTTCCCTATTATAAGCCTCAAAAAGAGTAATAAAAAGAAATATGCAATCTTAAATGCGTTGCAAACTTGACTTGAGAGCGATAAAATTGAAGGTATTGCAATAATTAAGTGACGCATTGATTGCTTGATCAACAAATTTTCATATAAGTAAGTGAGGAACTACTATGCCCAAAAATTTTAATGAAGAAGTTTTATCCCGCCGCACGTTTGCGATTATTTCCCATCCGGATGCCGGTAAAACGACGCTTACCGAAAAGCTCCTATTGTTCGGTGGTGCCATTCGTGATGCAGGTACAGTTAAAGGGAAGAAGACAGGCAAATATGCGACAAGTGACTGGATGGAGATTGAGAAGCAGCGCGGAATTTCAGTAACCTCCAGCGTGATGCAGTTTGAATATGAGGGAGCGCGTGTTAATATTCTTGATACGCCTGGTCACCAGGATTTCAGTGAAGATACGTATCGCACGCTGACAGCCGTTGACAGTGCCGTTATGATCATCGACTCAGCTAAAGGTATTGAGGAGCAGACACTTAAATTATTCAAGGTCTGCCGCATGAGAGGAATTCCGATATTTACTTTTATGAATAAGCTTGACCGTCAGGGTAAAGCACCCCTTGAGCTCCTTGCTGAATTAGAAGAAGTTATGGGAATTGAATCATACCCAATGAATTGGCCAATCGGGATGGGAAAAGAATTCCTTGGGATCTATGATAGGTTTAATAATCGAATTGAGCAATTTAGAGTAGAGGAAGAGGACCGCTTTATTTCTTTAAATCAGGAAGGTGAAATAGAGGGGAACCATTCCATTAAGGATTCTGGCCTATATGATCAGACGCTTGAAGAGATTATGCTGTTAAATGAAGCGGGCAATGAGTTTTCAAGAGAGAGAATTGCAAATGGGGAACTGACTCCTGTGTTTTTTGGAAGCGCGCTGACCAACTTTGGTGTACAGACTTTCCTGGAGTCTTATCTGCAATTTGCACCGCCGCCGCAGCCGAGAAATTCGACTGCAGGGGAAATAGATCCGCTGTCAGAAGAATTTTCTGGCTTTATATTTAAAATTCAGGCCAATATGAACCCTGCACATCGCGACCGGATTGCATTCTTAAGAATTTGTTCAGGCCAATTTGAGCGGGGCATGGCTGTGAATATACCAAGAATCGGCAAGTCCATTAAGCTTGCGCAGTCCACTCAATTCATGGCTGATGACAGAAGTACAGTTGATTCTGCAGTCAGCGGAGATATCATCGGAATTTATGATCCGGGAACTTATCAAATAGGCGATACATTAACAGCCGGAAAAAATAACTTCCAATATGAGCGTCTTCCTCAATTTACACCTGAGCTTTTTGTTAAAGTAACAGCAAAAAATGTCATGAAGCAAAAACATTTTCATAAGGGCATTCAGCAGCTGGTTCAGGAAGGTGCCATCCAGCTGTTTAAGACAGTCAAAATGGAAGAATACCTCCTGGGTGCAGTGGGGCAGCTGCAGTTTGAAGTTTTTGAACACCGCATGAAAAATGAGTATAACACAGAAGTATATATGGAAAGACAGGGCTCCAAGATCGCACGCTGGGTAGAAGGCGATGAGGTCAACGAAAACCTTTCCAGCGGAAGAAGCCTCCTGGTTAAAGACCGTTACGGCAAAAATGTCTTTCTATTTGAAAATGACTTTGCACTCAGATGGTTCCAGGAAAAGAATCCTGATGTAAAATTATATAATCCGATGGACTCGGAATAAAGCTGGCGGCCCTTTATGGGCCGTTTTAGCTTCCATTTATTCCTTTCTCATTACTATTGACATATCTATCAATTGATAATATAGTAGTAACACGCACACTTTAACGCTAAAAAGCGTTTAAGTTAAAAAGCAGAAAGTGTAATCTCAATCAAAGATCTTGTCCGCAGCATAAGTAGAGTAATTGCCGGCAGCAAATAGAAACTGGATGGCTGATGAAAATCCAGGCAGCAATGGTCGAAATACAACTGCATTCAATATGGACAATACTTTTTAAGTGGGTAAGCAGCATTAGCTTATCAATTAGGGTGGTACCGCGGAGCTCCTTCGTCCCTATAGGCGAGAGGGCTCTTTTTGTTTGTATAAAATTACAGGCAAATTTAGGAGGAATACATTATGCATCATGATCAGTCAGCATTAAATTTAAAGCCCCTGGAGGCACTCATTGTCACTTTCATCATTTTAGGCGGAATCAGCTACTCGATTATTTTTGCCGGGGCAGTTCCTCATATTCCGGTTGTTTTCGCGATAATGGGGTTAATAGCTTACGGTTTAATAAGAAAAGTATCTATAACACAGCTGGAAAAGGGGCTTATTGAAGGTGCCCAGTCCGGATTAGGGGCTATTTTCATCTTCTTTTTAATCGGAATGCTGATAAGCAGCTGGATGGCGAGCGGCACGATTCCTACATTCATTTACATGGCTTTGGAAGTTGTTAATGGAGAGTTCTTTTATGCCATTGTTTTTGTGGTAGCATCAGTGATCGGCATGAGTATAGGAAGCTCACTTACAACAGCTGCTACATTGGGAGTGGCCTTTATGGGAGTCAGCTCTGCTTTGGGGCTCTCGGATGCAATTACGGCAGGTGCAGTTATTTCCGGCGCATTTTTTGGCGATAAAATGTCCCCCCTATCCGATACAACCAACCTGGCATCATCAACAGTTAAGGTGGATTTATTTGAGCATATCAAGACGATGGCCTGGACAACAATTCCTTCATTTATCATTTCTCTGGCAATCTTTGCTTTCCTGTCACCATCGGAGGCAGCATCTGATTTCTCAAAGATTGCCCAGCTGAAAAAAACTTTGCTGGATGAGGGACTGGTGCATTGGTACTCCCTCATTCCATTTGCCATTTTGACTATAATGGCCATTAAAAGAGTACCGGCAATTATTACGCTATCTGCTGGCATCGTATCTGCATTAATCTTTGCCGTTATCGTTCAAAGCAGCTTCAGCTTACAAAAAGTTTTGACATTGCTGTTTTCAGGATATGCTTCAAATAGCGGTTCAGAGGAAATTGACGCCCTTTTATCAAGAGGCGGCATGGAGAGCATGATGTTTTCGATTTCTTTGGTATTACTCGCGCTTTCTATGGGCGGTTTATTCTTTAAGCTTGGAATCCTTCCAGCTCTTCTGGAAGGGGTCAAAGGGTTTTTGAATCGGATATCAGCTCTAGTGGCGGCAGCAGCAGGAACAGCGATTGGGATTAATTTCCTCCTTGGCGAGCAGTACCTGTCTATTCTTCTAACAGGAAATGCTTTCAGAGAGCCTTTTGAAAAAGCCGGGCTGCACCCAAAGAATCTTTCCAGAATCCTTGAAGATGCAGGCACGGTAGTAAACCCATTAGTTCCGTGGAGTGTCTGCGGAGTATTTCTGACAGGTGTTTTAGGTGTAGAAACAACAGCTTATATGCCATTTGCATTATTCTGTCTGCTCAGTCCTGTAATCACCTTAATCTATGGATTTACTGGTTTGAAAATCGAAAAATTATAGAGGAAAGCAGCTGCTTAGGCTGCTTTTTTCTGTGGATTAGGAGCTGCTGTAATTTTTCATATTATAATTGACAGCACACTGATTGCTTGCATCGCAATAGCTGCTTTAATATAGTTAAAATGTGTTAATTTCTACATCCATCGATCCCAAGATTATCTCATCCAGTCATTGAAAGGAGCAGAATGTGTGCGAATAAGCGATTTTTCAATCAAAAGGCCAATTTTTACATTGGTTACGATGTTCTTAGTGCTTATTTTAGGAGTAGTCTCCCTCTTAAATATTCCATTAAAACTTATACCAGATCTTAATCCTCCTGTAGGAGTAGTAGTCACTTCGTATCCTGGAGCAAGTCCCGATGAAGTGGTGGAAAAAGTAACAAAGCCGCTGGAAGAAAATCTGGCAACATTGCCGGGGATTAAAACCTTGACTTCTACCTCACAGGAGAGCGCAAACTTCATTTTGATGCAATTTTCCTGGACTACAGATATTGATGAAATACAAAGTGAGGTCATTCAAAGACTGGATCAGACACAGCTTCCTGAAGAAGCTGATAAACCGCGATTTATGAAGTTCGATCCTGCTCAGTTTCCGATTATTCAATTATCTCTTAGTGCAGATGAGGAGCCTGAAGCATTAAGAAGGCTTGCTGAAGAACTGAACCTCGAGCTGTCTAAAGTTGAAGGAGTAGCAAGCGTAAATCTCTCCGGAACTGCGATTAAGGAAGTAAGAGTGGAGCTGGACCAGGAAAAGCTGAGAGATTTCAAACTTAGCCAGGCTGATGTTGTGGATGTAGTTGAATCCAATAATATATCAATGCCGGGTGATCCTGTTTTGACTGAGGGAAAAGAGCTGACAACCAGAATTATCAGCTCCATTGATTCCCTCGATACACTGAAAAAACTTACGGTAACAATTGATCCTGCAACAGGCAATAAAGTAAGCCTTGATGATATCTCAGAGGTTCAGCTGGCCAGCCAGGATGATCGAACCATTACACGCACAAACCAGGCTCCATCTGTCTTACTGAGTGTCCTCCAGCAGTCCGATGCTAATACGGCAGAGGTTTCAGACCAATTTATAAAGCAATTGGATAATCTTCTTGAAAAGGAACAGTTTGAAAATATTGAATCAGAAATTCTTTTCGACCAGGGGGATTACATAAGTCTTGCAATAGGAAATATCTCCAATTCACTGATTCTCGGCGGTATTTTTGCTATGATTGTGCTGTTTTTCTTTTTGAAAAATGTCAAAAGTCCACTCATCATCGGAATTTCTATTCCTTATTCAGTTATTTTCACATTTGTGTTAATGTATTTTTCCGATTTCACCTTAAATATTATGACTCTTGGCGGATTGGCGCTTGGAATAGGCATGCTGGTGGATAATTCCATCGTGGTTATTGAGAACATATACCGCCACTTATCAATGGGAAAAGATCCGAAAACGGCGGCAAGTGTTGGGGCAAAAGAAGTAGGAAGTGCAATTACGGCTTCCACCCTGACAACAGTTGCAGTATTCCTCCCAGTGGTATTTATAACTGGAATAATCGGAGAATTGTTTAAGGAGTTTGCCCTGACCATTTCCTTTAGCTTATTTGCATCTTTGGTTGTTGCCCTGACAATAGTGCCAATGCTTGCGAGCAGGCTTCTGAAGTCTCCAAGAACAAACACGGAGGCAAAAAGGCAGGAAACAGGCTTAATGCGATCACTTGAAAAATCGATCAAGTGGTCTTTGCGGAATCGTGCAGCGGTAATAGCTATTACCATGCTGTTATTGGCAGCGGGCAGCTTTGGATTGACCACAGTAGGCACACAATTCTTGCCAAATGCAGATGAGGGCTTTTTTACGGTGCGTATGGAGCTTGAGAACGGCACTGCACTTTCAGAAACAGAAAAGGCTGTATCAGCTTTAGAGGATGAACTAAAGGATGAAGAAGAAGTTGATACCTTTGTCAGTCTAATCGGAACTACACAGGAAGGGTCCTTCCGGGGCTCGAAAAATGCCAATATCGCTGAATTGTATATCAAAATGAAAGAGCTGGACCAGAGGGAAAGGTCTACTTTTGAATTTGTCGATGAGGTGAAAAAGGATCTGGAAAGTGCTGCATCAAAGGTTAATGAAACTGCAGAACTCTCATTTAATACACAGTCTACAGCAGGTACATCACCGAATACACTGACCTTCAGTGTGAGGGAAACAGATCCCAACCGACTAAAGGAAAATGTTGATAAAATCTATAATGCATTGAAAGACCTTGAGGATGTAACCGAATTATCGACTGATCTCATGGATACTGTTGAAGAAATTCAAATTACTGTGGACCGTGAAAAGGCTCTTGAAGAGGGTCTGGCTCCCGCCCAGGTAGCCATGGCAGTAAATGATGTAACCCGGGGCAATCGGGCTACACAAATGATAGATGATGAATCGAATATCTATGGCGTTTTTGTTGAGTACGATCGGGAAGTCACACAGGATATAGAGAATTTGAAGAAATTGCTTATTAAAAAACCTGATGGCAATTATGCCGCTCTGAGTGATGTAGCCAATATTGAGCGAGGAGAAGGACCGGTAAATATTCAGCGCATTAATCAGCAGGATGCTGTCCAATTTACATTAAAGTACAAATCTTCAACAAACATGGGTGCCATGTCAAAAGAAGTGGATAAAGAAATTGCCGATCTGAAATTGCCGGATGAAACAGAAATCGTTTTTAGCGGTGACAGAGAATTGCTGGAATCATCCATTGATGACCTGATTCTGGCATTTGTACTGGCAATCGTGTTTATTTATCTTGTCATGGCAGCCCAATTTGAGTCGCTTAAGTATCCGCTGGTTATCATGTTTACTGTGCCGCTCATGGTGATAGGCGTGGCAATTGCTCTTACAGCAACCCAAACACCTATTAGTTTAACAGCCATAATCGGGATTATTGTGCTTGCAGGAATTGTAGTTAATAATGCAATAGTGATTGTCGATTATATTAACCAAAAGAAAGAGCAGGGTCTTAAGAGCTACGATGCCATAATTATTTCAGTTAAGGACCGTGCAAGGCCAATATTCATGACGGCCTTAACTACTATACTTGGCTTAGTGCCTTTAGCACTTGGCATTGGAGAAGGAACAGAAATTAACCAGCCCATGGGAATTACTCTTATTGGCGGGCTGATCAGCAGTACATTCCTGACACTATTTGTCATACCAGTTGTATATAGCTTTTTTGACAAGGATACACGGCGATTAAATAAAATGTATGCAACACCGGATGGACACTTAGTGCCAGCTTACCTGCTTGAAGAAAGAGTGGACAAAAACTGGAATCACGATAATGACGAAGACAAAAAACAGCTTCAATCCTCTGAGGCTAAATCCTACAGCAGAGATGATATGGCAGCCATGCTGGAGGAGTTGTTAAAAATTGTAAAAAGGGATGATGATGATAAGAAAAACCAGAAACGGGATGATAATTTCTAGATCTGATAAAGGCTCCTTCTAATGAAGGGGTCTTATTTTTGCACTGAAGCCTAATTTTTAGATGGTGTTTCAGGAAAAAATCTGGAAAATAAATTGATAATTGACCAATTTTCAGAGCACAATAAAAGCATCGACTTGTAGCTGGTGGTAATGAAATGAAAAAACTCAGTAAATTAGAAGCGGTTTTTTGGAGTATTGCATTGCCGGGTTTTAGCCAATTATTGGCGGGGCAGCTGTGGAAGGGGACATTGTTTGTCGTCCTTGAATTTATCATTAATGTTTACAGCCATTTTAATTCGGCCATCATGTACAGTTTCATGGGCGAAATTGATAAAGCTGTTCATGTCCTTAATTATCAGTGGCTCATGTTTTATCCTTGTCTTTACATGTTTGCAATGTGGGATGCATACCGCAGTGCTATGCCGGAAAAGGAAGAATTATCATTCCTTCCTTTTGTATTCAGTGCCTATTTTGTCACAGTAGGTCTAATGTACTCAACAAAACTCAAATTGTTTGGGATTTTTTTTGGGCCGGTCTTTCTTCCTATGATCTTTGTTATTCCAGGTGTAGTAACCGGTCTTTTGATCAGGTGGGTCATTTTGAAATGGAGAAAGCATCAGGTACAAAGTTAAGGCGGCACATTCCTATATAAAGACGGTAACCATTTGACTCCTTAATTTAAAAAAGCTTTAGCACACTAATCAATTTAGTGTTTGTTAAAGCTTTTTTTCTTTTTTTAATAAATAATTTTCTAGAACCCCCAAAAATCTCTTCCATGAATCCGTACAGTTGTAATGAACAAAGCGGCCGCTTGTGATTAAATCATGAGGTGAAATCATTGAAATTTTTATCCGGCAAAGAAATGAATAAAATGGCAAAGAGTACATTGGCAGTAGTGATTGCAGGAGCATTCACATTCTCAGGAACAGCAGCCTTTGCAAGTGAAAATAGCGAAGAAGCAGATTTTGAAACAGTTGAATTAAAAAATGACCAATCAGCCAAAGCGATAGCTGAAACAAATAATGTTGAAGCAGAAGCCATTGACGATTCTACAGAAAAGCTTGATGAGATTGAATCAGAAACACCATCTTTATTGCCTGGAAGCTTTTTCTACTTTGCGAAGCTGGCTTTGGAAAAAGTAAAGCTTGCTCTAACTTTTGATGATGTTAAAGAGGCAAAATTGCTTGCCGGTTATGCTGCAGAGCGTATGGCTGAAGCAGAAGCCCTTTTTGCTGAAGGAAAGGAAGAAGAAGCATTAGCAGCAATAGAAAAAGCATTAGAACAAATGGAAAATGCTGAAAACATTGTTGAAGAAGCTAATGAAGACTCTGAACAGTCTAAATCAGATGATGAGAACAGCAGTGATCTAATTAGCGAAGACGAATCAGCTGAGGATGAGGCATCTGAAGAGGATGTTCAGGCTGAGGATGATGTCGATGATGAGCTTGATTCTGATAATGACACAGTGGACAAGGAAACGGAAGAAGAAGTAAAAGAAATCCTTGCTCAAAATATCATTACCCTAAAGGCAAATCTGGCTAAGTTTTCAGATAGGTTCGATGAAAATCATCCTGCTATTTTAGCGATGCAAAAGAACATTGCTAAGTTCTCTGAAAAATGGTCTGACCAATTGATCGGCCTGGAAAAAGGATATGCAGGAAATGACCAGGATGGGCAGGCTGCAGAAGAGCCTGAACCAGTTAAATCTGAAGAAGCTTTTTCAGAAATGGAATCAGCAGACGATTCAGCGAAAGAAATTGATGAATCAGCTTCTGAAGAAGAAGCTGTGACACGTGCAGTTCCCGTGAAGGTGTCTAAAGAATCAAAAAATGCAGCCAAGGCTGAGAAGAAAAAGGCACATGAAGAAGCAAAAGTTTTAGAAGCCAATAAGAGAGCGGAAGCAAAGGCTGCACGTGAAGAAGCTAGAAAAGCAGCAAAAGAAGCACGCGAAGCAGCTAAAGAAGCTGAAAGAGAAGCACGTGAGGCAGCTAGAAAAGCAGCAAAAGAACAGCAGGCAAAGAAAGTTGAAGAAAAGCAGACTGAGGCAAAAAGCCATGCCAGCAAGGGAAAAGAGAGAGCTGAACAGGCAAAAGGTCAAGGGAAAGAGAATAAAGGCAACTAATTTTATCTGGAAAGGAAAGCACTGCAAGGCTTTCTTTTCCTTAGCCAATAAAACCACCCAAAAAAAAATAATCTGGACACCGTATGGTATAATGTGTTTTGAAAAGAGGTGGGGCTATTGCTAAGCTTATTGTTTATGGCGAAGAAGCGGAAGAAATCGCTCGAAGAAACGGTAGAGTTAATACAGCAGGGAGATACAGCATTAAATAATGAGCTAATAGAGTCATATAAGCCGTTTATTGCTAAAACAGTATCATCAGTCTGCAAGAGATATATTCATGAATCTGATGATGAATTTAGCATTGGCCTCATAGCCTTTAATGAAGCTATTCAAAAGTACAGTCCTGATAAGGGTAGTTCATTGATCAGTTTTTCGGAAGTACTTATTAAAAGGCGGGTTATTGATTATATCCGTAAGCAATCCAAATTTCAAAATCTCAGCTTTAATGGAGTCTCTAAACTGGAAGATGATGATACGGCCAGCTCGGCAATAGAAGACGAATTGTCCATTGAAGATTACAGAAAAAAAACAGATGAAGAACTGAGGAAAGAAGAAATTTTCCAGTTTACACAGATTCTTCAGGAATTCGGCCTTACCTTCAGCGATCTGATCGAACAATCCCCAAAACATGCGGATGCACGAAAAAATGCGATGACTGTAGCCAAAATTCTGGTTGAAAATGAAGAACTCAAAAGTATTCTTTTTGACAAAAAAAAGCTGCCAATAAAGCAGCTGGAGGGTTATGTATCTTTAAGCAGAAAAACAATAGAGAGAAATAGAAAATATATAATTGCCATATCACTGATATTAACTGGCGATTATGTCTTTTTAAAGGATTATATCAAAGGGGTGTTGGAAACGTGAAAACAGGTATAATCATGGAAATAAACGAACGTTTTTTAACACTATTAACCCCGGAAGGAGAATTTCTGCGTGCCCGAAAACAAGATCGGGCATACGCAATAGGCCAGGAAATTGCCTTCTTCCCAATAGAACTGAAAGACGGAAAGTTGTCGCGTCCTCTATTAATTTTTAGATTGTCCAGAGGAAAAGGATTAATGGCAACAGCATTTGCGTTGATGCTCGCAATCGTGTCTTTTCTGCCGTTTTTGCAAAACGACGAAGTGTACGCTTATATGTCAATAGACGTCAATCCGAGTATTGAATTAGGGGTCAATCAGGAATATCAGGTAGTAGAACTCATTCCTTATAATGAAGAAGGAAAACTTATTATCCAGAACATCAAGAACTGGAAAAAGAACAGCATTCATGAAGTGGCTGACAAAATTCTCCTTCAGATAAAGAAGCAGGGCTATTTAAAGGAAAATAACGAAATAGTCATTGCAGCCGTTTATACAGAACAGATTAAAGAAGCGGATGAGCACATTCAGAAAGAGTTAGCAGATATAAAACAAGCTGCACAAAAAGAGCAGCTTGAAGTAACTTTACTGGAAGCAAGTGAAGAGGAAAGAGAAGCCGCTATTGAAAAAGGACTGTCAGCCGGGATATATAAAGAAAGTAAATTAAAGGCTGACGATGACAGGAAGGAATATTCTGAACCTGTAAATCCTAATAAACAGGCAGATAAAGAAACACAATCTCCTCCAAAACCTGCAGAAAATACCCAAAGCCAATTAAAAAAGCAGGGGAATAAAGGAGTTAATAAAGAAGAACCTGCTGTTCCGGGGCAATTAAAGAAATCTGAGAACCAGCAAAAACAGCAGAATAACAGCGGGAAAAACAATGGAAATAATCATGAAAAAAGACACGATCATGATGGAAAGAATGATCAGGGAAATAAGATAAAAGTCCAAGAACATCCGAATCATCCAAGCGAAAAAAAAAATAACAAGGGTATTGAAAATAGAAATAATCCTGAGAGAAGTTCCAAAGAACATGATAATGGGAAAAACAGAGGCTGGAAAGGTCATGAGAAAAACCAGAAGAATAGTGACAATTCCAATAAAGGCAGCGGAAACAATCAAGGGAAGCATGATGATAGAGGAAAATGATAAAATCAAAGTCCGGAGCAGGCTCCGGACTTTTTCCATTTATATGAAGTTGTTATTGTTTATTCTGGCCGGACATTTGGGCTTGAGCTTGCTGGACAAGCCGCTTAGTAATTTCTCCGCCTACAGATCCGTTAGCCCGGGATACTGTATCAGAGCCTAATTGAACACCAAATTCCTGGGCAATTTCATATTTAACCTGGTCCATGTATTGTTCAATGCCAGGAACTAAAAGCTTATTGCTGCTTCTTGCCATTGTATTCAACTCCTTTTTATTGGTCTTACAGAGTTACCATCCCTCTGTATTTGTAGTATGAATTAAAAAGGAGTTTTCATAAGTGGTAATATTTCGGCATAAGCAGCATAGCTATTTTGCACAGGCAGCCTCTAATAGGATGTCTGCGATGTGAACTGCTTTAATCTTATGCTGCAAACCTTCCCGTTCGATCCCCAGCTTCATCTGCAGAAGACAGCCTGGATTAGAGGTCACGATCACTGCAGCATTTGCTGACTTGGCCTGAATCATTTTATGATCAAGTATTTGCATAGACATTTCAGATTCAACAATATTATAAATACCGGCAGAACCGCAGCATCTGTCCGCATCTTTCATTTCCCTGAATTCAATGCCCCTGATTGAATTCAGAAGCGTACGAGGTGCTATGGAGGTTTTCATGACATTGCGCAAATGGCAGGAATCCTGATAGGTTACGACCTGCCCCGGAAGCTCAAGTTGAACTTTTTTATGAAATTCAAGTTCATATAGAATTTGGCTGATATCTTTGAGTTTTTCCGAAAACTTTACAGCTCTTTCATGCCATTCCCGGTCATCTTTAAGCAGGTGGCCATAGTCAATAAGGAATGCACCGCATCCTCCTGCATTTGTGATGATATAGTCTGCGTCCAGTTTTTCAAAAGCTTCTATGTTCCGCTTTGCCAGATCTTTAGCTGTCTGCTTTTCACCGCTATGACCGTGAAGAGCACCGCAGCAAGCCTGATTTTGAGGAATATGAATTTCACATCCGGCAAGCTGGAGAAGCTTTATTGTTGCATTATTGGTTTCAAGGAACATCGTGTCCATTAAACACCCGGTAAAAAAAGCGGCTTTCTTTACTGGCTTTTCTGCTGGGAAATAGGATGGTCTATTTTTCATTTTTTTTAATTTTGGTACTTGAGGAAGTACCTTTTCCATTGCACCGAAGTTTTTTGGAAGCCAATTCAGCATCCCTGTTTTTCTGGCGGCCGATTGCAGGCCTGAACGCTGATAAAAGCCCAACAGCCCTGCAGCTGCCCTCATTCTGTTCTGATGGGGGAAAAGCCCATTAAAGACCAAATTGCGAACCGCTCTGACCGGAAGTGAGTGTTTCTTATTCTGGTTAATAATATCCCTCGCTTCTTCCAGCAAGTGTCCATATTTTACCCCAGAAGGACATACAGGTTCGCATGCCCGGCAGCCAAGGCAAAGATCAAGAGATCTCTCAACATCTTCATCCGGTTCAATCAATCCGTCAGCAACAGCTTTCATTAATGCAATCCGTCCCCTTGGAGAGTGCGCTTCTTTAAAGCCTGACTCGACATAAGTAGGGCATGAAGGGAGACAAAACCCACAGCGCATGCAATTCAGGAGCTCATCTTCATCCATTCGCTTCTCAAATTCTTCCTGAATGACTGTCTGTTCTTTTAATGTTGTCATTGTGTAACCACCACACGTTTTCTATTGTCCTTGGCAAAAATTTTGCCGGGATTAAGAATATTATTGGGGTCTAAGCCAGTCTTTACAGCCTTCATGGCATCGATCCCTGCCTGGCCCAGCTTCAGTTCCAGATAAGGAGCTTTCATGACTCCTACTCCATGTTCTCCTGTTATAGTTCCTCCTAATTCTATCGCCTTGATAAAAATCTCTTCAAAAGCTTTTTCAACCCGTTCCATTTCGTTTTTATCCCGGGCATCTGCAGGGCATGTCGGATGAAGGTTTCCATCACCCGCATGGCCAAAGGTACAGATGGAGAGCCCGTATTTTTGGGAAATTTCATTTATGGCTTTTACCATATTGGCAATTTCAGATCTTGGCACTGTAGCATCTTCAAGAATGGTTGTCGGCTTTAAGCGTGCAAGAGCCGATAAGGCGGCACGTCTTGCTGTCCTTAAGGCTTCGGCTTCTTGTTCAGATTTTGCAAGCTGTACCGATACAGCTCCTTGCTTTTGACAGATTTCAGCCATTTTTTGCATATCCTTTTCCACAACGTCAACCGGCCCATCCTGTTCGATAAGAAGTACAGCTTTAACATCAGTCGGCAAACCGATTTGTGCGAAATCTTCTACTGCTTTTAGTGTTGGCTGATCTAAAAATTCAAGCGTGGCCGGAATGATTTTGTCAGCGATGATCTTTGAGACGGATTTCGCAGCTTGTTCCAGATCCTGAAAGAGAGCAAGCATTGTCTGTTTTGCTTCAGGAAGCGGGATTAACTTTAATGTGGCTTCTGTAATAATTCCTAAAGTTCCTTCAGATCCAACCAGCAGCCTGGTAAAATCATATCCTGCCACGTCCTTTGCAAGCTTGCCTCCCGTTCTGATAATGTCTCCGTTCGCTAGTACAGCTTCCAGTCCCATCACATAGTCCCTTGTAACACCATATTTTAATCCGCGCAGTCCGCCCGAATTTTCATTGATGTTTCCGCCGATTGTGCTTATCTTCATTGAACTTGGATCAGGGGGATAAAAAAGCCCTCTTGCTTCAACCTGATTAATCATATCAAGCGTGATAACACCCGGCTGCACTGTAGCTGTCAGGTTTTCTTCATCGATTTCAATAATATTATTCATATGCTTAAACAGGAGAACAATTCCGCCTTCTGTAGGACAGGTGCCTGCACATAAATTGGTGCCTGATCCTCTTGGTACGATTGGAATTCCTCTGCTGCTGCAAATTTTGAGGATTTGGGAAATTTCCTGAGCGTTTCGCGGACTGATCACCGCATCGGGCATCGATTGGAAATTGGGAGTTGCATCATAAGAATAAACGAGGCGCCCGGCTTTTGAGTCATCATAATTTTTTGCGCCAACAATGGCGACAAATTTTTCTTTTATTTGAACGTCAACCAAATAGATCCTCTCCTTTACTAGCAGGCTGGCAATATCTATTCTTTAAGTATAAAAAAAGCAGGGAGCACCCTGCTATAGATAATTATACAAATATTAAGGTGTATTTTAATTATTTTTTGTGCCTTCCTCCAAAAGCTTTACAGCAATGAATAATTTCATTAAATCATTCAAATTTGAAGGATACAGTCCTGAAAGCTCTGATATTTTCTTTAGCCTGTAATGAAGGGTGTTTATATGTATATGCAGGGCCTCAGCAGTATTTTTCAAAGAGTGATTTTGCCTGAATAGCTCCTTAAGAGTAACCATAAGATCCTCTTCATACATAAAAGTGCCGATGGTTCTTTCTATAAAGTCCTTCTTAGTTTCCGGAGAAAGGTCATCAAATATCATTTCAATGGTCAAATCCTGATCAAATATGATGTTGCCCCGGTCTTTTGCGATTTTTAAAGCTCGTTCTGCCTGCATAAATGATTCGGACAGACTGATGGGAGGCAATGGTTTTCCGGTGCCGATACTTACTTTGGCAGCGAGCAGGTTTTCCAGAAAACGATGGAATCGTGTGATCTTTTCCCTTATGCTGCGATCTTTTTCTGCTGAAGAAACCCCTGCTAAAAGGACAATTCGATCATTGCCCCAGCGAATCAGAATATCATTGGGCCCTGCTTCCTTCCAGGATAATATTCTGTTCCAAAGATCACGATGAAGCAACTGGCTATTTTGCCTGAATTCTGCGATAGATGCCTGTCTATCCACTGAGAGGTTTATTTTCAGCAGATGGGCCCGTTCTTTGAATGCGGGATCCCACTCCTTAGTCTGCAGCCAGTCAAACATAAAACCCTCCATTGCTCGGGCCTGCCAATCGAGCTGCTCAGCAAAGTAACTTTCGCTGATAAACAACTCTGTCAGTTTGCGGATGATTTCTGCGAATGGGGATATTTCATCGGGATTACCGGTAATGCCAATTACACCAACAGTTTCCCCTTTGAAAAATATCGGCAGGTTAATGCCAGCTTTTACACCCTGAAGGCGTGATTGATCCTTCCTGGTAATAATCAGCTTTTCTTTATGTTTTATAGTAAGCAATGCTCCTTCGTGAAAATTGCCTATTCTGCCGGCGTCTGTGCTTGCAATGATCACTCCGCAGGTATTGGCAACTATGATATCTTCCTGAAGAAACTGACGCACTTCAGCTATGATTTTTTCAGCCAGATCAGGCAGCAGCATATTAAATCTCCCTTTGGTTTTTGATTTAATTATATATAAATAAAAAACTTCCTGCGAATTTTCTAATATCCCTTTTAAAAACCGGGTATATTCATTATGATAAGGGTTAGAAAAATTTTGAAGGGGACAGGTATGATATGTGGAAGGACGTAAGAAGCTGGCTTGATAAACTAACACCTGCCCAAGTAATATCCGGATATTATTTATTGGCAGTATCTGTATCGGTACTTTTATTAAGAATACCGGCTGTACATAAGCCGGGAGTGGAGGTTGCATTTATTGATACGGTTTTCACTGCTGTAAGTGCAGTCAGTGTTACCGGTCTGACAGTGGTGGATATATCAGAGACATACAGTGTTTTTGGTTATTTTGTCATAATGTTCATCCTTCAGTTTGGCGGAATAGGGATCATGGCGCTGGGCACCTTCTTTTGGCTCCTGCTGGGCCGCAGGATTGGCTTAAGAGGGCGCCGCCTCATAATGGTCGATCATAATCAATATGCCTTGTCAGGACTAGTAAATTTAGTCAAAGAAATCATTAAAATAATATTGGTGATTGAAACGCTGGGTGCACTCATATTGGGTTTTCATTTTCTTAAATATTATCCGGCATGGGATGATGCATTCCTGCACGCGCTGTTCGCATCTGTCAGTGCAACAACTAACGGTGGCATGGATATAACGGGAGCCTCTCTTAAACCTTATGCCGGCGATTATTTCGTGCAGCTGATCAATATTATTCTGATTACGTTAGGAGCTATTGGTTTTCCTGTCCTCATCGAATTAAAGCAATTTCTATTTCGGAATAAATGGGATCAGGAGCCATCTTTTCGATTCTCCTTATTTTCAAAATTGACGACTGTTACGTATGCAGCTCTTCTTGTGTTTGGAACGGTTATTTTGCTTATCATGGAATTTAATCAATATTTTAAAGGCATGAACTGGCATGAGAGCTTCTTTTATGCATTCTTCCAATCCGCTACCACCCGGAGCGGCGGTCTTTCAACCATGGATGTTAACGAGTTTACAATGCCTACACTCGTCATAATGAGCATTTTAATGTTCATCGGGGCGTCACCCAGTTCTGTCGGCGGGGGCATCAGGACGACTACCTTTGCTGTAAATATCCTTTTTATCTATCACTTTGCAAAAGGAAACAGGGATATAAAAATATTTAAAAGAGAAATTCATGAAGATGATATTCTGAAGTCTCTTGCCATCACACTGCTTGCTATTGGAATGTGTTTTTTCTCTGTAGTCATTCTAAGCATTACAGAAAAGCAGATGGAGCTTATTGAAATTATTTTCGAGGTCTGTTCAGCTTTTGGTACTACGGGCCTTTCGTTAGGAATCACACCTGATTTATCAATGATTGGGAAATGTATCATAATGGCCTTAATGTTTATTGGAAGAATTGGATTAACCTCTTTCTTATTTATTATAGGCGGAAAAGAAAAACAGCCAAATTACCATTATCCAAAAGAGCGAGTTATCATTGGCTAAAAAAGCAGGCCGGAATATTTTTTTCCGGCCTGCTTTTTTTTAGAATTTCCTGCAGTTAGGTAAGTACGCTCCGATCTTTTGAGTCAAAGCGATTCCCTATTTTCAATCTGTTCCGCGGCTGACATCCTTAGTCGGATGCATGAAAGGGTAGGCTTGAGGCGGCTTTTTGCTTTCAAGGAGTTCTTTGTTTTCTGTTGTATTCCAGCCGATATCATTTGTAGGATGAATCCATTCGTCTCCAGCCATAACTGCAGGATCTGTTTCATCACTCCAGTTTTCCAGCGGTGAACTGTTTGAGGAATAATGACTGTCCCCGATCGTTACGCCAAAAGAATTTTTGAAAGGAGGCTGAAGCTTCATGCCTGTGTCCTTAAAGCTCGGAGCTTCAATTTGATGTGGAAGTGTCTCGTCAATGCCAATGCTTTTATTTAACTTCTTTTCATTTGTCATAAGCGGCTCATTCCTTTTTACTCTATTTTTTGTTCTGAAGAAAAATTTATGAATGCAAAATAAGGAAGGCACAGTGAGGAATGAAACCGCTTATTTTACTAAAAATAAACCTGTGTTAAAACTGAAAATTAATTTAACACGGAAAAATTTTGTCAGGAGGAGATTGGGATGGCAAAACGAAAAGCTGAGTATAATGCTGTTGAAAAATACAGTAAGACTCCTAAGAAGAACCTTCAGGAATCGGAGTTTTCAGCAGAATTCAGCCAGGGAGAGAATCCCATGAAAATGGCTAACCGCAACTCCAAACATGGGAGAGAGGGAAGAGCTTAGTGGATCAAAATAAACCACGAAAAACAAGCCGGCAGAATGACTCTGCCAACGTAGAATTCGGCATGGAGTTTGGTGATATAAATGCCGGAAAATTTTATGAGCTGCCCTTTATGAACCGTGATAAAGATAAAAAGAAAGATCGGGATAAATGCTAAAAAACCGGCAGTTTTTTTCTGCCGGTTTTTTTCATTATTGTAAAGGACCCGAAAAGATAGAGACTTCTTCAGAGCTTGAATCGAAATAGGCAAGCAGAACAGAGTCTTTCTTTTCAATTAATCCCTCGTTAATATACCTTTCGATATCAAAGGATAATCTTTCACTTAAGGTATGTTTGTATATTTCTTTTTCATTCAGCTGAAGATTTAAGAAGCTTTCTCCCAGCTGGTTTGGGTTTTCGAGCAGAGACTGGTAAAGCTTTGATCTTTCGGATTTTTCAAAGCTTGGCTGCCACCATGGTTTTCTGGGCTTATATTTTTGTTTTGAAATATAGTCAAACTTCATTAGTCCTTCGGCTATATCCAAATCAGCAATTTCTTTTGTTTGAAGAAATTCAAAAAGTCGTTTGAATAAATCCTCAAGCTGATGCCCAATTCGGGACCAGCCTTTTTGCTCCCAATAGCTGCCGAACTCCTGGAAAAAATCGAAGGGAGTCGGAAATACTTTTGTAACCAAATATTCAACAGTTGCATCCATTCTATGGTCATTCCAATATTTCTCTAATACATCTTCGACCTGTTTAATGCGAATGATGTCATCGAAGGACAAAACATTATTTCCTAATATTTCATATGGTGAATGGTCCATATAAATATATTGATGATCTTCTGCTCTTAAGCGAAGTCCCGTGCCTCTCAGCATTTTTAAGAAGCCGAGCTGGAGCTCTTCCGGCCGCATGGCAAATACATCGTTAAATGTTCTTTTGAAGGAATCATAATCTTCCTCAGGCAGTCCGGCAATTAAGTCGAGATGCTGATCGATTTTTCCTCCATCCTTTACCATTGTGACTGTTCGGCAAAGCTTGTCAAAATTCTGCTTCCTCATGACCAATTCATTTGTATAGTCGTTTGTCGACTGTACGCCAATTTCGAATCGGAATAATCCTCGTGGTGCTTCCTTATTCAGAAATTCAATTACCTCAGGTCTCATAATATCTGCGGTGATCTCAAATTGAAAGACAGTTCCCGGCAGATGCTCATCAATCAAAAATTGGAACATTTCCAAGGCATAACTGCGGCTAATGTTGAATGTGCGGTCCACAAATTTTAGGGTTTTTGCACCATTCTTCATTAAATATCGGATATCGTTCTTGATTTTTTCCCTGTCAAAGTACCGCACACCTACTTCAATAGAGGAAAGGCAAAACTGGCAGCTGAATGGACATCCCCGGCTGGTTTCTATATAAGTGACACGTTTAGAAAGGTGGGGAATATCTTCTTCAAAGCGGAACGGTGAAGGCAGATCGCGCAAGTCCAGCTTATTCCGCTGTGGATTAATGCGAACCTGGCCGTTTTCCCTGAAAGCAAGACCATGCACATTTTCCATATTCATGGTGCTGTTCAGCTCCGTCAGCAGCTGTTTGAAGGTTTCCTCACCTTCTCCGATCACAATGTAATCAAATTCTTGTATATTGTTCATCCAATCTGCAACATCATAAGTCACTTCTGGTCCTCCGACTACAATATAAATGGAGGGATCAATCTTTTTAATCATCTTAATGACCTTAATGGTTTCCTCGATATTCCATATATAACAGCTGAATCCGATCACATCAGGCTTTTTGCGGACCAGATCTGTAACGATATTCATTACCGGATCTTTAATTGTATATTCGGCTAATTCCACATCGAAATCAGGCTGAGCGTATGCCTTGAGATACCGGATCGCTATATTTGTATGAATATATTTGGCATTAAGCGTACTGGCGATAACTTTCATTTATTTCTGAACTCCCTTGTTAGCAACTTAAACATCATATAATTGTAACATATTTTTGACTGAAAAAAAGGAAGTAAAACATTGACATATGTTAAAGAAGATAAACTATACCAATTATTATAATATTTATAAAAATACAACAATTCGCATTATAACTATAGTAAGATAATAGAAAATAAAATAATTAGCTGGGAGAGGGAATAGAGATGAAGGTAAGTCTTTTTGCAACATGTCTGGTAGATATGTTTCAGGGAAATGCAGGCAAGGCAGCAGTTGAACTGCTCGAGCGGCTGGGGTGTGAAATAGATTTCCCCGAAGCACAGGTCTGCTGCGGCCAGCCTGCCTACAACAGCGGGTATGTGAAGGAATCAAAGGAAGCCATGAAAAGGATGATCACGGCATTTGAACATGCAGAATATGTTGTTTCCCCTTCCGGATCCTGCGCCTATATGTTTCATGAGTATCCGTATGTTTTTAAAGGAGACTCTGTATGGGAACCCAAAGCAAAAAAGCTGGCAGAGAAAACATACGAACTTACTCAATTTATCGTTGAAGTTCTAAACGTGGACGACGTCGGGGCAAGTTTAAAAGGGAAGGCCACCTATCATACATCCTGCCATATGACCCGGCTCCTTGGAGTTAAAGAAGCTCCCATGAGACTATTGAAAAATGTGAAGGGCCTTGAATTTGAAGAGCTTCCAGGCAAAGAGCAATGCTGCGGTTTTGGGGGTACTTTCTCCGTGAAAATGGCACAAATATCGGAACAAATGGTAGATGAAAAGGTTGGGCATATAGAGGAGACTGAAGCGGAAATTCTTATTGGAGCTGATGCAGGGTGCCTGATGAATATTGGAGGCAGGATTGGAAGGCAGGGAAAACCCATAAGAGTTATGCATATTGCTGAAGTGTTGAATTGCCGCTGAGAAATTAATGGACATGCTATGTTACAGGAGGAATAGTTATGGCTATGAAAATAGGAACAAACGACTTTAAGGATCGTGTAGATTCCGGAATAAACAATTCCTTTATGAGAGGGGCAGTGTCAGGTGCACAGGAAAGGCTTCAGACTAGAAGACTTGATGCTGCCGCAGAACTTGGAAATTGGGAAGAATGGCGTTCGCTATCAGAAGAAATTCGCCAGCATGTACTTGAAAATCTTGATTTTTACTTATACCAGCTCAGCGAAAATGTAGCTAAAAGGGGAGGGCACGTTTACTTTGCTGAAACTGCTGAAGAAGCCTCTGCTTATATACGGGAAGTAATTGAAAAGAAGAATGCAAGAAAAGTGGTTAAATCAAAATCAATGGTAACCGAAGAGATTCATTTAAATGCCACATTGGAAGAGGCGGGGTGCCAGGTCATTGAAACAGATTTGGGAGAATACATTCTTCAGGTGGACGACCATGATCCCCCATCACATATTGTGGCGCCTGCCCTTCATAAGAATAAAGAGCAGATTCGGGATGTTTTTACAGAAAAACTAAACTATCAGAACACAGAAAAGCCGGAAGAGCTTGCTTGGCATGCGAGAGAAATGCTTCGCCACGAATACTTAACCGCTGATGTTGGCATTACGGGCTGCAACTTCGCTGTGGCTGAAACAGGTTCAATTACATTAGTGACTAATGAAGGCAATGCAGATCTTGTGACTGCCTTGCCTAAGACACAAATTACGGTAATGGGCATGGAAAGGCTGGTCCCGACTTACGAGGAAATGGAAGTGTTAGTCAGCATGCTGACCAGAAGCGCGGTTGGACAAAAGCTAACGAGTTATATAACTGTTTTGACTGGTCCAAAAGAAGAACTTGATGTTGATGGACCCGAGGAATTCCACCTTGTCATTGTAGACAATGGCCGCTCATCGATATTAGGAGGGGAGTTTCAGTCCATTCTGCAATGTATCCGCTGCGCTGCATGTGTGAATGTTTGTCCAGTGTACAGGCATGTTGGAGGCCATTCCTACGGATCGATTTATTCAGGCCCGATCGGAGCGGTTCTGTCACCCCTTTTAGGCGGCTATGATGATTATAAAGAATTGCCTTATGCATCAACCCTTTGCGGGGCCTGTACAGAAGCATGTCCAGTCAAAATCCCTCTGCATGAGCTGCTTCACAAACACCGGCAGGTAATTGTCGAAAAAGAAGGAAGGGCTCCAATATCGGAAAAGATGACGATGAAGGCCTTTGGACTGGGGGCAGCTTCACCTTCCCTTTATAAATTGGGTTCTAAACTGGCACCGGCAGCCATGAATCCATTTACAGCTGGCGACAAAATTACAAAGGGGCCCGGCCCTTTAAAGGCATGGACAGAAATCAGGGATTTTCCAGCTCCTAATAAAGAAAGATTTCGTGATTGGTTCAACAACCGGCCAAAAGGAGGCGGACAGCAGTGAACGGAACTATTCAGAATCGGGACGCTTTTTTAAATAAAATTGCAGGCAGACTGGGAAGGGAAAAGAGAATTTCCGGAGCTGAAAGGCCAAAGTGGAGCTATAATCCTCAAGACGCCATCTTTAAAGAAGCAGATGCAGATGAGCTTCTTGAAGCTTTAAAAACACAGTGCACGAAAATTCACACTGACCTTCTTGTAACAAAAGCCGCCAATTTGCCGGATACTCTTAAAGAGATTGCAGCCCAGTACGGAGGCGGTCCAGTAGTAACCTGGAAGGATGACCGTTATAGACAGTTTGGGCTTACGCAGCTATTTGAGGAAATTTGGCCAAAAGAGAATGTGGAAGTATATGAATGGGATTATTCTGCTGGAGAAACTAATGTTGATTACGCAGAAAAGGCAAATATCGGCATCACCATCAGTGAAATTACTCTGGCTGAATCCGGAACAGCAGTCCTGTTCAGCAGCAGAGACCATGGACGGTCAGTCAGTTTTCTGCCTGCTGCTTCCATTATCCTTATTCCGAAAAGCACCCTGGTTCCGCGCATGACACAGGCTGCAAGGATCATCAGGGAAAGAGTAAGCAGAGGGGAGCTGGCTCCTTCATGCATTAATTTCATAACCGGACCAAGCAATTCAGCAGATATTGAGATGAACCTCGTTGTGGGAGTCCATGGGCCTGTAAAGGCTGCTTATATTGTTATAGATGATTTATAATGCCTGAGCACCTGGCATCATAAGAACGAGAAAAAACGCCAAACTTTTGTTGGCGTTTTTTTGCAGCGTCCCAAGCGAGATTCGAACTCACGACCTACAGCTTAGGAGGCTTCAGCTTATATGGCTGGGTTAGCCTCTTTATATGTACAAACCAATAAATCTAAAAATGAAAGTAAAATGAATGAAAAAATATGGAAATTTATGGAAGAAAATGATAGAGTTGAAGAGTACTTAATTCTCAAGCCCGATATGCTATTAAAAGAAGAATAGGAGATTGTAATGAAAAAATTTGTTACCATTGTATTGACATTTGTTATGCTTTTCTCTATCCTGTCCCCTACTATTTCAGGAGCAGAGACATCAGAAGTTATTGTAGATGAAGGATTAGTATTAGAAGATACTGTAGTAGAAGAAATAACTGAAACTACAGGAATTGATGTAACAGGGCAAGATTTAACTACATATGAAGAAGATTTTGACTTTCTAGTAAACGACCCTATTTTTATGGAGATGGAAGAACATTTTATCCTTACTGATCAAGATGTTTCTATTGAAGATAACAGTGTAAGCGGTCAGTGGATTCCTGTTGCAGCTGCTGCAATTCGACTTCTTACATCGAAAGTTGGTAAAAAAGGAATGGAAAAGGGGTGGGCATTAGCAAGACCGTATGTAAAGAAGTTTGTAGATGCACCATCAAAGTATGACTTGGATGGTCCTGGTAGCGGGGGAAGAATTATTCAGCTAAGGAAGAAAGGCTCAACTACTTTATTCAGGCTTGATTATGCCCCAATAAAACATGGCAGAGATCCTGTACTTCACTACCATGTACCACCTAATTTAAAAGATCATCATGTAATTAAATTCTAAAGGGTAGGGATAATATGATTTTTGATGACAGATACCATTTACATGTAGGTTATTATGAAGATGGACATGATATAGAAGGTATTTTTATGAAAGAGAAAAACGGAGAGAAATGGTGCCTGTTTTTCGATAATGATTATTATAAAAAAATTCTTAATAATAAGGATTATAAGTTTTATGAGGGCTTTGGTCTACTCGTAAGAGAGTATCATATTAATGATGATTTGACTTTTGAAAAAGGTTCACAACTACTTAAGGATTTTTTAATAGAGGAAAACGTCATATAAAATCTTTAACTGCATCTCGGAAATGAGTATTAAGTACATTTACATTTTCTGTATAATTGATCCTAACTGAAAAGACTGACACCTATATAAAGGTGACAGTCTTTTTCTTATATTACTAACATAAAATTAGATAATTATTTAACTTTAAAGTTATGTTTAAATTTTGATGTGTTGACGAACTGTTGACGAAAAAAGTCAATAACGGTCCTTTTTAAACTTGTAGGAACAAACTTTATTCCTTCTGAAACCTTGACATATAAGAGATTTTCCATAATAACTTTATTGATTCCGTGACTGTTTGCCACTTTGACAGGGTAGAATTCACTGATTTGAAGTTGCCTGAATAGAGGTATGAAATTATAAATAAAATCGATTCGACCCCAAACCGACCCCAAACTAGGAGTTTTAAAGATTATGGATAAACAAATCGAATAAAATAAAAAGCGCGAACCCCCTTGATATACATGGGTTTCGCGCTTTTCTTTTGTAGCGTCCCAGGCGAGATTCGAACTCACGACCTACAGCTTAGGAGGCTGTCGCTCTATCCAGCTGAGCTACTGAGACATGTTGGAATAATTAAATTGGTTGCAGTACAAATATGATTAGCATATCCTGTTTCTTCCTCTGCAAGCCTATACAAGGAGCAAATGCGTCGAAACAAAGCTGCAGAGATGTATTTCAGTGAAGTTTACTCTTAGCTGAGCTACTGAGACATGATGGCATAATTAAATTGGTAACACAGTTACTTATTATAACCGCATAATCAAAAATGGTCAATGGTTATGCCTAACAGTAAAAACCGGCCAATAATACATGACCGGCTTCCGATCTAACTAGTTAGTTTTTTACGATAAAATCTTGCATAAGCCCTTGATCTATCTTTCAGCTTCTTTAGCTGTGAAGTCTTCAGTTCAATGATTGGCTGTGCAAATGAAGTAATCAATTTGCTTGAGAGAAGCAAGGTCAGCAGCAGCGATATACCGGCAAGCAGCAGAAAGTTTTCAGGTTTAGTGAAGAAACCCTGTACTTCACTTTCTCTGAATACCCGTACAAAGAACCCGTGAAGCAGATATACATAAAGTGTATTCTTTCCTAAATTAGTAAAGAAATATTGTTTGCGCGGCACAAAAGCAAAGAAGCTAAATACCATGATCAAGCTTAGGATATAAAAGCCCAATCTCGTAAAGACTGCTCCAATGGATGCTGCCCCCATTTCTGTATATGGCTTCGATCCAAGCAGCCATTTGTAATCCACTTCAGGGTAAAGGTAAAAGCCGATAAAGACGACAGCAAAAATAGCAAATGCACTAATCCTGAACTTCGGCTGGAATAGAGCATATAAATGCTCTTTCTTTAAATAATATCCCAATAAAAATAAAGGGAAGAAGACAAACGTCCTTGATAAACTTAAATAGTTTGAAATCCAATCAGCATATCCGACAGCAAGCCCTATGATAAAAGCAGCTGCCAGGGAGTAAACCGCTTTATACTTTGCGAAGAATAAAAGCATGATATTCCAGCAGAACATGCTGATCAGGAACCATAATGACCAATGCGGGTTAAAAGGATCCAGCTCAAAGGTGCCTTTATTATATAAAAAGTAATAAAAAACAGAATAAATAACCTGGAAAATGATATATGGCAGTATAAGTTTTTTGGCAATTTTCTTTATATAGCCTTTTTTATAAAAGCCTTTTGCAAAAAAACCGGATACCAATATAAATGCCGGCATATGGAACGTATAAATCACTTTATATACTGTATAAATTGTCTCATTATCTTCAATAAAAGAGCGGAGCAAATGCCCGAAAACGACAAAGAAGATCAGGATAAACTTAGCATTGTCGAAGTAATAGTCACGTTGTTTCATATGTCCTCCTCTATTAAAGACCCCCAAAAAAATACTCTATCTGTCTTTACCCACTTTAACATGAAGCAAACTTCATTTCTCGTGTAAATAGGAGGTTTTATTTACAGAAAAAGTAAATTAAAAATTTTTTTTAAATGGCTGTAACATACTAATTAAAACTCTGTTGTATAAAAAAATCGGCCAACCAACTCATATATTATAAGGATGAAAATACCTTTTGCAAGCCTGTTTCAAAATTTTTGAGCTGATTGTCACTTTTGTTTCAGATAAATGGTAGCAGTACGTATAGTCTGCCAAGCCATAAATAGATGCACTCCCTAGGAAAGAAATCCTAATGGGAATAGCCCGGAGAATTGCCAGTTAAAAATAAATTGGAAAAATAATCTTCAAATGTCTTTTTTGTTCTATTATAATGAATTGAAAGAATAGTAAAAAAGAATTAGGAATTAATCTAGTTCAATTGTTGCAGCCGGTTAAATCACAAAGGGGGAAGTATATTGAAAGGGGTAAGGAAATTCATATCAGGAAAGAAGGAACGAAAAGCTTCATCAAAGTCTAAAAAGCCTGATATAGGCAAGTTTTTTAATAAAATGGCCGGCACAAGCTGGTGGAAGAACCTGAAGCTTGGACAGAAATATGGGGTCGCGCTTTTTGTGACCATTGGTCTATTCACAGTTTCAACCGTCCTTACTTTTTTTCTGCTTACAATTGCCAATTCAAAAATGGAGACTGTTAGGGATTCAGGAGAAAAAGCCATTAAAATTACTGAATCAGCGGTCACATTCCATCATAAAGGGAGCACGATTGGAAACTTTATCATTGACTCCAATCCAAAACATTTAAAGACATTTGACCAGCTGACAGAGGAATTTAATAAATTAAAGAAGGAAATTTCTCCGGATCTTAGAAATACAAAATCCAAAGATCTTTTTAAGCAAATTGATGAAAATGATCAAAAAATCACCAGTTTATTTCATGATGTCATTGAGCCAAAAGTCAAACTTCAGCATGAAAGAGAATATAGGCTTGGGAAATTGCAGGCAGATAATATTATTTCTGAAACGGTTGAGAAATTGAATACCCTTAGCAGCATGATGAAAGAGGATCAGCAAAAAGCTGTATCTTCTGCTAAATCCAGTCTGATCCTAACTTTGATAGCACTTGGCATTTCAATCATCGTTTCCGCTTTTCTTGGAGTCGCAAGTATTGTTTTTATAGGACGTATTATTTCAAAAAAGTTAACTTCAATCGTACAGTTCTCAAATGAAATTGCAAAAGGAAGCCTCAATGCAGATTCAGTAGTATATGAGGGTAATGATGAAGTGGCACAGCTTAGCAGAGCCATGAATTCCATGAAAGAAAAACTGCAGACTATGATTCAGGAAATTAATGCAGTTTCTGGATATGTTACAGAAAGAAGCGGAGAACTGAATATTGCGGCAAATGAAGTAAAAGCAGCCAGTCAGCAGGTTGCTTCAACCATGCAGGAGCTTTCAGGAGGGGCTGAAGATCAGGCTGGATCTGCAACACGTTTGTCCTTATTGATGGACGAGTACCTGGAAAAAGTGAAAGAAGCGGCATACAGCGGGAATGAAATTAAGAGTGCTTCTACAGAGGTGTTATCGCTTACTGAGGATGGAAACAAGCTTATGAAAAAATCCCAGGAACAAATGGGATTAATTAATGGGATTATGAAGTCGTCTGTGGACAAGGTTAATGGGCTGGATGATCAGACCAAACAAATCTCGAGGCTGGTTAAAGTTATCAAGGAAATTGCTGACCAGACCAACCTGCTCGCATTAAACGCAGCAATTGAAGCTGCCAGAGCCGGTGAGCACGGAAGAGGTTTTGCAGTTGTGGCAGATGAGGTGAGGAAGCTGGCTGAGCAGGTATCCTATTCAGTATCGGATATCACCAAGATTGTCGGAGGTATTCAAGCAGAGTCTAACAGTGTAGCCGTGTCACTTCAAGCAGGCTATGTTCAGGTTGAAAAGGGAACGGAGCAAATCCAACTGACAGGACAAACATTCCAGAAAATTTATGAGGCAATTAACTCGATGTCTGCCAATGTCAGCGATATTTCCCGCAGCCTAGAGCAGGTATCAATTAACTCTTCACATATGAACCAGTCTATTGGCAATATTGCTGCAGTATCTGAGGAATCTGCTGCAGGCATCGAACAAACGAGTGCATCAATGGCTCAGACTAACCATTCAATGGAGGAAATTTCAGATAATGCACTGTCTCTGTCGGAATTGGCAGAACAGTTAAATGAAATGATTACAAAATTCAAACTGTAAAATCCAGGCATACTCTTGATAGGGTATGCCTCTTCCTTTCTATCCAGAGCACTTATATAAAAAATAATTTAAGATAGTTTTCCCTGAGATTTAAAGGTTTTAGTCTAATTTTGTAGAAATATTTAATTAATTGCAAATCCCAATAGGAGGAAATAGAGTGGTCATTATGAATCAGGAAATCAGGAAACTCTATGCCAGGATTGAGACTTTGGAAAAGGAAAATAATATATTGGCTAATGGCAATTCATCTGGATTGGATCTATTCTCTCACTCAAAAGATGGAATTTTAATTTTTGACAGCGAGGAGACAATAGTTGATGTCAACCCATCATTTGCTGAGAGTATAAAGATGGATAAACAGCAGCTGATAGGCAGGAGCCTGTGTGAAATCGTGCCGGATAATAAGCATTTCAAGCTAGAAAAGCAAAAGGAGCTATTGAAAAAGAATAATAGTGTCAGGGGCATCCTTCCAGTATATAGCGGCAGTAGTATTATAGAGTTTGATTTTGCTACCAGCACTCTTAATGAGAGCGGTCTTTTTATGTGTATATTAAGAGATGTCACGAGTAAGCGGCGCCTTGAACGGAAAGTGAAAAAGAATGAAGAGCTGTATGCGGACCTATTTATAGAAGCTCTGGATGGCATCATTTTTTGGTGTAGTAATGGCGAAATCATCGATGCTAATGAGGCTGCTTGCCGAATTTTTGAATGTACACATGATGAACTGATCAAAAGACAGGTAAAAGATTTTGTTTATGAAAAATCGGAAAGATACAGAAATATTGTTAAAGAGATGTTCATTAAAGGCTCAATAAGGGATGAGCTTGTTTTTCTAATGCCAAACGGACAGTTTAAATCTTTGGAATTTACAGTGAAATTGAACTCTGTTGAAGGCTACCATATGACCATCTTCAGAAATGTCAGTGAGCGCCACGCCATGGAAAAAAGCTTAAGGGAAAGCGAGCAAAAATTTCGGATGGTATTTGAAGGGGCTCTTGAAGGTATTCTTCTCTGGAACGATCAATTTCAAATAGTCGATATTAATCAATCAGGCCAGAGAATGCTGCAGATGTCAAAAGAAGATCTTGTAGGGATATCACTTCACAGTATTTTGAATGACTGCAATATAACTGATGATGAGTTAAAAGAGCAGATAAGAAGCATACACTCAGATGGGCAATCAGACGGGAACCTTTCCATTACTCTAAAATCAGGCAGAAAGAAATTCTTCGAGTTTTCCAACAAGCTGAATATTTTTTCTAATATCAGTATGACGACATTTAAAGATATAACTGAGAAGCTGGAAATGGAAGAACAGCTTCGGAAATCAGATACCTTAAATGTCATTGGAGAATTGGCAGCGGGGATTGCACATGAGATCAGAAATCCGATGACGGCCCTTAAAGGCTTCATACAGCTTTTGGAGGGCAGTGTAAAAGAAGATCATACGATGTATTTCAATGTGATAACCACAGAGCTCAGCAGGATAGATTCAATTATTAATGAATTTCTTATTCTTGCAAAGCCTCAAGCTGTCAAATTTGTAGAAAAAGACATATCACAAATCATGAAAGAAACAGTCGATCTCCTTAGTGCCCAAGCCGTGCTGCACAATGTTCAATTCAGAACTTATTATGAACAGAATTTGCCCAGGGTTTTCTGTGAATCCAATCAAATGAAAAAGGTTTTTATCAATATAATAAAAAATGCAATTGAAGTCATGCCTAAGGGTGGATATATTACAGTATCCATTCAAAAAGAATCGGAACAAAGAATTCACATATCCATAGGGGATGAAGGCACTGGAATTCCTGCACATAAAATAAAAAAGCTAGGTGAGCCTTTCTATACTACAAAGGAAAGAGGTACTGGACTTGGCTTAATGGTTACATATAAAATTATAGAAGAACACAAGGGCACAATTGAAGTGGAAAGCAAACTGGGTGAAGGAACTGTTTTCCACATTTATTTGCCCATATAATAAAGGCGGGAATGAAATGACAGGCAGAGTGTATTCTAAAAAAATGACACCGGCTGGAGACATTTACATCGTAGCACAAAATGGAATCCTTTTGGCTTTATACATGGGGGAAGCTGATTTTCTGGAAGGGGAAGAGGTCTCATCATTGCATCTTAATCCCTCTGACTCTTTGTTAAAAAAGTGCGCTCTCCAGCTTGAGGAATATTTTGACGGATATAGGAAAGAGTTTGATATCCCTATAGAGCCTCATGGCACTGAATTTCAAAAAACAGTATGGAAAGAGCTTTGCCTCATCCCATTTGGCGAGACAAGAAGCTATCAGGACATTGCTGTTAAAATAGGGAAAGACAAAGCTGTGCGGGCCATTGGACAGGCAAATAAGGCCAATCGCCTTCCAATTATTATTCCTTGCCATCGAGTTATCGGCAAAAATAAATCTCTAACCGGGTATGCAGGAAGCAGGACAGAAATTAAAGAAATATTATTATCCCTTGAAGGGGCTAATTATGCAAAATAGTTGTCAAAATCACCCCTTAAGGTGATTTTTTTGTTTTTTAAATTTTGTTGACGAGAGAAATGTATTCGATTAGTATCTAATTAGATGACAATCGAAATGAGGTGCTGCATTATGCAATTAAATCGTTTAGTAGCTTTTTATAAAACTATGGGAGACCCCACCAGAATCCGGATTGTATTTCTCCTTGCCAAAGGGCCGCTGCATGGCCAGGCGATAGCCGGAAAGCTTGGCTTAACTCCGCCAACTATTACGCATCACCTAAATAAACTGCGGGAAATAAACCTTGTTTATCAAAGGAGAGATAAAAATACTGTTTATTTTTACCTGAACGAATCTGTACTGAAACAACAGTCAGGTGTTCTTGAAAAATTGGCAGACAAAGAGGAGGTTAAAAAAATGGAGGAACTAAATTCAGAAAACCAGAAGGTTATTGAAAATTTCTTTACACGGGATGGAAAGCTGAAGAACATTCCAGCCCAGAGAAAGAAGAAACTTATGGTTTTTGAGCACTTAATTAAAGGGTTGAAAATGGGCAAAAAATATCAAGAAAAAGAGCTTAACGAATATATCAAACAATATCATGAAGACTATGCTACTATACGCAGAGAATTTATAATCAACCATTATATGTACCGTGAAAATGGAATTTACGAGTTAAACCCTCCTGAAATGTGGGCAAAAATAGAAGGGTAAGCAGGGGCCCTGACAGGGCCCTCTGCAATGTCATCCACGGTAAAAATCCGGTTTGCGGTCATCAAAAATCGGAATTAAGCTGCGGACTTCCTTCACTTTATCCAGGTCAATTTCAGCATGCAGGATTTCTTCGGTTTCAGAGCCTTCAGCAAGCACATCACCCCAAGGATCTATAATCATCGAATGGCCTGCAAAGACATTAGCAGGATCAGAGCCGGAACGGTTGCATGCAATGACATAGCATTGGTTTTCAATGGCGCGCGCAATCAAAAGTGTACGCCAATGGGAAAGCCGGGCCAATGGCCATTGTGCTACTACGAATAAAGCTTCTGCCCCTTCCGCTGTATGGGACCGTATCCACTCAGGAAAACGGATATCATAACAGATCATTCCTGCAAATTTCCTATTGTCCAGAGAAAATTCTCCTCTGGCTGACCCTCCTTTCAAATAGAGATGCTCATTCATAAGCTTAAATAAGTGCAGCTTGCTGTATTCATGTATAAGGTCTCCATTGTTATCTACAATCAGCAGCGTATTGTAAATGCCCTCAGCTGTTTTCTTTGCAACAGAACCGCCAATCAGATGGACCTTATTTTTTTGAGCAATCTCTTTCAAAAAAGCCAGTGCGAAGGCTGCATCCTGGTCCGCAATTTCATCCAATCTGGTCAAATCATAGCCTGTCGTCCAAAGCTCCGGAAGAACCAAAACGTCCGGATTAGACTTGAGCGCTTTATGAATCATGGCTTCAGCCGCTATAAAATTCTTCTCAGGTTTTCCAAAGGCAATATCCATTTGTAAACAGGCAACCTTTAATTTCATTTAACTCCCCCGCAATCATCTTTTCCTTATGTTATGATTAGTCCGATAGATAGAAATTTTCTAAATTTTACTTTACAACTTATCATTTACGTTATATCATTTGTGACTATATTTTCAATCATTTTTTTTAAGCAGGTGATCAATTTGATTAATTATTCGCAATCAGAACTATTAAAAAGTCTGCCAAAACAGTTTTTTGCCTCATTGACAGCTAAGGTGGGGAAAAAGCTTGAACAGGGTCATGATGTCATCAACCTGGGACAGGGAAATCCTGATCTGCCTACCCCGGAGCATATTGTCAAGCGTCTTCAAAGTGCAGCCGAAAACCCTCAAAACCATAAGTACTCTCCTTTTCAGGGTTACCCGTATTTTAAAAAGGCAGCAGCTGACTTTTATAAAAGGGAATATAATGTGGATTTGGACCCCGATACTGAAATAGCCATCCTTTTTGGAGGAAAAGCAGGGCTTGTTGAAATTCCTCAATGCCTTTTAAATCCCGGGGACAGCGTATTGGTTCCCGACCCGGGATATCCTGATTACTGGTCAGGAGTTGCGCTTGCTAAAGCAAAAATGGTAACAATGCCTCTGAGAGAGGAAAATAACTTCTTGCCTGTTTACAGTGAGTTGCCTGCTGAAAAGCTTAATTCAGCCAAATTAATGTTTCTTAATTATCCAAATAACCCTACTGGAGCAGTGGCAAACATTGATTTTTTTCAGGAAACAGTCGAATTGAGCCGAAAGCATGGTATTTGCATCGTTCATGACTTTGCATATGGCGGTATTGGATTTGATGAAAAAAAACCTGTAAGTTTTCTTCAGGCAGAAGGGGCAAAAGAGGTCGGAATTGAAATTTATACTCTTTCAAAGACCTTTAATATGGCTGGCTGGAGAGTAGGGTTTGCCGCTGGAAATGCAAGCGTTATTGCAGCACTGAACCTGATGCAGGATCATCTTTACGTCAGCTTGTTTGGAGCTGTTCAGGAAGCTGCGGCAGCTGCTCTGTCAGGCTCACAGGATTGTGTAAAAGAGTTGAATTCGATCTACGAATCCAGACGAAATACATTCATTTCCGGTCTCAGGGAAATCGGGTGGGATGTACAAGCTCCTCAAGGCTCCTTTTTTGCATGGCTTAAGGTCCCGGAATCATTTACATCTGAAGAGTTTTCTGAGTATCTCCTGGAAAAAGCGCATATTGCAGTTGCACCAGGCAATGGGTTCGGCCAATTTGGAGAAGGATTTGTGAGAGCCGGTTTGCTGACATCTGAAGAAAGACTTAAAGAAGCGGTAAGGCGAATGCAAAAATTAGACCTATTTTAATTTTTTCAAAAATTAAATTGACAAAAGTATTAAGCACTGTCATAATTCTAATTAAATTTCTAAATTAACTGAATAATAGATTTCGTTTTCTTATCAAGAGCAGGCGGAGGGACTAGCCCTATGAAGCCCGGCAACCGACTTAAACTTAAGCACGGTGCTAAATCTTGCAGCTTATAGCTGAAAGATAAGAAGATGTTAGATTGCTATGCTAACCTCTTCTTATTTGAAGAGGTTTTTTATTTTTCTCATTCTTTGATATTGAAAGGAAGAAGATTCATGAGCGAAATTATTGCAGTGTACCTAATACATGATGAAAAACATAATCCGGAGAAAAAAGCGGAGGAGATTGCTATAGGTTTAACGGTGGGATCATGGACCCATCTGCCGGAGCTTGAAAAGCAGCAGATGGCGAAGCATAAAGGCAGGGTCGTTTCTGTTGAAACCGTTACAAAAGATGCAAAAAGTAAGGAAACAGCAGCAATTATTAAGATCGCCTATCCTGCTGTAAATTTTAGTCCGGATTTACCGGCAATATTAACAACAGTCTTTGGGAAACTGTCTCTCGACGGAAAGATTAAACTTTTGGATTTACAGTTTTCCAATGAACTAAAAAATTTTTTCCCCGGACCTCGATTTGGGATTGAAGGGTTAAGGGGAAAATTGAATGTATATGACAGGCCTCTTCTGATGAGCATCTTCAAAGGAGTGCTCGGCAAAGATATGGATTTTTTGACTTCACAGCTGCGGGAACAGGCTATGGGCGGCATAGACCTTGTAAAAGACGATGAAATTTTATTTGAAAACAGCCTTACACCGTCAGAAGCGCGGATAAAGGAAGGAAAAAAGGTGTTGAGACAGGTTTATGAAGAAACGGGCCATCGGACCTTATATGCTGTAAATTTAACAGGCAGGTCGTTTGAATTAAGAGATAAGGCAAGAAAGGCATCCATTCTTGGGGCTGATCTTCTTCTTTTCAATGTATTCTCTTATGGGCTCGATGTATTGCAGGCTTTGAGGGAAGATGATGAGATTGAACTGCCAATCATGGCACATCCTGCAGTCAGCGGAGCCCTTTCAGCTTCAAGTGTTTATGGGATCTCCTATCCTTTACTTTTAGGCAAACTGCTCAGGTATGCAGGGGCAGACTTGTCTCTTTTCCCATCACCTTATGGGTCAGTAGCCCTTGAAAAAACACAGGCATTATCAATTGCGGATAGCCTGACTGGGAAGGATTTTTGCAAAAGAACTTTTCCGGTACCCTCAGCCGGCATCCATCCGGGTTTAGTGCCATTGCTATTCGAAGACTTCGGAATAGACAGTGTCATCAATGCCGGAGGCGGCGTACACGGGCATCCGGATGGGGCAAGAGGAGGCGGTTTGGCATTCCGCCAGGCGATTGATTTAACTTTAAAGGGAGCTTCTTTAGCCGATGCTCCATCAGACTTCCCTGAATTAAAAAAAGCGATTGATTTGTGGGGATACAAAAAGGCGGATGTACACAATGGCTAAAATAGCGGTATTTTGCGACTTTGATGGAACTATTACCGAAAAAGATAACATCATCAATATTATGAAGCATTTTGCTCCTTCTGGGTGGGAGGGGATAAAAAATCAAGTCCTGCAGCAGGAAATTTCTATTAAAGAGGGAGTAGGAAAGATGTTTTCCCTTCTCCCAAGCAATCTGAAAAGTGATCTTACTGATTTCACCTTAAAAAATGCAAAGATAAGAGAGGGATTCCAGCCGTTTGTCAATTATCTGGCAGAAAAAGATATACCGCTTTATATAGTAAGCGGGGGAATAGACTTTTTTGTAGCTCCCGTTTTGGATAAGTATGGACCCTTTGAAGCAGTGTTCTGCAATGGTTCAGATTTTAGCGGGGAAACAATAAAAATTTTATGGCCCCATAGCTGTGATGAAAAATGTGAAAATAGTTGCGGCTGCTGCAAGCCTTCCATTATGAGAAAATTAGAGGATGAGGACACATTTAAAGTGGTAATCGGAGATTCTGTAACTGACCTTGAGGCTGCAAAACAGGCGGACTTTGTCATAGCAAGAGACCTGCTGCTGGAGAAAAGCAAAGAAATGAACCTTAAACATAATTCTTTTGATACGTTCTATGATTGCATTGAAGTCTTAAAAAATTTGAATGAGGTGAGAGTATGAGCAGACTTGAGGAAAAATGGAATGAGCTTGCAGATATTAAAGCGGAGCTCGCGGAAAGGGACTGGTTTATGGGAACGAGCGGAAATCTGGCTATTAAAGTCAGCGCAAGCCCGCTTCAATTCCTTGTAACTGCAAGCGGAAAGGATAAGCGGAAACGGACTGCAGAAGACTTTCTGCTGGTGGATGAATTTGGCCGGCCGGTGGGCGAAACCCATTTAAAGCCATCCGCTGAAACACTTCTGCATACAGAAATATACAGAAGAACAAAAGCTGAATGCAGTCTCCATGTACATACAATTGATAATAACGTCATCTCAGAAATTTATGGCGACCAGGAGGCAGTAACCTTTAAAGGACAAGAGCTCATTAAAGCATTTGATAAATGGGAAGAGGATGCTGTCCTTAGGATTCCGATTATTCCTAATTATGCGCATATTCCTGCGCTGGCAAAGTGTTTTTCTTCCCATGTACATGAAGATTCAGGTGCAATTTTAATTAGAAACCACGGAATTACAGTATGGGGCAAAACCTCTTTTGAGGCTAAAAAGATCCTGGAGGCTTCAGAATTTCTGTTCCGATATCAGCTCAAGCTTCTGGAACATAGAGCCAAACAATTATCAAAAGTAGTGTAATTCAATAGTTCAAAATAATGCAGAAAAAAATTTTAATAGAGAGGGTTGATCAGTTTGGCATATATCGTATTTCAAAATTCAAAAAAAGAAATCAGGAATCAGGAAGAAGTTGCTTCTTTTCTGGAAAAACAGGAGGTTATTTATGAGCAATGGTCAATAGATAAATTGCCTGAAAGCCTCCGGGAGAGATATTTGCTTTCCGATGATGAAAAACAAGAAATCCTGGATACGTTTGCTGCAGAAATTAAGGATATTTCAGAAAGAAGAGGATACAGGGCACAGGATGTCATTTCCCTTTCAGACAATACGCCGAATTTGGAACAGCTTCTTCAAAATTTCCAGCGGGAACACCATCATACAGACGATGAGGTGAGATTTATTGTCAGCGGCCACGGGGTTTTTATTATACAAGGAAAAGATGGGGAATTCTTTGAGGTATTCCTGAATCCCGGCGATTTAATATCCGTTCCTGAAAACATTCGTCATTATTTTACTCTGCAGGATGACAGAAAGGTAGTAGCCATCCGAATCTTTGTATCTGCAGAAGGATGGGTGCCAATTTATGAAGAAAAGGAAGTTCATCAATAATCTGTTGACCCATTGCTCCGGCATTGGGTTTTTTTATTTTTCCGCTATAATAAATGGATTTTTTTTACATCAAGTTTTTTATCAAATACTGTTGGTTTAAGTAGTTTTAATTAGCAGAAGGTGTCGAAAACCAATAGGGCTGATATGAGATTATTGTCGATTAAAATTAATTGGGAAAAAGATTGTCTAATATTGCGAATCTATTTACATTTATAGAAATTCTTGTAATAATGCTTCAAGTAGACACATTTATATCGGATAAAAGGGATAGGATTAGGAGGAAGAAAGTTGCGCTATAAAAGAATACAGCTGCTGACTGAAATCCAGCAAAAAAGGGAAAAAATGATAGAAACGGCCAGGAGAAACGGAATGGCTAGCCAGGAAACGGTTCGCTGCAGCCAGGAACTCGATCAATTGATTTTTGAATATCAATGCTTTATTAAACGGGAGAAGGAACAAAAGAAAAGTATGAGAGTTTCATTCAGGGAAATGATTCTATCATGGAAGAAAGCAGTTGTATAATTAAAATAACTGAGTATATTTATTGAGCATATATAAAAAGGAAGTCAAAAAGGATCCGTGAAGGGTTCTTTTTTTTTCAGTCTGCTGCAATTCTAGTAATAAACATATTAATTCATTAAAGAAGTACTATGCCTCTTTAGAGAATCATATATCGTAATACAAAGCTTTTTTTATTTCTTAAAGTGCTCAATACTCATACAAGCTTTAAGTTAAGAGGAGGGAAAGTAAAAAATGCACATAGTTGTGTGTGTCAAGCAAGTGCCTGATACAAAAATCATTAAAATCAATCCCAAAACCAATACCCTTGACCGGCGCAGTGCTCCTGCCATTTTGAACCCTTATGATGCTCATGCAGTGCAGGAGGCTGTGAAAATTATAAAGGCCCTGGGAAAAGGCACCATATCAGTCTTATCCATGGGACCTCCACAGGCCGTGGCAGTTATTAAGAAAAGTATCGAAATTGGGGCGGACCGCGGATTTTTAATTTCTGACCGTGCGTTTGCCGGTGCCGACACACTGGCAACAAGCTATGCTCTGTCTAAAGCTTTAGAACGTATTTCAAAAGATATGCCTGTGGATTTAATTCTATGCGGAAAGCATGCCATTGATGGAGATACCGGCCAGGTTGGACCAGGTATAGCAAGGCGGCTCGATATTCCGCCTGTCACCAATGTGATCGAAGTAGCTGAAGTTAATGAAAGTGAAAAGACGATTCTGATCAAAAGGAAAATCACGAACGGATATGAATTAATTCAAGCTCAAATCCCTTGCCTGCTGACCGTTGAAAAAGAGATTAATAGCATAGAATATTCCCCTATGCCTAATATGATAAAAGCTGCCAGATATGAGCCGGTTATCTGGTCTGTTAATGACCTTGAAGGTGTGGATCGGACACAGCTGGGGTTGAAGGGATCTCCTACGATAGTGGGTAAAATGTTTACCCCTCCAAAGCCGGAAGGCGGAAAAAGACTGGAAGGGAATGCAGACGAACAGATTCAGCAGCTGATGGAGCTTCTTAATGATAAAAGTGAGCTTTTGCAGCCAAACAGTAATAAATAGGGGGGATTTACATGATGGATGAGTACCGGGGAGTATGGGTATTCATAGAACAAAATGATGGGAAAATTGAGGGGGTTTCCCTTGAATTGCTCGGGGCCGGCAGAAAGCTGGCAGATAAACTTGAGGTGCCTCTTTCCGGTGTGCTGCTTGGGTATGAAATTAAGTCTTTAAGCCGGGAGGTCATCGCCTATGGTGCTGATCAGGTTTATGTAATTGACCACGAAGTAATGAAGGATTACCGGACAGAATCTTATATGAAGGCAGTTATCCATCTTGCCGAAAAATATAAACCTGAAATTTTTCTCTATGGGGCTACCTCCAATGGTAAAGACTTAGCCAGCGCGGTTGCTACAGATCTCAGTACTGGATTGACAGCGGATACAACCATGCTGGATGTCGAAGTGGAAAAAAGGCTGCTTGAAGCAAGCCGCCCGGCTTTTGGCGGAAATATAATGGCAACCATCCTATGCAAAAAACACCGGCCGCAGATGGCTACTGTCCGCCCTAAAGTTATGAAGGCAATGGAGCCGAATCCTGATAGGCATGGTGAGGTTATAGAGGAACCGATTACCCTTAGAGAAGATGACATGCGCACAAAGGTGATTAAAATTGTGAAAGATGTCACAAAAAAAGTGAACTTAGCTGAAGCCCATGTTGTCGTTGCAGGCGGAAAAGGAATGGGTGATCTTCAAAACTTCCAGCTGATCCATGAGCTGGCTGACACTATTGGAGCGACCGTAGGGGGTACAAGGGATGTAGTGGAGGCAGGATGGCTTCCGCATGAACAGCAGGTGGGACAGACAGGAGAAACCATTACACCAAAGATCTATTTTGCTATTGGGATTTCAGGGGCAATTCAGCATGTTGTAGGCATGAAAAATTCAGAGTTTATCATTGCGATTAACAAGGATCCGCAAGCCCCTATATTCGATGTAGCAACCTACGGTATCGTAGGTGATGCACTTGAAATTGTTCCGAAGCTGATTAAAGAGTTCAAGGAAGCAAGAGAAAGAGGGGGTGAGATGAGCTATGTCTGAAAAGTTTGATGTCATTGTGGTCGGTGCAGGGCCTGCAGGAACTTCCTGTGCTTACACCTGTGCTAAAAACGGCCTAAAAGTCCTGCAAATTGAAAGAGGAGAATATCCGGGCAGCAAAAACGTAATGGGCGGTGTGTTATACCGCAAACAAATGGAGGAAATCATTCCTGAGTTTTGGAATGAGGCACCACTCGAACGGCCAGTCATAGAACAGCGATTCTGGATGATGGATAAAGAATCGGCAGTAAGTTTTGGCTATAAAGGTCTTGAGTGGGGGAAGGAGCCATATAATAATTTCACAGTGCTCCGCGCACCTTTTGACCAATGGTTTGCAAAGAAAGGGGTTGAGCAGGGCGTTCTATTAATAAATGAGACGGTCGTGCTTGAGTGTCTGACTGAGAATGGAAAAGTGGTTGGGGTAAGAACAGACCGTCCGGATGGGGATATATATGCAGATGTAGTGGTTTTGGCAGATGGTGTGAATTCACTGCTGGCAAAGCAGCTTGGCTACCATAAAGAATTCCGTCCTGATGAAGTGGCGCTGACAGTAATGGAAGTCATTAATCTTTCTAAAGACAAAATTAATGACCGCTTCAACCTGGAAGACAACCAGGGATGTACGATTGAAATTTTCGGGGACTCCACGAAAGGCAATCTCGGTACAGCTTTCATTTACACCAATAAAGATAGTATCAATATTGGTGTAGGAACAACGCTCTCAAGCATGATCAAGGCAAAGCTTAAACCATATGACCTGCTGGATTATTTAAAAACACACCCTATGGTAAGACCTTTAATAGAAGGGGGAGAGTCCGCTGAATATCTGGCTCATTTAATTCCTGAAGGCGGGTACCATTCGGTGCCGAAAGTGGCCGGTAATGGTGTTCTCCTTGCAGGTGATGCGGCACAACTTGTTAATGCCATTCACCGGGAGGGCTCCAATATGGCCATGGCTTCCGGAACGATGGCTGCAGAGACCATCATTGCAGCCAAAGAACGGGGTGATTTTAGCGAAACCAGCTTGAATCAGTACAGGGAAAAACTGTATCAAAGCTTTATAATTAAGGACCTGGAAAAATATAAAGATGCAGCTCACACGTTTGAACACTACCCGCAGTATTTTAAGGAATATGTTCCAATGCTGAACAGGGCAGCGAACAAATTCTTTACCGTTGATGGAACTCCGAAGAAAGAAAAGCAAAAAGAAATTATGAAGAGCTTCACCAGTGAACGCGGGACAATTCGTGTGCTTCAAGACATGTACAGGGCATGGAAGGCGGTGAAATAATGTCAACGAAAACGATCGAAGAAAAGCAATATTTAGTTCGTTTTAAGGCAGATACAAAATCGCATCTTACCGTATTGGATCATGATATCTGTATGACAAAATGCCCCGATAAAATATGCACCATTTTCTGCCCGGCTGAGGTCTATAAGTGGGAAGGGTTAAGAATGCAGGTCGGCTACGAAGGATGTCACGAGTGCGGCAGCTGCAGGATAGGATGCCCGTATCAGAATATTAAATGGGAATATCCGAAAGGCGGCCATGGAATAGTATTCAGGCTTGCATAAATCAGCCCTCAGGAACATACAAAAACCGGCCATCGAATTGGCCGGTTTTGAAAAGGGGGGTATGAAAAAGGCTTTATCTTTCGGTACATGCACATTATAAATTTAAAATATTAAGAAACTGTTAACAAGGTATATATAAACTATGAATTCTAAAAGGGTTTTCTAATCTGACGCGTTAATGCATTTGAGTAATAGTGCTTTAGTAACTTAATTTTTCAGGAATAATTTGTTAAACTAAATGTGGTCGAACTATTATAGTTGACCCCCTATAATCTGGAGAGCTTAGTTTTTCTAGGCTCTTTTTTTTATTGCATTCAGAATGCTTTATTATTGGATTTTGTTTAGAAGTAGAATTTACCTATATGTATGTTATTTCACATGCGAGGGTAAAAAAAGATGGAGCGAAGGAGAATGTTTTTTTGAGGCTAGCTGATTTTTTCTTGTCTATTTAAAAAATTGAACTGTGAATCTTTGACATTGGCTTCAATTTCTCTGGCATGTTCAAATGCTTTGTGGATGCATTCATGAAGGGATGAAGAATATAGTACTTCATTCCATGAAAAGCACCCTTCCGAATCTGATGGATAAATGGTTACTTTCCAGCAATAAAACTCTTTTTCCTGTTCTTTAAGCTGTCCTTCCAGAGCGATAAGCCAATGGGTGTGCCCCGTGGAAAGGTATGAGTCTTCTGAATTGGCCGGAATGAGGCACTTTTGATAAAAATCATAGAAAGTTGGCAGATGCATTTTAATCCCTCCTAACAATTTACAGGGTTTAGCTGCGCCGATATAAAGATAACTTACCTTTATTATATGGCAAAAAACGAGAAGATTGCAAAATTATTTAAATTTTTAGAAAATTTTTTAGAAATGCAAAAAGTGATGGGCATCACAACAATCCTGACTGCCATTTTTTATACTGAACCTATAATAGATAGGAGGGGTTTAGGGATGGAAGGCTGTATGAGTTCCATGATGGGAAATGGACCAATCAAGCTTAGCAAAGGGCTGAAACAGCTGAAAGAGGAGCATCCTCCTCTTTTGGCAATGCTTGAAGAGCTGCTTCAGATCACAATTATAATGGAGGAATCTCCAGACAGAGCTCTTTTTCAAAAGTTAACTGAACATGTACGATATTTCTGCAGTAAGCTGGATCCACACTCAGAAAGGGAGGAAGGCGTGCTTTTCCGAATGATGGAACAATACCTTGGAAAAGGAACAGGCCCTATTGCGGTTATGGAGTATGAGCATGACCAGGCTAAAAGCTGTATTAAAGCTTTTTTAGGAGCAGCGGAAGGAAAAGAGCAGTTGACTGAAGGAGAAATGGCCGAACATTCCGGGCTGATTAAAAAGGCATACTATACTCTGACACAGCACTTTTCTAAAGAAGAAAACGTCCTATTTCCTATGGCAGAAAATCTTCTTACTGAAGACGAGAAAGAAGAGTTATATATTAAAATTCAGCAAATTTAAGAGGAGGGGGCACCTCCTCTTTTTTTTAATATAAGAAAGAATCATATAAACTTAGAGACTGTCTAGCTTAAGCGCCTGCCCCCTCGAGGTCACAAGTCTGTCTTGTTTCGGCTCCTAGGGACGAAAGACTAGCCAATCCCTTCCAGAAGGAAAGAACACCTTCTTGCAGGGCTCATCTTGTGCTTGAGGCCAACAGGACAAGGAAGGCTTCGTCAGCATAAACATCGCACGACCAAAAGGACAGCTTTTGGTCGTGCGATGTGGCGTTCTTAGTCTGCGTTTCTTAGGTGGGCAAGGCGCTTACGCATTTCTTATTTATTCCACTCAGAAACCCTTTCATCAGCCGGAAGCAATAAAGTCAGCAATCCCAAAACGGGAAGAAACCCTGTAAATATTATCATATTGGCCAGTCCAAGAGTGTCGGCTAGATAGCCCAAAGCAACGGAGCCTATCGCCCCCATGCCAAATGCCAGCCCTACTGTAAGTCCAGCCATTGTGCCGATTTTCCCGGGAACGAGTTCCTGTGCGTATACAACAGTCACAGAAAAGCTTGACATAAGTATAAATCCACCCGCCACCAGCATGATAAATGCAATAGCGGAAGGCACAAAAGGAATCAGGAGGGAAAGGGGAACAGTAAGGATCATTGAAAGAAAAATAATCTGTTTCTTTCCAAACCGATCTGCGAGCGGTCCGCCAAAAAACGTACCCAGCGCACCTGATACTAAAAACGCAAATAAGAAGATCTGTGCCTGACTTATAGAGAAAGAATATTTCTCAATGGCATAAAAAGCATAGAAATTTGTCATCCCAGAGATATACCATGAACGGGCAAATATCAAAAAAAGAACCAGGAGGAGGGCTCCCCACACCTTTCTGGGAATTCTTTTGTTTTGGTGAGCACCTGAATCTTTCCGCGGTTTAGTGGCGGTCAGTTCCTGCTGAAGACGTCCTGTATACCAGAATGCAATATAAATCAGCAGTCCAACTGCAATTGCCGCAACTGCGGTAAACCAGGCAGCCCCTATTTGGCCCAGCGGAACAAGTATGAGGGCTGTAATGATGGGAGCAAGTGCCTGTCCGGTGTTGCCGCCAACTTGATAAATCGATTGAGCAAGACCCCTGCGCTGGCCTGCTGCCATATAGGCTACCCTTGAACCTTCAGGATGGAACACAGCCGAACCCAAACCAATGAATAGAACTGAAAGAATGATCCATTTATAATCTGGAGCAAAAGCCAGGCCTAATACACCAAATAAAGTTGAGGTGAGGCCGATTGGCAAGGCAAAAGGGAACGGTTTTTTATCAGTGGCCATCCCAATGACAGGCTGCATGATGGAAGAAACCATATTTAACGAAAAAGCAATCATTCCCAGCTGTGAGTAGGTAAGCCCCATAGACTTTTCCAAAATCGGAAACATAGCTGGGATAACGGATTGAATGGAATCATTCAATAGGTGGCAAAGGCCAATGATGAATAATATCCGATAGGCTGTTTTCTGCTGCGGATCAGAATTTGGCTTGATTGTAGCAGCGGTAGCACTCATAATGTAAGTCTCCTTCTTTCTGAACATTTCGTGAAACTAAATATAGTGTACCTTATTCACGAGTTTATCAAAATAGCTATTTTGAATCTGTTAAATATTATATAATTTACATTATTCAGAATAAAGACGAGAGCAGGGGAGCTAATGGAAAAAGCAGTTGATGCTTTAATGACGGACAATGTCCTCCATCATTTCTTAAGTATCTATTCTTTGAATACCGTGAATTATAAAAAGCTGGGTGACTTTGAAAACTATGTCTTTCTAGCTTCGAAAGATGGGAAAGAGCTAATTTTGAGAATTACCCATTCGACACATCGCAAGCTGGAGGAGCTTTTATCTGAAGTTGACTGGATGAGTTATTTAAGATCAGAAGGTGTGAAGGTTCCAAAGGTAATCCCTTCACAAAATGAGAATGAGGTTGAAGCCTTGGAAGCAGGTGATGGCTCTGTCTTTTATGCAAGCCTGTTTTCAAAAGCAGAGGGAAAACCAATCAGTGTTCGTACACCGGAATTCAATCAGGAGTTATTTCATGCATGGGGAAGAGCAGTGGGGAAAATGCATGCAGCCACAAAATCATATGTTCCTTCTCCTGGCATTGTAAAGCGCATGCAATGGGAGGAAGAAGAGCTCCTGACTGTTGAAAAATATATACCTAAAGAAGATCAATTAATCGTTAAGAATACGAAGGATTTATTGAATCTGCTTCATACATTGCCAAAGAATATAGACAACTATGGTCTTATTCATACGGATATACACTCCGGAAACTTTTTTTATGACGGAAAAGATGTACAAGTGTTTGATTTTGATGACTGCTGTTATCATTGGTTCGCGTCTGATATCGCCATTCCCCTGTATTATTCAATTTTATATAAGTTTAAAGAAGCTGACCCGGCAGAACTAAATATTTTTGGCAGGATATTCCTGGCCCCCTTTTTGGATGGTTATCAGCTGGAGAATGAAATTCCCGGTGACCTGGAAAAACAGCTGCCTTTATTCCTGAGGCTAAGGGATATCACACTGTATTCCGTTCTCCATAAAAAAATCGCACCTGTGGACAGGAATCCTCAGCTATTAGAAATGATGAAGTCGATAAAGGATCGAATTGAGAGAAACTCTCCAATATACTTAGGCTAAAAGGGAAGGTGCCTGGGATCACGCACCTTCCCTTTTTATGGGTTTTTGATCGGCAGAAAAATATCTACATGAGTACCCTTTGTTTCTTCGCTTGTAATAAATATTTCACCGCCAAAAGAATGCACAATGCGCCTGCAGACCACAAGCCCAAGCCCTGTACCCATTTCCTTTGAAGTATAAAATGGATGAAATATTTGTTCTATTTTGTCTTCTGGAATGCCGGAGCCTGTATCCGCGATTTTAAGCTGACACCTGGATTGCAGTTTATTTAGCTTTATTGTTAGCTTTCCGCCGCCCTGCATTGATTCAAAAGCGTTTTTCGTTAAATTCAGGATCACTTGTTTCATCTGATCTTTCGTGCAATCGACTATGACGGGTTCATCTGAAAAAACAGATTCAAAAGTGACATTGTGTAAATTAGCTTCAGAGAGTATTAAAGGTTCTAATTCCTTTATAACACTTCTCAAATCCATAGCTTCCATTTTTTGAGCAGTGGGTTTACCCAGAATTAAAAATTCACTGACAATCTCATTAATTCTGATTATCTCATCATTTATGACCGAAAAATAATACTGGTCATGAGTATTCGTATATTTTTCACTCAATAGCTGTATAAGCCCTTTTATTCCTGTTAAAGGGTTCCTGATTTCATGGGCTGTGCTGGCAGCCAGGGTACCTACCAGTTCAAGTTTTTGCAGTTCATTTTCCTTTTTTTCCTTTTCAGCTTGTTTTTTTAGCCTTAAATATTTTATGAAGAGAAATAAAATATGGATTATAATCGTTAAAACCAGGATTGCCCGAAAAGCATCCTTAATAATTTTCAGCATGTCTCTTGGCGGAAATTCCACTTTTACACTCCAGGGCAGCCTGTCAATCGGGATTGTAATGCTATTTTGACTGGAAAATGAGGAATCTCCATTCATATTGATGTCCATAATCGTTTTTCTTTTAGAATTAAGAACGGAAAGCCGGGCATCAGGAGTGAGAAGCCTCATAATATTTTGTACGTAATCCACTCTCATATGAGCCACAATAATAGAGATTACATCTCCATCGTCATTCAGTACCGGCTTTCCTATCCCAACGACTGTTTGTCCATTTGTCAGTGTTTCAGGAGTATTGGAAATAACAATATCTTTTGTTACCAATATCTCTTTAAGAAATTTCTTTTCAGATAAATCAGAGTTTGCTAAGAATTGATTTGATCCTGTAAGAACCATTCCGCTGGGATCAAGAAGGTAAATTCCTCCATAACGAGGATCCATTTGATTGGCTTTTTGGAGCAGAGGCTCAAGCTTTTCGGAAGGTGTGTCAGCACTTCCAGCAGTCAGCGAAAGCATCTCAAGTGTGGTCACGGTCTCGGAAATAAACTGGTCCCAGCTTCTTTGGTGTATCGAGCCTATCCATTTTGCTTCTTCAAGTCTTTCCATATCATTTTGTTTAACAGAATCCATAAACAAAAAGATGCTGCCGGCTAAAGTGGGAATAATTACTGCGAATAAATAAAGCAGGAAGTTTCTGTTTCGATTGTTCATGAGGTTAACTCCAGATTAATTAGGTTAATTTGTCCTTAGCTAACTGACATTAACAATATTATACCATTATGTGTTAAAAGAGGTTTAATTCTTTCAAAGGAATGTTATTTTATATGTAAGGAGGGGTTTTGATGAAATCGGAAGCGTTACTCACCATTTTAGCTACAAGTGATGTCCACGGACATGTTTATCCATATTTTTATGGAACGGATGAAAACGCTGAGCATGGTCTGGGCAAGCTTGCAGCGTTAATAAAGAGAGAAAAGGAACAATCTGAGATATCCATTCTTATTGATAATGGTGATTTGATCCAGGGAACTCCTCTTACTTATTATTATTCCAGAAACCTGAAAAATCAAAAAAATCCTATGATCCAGATTTTAAATAAACTTGAATATGATGCAGCTGTTATCGGAAATCACGAATTTAACTATGGAAAGAGTACACTTGCAAGAGCGGTCAGTGAATCAAATTTTCCTTGGCTTTCGGCTAATATCTTATTCAATTCAACAAAAGAAACTTATTTCGGGCTTCCTTATAAAATAAAAACCTTTGCAAATGGTTTGAAAACTGCGGTAATAGGTGTCACGACACAGTATATTCCAAATTGGGAGAAAAGGCAGCATATTGAGCAGCTTTCATTCGAATCTGCGGTGGTCAGTTTAAAAAGGTGGGTTTCCTATATCCAGGAGGAAGAAAAGCCGGACTTGATTATCGTCTCATACCATGGGGGCTTTGAAAAGGATATAAAAACAGGTGAACTGACGGAAGAACAAACAGGAGAAAACGAAGCATACAGAATCTGTACAGATGTCCCGGGTATTGATGTTCTGATTACCGGGCACCAGCACCGTTTTATTGAAGGGGAGCAAGTGAATGGTGTATCTATTGTCCAGCCGGGATTTAACGGCCAGGCACTTGCAAAGGTTACAGTAAAATTCAGAAAAAAACACAATGATTGGCTGATTGATGAAAAAAAATCTGCCTTAATTTACCCCAATGGAATCATGCCTGATCATGAGGTCCTTCAGCTTGCCGGGTATTATGAATCCAAAACCCAAAATTGGCTTGATACAGTTATAGGTGAAATTGAAGGAGACATGGTGATTGACGATATTTTCGAAGCGCGCCTTAAGGAGCATCCACTGATTGAATTCATTAATAAAGTGCAAATGGAAGCTTCTGGTGCTGATATTTCCTGTACGGCGCTGTTTCATGAGGGAGCACCAGGTTTCAAATCTAAAGTAACGATGAGAGAAATTGTTTCTAATTATATATATCCTAATTCGCTATGCGTCCTAAGAATTTTCGGAAAGGACATTAAGGATGCTTTAGAGCGGTCAGCATCTTATTTTGAATTGAACAGTGATGGGGGAATTATAGTGAATCCTGAATTTTCATATCCGAAGCCACAACATTATAATTACGACATGTGGGAAGGAATTGAATATAAAATAGATGTTTCACGCCCAAAGGGCAGCCGGATCACCGAGCTTCTTTATAAGGGACATCCTATCAGGGAGGATGGCGAGTACCATGCAGTAATGAACAATTACCGGGCAGCAGGAGGCGGAGGATATTATATGTTTAAGGACAAACCCGTAGAAAAAGAAATATTAACCGATATGACTGAATTGATTGCCGGCTATTTTTCTGAAAAGGGAAAGGTAATCCCGACACTGAACTGCAATTGGGAGGTTTCAGCCGGCAAATGATCCTGATTTGTTAAATTGACAGCTTTCTTACTGTTTTCTATAATGATTGAGAATTGATTGATGTAAACGCTACTCAATAAATGGTAAAGGGATTGGATAAAATGGGTTCTGAACAAATTGACCAATCGTTGAAATTATTTATCGTCCTGTCCAGGGCATACCGGGCTATAAATGAAAATGTAAATAAACGAATACAAACTTACGGAGTAAACCCAACTGAATTTGCAGTTTTGGAGCTTCTGTATCATAAAGGTGACCAGCCCCTGCAGCAGATAGGCGGGAAAATACTATTGGCCAGCGGAAGCATCACATATGTAGTGGACAAGCTTGAGCAGAAAGGCCTGTTAAAAAGGGTCGCATGCCCGACTGACAGAAGAGTTACCTTTGCACAAATTACAGATGAGGGAAAAGCATTTATTGAAAATATCTTTCCTGACCATGAAAAACATATACATTCACTTATGAACGAGCTGACTTCAGAAGAAAAAGCTGCAGCCATTGGTCTATTAAAGAAGCTTGGACTTTCAATCTCCCATGACAAAAATGGGGGGAATTAATCAAAACAGCCTTGATTGGCTGTTTTTTATTTTGTGAAAGATAAGATATGTTTAGGGAAGGAATTATCCAAATATTGTCGAAATAGTTTAGTGGTTTGTTTATAAATCGATATACATATACACGAGGGGGCAGTAATGTGAGATTTGAAGACTATACATATGTTCGTCCGAATCTTGAGAAAATAAAGGGGCAATTTGAAGCAGCGCTTGAAAAGTTCGAAGATGCAGCTTCTGCAGAACAGCAAAATCAGGCTATGAAAGAAATTAATGATATTCGCAATGATGTCGGTACCATGTTCAACCTATGCTATATCCGGCATTCAGTAGATACGAATGATGAATTTTACAAAGCAGAACAGGATTATATGGATGAGATTCAGCCTGAAGTAGAAGGGTTTGTTACAAAGTATTATCAGGCTTTGGTTGATTCCAGGTTCAGGGCAGAGCTTGAAGAGCGCTGGGGGAATCAGCTGTTTGCACTTGCGGAAGCCCAATTGAAGGTGTTCTCGCCAGAGATTGTTCCGCTTTTGCAAAAAGAAAATAAGCTTTCTTCTGAATATACGAAATTGATTGCTTCAGCCAAGATTGATTTTGAAGGTGAAGAACGCACACTTGCCCAATTGGAGCCATTCACACAATCTACAGATCGTGAAATGCGTAAAAAAGCAAGTGAGGCCCGCTTTGGTTTTCTGGCTGAAAATGAAGATGAACTTGACCGTATATATGATGAGCTTGTCAGTGTTAGAACAGAGATCGCCCATAAGCTTGGATACAAGAATTTCGTTGAACTGGCGTACTTCCGCATGTACCGGACCGATTATAACGCGGAAATGGTTGCAAATTTCCGTAAGCAGGTGAAGGATTTCATCGTTCCAATCGCCACAAGGCTTAAGGAAAGGCAAAGAGAGCGCATTGGCATTGATAAGCTCAAATTTTACGATGAAGGATTTGAATTTAAAACGGGTAATGCCATACCAAAAGGAGATCCTGACTGGATTATTGAAAATGGCCAAAAAATGTATGATGAGTTATCCGGTGAAACAAGTGAATTTTTCTCATACATGAGAGAAAATAATCTTATGGATCTGGTAGCCAAAAAGGGAAAAGCAGGGGGCGGCTATTGCACTTACATTGAAAACTATAAATCCCCATTCATTTTCTCTAATTTTAATGGGACTTCAGGAGATATTGATGTTCTTACCCATGAAGCAGGACATGCATTCCAGGTCTATTCAAGCAGACATTTTGAAATACCTGAATATAACTGGCCAACCTATGAAGCAGCTGAAATTCATTCCATGAGCATGGAATTTTTCACATGGCCCTGGATGGAAGGCTTCTTTAAAGAGGATACGGAAAAATACAAGTTTTCACACTTGAGCGGGGGACTTCTTTTCCTGCCTTATGGCGTATCAGTTGATGAATTCCAGCATTGGGTGTATGAAAATCCGGAAGCAGCACCGCAGGAAAGAAAACAGGCTTGGAGAGAGATTGAGAAGAAATACTTGCCTCATAAAGATTATGATGGCAACGAGTATTTAGAGAACGGAGGATTCTGGCAGCGCCAGGGTCATATTTACAATTCACCATTCTATTATATTGATTATACATTGGCCCAAATCTGTGCATTCCAATTTTGGAAAAGATCCAGGGAGAATCAGGAAGAGGCTTGGAAGGATTATTTAAAACTATGCCAGCTTGGCGGCAGCAAGCCGTTTACTGGACTTGTAAAAGAAGCTGGATTGATTTCTCCTTTTGAAGAGGGTTGTGTCGAGTCAGTTATCGGGGAAATTGAGAATTGGCTGAATTCAGTGACTGATAAAGGTTTATAAAATAAAAAAGAGAGCCGGTCATGAACTCCGGCTCTTTTCCATCCTATTAGAGCATTGGTTTAATGACAATTAAGCCGTTTTCCAGCTCAGCCTGTAAATGGCTATTCCCGCCATTGTCGATGATGAAATCTGCAATTTTGTCTTCCAGTTCATCCTGGATGATTCTTCTTAATGGCCTTGCGCCAAAAGCAGGGTGGTATCCGTCTTCTGCAAATTTTTCCTTAACTTCTTGGCTAATAGTCAATTCAAGCTCCTGATCATTTAATGTTTCCTGCAACTCATTGAGCATTAAGTCAACAATTTTTAGTAAATGCTCATTTTCCAGAGCTTTAAATTCAATAATGCTATCAAATCGGTTCAGAAATTCCGGCTTAAAGAAGCTGCCGAGCGAGTCCAGAATATTGGATTCTTTGACGGCATCTGCTGCACCAAATCCAACATGGACTTCTTTTTGTCCAACTCCTGCGTTGCTTGTCATGATAATGATTGTATCCTTAAAGCTGACAGTGCGGCCCTGGCTATCTGTCAGGCGTCCATCTTCCAGTATTTGAAGGAACATGTGCTGTACATCTGGATGTGCTTTTTCTATTTCATCAAGCAGAATAATGCTGTAAGGATTTCTGCGCACCTTCTCGGTCAGCTGCCCTGCTTCTTCATGACCTACATATCCCGGAGGGGAACCGATAATTTTAGACACGCTATGCTTTTCCATATATTCACTCATATCTAGCCTGATCATGCTGTCTTTTGACCCGAACAGCTCCTCCGCAAGTGTTTTGGTTAATTCAGTCTTCCCGACACCTGTTGGCCCGACAAATAGGAAAGATCCAATTGGACGGTGCTTGGATTTAAGTCCCGCACGGCTTCTGCGGATGGCTTTTGCAACTTTTTGTACGGCTTCGCGCTGTCCAATTACTTTTTGTGCAAGATTTTCCTCTAGGTTTTGCATCTTCTCCTGTTCATTTTCAGCTAATTTTCCGACGGGAATCCCTGTTTTTTTCTCAATAATCTCCTGAATAAGGCTTGTTTCGATAACTGGCCTTTCAGCCTTGTTTTCTCCATTTAATGCCTGCTGGAGTTTTAATTCCTCTTCACGGAGTTTTGCAGCCTCTTCATATTTTTCTTCTTTTAAGACAATTTCTTTCTGCCTGCTGATTTCTTTCAGCTGTTTTTCAATATCTTCTGCCGGTATATATCCTGACTGAAGATTCATTTTTGAACCTGCTTCATCCATTAGATCAATAGCTTTGTCAGGAAGGAACCTGTCCTGAATATAGCGGCTTGACAGCTGCACACACGCTCTTATGGCATCTTCTGTAAAAGAAACTTCGTGATAGTCTTCATATTTTTGTTTCAGCCCCATTAAGATGTCAACTGCCTCATCAGCAGTCGGTTCATTTACTTGTACAGGCTGGAATCTGCGCTCAAGCGCCGGATCCTTTTCAATCTGGCGATATTCTTTCAATGTGGTGGCTCCGACTACTTGCAGCTCACCCCGTGCAAGGGCAGGCTTTAGTATATTGCCGGCATCCATCGACCCTTCAGCTGATCCTGCCCCGACAAGCAAATGGATTTCGTCTATAAAGAGAATAATGTTCTTCCGGGTTTGAAGCTCTGAGATCAACTGCTTCATGCGTTCCTCAAATTGGCCGCGAATGCCTGTATTTGCAACCAGGGATGCCACATCCAGCAAATAGACTTCTTTATTTTGAAGTTTCTTTGGTGCATTTCCCTCGGCAATCTTAATGGCTAGTCCTTCGGCAATAGCTGTTTTACCTACTCCTGGTTCACCGATTAAGACAGGATTATTTTTGCTTCTTCTATTTAATATTTCTGTCACACGATTTATTTCTTCGTCCCGTCCGATGACCGGGTCAATTAAACCAGCTTTTGCAAGCTGTGTAAGATTTCGTCCGAATTGATCAATAAATCCGCCGTTGCCATGATTGTGTCCAGGCGCTTCTTTTAGACCATAATTTTCATTTCCTTGAGAGGCAGCCAGCTTCTTGAAGAAATCATCTAAAGGCAGTTGGCCAAAACCTGAAATACCACTCAAAGCAGGCCCAAAGGAAGTAAGGCTATGTTGCTTTTCAGTTTGATAACAGCTATGGCATAGGTTTAGATCTCGTTCATTTCCGTTCAATTTCAGTCTTATTTGTACATTTGCTTGTTTTGTTTGACATTTTTGACAAAGCATTTTGCATACCTCCATTAAAAGTTCGGTCTGACTTTGACTATATTTGACCTTATATCCGCATTATAATTTGACCTTCTTTGACTTTCAAGTAATTTGTTTTGGTATTTTTACCCAAAATTGAAGTTTAGCCTTATTGCAAAAAAGCTCGTCTTTGTTTGTACTAGCCTACATATATTGGAAAGGAAGGAGGAGATTAAGTGAAGACGAATTGGGGGGCAGCTTTCCAGATCGCTGCCGTTTATGTGGGAACCGTGGTGGGAGCGGGCTTTGCCACTGGCAGGGAGATTGTAGAGTTTTTTTCCCGATTTGGTTTTATCGGTTTAATTGGGATACTGATGAGCGGTTATATCTTTATTTTTCTCGGCTCCAAATTAATGAGAATCTCTGCACGTATAAAGGCAGCATCCTATCAGGAATTAAATGAGTATTTATTTGGAAGATTTTTTGGGTCTGCCATTAATATATTGATGCTGTTTATGCTCCTTGGCGTATGCGCAGTTATGCTGTCAGGTGCAGGAGCCGTGTTTGAGGAACAGATTGGCATCAGCAAGACTGCAGGATTGCTCGTAACGATAGGGTTAACAATCATTACAATGATAGTGGGTATTCGCGGATTATTTGCTGTTAATACATTTGTTGTTCCGATGATGATTGCATTTAGCTTTATTTTATTGTTTATAAGCATGAAGCTTCCTGATTTTGCAGAACAGGTTCTGTTTATACCCTATGCCGAAGATGGATGGAAGGCAGTTGTGGCTCCGTTTTCTTATACTGCCCTGAATTTAACATTGGCGCAGGCAGTCCTGGTGCCTGTGGCTTCTGAAATAAATGATGACCGGACAATTAAATGGGGAGGATACCTTGGGGGAGCTGCGCTGACACTCATCCTGCTTTCCAGCCATTTAACACTGATGATGCTGCCTAATCTGGAAGCATATGATATCCCGATGGCCGCTATTGTAAAGACATTGGCATCATCGTTCTATTGGATTTTTGTGTTTGTCATCTATGGAGAGATTTTCACATCTGTTATTGGGAATGTGTTTGGAATTGAGAGACAGGTGAAAAAACACTTTTCCGTACCAAGTATTATTATTGTGGGCTTTATCTTTCTCGTTTGTTACTTTATCAGTTTAATCAATTATGGGACATTGCTATCCTACTTATATCCGCTATTTGGATATGTAAGTCTGACCTTTATTATTCTTCTTTGGATGAAACCGTTTGATGATGGAAGTAAGGGGAAAAAAGCCTGAAAAAAGAAAAGAGATCCTTTTCCATGGATCTCTTTCGATTTATATTATTCTTGCGGCTTCTCTTTCATAATGGTTTTCGCCATCTGAAGGAAAGCATCTTCATGGTCAGCGTCTTCTTTATTGAATATGGTGAGCTTAAGAGAAAGATTATCATTTTTCATAAGATAGGCAGAAACCTTCTCGCCGTTTCCTTCTGCTTTCATTACAGAGGCATTTTTGTAAAAATCATCTGAAGGAGCTTTGGATGTTTGTACGTTTTCGCTGACAGCTTCAAGCTGTGCTTTTGTGTTTTCTTCAATCATATCCCAATCTGCATCATTCGGAAGGAGTTCAATCCGCATGAATATCTGATCATTTTCCGAGAGGTACAATACATCCTTATTTGGTTCCTCGGCAGTGAGCTCATATTCCGGGAGAACATACATCGAATAATTTTGATTATCACTATGTTTCAGGAAGGCTGTGTCTTCCTTCGTTTCACCCTCAACTGTATAAGTCATATTCTGCTCAAGGATCCTTATTACACTATTTCCTTCTCCATCTGTGCCATCTTCTGATGATTCTTCTTCTTTACTTTGTTCTTGTCCATCCTGTCCTTCCGAACCTGTTTCTTCTTCATTTTGCCCAGATCCTGCTCCATTGCCAGAATCATCCTGAGCTGTTCCGCAACCTGCCAGGATAGCAGCTGCAACTCCCAGCATTAGCATAAATTTCGCCAAAATTTTCATCTTGTTCCATCCTCCCGTTGTCTCAGCGCTTTTGCATTATTAGACGTATTTGAAGTGAAAGAGTTACATATAAATTCCTATTTACTTGTACATTACCATTTATGTAAAACATCGACAACGCTCAACAAGAATTGAAAAAAGACTGTTTGCTTTTTGTGTATTATTTGCTGAGTTGATTGGAGTGGAAATTAACGGACAACATTATAGGTCAATAACAACAATTCATAAGAAAAGAGCTTAAAAAAAGACAATTCTTGAAGAATTGTCTGATCATCTCTGCGTCTGTGGAATTCTAATTAAATGGGAGCAGAACGAATAATAACAAGTCAAAAATAAGATGGGAGACGATTACTAAGGGAATGCTTCTTTTCCAGGCATATAGCCATCCCCAGAAGAGACCTGCGATTAATGCTGCAAAAGCGAGCATCCAGTATCCGGAATAAAAATGGACAGAAGTATAGAGGAGAGAAGATATAATGATGCTTACTTTAACAGTTGTATGTTTCATTAATCTTTTTTGAACGAACCCTCTCCAAAACACCTCTTCTCCTGGAACTATAATTAATATAAGCACAATAAAGTGCCAAATAAACGAAGGTGAAAATCGGCCGTATAATTGTTCAACCTGATTCACTAAAGGGAGGTTGAGCAAATCAAATAAACTGTATCCCGTCCAAAATAGTCCGTATAAAAGAAAACCTGAAAGAGTTCCATAGGTAATGTATGTTCCAAAAGAAGCCTTGTCTTCCACTTCCTCCATTATGATGGAGTAACTGATTAGGAGCAGTAAAGAGGCAGAAAAGATATACCAAAAAATTGATTTATCCTGAAATGTAAAATACATAAGCAGATGTGCGAGTACCAGCCCGCCAATAAAACGGACATCTGCAGCAATATTTTTCAATTGATTTAACTCCTTTCAAGCAAAAAAATAACCAAACACTATTCTAACAAAAAACAAACATAAAAAGTAAGGAAAAGATTTCTTTGGTAACGCTAAGATAAAATAATGCAGAAATGCTAATCATAAGCCCATATGAAGGGAGGTATGTATAATGACGAAATCAAAAAGAGAAAAAGAGCGTGCCTGGACAGTTAGAAAGCAGGATCAGCATCCACATGGAAAAGTGAAGTCCTTAAAAGAGCTGTCAGGGGAGAAAGAATAAAAATTACGGCCTCCTAAACAGGAGGCCATAACTGTGGAGATAAATAGCGTGAAGCCGTAAGTGGCCGATGGTTCGGATCAGACAAAAGGCAAAAACAAAAAAGCAGCAAAAAGAGCTGCTTTTAAAAGTGACGTAAGAATACGCTTTCATTTTTTCTTTTTTATACTGCTGATTCTCTGACAACCTTATAATTTTTATGATTGACAACTGTTCTCTGATCTAATTCGAGATCCCGGTAGTTATCCATGTACGTTAAATCTACAATAACAGAATTCTCATTTACTTTTTCTACAATTCCCTGTAGCCCATCACGGAATTCAATTATATTTCCAACCTCTGCTTTCTTCAAAAAGCATCTCTCCTTTTGTCCATTTCTTTCGCTGGTAGTAACAGTTTGCACTATATTTTGAAATGCGTAAAGAATTTTGCAATTCGCTGTTGCTAAGGTAAAATGTTACATTCTTTAGGTTGGTAATATTATACCAGATAAAATTCTTTTTTTACATAAAAATATTTAATATTCAGAAAAAACATCAATATGCAAATATACTATTTCATACTTCAAAATTAGCAGCACTTTATTTATGATAAAGAAAGAATGAAATAAAAGGAGTTCTGGATAATGAATCATGAACAAATTCAGGAAGTGCTCGAACAATTAAAAAATGGAATCATCTCTGAATTTCATGTGTCTAAAGAAGATTTTCTTCCTTTTCGCAGTGTCATCGTAAATAGGGAGGACTTTAAGCATTTTCGCGGAATCGCACAGAGAGGCGGACATGTTATTTATCAATATTTAGAATCACCCCGAAGCTGAAAAGGAAATGAAGCTTAAATAAATAGCACATAGCAAAGACACTTGATCATATCAGGTGTCTTTGCTATGTCTATGCAATGTAATTGAATAGAAAGCAAAGGAAACTGGGTATAAAAGCAATAGATAATTTCGAAGGGATGTGCAAACATGAGCGATTTTAAAGGAAAAACAGTCATTGTTACAGGAGGAGCCAGCGGAATAGGCAAGAGTATTGCCGAGTCATTCGCGAGGAAGGAGGCCAATGTTGTTATTGCCGACATTGATGAAATGAAGGGAAAAAAATTAGAAGAACATTTCAACCAAACGGGCATGAACAGCCTGTTCATTAAAACAGATGTTAAGAATGAAACTGAAATTAAGGAACTAATCACAAAATCATTTGAGGCGTTTGGTGCTATAGATATCCTGATAAATAATGCAGGCATATCAAAGTTTCATTCGTTCTTTGATTTGAGTGTGGAAATGTGGGAGGAGGTAATCAATACGAATCTTCGGAGTGTATTCCTGTGCAGCAGGGAGGGTGCCAAATTGATGAAACAAGGTTCCTGTATTATCAATCTTTCATCTACGAGAGCGGTAATGTCAGAAAGCGGGACCGAAGCATACTCAGCTTCAAAAGGAGGAATTGCGGCAATTACCCACGCGATGGCCAGTACCCTCGCTGAAAAGGGGATCAGGGTTAATTGCATAAGCCCCGGCTGGATTGAAACAGGCGATTATGAAAGTCTCAGAGAGATTGACCATAAGCAGCATTTTTCCAACAGAGTTGGAAAACCCGGCGACATTGCAAGGACCTGCCTATTTTTAGCCCATCCGGAGAACGACTTTATAACAGGTGAAAATATTACAGTGGATGGAGGCATGACAAGGAAAATGATGTATGAAGAATAATAGTCCCTATTTTCCTTTGAATAGAAACCCTTTGTAAATTAACCATAATGATGGTGAAAAAAGTTGGGAAGAGGAATAAGTCCTCTGTTCTAAATGATTCTAAATGCTCATATTTTATTAGTGCTTTAGGATGATTTTAGGGGAGGGGTTCAATGGGCATTACTATGATTAAGATTTCATCCGTATACTTTGCTGTGGGAATTCTGCTGGGGTATTATATGTCGAGTACTCATTCTTACCTATTAGGTCCTGTTCATGTCCATATTAATTTACTCGGGTGGACGTCCTTGACTCTGGCAGGAATTCTATACTACATGTTTCCTGCTCTTGCAGAAGGGAAAGCCGGGAAATGGCATTTTTGGCTTCATAATATCGGCCTTCCAATCATGATGCTGTCACTGTCCCTAGTCCTGGTTACAGAAAATAATGCTTTTCTTCCTGGTACTGCTGTTGGAGCTACGATTACGGCTGGCGGCATTTTAATTTTCGTATGGAACATTTTGAAGAATTTAAAGGCACAATAGCAACTATATATAACGCATGGATTTTTAATCTGTGCGTTTTTTTTATATGGAATATTTTAAAACCATGGCAAACTTTTGTGATTAAGGGGATAAGCTAGAGGGTATACGGAAACTGAAAAAGGAGCTGAATATGACAACAGATTTGCTGTTCGCTATTAGAGAATTAAGAGTTAATAACATTATAAATGTGAATCATCTTGACATAAAAAAAGATAAAGTAACCTGCATCACCGGAGAGAGCGGTGCTGGAAAATCAACTCTTTTGAAGACCCTAAACAAAATGATTACCCCTGATTCAGGTGAAATATTTTATAAAGGCACTTCGCTGAAAGAAATCGATTCTGTCCAGCATAGGAGAAAAGTAATCATGCTATCACAAGTTCCATTAATTTTTCCGGGCACAATAAAAGATAACCTGATTATGGGTTATAAGCTTAACGGAAAGAAACCTTGTGATGATGAAATACTTAAACAGGCTCTACATAATATGCAGATGACTAAGGAGCTTCATGGAGATGCAGGAACTCTTTCAGGCGGGGAGAAACAGCGCCTGGCATTGGCAAGGATCCTGCTCCTTAAAGCAGATGTTTATCTTCTGGATGAGCCGACTTCTGCACTTGACGAAGACACTGAGATGATGATTTTGGAGTACTTTATACGTGAAATCAAAAAGAAACAAGCTTCATTACTCATGATAACCCACTCCAATACAGTCAATGAACAATTCGCAGAAGAAAGAATATATTTATCGCAGTCTAACGGGCAGTAAGACCCTCACTTCAAGACTCAGAGGAATCAAAGGAGGATAAGTGGGGGTCAAACTGCCCAATCTAGCTGCGGCTCCTTGGGGCTCGAGGTCATAAGCCAATCAGCTGATGGGAAGAAAAGCACTCCCCACCATCTGCTCGTCTTATGCTTGTCACCCCAAGGCAAGTCGCCTCGCTTTATAATGTAAAGGCCCGATTGGTGAGATACAGTGAAACTTGCCGACGCGAAGGCAGAGGCTTAGTTGAACCAATCGGGTTCGTAGTGTCGATTGATCGAAGCGATAGCGGAGATCTTAGCGACACTAGAACGCGACTAACAATCAGTGGGGATAAGGAAAGCCCCCACTGACTGAAGTTTCACTTTATCCCGGTCTGCGGAAGAGGTGGAGAAAACACCTATGGAGGAGTCTGATGGAAAATAGCTCAATTATTGATATTGAACTTTGGAGACTAATATCAGCTTACCTATTTGTGCTGCTTCTAATCTTAATCTTCAAGGTGAGAGGCATCGCACGTCAAAAAATGCTGGCAATAGCTGCTTTCAGAATGACACTTCAGCTTGTGATTGCAGGCTATGTATTAACCTATCTGTTTGAACTTTCCGATCCGTTCTTAACGTTAGGTGTGATTTGTATTATGGAAGGTTTTGCAATTTACACAATCTATAAACAGGCTGGAATCAGACTGTCAGTAAGCCTCAAAAAAACCATTGCGATTTCCATGATAACAGGTACAGCATTTTGTTTAATATTTTTTAATTTTGTTGTTATTCACTTTGAGCCCTGGTATGATCCCCGCTACTTCATTCCAATTGCAGGCATGATAATAGGCAACTCCATGACAGGCATCACGCTGAGTGTAAAGGAGCTTCTAAATTCCTTTACCACCCAAAGAGATATGATCGAGGGTGCCCTGATGCTTGGTGCTGAACCCAAAATTGCAGTTAAGCCATATGTTAATCATTCTTTTGATTCCGCTGTTCTGCCGACTATAAACAATATGCTTGGAATGGGCATCATTTTTTTGCCTGGTATGATGACAGGGCAGATATTATCGGGAGTAAGTCCATTGCTTGCGATTGAATATCAGATTGTCATTCTGCTGGGGATTTTGGGCAGTGTAGGTTTAACTGTAATTTTATTTATCCTTCTATCTTATAAGAACTTTTTCAATCAGGATGCCCAATTTTTCCCTGAAGGAAAAAGCTAGTGTTTTTATTAGTCAAGCTCACAGCATTTCACCCTTCTTGCCCGCATATAATTGAGAAATTAATCAAAAAGGCGGGATTAACAAATGAAACATGAAAAAGAAAAAGCATACAGAGTGAAAAGCTTATCTCAGGATATCCTCGAGCACCTAATGGAAGACAACACAATTTATCGTCATGAAGACTTAAAACATGTAATAGAAATGCTGGCCCGATCCGTCTCAGATCTTGTTACACTCTATACGGAACGGGAAGGCGATCATGAAACGGCTCTAAAAGGGACTATTTCAAAAATGAGAATAGGCTATAATGTACTTCAATACAAAGAAACATCAAAGATGGTTAGAAAACAAGATAAGTACCATCAAATGCCATAGATTTAAAGAAAAATATAACTAAGTAGAAATCCTTGGCAAATGAAAGCGTTTTACTCAAAAAAATGTGAACAAACGTTAAAAATTAAGGGTTTTTCATTGTCTAAATGAATGTGAAATGCTATTCTTTTGTCTGAGATGTAAGTTGTCCGATGACTTAATTACAGCCCGGTAATCTTACCTGATTCTATGGAAGTGTTCTAAAGGCAGAGAAGCTTCGAGAGGAAATGATTGAACTAATTTTCTCAGCCTTTTTGAACAACTATATACATGAATAATAGGGCATTGGAAAAAATAAAACAGCATATAGGACGGAATATAACGGTTTCATCCTGCTGCTGGTTTTGCTGAAAAAACTCCAGTTCCCGTCATTAAGTTCGTGAGGCAACGCCTTGCACATCTTAATTCATATTCAATAATACGAAGGAGATTGATCTCATATGGTACAAAAACAATTTAATGTAACTGCAGAAACAGGAATTCACGCTCGTCCAGCAACAATGCTTGTACAAGCTGCAAGCAAATTTGACTCAGAAATTCACCTTGAATATAAAGAAAAGAAAGTAAACCTAAAATCAATCATGGGCGTTATGTCTTTAGGTGTTGGACAAGGTGCCGATATTACAATTATTGCTGAAGGCAGCGATGAACAGGATGCTCTTAACAGCCTTGAAGAAACATTGAAAAAAGAAGGATTGGCTGAATAATGAGCTTTTTAAATGGTATTGCGGCGTCAAGCGGTATTGCTATTGCCAAGGCTTACCGTTTGGTTGAGCCGGATCTCTCTTTTGATAAAGTAACAGTCGAAAATGCTGGACAGGAAGTGGAACGCTTTCAAACAGCCTTAGCTGAATCTAAAGGTGAATTGGAAGTAATTCGCGATAATGCCCATAAAGAGCTGGGTGCAGATAAAGCAGCTATTTTTGATGCTCATCTCCTAGTATTGAGTGATCCGGAATTAATTTCGCCAATTGAAGATAAAATCAAAACAGAAAATGTAAACGCTGAATCTGCTTTAAAAGAGACTGCGGATATGTTCATTACTATGTTTGAACAAATGGACAATGAATACATGAAAGAGCGTGCAGCGGATATCCGTGACGTAACGAAACGTGTACTTTCACATTTGCTCGGAGTACAAGTAGTGAATCCCAGCACGATTGCAGAAGAAGTTATCATCATCGCTGAAGACTTGACACCATCCGATACTGCTCAGTTAAATCGCCAGTTCGTTAAAGGATTTACAACTGACATTGGCGGAAGAACATCTCACTCTGCCATTATGGCCCGTTCCATGGAAATTCCAGCAGTAGTGGGAACAAAGGATTCTACGAAGCAAATTAATAATGGCGATATGGTTATCGTGGATGGATTAAAAGGTTTGGTACATATTAATCCGACCCCGGAGGCTATCGCTGAATACAAAGAAGAGCACCGAAAATTCGAGGAGCAAAAAGCAGAGTGGGCCAAGCTTGTCAATGAGAAATCAGTGACAGCTGATGGCCATCATGTTGAATTGGCTGCCAATATCGGTACTCCTAAAGACTTGAAGGGTGTAGTTGAAAATGGCGGAGAAGGCGTTGGTCTTTACCGTACGGAATTTTTATATATGGGAAGAGATCAGCTTCCAACAGAAGAGGAGCAGTTTGAATCCTACAAAGCTGTACTCGAAGGAATGAGCGGAAAACCGGTGGTAGTCCGTACACTGGATATCGGGGGGGATAAGGAGCTTCCTTATCTTAATCTTCCAAAGGAAATGAACCCATTCCTTGGCTTCCGTGCTATTCGCCTATGTCTGGAAGAACAGGATATGTTCAGGACGCAATTAAGGGCTTTATTAAGAGCAAGTACTTATGGAAACCTGAAAATCATGTTCCCTATGATTGCCACTCTTGATGAATTCCGTCAGGGTAAAGCAATCCTTGAAGAAGAAAAACAGAAGCTTGTCAGCGAAGGCACACAAGTTGCCGATAACATTGAAATTGGCATTATGGTTGAAATTCCTTCAACTGCTGTTATGGCTGAGCAATTCGCTAAAGAAGTCGATTTCTTCAGTGTAGGCACAAATGATCTAATTCAGTACACTATGGCTGCAGACCGCATGAATGAGCGTGTTTCTTACCTTTACCAGCCGTATAATCCTGCGATTCTGCGTTTAGTTAAAATGGTAATTGACGCAGCGCACAAAGAAGGAAAATGGGCTGGCATGTGCGGTGAAATGGCTGGAGACGAAACGGCAATTCCATTGCTGCTGGGATTAGGTCTTGACGAGTTCTCCATGAGCGCTACATCAATTCTTAAAGCCCGTTCTCAAATCAGCCGTCTGAACAAAAAGGACATGGAAGCCCTGGCTGAAAAAGCGCTTCATATGAATACAGCTGAAGAAGTAGTCCAAGCTGTAAAAGAAACAGCTAACCTGTAATCAAACTGTAATATTTTGTGAGTTTTAAATATAATCTCGCGGGTAAATTAGAAGTAAGCACTTAGGTCAGACTTAACTAAGCTGATCATTCTCATTTTCCCCCCTTTTTAAACCGGCCTATTAAGGCCGGTTTATTTTTTGCTTTTACCGGTTCTCAGTCCTAAGGATGACTTAAATCACATCTTATGGATGTTATCCGAAATAAGAAACTCTCCTATAATAAAGCTACAACAACAAAAAGGAGAGATGGAAAATGGTTACCATAATAATCAGCTTTCTCTTTCATGATCGATATAGATGTATTAAAGAAAAACAGCAGAACGACTTATATGAGAAACAAAGCGCATTTTTAAGCCGCGTTCTGCACTAAAGAAGCCTGAGAAGGGCTTCTTTTAATTCATGCTAATTTCTGTTATTTCCAAAGATTAGAATTAAGTTTTGCAGATTGGAGTTTATTGTCAGGCGGTAAAGGAAAAGGTAATGAAAAAGGAGGAATTTTTCATGAATAAAAAAACAATTAGCCTAATGCTCACCGCCCTATTGGCATTGCTTCTGTCAGGCTGCATGCAGGGTACACAGAATTCAATCGTCAATAGTCATGCTGAAGCCCTGCTGACTAAAAACAATGAGCTGCAGTTCCGGTTTAAAATTAATGATAAAATTCTTTCGGAAGAAGAATTATACAAGGTGAAAGTTACCATACATAATGAAAAACTGGCTGCTGCCCTGGGAACGGATGAGTTTGTTTACGGGGAGGACACTATTATTAATGGGGAATATATAGAAGTAAATAATGAAAAGGGGAACTATATTTTTATGAATCCCATTCCTCTTACTCAGGACTTGCATGTGTTCGAAATAGAAAAAATGATTGTGAATGAAGATGCAGTTTCCGTCGAAATTATAAATGAGGATGAAGTGGTAGCGAGAGCATTCTTAAACAATTTTTCATCTCAGCTTTAAAGGGTGTTTTATTTTAACCTGAGTTGGGTATTATAAATTACGCGCATAAAATTGGGGATGGACCAGGTATTTGCCTGGTCTTTTGTCGTTTTGTAAATCCTAAAATTTTTATTCAAACAAAAGTAATGGTAGAATTAAAATAAAAAATTCAGATATTTCAAGGGAGAGGGTACCATGGTTTCACCTGAAAATACAGTTATCGGGTTTGTAGGAACAGGGGTTATGGGCAAGAGCATGGCGGGACACCTGTTGAAAGCCGGCTATCCGTTAGTCGTGTATACAAGAACCAAAGAAAAAGCCTCTGAACTGATAGAGAAGGGGGCAGAGTGGGCAGAGACTCCTGCAGCAGTTGCAAAGAAAGCAAATGTTATTATTACCATTGTTGGTTATCCCGCAGATGTAGAGGAAGTGTATCTCGGGGAAAATGGCATTATCACAAATGGCAGAGAAAATACATATGTAATTGACATGACCACCTCTACACCTACATTAGCCAAAAGGATATATGAAGAAGCACGCAAAATCGGCATATATGCAATAGATGCCCCTGTTTCAGGCGGAGATATCGGCGCAAGGGATGCAAAGCTTTCAATAATGGCAGGAGGAGACAGGGACGCATTTCTGGCTGTAGAACCGATTTTCAATCTCCTCGGAACGAATATCGTTTATCAAGGAAATGCGGGAGCCGGACAGCATACGAAAATGTGCAATCAAATTGCGATAGCATCCAATATGATAGGGGTGTGTGAAGCCGTTGTTTATGCTGAAAAAGCAGGTTTGGACCCGAAAACAGTGCTTCAAAGCATAACATCTGGAGCTGCAGGCAGCTGGTCCTTATCCAATCTGGCACCTAGAATGATTGAGGGAAACTTTGAACCGGGTTTTTATATTAAACATTTCATAAAAGACATGAATATAGCCTTAAATGAAGCAGAAGCAATGGGGATGATGACTCCGGGACTCTCGCTCGCAAAGAAAATGTATGCTGAGCTTGCTGAAAACGGAGAAGAAAACAGCGGTACACAGGCATTATATAAATATTGGGAAAAGTGATAAGCCCCATTTTATGAATAAACCCTCTTTTTTCACTTCAAACTAATAAAGAAAGTGAAAAGGGGGTTAGACAGTTGGCTAAAAGAAACAAGAAAAATGATCCTCAGCAGAAGAACAAAAAAGGTTTCGATTCTGCTGCCATTGATTCTGAATTCTCTCACGAATTTGGAAGTGCTGATACAAATAAAATTCAGAAGGATAAAGCTAAAAAAGAAAAAGCGTCAAAAAACAACGGGGAATATTAGGGGCAATAGTAGCAAAAAGGCAGGCTGGAGCTTGCCTTTTTGCTTTTTTAATGGAATATACAAAAAAAAGCGCCATCTCTTTAAACAAGGATTGGCGCTTAGATATTTACATTATTATGCCTTCCAGATACTTTTCGATCCGGTTAAGCCCTTCCTTTAATGTGTCCATGGAATAGGCAAAAGATATTCGGAAATAGCCTTCTCCATATGAGGAAAATGCACTGCCCGGAACTACTGCAACTCCTGCCTCTTCAACAAGCGAAAGGGCAAATTCAAAGGAGGTGATGGAACCATCCGGTATTTTTATAAAAAAGTAAAAGGCGCCATCAGGTTTGACTACATCCAGATTCATTTGTACTAATCGCTCATAAACATAGTCACGGCGCTTGGCATATTCCCGTCTCATTGGCAGGGCGTCGTCGATCCCTGCTGTCAGTGCTTCAAGAGCCGCCATTTGGGAGACAGATGCTGCACAAGTCACATTATACTGATGAACCTTCAAGATATGCTTTGCCAGATTTTCCGGAGCGAATAATAGCCCAATGCGCCAGCCTGTCATTGAATGGGATTTGGATAAACCATTAATGACCACTGTTTGCTCCCTTAAAAGGGAGGCGATTGAGTGGTGGGTTTGATCATAGATCAGTTCGCTGTAAATTTCATCAGCAAGGATAAAGATATCTTTGCCCTTAACAAGAGCTGCAATTTGATCAAGTTCCTCCAGTGTCAGGCTGACACCTGTCGGATTCGATGGGTATGGAAGAACAATGCACCTTGTTTTTTCACTCATTTGTTTCGAGATTATATCAGCAGTAAATCTGAATTTGTTTTTCGAAATATCAGTATGTACTGGAACTGCACCGCAAAGTTTTATGATTGGCTCATATCCGGGATAAACAGGACCAGGCAGGATTACTTCCGATCCTTCGTCCAAAATTGTCCGGAAGGCAATATCAATTGCTTCACTCGCTCCCGATGTCACAATGACTTCAGATTCAGGGTTATATGTAAGGTTATATTTTGTTTTTACAAAAGAAGCTGCAGCTTCACGCAATCGAATATCGCCCGCATTGTGTGTGTAGGAGGTAAAGTTTTCATCGATTGCCTGTTTTGCTGCTTCTTTAACATGCAGCGGCGTAGGGAAGTCAGGCTGTCCAATTGTAAGAGAAATCATATCTTTGGTGCCGGCAACCATATTGAAAAACCTTCTGATTCCGGAAATTTCTATGTCCTTAACTCTTTGGTTGATTAAATGTTCCAATGTATTCACCTCGCATCATCATACTGTTTATTCTAACACTTTGGTACAGCAGTAAACAGTAAAAAATAAAACAGGCCCTGAGTTCTATTCAGAGCCTGCAAAAATATAATTAGTATCCGTAATCCCAATCAACTTCATCTTCATGCCATAAAACCGGGTATACTGCACCAAAGTCGATTACTTTATTTTCTATATGACAATGACAATGTTTATCGCCGCATTGATCTTTCATTTCCTCATACACTGAATGTTCCACATTTTCAAGAATCGTAACTTTATTTTCATCATGGTAAAGGATTGCTGTACCTTTCATGCCTGATTGCACCTCTTTTTTTATTTATGTAAAACCTTGCTTTCTGCTTTACAGACTTATTTTATGCCTTGAGTAAAAGGGTGTCTACAGTGTTAGAAGAGTGTTCACAGAATAGTCAAGATGAAAACGTTTTAAAAAAATATTTGATGAAAATAAATCTGTGTAAGATTTTACAAATAGTTGAATATAATTCATTTAGAGATTAACATTAGTAGATAGTGGAAACTATATTTTTAGTTTATAAGTTTCCTGCTTAATTAATTTAAGGAGGTTTTTAAGTGGAGACATCTTTAGAGAAGCAGCCTTATGAAAGCACAAAGGAATATGGCGGATTCTGGCTCAGATTTGCGGCCTATTTAATTGATTCTATTATTGTTGGAATCCCGCTTGCCATTCTAAGCATCGTTATTTTTATGATCTTCTTTGGCACTTCTGACGCTTTTAACACGATGATAAGTGACCCATCTTATATGGAAGCAGAAATGACCGATGCAGAAGCTCTTGCATTCATGGGGTCATATTTTGGTGCACTTGGAGTAACTTTTATTGTCAATCTTGTCATCGCTGTTGCCTATTTTGCAGGCCTGCATGCATCCGCATGGCAGGGTACTGTGGGGAAAAAGCTGCTGGGATTAAAAGTGACTGACTTAAACGGTAATCGCATTTCCTTCTGGAGAGCGCTTGGGAGATATTTGGCCATGGCCATCTTGTCTGGAATTTTCCTTATCGGATACATCATTGCTGCCTTTACAGAGAAAAAACAGGCACTGCACGATTTAATCGCAGGCACAGTTGTAGTAAAAAAATAACTCAAAAAGAGCTGTATGGCCTAGCTGCTATACAGCTTTTTGAGGATCAGGACTAAAAAGGATTTATTGATTGCATGCAGAATATATTTTTAGAAAGGGAGGATGAAAATGCAAAAGAAGGACATTATTACTCATTATGAATCTTTTTCAGTGTGGCTTGAGTCTTTAAAAGAGCTTGACCAGAAAACCTGGCTAAAGCCTGTTAAAGAAGGAAAATGGGCGGTTGCCGCAGTAGTTGCCCATCTGTTATTTTGGGATAGATATTCCCTTGCGAAGCGTTTCCCATTTTTTAAAGAGGGTGCGGAGCTTGAGAGCTATCCTGACTTTCAGTATGTGAATGATGCTGCCACAGAATATGCTCAAAAGCATGCACAACTGGAAATTATTGAAGAACTATTATCAGTCAGAGAAAAATTCCTTCATATACTTGAAGGAATGACTGAAGAAAAACTGGATACAGCATTTACAATAGGCAGCACTGCCTTAACTGTGCGTGATTATTTTGCTGATTTTATAGAACATGACATTCACCATAAAAAGCAAATTATCCAGGCTGCCGGCATCAGGGTTTAATATGCGGTGACAGTCTCACTGTTTTTACATTAAGGAGCTGATGGCATGGAAATAGAGAAAACGGAGCTCAAGAAGCCGGGGAAATTTAATTCCCTGCGCCTGTATATGACCCTGCCGATTGTATCATGGGCACTATATGATTTTGCGAATACCATTTTTTCATCCAATATTAATACGATATTTTTTCCTTTTTACCTGCAGGAAGTAATAGGGGAGAATGAAGTTTTAAATCAGATTGCAAGTACTTTTATATCTTATTCTAATGCATTGGCAAGCTTTTTTCTTGTCCTGTTTTCACCCTTGTTCGGAGTTATGATAGACAGGACAGGAAGAAAAAAGAAATATATAGTGATCTTTACGCTTATTACTGTCATGGCAACGATATTGATGGGTGTTTTTGCATCCAGCCAGATTAGCGGGAAAATATTTGGGCTGCCTGTTTACCTTGCACTTGTTATTATTTGTTTTATAATTGCAAAGTTTTTTTTCCATTCCAGTCTGGTGTTTTACGATGCAATGATTTCAGACTTGGGAACAAAGCAGGATATTCCGCTGATATCAGGTTTTGGAGTAGCTGTCGGCTATATTGGAACCCTTGTAGGTCTGACTGTCTATTTATTTGTAGGTGATGACGGTTTTCACGAATCTTTCATACCAACTGCTATTTTATTTCTGGTGTTTTCACTGCCGCTGTTTTTCTTTGTAAAAGATAAGCCCCTACAGGCAAAAGAAAAACAAACATTTTTATCAGGCTATAAGGAAGTTTGGAAGACTTTTAAAGAAATGAAACATTATAAATCAATTTTCACTTTCATGATTGCTTATTTTTTCTTAAATGATGCAATTGCCACCACGATTGCGATGATGGCCGTTTATGCAAAAACAATTGTCGGCTTTACCACTGGCAAATTCATTTTGTTATATCTGGTTTCCACGGTCTCCAGTATAATTGGTTCTTTTGTATTTGGCTATATAACCAAGGCGAAAGGGGCAAATAAAGCGGTTAAATATGTTGGAATCCTTCTTCTTGTTGCATTGGCAATTGCGGTTGGCGCTGTCAATGAAGCAATGTTCTGGATTGCAGGGAGCATGTTTGGGGTTGCCCTCGGTTCCATGTGGGTAACCACAAGGACGTATATTGTGGAATTAACTCCTGAGAATAAAAGAGGACAGTTTTTTGGTTTGTTTGCATTTTCAGGAAAAGTATCATCCATTATTGGTCCGCTCATTTACGGAAGCATTACACTGATCTTCGCAAGCTACGGAAACATGGCGAGCAGAATGGCTTTAGGCTCATTAATGATTTTGACTATAATCGGACTGTTCGTTCATTCAAAAATTAAAGACGACAGCATTCCTGAATAACCGTACATCTTGTATAGCATTTTAGAAGCAGGCCGCTCCAGGCTTGCTTTTTATTGTTTTAGCATTACAGACTTCTGCTGCAGAATGGGGGCTTATAACAAAAAATATCAAATTTCAATAAGAAATTTTACCCATTCATGGTATATTAATAGAGCAAAAGAATCAAATGGCATGCGCTCTACTATAGGAGACATAATTTGAAGCAACGATTTAGATATAGGCAGATGAAAAAGGAAGGGCGAAAAAAGTGAATCAGAAAAAAGGCATCTTACTTGAAAGCGGAACGAATGAACTTGAAATTGTTGAATTTTCAATAGGCAGGAATAAATTCGGCATTAATGTGATTAAAGTAAAGGAAATTATAAACCCTGTACAGGTCACTCCTGTCCCTCATTCTCATAGAAATATTGAAGGAATCATTGAACTGAGGGGTGAGGTGCTTCCTGTAGTTGATGTAGCTTCCTCATTGAAAATGGCTCCATCGGAAGCCCCCCAGCAGGATAAGTTTATTGTTACAGAGTTTAATCAGCAGAAAATCGTTTTTCATGTTCATAATGTTTCGAAAATTCACCGTATTTCCTGGAACCAAATTGAAAAACCATCTGAAATGTACCAGGGACAGGAAAGCCAGATTATCGGAATCATTAAGCTTGGTGAAGAAATGGTCCTGCTGCTTGATTTTGAAAAAATGGTCACTGAAATTAATTCTGATACAGGGATCAGCATCCAGAAGGTTCAAAAACTTGGAAAGCGTGAAAGATCTGATAAGAAGCTGATTATTGCAGAGGATTCTCCACTATTAAGAAAGCTTTTGAACGATACATTAAATGAAGCGGGCTTTTCCCGAGTTGAATTTTTTGAGGACGGTTATGAGGCTTATAAATATCTGCATTCTTTAGCAGAATCCGGACGGAATGTCACTGATGAAGTACAGCTCATAATCACTGATATCGAAATGCCTCAAATGGACGGCCATCACCTCACAAAGAAGGTGAAAGATCACCCGATGCTTGCAGAAATCCCGGTAATTATTTTTTCTTCATTGATTACCGAAGATCTTCGCCATAAAGGTCAAATGGTTGGGGCAGATGCACAGGTGAGCAAGCCTGAAATTGCAGAATTAGTGCTATTAATTGATCAGCATGCGTTATAAGGCATAACAAAAAAAGCTGGAGTTTACATTCCAGCTTTTGGTACTTTGATAACTTTCTAGCTCCAGCGCCTACCCCCTCGAGGTCGTCGGGGGTGAACAGGCGCTTCCGCTTTTCTTGATTAAAAGTAACTTTCTCCTAATTTCTTAAATACAGGCTTTTGATAGCGCTGTTTTTTTTCATTCGGCGGGCTATTAAGCTCTTTTAGTCCAGTATATGACATTAGCAATTTTTTCGCTGCGTTAAGTGATAAGGAGGACTTAGGATTTCGGACGAAGGAATCCAGCTTGCCCAAATGGGGAAGCTCAGAAAAATCCTCTTTAGAGGGCGGGAGATGGAAAGAATAGTTCCCGCACTTTACAAGAACATCTGATTGCTGCTGGCTATTTTTGGGATTGCCGGAATAGTGCAGGCCTGCTTTTTGGGCTTTACCTTCTTTGATCAGCTTGTGCAGTGCATCGTGCTTTAATTTATACAAAAATTTAGGACTTGGTGCTGTCTTTGCATGGCGGTTAACGGTGAAGATGGCTTGAGAGAGGTTTTCAACCGTTGGCTGCAGATGGGGATATTGTTTCTTATCAGAATTCAATTTCCAATCTCCTTTCATATTTTAAAGGGGTATAAACATATTATACCCCTATTAGTCAATAAAACCAACTTAGGATAGGGCTTATATTAGAAAAGCTTATCCATCCAGCTGTTTTCCGCCTATGGACTGTAAGAATCCTGATTTTTTCCATATAACTATGAGCATGGTGAAGCCTAATAATGTCGTTGCCATACCAGCGCCAATCATAACAAAAGAGACACCCAGCTGTTTGGCAAGAAGAGCTCCGGCTGCAGGTGCTATAAGCATGGAAAAAGTCTGCAGGGACATGGCGGCAGCAGAAACTCTGCCCATCATTTGCTTCGGTGTTTCAGATTGAAGAACATAGCCGTAGGGGACAGATTCTCCCGCCCCTAAAAGGCCTAAAAAACATGCACCGATTATCCAGGCCAATTGTGGTAAATTAAGAAAACCTAAGCCTCCAAGCCCAACAGCTGCTATAAAAATGCCGCTTAATATGGCTGAAGAACTCATTAAATGGATGGGTTTCCGGTTCCACCCTGTCCATTGGCCCAGCAATAGTGAACCCGCAACACTTCCTGCTCCCACTGCACTTATCAGCAATCCAAAATTCCCCTCATTGAATCCTATCTGCTTTGCAATAAAAACAAATAACCCATCATAAAGGAAAATAATGAAAAACGCTGCAGAAGAAAGAATAATCGAGATCTTTAAAAGGGGAGTATGAAAAATATGTTTGATGCCTTCGGAGAAATCTTTCCAAAATTCCCCTTTGCCTGTTTGGTCGCCAGCCATTTTTTTATCTGACTCCTCAAAGGACTTTAAGCTGGGAAGAAACAGCAGAAAAATTACAGCTATAAAGAACCCTGCTGCTTCGAACAGAAATGGACTTTTTGGTCCAAAAACAGCTATAATCCCTCCTCCTAATGCGGGCCCCGCAATTTTCATTGTATTGACTGAAAGCTGGCTTAGAGTTACTGCTTCAGGCAGCATGCTTTCAGGTACAATCATACGGATGGCACTCTGCCTTGCAGGATCATAAAGTGCTGATACGGTTCCTTTTAAAAACACAAATAATAGCAGAAGGTATAGGTTAGGAGAGTAAAATAAACCTGCTACAAAGACTATTCTTAAAAGGAGGCAAACAATCATAACTGCTTTCTTGGGCATTCTGTCCACAAACACACTTGCAAATGGGCCAATGATGACCCAGGGAAGACCGAGAACTATAATGACAGAGGCAATTGCCGTTTCATCCAGACCCCAGTGATAAGCGACAATAACCTGCAAAGCAATTAAATCCAGCCAGTTCCCCAAGTCTGAAAATAACTGGGCGCCAAAAAGTGCGCGAAAGGATTTTAGCTTGAGCGGTTTAAAAATACCTGGTTTCGCTGTCAATTCCCTTCATCCCTTCCGATGGCCATCCTTCTCCTGTTCAGAAGCTTTTCAGTATTGCCATGAGGATCCTGGCCATCTGGTAAATTATCTTTTTGCAGCGCTTCGATTGATTCATCGATCCATTTTATTTCTGTTTCCAGCTTCATTTCTGCATATCGGATTGAGAGGGTGCCAAGCTTGCTGACATAAGAATAACCATTTCTCGGCCACTCCTTTACGAATTTAAGAATATCTGAAGCTTCTTCTTTTCTTTTTAATAAGTGGCTGATTAACACTTCATTATCCATATCTTCATGCCAGGTTGACATTTTCATTAGCAGTTCATCTTTAATCACGGGGAAAGAAGGAGGTGTCTTCAGCCAATTTTCAAACTCTTTCCAGCCTTTAGCAGTAAGCTCATACATTTTTTTCTTCCTTCCTTCATCTTCCTGTTCGATTGCATAGATAAATCCTTCTGCCTCAAGCTTTTTTAATTTTGGGTATATGCTCCCATAGCTCATTCCCCAGTAAAGACCAGCAGCTTTGTGTTCAAATTCTGATTTAATTGTATATCCTGTGCTGGGCCAAAAGCTTAATACAGCAAGGATGGTATGTTCTATAGACAAGATTGCAACTCCTTTCAATGTATCAACACGATATATTACTTTGATATATCAATATGATATGTTGTGTTAATAATAAAATCAACAAAAAATAAAAAACTTTCGCAATTTTTTAGCGAAAGTTTTGTTAAGGGACGATAATCTTTATGGTTGTATTATTACCCTTGTGCCATTTGGTACTATGCGTGACAATTGGAGGACATCCTGGTTATACATTCGTATACAGCCTTTGGAAACAGATTGGCCAATTGAGGAAGGGTTATTGGTTCCGTGGATTCCGTAGCCGTACTTTGACAGGGAAAGCCACATGACCCCATATGGACCGCCGGGGTCTGGTTCTCTGTTCACAATTACAAACTCTCCAATTGGGGTCTGCGTCAGCATTTTTCCCACCGCAATGGGATAGACTTTTTGTACAGCACCGTTAGATAAAAGTGTTAAGCTTTTTTTGCCTCTTGAAACTATGATTGTATATGGTATGGAATCTGGTTCAGGCAGTCCTGGTATTATTATTCGCTGGCCGGGATAAATCAGTCCGGGATTTACAATGGCAGGGTTTGCCGCCAAAAGCTCGCTTAATGGGCGGCGGTAATTTTGAGCAATGACAGACATTGTTTCACCTGGCTTTACAATATGGTAAATAGCAGCCACCTCTTTCTGAAAAGATTTATTTAAATATATGCCTGAGAAAATCATCTTGTAACTTATTGCTTAAATAATGTCCTGAATGCAGCAAAAAAGGGAAAGCTGCAATGATTTGCTTTCCCTTACTTGCCGCTGTCGGTTTGAAGGGTAAACACCGTCAGTTCCGGTTTGGATAAAAAGCGGAAGGGCAGACGGGTTGTCCCAAGCCCTCTGTTTACATAAAGAGTTAATGGATTTTGACTGCCAATTTCATAAAAACCTTCATAGTATCTTTCAGCATGTGGAGGTTTAACTAAGGCTCCAAAGAACGGCAGTTTAATTTGGCCTCCATGACTATGACCGCTCAACTGCAGATTTATGCTGAAGGCTGAGGCTGCATCTGCTAAATCCGGTGCGTGGGATAATAAAATATTATATGATCCACCGTCCATATTTTCGCTGGCAAGCTTTATGTCCGGCCTTCCGAGCATGGCATCGTCAATGCCTATAATCCCGATGCTGCTTCCGGAAAACTCGAGTTTGCGATTTTCATTCAGTAAAAGAATAAAGCCGGATTCTTCCATAATGGACTTATAGATATCTGAACCATAGCCCCCGTGGTCATGATTCCCATAAATAGCAAACCTGCCGAGAGGTGCTTGAATTTTTTTCAGGAGCGGTGCAATTTGGTCTGCTTTTTGATATTTATTGGGTTCATCCATCAGGTCACCTGTAAAGAAAACAATATCTGGCTTCAGGCTGTTTATCTTTTCAATCAATTCTTCCAGCTGTTTCAGGTCATAATGAAAGCCTAGATGGGTGTCGCTGAATTGGATGATTTTTTTATTATCGAACGCTTGAGGAATTGCGCTGTCAGAGATTTTGTAGTTTGTGATTTCCAGGAGCCGGGGCTCAATATCCCGTGCATAATAATAGCCGCCTGCACTAATACCAAACATAGCAGCAAAAAAGCCGAGAGCTCTTTTTAAAAAAGATCTTCTGGACACTTTTTTCGCCATTGGGCATACCAACCTATCTATATAAATTTTTCTGGAGTCTGCATGAGAAGAGAGTTATAACCTTTTCATACAGTATCTTTAATACTATCAAACTATCCTATTAAAAAGAAGAATTAACTATGCTTGTTTTTATCCTTCATTTTCCTTTAAATAAATGGCTGTTTTCGCAAGGTTTGCTGCTTTTCTGTATCTTATTTACTGAGTTGATTGGAGAGGAAGGTGCAAGATCCTCGAGGAGCTTATTCAACGTCCAGCGGGAGTAGCTGGCAGGCTGGAGCGGAAATCAACGGACAACATAAAGATGATAACCAACAATATATACGAAAAGAGCCAAATTAATTTTTTTATAAATAATAGTTCGAAAATTCTCTATTTAATGGTAAAATATAAATGAATGATCATTCATTTTTTGAGAGGGGAATTAGGATGAAGAATAAAACAGTCATTGTTACCGGCGGTTCCAGCGGCATGGGGAAGTATATGGCAAAGAGGTTTGCTGAAGCCGGAGCCAATGTGGTGATAACAGGAAGAAACCCGGAACGCCTGGAGGCAGCAAAAGCTGAAATTGAGACAGCCAATGGACAAGTTTTAACCATTCAAATGGATGTCCGTGAGATTGAACATGTTAAACATATGCTTAATGAAACGCTGAGTACATTTGGGCAAGTTGATTTTCTCGTTAATAATGCTGCAGGAAATTTTATTTGCCCTGCAGAGCAGCTGAGTGCAAATGGATGGAATTCTGTTATTAATATTGTCCTGAATGGAACCTTTTATTGTTCAAGCGAAGTCGGTAAATACTGGATTGAAAAGGGGATTAAGGGAAGCATAATCAATATGGTGGCTACATATGCATGGGACGCCGGTGCGGGAGTCATACACTCGGCTGCCGCAAAAGCAGGAGTATTATCCATGACAAGAACATTGGCTGTAGAATGGGGAAGAAAATATGGTATCAGGGTAAATGCCATAGCTCCAGGTCCAATTGAAAGGACAGGGGGGGCTGACAGGCTGTGGGAGTCGGAGGAAGCTGCAAGAAGGACACTTCAAAGTGTACCGCTTGGCAGGCTTGGGAAGCCGGAGGAAATTGCAGAATTGGCCTTCTTCCTTTTCTCAGAACATGCAGGTTATATTAATGGGGAATGCATCACAATGGATGGCGGCCAGTGGCTAAACCAGTTTCCGTTTTAATGTATATAAAAGCCGGCTGAATTGTTTTCAGCCGGCTGGCATATCTATTGATAGCTTACAGCTCTCGACTGCAAAGCCTTCCATGATGAAATAAATCGTTCTTTTGAAACCTTCACCTGTTTTTTTCCTGAAAGGGGGTCGTTTAGGAAAACAAACTGATCATCATACCCGACCAATACGACTGCATGAAGATCTAATGGAGTTTTAATGGTTTTGCCGGAGTGAGTCCAGGATTCCCAGCGGTCAGGAAGCCTATAATCTCCTGTCGTCCAGACGACAGCAGGATATCCTATGGAAACATGCATAAGAACTGCATCAAAATCCCTACCGGTTAAATTAACGGCTCTTCCTGGCAGGTATTTATTCACCAATTCTTCAATTGGTTTATCGAAAACTGCGTATCCGGCAGTTCTCCCTGTCATATCACCCACAAATCCTTCTTCAGGATTACCCCATTTTAAAATATCACCTTTTGAGCGAATCAGCGGATCATTATCTTTTTTTACTGCATCATACAAATCCATTTTCCCGACTTTGACACCTGCATGCTGCAGAAGCATTGTCAAGCTGGTTACTTCACATCCATACTTCAATTCGGGATTTTGTCTGATTAGTGGAACATCAATAATGACAGATCGTTTTTTAACAGCCGTAGTGGTGTCCATATTTTGGGCTGTTACTTTCTGCTGGTCCTTTTCTGCGTTGACAGGTATTTTAGCAGTCAGCTCTCTTGAAACCATGCCAGTCTCTTGTACAGGACTGGCAGGTTCTGAATGTCCGCAGCCAAGCAAAGGAATAAGAAGGGATATAAATAGGAAGTTCCTCATGAAATACCCTCTTTCTTTTGATGTCCTGATATTAGCTTGTGGAGTATAACACGGCAATATGATGCAAAGCTTTTGCCAAACAAACATGTTTCATCAAGAAGTGGAAGTTATATTTTGAATAGTAAAAGTTTTAAGCGAATATGGTATAATAACTCATTAATCGCAGTTTCACTTTATTTACATAGGGAGGCTAGGACATGGATGCATTGGATATCCTTACAGATTTGGATAATGTATTTCCCTATTTCCAGCCAATATTCAGTGCAGATGAGCATCGTGTCATTGGTTATGAGGTATTAGGCCGATATAAAGGTTCTAATGGGGTTATCAGTCTGGGGCCATTCTTCCAGGATGAGAATATTCCCGAAGAATTCCGGATTGAGGTAGATTATGAAATATTAAAAAAGGCTCTAGGCAAGGCGCAGCATCTTGATAAAGATGTTCTGATTTTTATAAATAGAGATGCTGACTTGCTCATGTATAACGATGGGGAACAATTTTTAAATACCCTCCAGGAATATGAAAAAAAAGGCATAAGCCTTGATAGGATTGTATTGGAAATTACCGAAAGGAATTACAAGGGAGATATTGACCATCTGGACCATCTTTTAAATTACTACAGGACATATGGAATCAAGTTAGCAATAGATAAACTTGGAAATGAAAGCAGTCATCTAGATCGAATCGGACAATTGGCTCCTGACATTTTAAAGGTGGATTTGGAGTCCATGAAATCCAATGCATCTGCTTATAATTTTAATGATATCCTCTATTCCTTATCCATGCTTGCCAGGAAAATTGGAGCTAGCTTGCTTTTTGAAAATATTGAAATGGTTTACCAGCTTCAATATGCATGGAAAAATGGAGGCCGTTACTATCAGGGATATTATTTGCAAAAACCTGCAGAAAATTTTCCGGATAGAGATATTTTAAAGGAAAAGTTACGAAACGAATGTCACCGGTTTATTGTGCATGAAAAGAAAAAATTGGAATCGCTGTATCAGGTAACACTTGAGTTCAACGACAAGCTGATTGATTTTGTAAATAAAAATAAAAAGGTTATTGCTTATGAAGAAACCTTGGAGCAGATTGCCCTTCTTTTGGACGGGGCAGCTTTTCGCCTGTATATCTGCGATGAAGACGGATTTCAGAAATCTGCGAATTACTTCAAAAGGGATGGAGGATGGTTAACCCAAAATGAATATCTACATAAAAATTGGAGCTGGCGTCCGTATTTCCTTGAAAATATAATGAAAATGCGAATAAATAAAAAGGGCATCCTCTCTGATTTATATACCGATATTGAGACAGGTGAAACCATAAGGACTTTTTCCTTTCCTCTTAATGCCAGTGATTACTTATTTGTGGATTTATCATATGAATATTTATATGAGCATGATGGGTTATTATAAGATTAAATATTAAGTATAAACATGCTTGGTTTGAGGAAATGTAAGTGTAGAACTTTCCTCAAGGAGAGATTAACCATGAGCATGTACACATTGATCATACTACTGATCGGACTTGGGATACTTGTATATTCCTTAGTTTACACTTTGTTTATTGGAAAAGAAAGAAAGGCAGTAAAGGGCGATATCGATGCAGAACTGCCGGATAATGTTCAAAAGCATGCATATATCAGAAATCCTATTTTTTTGACATATGCCATATGTTTTGGAATCCTTCTTGTCATGATTACTTATTTTGCACTTACATGGACTTGGTAAAGGCCCTCCACTTGGAGGGTCTTCTTTTGACGTATAGAAATGAAATTGATCAATTTACAATATTTACATCAAAATTAATTATGGGCTTTTCCATCTGTTGCGTTAATTCTTTGTCAATACGGGTAGATTCTTAACAAGAAAAGAATTTTTCTGTCAAAACACACGGGAATTTGGGGAACGAAAGCAGGTATCAGGAAATTTATTTGCTGGTAAAATTGAGGGTACAAACTAAGTGATCGATAAAGAAAGGGAGAGTGGAATGTACAAGCATATAACAGGAATTATTATCACAATTGCAGTCATGATCGCAGCGATTCCTTCTCATACTTATGCCGAGAGAGATACAAATAAAGAAGAGGTATACGAATTCCTGCAGAATGCCTTTCAAGCACAGGTTGAGCTTAGCGGGGAAGAGCGAAGCATGAATGAAGTCGATGAATTGCTTGAGCCATATTTTTCTGAAGAAGCTAAAAATCAGTTTCTGAAAGAAAACCTTGTTTCGGAAAATGGCAAATACTTTACTCTTGGAGGAGATGCAGCGGCATACTACATTCCGTTTTTCACGTATTCGGATAATACAAAAGTTGTGGAAGAAAAAGGGGAAGTTTATGTGTATGAATATTTTCCGGAAAACCATGAAGGACCTGTAGGTTATGACAGCCACTATGAGGGAATTTTGCTGACGGAGCAAGGAGGGAAGATGAAAGTCGTTAAATTCCTGGGTGAAAATATTCCCGGGAAAATAATAAACAAAGCTGAGGGTGGGCAAAAAGCGGCAAAACAAACCTCTTTTAAAACTCCTGAAACAAATTGGCAAAATAAGCCTTCCTATCAATTCGGATTTCTGTTAAATCCATTTGATGTCATGTTTCGGTCAGGCAGCATGCTTTTATCAGATAACCAAGGTATATTAGCTTTGTTTGAACAGCAGGAGCTGAACGGACAGCTGGCAGCCAACTAAAAAGAGCTTAAAAGCTTAACGGGCTTTTAAGCTCTTTTTTTATTCCATTCCCAAAACTGATCTAAGTTTTTCCAGGTCAAATCCTCTAATGACGGTATCCCCGATCACCACAGTTGGCGTAGAAAAGGAGCTAAACTGCTTTGTCAGTTCTTTATGTGCAGCGGCATCTTTTTTTATGTCTTTAATTGTATAGGCATATCCATTCTCATTCAAAAACATTTTTGTGATTTCACAGGGCGGACAATCCGGCTGTGTATATATAACAATCTCTTTCAATGTTTGTATCCTCCCTGTCTTTTGTTACTTTATCATAAAGCAGGATGATCCAGCAGGCAATCAGTTTGCCTTATGCAGGTAATCAATCAATCCCATCGAGCAGACAGCTATGTCTACAGAAAGAACCTCGTATACAGGATGGTCAGATGGAATGCCTTTATCATTAAGATAAGTTTTAACTTTCTCTTTGAGGATGGCTTGTGCTGCCTGTGCCTGCTGATCAATTGAGCCCCCGCCAGAAAAGGCAATTTCCCCTGCGTTCATGAAAATCTTAAGCCAATCCTTTATTTGCCTGTAGACTTCTTTAGGGGTTGAACTCATGCCGTAATGGCCAAAGAAAATGAGTTCAAGGTCCTTTTTTTCGTACATGTCAATGGATTCGAGCATTTTGCCTGGACTGAATTGGTTTGGTGAAGTTGAGGGCAGATACAATTCAATCCCGAGCTCTTTCAACTGCGGATAAAATACACCAGCTGTATCTCCCGTAAACATCCCATTTAAGGCAGGGTGAAAGATACTGAAGTGGTGATTGGCGTGTCCGGGCGAATTATAAAATTTTAGGGTGCAATCTGGACCTATTTCAAGCTCTTCTTCATGTTCTTTAGTGATAATCTTATCCTCTGGAACAGGCAATATTGGATTAAACAGTCCGTCGAATTGATCACCATAAACTCCTTTTGCACCGGTAATTAAGCGTGAAGGGTCTGCTAGGTGCCTTGCACCTTTCGGGTGGACTATTACCTTTGCGTTTGGACAGTGAGTTAATAATAACCCTGTGCCGCCCGCATGATCAAGATGAATATGTGTCACGATGATATAATCAACTTCCTCCGGTGTAAAGTGAAGCTGGTTCAGTCCTTCCAAAATGTAAGGGATAGAGGGGCTGGCCGAGGTTTCAATCAAAGTCAGCTTTTGTTCTGTTAAGACATATGTACCGGTACGTTTTTCCATTGATAGGTCAAAATCATCAATTAAATATAGGTTTTCCGCTAATTTTTCAGGTTTTGCCAAAAAAAATCACGTCCTTTATAAAGCTTTTGCTTGTACAAACACCTGACAATATTTTATTCTGTTAATATTGGTATGTAAAGCATTCAGCTTGAATATTCTGAATTTATTTCTTAAGGATAGAAACATGCCAAAAGAGAAACCTAAATGTTAATTATGGGTTTTGTTTTGGAAAGGAGAGAGAGCATGTCACAGCTTCAAGGTATATTAACTCGCTTAAAGAGCTTACAGGAACAAGCAACAGGCGGAGAGCCAATGCAACGATTTTTTGAGGTGAATGGTGAAAGAAAATGCCAGGTAACTTTTCATCCGAAAAATGAAACATTTGAACTGGAAGTATATAACGATAAAGAAAAGCCAAAAAGATATCAATTCGACAACATTGATATGATCACAATCGAAATTTTCGATTTGATTCAATAATTCACCACATACATAAGGGGCCTTTTGGCCTCTTTTCTTATATGTGCTTTAATAATAAACCAATTGCCAGAGGTGTGAAATGTATTACCTGCTCATGATTATGCTGTTTTTTACTGTTCTGCTTTTGCTTGCAGATTTAATTAATACAAAAAGAGAAGTAATACGGATCAGGAAAACTCTTGAAGAAATGAAAGAAATTTTAAAAGACAATAAGACTTGAAAAAATAGGCATTGAGAATAATAAGCATTATATGATCCTTTAAGTTGAGGTGAAGCAGAATGATGCCAACTGTAACATGTCCGAGCTGCAGGGCAGAAAAAGAAATTGATGCCGTACTAACTGCACAATCCAATCAAAATGTTATTTTTCATTGTCCTGACTGCGGCTATGAAGTTAAAGACATTCAAACCAGTAAAGGATAATAGGCGCAAAATGCCGGAGACTGTGATAAAATGGTTAAGAAGCATAACTAATTTTTGAGGAGTTTTCGGTGATGATCAGTCTTCATAGCGAGGAATTTTTAGAATTTAACATTAGTGATTTCATGATTCCTTCTGAACGGGTAGCACATGTGCAGGTTGGCAATAACCTGGAGCATGCCCTCTTAGTACTAACGAAAAGCGGATACACAGCTATTCCTGTACTGGACCCTCAATATAAGCTGCAGGGCTTAATTAGCACACCCATTATTATGGATTCCATTCTTGGTCTTGAGCGGATTGAGTTTGAGCAGCTGGAGAAAAAAAGGGTTGAAGAGGCTATGAACGCAAATATTCCAAGGCTTGATGTTGAATCTTCTATACAGCAATCCATCGCGCTATTAGTTGACCATCCATTTGTTTGTGTTGAAAACAAGGAAGGCTACTTTGAGGGAATACTTACCCGCAGAACAGTATTGGATCAACTAAATAAACATATCAGACGATTAAATAAACAATAAAAATCAGCTCCCCGCAGTGGGAGCTTGCTTTATTTTCAATTGAGTATTCGAGTATTCAGGCGGGTTTATAGCCGTTATTTTCGGGTTTATTCATGGAGGGGAAATACTTGAGTCAAACTTTACATAAAAAAATGCCTCAAGGAAAGAGGAAAGTGACCAAAAAGCCTTTTGTGCTGGCTTCAGTAATGCTTGCCATGTTTATGGGGGCCATTGAGGCAACCATAGTGTCAACTGCGATGCCTGCCATTGTTGGGGATTTAGGCGGATTTGCTTTATATAGCTGGGTATTTTCAGCATATCTGTTAATGAATGCTGTGACTGTTTTGATTTACGGCAAGCTTTCAGACTTATTTGGACGGAAACCCGTTTTAACGTTCGGGATTATCATCTTCTTAATTGGTTCCATCTTATGCGGTTTTGCGCAATCGATGACTGCTCTGATCATTTTCAGGTTAATCCAGGGCTTTGGTGCCGGAGCCGTAATGCCGATTGCAACAACCATTGTCGGGGATATTTATACTAAAGAGGAAAGGGCACAGGTGCAGGGTTATTTATCAAGCGTATGGGGAATTTCAGCTATCATGGGCCCGGCAATAGGCGGACTGCTGGTTGAATTCGTCAGCTGGCGATATGTTTTTTGGGTAAACATTCCGCTTGGCATCATGGCTATTGCAGGCTTGTGGCTTTTCCTCCATGAGAATGTGGAAAGGAAAAAACACCAGATCGATTATGCAGGAGCTGTGCTATTAACTGTTTCCATTTCATCTCTCATGTTTGTGCTTGTGGAGGGAGGTACCAATTGGGCATGGAATTCCATTGAAGCCATCAGCCTTTTAGCGGTCAGTTTAATTGCCTTTATTTTATTTATCCTGCAGGAACAAAAAGCTGCAGAGCCAATGATGCCTTTTAATATTTGGAAGGAGAAGCCAATATTAATCGCTAATTTGGCTTCCTTAACAACCGGTGTCATGCTTATAGGGATTTCCAGTTTTCTTCCTGCATTTGTACAGGGTGTCATGGAAAGATCTCCGATAGTAGCCGGCTTTACACTTACCACGATGTCGATTGGATGGCCGATTGCTTCTGCAGCGGCAGGCAAGCTGCTTTTAAAAATTGGTTTTAGAAGTACATCTGTCATAGGCGGAGTGTTTTTGATAGCGGGGAGTATTATGTTTGTTACCCTCACTCCTGAAGCGGGACCCGTATGGGCTGCAGCGGGGAGCTTTCTGGTGGGGGCAGGCATGGGCTTGACCACTACAGCTTTTATTGTATCCATTCAGAGTACAGTGGAGTGGAATCAAAGGGGCATTGCCACTGCTGCCAATATGTTTATGAGAAATCTGGGCAACACCATTGGAGCAGCCTTGCTGGGCGGAATTTTGAACAGTCAGATCAAATCATATATACAGAAGAATGGTGAAGGCAAAGACGCCAGCTTATCGTTAGATTCAGCAAATGTATTATTAAATGAAGATGCGAGAAACAGCATGGATGCGGGAATAAAGGAAATTCTGCAAAATGGCCTTACCGTTTCGCTTCATTCGGTTTATTATGCAGTGCTGTTATTTGCAGTGATAAGCTTCTTATTGGTCATTGCACTGCCGAAGCATGAAAAGGAAATCGCCGATTAAGCGCCTGTAAATCTCTGCATTTATCGTGCAGAGATTTTTTATGTTACACTTCTGGAACTTTATCTCCCAAACCATTATCGATGATAAAGAAATTCAAAAGTAATTAAGATATACTATAAGAAAAATTTATGAAGGGAAGATGTTTATGTCTTCACTTACAGAATTTCATCTTTTATCGGTACTGGCACAGGAAATGAATATGAGAAAAGCGGCTGAGCGTTTATTTGTATCGCAGCCGGCGCTTTCACAGCGTCTTGTGAATATTGAAAAGGAATGGGGCAACAAGCTATTCCTCCGCTCCCAAAAGGGATTGTCTCTGACACCGGCTGGAGAAATTGTTATTCAATTTGTAAATGAAGTTCTGGCCAAAGAAGAAAAAGTGAGGGAGTCAATTACTGCCCTTAATTCGGAGGTTCATGGAACTTTAAAAATTGCAGTTGCTTCAATTGTCGGACAGAATTGGCTGCCGCAGGTTCTTAAAAAGTTTGTCAGCCGCTATCCCCAGGCAAAAATATCTCTGATTACCGGCTGGAGCAGTGAAATATTAAAATCTCTTTATGATGATCAGGTTCATATTGGAATTATCAGAGGGACTCCGGATTGGAAGGGGATTAAAATCCCTTTATTTAAGGACAGTCTTTATCTGGTTGATACAGAAATTACAAGGCCGGAGCAGGTTCTTGAAACAGATCGGCCATTTATTCAGTTCAAGAGTGATTCAAACTATTATCAGGAAATTCAGGACTGGTGGCTGCGGCAGTTCAAAACTTCTCCAAAAAGGACAATAGTAGTTGACCAAATTGAAACATGCAAGCAAATGACTTTCAATGGAATAGGGTACGCCATTCTCCCGGCCATTACGCTGAATGGTGCAGAGAAAAATATTTTTAAGATCCCGCTGCTTGACGAGAATAATTTGCCGATTAAGCGTGATACGTGGCTTCTGGGATACGAATCGGCCTTTCAGCTCAAGCAGGTGCAGGCATTTGTTGAGTTGATAAAGGAGCACATTGAAGAAGAAAGACAGTGAAACCCCATTTTTTCTTCCGTCATTTTTTTTTCTTGTTTTCAGCGCTTTTGTTTGTTAAAGTAATTCTAGTTGCAATGTTATACATAGAGGAGGATTTTTATTATGAAAATGATGGATGCCAATGAGATTATTTCTTTTATCCAGAACAGCACAAAATCCACACCTGTAAAGGTTTATATTAAAGGTGATATAGAGGGAATCGACTTCGGAGCTTCAGCTAAGTCCTTTGTAAATGGCAGCGCCGGGGTAGTGTTTGGTGAATGGTCTGAAATTAGCCAGGCTATTGAAGCAAACCAGTCAAAAATTGAAGATTATGTAATTGAGAATGACCGCAGAAACTCTGCGATTCCATTGCTTGATATGAAAAATATTAAAGCGCGCATTGAGCCGGGTGCCATCATCCGTGACCAAGTAGAAATCGGGGATAACGCTGTAATCATGATGGGTGCCTCCATAAATATCGGATCCGTGATCGGTGAAGGCACAATGATCGATATGAATGTTGTACTTGGCGGAAGAGCTACAGTCGGCAAGAATTGCCATATTGGAGCAGGAACTGTATTGGCAGGCGTTATTGAGCCTCCTTCAGCAAAACCTGTTGTTGTAGAAGATGATGTAGTAATCGGAGCAAATGCAGTGGTTCTCGAAGGTGTAACTGTTGGCAAGGGTGCTGTAGTTGCTGCGGGTGCCATTGTCATTGATGATGTACCCCCATATACAGTGGTGGCAGGCACACCAGCTCGTGTGATTAAAGAGATTGATGAAAAGACTAAGTCTAAGACTGAAATTAAGCAGGAACTTCGCCAATTATAATAGTTTAAAAAGCGTGGATCTCGATCCGCGCTTTTTCTAAAGGAATAATTCATGATTGCTATTGTGTGAAGGAATATATAGGGGCATTTTAAAAAAGGGGAAGATAGTTTTGGTCACAAACAATCCATTCGTTTCATTACGGCGTGAGCTGCATAAAATACCGGAGTTAGGGTTCTGTGAATTTAAAACACAGCAGTTTCTATTAGATTACCTGTATTCTCTCCCTCAGGACAATTTGGAAATAAAAACTTGGAAAACGGGTATTTTTGTGAAAATCAGCGGCAGGAACCCATCCAGGATGATTGGGTATCGTGCTGATATAGACGGCCTTCCGATTGTAGAGGAGACAGGTCTGCCGTTCAAATCCGAGCATAGTGAACAAATGCATGCCTGCGGGCATGATTTTCATATGTCTATTGCACTTGGCCTAATAACAAAATTCATAGAAGAACGCATTAACGATGATTTATTGTTTATATTTCAGCCAGCTGAAGAAGGGCCTGGCGGTGCAGAACCTATGCTTAAATCTGAAATAATGAAGGAATGGAAACCGGATATGATATTGGCCCTCCATATTGCTCCGGAATATCCTGTCGGAACCATCGCATTGAGGGAAGGCTTGCTTTTTGCAAATACGTCGGAGCTATTTATTGATTTAAAAGGAAAAGGGGGACATGCCGCATATCCGCATAATACCAATGATATGGTCGTGGCAGCATGTACCCTGGTCAGCCAGCTTCAGTCCATCATTTCGAGGAACGTTGACCCCCTTGACAGCGCAGTCGTTACAATTGGAAAAATAACAGGTGGCACTGTTCAAAACATCATAGCTGAAAAAGCAAGGCTTGAAGGTACCATTCGCACTCTGACTCCAGAATCAATGAAGAAGGTGAAAAGCAGAATTCAGGCACTTGTTAAAGGTATCGAAGTTGGGTATGAATGTGAAGCTTCAATTGACTACGGAAGCATGTATCATCAGGTTTACAATGAGGAAACCTTAGCAAGGGAATTCATGGATTTTGCACGCACCAATACAGACATAAAAGTGGTTGAATGCCGTGAAGCCATGACAGGTGAGGACTTCGGCTATATGCTTGAAGAAATTCCGGGCTTCATGTTTTGGCTTGGCGTCGACTCAGAATATGGACTTCATCATGCCAGACTGAATCCGAATGAAAATGCAATCGAAACTGCAATTGAATTGATTGCGGCATATTTAAAATATAAAGGCTAAAGCATATATAACTATAATAAAGCTGATTTCATAAACCCTTTTAGGATCTGCGAAATCAGCTTTTTTGCTTTCTCTTTATCGCAGTCTAACGGGCAGTAAGACCCCCATTACAAGATTCAGAGGAGCCAAAGGGGGATAAGTGGGGGTCAAACCAAACTGCCCGTAAAGGCCGAAAAGCGAACAAAGACTAAGAACGCCACGTCCTCCCAAAAGCTGCCGCTTTCGGTCGTGCGATGTATCGCTGCCGTAGCTTTCCTTATCCTGTGGCAACGTCTTTGTGACCCACTTCCTGTGGGCCTCAACTAACAATCAGTGGGGATAAAGATCCCCACTGATTGAAGTTTCACTTTATCCGGCAGCACTATCTGTTCCTGCCTGTTTTTGAATCAGCACCTGATGGGGGAATGGAATTTCAATCCCGCTGGCATCCAAAGCTTCCTTCAGAGCTTTTCTAAGCTGCCGTTCGACAGCCCACTGTTCCATGTTTTCAGTCTTGGCAATGATTCTTAGTACAACATCAGATGAACCTAATGTTTGGACGCCAATGACATTCGGGCCCTCAACAATCGCCTGGTTTTCCTGAGCGATCCTGTCGCATGCTTCCTGAAGGACTGTGATAGCTTCATCAATATTGTCATCATAAGAAATTCCTATATCCACCAGTGCACGCATGTTTCCGCGTGAATGGTTGCTCAGACTGGTAATCTCCCGGTTCGGCAGGTAATGCAAAGTTCCGTCAAATCCTCGGATTTGAGTGGTTTTTAATCCAATCTGCTCCACTATTCCTGAGTAATTTCCAGTTGTTACATAATCACCTACGTCAATTTGCCTCTCCAGCAAGATAAAAAATCCTGTTACTACATCGCTGACAAGACCCTGTGCTCCAAAGCCGACTGCTAAACCGATTACCCCTGCACCGGCAAGAATGGCAGTTGCCTTTATTCCAAAAATTTGCAGAATTGTAACAGCGAAAATAAAAATAAGAACATAGGAGAATATGTTTTCAGCAAGACTTAGAAGTGTTTTCGACCTTCCGGGGGATATTCTTTCCTTTTTCGCAATCCCCTCAAAGCTTTTTTGGATGATTTTGTTCCCAGCTGATTTAACAATCACAAATGCAAAGTAAATAGCAGCAATTTTTAATAGAAGAAGGCCAGCATCAATCAGCAGGGCTTCCCAATTTAATTGTGAAAAATTTAGATATTCCATCTTCCACTGTCCTTTCATTAGTCTTAAAGTCATCATTCTATCGTAACAGTGTTTTAGATGCAAACCTTAGCCTTTCAGCAGATTCATAATTGAGAGAACAACTGAATCCTGCTTATAAGTATGAATTTAAAAAAAGTGCTAAATCAACCAAAAAGGGGTGGAAAAATACTTCGAAACTCGATATATTTAATATTACGTTCTAACTTTTCTAATTTTTCCGCAAATTAAAAGGGGGAATGCAGATGGAAACATTTAAAAAGTTAAAGCAATATTATTGGCCATTTAAACATTACTTTATTTGGTCCATATTTTTTCTGTTTATTGTGACAGCGATAACGGTTGTGTATCCAATGATCCTGCAGGTGACCATTGATGAAGTTATCATAGGAGGGAATTATGGGTGGATCCCTTATTTGGCTTTAGGCTTTATTGCCATAATGGCCGTGAAAGGGGCGGCGACTTATATCCATCAGTACACTGGTGATTTATTTGGAATCACATCGGTCTATAAGCTTAGAAATGTACTATATGAAAAACTGCAGTTCCTGCCTTTCAGGTATTATGATAATGCAAAAACAGGAGATTTAATGTCCCGGCTTACTGCAGATGTTGAGGGATTCCGGTTCTTTCTTTCATTCGGATTTTCTGAACTCATTCGTTTTTGTTTATTGATCCTCATCAGTATGTCGGTCATGTTTTATTATTCTGTTCCACTTGCTATTGTCACACTTATTACCCTCCCTTTTCTTGCAGTAGTAACCTTTAAATTCGACAAGGCTGTACATCCGGCTTTCCGTGGCATCCGGAAATCATTCGGGCGTCTGAATACAAAAGTTCAGGAGAATATAAGCGGGATTAATACTGTGAAGTCATTATCACGGGAAGACTTTGAGATTAATAAATTCAACGGCTCTAACAGCGATTACAGAGATAAATATCTCTTTACTTCGGATATTTGGGCCAAATACTTCCCGTTAATGGAATTTCTCGGTAATTTAAGTGTTGTACTGCTTCTGGCTTACGGCGGTTATCTTGTTATGGCCGGCAGTCTGAATCCAGGGGAACTTGTCGCCTTTTATAGCCTTGTCTGGTATATTATGTGGCCAATTATGAACTTAGGCTTTATTGTTAACCTATTTTCACAGTCAAAAGCATCCGGAGAGCGGCTCATTGAGATTCTTGAAGCAGATAATGAGATTGAGGATACCGATTCATCTGTTCATACAGAACGTTTGCTGGGAGAGGTGGAATTCCGCAATGTTACCCTGAAATATACGAAGGATGACAATGATGCTTTATCAAATATCTCTTTTCATGCTGAGCCGGGAAAGGTAATTGGGTTAATCGGCTCTACGGGGTCAGGTAAAACGAGCTTAACACAGCTTATGACAAGATTTTATGAGCCGGTTGAAGGTAATGTGATGATTGATGGGAAAAATGTGCAGGATTACTCTCTTAAGTCTCTGAGAAGCAACATCAGTTTTGTTCTTCAGGAATCTTTCTTGTTTTCTTCTTCGATTAAAGCAAATATTGCATTTGGGAAGCCTGACTCAACAATGGAGGAAATCATTGAAGCTGCCAAACGTGCACAGGCTCATGAATTTATCATGGAGCTTCCTGAACAATACGATACCGTTCTTGGCGAGAGGGGCATGGGGCTTTCAGGCGGCCAGAAGCAAAGAATAGCGATAGCAAGGGCTATTTGTGCTGATCCAAGCATTTTAGTTCTGGATGATGCAACAAGCGCGGTGGATATGGAAACAGAATTCAGAATACAAAAAGCTTTGAGAGAAGTAATGGCTGATCGAACTACTTTTATCATTGCCCACCGGATTTCTTCCCTTAAGCATGCAGATGAAATACTTGTGCTTGAGAGCGGGAGAGTGGCTGAACGGGGGACACATGAAAAGCTGCTTAAAAATAATGGCCCATATCAGCGGATTTACGATATTCAATATCAGGACCGCGATAAGGTTCTCCAATCAAATGCAGGCTAGGAGGTGCGTCATTGAAAAAAGCTAAAACAGAAAATGACAAAGTGTTAAACAGGTTCCAATATTCTGCTGACGAAGTGATCGAGAAGCCATTTAATTGGAAGCAGATGCTGCGATTATTCAGTTATATGGGGCCGTACAGGAAAAATTTACTCCCGCTCTCTATTATAATGGTATTAATAAATACGGCAGTCAGGCTAATCATTCCAATCTTGATTGGTGTGTATACGTTAGATAAGGCATTAATTGAAAAAGACGGCCGGCTGCTTGCCGTCCTGGTTTCATTGATTGGAGCGCTTTACACCATTTCATACGCTGCAAACTACTTCAGGATTAAATGGATGAATAAGCTTGGCCAAAGTGTTATTTATGACCTTCGAAAACATTTATTTACACACGTACAGACACTTTCTCATGGTTTTTTTGATCAGCGGTCAGCAGGATCCATACTGGTAAGGATCATGAATGACATTAATTCTCTCCAGGAGCTTTTTACTAATGGAGTCATAAATCTGCTGATGGATTTGATCATGCTGGCAGGGATTTTCATTATTTTATTTACACTAAGTCCGGAACTGACCTTGGCAATAATGGTCATCCTGCCCATCATGTTTTTTATTTCAACCAGTTTGCGGAGAAATATCCGCAGGTCATGGCAAACTGTCCGGTTAAAACAATCCAAATTGAATTCTCATTTAAATGAGAGTATACAGGGAATAAGGATTACCCAATCTTTTACACAGGAAAAAGAGAATATGGCATTCTTTGATGGTGTGAACACAGAGAACTTTGAAAGCTGGAGGGTTGCCTCCCAGAAAAACGCTATGTTCAGACCGCTGGTTGAATTGACCAATGCCCTGGGTACTGCTGTATTGATTTGGTTTGGAGCTCATCTGATTCAGACAGGGTCAATATCGATCGGCGTATTTGTTTCTTTTGCCTTTTATTTAGGGATGTTCTGGGAGCCTATTTCCCGGCTTGGTATGGTTTATAACCAGCTGCTCATGGGGATGGCTTCCTCTGAAAGAATCTTTGAGTTTCTAGATGAGAAGCCAATCGTATCAGAAAGAAACAATGCGGTGAATTTGCAGGAGATAGAAGGCAAGATAGAATTTGAGAATGTCACTTTTTCTTATGATGAAAAAAGAATAGCCCTAAATGAAGTTTCCCTTAAGATAAAAGCAGGGCAAACAGCAGCACTCGTCGGTCATACAGGATCTGGAAAAACAACGATAGCGAATTTAATCAGCCGTTTTTATGATCCCACAGGAGGCACTGTAAAAATAGATGGCTATGATTTAAAGGATGTTTCTTTATCAAGTTTGCGCAAGCAAATCAGTGTTGTGCTGCAGGATACTTTCATATTTTCCGGCACAATCTGCGATAATATCCGTTTTGGCAGGCCTGACGCAACGGATGAGGAGGTAGTGGAAGCAGCCAAAGCTGTCGGTGCACATGGATTCATTGAAAAACTTTCAAAGGGATATGAAACCGAAGTGGAGGAAAGAGGGAATGTATTATCGGTCGGTGAGAGGCAGCTGCTCTCCTTTGCCCGCGCATTGCTTGCAGACCCGCGTATTCTTATACTTGATGAAGCTACAGCAAGTATTGATACAGAGTCAGAGATGAAGATCCAGCAGGCATTAAGGACCCTTTTAAAGGGCAGAACGGCTATCATTATCGCACATAGGCTATCGACTATTCGGGAATCCGATCAAATCTTCGTGCTCGATCATGGAAATATTTTAGAACAGGGGAATCATGAGGAATTGATGAATGCGAAAGGTGAATATTTCCATTTGGTTAAGGCACAATTTAATATGCTTGAAGCAATTTAACATGCTTGAAGTAATTTAATGAATAGATTAAAACCTCCAGACGGGGGTTTTACTACTGTCAGGAAGTAATTCTAATAGCTATTCTACTGGGTACACTATTATGGTATTATTGTCTATATTGCTAACTTGGCTGGGGGAAGATAGGATGAAGAAAGAATTTGCTGTAATCGGACTTGGACGTTTTGGAGGAAGCATCTGCCATGCTCTTGCTGAAGAAGGTATGGAGGTTATGGCGATTGATGTTAATGAAGACCGTGTGAATGAATTTGCGAGAGTTGCTTCGCACGCAGTAGTTGGCGATACCACTGACGAAACTGTAATCAAGAGTTTGGGAATACGCAATTTTGACCATGTTATTGTAGCGATTGGAGATAATATTCAGGCCTCTATCCTGACTACCTTGATTTTAAAAGAGGTGGGAGTTAATAAGATTACGGTTAAGGCGCAAAATGATTATCACGCTAAGGTATTGAGGAAAATAGGAGCCGATCATGTTGTGCATCCTGAAAGGGATATGGGCAGAAGGATTGCCCATAGTATTGTTTCAAATAATGTACTGGATTATCTGGAACTCTCTGATGAACATAGCATAGTAGAAATCGTGGCTAATGAAAAATTGGCCGGCCACAGCATTATAGATCTGGATATCCGGGCAAAGTACGGAATCAACATTGTTGCAATTAAAAGAAAAAATGAAATTATCGTTTCTCCGCAGGCGAATGAAAAAATACAATTTGACGATATTCTTATTGTTATTGGAGCAGACGTGGACATCAACCGGTTTGAAAAGAAAGTGATGTCTTAATAGGCAAAAGGCTGTATCTCTCATTTGAGCGATACAGCCTTTTTTTTAGTTTATATTTATAGCTCTTGGGATCTTTTAAACTTCCATGATAATCGGCAAAATCATTGGACGGCGCTTTGTTTTTTCATAAAGGAATGGTGCAAGCGTATCAGTAATTTCATTCTTGATTTCTGACCATTGAGTTGTTCTGCGTTCCATAACCTTGCTTAAGTGTTTTGTGATGAGTGCTTGTGCATCATTGATTAAATCTCCGGATTCCCTCATATAAACGAATCCGCGGGAAATTAAGTCAGGTCCTGCAGCAATTTTGAAATCCTTCATATTAATGCTCACTACAACAACCACTAAACCTTCTTCAGAAAGAATGCGGCGATCTCGCAAAACAATATTTCCGATGTCACCGATTCCGCTACCATCAATATAGACAGAACCAGACGGGATTTTTCCGGCTACCTGAGCAGAATCTTCGCTGAGAGCCAGAACTTCACCATTATCCATGATAAAGCAGTTCTCTTCCTCCACTCCGCAATCTACAGCCAATTTGGCATGCATTTTCTGCATTCTGTATTCACCATGAATCGGCATGAAGAATTTGGGCTTTATTAAACGAAGCATTAGTTTCTGTTCTTCCTGGCCGCCATGACCGGATGTGTGAATATCGCTTAATTTACCATAAATGACTTCGGCACCTGCACGGGAAAGTCTGTCAATCGTTCTGCTGACACTTATTGTGTTCCCTGGAATAGGTGAAGAAGAGAATACAACAGTGTCACCAGGAATGATCTGTATCTGGCGATGCGTTCCATTAGCAATTCTAGAAAGGGCCGCCATCGGCTCTCCCTGGCTTCCTGTACAAAGAATGGTCACCTGGTTCGCTGGTAGTCTGTTAATTTGATGTGCATCAATAAACGTATCTTTAGGTGCCTGAATATATCCTAGTTCCTGTCCGATATTTATGGCTGCTTCCATACTTCTGCCAAAGACAGCAATTTTTCTGCCATTTGTAACGGCTGCTTCAGTCACCTGCTGAAGACGGTGGATATTAGAAGCGAATGTGGCAAAGATAATCCGTCCTTCAACCTTGCGGAAGATGTCATGAATGCTGTCGCCAACTCGGCGTTCAGACATGGTGAATTCAGGTATTTCACTGTTTGTACTGTCGGAAAGCAGGCAAAGGACGCCTTCTTTACCGATTTCGGCCATTTTCGTCAGGTTGGCAGGCTCTCCTACAGGGGTAAAATCAAATTTGAAGTCCCCGGTATGAACAACTTGTCCTGGCGGTGTTTTGACAACGATTCCATATGAATCAGGAATACTATGAGTTGTCCTGAAGAAAGTCACGGAAGTTTTTCTGAATTTAATGATATCGTCTTCCTTGATTTCATGAAGAGTGGTCTGTCTTAATAGACCGTGTTCTTCAAGTTTATTTCTCAGAAGCCCGAGAGCCAGCTTTCCGCCGTAAACCGGTATGTTGACTTCTCTTAGAAGGTATGGAATTCCTCCAATATGGTCTTCATGTCCGTGGGTAATAAATAATCCCTTTATCTTGTCTTCGTTTTTAACTAAGTAAGTGTAATCAGGAATAACATAATCGATTCCGAGAAGCTCGTCCTCAGGAAATTTGATTCCGGCATCAATCAGGATAATTTCATCCTGGAATTGAACCGCGTAAGTGTTCTTTCCGATTTCGCCAAGTCCGCCCAGGGCGAAAACGGCTGTTTGATCATTTTTAACAAATTTCATAAATTACTCAATCTCCAATACTTTAAAGTCTTCACTTTGTTTTTCATATTCCAGGAAATCTCCTTGAACAGATGCTACAAATTCAATATTATAGTTGCGGTCAGCCAGCTTTTTGCGAACGTCTCTTTCAGAATCGCCTTCCACAAAGATCGTTTTTGTTTTTTCCCTAACCGGTACTTCTGTCTTGGACTCCTGATAATATACCTTGAAAATCATTTCTATCTCTCCTTAATCCGATAAAAAACTTTTATCTAATATATAAAATAATAACATGTATTACATGTTTTTTCCTGCGGGATATGAATATTAATTCTCTTAGATGCTAATACGCTTCCGAATCTATGTAAAAAGTATACTGATAACCAATTTACAATAAGGAAGGAGCCCTTCGCAAGTTTGAAGGGCTCAAATTTGTCAGGCAATAGATTTTTTTCGAAGCATATCATTCCACTGTTTTAAAAGCTTCTTTCTCAGCTTCTTTAACATAGTGGATCAACTCCTTACTTTCTATTTTAAACGATCCTTGTCCAAAGTAAAGACAGCAAGGACGTTTTCACACGTTTTTTGTAATTAATGTGGCTGCTTTTCTTGCTGTCCAGCTCCACCGGGCTGCTTTTTTAGTCTGCGTCCTTCGCGGGCAAGGAGATTCCGCTTTTCTTAATTATATTATATGGTAAAATAACTGAATTTATCGTGGGTAAAAATGGAAATTACCATTCTTTCTAGCAATGAAATTGACTTTTTTACTTTATGGGTTTAGTGTTTTATTACGATAAAATAGTAATAAAAGCCAGCAGAATACTGCTTGAAAGGAAGATTGTTTTATATGAAAAAGATTGTTTTCTTTGATATAGATGGGACCTTGTTGGATCACGAAAAAAATTTACCGGATAGTACGAAAGAGGCAATAGAAAAGCTGAAAAAGAATGGGACCTTTGTGGCGATTGCTACCGGCCGAGCTCCTTTCATGTATGAGAACTTGCGCAGTGAGCTTGATATTGATTCATTTGTCAGCTTTAACGGACAATATGTCGTATTTGAAAACGAGCCGATATACCGAAATCCTTTAAAAACGGCTGAAATTGAAAAGCTATATCGGCATGCACAGTCAAACGGACATCCATTAGTGTTTATGAATGAGAAAACAATGAAAGCCTCAGTTACCCATCATCCATTTATAGAGGAAAGCATGGGGAGCTTAAAGTTCACGCATCCTGAGGAAGACCGGGAGTTTTACAGCGGCAGGGAATTATATCAATCATTGCTGTTCTGCGAGGAAAAAGATGAGGAAAAGTATATTTCTTCATCTGCATATCCTGACTTTGGCTTTATCAGATGGCATCCATATTCCGTAGATGTATTGCCTGCTGGGGGGTCCAAAGCTGAAGGGATAAAGCAAATGATTAAAAGACTTGGATTTGATTTGAAGGATGTATATGCATTTGGTGATGGGCTGAATGATATAGAGATGCTGAATGCTGTCGGAACGGGGATAGCAATGGGCAACGCAGAAGAAGTGGTTAAGAAGGCAGCAGACCACGTAACATCAGGAGTGGACCAGGAAGGAATCTGGAAGGGACTAAAGGAACTCCAATTAATATAGCAGAGAAAAAGCCTCCGATTTCATAGCTGGAGGCTTTCTTTTGTAGTGTTGTGAATGCATCGGCACTCTATCGTTCTACAGCAATGGCATTTTCGATTGGCTCAAAAGGATTCTGTTTGTTTATGTGATCATAAAACATGATTCCGTTTAAATGATCAATCTCGTGCTGGAAGACAATCGCAGGCAACCCTTTTAGCTTGAGTTTTATTTCATTGCCATCCAGGTCAATGCCTTTAACCGTAACTTTTGAATATCTGGGTACAAAACCTGGTATGGATTCATCAACAGACAGACAGCCTTCTCCTGCAGCCAGATAAGACCGCTGCACAGAATGGCTAATAATCTTAGGGTTGAAGAATGCATAACTGAACAGCTCGCCGTTATAGGTTACATGGACAGCAATCATCCTCTTGGAAATATTAATTTGAGGAGCGGCTAATCCAATGCCTGCCCTTAATCCATACTTAGCAGCAAGCTCAGGATTCTGGCTGTTTTTTACATATTCCATCATTTCCCTCAGGATTTGTTTTTCTTCTGCAGATGGAGGCATGTTTACTTCCGCGGCAATTTTCCTTAATGTTGGGTGGCCGTCCCGTATAATATCTTGCATGCTCAGCATGATTATCACTCCCGCTATGTAATAAAGAATAAAAAAATGGCTAAATTGTTGGCAAGAAGACCATATGGCAAAGCCAAAGGTTTGCCAGGCATTACGTTAATATTAATATATTCAGTCTATCAGAGCGGCGGAAAAAAGTTAATAAGAGAAGGCGCTATTGGCACCTTCTCAAGTAATTAAAACTTCCAGCAAGCGCAGCCAACTATGATTAAGAGAATGAATAATACTACAATTAACGCAAAGCCGTTTCCGCAGCCTGCACCCGCTACTGGATAACCGCATCCATAACCGTATCCGCCATATCCGTACATGAAGGATAACCTCCCTAAAGTAAGATTATCGTCCATCTTTTTGCCTTGCCACATCGGACGATTAATATAGCCTATGTTTTTAATGATGAATGGTGTAGGCCTTTGCCCAAGTCATAAAGGAAAAATGAAGCGAATAAATTTTAAATACACTTCTAAAAAGGACAAACTGTGAACTGTTGTGAAAAGTGTCAAACCAAAGGGCTATTGTCAAACATGGCGGGTACCTTTATAGTTAAAAATGTTATAAGTAAGGAGGTTTCAACGTGTCAATTTTGAACAAAAGCAGACTGTTGCATGTTTTTATAATCTTAGCTATCTTCCTCTCAGGCTGTATGAACAAGCCAAAACCAGAGGAAAAAGTGTATGATGTTCTGGAGAATGTAGTTGAAAAAGAAAAGGACTTTGAAAAGCAGCAGGAACCGCTAGTAAGGCTGGAGAAAAGAGAAAAGGAATTATACGATAAAATTATCAACCTGGGAATGAAGGATTTCGAGGAAATTAAGAAGCTGTCTGATGAAGCTTCCTCGATTGTGGACCAGCGGAAAAATCATATGGAGAAAGAGCAGAAAAGCATACAGGCATCAAAAAAGGAATTTGAATCATTATCTCCGATCATAGAGGAAATAGAGAGTCAAAAACTGAGAGATAAAGCTAAAAAACTGCACGAAATAATGATGGGCAGATATAAAATACATGACACTCTTTATGAGGACTATTCCAAAGCGCTTAAACTGGATAAAGAGCTGTACGCAATGTTTAAAAAGGAAGACCTTACTCTCGAGCAGCTTGAAACTCAAATTAGTGAAATAAATGAAATGTATGAAAAGATTCTGTCTTCAAATAAGCATTTCAATGAAAAAACAAAAGAGTATAATGAAGCAAAACTTGATTTTTATAGAGAAGCAGGGCTGGAAATAAATACAAAAGAATAATATTAATGCCGGCATGTAAATGCGCGGCATTTTTTGTTTTTTGGCTATTAATGCGTATGGAGACATCTGATCATTATGAATCCGCTTACTTAAATTTATGCAGACGTTTTTATTTCAAAATAATGACAGGTGAAGTTTCTTTACTATAACACATGAAAATATAATAGTTTTTTATAATACAGATCAGGTGCAGACGTTAATACAGTTCTGGAATTTGATATAAAATATAGAAAGTATGATAACTGTGAAAAACAAAAAGCAAGGTTATTGACGAAGGTCCTGAAGCTGTATTAAACTAAATCTCGTAAGTATTTCTGTATCAATTTTGTTGCAAAATAAACTAATACAGAATATGATAGTTAAAGATGAACAGAAAGACGTTTTTTTAGAAGTGATCTGTGGAACACTAGTTACAAGTATGCATTTGGCAGAAAAGAACGTTCTGCTATTTAGAGATGCTAATAAAAACATGCCTGAAAAAGTACTTTTTTGCTTTTTGAAAGAGTATCTAATATGGCTTCGTTTTGGGTAACCTAAATTTTGTGTATAAAAACTCTTAATTAACGTCTTTTTATGAAAGGAAAGGGTGACTGATATGGCTTCTAAAACAAAGAAGGCACAATTCGATGCGAAAAAACAGCTCGAAACAGTTGAAGAACAGTTCCAAACTCTACAAATTTTAAATGAAGAAGGCAAGGTTGTTAATGATTCAGCAATGCCTGACTTAAGCGATGAGCAGCTTCAGGAATTAATGCGCCGCATGGTTTATACCCGTATTCTTGATCAGCGTTCTATTTCACTTAACAGACAAGGCCGTTTGGGCTTCTATGCTCCTACTGCCGGACAGGAAGCTTCTCAGCTTGCATCTCATTTTGCACTGGAGAAGGAAGATTTCATTCTTCCAGGTTATCGTGATGTGCCTCAAATCATTTGGCATGGCCTTCCGTTATACCAGGCTTTCCTATGGTCCCGCGGGCACTTCGAAGGCGGAAATATTCCTGAAGGTGTAAATGTTATTTCACCTCAGATTATCATTGGAGCACAATATATTCAGACTGCAGGGGTTGCCCTTGGCATGAAAAAGCGCGGCGAAAAGAAAGTTGCCATCACTTATACTGGCGACGGCGGTGCTTCACAAGGTGACTTCTATGAAGGCATCAACTTTGCAGGAGCATTCAAAGCACCTGCTATCTTTATTGTTCAAAATAACCGTTTTGCAATCTCTACTCCTGTTGAAAAACAATCAGCAGCTAAAACAATTGCACAAAAGGCAGTGGCAGCCGGTATTCCAGGAATTCAGGTTGATGGCATGGATCCGCTTGCTGTATATGCAGCTGTTCGAGAAGCTCGTGAACGTGCATTGAATGGTGAAGGTCCTACATTAATCGAAACTTTAACTTATCGTTACGGACCGCACACAATGGCTGGTGACGATCCAACACGCTACCGTACTTCTGACCTTGATAATGAATGGGAAAAGAAAGATCCTCTTGTTCGTTTCCGCAAGTTCCTTGAAGATAAGGGAATCTGGAATGAAGATATGGAAAACGAAGTAATTGAACAAGCAAAAGAAGATATTAAAGAAGCTATTAAAAAGGCTGACGATACACCTAAGCAAAAGGTTACTGACCTTATGAACATCATGTATGAAGAAATGCCTTACAACCTAAAAGAACAGTATGAACTATACAAAGAAAAGGAGTCGAAGTAAGCCATGGCGCAAATGACAATGATTCAGGCAATTACTGATGCTCTTCGCACAGAATTGCGCAACGATCCGAATGTATTGGTATTCGGTGAAGATGTGGGCGTTAACGGCGGCGTTTTCCGTGCTACCGAAGGCCTTCAAAAAGAATTTGGCGAAGAGCGTGTATTTGATACACCGCTGGCTGAATCCGGAATCGGCGGTCTGGCAGTCGGTCTTGGTTTACAAGGCTTCCGTCCGGTACCTGAAATCCAATTCTTTGGATTCGTTTATGAAGTAATGGATTCTATTTCCGGCCAGCTGGCACGTATGCGTTACCGTTCTGGCGGAAGATATAATTCACCGGTTACAATCCGTTCACCATTCGGGGGAGGGGTACATACTCCTGAAATGCACGCTGACAGCCTTGAAGGATTAATGGCTCAGCAGCCTGGACTAAAGGTTGTTATTCCGTCAACTCCTTATGATGCAAAGGGACTTCTTATCTCAGCTATTCGCGATAACGACCCTGTTATCTTCCTTGAGCATATGAAATTGTACCGTTCTTTCCGTCAGGAAGTGCCTGAAGAAGAATATACAATTCCTCTTGGCAAAGCAGAAGTTAAACGTGAGGGTTCTGACGTGACGATTGTAACTTACGGGGCAATGGTCCATGAATCTTTAAAAGCAGCTGAAGAGCTTGAAAAAGAAGGGAAATCTGCTGAAGTTATCGATTTGCGTACAGTGGCTCCTCTTGATATCGAGACAATTATTGCTTCTGTTGAAAAGACAGGAAGAGCGATTGTTGTTCAGGAAGCACAAAAGCAAGCCGGTATTGCAGCAAATGTTGTTGCAGAAATCAATGACCGTGCGATTCTAAGCCTGGAAGCACCAGTTCTGCGTGTAGCTGCTCCAGATACTGTATTTGCTTTCCCGCAGGCTGAAACAGTTTGGCTTCCAAACTATAAAGATGTAATTGAAACAGCTAAAAAAGTACTTGAGTTTTAATTGAATAACTAATGACACAAGGGGGAAAATATCCCCCTGACGTGTTTTACTAGAACGATTGAAATAATAGGAGGGTGAATTCCATTGGCATTCCAATTTAGATTGCCTGATATCGGTGAAGGTATCCATGAAGGTGAAATCGTCAAGTGGTTTGTAAAGCCGGGTGACGAAGTACAAGAAGATGACGTGCTTTGTGAGGTTCAAAATGATAAAGCGGTTGTAGAGATTCCTTCGCCAGTTAAAGGTAAAGTTGAAGAAATCCTAGTTGAAGAAGGTACAGTCGCAACTGTAGGTCAAGTTTTGATCACTTTTGATGCTCCGGGATATGAAGATCTTAAATTCAAGGGAGACCATGAAGATGAGGCTCCTAAAGAAGAAAAAACAGAAGCACAGGTACAGGCTACTGCTGAAGCTGGCCAGGATGTAAAGAAAGAGGAAGCTCCTGCACAGGGTGAACGAAAAGAAGGCGTAGCCATTTCTGACACGGATGTAGATCCTAACCGCCGCATTATTGCAATGCCTTCAGTCAGAAAATACGCTCGTGATAAAGGCGTAGATATTCGCCAAGTAGCTGGAAGCGGCAAAAATGGTCGCATCCAGAAAGATGACATTGATTCATTCTTAAATGGCGGTACTCAAGCTAATGAAGCGCCTGCTCAGGAAGCTGCACCACAAGCTGAAGCAAAAGAAACTGCACCGGCAGCTGCACAGGTGATTCCTGCTGGACAATATCCGGAAACTCGCGAGAAAATGAGCGGAATCCGTAAGGCTATTGCAAAAGCTATGGTAAACTCTAAGCATACAGCTCCACACGTTACATTAATGGATGAAATTGATGTTACGAAACTTGTTGCACATCGCAAGAAGTTTAAAGAAGTTGCAGCCAATAAAGGAATTAAGCTTACATTCCTTCCTTATGTGGTAAAAGCATTAACAAGTGCATTGCGTGAATTCCCGGCACTAAATACTTCAATCGATGATGCAGCAGGTGAAATCATCCAGAAGCATTACTATAACATTGGTATTGCGGCAGACACTGAAAAAGGTCTTCTCGTGCCAGTTGTTAAGGATGCAGACCGCAAATCTACATTTGCCATTTCAAATGAAATCAATGAATTGGCTGGTAAAGCACGTGACGGCAAGCTTGCTCCAGACGAAATGAAGGGTGCTTCTTGCACAATCACAAATATTGGTTCTGCAGGCGGACAATGGTTCACTCCTGTCATCAATCACCCTGAAGTTGCCATTCTTGGAATTGGCCGCATTGCTGAAAAGCCGGTAGTGAAAGATGGAGAAATTGTTGCTGCTCCAGTATTGGCATTATCACTAAGCTTTGACCACAGAATTATTGATGGAGCAACTGCACAAAATGCATTGAATCACATCAAGCGTTTACTGAACGATCCAGAACTATTGTTAATGGAGGCGTAATTACAAATGGTAGTAGGAGATTTCCCAATCGAAACAGATACTATAGTCATCGGTGCGGGTCCAGGGGGATACGTTGCAGCAATTCGTGCAGCACAGCTTGGACAAAAAGTTACAATCGTAGAAAAAGCTAATATGGGCGGAGTTTGCTTAAACGTTGGATGTATTCCTTCAAAAGCTTTAATCGCAGCAGGCCACCGCTACGAAAATGCTAAGCACTCAGATGTAATGGGAATTACAGCTGAAAACGTAAAGGTTGACTTTACAAAAGTTCAAGAATTCAAATCCGGTGTAGTCAAGAAGCTTACAGGCGGAGTGGAAGGACTATTAAAGGGAAATAAAGTTGACATCGTGCGTGGTGAAGCTTACTTTGTTGATGGTAATACCCTTCGTGTAATGGATGAAAATTCAGCACAAACTTACACATTCAAAAATGCAATTATTGCAACAGGATCCCGTCCAATTGAATTGCCGACGTTTAAATTCTCTAAACGTGTTCTTGATTCAACAGGCGCCCTTGCTCTTCAGGAAATTCCAGAGAAAATCGTCGTTATCGGCGGCGGTGTTATCGGAATCGAGCTTGGAGGAGCATATGCGAACTTTGGTTCACAAGTAACGATCCTCGAGGGTGCAGATGATATTCTAATCGGCTTTGAGAAGCAAATGTCATCTCTTGTTAAACGCAACCTGAAGAAAAAAGGCGTTGAATTCATTACGAAGGCACTTGCTAAGGGTGTTGAAGAGAATGAAAATGGAGTTACCGTTAAGTTTGAAGAAAAAGGCGAAGAGAAGTCTCTTGACGCAGATTATGTATTTGTAATGGTCGGAAGACGTCCAAATACAGACGAACTTGGCTTAGAGCAAGCCGGCGTTAAGATGACTGAACGCGGTGTTATTGAAATTGATAAACAATGCCGTACTAGTGTGAGCAATATTTATGCGATTGGTGACATTGTTGCAGGTCCTCAATTAGCTCATAAAGCTTCTTATGAAGGCAAGATTGCAGCTGAAGCAATTGCAGGCCATAACGCTGAAATTGATTACTTGGCTATCCCTGCGGTTGTATTCTCTGAGCCTGAATTAGCTTCTGTAGGCTATACTGAGCAGCAGGCTAAAGAAGAAGGAATCGAAGTAACAGCAGCGAAGTTCCCATTTGCAGCTAACGGCCGTGCCCTTGCACTTGATTCCACTGACGGATTCTTAAAGCTTGTGACACGCAAAGAAGATGGACTTGTAATTGGTGCGCAAATCGCCGGTGCTAGTGCATCTGATATGATTGCAGAGCTTGGATTGGCTATTGAAGCAGGCATGACTGCAGAAGATCTTGCAATGACTATTCACGCACATCCTACATTGGGTGAAATCACAATGGAAGCAGCAGAAGTTGCTATTGGAAGCCCAATTCACATTGTAAAATAATACTATAAAAAATCCTTCCCTGTCAGGGAAGGATTTTTTTGTGGATGATTGCGGATTTTAGTTCTTTTCATCCATGGCTTTGGCGAGCGGATAAATGATCTTATCTTTAGATACAGTGCCTTTTATTTCTACTAATACTTTGTCTTGGTACACCAGCAGAATGGCAGGGCAGTTTTCTACCTTATAATTGCTTAAGTGACTGGCTTCGGCTGCTGTTATCACTTTCATATCTTTAATTAGTTCAGGATAGCTTCTTTTTAATTCGATGATGGCATCATAATAGGAGATTTCCTGTTCATATTGTTTATTATCAGTAAAAAAAATAAGCTGCTTAACATTATCGTCTATCTTCAGCTCTTCTTTTACTTCCTTATGATTGCATGAAGAGGTCAAAAACAAGAGTGCAGTAATCAATAACAATGGCAGACCTTTCATCCTTTTGCCCTCACTTTATAATAAATTCCACCTTTTTACATGAGACCCCAAAACAGTATAGAAGTCATGAAAATTTTCCATCCTTTTGACAGAAGGTGAGCAATTCATAATAATTATGAGTATTTTATCATATGGTAAATGGAAATATTAGCTTGTCATTCAAATGTTACAGAAATGAAAAATAAGAATATCCTTTTCAACATATATTACAAACACAAGTGTTTCTTCTATTAATAAAACGGGTAATGATTAAAAAATTTGGTGGTGGAGTGTATGAAGATTTACACAGCTCTTTTACTGCAGATGTTAATCTGGAGCGGATATACTTTCATTGAGTGGCTGTCAAAATATGATCAGCTCGTATATAAAGTTATTATGTTTTTTGTTTTTTTCTATTTGGCAATCAATATTGGAAATTGGGTTATTAAGTCAGCAAAGAAAACATTTATGGTTACAGTTATGAGCCTAAGCTTATATGCTTCTTTTCATTTTGCAATGTCCTACATTACACATTGGTAATTGGCAAAGTGGCAAGCAAAAAAATCGGCACCCATTTACAGGTGCCGATTTTTTTAGTCTTTATCATCTATTTTTTTGGTATGGTTTCTTCTTTAAACGATTTTGCCAGCGATAGCACGATTAAAAGCATTATGACTGTAAAAGGAAGTGCAGCTATAATTGAAGCTCTTTGGAGTGCTTCCAGCCCTCCCGTCCATAAAAGGATGGCTGCAGAGGCTGATTGGATTATTCCCCAGACAAATTTCACTTTGCCCGGAGGGTTCAAGCTTCCGTTTGTCGTCTGCATCCCAAGAACAAAGGTAGCTGAATCTGCAGAAGTAATAAAGAATGTACTGATCAAGAATATAGCCAATAAGCTTAAAACAGTGCTGAAAGGGAAGTTATCAAACACAGTGAACAGCGCAACTTCCATTCCCTGCTGGTCGATTGTTTCCATAATAGGCTTTGCCTCAAAGAATTCAAGGTATATGCCTGTTCCTCCAAAAACTGAGAACCAAAGCGCTCCAAAGAGGGTAGGAACAGCAAGGACGCCGATGACGAATTCTCTTATTGTCCTTCCGCGTGATATTCTGGCTATGAATGTGCCGACAAATGGCGCCCAGGCAATCCACCATGCCCAATAAAAAATGGTCCAATCCTGAAACCATGTCAGCTCCTGATCAAAAGGACTAAGCCTGAAGCTCATGGAAGGAAGATTTTGAAGATAAGAGCCAATCGTTGTTGTAAACAGATCCATAATAAAGTTTGTAGGGCCAACAAACAGCAGAAATAGCAATAACGAGATAGCTAAAATAATATTTAAATTACTTAAGTATTTTATTCCTTTGTTTAAACCGGTTTGTGCTGAAACCATAAACAAAATTGTCACAACCAAAATAATAATCAACTGAGTGGTAAAATTATTGCCGATACTGTCAAATGTTTCAGAAAGTCCGCCAGATATTTGAATGGCCCCGAGACCTAATGATGTCGCAACACCAAAAACAGTAGCAAAGACGGCTATAAAATCAATTAATACTCCAATTGGACCATCCACTTTGCTCCCTAAAATTGGCCTCAAAATGGAACTGATAACTCCCGGTGCACCTTTCCTAAACTGGAAATAAGCGAGTGCAAGGCCAATGACTGTATATATAGCCCATGGATGAAGCCCCCAGTGGAAGAAGGAGTACCTCATGGCAGCTCTTGCTGCTTCTGGTGTCTGCCCTTCAAGGAAAGGTGGCGCAAAGTAGTGATACATTGGCTCCGCAACTCCCCAAAAAACCAGGCCAATTCCCATCCCTGCACTGAAAAGCATGGCAAACCAGCTTAAGTAGCTATATTCGGGCCTGTCTGCATCCTTTCCCAGACGAATATTTCCGTACTTGCTGAATGCTAATAGGATTGAAAAAATTAAAAAGATAGAAGCTGATAAAAGGTAAAACCACCCGAACTTTTCCAATATGAATCCCTGAACAGATGCTGTAACAGAATCAAGGTTGCCTTTTGGCAGTATGGTCTTCGGAACTAATCCCCATAAAATAAATATTGCTGTGAATATGACTGAAACCGTAAAAACGGGTGTCAGTTTCTTCATCAAATCCCTCCAGTCTCAATAATATAAACCTAAATAAAATAATTCTGTAAAACTTCCAATCCTAAACATGCAGGCATTTAAATATCCCGCTTTCCTGATAGTGTTTGCTTGATTTTTTTAAGCAATTGGAGCTCAGCAGGGGAGAGCAGCTTCCCCGAAAACAGACTTTAAAGTAAAATGGAAAGGATGTAGATATCCAATCTAATTTCTAAATTTTACTTTTAATGTTCAAACCGAGACTGTTTCGGGTAAAATCAGTAGGTAATAGTAAGATTTCCTAAGGGGAACTACTTTTTAAAAAGGCCATGCTACATATTAACACTTATGAAAGGGAGTTTAAAGAAATATGCATTAGGGAGGTAACAATGAGAAAAGCTGTATTTTCAATTTGTATTATTTTCGTTATAATCTTGACAGCATGCACGGATTTTTCTGCCGATGAAGATAAGCCATCAGATTTTGAAAAAGAAGAAGAAAATAAATTGGCTGATCATTCTAGTGTTCCGGCATCTAAATCTGAAAAAAACCAAGCTGATGCCGATGAAAAGCCCAAAGAAGAAGCGGTATCCCTGCCAGAACCGCAATACAAGATAAATGAACATAATTGGTCAATAGAACCAATTAATCAGGCCGATTCAAAAGTTGTATTACTGACCATTGACGATGCTCCAGATAAAAATGCATTGGAAATGGCCAGGATTTTAAAGAAACTTTCAGCACCTGCAATCTTTTTTGTTAACGGGCATTTCATAGATACCCCGGAAGAAGCTAAAGTTTTGAAGGAAATTCATGAACTTGGCTTTGCTATTGGAAATCATACAAATAGTCACCTTAACCTGAATAGCTTGCCTGAAGAGCAGCAGTATAAAGAGATTGTTGACCTTAATGATCGAGTTGAGGAGATTATTGGAGAGAGGCCAAAATTCTTTCGGGCACCATTCGGGTCTATTACAGACTACAGCAGGAAAATTGCTGAAGCTGAAAACATGGTGCTCATGAATTGGACATACGGGTATGACTGGGAGAAGGAATATCAGTCAAAAGAAGCTTTAGCAGATATAATGGTTAATTCACCCTATTTATCGAAAGGTGCAAACTTATTGATGCATGATAGGAAATGGACAAAAGAAGCTTTAGAGGATATTGTGAAGGGGCTTAGGAATAAAGGATTTACGCCAGTTGACCCAGTTTTGATCAGCACGGAAACAAAATGAGAACAGCCGCTGCTGTTCTCATTTTTTAAGAATGTGATTATTTTCTTTTATAAAAATACATAACTCTTCCATTGAAAAGATGCAATTCACCTTGAAGTTTTTTAGCGAGGAATTTGCAAAATTCATTTGCTTTGCCTTTATCCCCGAATGTAGCACCTTCCGGCAATGTAACTTGTATGTAAGACTGCTCACGTTCAGAACCGTCTTCATCCTTCACTTTTTCTTGGTCAATGCCAAGCAATATGGTGTTATATCGGTCATGTTGAGAATGCAGGTAAAACCAGGTTCCTTTTGCTTCAGGCTTCTCTTTTATCTCATAAGGAAAAGCGGCATCATTATATTCCCATTTAATCTGGCTGCCTGTTTTTCCAGTAATATCCCTATAATATAAAAAAAGTTCTTTGAGCTCTTCTGTTGAAATATTTTCCTTAGCTGATGAAGGAACCAGCTTGATAAATGAATTAGCTGCCAACTTCTTTCCCCCCATTATCCCAATAATTATGGTAATGAACATCCTCTTCCATTCTAGCATTAGATAAAATCTTATGACAACTTAAAATAGTAAGGTAAATTTATATTACTTGTCAAAGAGCCTATAATGAATTATAATAATATTCTAAATATTATTATAAATAAGGAGGAATCTTATGGACTTTTTTGAGAAGCTCTATGATGAGCATGAAAACGTGAATGTCCGTTTTGTTGGCTTTACAACGGAGTCAACACGTTATGATTTTGGAATTGTATATACAAACCTCTTCTTTTCCAAGCCTCTGGTTATTTGTATGCAGACAGGCCGCTCAACTCTCCTCGACCCTAAAGATCTCGAAGACATCGAATATTTGCAAAAGGCATTCAAGCTTGATTTATATGAACAGGCTGCAGATTTAAGCGAATTTTTCTTAGAAGCAATCCCAGGTGCCCGTTTTGAGGAACAATACGACTAAAATAATATAAAAAAACAGGCCATAATCGGTCTGTTTTTTTATATTATGACATACTATTAATGAAGAGTTTCAATGGGTAATAAGGAGAATGCCAATAAAAAGCAATAATTATGTTATACAATTAGGCTTGATAAATTAATAATGTTATATTATTATAGATTTAAAGATAAAGCGCTTTCAAATAAAACTCATTGAAAAGGAGAATGAAAAGATGGGTACAATCGTATGCCAGGCTTGCAATTCAACTATTGATCACTTTGAGGATGAAAAAGTAACTGTATTATATTCAAAAAAATGCAATTGCTGTGACGGAGAAAAAACAGAGAAGACAAACAAATAGCCATTAACCATAAAGAGCCTTTCCTAAATGGAAGGCTCTTTTGCATATTATCTGATGGCTTTGTGCTCTTCAATAACGCGAAGATACTTGAAATCATAATCTTCAGGTCCCTGAACGGGCAGTCCAGCTTCCATGTTCGTTTTTATATAACGGAGGTTTTCCCCGGTTATGATTTCACCCGGAATAAAAATAGGTATTCCAGGCGGATAAACCATAATGAATTCAGCAATTATTCTGCCCTCAGACTCGTCGAATGGAACAAGCTCTGTATCAGCATAAAATGCGTCACGAGGTGTAAGCGATAAAACGGGAATATCAGGGAGAAGCACTTGAGTTTCAAGCTTTTCAGTATTCCCTTTGCGCTCACTGGCGAGTTCGGCAAGAGCAGTAACTAAAATATCGGCTTCGCGTTCAGAGTCACCAGGGGTAACAATGCAAAGGATATTATATAAATCAGACATCTCTACTTCAATATTATGATGTTCCCGAAGCCAATTCTCCACATCGAAACCATTCATGCCAAGCTCTTTGACTGAAATAATCAATTTGGTCGGATCGTAGTCATGCGCGGCTTTGGTTTCCAGTATTTCTTCTCCGACACAATAGAGCCGGTCAATCTCATTGATGCGGCGGCGAATGGATTGAGCCAAATCAATTGTCTTTTGAATGAGCTCCTTTCCCTCAGTAGCCAGACGTTTCCTGGCAACATCCAGGGAGGCAAGCAATAAATAGGAAGTGGAAGTTGTTGTCAGCATGCTTAAAATGGATTGAACCCTTTTGGCCGAAACAAGATTTCCTTTCATATTTAAAATTGAACTTTGCGTCATGGACCCGCCCAGTTTGTGGACAGATGTTGCGGCTAAATCAGCACCTGCCTGCATGGCGGATAAGGGCAGCTCATCATGAAAATGAATATGCACACCATGGGCTTCATCCACAAGCACGGGCACATTATAAGAATGTGCAATTTCGACGATACTCTTCAAATCTGCCGAAACACCGAAATAAGTAGGGTTAATGACTAAAACCCCTTTTGCGTCCGGATGAAGTTCAAGGGCTTTCGATACTGATTCAGTTGTAATCCCATGAGATATGCCCAGGTTTTCATCAATTTCAGGATGTATAAAGATAGGAGTTGCGCCTGAAAAAACAATGGCAGACATGACTGATTTATGAACATTTCTCGGAACAATTATTTTATCCCCGGGACCGCAGACAGCCATAACCATGGTCATGATGGCTCCGCTTGTTCCTTGAACGGAAAAGAATGTCCTGTCCGCTCCAAAGGCCTCAGCTGCAAGGTCCTGGGCTTCTTTAATGATGCCTTTTGGCTGATGGAGATCATCAAGCGGGCCAATATTGATCAAATCAATGGCAAGTGCATTATCTCCAATATAGTCCCTGAATTCCGGATCAATCCCCGCTCCTTTTTTATGGCCGGGTATGTGAAACTGTACGGGATCTTTCTTTGCGTGCGCAAGCAAACCGCTGAATAACGGTGTTTTGTATTGAGACAACTTATTCCCACACCTCTTTAATAATAATATTTCAGAAAGCTCAAGCTGATTTAAAACATTTGCATTATAGCATTATTCAATCCCTTTGCATAGAAAGTTCTATTGTTTTTTCATTCTGTTAAGGCGTGTCTTTTCCGGACATTCGCCTCCACAATTCAGTTTCCGTTTAGTTTTAGAAGTTAACAGGAAATTAAACCACATAAATCGAAATAAAATATTATGAAGAAATGGAGGGTACATAAATGAACTGGAATACACGTGTGACAGAATTACTTAAAATTAAATATCCAATTATACTGGGGGGCCTTGCCCATCTTGCCTATTCAGATCTGGCTGCCGCTGTTTCGAATGCAGGAGGTTTAGGGCAGGTTACCGCAATGTCTCTCAGCAGTCCGGAAAAATTAAGAAACGAGATTCAAAAGGTTAAGAAATTGACAGATATGCCATTTGGGGTTAATTTTGCTATTGGGCAGCATGGAAGGCCATTCTCTGATTATCTGGATATAGCCATTGAAGAAGAAGTTCCCGTTATTTCTATGACAGGTGGAAATCCTGCACCTATTTTTGATCAATTAAAGGGTGTAAATGTTAAGAAGCTTGTTCTTGTGGCTGCAAAAAGGCAGGCAGTAAAGGCGGAGGAGCTTGGTGCTGATGCAGTAATGGTTGTAGGGCAGGAAGGCGGAGGGCATTTAGGCAGGGATGATATTGGAACCTTCATACTCGTCCCTCAGGTGGCTGATGCTGTTTCTATACCCGTGATTGCCTCAGGAGGAATTGGAGATGGCAGGGGGCTTATGGCAGCATTAAGTCTTGGAGCAGAGGGTATTGAGATGGGGACAAGATTTGTAGCAACAAAGGAATGCGTCCATGCATCTGAATTATATAAAAACCGCTTAGTCGAAGGAACAGAAAATGACACAGTGGTCATTAAGAGAACATTAGGTGCACCTGCAAGGGTGATTGCGAATCCATGGTCGGATAAGATACTGGAAATCGAAAAACAAAATGGCGGCTATGAGCAGTTAAAAGATTATATTAGCGGGAATGCTAATAAGAAATATATATATGAAGGGAAAGATCAGGAAGGGTTTGCATGGGCTGGACAAGTTATGGGATTAATTAAGGATATCCCCACTGTGGAAGAACTATTCGAGCGGATTATATCAGAAGGTGAAACCATCAGGGGAAAATGGACAAATTAATGTTAAAATGCATCATGAATATCATAAATGAGGTGAAAGGCAATGGAATATCAATACCCGATTGACCAGGATTGGTCAACAGAAGAAATAGTGGATGTTATAAAATATTTTGAAAGCATTGAAATGGCATACGAAAAAGGAATTGAGCGGGAACAATTCATGAATGCATATAGACGCTTCAAGGAAATCGTTCCGGGGAAAGCTCAGGAGAAAAACATCTGCGATGACTTTGAAGAACAAAGCGGCTATTCCTCATACAGAACAGTAAAATTGGCTAAAGAACGTTCAGCCGGGGACAAATTAAAAATGCAGAAATAGACTTTGAAAAAAAACAAAACCTTCAACTTGCTGAAGGTTTTGTTTTTTTTACTGCCAAATCCACGTTCTGAAAACATGTTTATGCCAATTTGTATAGGGGTAATAAATTTCTAAATACAGATTCTGCTTTTTCAATAAACTGATCAGGTGACATGCGTACGGCATCTTCTCGAGAAATATGATAGCCGCAAAGAATTTCCGCTTTCTTAACATTTTGCAGACGCTGAAACATGGATCTCAATTCTTCCTTGTCCATTTGCTCATGCAAAACAGCATCTGGTTTTGTGTGGTCGCCGGACCAGACATAATCATTGGGTATTTCTTTATAAATCTTGTCCAGGCTGTTCTCAAATAACTTGCCTGCAGCCATTTTATCTGGTGCTTCATAGATGATGGCAAACCAGATAAATACATGCGTTTCCCATAATCCAATCTGGAAATGTGGAAGCATTTTATACCCTCTAGGATTGCTTGCAAATGCGACCCAAGTATCATTTGGCGGATTCTTTGTTCTTCTCGCATGTTTGGCAACATGAGGGAACATTTCATCTCCTGACAGGTTCGCGAGGGATGGTGCAAAATGGTGGCTCAATTCTTCTAATTTAGGCCTTATAACAGATTTTAACCTGTCCATTCTTTCATCCAATCCATCTATTTTAAAGACATCAAAATCATCGTTTGTGAAACCGGAAAAAGACATAAGCTGACCTCCTGTATGCTTTGTCAAATATTGTAGCATAACCGGGAGCAATCCAAAAATTTAAAGCCCTATAGAATAGGCGAAATAAAGTTTTAGGTTATCGCACAAATTAGTTGCAACTGAGAATTGTCCTTCATATGATAAAAGTAAAAATAGTCAGAAAATTAAACACTTTTGGAAGGGGTGTACTGTCTAATGAAACAACTAATGAATACAGTGAAAAAGAAAAATGGTGATAGGGAAAGAACAGCGGTTTTAAGGCTGGAAATGGACTATGAGCTGGCTACTTTGTTTGATGCCATGTCAGAAAAAAATGAAGACCTTCAAAAACAATCTAAACTAAAGCTGGAAAAAATCAGGCAGGAACTTCTTAGATTAAAAGCACTTTAAGATGAATTGTCGATAAAGGAGAAAAGGCAGAAAAAATGCAAATAAGAAGGAAAAATTAGAAACGAACTCCATGATGCTATGAGGAGTTCGTTTATTATTTTGGTTATTTTCGTAAATTTGTTGCTTAATAATCAAGTTTAATTACTGAGTTGATCTTCGCTGCAGGCACTTGATTCCTCGAAAATGATGACGCATTTCCTTCGTGCGGTTTTTATTCGAGGAGCTTATTCAATGTCCTGCGGGAGGAGAGGGAAGTGTGAGACCCGCAGACGAAGCCGAAGAAGCTCGCATTCCTCCCCGCGGGTTCGCTGCGTGCCTGCAGCGGAAATCAGCGGGCTGGATTCATAAACAAAACACTATCTTTCAAAATAGAGCCAAATGAACAAATGACGGCTTGTCCTCGGCAAATAATTATTCACCCGGAAATGATAACGCCTACCATTGGAGAGTATATAACTTGAAGAACCTTGCTAATTCATTTAAGCTAGAAATATTTTAATGCTATCACTATGTGGAGGGCTGTCCCATGACAAATTGGAGTGAGATTCATACATATGCCAAAGCCTTGATTAAAGAGGCGGGCGGGAATATTAAAAATTCTTTCAGCAAAACTTTGACCATAACCACCAAGTCAAATGCGAATGATTTAGTGACAGATATAGATCAGGAAACAGAACAATTCTTCATAAAGAAAATAAATGAAAAATACCCTGAGCACCGGATACTTGGTGAAGAAGGTTTTGGTGATAAGCTAAATGACCTGGATGGAATCGTCTGGATTATTGATCCGATTGACGGAACAATGAACTTTGTGCATCAGCAGAGAAACTTTGCCATTTCTGTCGGCATCTATGAAAATGGAAAAGGCAAAATCGGATTAATATATGATGTAGTTCATGACGAGTTATATCATTGCATGAAGGGGCATGGTGTATTCATGAATGATTTGGAAATTCCTCCCTTAAAGGAAACGGATGTGTCAAAAGCCATCATTGGATTGAATGCCACATGGGTTACCGAAAATAGAAGGATTGATCCATCATTGCTGGCTCCACTTGTAAGAAATGCAAGGGGAACACGGTCCTATGGTTCAGCAGCAATGGAAATGGCATATATAGCATCCGGGAGAGTTGATGCATACATAACCATGCGTCTGGCTCCGTGGGATTTCGCTGCTGGTGTGATTATGATTGAAGAATTGGGAGGAATTGCGACAACCGTTAAAGGTGAGAAGCTGAACTACCTTGAAAACAATTCTGTTTTTGTCTCTAAGCCAGGGCTGCATCAGCAAATTATGAAAGAATACTTGAAAAATGGAAATTGGTAACATATCAAGCAGCAAGTTCACAGAGGAAGACCAGCCCTTTTTTTTAGAAGTCATTAAGGACAGCACTGATTGGGAAGAAGAAGAAAAATGCGGGAATAACCTGTGCAATTATATGGCCAGGCATCAGGAATTGAATGGAGAGTGGAAGATTTGGCGTATTAACGGAGAACGAACAGCCGTTACTTTCCATGTGAATTTATCCCCTTCTAACCGGAAGCCGTGGCTCGGTACGATCCTTGTTAAAAAAGATATGCGAAGAAAGGGAATCGGAACAGCGGTTATCGAACTGTTGGCCGCTGAATTAAAGAAAAAAGGCGAAAAGTCTTTCTTTGCGGGTGTCCCTGAAAATCGGACCAAATGGATTTACTTTTTATCTGATGCCGGATTTGAACAGTTTAAGTCGGAGACTTCCGACGATGGCGGGGAATTTTTAATAATGGTCTGTCCATTAATATGAAAAAAAGCTGCAGCCAATCACTGCAGCTTTTCATTATAACAAACCTTCTTCTCTCATTTTCTTCTTAGTCTTAAAACCATATCCCATCACAAATATTAAAGCGATGATGGACAGGATAATCCCAAATATGCTTCTTTCAGCCACCGCAACGCCAATACCCATCATGCATATAGCTGCTCCAATCGCAAAGGCTAATAAAGGCCACTTGATATTCTTCATAATTTCACTCCCAAGAGGATTAATTTAGTTAAATACTGGTGAAAAATATGTAGAGAATATACTGCCCGGCAGTATAATTTTTCAGAAATATATCCTTCTCTACATTATTTTACACAAAAAGTTTTTAGGTTTCTATAGTAATTGTGATATAATGTATCAGTTGTGAAAAATGTTGAAAAATGAATTTGATTCAGTTTTGATAAATAGGAGGAAATCTTTTGAAATTAAGAGAAGATATTCGAAATATTGCGATTATAGCCCACGTTGACCATGGTAAAACAACATTGGTTGACGAGCTTTTAAAACAGTCCGGAACTTTCCGTTCAAATGAGCACGTGGAAGAGCGTGCGATGGATTCAAACGATCTGGAAAGAGAACGCGGTATTACGATTTTAGCTAAAAACACTGCAGTTAAATATAAAGATACAAGAATCAACATTCTGGATACACCAGGACATGCCGATTTCGGCGGAGAAGTTGAACGGATCATGAAAATGGTTGACGGCGTATTATTAGTTGTCGATGCATATGAAGGATGTATGCCGCAGACGCGTTTTGTTCTTAAAAAGGCTTTGGAACAAAAACTTACGCCAATCGTTGTTGTAAATAAAATTGACAAACCATCTGCCCGTCCAACAGAAGTTGTTGACGAGGTAATCGATTTGTTTATTGAACTGGGTGCAGATGAAGATCAGCTTGAATTCCCGGTTATTTATGCATCCGCTATTTCGGGAACTTCAAGTGTTACCCCTGACAAGCAGGATGATGACATGCATTCTCTTTATGAAGCAATCATTGAACATATTCCTGGACCGGCTGATAATCGTGAAGAGCCGCTTCAATTCCAGGTGGCACTTCTTGATTACAATGATTATGTGGGGAGAATTGGAATTGGCCGGGTATTCCGGGGGACAATCAAGGTCGGACAGCAGGTTGCTTTAATGAAACTTGATGGCTCTGTTAAGCAATTCCGGGTTACAAAGATCTTTGGTTTCTTCGGACTGAAGCGTGAAGAGATCCAGGAAGCTTATCCTGGAGACCTTATTGCCGTTTCTGGAATGGAAGACATTAACGTCGGGGAAACTGTGTGCCCTGTCGAGCATCAGGAAGCACTTCCTGTTCTAAGGATTGATGAACCAACACTGCAAATGACTTTCCTTGTTAACAACAGTCCATTCGCGGGAAGAGAAGGCAAATATATTACTTCAAGAAAAGTTGAAGAAAGACTTCGTGCACAGCTTGAGACGGACGTAAGTCTTCGTGTTGAAAATACAGATTCACCTGACGCCTGGGTTGTATCCGGACGTGGGGAATTGCATTTATCGATCCTGATTGAAAATATGCGCCGTGAAGGTTTTGAACTGCAGGTTTCTAAGCCTGAAGTAATTATTAGAGAAATTGACGGTGTTCGCTGTGAACCTGTAGAGCGTGTTCAAATCGATGTGCCGGAAGATAATACTGGCTCAATTATTGAATCTATGGGTACCCGTAAAGGTGAAATGCTTGATATGGTCAATAACGGCAATGGTCAAGTAAGACTGACATTCAATGTCCCTGCCCGCGGACTGATTGGCTACTCCACCGAATTTATGACGCTAACCCGTGGCTATGGTATTATCAATCACACATTTGACAGCTACCAGCCTGAAATTAAAGGTCAAATCGGCGGACGCAGCAAAGGTGTCCTAGTGTCTATGGAAAGCGGCAAGTCATCCACATACGGAATTATGCAAGTTGAGGACCGAGGAACAATTTTCGTTGAGCCGGGTACTGAAATTTATGAAGGCATGATTGTAGGAGAGCATACTCGTGAAAATGATCTTACAGTCAACATCACTAAAGTGAAGCATGCTACGAACATCCGTTCTGCTAATAAGGATCAGACGAATGTAATTAAAAAGCCGCGTATTATGACACTAGAAGAAGCTCTGGAATACTTGAATGATGATGAGCTGCTTGAAGTAACACCTGAGTCGATCAGACTGAGAAAGAAACTTCTTGATAAGAATGAAAGAGAAAGAATGGCCAAGAAGAAGAAATACGCTGAAACTAACTAAGACTAAGAAGGGGGAGGAGATAAGGATATGGATGTATCACAGCGCCTGTCTTTTTTTGCTGCTTTGTTCAAAGTCGATGAGAATCCCACAACTGGAATGTGGCTTCTTTATATAACAATTGTTCTGCTGTCAATATTGGTATTTAAATTAGGGTTTGCCAAGAAACTCCCAATATTAAAATCAGCTATGATATACACTTTCTTGATTTTAGGCTGTACGATGCTGACTTTTCTTGGAGTATTCCTTCCTGTAGCAGAAGGTCTTGTTGTGGCTGCATTAATCTTAATCATTTACAAAATCCGCCTTAACCAGGAAAAGAAGGAACAGGCAAAGGCGGAATAACAGGGAGATGCTGGGATGAAGTCTTTGCAGGATTCACTGTATAACTGGCTGACGATAAAAATTGTCTGTGAGGATCGTCCGGATGACACAGCAGCAGCAGACACTGAAAGAATGTTCATTGAGATCCTTTCGGAAGAGCATAATATTTCCGATATCCACTTTGAAAAAGATGATGTAATGTATTATGTGCAATACACTAAGGGGGAAGAACGGAATAAGAGCCGTTTTCCCCGTGAATTGATAGAAGTAATGCTTAAACAGATTCAAAGTGAACCTGAAAAATATGTAAATTATCCGGAGGATTAAAAAGAAGCCGCCCCAGACAAAATGTTTGGGGCGGCTTTTTTGCTGTTCATGGAATGGTGTGCAGTTCACCATTCTTCCTCCTGGACTTTGCTCCGATATAGCTTAAAGTTTCCAGTATCAGCTCTTTTTTGTGTTTTTTCTGTAATTCTTGTTTCGCATGGTCTGCACATATATGTGTGAATCGGGCGGTTGCGGAGACGTTTAGCCTGCAAGGACTCGTTTTCAATGGATTCAATTTTATCACATAGTACACATTTTACTCGCATGGGACACCTCATATTGTTTTAACTGTTGTTATTACCATTATAGTATAAGTTAAGGTCTGATTCGAATGCTTTGCGGCAAATAAATTTTTTTACGGTCAACCCGTATCGGGTTTCATGTGTTAGTTTATATTAGTATAGAAAGCGCTGCAGGTTAAATCAAACTTGAAGAAGAGATGTTATAAGTTGAAAGAAAAGCGTTATCATACTATGATGAAATTAATAAAGGAGGGAAAAGAATGGCAAATCAGGTAGAACCGAAATTAATCAAACCATTATATGACGAACTGCAAAAGGAACGTTTCGTCACACTTGCCACTATTGACTTTGAAACTGGCGGGCCTAATGTCAATGCGATTTCATGGATACTGGCAAAAGATGACGAAACATTATATTTTGCAGTTGATAACCGTTCGAGAATTGTTCAAAACATAAATAGCAATAATAAAGTTGTTCTGAATATTATCGCGAATGAATCTACATACTCCATCGCAGGTGAAGCATCGGTCAAGGCTGAAAAGATGGAAGGTGTACCTTTAAAGCTTGCGCTTATGGCCATCACTGTGAAGGAAGTCCGTGATGTCATGTTTTACGGCTCTAAAATCACTGTGGAACCTCAATATGACAAAACATACGATAAAGACGCAGCAGCCCGTTTGGACAAACAGGTTATGGAGGCAATGAAAAAAGCTTAGTTCCCCAGGGAACTAAGCTTTTGTTGTTCATACAGCCTTTTTACGCTAAATAATAAATGTCATCGGTGGTGACACTTTTACTTATAATAATTCGAATGTTTTTCCTGTTTGTGTTCAAGCTGTTTTTCCTGATCATTGTTGAGTTTTTTCTTTGGATCTTCGGTTGCGTTTTTCTCGTTTTCCTTTTTAGGATCAACCAGGTCGGCTGGGACTTCAGGCATTAGCCGGCCGGCGATATCTGCCAGTTCATTCATGATTCCCTGCAGTGGCTCTCCGTTTTGAATGTCAGCGGCTATTTCCCGAAGCCTGGCATTAATATCCGGATCAGCCACTACAATCGCTCTTGCACCATGAGGATCATTTTTAAGGGTTTCGGCAACTGAATATTTGATTGATCCGACCTCAGAACGGTCGAGATTTTTATTTACATCTACTCCAACTACTGCAAAGCGTCCAAGTACAACTGCTGTTGCATCATTGACATTGGGAACTCGGACAGCCAAATTGACGAGATGCCTGGAAACCTGCTGTCCAGTCTCCCTGTCAACTTCCTGTATTGTACTATTTTTAACATTTACGGTGTTGATATTTTTCTGTTCCTGATGGTCTTGGGCCTGATTGTTGTTCATGCCGCACCCTGTTAATAGTAATCCTGTCATCCATAACAGCAGCCATTTATTCATATTTGACACCTCCGGGACATCAAAATTTCCTGAAAATGAAAGCTTGAATTTTTTCAGGTTCAGGAATATTGAGGATTGTTTAATGTTATTGTGCAAAATTTCTTCTATCTTTATTCGGCATTACATATATTTTTACCAAGATAGATTTGTCCACTTCATAAGAAAGCCTTTCTTCCTAATTAATCAACATCTTTCGAAGGCTGAATAATATAAAACAACAGGATTATAATCCATCAGGAATGAAGGTGATCTTTTTCATGAAACTGCAAATCTGCATGCAGGGGACCTCGCTTTTGTAATTCGCTTTATCAAGACACAAGAGGAGCAGGAGGCATCATATTGAGTAAAATTTACGTATTAGATACCAATGTCTTGTTGCAGGATCCTAATTCCATATTTTCATTTGAAGATAATGAAGTAGTTATTCCGGCTGTAGTTCTGGAAGAGGTCGATTCTAAGAAAAGGTATATGGATGAAATTGGGAGGAACGCAAGGCAAGTATCCCGGCTGATTGACAGCATGAGGGAGACGGGTAAGCTCCATGAGAAAATACCTCTTGAAAATGGCGGAAGCCTGCGAATTGAGTTAAATCATAGATCATTTCATGAACTTCAGGAGATCTTTGTAGAAAAAACGAATGATAATCGGATTTTGGCAGTTGCAAAAAACTTATCCTTGGAAGAAGAGACAAAAGAAAATGGACGAACGGTAATCCTGGTAAGCAAAGATGCCCTTGTCAGAGTTAAAGCGGATGCTATCGGGCTAATTTCAGAAGACTTCTTAAGTGATCGTGTAGTTGAAAATGATCATTTATATCCCGGGTTTCTGGAGGTATATATAGGTCTCGATATTATGAACCGTTTCTATGAAAAAGGAGAACTGCCGCTATCTGAAATAGCAAATCATCCTTTCTATCCGAATCAGTTTCTGGTGATGAAAGATGCGCTTGGTTCATCATCGTCTGCACTTGGTATTGTGGACAAAAGTGGAAAGAAAGTGAAAAAACTCATTTTTGATCATGACCATATATGGGGGATCAAGCCCAGGAACGTGCAGCAGACAATGGCTCTTGAGCTGTTGCTGAGAAACGACCTGCCGCTTGTTACGCTTATCGGCAAGGCGGGTACTGGAAAAACTCTTTTGGCGCTGGCATCCGGCTTAATGCAGACAGAAGATTATGGCCAGTACAAAAAATTGCTTGTCGCCCGCCCCATTGTGCCTGTAGGCAAGGATTTGGGATTTCTTCCGGGTGAAAAAGAGGAAAAGTTAAGACCGTGGATGCAGCCGATTTTCGATAATCTGGAGTACCTGTTTAATGTCAAAAAGCCAGGTGAATTGGACGCCATATTGGCAGGTATGGGCTCGATTGAGGTGGAGGCCCTGACATATATCAGAGGCAGAAGCATACCGGATCAATTCATTATTATTGATGAAGCTCAGAACCTGACGAAGCATGAAGTAAAAACCATATTAACCAGGGTAGGGGAAGGGAGTAAAATTGTACTGATGGGAGATCCCGAGCAGATTGACCATCCCTACCTGGATGCTTATAACAACGGTCTCACCTATGTCGTGGAACGATTTAAAGATCAGGTTATCTCAGGTCATGTCAAACTTGTTAAAGGTGAGAGATCTGGCTTGGCCCAGCTTGCTGCTGATCTGTTATAGCCTGCATGACAGAGTTTGTGAATTCTGAGGTTTTCATGCCGGGGAAGAGACTGCGAAGAAAAAGGGCGATGCAAATCGCCCTCTCCGGTCATTCCACTCTGAATGCTTTCACTCTTCTTATGGGGGAATTATAGTTGCTGCCATCCCCAAGATAGGCATGAACTGGCCCATCCTCTTTTAACGGTTTTCCATCCTTTGAGAACCCCAATATTAATTCCTCGGCTTCAGATAGTGTCAAACTGGTTTCACCATCTTCACTCTCAATAACAACGATTTCTGCGCTCTCATCCGGCTCTGCATTCATTAGGAATGGTTTAAAAGGTATACCGAATGTGCCTGTCAGGACCTTTTCTTTTTCAAATTTCTTTTCTGTTTTAAGTGTTGGAGGAAAAACTGCGCCTTCCATGATTTCTCTATCCCAATGCTTTGAGACTGCTTTAGTATATTCCTCAAGTTCGTTTTTTCTGATATTTTCATGCATAAAGTATGTTGTCAAATCCACCCTTCGGTCATCAAATATCCAGACTCCCGGATCTAAGGTGATTTGATATTTTACGTTTCCTTTGAAAGCAATAATATTTTCCATATTGAACCTCCTGGCAGCAGCTTTTATTCTAAATATATGTATGATTTAAGTATACAGATTTTTAAGGCGCTTGTCATACAGGCCCAAGTGCTATTTGGTTAAAGTCGCTAATGAACAGAACGAATTAATGATTGATGACATGCCTTATTAGTGGGTTATGAATTGATGCCGGAATCATTTCTCTATCGAATCCCTTATTATCCTTGCTTTTTTCCATGCTTAAGTATAAAATTTATAGATAGGATAATCGCTCGGAAATGGAGGGATTGAAAGTTGGCTTCTGACATGATTATTGATCACAAAGAAAAAGCAAATGCCCTTTTAAAGGCAGATGCTGCTAAAATATTAAAGTTAATAAAGGTGCAAATGGATAATCTAACCATGCCTCAATGCCCTCTATATGAGGAAGTACTTGATACCCAGATGTTTGGCTTATCCAGAGAAATAGATTTTGCTGTCCGTCTCGGATTAATTGAAGAGACTGAAGGCAAGGCTATTTTAGAAGAATTGGAAAGGGAGCTGTCCATGCTCCACGAAGCTTCAGTAAAAAAATAAAAATAAAAAACTCAAACATCTTCCAAAGATTGTTTGAGTTTTTTTATAACCGTATTATTATGTAATGGTATTAGTATATCCAAAAGAAAAGAATAATCAATATTGTATAACTTAATTTAAAAATAGTATAACATAATTATAGAATTATTTTCTTTGCTGTGTTACATTTAAATTAACTTTTCTTTTCTTCAAAGCAGGATATTTAATACTATAGTAGAATAAGTAATAAACTTAGAAGATAAGGGAAGAGGGCTGGATGTTAAAAAAAATATTAAAATCATATGATTATACCCTGATAATAGCTGTAGCCCTGTTAGCTGTTTTTGGACTCATTATGGTTTTCAGTGCAAGTATGGTTACAGCTGTGCAGATTTATGATCAGGATAGCGATTTTTTCTACAATAAACAAAAGCTTAATTTAATTATCTCAGGCATTGTTTTCGTTTTTGTCGCTCTATTTCCATACAAAGCTATGCAAAGCAACAAATTTCTTGTTCCGATGGTGTTTCTTTCGTTATTCGGCCTGATTGCGTTATTTATCTTTGGAAAAGTAGCGGGCGGAGCTATGAGCTGGTTTGAGATCGGCAAGAGAAGCCTTCAGCCTGCAGAGTTTGTCAAGCTTTCAGTCATTATATATTTGGCTGCTGTCTATGCAAAGAAGCAACCCTATATTAATGAATTTAACAAAGGAGTTCTCCCCCCGCTTGCTTATCTTATTCTTGCCGTAATCCTGGTTGCTGTACAGCCAGATTTTGGTTCGGCCATGATTATATTGCTTGTGGCTGGAGCTGTGATCTTTACTTCAGGCATGAATTTTAAGAACATATTTAAATTGGGGCTTTTCGGTGTATTGCTGGCTTCTCCTTTTATCCTTCTATTAAAAGATAAGATATTTGCGCCTTATCGATTGGGGAGGGTAGAAGCATTTAGAGATCCCTTTGGATCGGAGTTCGGATACCAGCTTTCGAATTCCTATATTGCCCTCGGTGCAGGCGGGTTAAAAGGGCTGGGCCTTGGTGAGAGTATACAAAAACTTGGGTATCTTCCTGAAGCCCATACAGACTTCATTATGGCTATAATTGCTGAGGAACTCGGGGCATTCGGAGTAGGTTTTGTCATTTTGCTTCTCGGGTACATTGTACTAAGGGGAATCTTTATCAGTTTAAAGTGTAAAGATGCTTTTGGCAGCTTGCTTGCTATCGGGATTTCCGCCATGATAGGAATTCAGGCGTTCATTAACCTTGCGGGAATTTCGGGTGTTATGCCGCTCACTGGTGTTACACTTCCTTTTATAAGCTATGGAGGGTCATCCCTGCTTCAGCTTTCGATTGCAATGGGAATTCTAGTGAATGTCTCTATGTTCGTCAATTATGAAAAGAAATATAAAAATAAACATGAAGAGACAAATCCGGAATCCATTGAGATGGCTTCCGAAAAAACATTTTCTATTCATAAATAAGCACAGTTAAATTCACAGTGCTTTATTTATATATCAATCAGCTAATGCTGATTACATAATTGCTTCCATCAGGGGCAGCCAATCGAAGTTATTATGGCCGGTTAGCGGAATACCCGTCCGGCCTCAACTTAGATTTGGCAGAATATTGCCAAAAAATACATAAAGACGGGGTGTTTTGTTTGAGCAGAAGAATTAACAAGGTATTAGTAGCCAACAGAGGAGAAATTGCCATTCGTGTATTCCGCGCCTGCACGGAGCTGGATATTCGCACGGTAGCTATCTATTCGAAAGAAGATTCCGGTTCTTACCACCGCTATAAAGCGGATGAAGCTTATCTGGTAGGGGAGGGCAAAAAACCGATTGATGCTTATCTTGATATTGAAGGAATCATTGATATAGCAAAAACCAGTGATGTTGATGCCGTTCATCCGGGCTACGGCTTTCTATCTGAAAATATTGAGTTCGCAAAACGGTGCGAGGAAGAAGGTATCATATTTATCGGTCCTACTTCAAAGCATCTGGATATGTTTGGTGATAAAGTTAAGGCAAGAACTCAAGCCCAGCTTGCTGAAATTCCGGTTATACCTGGCAGTGATGGTCCAGTAGAAAGCCTTGACGAAGTGATTAGCTTTGGCAAAAATCATGGCTTCCCAATTATCATTAAAGCCTCACTGGGCGGCGGCGGAAGAGGCATGCGCATCGTAAGGAACCTTGAAGAAGTAAAGGAATCATATGAGCGTGCCAAATCAGAGGCAAAAGCAGCTTTTGGGAATGATGAGGTTTATGTTGAAAGATTCATAGAAAGACCAAAGCATATCGAAGTTCAAATCATCGGTGACCATGAAGGAAATATTGTTCACCTGTATGAAAGAGATTGTTCAGTCCAAAGGCGCCACCAGAAGGTTGTTGAAGTTGCACCTTGCGTCTCCCTCCCGGAGAATTTGAGAGACGAGATTTGCCAGGCTGCTGTCAACCTGATGAAGAATGTAGATTATTTAAATGCAGGAACTGTGGAATTCCTGGTTTCAGGTGATCAGTTTTATTTCATAGAAGTAAATCCGCGTGTGCAAGTTGAGCATACGATCACTGAAATGGTAACAGGTGTTGATATTGTACAAACACAAATCATGGTGGCTGAAGGCTACTCGCTGCACAGCAAAGAAGTTGGTGTTCCAAAACAGGAAGATATTCATGTACATGGCTATGCCATTCAATCCCGTGTAACAACAGAGGACCCTTTAAATAATTTCATGCCCGATACTGGCAGGTTAATGGCATATAGATCAGGCGGCGGTTTCGGCGTGAGGCTTGATGCGGGAAATGGTTTTCAGGGGGCAGTAATCACACCTTATTATGATTCCCTGCTTGTTAAACTCTCTACGCACGCAATGACTTTCCAGCAGGCAGCATCAAAAATGGTGAGGAACCTTCAGGAATTTCGTATCAGGGGTATTAAAACAAATATTCCTTTCCTTGAGAATGTTGTAAAACATGAGAAATTCCTAATAGGTGAGTATGATACATCATTTATCGATGAAACTCCTGAGCTATTCTTATTCCCGAAAAAGAAAGACCGCGGGACGAAGATGCTGAATTATATCGGGAATGTAACAGTAAATGGATTTCCGGGAATTGAAAAGAAGAAGCGTCCGGTATTTGAAGAGCCTCGAGTACCGAGATTAAAATACAGTACAGATTACCAGGATGGAACAAAGCAAATTTTAGATAATCAAGGTCCTGAAGGGCTTGTTAAATGGATTAAAGAACAAAGAGAAGTCCTGATCACGGATACTACCTTCCGTGATGCGCATCAATCTCTGCTCGCGACGCGGGTTAGAACTAATGACCTGAAGCATATAGCAGAGCCGACAGCAAAATTGCTTCCGGATATGTTTTCGTTTGAGATGTGGGGCGGTGCAACTTTTGATGTTGCTTACAGATTCCTGAAAGAAGATCCTTGGGATAGATTACTGACATTGCGGGAAAAAATGCCAAATGTTTTATTCCAGATGCTGCTTCGTGCTTCGAATGCAGTCGGATATAAAAACTACCCGGATAATGTAATAAGAGAGTTCGTAGAAAAATCAGCCTACGCCGGCATCGATGTATTCCGGATTTTCGATAGCCTTAACTGGGTTAAAGGGATGGAAGTCGCAATCGATGCTGTGCGCCAGACAGGAAAAATTGCTGAAGCAGCTATGTGCTATACAGGTGATATTCTGGATCCTGCCAGAACGAAGTACAATCTTAAATACTATAAAGACTTGGCAAAGGAACTGGAAAATCAGGGAGCTCATATACTGGCCATCAAAGATATGGCTGGTTTATTGAAGCCGCAATCAGCATACACTCTTATTTCTGAATTGAAAGAAACTGTTGACATTCCAATTCATCTTCATACTCATGATACAAGCGGTAATGGAATTTACACATATGCAAAGGCTATTGAAGCTGGAGTGGATATTGTGGATACGGCCCTGAGCACAATGGCAGGCTTAACATCCCAGCCAAGTGCTAACTCTTTATTTTACGCGCTGCAGGGAAATGACAGGCAGCCAAAAATTGATATCCAGTCGCTCGAGCAATTATCTTACTATTGGGAAGATGTGCGCAAATATTACCAGGACTTTGAAAGCGGGATGAAAGCTCCTCATTCAGAAGTCTATCAGCATGAGATGCCTGGCGGACAATACAGTAATCTTCAGCAGCAGGCTAAAGCAGTTGGCCTTGGGGATAAGTGGGATGAAGTTAAGGACATGTATTCCCGTGTGAACCAAATGTTTGGTGATATTGTTAAAGTTACACCTTCATCCAAGGTAGTTGGTGATATGGCGTTGTTTATGGTCCAGAATCAGCTGACAGAACAGGATGTTTTGAATAAAGGAAAATCTTTGGATTTTCCAGACTCAGTTGTTGAGCTTTTTGAAGGCTACCTGGGGCAGCCGTATGGTGGATTCCCGGCTGAACTGCAAAAGGTTATATTGAAAGACAGGGAGCCAATCACAGTCCGACCGGGAGAGCTTCTTGAAGATGTAGACTTCGATGCTTTAAAAGAAAAACTTTTCAAAGAATTAGGCAGACAAGTTACAAGCTTTGACGCAATTGCCTATGCACTATATCCAAAAGTATTTATGGATTATATTAAGACCTGCGATCAATTTGGTGATATTTCTGTTCTTGATACCCCTACATTCCTCTATGGTCTAAGACTTGGTGAGGAAGTGGAAATTGAAATTGAAACAGGTAAAACATTAATAGTTAAATTGGTTTCGATAGGGCAGCCTCAAGCTGACGGCACAAGAATTGTGTATTTCGAGCTAAATGGTCAGCCTCGGGAAGTAAGTATAAAAGATGAAAGCATAAAAGCTACAGCAGCAGCCAAGGCAAAAGCTGATCCGCATAATGAAAGCCATATTGCCGCCAGCATGCCGGGAACTGTCATCAAGTTACTTGTAGAAAAAGGTGAAAAAGTCGAAAAAGGCGATCACTTAATGATTACAGAGGCTATGAAGATGGAAACCACTGTACAGGCACCATTCTCTGGAACTGTAAAGGATATTTTCGTCTCAAATGGTGAAGCAATTCAAACTGGAGACTTGCTGATAGAGTTGTCAAAATAAACAATAGCTGTTTCGTAAGGTTTGTTGCTATTTGTGTATTATTCTATTTACTGAGTTGATTGGAGCGGAAGGTGCGAGACTCCTTCGGAGCAGCGGGACAGGTGAGACCCCGCAGACGCGGAGCGTCGAGGAGGCTCACCGCCCTCCCCGCGGTTCCCTGAGCAGCCTGGAGCGGAAATCAACGGAGAACTTTGATAGGTGAAAACACTTTTTATACGAAAAGAGTCTAAACAAAAGAGCTTCGGCAAATGCCGAAGCTCTTTTGTTTATTGTATTTATGGAATGGAAGTAAAAGTAGGGAGAGCAGATTCATCATTTTTCTCTTTTTCCTTAACAGCTGAAACAGCAAGCTCATTTTTTCTGCTTCGTGAAGACAGGAGGATAAAATAGCTTAATACTCCAAATAAGCAGGAAATAAAGAAGGCGTGTGCAAGAGCTATATACAAGTTAAGTCTGGTTAAAACAACCAATGCTCCAGCGGCAACCTGGAGTGATACTAAGATAAATGAAATAATCCAGCCCCAGTAAATTACCTTCTGGTCCTTGTAATGTTTAATAGCCAGATAGGTAATGTAACCAATCCATATGAAAATTAAGCCCGCGGCAGCCCGGTGCCCCATTTGCACCCATTCGTACATATTAGCGGGAAGTGCGAAAGATCCATTTATACAAAGCGGCCAGTCACGGCATACAAGGCTGGCATTTACATGACGCACAAGTGCGCCGGTGTAAACAACAGCATAGCTGTATAAAGAAACTCCAATAATATGTTTCCTCATTCTTTTATCGATAATAAGCTTTTCTGCCTCGAATTTTTTATCAACTTCAAAAATAAGCAAAGTCAGGAGCAGTACAGCAGCAAATGATATTAAAGATATCCCGAAATGAAGGGCGAGCACAAAATCAGATTGCCCCCAGACTACTGCGGCAGCGCCAATTAAAGCCTGCAGGATTAGGAAAAAAAGCGAAGTCAGCGCTAAAAACTTTGTCTCTCTAATATGTCCTATTTTTCTCCATGTCCAAATCGATAATATAAGAACCATAAATCCGATAGCGCCTGAAACCAGTCTATGTGCCAGTTCGATAATCAGTTCAGGAGTAATATCGGTGGGAACTAGCTCGCCATTGCAAAGCGGCCACGATTTCCCGCACCCCATACCTGATTCCGTTTTCGTTACAAGGGCACCGCCCAGCAAAACCAAAAGCATGCCGATTGATGTAAGAACAGCAAGCCATTTTAAAGATCGTTGCAAAGCCTTTCACCTTCTTTAAATATTCTAGGTTTAATAATAGTGTCAATAATTGATTTACTGCGTATTTGTCCATTATCTATCTTAACAAAGATTCTATAAAAAGCCATATATGAATGTGCGTCCATTTACTTTTTCGATAGTACAGGAATAAAAAGCTTTTTACAACAGTTATAAAAATTATAAAGTTAATTATAGTAAAAAAGGTTGAAACTTATAATAGAGTTTGCTAGAAATATAAAGGGGGTATAAAATGGATGTCCCCTGTCGCGGAAAGTAAACCAAAATACATAAAAGTGAGTATATTATTCCTCCGTAGTTTTCTGAAACAGTTTTATTATCTCAAAAATAAACCCTTTCTTTAAGTGAATTTAGACTTTGACACAAATTAGTCATAAATTATTCTAAAAAAATTCACAAAAGAGTTTTAAAGTGTGATTTAATATACAGAGAAATGGTTTAGATTCATTTAGATAGTAAACAGTTTAACTACTTTATTAATGGTAGGAAAACTATTAGTATGGTTATTATTCATCCAGGGTTCACCCCTCGTTTTTTATCGTGAATATGGCTTTCAGTGCATTTATACTTTATAGTAGGTGTAATGTTCGCGATAAGGAATTAAGGAGGAAAAGATATGTCTGACTCACGGGCTTTGAGTGATGCTGCTATTGAGAACAGAGAGCGAAGCCTTCAGCAAGATATACCTGAGACTACAGTTTGGAAGGACTTCCTTGCTCTTATCAAAATTGGCATTGTAAATTCCAATCTGATTACAACCTTCACCGGTCTTTGGCTTGCACTGCATTTTTCAGGAAAAGGATTTTTCAATAATCTGGATCTGGTTCTATATACAGTAATCGGCTCCTCTTTGATTATTGCAGGCTCCTGCAGCTTAAATAATTATATTGACCGCGACATTGATCCATTAATGGAAAGGACAAAAGGGAGGCCAACTGTTACCGGGAAAGTGAACCCGGGCAAGGTGGCACTTTTGAGCTTTCTGCTTATTGGCCTTGGTACGGCCTTTTTAATGTTTACAACAGTAACAGCAGTTGTAATTGGATTAATTGGTGTTTTCAGCTATGTTGTCTTATATACAATGTGGACGAAACGCAGATTTGTTTCCAATACGATTGTAGGCAGCATTTCAGGGGCAGTTCCACCTTTGATTGGATGGGCAGCTGCGGATGGCAATCTTGACCCTATGGCTTGGGTGCTGTTCGCTATCGTGTTTATCTGGCAACCTCCACATTTCTATGCACTGGCTATGAGAAGGGTAGAGGAATACCGGGCTGCTGGAGTTCCGATGCTCCCAGTAGTAAAAGGGTTTAACGCCACTAAAAGGCATATTTATATCTGGATTGCAGCATTATTGCCGCTGCCGTTTCTTATGCCATCTCTTGGATTGCCATTCATAATACTTGCTGGGGTTTTAAACATCGGCTGGTTATTGACTGGGATATATGCAAGGAAGTTTAATGATGATATTAAATGGGCTACAGTAATGTTTGTATACTCCCTGCAATATCTGACCATCATGTTTGTAGCCATGGTAATCATCACACTTATTTAACTTAGTTAGGAAATTCCTTTTTTCGTTTATAACGAGAGGGGATTTATCCATATTTTTTGATCAAACAATTCAAAAAATGAAATCTTTACGAAAGAGGGGTTTGATTAAGCTATGAAAAGGCTTGCAAAGTGGCGTCTTTTTTCTCTGTTTGCAATGATGGCGCTCATTCTTTCCGCTTGCTCCGGCAAACCGTATTTATCTACGCTTAAACCTGCCGGCGAAGTGGCGCAGACACAATTTGATTTGATGGTGTTAAGTACTGTAATAATGGTAGGAGTAATTGCGGTCGTAACAGTAATCTTCTTTATTGTTGTTTTTAAATTCCGCCGCAAGGACGACAGAATTCCAAAACAAGTTGAAGGAAGCCACAAGCTGGAAATCATTTGGACTGTTATTCCTATTCTTTTGCTTCTTATTCTTGCTGTACCGACAGTTTCAGCTACCTTTAAGCTTGCTGATGTAGGCCCAATGGAAAAGAAGAATGAAGAAGGCAAAACAGATGCACTTGTTGTTAATGTGCGTGCAAACTTATACTGGTGGGAATTCGAATATCCAAACCAGGAAATTATCACTGGCCAGGAATTAGTTGTGCCAACGGATGAAAAAGTTTATTTCAATCTTATTGCTTCTGATGTTAAGCACTCCTTCTGGATTCCTGCTGTAGGCGGTAAGCTGGATACGAACACGGACAACGTGAATAAGTTCTGGCTGAAGTTTGACAGTGAAAAGGCTGCTGATGCGGACAATTACTTTTATGGAAAATGTGCTGAGCTTTGCGGTCCTTCCCATGCATTAATGGATTTCAAAGTTAAAGCGGTTCCACGTGATGAATTCGATCAATGGGCAACTGCAATGGCAGAAGTAAAAGAACCTAAAAAAGCAGAGACAGACCTGGCTCAAGCTGGTCAGGAAGTCTTCAATAACAGCTGTATCGGCTGTCATGCTGTAACACCGGCAAACACTGCTCCTGAAGCAGCCCGTTTAGCTCCTAACTTAACAAACTTCGGTGATCGTGACCGTATTGCCGGTATCCTTGATCATACTGAAGAAGATCTTAAGGATTGGTTAAGAGATCCGGAAACATTCAAACCTGGCAATAAAATGACAGGTACTTATGGTGAATTGTCTGAAGAAGAGCTCGATGCCCTGACAGAATATTTAATGGGCTTGAAAGTTATGGAACAATAGGGGATTTTTTGAAAAGGGAGGTAAAATTGTGAGTACCTTAGCACAAAAAAAAGGTTTCGGAGCGGTTTTATGGGATTACTTAACAACAGTTGACCATAAAAAAATCGCAATCCTTTATCTTATAGCTGGCGGATTTTTCTTCTTGCTTGGCGGATTGGAAGCTATGTTCATCCGTATCCAGCTTGCAGTACCAAATAATGACTTTGTAAGTGCCGGATTGTATAATGAAATTTTAACTATGCACGGTACAACCATGATCTTCTTGGCAGCTATGCCACTGATTTTTGCTTTTATGAATGCTGTTATGCCACTTCAGATCGGTGCGCGTGACGTTGCATTCCCATTCTTGAATTCTTTAGGATTCTGGCTGTTTTTCTTTGGAGGAGTTTTCTTGAACCTCTCATGGTTCTTAGGCGGCGCTCCTGATGCAGGCTGGACTTCTTATGCATCTCTATCAATTGCTTCTGAAGGGCATGGGATCGACTTCTATGCACTTGGACTGCAGATATCAGGTGCGGGTACGTTAATCGGGGGGATCAACTTCCTTGTTACCATCATTAACATGCGTGCTCCTGGTATGACATACATGCGTATGCCGATGTTCACTTGGGCTACATTTGTTACATCAGCATTGATTTTATTTGCATTCCCTGCTTTAACAGTAGGACTATTCCTGTTAATTTTCGACCGTATGTTTGGATCTAACTTTTTTGATCCTGCTATGGGCGGTAATACAATTATCTGGGAGCATTTCTTCTGGATTTTTGGACACCCTGAAGTTTACATCTTGGTATTGCCGGCTTTCGGTATTTTCTCCGAGATTTTTGCGATTTTCTCAAGAAAGCGCCTTTTCGGATACTCTTCAATGGTATTCGCAACGGTTCTTATTGGTTTCTTAGGATTCATGGTATGGGCTCACCACATGTTTACAACTGGTATGGGGCCGATTGCAAACGCGATCTTTGCTGTTGCAACAATGGCAATTGCAGTACCGACTGGTATTAAAATCTTTAACTGGCTATTTACAATGTGGGGCGGAAGCATCACTTTCACAACACCGATGCTTTGGGCTATTGCCTTTATCCCTTCATTCGTAGCCGGCGGTGTAACTGGTGTAATGCTGGCATCTGCTGCACAGGATTACCAGTACCATGACAGCTACTTTGTAGTTGCTCACTTCCACTATGTTATTGTCGGCGGTGTTGTGTTTGCACTCTTTGCAGGTGCTCACCTTTACTGGCCAAAAATGTTCGGTACAATGTTAAACGAATTCCTTGGAAAAATTACGTTCGTATTATTCTTTATTGGATTCCATTTAACATTCTTTATCCAGCATTTCCTTGGACTTTGGGGAATGCCGCGCCGTATTTTCACTTACCTTCCAGGACAGGGCTTTGAAACGTCTAATATGGTAAGTACTGTAGGTGCTTTCTTCATGGCAGCTGCAGTAATCATCTTGTTAATAAATATTGTTATTACCAGCGTTAAAAATGAAAAAGTTGGCAATGATCCTTGGGGAGACGGCCGTACATTAGAGTGGGCCATTCCTTCACCGCCTCCATTCTATAACTTTAAGCAGCTTCCGCTCATTCGCGGCCTTGATGCATATTGGCTTGAGAAAATGGAAGGTAAAAAAGGCATGTCGCCTGCTGAGCCGCTTGGTGATATCCATATGCCAAACAACTCGTTCATTCCATTTGTGATTTCTTTCGGTTTATTTGTTGCTGCATTTGGTGCAATGTACCGCGCAGAACACAGCTGGGGTATCCCAGTACTAATCGTGGGTATGCTTATTACTCTAGGCTCCATGTTTGTGCGTTCTGTCAAAGATGATCATGGATACCACATTCATAAAGAAGATTTGGAAGACACTAATGATAAGGGGGTTAAGGCATAATGGCTACTGAACAAAAAATGACTTATGAAACATGGCCTGCGTCGCCTGAAAAGCAAACCCTCGAAGCCAAGAACAAATTCTTAGGTTTCTGGTTTTTCCTTGGGGGAGAGACGGTTTTATTCGCCTCCCTATTCGCCACTTACCTTGCTTTAAAAGACAAAGTACCTAGCAGTGACATGGCTCTTGCGAAAGACTTGTTTGAAATACCACTGGCATTTATTATGACAATGCTGCTATTAACCAGCTCGCTCACAAGCGTATATGCTATGTATCACATGAAGAACTTCAACTTCAAAAAAATGCAGCTATGGCTTGGAATTACTGTTTTGCTTGGACTTGGATTCCTCGGTTTGGAAATTTACGAGTTCAATCACTATGTGCATGAATTCCATCATAGCTTCACAAGCAGTGCCTTTGGTTCAGCCTTCTACACGTTAGTTGGATTCCATGGTGCTCACGTGGCATTCGGTTTACTATGGATCACTACTTTGATGATCCGCAACAGCAAAAGAGGATTGAGCCTTTACAATGCTCCTAAGTTTTATGTAGCCAGCCTATACTGGCACTTTATCGACGTTGTTTGGGTATTCATCTTCACAGTAGTATATTTAATGGGAATGGTGGGATAAACTGATGGCCAATCAACAACCAAACTCAGGTAACCCAAGAGTAGACATTGAATATAGACGTAAAAAAAGTGCAGAAGAGATGAGACATCAAGTTATCACATTTGCACTAATGATCTTCCTGACAATTGTTGCGTTCGTAGCAGCAGGTTATGAAGGTTTCTCCGGATGGTTTATAGTGCCGTTCATCCTGATTCTTGCTCTTGTGCAAGTAGTCTTCCAATTATATTATTTCATGCATATGAGCCACAAAGGTCATGAAGCACCGTCTTTGTTCTTATACTCAGGAGCATTTGTCGGATTTATCACAATCATTGCTTTCTTGACTGTTATTTGGTGGTAAGTTTAAAAGAAAATCGGCTGTTGGCCGATTTTCTTTTTATGTAATGAAGTATTTGCAATTAATACCCAATTTCCGATTTATTGAGATTGCAGACTGAAGAGAGTATAATAGTACTTGTCAATATCGCTTAGTATTGGGAACGTATAAGGCCGGTTGAGCATTATTTAATGAGGTGATAGCATGTCTTTGGAAATATTCGGTTTCCGTGCACTTTGGAGTCCATATTTCTTTTTATTTGTAGCAGTGATTCTTGCAGGCTACTTTATGTTAACAGTAAAGTATCGTGGAAAATTCAATGATAGTGAGCCATTAACTAAAAGGCAGGGTGTGTATTTTACAATCGCTATGATTGTGTTGTATGCGATCAAAGGCTCTCCGCTGGACCTGATGGGCCATTTAATGTTTTATGCCCATATGATACAGATGGCTATCCTGTATTTAGTTGTTCCTCCCCTTGTAGTCATGGGAATCCCTCAGTGGGTGTGGAGAAGAGTGGTTAATCACAAAGCTATTAAACCTGTATTCAGTATTTTTACAAAGCCATTAATCGCCATTATCCTGTTTAATGGAGTATTTTCTATATACCACATACCAGATGTTTTTGACGTGGTAAAAACGGATATGATGTTTCATACTGTATATACATCTGGCCTGTTTCTTCTGGCAATCTTTATGTGGTGGCCGACTATTAATGAGCTTCCTGAAATGGAGTCACTGGACGGCTTGAAAAAGGTAGGATACATTTTTGCAAATGGTGTTTTATTGACTCCTGCATGTGCTCTGATCATTTTTGCAGATACACCAATGTACAGCACATATTCTGATCCAAATGCATGGGCACAGGCCCTTCAGTTATGTGTTCCTTCTGCGACACTGGCAAGCCTGAATCTTAGCGGGCCGGAAATGTTCAATTCAATGTCACTTATACACGATCAGCAGCTTGGCGGGGTCATCATGAAGATTATTCAGGAAATTGTATATGGCTTTATTCTTGCGCAAATCTTCTATGCATGGTACAAAAAAGAACAGGAAATTACGCCTTCAGAAGAAGAAGCAATACTAAATCCGCATTTAGTAAAATAAAAATAAACTCCAGTCAGAGGCTGGAGTTTATTTTTTTGATAAAGTAAAAATGTATGTTGCAATGATAATGATCACATGGAATGAAATAAATATTGAACATTTAAGGAACTTTTGTTAAAAGCTCATACAGTTTGTTGAAAAATATAGTACACTTTAATAAAATGAACCTTGTGATAAAAAACACCGTGTAGATGAATTTTAAACTGATAGTGGAGAGAGGAAGAATTTATGGAATACTCATTACCTATACTCCCTACCATAAGCACGACCTTTATTGTATTAAGTGCAATAACGGTTGCGATTGGTTGGGTACAAATCAGCAAAAAAAAGCTTGAGGCTCATAAGAAAACAATGACTTTGGCTGCTGTGTTTGCTGTTATTTTCTTTATCATTTATGCCAGCAGAACTGTTTTTATTGGGAATACTGCATTTGGCGGCCCTGATGATATAAAAATTTATTATACGATTTTCTTAATTTTCCATATTACCCTGGCAACTGTTGGGGCAGTTTTAGGAATTATCTCGTTATATACGGGCTATAAAAATAAAGTGGCAACACATAGGAAATTGGGACCGATAACCAGTGTGGTCTGGTTTTTTACTGGCATAACAGGTGTTGCAGTCTATCTGCTGCTGTATGTTTTCTACCATGGAGGAGAAACCACATCAGTTATAAAAGCAATCCTGGGTACGTAACAGGTTATGAGATGCCGCTGGCTGTTTAGCGGTATTTTTTTATGCCCAAAAAATTATCCGCTTCTTAATTAAAAGGACTTAATAAGTATATGGCGAATAGTTATAATGATATTTAATTGGGAGTGAATTTTGTGTCGGTAAGTAAATTAACAGAGAATGAATATCTTGAGGCCATGAAGCTTTCCATGTATGCCTTCCAGTACAATGTGCCTGAAGCTGACATCCCGGCCAGGATGGAACGTTTAAAAAATCATGCCATTTTTGGTATCTGGGAAGGGGAAAGTTTGGCTGCCAAACTTCACATTATCCCCCTGAAAGTTCATATTAATGGCTTTGAATGGGATATGGGAGGTGTTGCTGGTGTGGCAACATATCCGGAATTCAGAAGAAAAGGGCATGTAAGCAGCCTGATCAAGCACGCATTAGCCGAGATGAATAATAAGAATCAGCTCTTTTCATTTTTGCATCCATTTGATATTTCTTTCTATCGGAAATACGGATGGGAGATATTCACTGAATATAAGAAAACGCTTATTAAGAAAATAGATTTAAAAATGACGCGAAAACCTTCAGGGACCATTAAGCGATTTACTAAGAACCAGCACACATTAACCATCGAAAAGATTTATAAGGAATATATGCAGCGTTATTCAGGAGGGCTTGTAAGAGACTCATACTGGTGGGAGAACTTTGTGTATTCTGATTACCAGATTGCGGTGTATTTTAACGACTCAGGTGAAGGACAGGGCTATATATTATTTAAGGTAAAAGACAATAAAATGGATATCGAAGAATTCGCAGCTCTAAATCAGGAAGCCAGAGTGAATTTATGGAACTTTATCTGTCAGCATGATTCAATGGTTGAGGAAGTAAAGATCATTACATCAGTACACGATCCATTTCCTTATTACCTGAATCAGCCTAATTTAAAAATGGAGGTTTTTCCGTACTTTATGGGGAGAATCGTCAATGCTGGAAAGTGTCTCGGCCAATATTCTTTCAATGAAAATAGTGAAAATGTCTTTCTGCATATTGAGGATCACCATGCACCATGGAATAATGGAAGCTACCTAATTGCTGACGAAGGTGTCAGGGTGTTTAAAGAGAAAGTAGGAAGCCAATGCATAAACCCTCCAGCACGAGGTCTGCATATGTCTATCAATGCCCTTTCAGCGATTATAATTGGCTATAAGAGGCCAATGGAGTTATATGATCTAGGTGAAATTAAAGGTCCAAGAAATGATGCAGAAATACTTGAAAGAAAAATTCCTGTGCAAAAGTCCTTTTTCTATGACTTTTTTTAAGGAAACTCAGTTGAGATGTATGCAGGAAAGAAAAAGCGTCCAGGCGGACGCTTTTTTACTTTTTTATTAAGTTTATATTTTGAAATTCATCTTAATAAGTCCTGCTTCTTTTGCAGAATTAAAGGCGATGACCAGTAATGGGCCAATGATGAAGCCCAGTATCCCAATGAGTTTCAGCCCTAGATACATAGCTATTAGCGTGGCGAGCGGAGATAGCCCTATATGGGTGCCCATTACCTTTGGCTCAACTGTTCTGCGGATAATTAAGAGGACGGCTGCAAGAATTGCCAATTGTGTCCCCATAGCTACATCTCCTGTCAGTAAATGAAACATTGCCCAGGGGCCAACAATGACAATGGAGCCAATAATAGGGATAAAGTCAATAACCCAAATGATTATAGACATGATCAATGCCATTTCTGGATTGATAAATAATAATCCAATCAGGGAAACGATAAAGATAATTACACTTACAAGGAATTGAGCCTTGAAAAAGCCAAATCCGACATAAGAAAGCCGTGAGGTCATAAACTTGACTTTATCTGCAGTTTTTTCTGTAAGGTGATTATACAAACCTTTCCTTAATCGCGGCAGATCTATTAAAAACAAAAATAAGGCAATCAAGTATACGATGAAACTGACAAGATAGTTCGGGATGTTTGTCAGAAGTGCTTTTAAGCTATCAATATCTACGTATGCGACAAGGTCATCCTTCGTTTTATTCAAAAAGGATTGAATCTGGATACTTATTTCATTAACAAGGTCTTTAGGAAGGTCTTTGGCAGCATTGGAAAAGTCCGCTTCTGCCCTGAGCCATGCTTTTGTAATATCATTAATGTAAATAGGAGCATTTTCAACAAGTTTAATGGCTTCAGTTATTACTTTTGTCGTAATAAAGTAGCCTGATAATCCAATGAAGAGGACAAATCCGAGAAAAGTAATCAGCACAGATATTCTTCGGCTTATTTTTATTTTAATTTGCAGCAGTTTCACAGCTGGTTCTAGGATTAATGCTGTAATAAAAGCAATAACCAGAGGAACAGAAACAGGCAAAATGAAATAAAAAAGTACAGTTATAAGAATTACAGCAATCAATATTAATAAAAAGCGTTTTGTGAATATTGCAGACAAAATAAATCCCCTTCCCAATTTTGTTAACCAACAAAAGACCGTAACACTTTGTTTATAGTATGCATTAAATATCATAAAAACTAAAAATAAAACGATTTAAAGCTGAGAGATTATTGCCCTTATATAAAAAATCGTAAAGAAAGAAGTGAACGGAAGATGCATAACGACCATCTTGACTTCGAGACGATTCAGGCAGCCAGTGATATAATCTCCGCAATCGTAGAATCCAGCCTGGAGGAAAGAAAGAGTGTTATTCCTCTTAAGCATGAAAGATTCACTTTCTTTAAGAGAAAAAAAAACCCTATTTCCATCACTTTTAGTAACACTGAAGTATATTTAAAAATTAAGCTTAACATAGTAAATGGAAAAAATATTTTGGAGGAAACTCTCCGGATTCAGAAAGAAATCAAGGATGAAATTGTCCATTTAACTGGACTGGAGGTTAAAAGAGTGGATCTCTCAGTCCAAAAAATTATATATGCAGGAAGCGCTCTTTCAGAGAACTAAATTTTAAAGGTCTAAAGTTTATGTAAAAAAGACGCATGATGTTCATGCGTCTTTTCCATGCAGAAAATAAATTCAATTTTAATACAGGTTGAAATTACTCAGCGAATTGGTCAATTTCTGCTTTTATCTCATTTAGAGTTTTTTCGCACTGACTTACTAATGATTTAGGGAAGCTTTCGCCTTCACCGTATTCTATCCCATGCGGATAATAATGTTTGCCCAGCAGCGGTGTCATAAGCTGGATAGTTGCTCTATGAGCTCCTACATCTCCTTCAGCCGCATATCCAAATACACGAAGGTAAAAAACACCCTCTTTTAATTCGAATTTACGGTCATATGTAACTCTTTCATAATCCCATTGCCCTTCGCGGACCAGGCCGTGAGAAAGCATTACTTCATCTAAGCGGGTTAAGTCTGCTTTTTTATTTTCCAGACCTGTGTTTTCAAACTTCATAATTGTCCCTCCTGAAAACATCCATGGTTCTGTTGAACGATCCATGCATAATTTTAACAAGTTTATCTCAAATTTAATAATAGTAGAAAAAAGCGTAACTTGCAACGGATTCATGCAAGAAAACATCCTTCTCTCAAAGAACGTTAGCTGAACTGCCGTAATTTAACGCCTGGCTGGCATATCTTAAGCAACTGGAACTCGCAGCTGCCAAATTGTGAAAGGGGAAGCGTCAATTGCAGAAATACAAAGCCATCAGTCTCTTCTTTTTTATAATATTATTAACACCACAGCCTGCAGGTGCTGCAGCTGATTACAGAGTTGAGCAAAAGGATACACTTTGGGAAATTGCGCTAAGATTCCAGAGAGATCTGCAGGAAATTATTAATAGCAATCCTCAGATAGAAAATCCTGATTTAATTTTTCCTGGTGAAGTTATTATCATTCCCGACCATGGAAAGAAGATTGCTATGCCCAAAATGGATCAAAATGAAAATAAACTTATGAGGCTGGCCAACGAAAAACGAAGAGAATTAAGGCTAAAGCCATTGTCTGTAGATTTGAAGCTGAATGGTGCTGCCCAAAAAAAGTCTTTGGATATGATGAAATTACAATATGTTTCACATAATTCTCCTACATATGGAAATCCTACAGAAATGTTAAGGAATCAGCAAATTTCTTTTCGGACCGTAAAGGAGAATATCGGGGCGGGCTATAAAACAGCTGATGAAATGTTTGATGCCTGGATGAATTCCGCAGTCCACCGGGAAAATATTCTAAACAAAAAGGCAACTCATATTGGCTCCGGATATAGTCAAGGAGGCCTGCACGGTCACTATTGGACCATATTCATTGTTGAAAAATAAAGGAGGATAAAAAATGGAAAAAATCCGCGATATTATGACAGACGAGGTTGAAAGCTGTTCTCTATTGGACAATGTTTATGAAGTGGCAGTTAAGATGAAAGAACTAAACGTAGGGGCTATCCCGATTGTGGATAATGATAAACTCGTCGGAATGATAACTGACCGGGATATCGTACTTCGCTGTGTAGCAGAAAAACACCCTGCTTCTTCTAAGGTAGAAGATATTATGAGCAGCCATTTAGTAACTGTATCGAGGGATACAGAGTCTCGGGAAGCAGCCCGCTTGATGGCAGAACATCAAATCCGCAGGCTTCCTGTTGTGGAAGGTGACAAGCTTGTGGGGATAGTATCACTAGGTGACTTTGCCGTGCGTCATTTAACAGATGACCAGGCTGGAGAAGCTCTTACTGATATTTCTAAACACGAAACTGAAGCACAGCATTAAGAGGACACCATCTGGGTGTTCTTTTTTTGCAGCAAATGCTGTTACAGAACTAATTGAAAATAATAGATAAACAATACACCTAATGGTATGATTAATAGTATATTTGCAATAATTTATTTAGATTCCATTTAGCATTACGCCTGCTTGAATACAGCGAGTAAAAGAAGGGAGGTACGGTTCTCTGAGAGCACTTTTCCGAATTTTAATATTGATTTGCATTTTTCTGGCAGCAGGTTTTTACATCGATATTGGGCGTAAAGATAAAGGGGAGATCCTTGTCAGTCAGGAAAATACAATAAAGGATATAAATAATAAGGAAAATAACTTATCTTCCAATACGGGGTTTCCTGAAAAGGGTGTGGCCTCACTAATGGGAAAATCAGCTGGGGAGCTTAAAGAAAGTTTGGGAGAGCCGTCCAGAATAGATCCCTCTTTTTATGGATACGATTGGTGGATATATAATAAAAGCGGCACTGAGTATATTCAGGCTGGCGTCAGCAATAATAAAGTGGTTAGTTTGTTTGCGACAGGCGAAGATTCAGACATTTATCCTTTCAAAATAGGGCAGCCAATTGGTGAATTATATTCATCCGTCTTTTTTGAAACGGAATTCAGTCTCAAAGTAAAAGACAGCTCATACCGTTTCGAGTTATCTGAAGATGACCTTAATACAAGGCCGCTTGTTATGGTTGGTGAGTACTATGCACAGCTTAATATAGATAGATTTACAGGGACGCTTTCCAGCGTGAGGTTAATGGATGCAGCCACTTTAATTAAGCTTCGCCCGTATGAAATGGTTTACCGTGGTGAATTATTGGAGCCCCCTTTGCCTTCTCCTGCTTTTGAAGACGAAGTGGAGAGAGCGAAAGAGAAGCAAATTTTCGACATTACCAATGTTATAAGAGTCAGACACAATATACAGCCGCTGAAATGGGATGATCTGACTGCAGCGGCAGCTTTAGCTCATAGCAAAGATATGTATGAAACAAAAGACTTTTCTCATACTTCTAAAACTTACGGCGATTTGGCGGACCGGCTTGAAGCTGTGGAGGTCTCATATGAGGCTGCGGGGGAAAACATAGCTGCAAATTATACAGATGCTCCCGCTGTTGTTGAAGGATGGCTTAACAGCAAAGGCCATCGGGATAGTCTGCTGAAAGAAGAGTTTACCCATCTTGGAGTTGGAGTTTATAAAAAGCATTATACGCAAAATTTCATAAAAAAAGCTGATGGAGAAGGTAAAAAGTGAAAAGAGCCTATATTAAGGCTCTTTTTTACTATTAGCAATCTGAATCCGCCCAACCTGAAAATAGTCATCCTTCCAATTTCCATACAAGTGGACAGAATCACCGATCTTGACAGAAGGAATTGAAGCATTAGTCATTAAAGGAGTAATTTTTTTTATATTTGAATGCTTGAGGCCCTTTGTTCGGACGGTCAGTTCAAGAACATGTACATAGCGGCTGTAATTATAGCGCTGCCTGCTCTCGCTAAGATGGATGACTTCGCCTGAAATAATGGCTTCCTCGGGAACATCTGCAAGGCTCTCCCACTTCTCATGACCTTCCCGCATTTCCTTTTTTGTCAGCCAATAAAAATAAAGGCAAATAATTGGAATAACGATAGCGGTGACCATCTTCCCACCTGCCTTTAATTATTTACATTTTTCTTTTCGATGATAAAAAAGCTGCCTGTTGCCTGTGCAATTTTTCTTCCATCAGAACGGAGTACATCTGCAGATAATACCATGCTTTTTGTTCCCTTATGGTCAATTGTCGCTTTGCATGTTACGTATTCCCCTTTGCCGACTGCAAGATAATGAATATTCAACTGTGTCGTAACTGCACCAAAACCCTCAGGAAGCAGCGAAGCCGCAAGTGTTCCCATTGCAGAATCAATAATTGTAGCGGTTATTCCCCCATGGAGAATTCCTAGCGGATTATTGACGATCTTACTTAAAGGAACTGTCAGTATGCATTCCTCTTCAGTTATGTGCCGTTCCATATGGAGCAGTCCGCCAATATAAGAGCTGTTTTTGCCGGTTTGTTTTTTATGAAAACCTAAAAGCAGGGATTCTAAAGCAGTTAATTCTTCGTCAGTCGCATTCCTGGTGCACTGATCAAATAATTCCATAAGATCTCGATTCATTATTATTCACCTTTCAATATGTTTCTGCATTCATATATTACCATTAATGGCTGAATTTTTGAATTTTAATGGACCAATTAAAGCAGACATAAATATTCACCTTTTTCATTCATATTCATATGGTATTATAGGCATTTGCATTAGAACGAGGTGATATTTCATGACCAAAACGAAGCTTCATCCCTCTGTTGAAAAGTTTAAAGAGTTTGTTAAACAGAATCCCCGGGTCATCAAAGAAGTCAGGGATGGAAATGCAACGTGGCAAGAATTATATGAGGATTGGTATTTGCTTGGGGAAGAAGATTCAAGGTGGGATTCCTATAGAGAAAACAAAGATAATACACAAAAGACAGAAGAGAAAAAAAGTGACTGGATGGGCAGCATTATGGGGACCCTTAAGCAAATGGATGCGAATCAAATGCAGGGTTACATCAGTAATCTCAGCCAGGCACTTTCAGCTGTGCAAGGGGTTATTTCGCAATTCCAGGGCGGCGGCCAGAAACCATCAGGAGGCTCAAAGCCAAGTATGACTAAATCAAGCAGCCCTTTTACATTTAAAAAGGATTAAGGGGTCAATCAAATGAGAAAAGATATCGTCGAGTATCTTGAACAAAAGCAGGATCTTAGGCAATTTATCCGTGAGCAGCCTTATTGGTATAGAAAACTGAGCAGAAATCCAAACGAAATTCAATCTCTGGAAGTGGCCGCACTGCACTATTATAAAAAAACAATCCCCCATCAGGTTGAAAAATTCACGAATGGAGTGCAAATGGCCTCCATGATGATGAGCATGTTTCAGGCCATGAATTCTCAATCCAATTAGAAAGCTTTCTCGCACAGGAGAGAGCTTTTTATTTGTTATAGAGTAAAAATAAGCAGCCGGGCAAACACTAACTTTATTAGAGCGTTACGGAAGACATCCTAAAGGAGTGTAAAATAATGAAAAGGCAAAAATACATTTTTATATTGCTGGTAATATTTGTTCTTGCAGCGTGCCAGAAAGATATTCCTGAGCCCGAAACAAAAGCGGAAGCCAATTTTACGGTGAATGCAGTTAAAGCAGAACAGCTATTGCAAGTTTCGGGTATGGAAAGTTCTGCCGTGGATCCATTTTTTGTAAGACATCAAACAAAAGGAAAAGATGTCTTTGTTGAATGTATTGTGCAGGATGTGTCCTTTAGAAAGCAGAGCAGCAAAGAAAAAGGAAAAATTATCCTGTATATTAACGGAAAGAAGAAGGATGAAATCCATTCAGCTGCTTTTATTATCAAAGGGCTTCCTTCAGGAAAACATCGAATCGGACTGGAACTTGTTAAAGGCAACAGTGCTGAAGCCTCTTTAAAAAAAGATTTTCTTGTGGTGATCCCTTAGTCTACTTGCTTTAGCTTTAAACCGTTTCATGATAAAATAAGAAACGGAGGTGGGCTATTTTGCTTGCTACATTAGAAAGAATGGCTATTTTGGACAAAGCTGACGAACTTGCAGCGATGATTATAGAATCTGAGGAAGCGGAACATTACCGCAAAAGTTTATATAAATTAAAGAACAGCCGGGAAACTCAAAGGAAGATACAGGATTTTATCAAAATGAAAGAACTGTATGAAGAAGTTCAGCGATTTGGCAAATATCATCCAGAGTATAAGAGGGTGATGATGTCTATTAGAGAGCTGAAGCGCGACATGGACATGGATATCCATGTGGCGGAATTCAGAAGAGCAGAGACCGGCCTGCAAACCCTCTTGGATGAGGTAAGCATGCTGATAGGACGTTCTGTATCCGAACACATTAAAGTCCCCACCGGCAATCCTTTCTTTGAATCAAGCTGCGGAGGAGGCTGCGGTTCTGGAGGCAGCTGTGGCTGTTCTTAGACAAAAGTAAGTACTCTGTTCCGAGGCATCGTTTATAAAACCAGCTAATGCTGGTTTTTTCTTTTTAAATAAATTATGCAGTTTGAACCTTCCCATTGAAAACAGTTATTTTTCTATGCTAGACTAAATAAAACAAACGATCACTGAAGGGGAAAACTATATGCTTGGTCAAAGGCAAGGTATAATCGTATGGCTTTATTCTTTAAAGCAGGCAAAAATGTTAAGAAGATTTGGAAATGTTCATTATGTTTCAAAACGGCTCAAATATGTAGTGCTATACTGTGATCTTGCAGATACGGAAACAATTATGGAGAAGATAAATTCATATTCTTTTGTTAAAAAAGTTGAACCATCCTATAAGCCGTTCCTTAAAACGGAATTTGAAAATTCCAAACCGGACAAGGCTAAAGAATATGATTATAAGATGGGAATATAAAAAGGCGTGAGCAAAAGCTCATGCCTTTTTTTTCTCATCTATTGCAAAGGTGCAATAAAATGATTAAGCCTTAGAATTCCAATCAAATATTGATAATATAATTCCTTTTCATTAAAAATAGCAGAAGGCTTTACTGTCAGCTGAATAATTTCTTTATTCATTTCTTTCGCAGCGTCCTCGAATAAATCATACCTTTTATTTGGCACTGACTTTGGATTCGGAATCCCTTCACGGCAAATATATAACGGCTGAAATTCTCCCGGGTCTGTCGGCTTCAATATGACTGCCAGGGATGTCATTTCTCTATTATTGATGCTCGTATGGAAAGCGGCCATGTGGGACAATCGATGCTTGTTCGCCCGCGCAATTTCAATTAATTCATAAATATCTGAGTATCCCTCGCCAATTTCTATAAAACGCTGTATCAAAATTAGAACCTCCTTAAAACTCATAGCATTCACTTATTAAATGATTTTTGTCCATCCATACTTTATCATTTTCAGCATAAAAATAGAATGGAAAAAAATCATAAAATTAATAAAAATTAATGTGACTGATGACCTTCCCTTTGGTATTGTTAGGTTAAAAGAAAAATGACTAAGAGGGCATAGCAATGTGGAAGGCATCTTTATTTATTTTTTTAATTTTGTCTGGAATTATTTCAGGTATGGTGCTGTGGCAGTGGCAGGCTTATTCTGAGCATGCGATTGCCAAGAAGAGTTCCCGGGCGATTACACAGGAAATCATAGTTGAAACGCATCCGAAAGAGCTAAAAATCACTCAAAAGTTAAACGGACTTGTTGCCCGAAAAGGATATAGGCTTGATATCCCTGACACCCTATTTAAATGGAATTGCAAAACTGGAACCGGAAAAGCCTGTGATTCAGCAGACGAAAGTCATTATACATTTTTTTCTGCTGATGATCAGATGATATTTGAGTATACTGTACCGATAAATGAAAAGAAGAAAGCATTCTTGTTAACGGATTGGTTTGTTAAAATTCCCGGAATAAAGGCTGAAGGCTTGTCCATATCAATTTCGGATTCTTTCAAAAGAGAGGGGTCCTGGGCTGCGGGAATCAAGCTAAAAGCCCAAAAGAAATTAGATCATATCGATTATTATTATTTCGAGGGCTATGGAAATGTTCCATCACTTTACTGGCAAGCGGAACCGCTTTTGAAGACAGCTATAAACAACACAGATGCATACACAGCAGGTATTCGGGCAGCCAGCTTGGATTTTAAAAAACTGAATGACATCGGGAATGTTCCATTTATGTCGATTATCCTTACCGATCGCTATCCTGAATATATGGATGAAAATATCCTGATTGCACCTCCACACATTAAAGTTGGCGAGCTGGAAAAAAAGCTTATAGCTTTGCAGTTTCAGAGAAAATTTGCAGATGGCTATCCTGATTGGATTATTGATGCATTCGCAGCAGGATTATTGGATTTAAAACCCGGCTCAACGAAAGGAAGAATAGCCCTGCAGGAATTGCAGGGAGAGTTGACCGAAGATGAACTAAAAAATTATCTTATTAATGTATTCCAGGCGGATTCTCTGGATGCAGAAAAGCTGGACAAGCTTTTAGGCAATGCTAAAGGTCTTCACACGCAATTTTTCACGATGAATATCAATAACGAAGCACCGCTTGCCCCGCTGTATTTTCAGGAAGAAAAAAACTTATGGGTATCTGGTGCTGAGAAGGCGAGCATAAATTTAGTATATAGGGATGGGAAGATCTTTCTGCCATTTACAGCCGCGATGCAGGCATTAGGATATGAAGTCAAGGTCCTTTCCGGTGAGGAAACGCTGCTTGTGTCAAAAGGGAAGAACAGTTATCGGTTTTATTTGAATAAAAATGTTTTTATCTATAATGAAGAAGATTATGGATTGCTTATGAATCCATTAACCAGGCAAAACGGAACTGTATGGATGGAAATCCAATGGTTTAAAGCACTTTTCGGAGTGACTGCTGAAGAAAGAGAAGTCGGGATTCACCTGACTCCCTAACAGTACCTTAATAAATACAAAATAAAAAGCCCTGCAGTTAACTGCAGGGTCCTTCTATATCCTTTTCAGGATAGAAGGCAAAGGGAGAGGAGAAACCGGAGGAAGAACTTATGGGGAAACGTAAGTCTTCTCCGCGGTTGGCAACAACATCCTTGAATAGATGCTGTTAATTACATTATTTCCACAATCCTCATGGATATACACATCCTGCTATATTTTTTTCCAGCGGATGATTTCGCTTACAAATTGCCGGTTGGCTACAAATTGTAAGATATGGTAGGATAGGATAGAAAAAAACAGTTTTCCATTTCGACAGTGTGGAAAATTGAAATATTGCAGGTTAGTGGTGATCGTATGCGAGTGGTATCGGGAACTAGAAAAGGAAAGATATTAAAAGCTGTTCCGGGCAGCTCAACCCGTCCGACTACTGATAAAGTAAAAGAAGCTATTTTTAATATAATTGGGCCTTATTTTGACGGTGGCCAAGGGCTTGATTTATTTGCAGGCAGCGGCGGCCTTGGCATTGAAGCTCTGAGCAGAGGAGCAGAGAAGGTCATTTTTGTGGATAGGGACGGAAAGGCCATTCAGACCATCCATGAAAATATTCGGAATTGCGATTTTGAAGAAAAGGCGGAAATATATCGAAATGATGCGGATCGTGCACTCAAGGCAATTTTAAAAAGAGATCTGGCTTTTGATTATATATTTCTCGATCCGCCATACCGAAAGCAGCAGCTGCTTAAGCTTCTCAATGTAATTGATGAGAATAATCTGCTTTCGGATCAGGGAACGATTCTATGCGAACATGGATCAGATGTGGAGCTCCCTGAAACTGTTGGAAGACTAGTTCAGCAGAAACATGAAAATTATGGGATAATTTCAATCTCTATTTACAGCTGGGCTGAATAATACATACTGGGAAAGCTAATGGAAAATATACATAATAAGAACATGACAGGGGGATAACAATGGGAGGCATCGCGGTTTGTCCAGGCAGCTTCGATCCAATTACTTACGGCCATCTGGATATTATTAAAAGAGCGGCAAAGGTATTCGAACAGGTTTATGTAGTTGTATTAAATAATTCTTCAAAAAACCCTCTTTTTAGTGTTGAAGAAAGAATTCAGCTGATAGAGGAAGTTACAAAGGATCTTAAGAATGTTAAAGTCGATTCATTTCAGGGGCTGCTGATGGATTATGCAAAATCGGTAAATGCAAATGCTGTTATTCGAGGCCTTCGCGCAGTTTCTGATTTTGAATATGAAATGCAGATCACATCCATGAACAGAGTCTTAAATGATGAAGTGGAAACCTTTTTTATTATGACTAACAATCAATATTCGTTTTTAAGCTCAAGTATTGTGAAAGAAGTGGCAAAATACAACGGGGACATATCAGAACTAGTTCCTGACATTGTTGAAAAAGCTCTAAAAAACAAGTTTCAATAATTAATCAGCGGAGATGTCTTACCTGCTGATTGTATGGGGTTTAACAAAACGGGTGCCTGATAGGTACCCGTTTTGCTGTTACTTCCTATCCAAACGCCTGGCGAGCATTAATGTATAAACTGAAAGTGCGAGTATAGTAATAATCGGTCCGGATGAGACGAATCCATCCATTAATTTACCGAGAAACGAGTATTTCTCAAAAAAGCCGACTGGAATGGCATTGGATGGCTGCTCTGTATTGTAATAGCGTTCATAAATTGGCTGCCAAAGAATGAATGCATAAAATGCAGCTGCAAAGCCATGAACAATTCTTGCGAAGAAGAAAGGCTTGAAGTTAATATCAGTTTGTGCCAGGATGCTCGCCACCTGAGCCTGTACGCTGAATCCGCTGAAAGCGAGTATGAAACTGACAATGATGACCTGGTGCATTAATGTTGCCTGCTGAACCTGGCTTGTCATCTGGCTGCCAAGTGTTATTTCAAACAAACCTGAGATGAATGGGATGCTTAATTCTGCTGGCAGGCTGAATATTGACAATACGGCTTCTAAACCTTTAGCAAGGAATGCCGTGATTCCAATGTGAAATAGGAGCTTGTTAATAACAGAGAATAAAATGATAAATCCGCCGATCATCAGAAGTGTCTGGATGGAAGACATGACTGCATCACCAAGAAGCTTGCCTATCGGACGATTATCTTTTATTCTTGTCCGATGAAGAGCTGATAAGGCAGCCCTTAAAGATGGTTTTGACGTCCTTGCACCATGGGAAGGCTGCTTGGGCTTCTTTCCATAGAACCTCATTAATAAACCGACGGTTATATTACCCAGATAATGTGCCAAAGCCAATATCACACCAAGCTTGGCATTATTAAAAAAACCAACCGAAACGGCACCGAATATAAACAAAGGATTTGAACAATTAGTAAAGGAAACCAGGCGCTCTGCTTCTGTTTTTGAGAGCTGTCCCTCCTGCCGCAATCTTGCGGTCAGTTTTGCCCCGGCCGGATAGCCTGAAGCCATACCCATTGCCCAGACAAACCCGCCAACTCCAGGTACTCGGAAAAGAGGCCTCATCAAAGGTTCAAGAAGTACTCCAATGAATTTCACTACACCAAAGCCGATCAGCATTTCTGATACTATGAAGAAAGGCAGCAATGAAGGGAAGACGATTTCCCACCACATATCTAATCCCCTGATGGATGCATCAACCGATTCCTGGGGAAATGAAATTAATGAGATGGCCATTAAGGTTACAGAGAGTGCAAGAGTAACCGTTTTTAATTTGGAACGAAACACGGACAAGCCTCCCTCAAGTTGAACTGACTGTGAAATGAATTTAAACAATGGTAAAATAAAGAATCATTTGCATCTATTTTTTTCCGGCCTTTTCATTTATTTTTTCTGAATCCGGAACAAAGGTATACTGCTATAAAGTCTGTGCTGTCAAGTCTTGTCCCCATATAACTCAATATACTCATAGAACTTTAAAATAGACCATAGAATTAGGTACAGGCATATGTGAATTTTCAGCTGAAAATTTTTATTGTATGCTTCTTTTGGAAATAAAAAGAATAGAATAAGCATAAGTTCGAATCAGCCATTGGCTAATAGGGGGGGAGTCTTTTGCAGCGTCCGAAAATAGGTTTGGCACTTGGTTCGGGAGGAGCTCGGGGATTCGCCCACCTGGGTGCAATCAAGGTCTTCAAGGAGGCCGGCATACCGATTGATTATATTGCCGGCAGCAGCATGGGTGCCATGGTAGGCTGCTTTTATGGGGCGGGGCTGGATGTTGATCGTTTATATAAGCTTTCCAAAGCATTTAAAAGGAAGTATTATTTAGATTTTACAGTTCCTAAAATGGGTTTTGTGGCAGGGAAACGAGTAAAGGAACTGATCCGTATATTTACTCATGGAAAAAACCTCGAGGACCTCGATATTCCTGTTAATGTTGTGGCCACAGATTTAATGACTGGTGAAAAAATTGTTTTTAAAAGCGGGCCCATTTCTGATGCTGTTAGGGCAAGCATATCCATCCCGGGTATATTTGTGCCTGAAAAATTAAATGGCCGTCTTCTAGTGGACGGAGGAGTAGTGGACAGGGTTCCTGTGTCAGTTGTTAAGGAAATGGGAGCTGATATCGTCATCGCTATCGATGTTTCACATGTAAAAACAAATGCGGAAATCACCTCAATCTATGACGTAATCATGCAAAGTCTGGATATCATGCAGATGGAGCTTGTCAGTCACCGGGAAATTGCTTCTGATTTTATGATTAAACCCAGGGTGGAAATGTATAGCTCCCGCGCATTTACAAACATTGAAGAAATCATCAAAATTGGTGAAGAAGAAGCAAAAAAGCATATTGACAGTATTTATCATTACATAACTAAATGGAAGGAGCATCCTGATTCATGAGAAGCAAATTTTATACCCGTTCCTTCTTGATTTTGGCAGTTATCCTTGTGGCCAGTTCGTTTTATTATCTGCCTTATTACGTATCAAAGCCGGGTATGGCAAAAGAACTCGAACCGATTATTGAGGTGGAAAACGGCTATGAAGAACAAGGAAGCTTCATGCTGACTACTGTAAGAATGGGCCGGGCGAATATATATGCATATATGGCTGCCAAATTCAGCAAGTATCAGGAATTGTATCCTGTGGAAGAAATACGGGCCGAAAATGAAACAGATGAAGAGTATAATGTAAGGCAGCTTCATATGATGGCAACTTCCAAACTGGCTGCTATTGAAACTGCCTATAAAAAAGCCGGCCTGCCCATTCAGTATCTTTATAATGGCGTATATGTCCTTAATGTGCTGCCTGATATGCCCGCTGACGGCAAACTTCAGGCAGGTGACCGCATCTTTAAAGTGGACGGCAGGGAGTTCAAATCCTCAGATGAATTTATCAGCGCTGTCTCCAATAAGCAGGAGGGCAGTGAAATAACACTAACTTTTGAACGGCAGGATAAAACGATGGAAACCTCGATTCCTTTAATAACACTTGAAGAAACAGGAAAACCTGGCGTGGGGATCACTCTCGTTGACGACAAAGAAATAGAGGTCGAACCGGCTGTAAATATTGACAGTGAAGAAATTGGCGGCCCTTCTGCCGGACTGATGTTTTCTCTTGAAATTTACAATCAGCTAATAAAAGAAGATTTGACGGGAGGCTATAAAATAGCCGGTACCGGAACAATCAATTCCGAAGGGACAGTCGGGAGAATAGGCGGGATCGAGCAAAAAATAGTAGCAGCAGACAAAGCAGGAGCAGAAATTTTCCTTGCGCCTAATGAAAATGGTGCAGAAGACTCCAATTACAAAGCAGCTGCTGCAACAGCAAGGGATATTAAGACCGATATGAAAATCGTTCCGGTGGATACTTTTGATGATGCAGTGGAATATTTAAGAAACCTGGATTAAAAAAACTTGCAGCCGGCAGCAAAAAGCCAGCGGCAATCGAGAGATGCCGCTGGCTTTTCTTTTTTATCTTCAGCTATTCGTCTTGAAAAGAGAAGGCACATCAGAATTTAGTCAGCCATAATGGGAGGCTGGTTAAATTCCTGCTGCATAAGATTTCGTTCCTCAGGAGCATTTATGCCCATTGCATATACCCGTGAGGCTTTGATATCCAAATGCAGCTGCTGTGCAGCGTGTGATGAAATTCTTGATATCAGCGGAAGCTTTAAGTCAGACTTATACTTGTTTAAATACTTCCTGCCATTCTTGGACATCCCCAAAAGACGAAGATATTCGGCTTTTAATGGTTTATTGGGCATCTCTGTTTTTTCTGTATTCGTAAGGATATGTACACAAGCCCGTTGCAGCCTTGTCCATGTGTACCTCTTTGTTTTGATCTTTTCCATGAATTGCTGAAAGCTTTCTGCCTGAATTGCTGCTGATAAAAACCTATGCTCCAGGCCTTCTTCCATTTCATAAATGCATCTTAACTGTTTCGGCTTTAGATGAATCAGGCGGAATTTTAAAAATGGCCAGTATTGTTCCCATTGATTAAATGCACCAAACTCTTTTTTATATTGAAGTAAACCCTGATATGTAGTTTCCGGAACATATTGGCGAATGCCTTCGATTTCTCCTTTCCCGGTAAAAAGTGCTTTTCTTATGCTTGTCGCACTTGCTATAGATTCAGAAGAAAATTGTTCGTCATGATATCCTGCGCTTTTTCTTGCAACTGTAAACAGCTGCATAGATGAATTGATCCTGCGGGCTGAATTTAAATATTGAAACCCAAGAATGTTATTCGGTTTTGAAAGGTCAACCAATTCATCTTCTGGGTTCAAATCAAGGAATGCCGAGGATGCTGCTTTTGGATAGCTGACTCCTGCATCAAGGTGTACTCTGACCTTTTCCTGGTAGGCAACATGATGTTTTCCGAGAAATGACAGCGTTTGGTGAAAGCTTTCCATATTGCCGGATTCACTCCCGAAGCATAAGCTGCTGCAGCCGGCTGCTTCGAGTATGGATACTGCTCCGCTTGCGAAAATATCTGCCTGCTGAACAGCAAACTGGTAGGGAAGTTCAAATACAATATCTGCACCCGCTTTTAGTGCCATTTCTGCCCGTTTCCATTTTGAAACTAACGCTGGTTCTCCTCGCTGCAGAAAGTTGCCGCTCATGACCGCAATAATGGTTTCTGCACCTGAAATATTTTTGGCCTGCTCCAAATGGAAGGCATGGCCATTATGAAAAGGATTATATTCTACAATTACACCTGTTGCTTTCATATTGACATACTCCTCGAAAAGGTTTAAAAAGATATGTATTGGAAAAAGTATTAAAAGAAAAGCGGGAGCGCCTTGCACAGTAGACAAAGTCTCTAAATCCCGCAAAAAAACTTTTACTAAAGAAGCCTTCAATAGTATGATATTAGCTACATTATAGTGTAAAGAAAAAATATTGACAAATAATTATAGGAAGGCTATAATTACCTTTGTTGCCTTGGGGTGATTCGTATGAAATGGACTTTAAGTCAGTTACAAAAATATCGAAGCAAGGACTTTCCCATTGATGAAACTGTCAATGCTGATGAGGTCATGAAATTGAATCCGGAAATACGCGGTGCATCACCAATGCATGTGACTGGCCGTGCGGATATCGATTCTGCCAAAGTGACCTTTCATTTAACTATAAAGGGTCATTTAATACTGCCTTGTTCTCGTACTTTAGTTGACGTAAATTATCCAATTAATGTTGAAACAACTGAAACTTTCCTCTTAAAAGGTCCCGATTATGAGACTGAAGAGGAAGTTCACCAGGTAAAAGGGGATGTGATTGATTTAAATCCGATCCTTCATGAGATCCTTTTACTCGAAGTCCCAATGCAAGTTTTCTGCGAAGACAGCAGTGAAGAGGGAGCTCCGCAATCCGGTAAGGATTGGGAGGTCATTCATGAGCAGGATAAACAGGATAAAGTAGATCCTCGTCTTGCCGGACTTGCTCAATTTTTTGATCAGAATGATCCTTCTTCCGATTCATAACGGAAGAAAAACAAGAAGCACTTGAAGACACCAGCTTGCTCTGGCCTTCATAACTTTCTTAATGGGTTTGTCCAATTCCTATGGACATCCTCTAATACTCTTTAAGGAGGTGGGAAGAATGGCTGTACCTTTTAGAAGAACATCTAAAACTGCGAAGAGAAAACGTCGTACCCATTTTAAATTACAGGTTCCTGGTATGGTGGAATGCCCAAACTGTGGTGAAATGAAACTTGCTCACCGCGTTTGCAAAGCTTGCGGAACTTACAAAGGAAAAGAAGTAGTTAACGACTAATCCTTTAGATACAAAGCACAAGAACTTAGTTCTTGTGCTTTTGTCGTTTTAAAGCATCGATATAATCATTATAAGTACAAGCCTGTCTATTTTTTTGCTAATATTAAAAATAGTTTAATCAAAATTTAAGGGGGCACCCATGAAACCTTACATAATTGAAGAATATGAGAATGGACTGTTAATTTTCAGGATTAACAGGCCTGAAAAAAGAAATGCCATAAACTATGAGGTTATGGATGGTCTGGAGACCGCAATTCATATGGCTGGTAAGCAATCAGTTAAGGTGCTTGCGATTACGGGTGAGGGAGACCAGGCTTTTTGCTCAGGAGGGGATCTATCTTCCTTTCACAGTTTAAAGACAGAAAATGAAGCCTTTGGAATGCTAAGCAGAATGGCTGCTCTTTTAAAAAAATTGCTATTCTTGCGTAAACCAACTATTGCCATATTGAATGGAACAGCTGTCGGCGGAGGCTGTGAGCTGGCTGCTGCATGTGATTACCGAATTGCTAAAGCGGGAATAAAAGCAGGTTTCATTCAGGGAACTTTAGCCATTACAACCGGCTGGGGCGGCGGTTCCATTATTATGGAAAAGATGCTTCCTGCCAATGCGATGAGAATGCTGATGGAAGGAAAATTATATACTGAAGGGGAATTAAAAGAATTAGGTTTCGTACATTCAGTCTTTCAAGGGGATTCAACCGATGGGTGTCTGAGTTTTCTGGAAAGAATGCTCAGACTTGAGAGTGCGGTATTGGAAGCTTATAAAGATCTTCTTGTAAATAAGTGGGCGAATGCAGGCTTAGAAGAGAGAATTGACCAGGAAGTGCGCCGCTGTTCGGTTTTATGGGAAGGAGAAGCACACCATGCCAAAGTTGACAGCTTCCTGAATAAGCCATAAGCGTATTCTTTGCGGGGATGAATAAAGTTACATTTTATAATATGATATCAGTCTATCTTTTCTAGCATTGGCATATGTATAAAGAAAAACACTAGGAGGGATACACTGATGTCTTCAACCCGTCAGGATGCTTGGTCTCAAGATGAAGATTTGCTTCTTGCAGAAGTTGTGCTCCGTCATATACGTGAAGGAGGAACTCAGCTTCAGGCATTTGAAGAAGTTGGCAAACAGTTAAGCAGAACCGCGGCTGCCTGCGGATTTCGCTGGAATTCTTATGTAAGAAAACAATATAAATCAGGTATTGAATTGGCAAAAAAGCAGAGAAAAGAAATGAAGAAAAACCCGCAGGCTGCTGGAAGTGAACAAGATCTTCATGCAGTTCCTGAGGAAAAGGCGGAAAAAAGCGAAAACACAGTTCAGGCAATTAATAGGAAAATCGAGTTTAATGAATTAGTGGGCTTTCTAAAAGCCTTATATGAGAATGCTCAGAAACCTGCACCTGCAGAAGATCCCTGTGCTTTGAAACGCATTCAGGAGCTGGAGAAGCAAATGTACTATCTGGCTGCGGAAAATGAGAAATTAATTAATGAGTTGAATACGCTGGAACAGGATTACAAAGCACTGGTAGAGATTATGGAAAGTGCAAGAAAGCTTGTTGGGCATAAGGACGTCAGCCGCCACAAAAACTTGAATTTTACTGTAAATCCCGAAATAAAGCCTGAAAAGGTTGAGAAATAGATGCTTGTAAATGCATAAAAATAAGCGGACAGAAATTTGTCCGCTTATTTTTATGCATTTATAGTAGAAGACAGCTGCTTAATGAGTTTGTTCTTTAACACCAGCAGGGAACCAGGCAAGCGGGTTCTCTCCCAGGTCGCGTTCCATATCATAATGAACGGGTTCAAATCCCATCTTTTCCCAAAAGGCCTTTGATTTCACACGCGGATTTGTTTTAATAGGAAGTCCAAATCCTTTTGCAAATTCTACAAGTGATTGCCCATAGCCTTTGTTTTGATAGTCAGGCAAAACCTCAAGCTTCCATAGCTCTAAATAATCCTGTGCAGGTTCGAAATAGCGGTCGAATCTTGCTTCGATCTGGTAAAGGCTCATGCGTGCAACAAGCTTATCCCCAAAATAAATACCATAAAATGGAGACTCACTGTCGTTTTCGATAATATTAGCTTCAAGGTCTTCAAGCATGGAAAGCTCCTGCAATCCATATTCTTTAAATTTCTTAAACTCTTCCAGAGTTTTATAATTTACCTTTAATTTTTCAACCTTATAGTTCATAAAATCTCCCCCTTAGCCATCGGTGTGTAGGACATCTGCGGATGTAAACGCTTTATAATACCTTCCTTAAAGTTGAAAGGTTTCTTCTTTGTCTATTATTATATAACAAGTAAACAAAAAATTCTGCACATATGGAAAACTTAATATATTTTTAGTTTTTTTATAAAAATCAGAAAGCGTTTACAAAAATAGCAGGAAATAAGCAGAAGATTGTAGAAATATATATTATTGCAGGATTAATACAAGTAGAAAGGGGCCAGATTGTGCGAAAAATTCTGATTGCCAACAGGGGAGAAATTGCTTTAAGAATCATAAAAACCTGCCGTGAAATGGAAATTGAAACTATTGCCATATATTCTGATGCAGATAAAGACCTGCCATTTGTTAAAGAAGCTACATATGCTTTCCATATCGGTGAACCGCCTGTCAGTAAATCTTATTTAAAAACAGATGCCATTCTAGAGATTGCCAAAAGGGAAAAGGCAGATGGAATTCATCCGGGATATGGTTTTTTGTCCGAAAACGCCGGCTTTGCAAGAGCCGTAATTGATGCAGGGATTGCTTTTATTGGACCGGATCCGGAAACGATTGAATTGATGGGGGATAAAATTGTATCCCGCAAAACAATGAAGGAAGCAGGAGTGCCGGTTGTCCCCGGTAGCGGAGAGGGAACCTCCACCCTCGAGGAAGCATGCAGGCTTGCTGATGATATGGGTTACCCAGTCATGCTGAAGGCAAGTAGTGGGGGCGGGGGAATTGGTATGGTGCGCTGTGAAAATGAGCAAGCGCTCGCTAAGTCCTTTGCCTCAACCAAGGCCCGTGCTAAAGCTTATTTTGGTTCTGATGAGGTTTTTGTAGAAAAGTATATAGAGAATGCCAGACATGTTGAAATACAGGTGTTTGGTGATCATCATGGGAATATCGTCCACTTATTTGAAAGGGATTGCTCTATACAGAGGAGACATCAGAAGGTAGTGGAGGAGTCACCATCTCCTTTCCTTTCAGAGCAAACAAAGCAAAAGATGTTTGATACAGCTTTGACTGCTGCCAGAGCAGTCAATTATAAGAATGCCGGTACTATTGAGTTCATTGTAGATGAACAGGAGAATTTTTATTTTCTTGAAATGAATACAAGACTTCAAGTTGAGCATCCCGTAACTGAACAAGTAACCGGACTTGATCTTGTCGAATGGCAGCTCCTTGCAGCAAGAGGGGAAAAGCTTCCACTTGAACAGAACAGTATAGAGCAGCAGGGCCATTCGATTGAATTTAGACTGTATGCAGAGGATCCTGTAAGCTTCATGCCTTCTCCTGGAAAATTGTCAAAATTTGAATGGGCAGATACTCCGGGAATACGAGTAGATTACGGATATGCTTCAAATACGGCAGTCAGCCCATTTTATGATCCTATGATCGCAAAATGCATTATCTATGGCCAATCAAGGGATGAAGCAATCAAAAATGCACTGCAATTCTTTGATGGACTGAAAATTGAAGGTATTAAAACGAATGGCCCATTATTTAAGGAAATTTTAAAAGATGAAGATTTCCGTAATGGAAATTATTCTACATCCTATCTAACCCAGAAGGCTTTTGCCGTTAACTAAAAGGAGGAAATTACAATGAAAGAAATTACATCATCAATGGCAGGTACTGTATTAAATGTGTTGGTCGAAGCGGGCCAGGAGGTTAATGCAGGACAGGAAGTACTAATGCTTGAGTCCATGAAAATGGAAATTCCAGTCGAAAGCGAAACTGCTGGGAAAGTTGCTGAAGTGAAGGTCAGCATAGGTGATTTTGTGAATGAAGGCGATGTGCTGGTTGTATTTGAATAAGTAAGAAGGGACATACATGGCAAGGGGCTGCAGCTAAGCCCCGTCTGCTCCGTGTAACTATCTGCAATTCAGGTTATTGGCTATATTTGAAATTTATCGCAGTCTAACGGGCAGTAAGACCCCCGCTTCAAGATTCAGAGGAATCAAAGGAGGATAAGTGGGGGTCAAACTGCCCGTAAAGGCCCGATTGGTGAGATACAGTGAAACTTGCCGACGCGCAGGCAGAGGCTTAGTTGAACCAATCGGGTTCGTAGTGTCGATTGATCGAAGCGCTAGCGGAGATCTTAGCGACACTAGAACGCGACTAACAATCAGGGGATAAGGCCTCCCTGATTGAAGTTTCACTTTATATTTGAGGAGGATGGGAATGACTACTGCAAAGACATTAACTGAGACGCTCCAGGAAAGAAGCAGGGTAATAGAAGCGGGCGGACATCCAAAATATCATGAAAAGAACGAAGCACAAAATAAACTGTTTGTCAGAAGACGGCTTGAGCTTTTGCTTGATGACGGATTCTATGAGGAAGATGGAAAATTTGCGAACTGCCAGGAAAATGACCTTCCTGCAGATGGAGTTGTTACTGCAGTTGGAAAGATAAACGGACAGACTGTTTGCGTAATGGCGAATGATTCAACAGTAAAAGCCGGCTCCTGGGGTGCGAGGACGGTTGAAAAGATCATCCGTATTCAGGAGACAGCAGAGAAGTTGAAAGTTCCGATTCTATACCTGGTTGACTCTGCCGGTGCCCGTATTACGGATCAGCTTGAAATGTTTCCGAATAGACGCGGAGCAGGAAGAATTTTTTATAACCAGGTAAAGCTTTCAGGCATGATACCGCAGATTTGCCTCCTTTTTGGACCATCTGCGGCCGGCGGAGCTTATATACCTGCATTTTGTGATATTGTTATTATGGTAGATCAAAATGCTTCTATGTATCTTGGATCACCAAGGATGGCAGAAAAGGTTATCGGGGAGAAGGTAACCCTGGAAGAAATGGGCGGCGCCCGCATGCATTGTTCTGTCAGCGGATGTGGTGATGTCCTTGCTTATAGTGAGGAAGAGGCTATTGAGTCAGCAAGAAGGTATTTGGCATATTTCCCGGCAAGCTTTAAAGAAAAACCTGCGAGGCTGGAAGCCGTCATGCCAAAATCCGGCCGTGCCCTTGAAGAAATCATCCCAAAAAATCAAAATGCCCCATTTGACATGTATGAGTGTATTGATTCCTTGATTGATGAAGGCAGCTTTTTTGAAATTAAGAAGCTTTTTGCTGCGGAACTGATTACCGGACTTGCCCGAATAGGCGGAAGGCCAGTAGGAATTATTGCCAACCAGCCAAAGGTTAAAGGCGGCGTTTTATTTGTGGATTCTGCGGACAAAGCAGCGAAGTTTATTCAGCTTTGTGATGCTTTCCATATTCCGCTGTTATTCCTGGCGGATGTCCCTGGATTCATGATCGGGACGAAGGTTGAAAGAGCCGGAATTATCCGTCATGGTGCCAAGCTTATTGCTGCCATGAGTTCTGCAACAGTTCCGAAAATCTCTGTTGTTGTCAGAAAGGCATATGGAGCCGGATTGTATGCAATGGCTGGTCCGGCATTTGAGCCTGATTGCTGCATAGCATTGCCAACAGCACAAATTGCAGTAATGGGACCTGAAGCAGCAGTAAATGCTGTTTATTCCAATAAAATCAATGCGATTGAAGATCCAAAAGAAAAGATTAAGTATGTTCAGGAAAAACAGCAGGAATATAAAGAAACAATTGATATCTACAAGCTTGCCTCTGAATTAATTGTTGACGATATTATTGCACCTTCAGATTTAAGAAATGTTTTAATTAATCGATTTACACTTTATGAGACTAAAGAACTGACATTTAGTGTCCGGAAACATCCGGTTTATCCGGTTTAATACTCATCATTAAAAATCCCTTTTTCGATTTTCGAAAAAGGGATTTTTTTAAAGGATTTAGCTGATGGAAAATGGAATTAAGAAATAACTATTAGATTTCATGTTAAAAATATTCCTTTTTACCCATGAATTTATCTTATTTTGTTAAAATATGTTTAAAAAGTAAAAATGGTGGAGTCTGTTATGAAAATAGCTATTATCGGAGGAGGCGCTGTCGGCCTTCTGTTTGCCCATTACTTAAATGAAAATCATGATGTGCGTATCTATGTGAGAAACAGCATTCAGCTGAATAAGCTGCGCAAAAACGGACTTACAATCGAGAGAAATGGAATCCGCAGCAGTACCCGCGTTAAGTCATGCCATTTTAGTGAGTGGAAGGGGGAAGAGGATTTAACAATCGTTGCAGTTAAGCAATACAGTATTCCCGATTTGACAATAGATTTATTGAAGATGGATGCTTGCAAATCCGGATCATTTTTGTTTCTGCAAAATGGGATGGGGCACTTGAAGTGGGCAGAAATGCTGGAAGCTGATAACCTTTTTGTGGGCAGTGTTGAGCATGGTGCCTTAAAGACAGCGCCTGACACTGTGATACATACTGGGGTAGGAGTCACAAAAGTGGCAGCATTAAAGGGAGATATGGATTTTTTGAAGAAAATATCCGATTCGGCATCTTGTTTTTTTCCATTTGTTTTCGCTGGGGATTATTTGGAAATGCTAATTCAAAAATTAATCGTCAACAGTCTGATAAACCCTCTCACTGCAGTTCTCCGTGTTAGAAATGGTGAACTGCTTTCGAATAAATATTATTATCAGCTGTTTTTAAAGTTGTTTGACGAAGTAAGTGCCATATTAAATATCACTGATAAAGCAGCTGCTTTAAGCCATGTGAAAAGTGTCTGTGAGGAAACAGGGATGAACAGATCCTCAATGCTTAAGGATATTGAAGAAGGCAGGGAAACAGAGATAGATGCTATTTTAGGCTATATCCTCAAGGAAGCTGAAATGAAGAAGATGTCTGCTCCTTATACAGAAAGTCTTTATTGTCAGATTAAAGGCAGGGAGAGGGGGAAATAAGTTGAACACTGTGTTCTCAAGCCTGATTGCAACGCTGGTGACCATACCGCTGCTCGGGTATCTGGCTGTTTTTATTATCAGCAAACAAATTACAAAAAAACATAAAAAGTCGGTACATATTGCCTTGGATGTCAGCACTTTTTTATTTATATTGTCGGTTCACTACTTAATTATCGTTATCTGGGATAAATCTTTTCTATGGATGATTATTCTATCCCTGCTCATTACAGCTGTCATTTTTATTATCATTCATTGGAGAATTAAGCATGAAATTAATATGCGTGTCTTATTTAAAGGATTCTGGAGATTTAATTTCCTGCTCTATCTAACAGCTTATATTATCTTGATGCTAATCGGTCTGGTTCAAAGGGTAACTTCCGTTGTTTTCATACCTTAATAAACAGGTTTATAAATATTATAATTTAACATTTAGAATTGAAGCCTTTAGGTAAGCAAAGTTTTTTTCTTTTCAATTAAGACAATGCTATACTCATAAGATGAAAATCAAAATGATCAGCTATGAGAAAGGAAGTTCATTAATGGAGATTCTTAATCTCTCATTACCGGCAACAAACCGGTTTGCAACAGATTATATTGCACAAACAGAAGAACTTATGCAGTTTTTTCACTATCGTTATAATTCGGATTCTGATTATAAAGCAAGGTTAGCTGAACTAAAGGGCCGTTCGTTTATGAGAAATGAACTTTCTCAATATATTGGAGAGTTTATGAATCGTTTTCCTTCTTCCCCAGCAGTTTATGACTCGCTAAATAAGCTTAAGCAAGAAAATAGTGCAGTGATTATCGGAGGGCAGCAGGCAGGGATTTTGACGGGACCTCTTTATACTATACATAAAATCATCTCAATCATTCATCTTGCAAAACAGCAGGAAAGTAAGCTGGGCATTCCCGTTGTACCTGTTTTCTGGATTGCCGGCGAGGATCATGACTATCAGGAAGTAAATCACATTTTTATCGAGAAGAATAATAAAATGGAAAAAATGACTTATCCTGAAAAAGTATTAGAGAAGAAAATGGTTTCAAATATCCCTTTGAACCGTGAAAAGTGCAGGGCATGGGTGGAAGACATCATTGAAACTTTTGGAGAGACAGAACATACAAAAAATCTCCTTTTGATATTGGAAGAAAAAATTATGCATTCCCAAACCTATGTGGATTTCTTTGCCGGCATTATCATGCATTTATTTAAAGAAACAGGGCTTCTTCTGGTTGATTCCGGTGACCCAAGGCTCCGCAAACTTGAAAGCAGTATTTTTGGCAAACAGATTAAAGGCTTTGAAGAAATTACAAACCGTGTGAAAAGCCAGCAGCATAACCTGAAGAATGCGGGATTTCCAAATGCCATTGATTTAAGTGAAAATGCTGCCAACCTGTTCTATTATGACGAAAAGCATAAAGAAAGGGTTCTTTTGGAGTTCAATCAGGAGAAAAAGGTATTTACGGGGAAGGAGTGCTTCCATGAGTTTACCATGAGTGAGCTTCTGGAGATTGCTGAAAATCATCCGGAAAGACTGAGCAATAATGTGGTGACAAGACCCATCACTCAGGAATGCCTGTTTCCGGTTCTTGCCTTTATAGCCGGGCCTGGAGAAATTGCCTATTGGGCTGAACTTAAAATGGCATTTGAATGGTTTGGGATGAAAATGCCTCCTATTATGCCACGTTTAAATATAACCTTTTTAGAACGGTCTGTAGAAAGTGATTTTGGCGAATTAGGACTTGATTTGCAGTCTGTGCTCATATCAGGAACGGAAGCAATGAAGGAAGTTTATTTAAAGAGTATTAAAAATGAAAGCATAGAAGACCAGTTCCGTAAAACAAAGGATCAGTTAATACAAAATTATAAGCTTATTGAAGAGCTTACATTAAAAGATGTTAGTGCCCTTCTTCCACTGTTGAAAAAAAATGAAGAGCTGTTATTAAAGCAGATAGAATTCATGGAGAATAAAATCCAGAAATCCATACAGCAAAAATATGATGTGGTCATAAAAAAATATGAAAAAGCGGAAAACTCCCTGAGACCGGGCGGAATTCCTCAGGAGAGAGTGTGGAATATTCTGTATTACCTTAATAAATATGGGACAGATTTTCTTGAAGAATTACTCCATTTCTCGTTTGATTTTGATGGGACACACAAAGTCATAAAAATTTAATATTCGCCATTATTCTTCGGACCTTATCCATTTGGATAAGGTCCTTTTTTATATAAAAAAGAAGGTGAAACCTCTTTATTACCTGTGATTTCCCCTTTAAAAAACCATGTGTAAAAACAGTAAAGAGTTTAAAGAAAATGTAATAAAAAGACGAACGGATAAAAAGCAAATATCTTATAGGAAGCAGGATTTTAAATGTAGTGGTAGAATAATTAAAAACATGTGGAGGAAAGTGGGGGATTGTGGTACATTTGAGTTAGAAAGTGGGTGCAGTGGGTATGTTCATGGGTGAGTTCCATCACAACGTTGATAATAAAGGCCGTCTCATCGTGCCATCCAAGTTTCGTGATAACCTGGGTGAAACATTTGTTTTGACACGCGGACTTGATCAATGTTTGTTTGGCTACCCATTGGATGAGTGGAGGCAGCTTGAAGAGAAATTAAAAGGCCTGCCGCTAACTAAAAAAGATGCCCGTGCATTTACCCGTTTTTTCTTTTCAGGTGCCACTGAATGTGAAATAGATAAGCAAGGAAGAATAAATATAGCTTCCCCTCTTCTGCAATATGCAAAATTGGAAAAAGAATGTGTAGTGCTGGGCGTTTCCAATCGGATCGAGATATGGAGCAAAAATCTTTGGGAAGATTATTTTGCAGAATCAGAGGAATCTTTTGCTGATATTGCGGAAAATATGATTGGGTTTGATATATAATGGGAATGTTTTAGTAATATAATTTCCCATGAAACAAAGATACTTGTTTAGCTCCAGATGCTTAAAATGCGTCTTGTGCTTCTCTGATTGGAAAGGTGGATTCATTCAACAATGTTTGAACATACAACAGTACTATTAAAGGAAACAGTAGAAGGCTTAAACATCCATCCTGATGGTGTGTATGTGGATTGTACACTGGGCGGAGCAGGCCACAGTAAATTAATTCTTTCCCAGCTGTCTGAAAAAGGAAAGCTATACGCATTTGACCAGGATGACACAGCAATCGCACACGCAAAAGAAAAGCTGGCTGAATATGGCGACAGAATCACGATTATCAAAAGTAATTTCAAGTATCTACAGGAAGAGCTTGAAAACCTTGGTGTTTCTAAAGTGGATGGTGTTTTATATGATCTTGGCGTTTCTTCACCTCAGCTGGATACACCTGAAAGAGGATTCAGCTATCATAATGATGCCCCGCTTGATATGAGAATGGATACTGCTGCTGATATTTCCGCTTATGATGTAGTAAACAGCTGGGAATATGGTGAACTTGTAAAAATCTTCTTCAGATATGGAGAAGAGAAATTCTCAAAGCAAATTGCGAGGAAAATTGAAGCGGCCAGGGAAGTTTCTCCAATAGAAACAACAGGCCAGCTGGTAGAAATTATTAAAGAGGCCATTCCTGCACCTGCCAGGCGAAAAGGCGGACATCCCGCCAAGCGTGTTTTTCAGGCAATTAGAATAGCTGTTAATGATGAACTGGGTGTATTTGAAGATTCTCTGCACCAGGCTATTGACATATTAAATCCCAATGGAAGAATCAGCGTAATTACGTTTCACTCACTGGAGGACCGAATTTGTAAAGCTGCCTTTAAAAAAGCCAGCGAAACACCAAATCTGCCTCCCGGCCTGCCGATTATTCCTGATGAATATAAGCCAATCTTAAAGTTAATTAACAGAAAGCCGATTCTGCCTTCAGAGGAAGAGCTGGAACATAATAATCGAGCAAGGTCCGCAAAGCTGAGAATAGCAGAAAAGCTTTAATCGAATAGAGAAAATAAATTACAGGAGGGGAATTATGAGCAATTTAGCCCGAAAAATACAGGAAGAAAAACAATTTAATGGTCAAACCCAGCCCGTACAGGCCCCGAAGAAATTAAAAACAAAAAAGTCCTGGCTATCCCCCGGCGAGAAAATACTGGGACTTGCTTTCACTGGCATTGTTTGTTTTGGTGCAGTGCAAATGGTTTCAAATCAGGCGGCCATTTACGAAGTAAACAAAGAAATTCAGCAAACAGAAGAAGCAATCCAAACGCAGAACAAAGTGAATACAGATCTTAGTATGCAAGTGAGCGAATTAAGTACATACGAACGCATTAAAGCGAAAGCTGAAGCTATGGGTCTCAAATTCAGCGGAAATAATGTCAAGGTCGTGGAAGATTAATGAAGAAACAGCCAAATATCAATTTTGGAGCAGCGATATTATTTTTAATATTCAGCCTGCTCTTTTTTGTATTAATTTTTCGCTTTGTTTCTATTCAGGCAACAGGTGAGGCAGCAGGCCACGCACTTGCAGCTAAGGCTCAGCAGAAATATGAACGCGAAAAGACCATTCAGGCCAAAAGGGGTACCATTTATGACCGAAATGGAGAAGTCATTGCCGAGGATACTATTTCTTACAAGCTTGTAGCAATCCTGGACAAAAGCATGAAACCTGACTATGTGAAAGACCCCGGAAAAACAGCAGCGGCGCTTTCGAAAGCCATTGACCTGGAAGAGTCAGAGATTTACAGGATTTTAACAAAGAAAACAAAAGATGGAGAAAAACCATTCCAGGTTGAATTTGGAAAAGAGGGCCGCGATCTTCCGTTAAAGACAAAAAGAGAAATAGAAGATATGAAATTGCCCGGGATTACCTTCATAACAGATTCCAAGCGGTTTTATCCCAATGGAGTCTTCGCCTCACATTTAGTCGGGTATGTTGAAAAGAAAAAATCAAAAACAAATAAGACCGATGCAGTCGGGATGCTGGGCCTCGAGCAGAGCTTAAATAAGGTGCTCACAGGAAAAGATGGGAAATTCAGCTATGAAAGTGATATATGGGGCTATCTGCTTCCTAATGGAGATCAAAAAATCCAGCCTGCTCAAAATGGCAAAGATGTGTATCTGACGATCGATAAGAAGATCCAGACCTTCCTCGAAGATTCTATGAATAAAGTAGACGAGGAGTATAAGCCGAAAAAAATGGTTGCAGTAGTCGCTGATGCTAAAACAGGTGAAATTTTGGCTATGGGACAGAGGCCGTCCTTTCATCCGAAAACAAAGGAAGGCATCGAAGACACTTGGCATAATGAAGTGATTGAAAACTCATTTGAGCCCGGATCAACCATGAAGATTTTTACTTTGGCTGCTGCCATTGAGGAGGGTGAGTTTAATCCGAATGAATGGTATAAATCAGGAAGTTATAAAGTGACGGAAAATTCACCGGCTATACGAGACCATAATCAGGGACGCGGCTGGGGATCGATTACTTACCTTGAAGGTGTGCAGCGTTCATCGAATGTGGCTTTTGCGAAGATAGTGAAAGAAAAGCTCGGGTATGAAAAATACAGGGAATATATAACAAAGTTCGGCTTTGAAAATCCGACGGGGATTGACCTGCCGAATGAAACGGGCGGAAAGATCGCTTATGAGTGGCCGCTTGATAAGGTAACTACGGGATTCGGACAAGGTTCGGCCATTACGCCTATTCAGCAGATACAGGCAGCTACCGCCATCGCGAATGACGGCAAAATGATGCAGCCACATGTCATCAGCAGTATTGTTGATAGCGATAAAAAGGAAGTCGTGAAAAAAACAAAGCCGAAGGTGAAGGGTAATCCCATTTCTGCAGAAACGGCAAAGAAAGCCAGGGATATCCTGGAAACAGTTGTTTCTTCTGAAAAAGGAACAGGGTATAAAAGGTATAATATCGAAGGCTATGAAGTTGCGGGAAAAACGGGGACTGCCCAAATCCCCGATCCAAATGGCGGGGGATATTTAACAGGTCATGAAAATTTTATCTTCTCGTTTTTAGGCATGGCGCCAAAAGATGATCCTGAACTGATCATCTATGTAGCGGTCCAGCAGCCGGATATTGACCTCAGTACAAATGGTGCAGAACCTGTTGCTAAGATTTTTACTCCGGTAATGAAAAGCAGTCTGCAATATTTAAATATAGAACCGGCAAAAGAACTAAAGGCAAATTCGGAACAAGCGCCTGAAGTGGAAGGAAAAACAGTTGAAGAAGCGAAGGCACAATTGAAAAAATCCGGATTTGAAGCTATTGTGCTGGGAAAGGGCACCAAGGTACAAAGGCAGGTCCCTGGCAATATGTATAATTTGCTTGAAGGCGAACGAGTGATCTTAAAGACAGATGGTGAATTAACAGTGCCTGATATGTCTGGCTGGTCGTTAAGGGACGTCATGAAGGTGGCAAAGCTTGCTGACTTGAAGCTTAATACTGTTGGAAGCGGGTATGTGATGAAACAAAATCTGAAAGCCGGTTCTGTACTTAGGGAAGGTGACTATTTAATAGTCGAACTTGAGCACCCTGCTGAGAAATATAATGAGGAGAACCTCAAATCAGAAGAGCAGCAAGAAGAAGAGGAAGCAGTGCTTGATTAAATGGGGAACGTACTGCCGGATGTGCGGCAGTGCGTTCTATTCGTTTTGGTACAAGCATATATTGGAACGAGCCATAATTTAAGGAGGTTCGTCCGTACATGCGTGTTTCTAATGTAACCGTTCGAAAAAGGCTGACTGCAGCGTTGTTTGTTGGTATTCTCGTCTTTTTTATAATTGATTTGCGTCTGGGATATGTTCAGTTTTTTCTGGGGAATATGCTTACTGATGGCGCAAAGGAGCTCTGGAGCAGAGATATCCCCTTCGAACCGGAAAGAGGAGAAATCGTTGACCGAAATGGTGTTCCGCTGGCTACAAATGTCAGTGCTCCAACTGTCTATGTTGTACCCAGACAAATCAAGGATCCTGCAGATGCTGCAGAGAAATTGGCTGCAGTACTGAATATGCCAAAAGAAAAAGCCTATGAGCTTATCACCAAAAGGGCATCAAGTGTGAAAATTCCTCAAGGCAGAAAGATTTCCCATGAAAAAGCGAAAGAAATCCGTGCATTGGGTATTGAAGGAGTATACATTGGTGAAGATTCAAAACGCCATTATCCTTTCGGTAATTACCTATCGCATGTTCTGGGGTTTGCAGGAATTGATAATCAGGGTCTTATGGGCCTTGAGTTATATTATGATGAAAAGTTAAAAGGGAAAAAGGGATCTGTTAAGTTTTATGCGAATGCAAAGGGAGAGCGGATGAACGATATGGCGGATGACTATAAGCCGCCGGTTGATGGAATGGATTTAAAGCTTACCATCGATTCAAAGATACAGACTATTGTAGAAAGGGAGCTTGATATAGCTCAGGCGGAATATAACCCTGATGGAATAATCGCAATTGCCATGAATCCAAATAATGGAGAGGTTCTTGCCATGTCCAGCAGACCGGATTTTGACCCCGCGAATTTTAAAAATGTTCCTCCGGAGATCTACAACCGCAATCTGCCGATATGGAGTACATACGAGCCTGGTTCCACATTTAAAATCATTACTCTGGCAGCTGCATTAGAAGAGGGAAAGGTAAATTTGGAAAAGGATCATTTCCACGACCCGGGATCTGTTGAAGTGGGCGGTGCCAGACTGAGATGCTGGAAAAAGGGTGGACATGGCAGTCAGACTTATCTTGAAGTAGTACAGAATTCCTGCAACCCAGGCTTTGTAGAGCTGGGTGAGAGATTAGGCAAGGAGTCTCTATTTAAATATATTCGCGACTTCGGGTTCGGCGAAAAGACCGGCATCGACCTTCAGGGCGAGGGGAAAGGGATTCTATTTAATCTCGATCGGGTTGGTCCAGTCGAGCAGGCAACCACTGCTTTTGGTCAGGGGGTTTCCGTTACCCCGATTCAGCAGGTAGCAGCCATTTCAGCTGCGGTTAATGGCGGAACATTATATACGCCTTATATAGCAAAAGAGCTTATAAATCCGGCTACAGGTGAAGTATTGATGAAAAAATCGCCTGATGCAAAGAGAAAAGTAATTTCAAAGGAAACATCTGATGAAATCCGCAAAGCGCTTGAGTCAGTTGTGGCAAAAGGATCAGGAAAAAAAGCGTTCGTTGATGGATATCGTGTTGGGGGAAAAACGGGGACTGCACAGAAAGCGCAAAATGGCAGGTACCTGGAAAATAACCATATCGTATCATTCATAGGGTTTGCACCTGCTGATGATCCTCAGCTCGTCGTGTATGTGGCTGTGGATAATCCAAAAGGAACCGTTCAATTTGGGGGTGTTGTAGCTGCTCCGATTGTAGGAGAAATCATGGGGGACAGCCTGCGGGCGATGGGTGTAAAGCCCCGCAAAAATCAAATTGAAAAAGAGCTGACATGGATGGATTCCCCAATGATTGAGGTTCCTGATATGGTAGGTATGACAAAGAAAGACCTTGGGGAACTATATCTTAACCTGAAAATTGATGCCAGCGGGATAGGGGATACGGTGGTAAAACAAACGCCTCAGCCGGGCATTAAGTTAAAAGAAGGTTCAACGATCCGCCTGTATTTTGATAATAAATAAGATAAGGAATGAGGGCGGCTTCCTCTGCGCCGCCTGAATTTTTTTTGTTTGTAAGGAAACTGTAACATACTTTCAGGGTTCTTCTTCTATATATAAAATAGCTAAAAAAGCAATTATCCTGTACAATATATATCGCCATCATTTAGAATGTTGTTTTGATTATATTTATTTATCGCAGTCTAACGGGCAGTAAGACCCCACTTCAAGACTCAGCGGAACCAAAGGTGATAAGGGGGTCAAACTGCCCGTAAAGGCCCGATTGGTT
>NZ_JBYTDU010000001.1:1339215-1668979 GCF_058791715.1 Cytobacillus sp. EB106-05-05-XG126 | reverse complement strand
TCAACTAACAATCAGTGGGGAAAAGAAAACCCCCCACTGATTGAAGTTTCACTTTATCGCAGTCTAACGGGCAGTAAAACCCCACTTCAAGACTCAGCGGAACCAAAGGTGATAAGGGGGTCAAACTGCCCGTAAAGGCCCGATTGGTTCAACTAACAATCAGTGGGGAAAAGAAAACCCCCCACTGATTGAAGTTTCACTTTATCGCAGTCTAACGGGCAGTAAGACCCCACTTCAAGACTCAGAGGAATCAATTGAGATAAGCGGGGGTCAAACTGCCCGTAAAGGCCCGATTGGTTCAACTAACAATTAGCGGGGAAAAAGCACTCCCCACTAATTGAAGTTTCACTTTATACTGACCAGTTTTATTAAATAAGGGAATAGTTTGCTCTGTTTTAACATGAGAGGAATGGTAAAGATGGAATTACATAAACTGCTGCGATTTTTACAGCCTTATATGACATATAAAGGGGAAAACCCTGAAATCACAGCGATTGTTAACGATAACCGGAAAGTTCTGCCTGGAAGTCTGTTTATTTGCATTGAGGGCTATACGGTGGATGGCCATGACTTTGCAGCTTCTGCTGCCGAAAAAGGCGCAGCAGCGATAGTGGCCCAAAAAGAGCTGGACTTAGATATCCCGGTTATAGTAGTTAATAATACAAAACGGGCGATGGCCGTGCTGGCTGATGCTTTTTATGGACAGCCGAGCAAGCAGCTTCATTTAATTGGCATAACAGGGACCAATGGCAAAACAACAACAAGTCATTTAATTGAAAAGATTCTTGCAGACGCAGGAAGGAAGACCGGCTTAATTGGCACGATGTATACGAAGATTGCCGATGAAACTTTTGAAGTGAAAAATACTACTCCTGAAAGCCTGACTTTGCAAAGCACATTTAGAAAAATGGCAGATGCAGGTGTGGATTCAGCTGTAATGGAAGTGTCTTCTCATGCACTTGTTGAAGGCCGTGTTCATGGCTGTGATTTTAATATAGCCGTATTTACGAACCTGACACAGGATCACCTGGATTATCATAAAACGATGGATGAATACAGGAGAGCAAAAGGGCTGTTGTTTGCCCAGCTTGGAAGCGCCTATAATCATGGAGAACCGAAGTATGCCATTTTAAATTCAGATGACCCTGCCTCCGCAGAATATGAAAAAGCGACAGCTGCTCATGTCATTTCCTACGGAATTGATCAGGAAGCTGATCTGCGGGCTGTTAATATTCAAATGACTGCTGCCGGTACGGAATTTGACTTAATTTCCCCATTCGGGAAGCATAAAGTTTCTTTAAAAATGATAGGAAAGTTCAGCATCTATAATGTACTGGCAAGTATTGGTGCTGGTATCGCTGCAGGCATATCAATCTCTCAAATCATTAAATCTGCAGAAGAAGTTAAAGGAGTTGCCGGCAGATTTGAAACCGTAGATGCAGGCCAGGATTTTTCTGTGATTGTTGATTATTCGCATACACCGGACAGTCTGAAAAATGCGCTGGAAACGGTAAAGCAATTTGCCCTGAAGCGCATTTTCGCCATCGTGGGCTGCGGAGGAGACAGAGACAGATCCAAACGTCCGTTAATGGCAGAAATTGCATGCCAGTACAGTACAGACCCAATTTTCACTTCAGATAATCCGAGAAGTGAAGATCCAATCCAAATCCTGAGAGATATGGAAGAGGGAGTAAAAGAAGAAAGTTATAAAATAATCGTCGATCGAAAAGAAGCCATTCACTATGCGGTGAAAAATGCCAGTGCAGGAGACGTTATCTTAATAGCAGGAAAAGGTCATGAGACCTATCAGATAGTAGGCAGCCATGTTTTTGACTTTGATGACCGTCTGGTGGCAAAAGAGGCTATAGAGGAGCGATAAAATGTATTTGACGTATCAGGATTTAGCGGAATTGTTTCCGGCTGCCAAAGGAATAAAGGATCATGAGCTGGAATTTCATACCGTGGCATCGTCCTCTTCTGACCTGCAGCCAAAAGGAATTTATATTCCTTACGAGGAAGACGGAAATCTGAAGGAAGCTATTGAAAGAGGGGCTGTTGCTGCAATCTGGAATGAGAATGCCGAGACGCCGTCATACACCCCAAATCATTTCCCTATTTTTTATACAAACGACTTAACGAAAGGCTTAAAGGATATCATGGAATTATATATTAATAAATTAAGTAAAGCAGAAGAAAAGATGAACACAACTAATTTTCTTATTTCGAATGAAGAAAGTCTTAAAGAAAAAGAAACAACATATGATATTGCTGTAATGGCTGCAAGATTAGCGGAAACTGCGGGTAATGCCAAACGCGAAAGGAGGGGATAAGTATGATGGAGCAAGTTATTTTTTTCACAATATTGGCAGGTTTTTTAATTACGGTATTGCTGTCTCCCATATTTATTCCCTTCCTGAGAAGGTTAAAATTTGGGCAAAGCATCCGTGAAGAAGGCCCGAAATCCCATATGAAGAAGACAGGTACTCCGACAATGGGCGGGATTATGATTCTTCTTTCCGTCACGGTGACCACTTTATTTATGACCAGTAAATTTTCACAGCCTGCAGTAGAAACATATTTGCTGCTTCTGGTTACCCTGGGGTTTGGACTCCTCGGTTTCCTGGATGATTTTATTAAAGTGGTTTTGAAGCGTAATTTAGGCCTGACTTCAAAACAGAAGCTTCTGGGCCAGATTATTATTTCAGTGATTTTTTATTTTGTTTATAAGCAGAATGACTTTTCAACAGAGGTACATATTCCGCTGACAGATATTTCGATTGATTTGGGCTGGGGGTATGTTTTATTTATTATTATCTGGCTGGTCGGATTCTCAAATGCTGTCAATCTGACAGATGGACTTGATGGACTTGTATCCGGGACTGCCGCAATCGCTTTTGGAGCATTTGCAGTACTGGCCTGGAATCAATCCCAATTTGAAGTATCCATTTTTTCTGTAGCAGTAGTTGGAGCAGTATTGGGTTTCCTTGTCTTTAACGCCCATCCTGCAAAGGTGTTTATGGGAGACACGGGCTCACTGGCTCTTGGCGGTGCTATTGCGACCATAGCCATCCTGACAAAACTTGAAATCATCCTGATTATTATCGGCGGGGTTTTTGTTATTGAAACATTATCTGTTATTCTACAGGTGGCCTCCTTTAAAACCACCGGCAGACGGATTTTCCGCATGAGCCCGCTTCACCATCATTATGAATTGGTAGGCTGGTCAGAATGGCGGGTTGTTGTTACGTTCTGGACGGTTGGGTTATTGTTTGCAATCTTAGGAATTTATATTGAGGTGTGGGTGTAAGTGAAAGAAGTCAATCGCTATAGACATAAGAAAATATTAGTACTGGGGCTGGCGAAAAGCGGAGTGAGTGCAGCTTCCCTTTTACATAAGCTTGGAGCATTTGTGACTGTTAATGATTATAAGCCGCTTGCAGAAAATCCTGAAGCACAAGGACTGCTTGAGCAGGGGATTACAGTTATTTGCGGTGGCCATCCCATTGAACTTCTTGAAGAGGGGTTTGAGCTGATTGTAAAAAATCCCGGTATACCTTATCATAATCCAATGATAAAAGGAGCCCTTGAAAAGGGCATACCGGTTATTACAGAAGTGGAGCTTGCCTATCAGGTTTCTGAAGCTCCTTTTATTGCGATTACTGGCACTAATGGAAAAACGACAACGACTACACTTGTGTTTGAAATGCTTCAGGCAGGGAGCAAGATGCCGCTGATAGCTGGAAATATTGGTACAGTAGCTTCAGAAGTTGCGCAGGATGCCGCGGAAGAAAACAATATCGTGATTGAGCTTTCATCGTTTCAGCTGATGGGCATTCAGGATTTCAGGCCGAGAATTGCCATTTTAACCAATTTATATGATGCCCATTTGGATTACCATGGCACAAGAGAAGATTACCATGCAGCCAAAGCAAACATAACGATGAATCAGACTGAACAGGATTATTTCATTGTCAATGCCGACCAGGATAAAGTAATGGAATGTGCTGCCCGGTCAAAGGCTCAGATCATTCCTTTTTCGACTTCCAAAGTCCTGTCTGAAGGTGCATATGTTAAAGATGGCTGGATTTATTTTAATGATGAACAAGTGATGGAAAGAAAAGATGTATCATTGCCAGGAGAGCACAACCTTGAGAATATCCTTTCGTCAGTGGCTGCTGCCAAGCTGACGGGAGTCGGGAATGAAGCCATCAGCCGGATTCTGGGCTCGTTTACAGGTGTAAAGCACCGCCTGCAATATGTTGGGGAATATCAAAATAGGAAATTTTATAATGATTCTAAAGCAACGAACATCCTTGCAACTAAGAATGCAGTCGCAGCATTTGATCAGCCTGTTCTTCTTCTTGCAGGAGGTCTTGACCGCGGAAATAGCTTTGATGAACTTATTCCATCTCTTAAAAAGGTAAAGGCACTGGTAACCTTTGGCCAAACTGCTGAAAAGATTGAAAAAGCAGCAATGGAAGCGGGAATAAAAACAATTGAGCGTGTCGATAATGTTGAAAACGCCGTACCAGCAGCCTTCAAGCTTTCGGAGCCGGGAGATGTGATTCTGCTTTCTCCTGCCTGTGCAAGCTGGGACCAATATAAAACTTTTGAGGTTCGGGGAGACATGTTTATAGATGCGGTGCATAAACTTAGTTAAGGGCTTGTCTGCGGGACTAAGAAACTTTCAGCAAAGGCATTCATCTTCCTCGTGTGGCATTTGGAGCTATAAAAAAGAAACAATAGACTGCCTATAAGCGGGTAAGCTTATTTCGGCAGGGCTTATTGTTCTACTTGACAGCCCTAAAACTTGCATTCGAGGTGTTTTCGTTGCCGGCTAAAAAAACCACTCCCGATTTTATATTAATGATCGTCACTTTAACGCTGCTTGCTGTAGGATTGACTATGGTATACAGTGCCAGTGCAATTTGGGCAGATTATAAATTTGACGATTCTTTCTTTTTTGCGAAAAGGCAAATGCTTTTTGCCGGAGTCGGAATTATTGCGATGTTTTTTATTATGAATGTGGATTACTGGACCTGGAGAACTTGGGCAAAAGTGTTAATTATCATCTGTTTTGTGCTTTTGATATTGGTGCTGGTTCCGGGCGTAGGCAATGTGCGAAACGGTTCCAGGAGCTGGATTGGCGTTGGTGCATTTTCCATACAGCCTTCGGAGTTTATGAAGCTTGCCATGATTGTGTTTATGGCAAAATTCCTCTCCGAAAAACAAAAGCTGATCACTTCTTTCCGAAAAGGTCTTGTACCATCTTTAGGGCTGGTGTTTCTAGCATTTGGATTAATTATGCTGCAGCCTGATTTAGGGACTGGAACTGTAATGGTGGGTACCTGTGTTGTCATGATTTTCATTGCAGGGGCCAGAATCAGCCACTTTGTCTGGTTTGCCGCTGCAGGTCTGGCCGGATTTGTGGCACTGGTTCTGTCAGCCCCTTACAGAATAAAAAGGATTACATCCTTTCTTGACCCATGGGAGGACCCGCTCGGAAGCGGTTTCCAGATTATCCAATCCTTATATGCAATTGGTCCTGGAGGGCTGTTCGGCCTTGGTCTGGGTCAGAGCAGACAAAAGTTTTTCTATCTTCCTGAACCGCAGACAGATTTCATTTTTGCCATTTTAGCTGAGGAACTTGGGTTTATTGGCGGATCTTTTGTCATATTGTTATTTGCCCTTCTCTTATGGCGAGGCATCCGTATAGCTCTTGGCGCCCCTGATTTATATGGGAGTTTTTTGGCTGTTGGGATTATAGCAATGGTCGCTATTCAGGTAATGATCAATATCGGGGTTGTAACAGGTCTAATGCCTGTTACGGGCATCACGCTTCCATTTCTGAGCTACGGGGGATCTTCCCTGACACTGATGCTAATGGCTATAGGGGTTCTGCTTAATATTAGCAGATATGCAAGGTACTAGCGCATTTATAACATGCATTTTAGGAAACCCTGTGAAGCAGGGTTTCTTTTTTGGAAGCAATAACAAATCCGGCACGCTAAATTATCAAACTTCTTTGCAATTTTGCACATTATTACATTTCTTTAACATTATGATGTTCGTTCCTATCTATTTGTTTTGAATATAGTAGAATAGGGAAATGAGGGGGAGTGTTTGCACTCCAACGTGCTGTGGCCCTTTATAAATATTAACCGAGGGCTTAACAAATGAATACTATAGATTATTACTCTTTTATGAGGTGAAAGAATGAAAATTGCTGTTAGCGGCGGAGGAACTGGCGGTCATATATATCCGGCACTTGCGCTTATAAGACAAATTCAGAAAGAACATAAGGATGCTGAATTTTTATATATTGGAACTGAAAAAGGGCTTGAAAACACGATTGTGAATCGTGAAAATATCCCATTTAAATCAATACATATAACCGGTTTTAAAAGAAAAATCTCTTTGGATAATGTGAAAACTGTCTTAAGGTTCCTGAAAGGCGTTCGTGACAGCAAAAAGATGCTTAAGGAATTTAAGGCAGATGTTGTCATCGGTACAGGCGGATATGTATGCGGACCTGTTGTATATGCTGCTTCCAAGCTTGGGATCCCAACCATTATTCATGAGCAAAACAGCGTCCCTGGATTAACCAATAAATTCTTAAGCAGATATGTAGATAAAATTGCAGTTTGTTTTGAAGAAGCAAAGGCTTTTTTTCCGGAAACTAAAACCGTTATGACAGGGAATCCGCGTGCATCAGAGGTTTTGGGACAGGATGGAATAAGGGGAAGGCTATCTGCAGGATTAAAGACAGGAGTTCCTGCTGTGTTAATTTTTGGCGGCAGCAGAGGAGCAAGGCCAATAAATGATGCAGTATTAAAAACATTGGCTGAGCTTGGTGAAAAGCCATATCAGGTTCTTTATATTACAGGTGATGTGCACTATGATGATGTGCAAAAAGAAGTAGAGCTTGTGGGAAATCCTGAAAACGTAATAATCAAACCATTTATTCACAATATGCCAGAAGTGCTGGCCGGAGCCAGCCTTGTCGTATCACGTGCAGGAGCCACCACATTGGCAGAAATAACTTCTTTAGGCATTCCAAGCATATTAATCCCAAGCCCGTATGTAACAAATAACCACCAGGAGAAAAATGCAAGAGCGCTTAGTGACCATGGTGCTGCAGAGCTATTGCTTGAAAAAGAATTAACAGGCAAAAAACTTATTGATAGCATTGACCGAATTATTCTCGATAAAGATAAAATGGATAGTATGAAGGAAGCTTCTAGAAAACTTGGAATCCGGGATGCATCAAATAGACTTTACAAATTAATGGCAGAATTGGTTTCAGATAGCGGAAAGTAGCCCTGAATCGTTAATTTGCATAGAATAAATAAATTTAGGTTGAAATCAATAGAAAGGGAGGTAAATATGGACGGATTTATCAGCAAACTTAGAGAATTAAACATTGGAACAATCAAAGAAAATGAACCAATGGCTAATCATACAACAATGAAGATTGGCGGTCCCGCCGATTTGTTTATTGAGCCTTCTTCCATAGAAAACCTGTCAAAAGCGATGGAATTGATCCGTCAATTTGAATTGAACTGGAGAGCGATTGGAAGAGGATCGAATCTGCTCGTATCTGATGGCGGCATAGAAGGCGTGGTCATTAAATTGGGCCGCGGCATGGACCACATGGATCTTAATGGAACAGAGCTGAAAGCTGGCGGCGGTTATTCATTGGTAGCTCTCTCCACCATAATCAGTAAAAAAGGCTTGTCAGGACTTGAGTTTGCCAGCGGGATTCCCGGGTCGGTAGGCGGAGCAGTTTATATGAACGCTGGTGCTCACGGTTCAGATATTTCGCAAATTCTGACCAAGGCACATGTTCTTTTTGAGGATGGGAAAATGGGCTGGCTCACGAATGAAGAAATGGAATTTTCTTATAGAACCTCCGTTCTTCAAAAGAAGCGTCCAGGAATTGTTCTTGAGGCCGTTTTTCAGCTTACAGAGGGAGACCGGGAAAAAATATCCTCCGCTATGCAAAAGAATAAAGATTACAGGAAGGATACTCAGCCTTGGAACTTCCCATGTGCAGGCAGTATTTTCCGTAACCCGCTCCCTGAATATGCCGGTCAGCTCATTGAGAAAGCCGGCTTGAAAGGCCACTCCATTGGAGGTGCTCAAATTTCCAATATGCATGGGAATTTCATCGTGAATGCAGGAGATGCAAAAGCGGAAGATGTCCTGGCGCTTATTCAGCATATTAAGGATACAATCTTTGATATGTACGGAGTAAAAATGGAGACAGAAGTGGAAATAATCGGTCGAAAGTAACGGGAAATAATACCTCACAGATACCATTTATTGTGATATAATGATTAATTAGATAACAGTATATGCAGTGTTAACGGCATGTTTCACATGCCGTTCTCTTCCCTAATTTTTAATTGCATAAATTGTGCTGGACAAGCCATTTGATTAATTTAATTTATTGTCCTTGCGCTTTTCTTGATGGGGTGATAAATATGGAGAAAAGTAAGGTTGTCTCGCTTGAGGATCGAATCCCGAAGCTTAAGCAGCAAAGAAAAAAGAAAGCGAACAGAAGGCTGATCTTTTTGCTGCTGCTTTTTTTCTCGCTGATTGTTTTAGTTATCTACTTTCAATCGCCCTTAAGCCATATTAAACAAATTAAAGTATCCGGCAATTCAATTTATGATAAAGAAGAAATTATCCAAATCAGCGGTGTTACTGAAAAAACAAATATTTGGAAGGTTGATGAAGAGGGTATGGAGGGTAAGCTTAAAGAGCTGCCTGAAATAAAATCTTCAACTGTTAAGATTCAGCTGCCAAGCACAATCATTATTCAGGTAGATGAATTAAAGCGCATTGCCTACATAGCGAAAGAGAAGCACTACCTTCCTGTGATGGAGAATGGGAGCATATTAAAGGATGAAAAAGCTGCAGAGATCCCTGTTAACGCACCAATCCTAAATGGCTTTTCTGAGGGTGACATCCTTGATATGATGATCGGAGAACTGGAAACACTGCCCGAAGAGGTATTAAATTCAATTTCAGAAGTCCACCACACTCCAAAAAAGACAGATTCCAATCATATTACTTTGTATATGAATGATGGTTTTGAAGTCAGCGCTACACTAAGAAGTTTTTCAGAAAAAATGGCACACTACCCTTCTATCATAAGCCAGCTGGATCCCGAAAAAAAGGGAGTCATTGACTTGGAAGTAGGCTCTTATTTTAAAGCTTATGAAAAAGAGGGAGCTGAAGAGATTGAAGAAGAAAATGAAGGTGAAGGGTAATCATGTAATATTCTCCCTGGTCTTTCTCGTTCTGGGTTACATGATGGCTTTTTCCTATCACCTTACACAGGGAGAAGAAGAAAAGCCGGCATTAAGCGGGAAGCAATGGGAAAGAGACCTGGAGCTCCGTAATCAGCTTGTTGAACTGGAGGAAAAAAACAGAGCTCTTCAAAAAGAATTAAATCAAAAGCAGGAAAACGTTCTTGATATTGAAAAGGAGCTTTCACAGGAAGCACAGGTTTATTTTAATCTAGCCGAGGATGCTGAAAAGTACCGGATGCATCTTGGAAAAGTTAAAGTAAAGGGCCCGGGTGTTGAAGTTACTCTTGCAGATGGCGATTATGATCCTGATGAAGATAACATTAATAATTATATTGTACATGAACACCATGTCTTTAAAGTAATTAATGAGCTCTATATTTCCGGTGCTTCTGCAGTTGCCATAAACGGGCAGAGGCTGTCGCATAGTTCATATATTGTATGCAATGGACCTGTGATAGAAGTAGACGGCTATCAGCATCCTGCCCCTTTTGTCATTACTGCCATTGGTGATGCCGAAGTTCTTTCGTCAGCTCTGAATCTCACAGGCGGGGTGAAAGATACATTGGTAGATGAAAACATCCAATTCACTTTAGAGGAAAAGGGCGAAATTATCATTGAACCATTACTGGGTTCGTAAAGCCAAACCAGCATTCGTATAAAATTTGTCCACAGAATAATTTATTCGGGAAAGCAAGGTGGAATTAAAGTGGACAGCAAAAAGAAGTTAAGCTTTACCTTTATAACAGTTGTAATTGGCTTTATGATTGCCATACAGTTTCAAACAGTTAAGGAACCGGCTGTCCGTGATACGAGAGATACGTGGGAGCTTAGAGCTGACATCCTTAAAGAAAAAGAACTGCAATTAAAACTTTTGCGTGAAATCAGTTCAAACGAAGAAAAAATTGCCCAATATGAAACAAAGCGCAAACAAAGCAAAGAACAAGTGCTTCGTGAGACGCTGAAGGAATTAAAAATGGAAGCCGGATTAAGTGAAGTGACAGGACCTGGCATAATCTTAACCATAGAACCGGTACATGAGGAGCTGCTCCTGGGCAAGCAGGCTGATTCTGTTTCCCCTGATTTACTTAAGCGGCTGGTAAACGAGTTAAATATGTATGATGCCATGCACATATCTATTGGAGGCAGAAGGGTCATCAACACTACCGTCATAAGGGACATTAACAGGGAGACCATGATAGACGGTTATGCCTTAAAATCCTTGCCTATTGAAGTGAAAGTAATCACTGAGAATGTTCAATCTGCAGAGAAGCTTTTTAACCGCATGCAGGTATCAAAATCTGCAGAAGAATTCTTCATTGACAATCTTCGGGTAAAGGTGGAAAAGTCTGCAGAGCCAATTACTGTTCCTGCATATGACGAGGCGTTGAGAATCAGATATATGGAGCCTGTGAAACCTGATGAAGGAGGCAAATCATAATGTGGCTTCCCGTTTTAGGATTGATCATAGGTGTGATACTTGGACTTATGACAGATATAAAAGTGCCGGATGAATACTCGAATTATCTGTCCATTGCTGTTCTTGCTGCATTGGATACTCTATTCGGCGGGATTCGGGCGCAGCTTCAAAACATTTATGATGAGAAAGTTTTCGTTTCCGGTTTCTTTTTTAACATCCTGCTGGCAGCAAGTTTAGCTTTTCTGGGTGTGCATCTTGGTGTAGACTTGTATTTAGCAGCAGTATTTGCTTTTGGGGTCAGGCTATTCCAGAATATTGCGGTCATCAGAAGAATATTAATTGCAAAATGGTCTCAAAACAGAGAAAAAACAGAAAAAAATGATATTTAAAAAAGGGAAAATATTAGTTTTGACGAATAATTTTATAGATAAACTAACTTATTAAAACAAATAACAGCAAAAAATTATTGTTGTTCAATATTCGGAATAGCAAAAAAAGGAGGTGCCAGAGAATGAACAGCAATGAAATATATGTTAGTCTTGACATCGGTACATCCAGTGTAAAAGTAATCATTGGGGAAATGGTCAATGACTCTTTAAATATTATTGGTGTTGGCAATGTACATTCAGAGGGGCTGCGCAAGGGCTCTATTGTTGATATAGACGAAACAGTTCATTCTATTAAAAAGGCAATCGAACAGGCTGAGAGAATGATAGGTATGGAAATAAAAAATGTGATTGTGGGAATAACAGGCAATCATGTTATGCTTCAGCCATCCCATGGTGTTGTCGCGGTCTCTAGTGAAAATAGGGAAATAACAGACGAGGATGTTGCTAGAGTTATAGATGCGGCACAAGTTGTATCGATCCCGCCGGAAAGGGATATCATTGATGTCATTCCAAAACAGTTTATTGTCGACGGATTGGACGAAATCAGTGATCCCCGAGGAATGATTGGTGTGCGTCTGGAAATGGAAGGCACCATTATTACCGGATCAAAAACGATTTTACATAACACACTGCGCTGTGTGGAACGCGCTGGCCTTGAAATCATGGATATTACACTACAGCCTCTGGCGGCAGGTGCATTCGCATTATCCAAGGATGAGAAAAATCTTGGAGTTGCACTTGTTGATATTGGCGGCGGCTCCACAACCATTGCCATATTCGAAAATGGTTATTTAAAGGCAACCAGTGTCCTTCCTGTAGGTGGAGACCATATTACAAAAGACTTGTCAATCGGACTCCGTACTTCTACAGAAGATGCAGAAAAAATTAAAACAAAGTATGGCTATGCGTTCTATGATCATGCATCCGAAGATGAGGTATTCAGTGTACCCATCATCGGAAGTGATCAGCATCAGCAATTTAATCAGCTGGAGATTTCAGATATTATAGAAGCGCGAATGGAGGAGATTTTTGATCTTATCCAGCACGAAGTGAAACGTCTTGGTGCAAAAGATCTTCCTGGCGGCTATGTATTATCTGGTGGTGTTGCGAACACTCAGGGGATCCTTGAACTGGCACAGGATGTTTTCCAAAACAGAGTCCGCATTGCAATTCCAGATTATATTGGAGTAAGGGAACCGCAGTACACAACTGCAGTTGGATTGATTAAGTTCGCATATAAGAATGCTAAAATACAGGGCAGAAAAATGGAGCAGCCAGTGACTGTCCCTGAAGCAAAAGAAAACCGAGTGCAAAAACCGCAACCGCAACCAAAAACAAAGCCGGAAAAACAGCCGGAAGAAAAGATCACATCAAGAGTTAAAAAGTTCCTCGGATACTTTTTCGAATAACTTGATTTGATTCGCAAGGGTTAGGGAAACGGAATCGAAAGCCATACGGCGGATAGAAAAAGCACTGCAGCCCCATTATGGGAGTGCGTTAAAAAGCGAATCAAATAAGGGTGTTCTTAGGAATGTCGACGAATTAGGAGGATAAGTCATGTTGGAATTTGATACAAATTTGGATTCATTAGCAACTATAAAAGTCATCGGCGTTGGAGGCGGCGGTAACAATGCAGTAAACAGAATGATTGAGCATGGTGTTCAAGGTGTCGAGTTTATTGCAGTTAACACGGATGCACAGGCGCTGAATTTATCAAAAGCAGAAGTGAAAATGCAAATCGGAGGCAAGCTTACAAGAGGGCTTGGGGCTGGTGCCAACCCTGAGGTAGGCAAAAAAGCAGCAGAAGAAAGTAAAGAGCAGGTAGAAGAAGCACTTAAAGGTGCGGATATGGTATTTGTTACTGCTGGTATGGGAGGAGGAACTGGAACCGGAGCGGCTCCAGTAATTGCCCAGATTGCACGCGATTTAGGTGCTCTTACTGTCGGTGTTGTTACGCGCCCTTTCACCTTTGAAGGCCGCAAGCGTTCCACTCAGGCAGCCGGCGGAATTGCTGCTATGAAGGAAGCGGTTGATACACTGATTGTGATTCCAAACGACAGGCTATTAGAAATCGTTGATAAAAGCACTCCAATGCTTGAAGCATTCCGCGAAGCGGATAATGTTCTTCGCCAGGGTGTTCAGGGTATTTCCGATTTAATCGCTGTCCCGGGATTAATTAACCTTGACTTTGCAGATGTGAAGACAATCATGTCAAATAAAGGTTCAGCCCTAATGGGAATTGGTGTTGCTGCAGGAGAAAACCGTGCAGCAGAAGCCGCGAAAAAGGCGATTTCATCTCCTTTACTCGAGACATCCATTGATGGCGCACAAGGCGTCTTAATGAATATTACCGGCGGGTCGAATCTAAGCCTTTATGAAGTACAGGAAGCTGCTGATATTGTTGCTTCGGCATCAGATCAGGACGTAAATATGATCTTCGGTTCTGTTATAAATGAAAATCTTAAAGATGAGATCGTAGTGACGGTCATTGCAACGGGATTTAATGAAGAAGTGATCCAGCCAAAGCCTATGAGGCCATCATTTGGACAGCCTAAGTCTGCTCCAAATATGGGAACAGCTATGAAGCGTGAGCCAAAGAGAGAGGAAGCTCCACAGGAAACTGTAAGAAGCAGCCAATCTCATCAGCCGGAAGAAACGTTGGATATCCCGACGTTCCTTCGCAATCGTAACCGCAGAAGATAATATATGAATGAAAAAACACCTGGAATCAGCTCGATTCCAGGTGTTTTTTACAATTGTCATGAAAGTTTTTACACATTTAAGCACGGCTCAAAGTGATGAGCCATGCTTATTAAATTTTTAAACTGATTGAGTTTCCTTTAATTGCATTGATGGCCCGAAGAATTCATAGCGGATATTTTCCTTTTTAAAACCTGCACCAAGTAATGCTTCATACATAGCCTGCATGAAAGGAACTGGACCGCACATATAAACCATACTTTCTTTATTCGGCACGATTGTTTTTAACCACTCAGTAGTAATATAGCCTTCTTTGCTGTATACTTTTTCTGTTTTATCTCTATCTGTTGGCTTTTCATAGCAGAAATATGTTTTAACTAAGGGATTATTCTTTTCAATCTCCTGAACTTCACCGGTAAATGCATGTACATTTCCATTAAGTGCAGCATGAACAAAAATAGTTTCATGATTTACTCCTGCTGCATCAAGATGACGCAGCATGCTGTGCATTGGTGTAATGCCTACCCCGCCGCTAAGCAGAACCACAGGCTTATCCACATTCTCCAGAACAAATTCTCCAGCAGGAGCACTAATCTCTATCTGATCGCCTTCGTTAAGATTATTATGAAGATAGCTGGAAACCTTTCCGTCCGGCTTTTCAGAGTAGCCTTCTTCTTTCTTAACAGAAATCCGGTAATAAGATTTTTCCGGGGAATCAGACAGGCTGTATTGGCGAATATGTGTGTATTCTTCACCTGGAATCGTTAATTTCACACTAATATATTGACCCGGAAGGTAACCGGAAATATTTCCTCCATCAGCCGGTGTAAAGTAGAAGGATGTAATCACATCACTTTCTTTCACCTTTTTAGCCACAGTGAAAGTTCTGAAGTCATCCCAGCCTCCTGGCTTATGTGCTGCGTCCTCATAAAGGTTTTTTTCCAATCCGATGAATGCATCAGCTATCACACCATATGCTTTAACCCACGCATCAATAATTTCTTCAGTTGCTGCCTCCTGCAGTACTTCCTTAATTGCAAGAATTAAGTGTTCTCCCACAATTGGATAATGTTCAGGTTTAATTCCTAATGATCTGTGTTTATGTGCGATTTGTGTGACAACCGGAATAATAGCTTCGAGGTTATCGATATATTTTGCCGCAGCATATACTGAATTTGCAAGTGCTTTTTGCTGACGGCCCTGTTTTTGATTAGCGTGATTGAAAATGTTCAGCAGTTCAGGGTGATTTGTAAACATCAGTTTATAGAAGGTTTTCGTAATATCTTCACCATGTTTTTCAAGTACAGGTACAGTGCTTTTAATAATTTCGATTGTTTTTGTGTCTAGCATATCAGCAAAACTCCTTTTTAATATTTTCACTGTCATTATAGTTGATAATGAAAACGAAAAATGTGATATAAATCACACCCAGTGAAAATAGGAGGGGCAATGAATAGAAAAATAATGACAAAATCCGTTGGGAATAGGGAAAATTTCTATCTTTTTGCATACAGAAAGCGACACACTTTCTTTACTGAAATGCGCTATACTTTTTTCTAACAGAATCAACGCACTTTAACTATATGAGAGAATTGGAACATCACGTCAATCTATCAGATTCTGATTTTATCGCAGTCTAACGGACAGTAAAACCCATGCTTCAAGACTAAGCGGAATCAACGGAGGAAAAGTGGGGGTCAAACTGCCCGTATAGGCCCGATTGGTTAAACTAACAATCAGCGGGGGATAAAGAAAACCCCCACTGATTGAAGTTTCACTTTATAAAGGAGGAAGATAATTGACGGTCTATTTGGATGTTATCTGGGCATTGAATTTTATGTTTGACAGCCTGCTCCTTTATTTAACAGCCATAATTCTAAAAAGAGAAACTGGATTATGGAGGATTTTTGCGGGCGGCTTCATAGGATCCATCATTATTTTATTAGCATTTACACCTTTTAATGAATATTCAGGTCATCCGTTCACTAAGCTGCTATTCTCGATTGTAATGGTACTGGCTGTTTTCGGCTTTAAGCGTTTGCAATATTTTGTAAAAGCTCTCATGACTTTTTATTTTGCTACTTTTTTAGTTGGAGGCTCCTTAATAGGAATTCATTATTTTATCAATTTTGATTTTAAGCTTTCTTCATCTGTCATGATGGCCAGTATTAAAGGCTTTGGTGATCCAATCAGCTGGCTGTTCGTGGTTATTGGGTTTCCTCTTGCCTGGCATTTTTCAAAGAGAAATGTTGAGGGAATTGAGATGACAAAAATTCAGTATGACTCTTTAATCCTGGTGCGTGTTGTGATCAATGAAACTGAATATTGTTTCAAAGGCCTGATTGACAGCGGCAACCAGCTATACGATCCCATTTCAAAAATGCCTGTTATGTTCATATCCATAAAAGACAGGCTTGATGAGTTTCCGGCTGAAATTAGTAAAATGGCAGGAAACCCGGAGGATATCATTATGGGCAGCGAGTCAATTGGAGTGGATTGGGAGCATAAAATGAGGGTCATTCCATGTAAGGTTGTTGGACAAGAACACCAATTAATCATAGGGTTCAAGCCTGACCGGATTCTCTTTGAAAAAGAGAATGAAATAATTGAAGCAGAACGCGGATTAATTTCATTTTCCATGCAGCAGCTTTCATCAGACGATTCGTTTCAGTGCATCGTACACCCCAAGATGCTTACAGGCAGAAGTACAATGAAGCCGGATGCAAAAGTAAGTTAATATACTATACTCTGCACGAACTTAATTTAGAAGGAGGACAATTCATGAATAAGTTAAAACTTCGCTTATCCTACTATTGGTATAAATTGTTGATTAAGCTGGGGATCAAAACAGATGAAGTATATTATATAGGCGGCAGCGAAGCATTACCTCCTCCACTTAGTAAGGAAGAAGAAGAAATGCTCCTGATTAAGCTTCCAAAAGGAGATAAAGCGGCAAGATCCATCTTAATTGAAAGAAATCTTCGTCTTGTTGTGTATATTGCCAGGAAGTTTGAAAATACAGGCATTAATATAGAGGACCTAATCAGTATTGGAACGATTGGGCTTATTAAAGCGGTAAATACATTTAACCCGGAGAAAAAAATCAAACTGGCTACATATGCATCACGCTGTATTGAGAATGAAATTCTCATGTATTTAAGAAGGAACAATAAAATTCGTTCTGAAGTTTCATTTGATGAACCACTAAATATTGATTGGGATGGCAATGAACTTCTTCTATCTGATGTTCTGGGCACTGAGGATGATATTATTACGAAAGATCTCGAAGCAAATGTTGATAAAAAGCTGCTGTTAAAGGCATTGCATCAGCTTTCAGATCGTGAAAAACAGATCATGGAGCTCAGGTTCGGCCTCGGATCAGGTGAAGAAAAAACTCAAAAGGATGTGGCGGATATGCTGGGAATTTCCCAGTCCTATATTTCACGCCTGGAAAAAAGAATAATAAAAAGACTTAAAAAAGAATTTAATAAGATGGTTTAGAAGTTTAAAGCCCGGAATATTTTTTACAAAATTTTGCAAGGTGAAAACCTAGTGTTAATGATGCTTTGACCAATTCCCCATCCGGAAGCCCGATTAGCCGGTGCATATTTTTCCTTTCCAAGGAGATACTGTTTTTTGTACAGCAGCTCCTGTGAGGAGGGAAATGGATTGACTCGAAATAAAGTAGAAATTTGCGGTGTTGATACTTCAAAGCTTCCAGTTTTAAAAAACGAAGAAATGAGAGAGCTCTTCAAGCAAATGCATAAGGGGGATATAACCGCACGGGAAAAACTCGTCAACGGCAATTTGCGCCTCGTATTGAGTGTGATTCAGCGTTTTAACAACAGAGGCGAATTTGTTGATGACCTTTTCCAGGTCGGCTGTATCGGTCTGATGAAATCTATTGATAATTTTGATTTAAGTCAAAACGTTAAGTTTTCCACCTATGCCGTTCCGATGATTATTGGAGAAATACGCAGGTATCTGCGTGATAATAATCCGATCCGTGTTTCTCGTTCTTTAAGGGACATTGCTTATAAAGCTCTGCAAGTAAGGGAACGTCTCATGAGTAAAACATCCAGGGAACCTACGGCTGAAGAAATAGCTAAAGAGCTGGATGTGCCTCATGAAGAAATCGTTTTTGCATTGGATGCCATCCAGGATCCTGTTTCCTTATTTGAGCCGATTTATAATGATGGCGGGGATCCAATTTATGTGATGGATCAGCTTAGCGATGAACGGAACAAAGATATTCAATGGATTGAGGAAATAGCGCTCAAAGAGGGAATGAGAAGACTGAATGAACGGGAAAAACTAATTCTCAGAAAACGCTTCTTCCAGGGCAAGACTCAAATGGAAGTGGCAGAGGAAATCGGCATTTCCCAGGCACAAGTTTCAAGGCTTGAAAAAGCTGCCATCAAACAAATGAATAAAAATATTCAAAGCTAGCAGCCAATTTGGCTGCTTTTTATATTTACTGAACATTTTTCTTGTAGAAGCAAACATATATTAAATAAGAACATAAATTGGGAGTGAAGTGTCGATGGTGAAAATATCTGAATTTCAAATGAAGGATGTTGTAAATGTAGCTGACGGCAAAAAGCTTGGAAATATTGGGGATATAGATATTAATATTAATACAGGAAAAATTGAAGCGGTCATTATCGGAGGAGCGGGGAAAGTATTAGGCTTCTTTGGCAGAGACGCAGATATTGTCATTCCCTGGAAAAATATCATAAAAATCGGTGAAGATGTCATACTTGTCCGCTATCAGGATGCGATTGAGCCGAAATATATAGAGGATGAAGCCTAAGAGTTGTTAATGGTGTCATCACGGCCTGCCTTGTGGTAAACTATAGAAAAATAAAATGGGGTTAATCGCATGGAACCATTTTCTTTAAAAAAGGAAGAGTATTTTGTCATAAAAAAGTGGGCGGATCGTTTTCCTAATATAATGGCTGGTTTTACAACAAAAAATGGCGGCTTCAGCCGCAATCAATATGAAACTCTAAATGCAGGATTACATGTAAATGACAGCTATGAAGCAGTCAGCCAAAATCGGCAGCATGTGGCTGACTTGCTTGGCTTTTCAATTGAAAATTGGGTTGGCGCTGAACAAACACATGATGTAAATATAAAAAAAGTTACTGAAAATGATAAAGGAAAAGGTGCTCTTGTTTATGAGGATTCCTTTTCAGGTACCGACGGCTTTTTCACATATTCTAAAGATGTCCTGATGACCCTATGTTATGCCGATTGTGTGCCCCTTTATTTCCTGCATGAAAAGACAGGAGCCATAGGCATTGCCCACGCCGGCTGGAAAGGCACTGTTGGCGGGATTGGCAGGAATATGGCTGAACTGTTTGCAGGTGAAGGCATAGACTTAAGAGAGGTCCAAGCCGTGATTGGCCCTTCCATTTGCGGAAACTGTTATATTGTTGATGATCGTGTTATTTCAAAAGTGCAAAAAATACTAGAAGATGTCGATATAAAGCCATATAATCAAATTAGTGACAATCAATTCCAGCTTGACCTAAAAGAACTAAATAGGAAAATCCTTTTAAACGCAGGGATTCCACATGAAAATATCATAATGACTGATTTTTGCACAAGCTGTCATGCAGACTATTTTTTCTCCCACCGAAGAGATAGGGGGAATACCGGCAGGATGATGAGTTTTATTGGCTGGAAGGAGGAAGCAGGGAACTAAATGAGAGTAGAGGAAAATTTAAATCAAATAGAGACTGCTATCCACGAAGCGTGCATAAAGGCGAACCGCAAGCGGGAAGAAATTACCGTAATTGCTGTTACTAAGTACGTTTCAGCGGAAAGGGCACAGGAAGCCTTTGAAGCAGGTATTCATCATTTAGGTGAAAACAGGGATGAAGGACTTCTTGCTAAATGGGAAGTTTTAGAGGACAGGCCAACCTGGCATTTTATCGGAACACTGCAAACGCGCAAAGTAAAAAATATTATAGATAAAGTTGACTATATTCATTCACTGGACAGGCTATCCCTTGCGAAGGAAATCGACAAGCGGGCGGATCGAAAGATAAATTGCTTTGTACAGGTCAATGTCTCAGGCGAAGCGTCGAAACAGGGAATAAATCCTGAAGAGGCAGGTGACTTTATTTCAAGCCTGGCTGATTATAAAAATCTCAATATCATTGGCCTGATGACAATGGCGCCACATACATCAGACAAGGATTTGCTGCGTGCCTGTTTCCGGAAGCTCAAGGACCTTCAAAAACAGGTTAAAGATCAGGGATTTGATTTTGCTCCTTGCACTGAGCTTTCAATGGGCATGTCCAATGATTTTTCCCTGGCAATTGAAGAAGGTGCCACAATGGTTAGGATTGGGACAGCTTTAGTAGGTCAAGAGGGTCAGGAGGTTTAATAAAATGAGTATAAAATCAAAGTTTAAAACATTTTTCTTCCTGGATGATGAATATGACTATAAGGAAGAGGAAATCATCGAAGAAGAAAGAGAGCCGGTGAAGCAGGTGCAGAAACAGCAGCAGCCAGTTCAAAAACAGAACATTGTCAGCCTTCAAAGTGTGCAGAAATCTTCTAAAGTAGTTCTTGTTGAACCGCGGGTATACGCAGAAGCGCAGGATATTGCGGATCAGCTGAAGAACAGAAGAGCTGTTGTAGTCAATCTGCAGAGAATAGAAAAAGATCAGGCAAAGCGCATTGTTGACTTCCTAAGCGGAACCGTTTATGCCATCGGCGGAGACATTCAGAAGATTGGTACTGATATTTTCTTGTGTACACCTGACAATGTTGAAGTATCCGGGAACATCTCTCAGCTGATGAAAGAACAAGAATTAGAAAATACGAGGTGGTAGCACTTAATGGAATTAGTATTTGGAATATTGTCATCTGCAATTTATTATTACTCATGGGCACTGATTATTTATATTCTGCTGTCCTGGTTCCCTAATGCAAGGGAATCGGCTTTTGGCCAATTTCTGGCAAGGATCTGTGAACCGTACCTTGAGCCTTTCCGCAAAATCATTCCGCCGCTTGGAATGATTGATATTTCTCCGATTGTGGCTATCTTAGTTTTGCGATTTGCCACAGGAGGCTTGCAGCAGCTTTTTTATTGGATTTCATAAGACTGACAAAACTGGGCTATCAAAATGGCCCTTTTTTATTTGTGTAAAAGGAGGCCCGCAAAAATTTGTCTATTTATCAGCACTTCCGGCCGGAAGAAAGAGAATTTATTGACCAGGTCCTTAACTGGAAAAATCTTGTGGAAAATACATATGCACCAAAGCTTACTGATTTTCTTGATCCAAGGGAGCAGCAAATCCTAAAAAGCATCATAGGACAGGATTCGGGAATCTTATTTGCTTTATTTGGCGGAACAACAGGTGCTGAGAGAAAGAGAGCACTGATATTTCCGGATTATTATGAAAGCGATGAAGAAGATTTTAAAATTCGGCTGTTTGAATTGGACTATCCAAAGAAGTTTGTTACCATTGAACACCCGCAAGTCCTCGGCAGCCTGATGTCACTGGGACTAAAAAGAGGAAAGTTTGGTGATATCCTATTTGAAGAGGACAGAATCCAGTTTTTTGCAGCTCAAGAAATTGAAGAGTACATCAGCCTGCAGCTGCAGTCCATTGGCAGAGCGACAGTATCTTTGAAAAAACAGCCTTTTTCTCAGGTGATTCAATCATCAGAAGTGTGGAAAGAAAGCTCCATCACTTCTTCATCCCTGAGGTTGGACACAGTCATCTCAGCCATCTACAACATCTCAAGACAGAAATCCCAGCTCTATATCCAACAGGGGCTCGTTAAAGTCAATTGGATACAAATTGAAAACCCCTCATTTGAATGTCAGCAAAGCGACATCATCTCAGTCAGGGGCCAAGGCCGATCCAAAATCATAGAAATAGATGGGAAAACAAAAAAGGACAAATGGAGAATAATTGCCGGAAGGCAGAGGTAGTAAATCAGGATAGGGTTTTAACAAGCCTATATTGAGACTGTTTTTTTAGTTTATTGTTAAAATGCAACATATGGCTAATCTGCTGAGTAGATCCTCGCTATGGGCACTTGATCCTCGTAATGCTGAAGCATTTCCTTCGTGCGGTGTTCATTCGAGGAAGCTTATTCAATGTCCTGCGGGAGCCAGCGCGACAGGTGAGACTCCACAGGTGCAAAGTGCCGAGGAGGCTCACCGCCCGCCCCGCGGAAAGTAAGTGTCCGCAGTGGAAATCAACGGGCAACATTTAAGAGCCAAAAATAATTAAAAGAGAGTTAAAAGAATTAATTTTATTTGAAGGATTTTGAAACAACCTGTCGAATAAATAATCAAAAGACAGCGGAGTCTGCTATAATTAAATAGAACCAGCAGGCTCGAATAAATGTACATAAGATCAACAGACCTGGGAGGTGGCACTAATGCCATTAACACCGTTAGATATTCATAACAAGGAATTCAGCAAAGGATTCCGAGGTTATGACGAAGATGAAGTGAACGAATTCCTCGACCAAATCATAAAAGACTATGAAATCCTGATCAGGGAAAAAAAAGAGCTAGAAGAAAAGCTCAATGAAACGAATGACCGCATTGGCCACTTTACCACAATTGAAGAAACACTTAATAAATCTATTGTGGTTGCACAGGAAGCAGCAGAAGAAGTAAAACGCAATGCTCACAAAGAAGCAAAGCTTATCATTAAAGAAGCTGAAAAAAATGCTGACAGGATAGTGAATGAATCCCTATCCAAAGCAAGAAAAATCGCATTGGATATTGAGGATTTAAAGAAACAGTCCAAGGTATTCCGAACACGCTTCAAAATGCTTGTTGAAGCACAGCTTGATATGCTGAATAACGATGATTGGGATCACTTAATGGAATATAAGCTGGACTCCACTGAACTCAAATCATTAAGAGAAGAAGAAGAATCACTGGCTTGACGAAAGCTGGAAATATCGCATATAATTTTAAAACAAAGTAAATACAATGTTTATCAACAATGAGAGGGACAGTACAGTCTTTTCAATAGCTTATGTTCAGAGCGGCATACTCACTCTGTAAGCGAGCCGGGGATGGTGGAAGCCCGGGTATAAGCAAAAGCTGGAAAATCACCCTTGAGTTCCTTGCCGAACGTTAAGCAATCAGTAGGCCAAGGCGGATCATTCACGTTAAGAATGCTTTGAGCGGATGAAATTTCATTATATTTCATCTACAAGGGTGGTACCGCGGGAGAATAAAACCTTCTCGTCCCTTTTTGGGATGAGAGGGTTTTTTGTATTTTCCCGAGGTTTTTCTAAGCTCTCATTGGCTATCATGGTATTTAATGAGTTACAAACAGGAGGAAAAGGAATGGATTACAAAGATAGTTTATTAATGCCAAAAACTGAATTCCCAATGCGCGGCAATCTTCCAAAGCGCGAACCTGAAATCCAGGCGAAATGGGAAGAGATGAACATTTATGAAAAGGTCCAGGAACGGACAAAAGGCCGTCCGATGTTTGTTCTGCATGATGGCCCTCCATATGCAAATGGCGACATCCACATCGGCCATGCGCTGAACAAGATCTTAAAGGATTTCATCGTCCGCTCTAAGTCGATGACTGGCTATAATGCTCCTTATGTTCCTGGCTGGGATACACATGGTCTGCCAATTGAGCAGGCGCTGACAAACAAAGGCGTAAAGCGTAAAGAAATGAGTGTTGCTGAATTCCGCGAGCTATGTGAAGAATACGCATATGAGCAGATCGACAGCCAGCGCGGACAATTTAAGCGCTTAGGTGTCCGCGGTGATTGGGAGAACCCATACATCACACTTAAGCCGGAATATGAAGCCCAGCAAATTAAGGTTTTTGGGGAGATGGCAAAAAAAGGCTATATCTATAAAGGCAAAAAGCCTGTTTATTGGTCTCCGTCATCTGAATCAGCTTTGGCAGAAGCGGAAATTGAATATAAAGACAAACGTTCGCCATCCATTTATGTTGCATTTAAAGTAAAAGATGGCAAAGAAGTATTGGATCAAGATACTCATATCGTCATTTGGACTACAACTCCATGGACCATTCCGGCAAACCTTGGAATTTCAGTTCATCCGGACCTTTCTTATAGTGTAGTTGAGGCAAACGGCAAAAAGTTTATGGTTGCAGAAGATTTATTGGCAGCTGTTGCTAAAGAGTTCGAATGGGAAGGTTATCAAGTTGTCCAGACGGTTAAGGGGACTGACCTTGAGAATGTAATTGCTGAACATCCGCTTTATGGCCGTGATTCTCTTGTCATGCTGGGTGAGCATGTTACAACTGATGCCGGTACAGGATGTGTTCATACTGCTCCCGGACATGGGGAAGATGATTTCCAAGTCGGCATGAAGTATGGGCTTGACGTATTATGCCCGGTAGATGATAAAGGAAACATGACAAATGAAGCTCCCGGCTTTGAAGGGTTATTCTATGATGCAGCCAATAAGCCGATTACTGAGAAACTTGAGGAAGCAGGAGCATTATTAAAACTGACTTTTATTACGCACTCTTATCCGCATGACTGGAGAACGAAAAAGCCTGTTATTTTCCGTGCTACTGCCCAATGGTTTGCATCCATTAAGGATTTCCGCAATGAGCTTTTGGAAGCTGTTAAGGAAACAAATTGGTATCCTGCATGGGGTGAGACCAGACTTTTTAATATGGTCCGGGATCGCGGAGATTGGTGCATCTCCCGCCAGCGTGTATGGGGAGTGCCTATTCCGGTCTTTTATGCGGAAAATGGCGAAGAAATTATCACAGATGAGACGATTGAACATGTTTCAAATCTTTTCCGTGAACACGGTTCAAACATCTGGTTCGAGAAAGAAGCGAAAGAATTGCTTCCTGAAGGTTTTACACATCCAGGAAGCCCGAATGGCCAGTTTTCAAAAGAAACGGATATCATGGATGTTTGGTTTGATTCCGGTTCTTCCCACCAGGCAGTTCTTTTAGAGCGCGATGATTTACAGCGTCCAGCAGATCTATACCTTGAAGGTTCTGACCAATACAGAGGCTGGTTTAACTCTTCACTTTCAACTGCGGTAGCAGTGACAGGGAAAGCGCCCTACAAAGGAGTGTTGAGCCACGGTTTCACACTTGATGGTGAAGGAAGGAAAATGAGTAAATCCATCGGAAATGTAGTTGTTCCGGCAAAAGTTATGAACCAGCTTGGTGCGGACATTTTGCGTTTATGGGTGGCTTCAGTTGATTATCAGGCTGATGTCCGGGTATCTGATGCAATTCTGAAGCAGGTTGCTGAAGTGTATAGAAAGATTCGCAATACTTTCCGTTTCTTGCTTGGAAATCTGGATGATTTTAATCCAGCAGCAGACTTGGTATCCTTTGAGAATCTGCGTGAAGTAGATCAGTTTATGCTAGTGAAGCTGAACAAGCTAATCAAGAGTGTTCGCGAGTCCTATGATCGCTATGAATTTGCCAGCATCTACCACGCTGTCAACAATTTCTGCACATTGGACCTTAGTGCATTTTACCTTGATTTTGCAAAAGATGTCCTTTATATTGAAGCAAAAGATAATGCAGAACGCCGTGCAATCCAAACTGTTCTCTATGAGAGCCTGATTGCTCTTACGAAGCTTGTTGCACCTATTCTTTCCCATACATCCGATGAAGTTTGGAGCTTTATACCGAATGTGAAAGAAGAAAGTGTTCAATTAACAGATATGCCTGAATATACAGAGCTTCCGAACGCGAAGCAGCTGGAAGATAAATGGACTGCATTCATGAAGCTTCGCAATGATGTCCTTAAGGCATTGGAAGAAGCACGTAATGAGAAGGTGATCGGCAAATCACTTACTGCTAAAGTAACCCTTTATGTAAATGATCAAGCCAAGAGCCTTCTGGATTCAATTCAGGAAAATCTTCAGCAGCTCTTTATCGTATCTGGATTCGAAGTAGCAGGAAGCCTTTCAGATGCTCCAGAAAATGCCGTGAAATTTGAAAACACTGCTATTGTTGTTTCCAAAGCAGAAGGCGAAACATGCGACCGCTGCTGGACAGTCACTCCAGAAGTTGGCAAGACAGAAGGATATGACACGCTTTGCCCTCGCTGTGCTGATGTTGTAAAAAATAATTATAGCCACTTGGCTTAAATACCGGCAGTCCCTCAAATATTGGGGGACTGTTTTTAATTAACTTCTTCAAATCCTTTTTATAAATAATTCCACCTTCACTAAATGTTGTGCCGTTTGCTAAAAGTTTGTCCGTGTCTGAAATCCGTTCCGAGAAAATAATAAAGTAAACATCTCAGAACGGAGGAAAAAGCATGGATGCAAAAGCAGAAGGGCTATATACAGAACTCCGTAATACAAGACAGGAAATATTAGAAAAGCTTATGGAAGGCAACAGTTCCCCTTTGATAAAGCCTATTTTATTGGAAGAGCTATATGATATTGAACAAACACTTGCCAAAATTGAATCAGGAAAATTTGGAAAGTGTGAAATTTCGGGTGAGCTCCTGCCGGAAGATTTGCTGCAGATGATTCCTACTTTAAAAACAATGGAGGATTGCAGCAGACTGGGGGATTTCTACAGAAAGTCTATTTTCCACTGAGTTTAAGCGTGTGCTGTGTTTTTTATTCAGATTGTGCTAAAATGCAAAGGTAATGATATGAGATATGGGGGTTGCCTTTGTGTTTTATTACATAATTGCATTGTTCGTTATTGCACTTGATCAGTTTACGAAGTGGCTGATTGTAAAGAACTTTGAATTAGGGGAAAGTGTTAAAGTTATTGAGGACTTTCTTTATATTACATCGCACCGCAACCGTGGCGCTGCCTGGGGCATCCTGCAGGGGCAAATGTGGTTTTTCTACGTTATAACGGTTATTGTCATAATTGGTATCATTTATTACATTCAAAAAGCAGCCAAAGGCAAATTGCTTCTTGGAGTCTCTTTGGGCCTGATGCTGGGCGGAGCAATTGGAAACTTTATTGACAGGGTATTTCGAAAAGAAGTGGTGGATTTCGTAAACACTTATATTTTTGGCTATGACTTTCCCGTTTTCAATATTGCTGACTCGGCGCTGGTCATTGGGGTAGGATTATTGATGATTCAGATGGTGCTTGAAGAGAGAGAAGCAAAGAAAAAGGAGAAATCTTATGGAGAAAATGGAACACATCATTCCTGATGAACAGGCAGGAGAAAGAATAGATAAAGTGTTATCCACATTGAATGCGGATTGGTCAAGAACTCAGGTACAGCAATGGATCAAGGATGGCAATGTTTTGGTGAATGGCCAAAAGCCTAAAACTAATTACAAATGTTCCGCAAACGATAAAATTGAAATATCAATACCTGAACCAGAAGAACTGGATGTGGTGCCGGAAGAAATGGATTTGGATATTTATTATGAAGACCAGGATGTCCTCGTTGTAAATAAACCGAAAGGAATGGTTGTCCATCCTGCAGCCGGGCATGGAACTGGAACACTTGTAAATGGTCTTATGGCTCATTGCAAAGACTTATCAGGAATTAATGGGGTCATGAGGCCCGGAATAGTTCATAGAATCGATAAAGATACGTCGGGACTTCTCATGGTTGCAAAGAATGATATGGCACATGAGAGTCTTGTGAACCAGCTGATGAACAAAACTGTTACACGTAAGTACCGGGCCATTGTCCATGGAGTTATTCCACACGACTACGGTACTATTGATGCGCCAATCGCCCGCGATCCCAAAGATCGTCAAAGTATGAGTGTCGTGGACAATGGAAAACATGCGGTTACGCATTTTCAGGTCATTGAGCGTTTCAGGGATTTCACACTGGTGGAATGCCAGCTGGAAACAGGAAGAACACATCAAATCCGGGTTCATATGAAATACATTGGCTATCCTCTGGCAGGGGATCCTAAATACGGTCCCAGAAAGACACTTGATATCGGAGGACAGGCACTTCATGCAGGCGTTCTTGGCTTTGAACATCCACGTTCTGGCGAGTACCTTGAATTTGAAGCACCTGCACCTGCTTATTTTAAGGAACTAGTAGAGAAGCTGGCAAATAATCGTTGACAATTGTCCAATTGTGCTATATGATGACTATAGTTGAATAAGTCCTTTAAAACAGTCCCGTGAGGCTGGGAAGGAAACGGATTGAATAAGGAGAATTGTGTCCTTATTCTGCAGAAAGAGTCGTTTACCCTCTCACCTGATCGGTGAGAGGGTTTTTTGCATATAAAATCTGATAATAGGGGTGATCATGATGCCGCAGCAAAAAGCAATTGTTTTGGATGACCAGGCAATCAGGAGAGCGCTGACAAGGATTGCTCATGAAATCATAGAGAAAAATAAAGGAATTGAAAATTGCATTCTGATTGGCATCCGGACCAGGGGGATTTACCTGGCGAACCGCCTGGCTGAAAGAATTGAACAAATCGAGGGAGCCAAAATTGATGTAGGCGAACTTGATATCACTCTCTATAGAGATGATCTTACGAAAAAGACTGAAAATCAGGAGCCGCTTGTCAAAGGCTCCGATGTTCCAAAAGATATTAACGATCAGAAGGTGATCCTGATCGATGATGTTCTTTATACAGGAAGAACAGTTAGAGCTGCCCTTGATGCGCTGATCGATATTGGGAGGCCATCTCAGATTCAGCTTGCAGTCCTTGTGGACCGCGGACATAGGGAGCTTCCGATAAGAGCTGATTATGTAGGAAAGAACATTCCAACCTCCAGTTCGGAAAAAATTGTCGTCGAGCTGAAGGAAGTGGATGAGAACGACCAGGTAAGTATATTTGAAAATTAAATAGCCCTTTTAAATGCAGTCCAGAGAGGCTGGCAAAGGGGAACACAGCAGAATCGGTCTGTCCTTTGCTGTGCTCTTGCACCCTCTTTGCACCCCTGCAAAGAGGGTTTTTTAATAAAATGCAGAGGAGAGATCGTAATGAATAAGCCTATTTTAGATATAAAGGATGTTCCAAAACCAGCTCATTGGCTGACATTAAGTTTACAGCATTTATTCGCGATGTTCGGAGCCACTATACTTGTACCATACTTAGTAGGATTAAATCCTGCCATTGCACTAATCTCAAGCGGACTGGCAACGATAGCCTTTCTAATCATTACAAAATGGCAGGTGCCGGCATACCTTGGTTCATCTTTCGCATTCATTGCCCCGATCTTAGCTGCCAAAGCTGCCGGAGGCCCGGGTGCTGCTATGATCGGCAGCTTCATGGCTGGACTTGTGTATGGGGCAGTAGCCCTGATCATCAAAAAAGCAGGCTACCGCTGGATTATGAATTTGCTTCCGCCAATTGTGGTAGGACCTGTAATCATTGTAATCGGATTGGCATTAGCAGGGACAGCAGTCGGGATGGCTATGAACAACCCTGAAACTGGTGAATACAGCATGCTGCATTTCTCAGCAGCGCTTATCACTTTAGGTGCAACAATCATCTTTTCCATCTATGCAAAAGGTATGCTCAGTATGGTGCCGATTCTGGCAGGGATCATCATCGGCTATGTTTACTCACTAACTGTAGGCCTGATCGACTTCTCGCTTGTACAGCAGGCAGCCTGGTTCGAAATGCCGGAATTCTTATTCCCGTTCGCAGATTATGAAGTGAGGATAACTCTGGATCTTGCGCTTCTAATGATTCCAGTAGCTGTTGTGACAATCTCTGAACATATCGGCCATCAGCTTGTCCTTGGAAAAGTAGTTGGAAAAGATTACATTAAAGAGCCGGGTCTTCACCGCTCCATCCTTGCTGATGGAACAGGAACAATGATCTCGGCATTAATTGGGGGTCCGCCAAAGACAACTTACGGTGAAAACATTGGTGTACTCGCCATCACGAAAATTTACAGTGTCTATGTACTTGCGGGGGCTGCAGTCATCGCCATCATCTTCGGATTCATTGGCAAGGTGACAGCACTGATCAGCTCGATCCCTACTCCAGTAATGGGCGGCGTATCGATCCTGCTGTTCGGGATCATTGCTTCATCAGGATTAAGAATGCTGGTTGACAGCAAAGTGGATTTTGGAAACAACCGCAATCTGGTTATCGCATCAGTCATCCTTGTCCTGGGAATTGGGGGAGCTCATATCGAGATTTGGGCATTCAAACTGGAAGGAATGGCACTGGCAGCAATCAGCGGTGTTCTCCTGAACCTGATTCTCCCTGGCAGGGAAGAGACTAAGGAAGATATTTTTGAAACAGAAAACGAAAAAAAAAATAATGTAGCTTAATGCTTTTTAACTAAGTCCCGAGAGGCTTAAAAGGGTGTTGGCGGCAAACCTGGCTATACGGTATCAGTGTATCCGTATATCCGGCTGCCTCAACTTTGCAGCACCCTGACCAAATCGGCAGGGTGCTTTTTTTGAAGAGGAGGATAAAAAATGAAACATTTGCTCACTACCTCAGAGTTGGAAATTAAAGAAATCAATAAAATTCTTGAAGATGCGCAATATTTTTTAAACGGCGGAACATGGACCCCTGTACAAAAGGTTTTTGTCGCAAACCTTTTCTTTGAGAATAGCACAAGAACTAAATGCAGCTTTGAAGTGGCTGAAAGGCGGCTTGGACTGGACATAATTCCTTTTGAAGTCAGCACCTCAAGTGTATCCAAGGGTGAGTCATTATACGACACAGTCAAAACACTGGAAGCGATCGGTGTACATGCAGTCGTCATCCGCCATAGCGAGGATCGCTACTTTGACGAATTGGCAGACAAAAGCGGTGTGTCCATCCTGAATGCAGGGGATGGCTGCGGGCACCATCCAACACAATCACTGCTGGATCTGCTGACGATTAAACAGGAATTCGGATCCTTTGAAGGATTAAAAGTAGCCATCATCGGTGATATCGCACATAGCCGTGTCGCAAGGTCCAACGCAGATGCACTTGTCAGGCTCGGTGCGAAGGTTGTTTTTTCAGGTCCAAAAGAATGGTTTAATGAAGAATTGCTTGAGAATGGAATGTATGAAGATGTTGACACAGCTATGGAAACTTCTGATGTTGTCATGCTCCTGAGAATACAGCATGAGCGGCATGAATCGAAAGCTGACCAAACGGCTGAAGAATACCACCTGGCATACGGCCTTACAGAAGAACGTGAAAGAACAATGAAGCCAAACAGCATTATAATGCATCCGGCACCTGTAAATCGGGGTGTTGAAATAGCAGATTGTTTAGTGGAATGCGGGCGCTCCAGGATCTTCAAGCAGATGCAAAATGGTGTGTACATCCGAATGGCTGTATTAAAACGATCAATTGAACATATTGAAGGGGGAGCTAAACATGTCAACATTGATAAAAAATGGCCAGTTGCTTACTAAGGAAGGGAACTTTGAAAAAACGGACATTTACATAAAGTCAGGAAAAATCGCAGAGATAGGTGCAGGCGTGGGGAGAGAGGCACAGGAAGTGATTGATGCAGAAGGATTGCTGGTTGTTCCAGGTTTTATAGACCTGCACGTCCACTTGCGTGAACCAGGCGGCGAAAAAAAAGAAACAATCGAAACTGGCACAAGAGCAGCTGCTAAAGGCGGTTTCACAACGGTTGCTGCGATGCCGAATACCCGGCCGGTACCTGATACAAAAGAACAGCTTGAAAAATTGAACAGCCGTATTGATGAGACTGCGGCGGTCAAGGTTCTGCCTTATGCATCGATTACAATCCGTGAGCTTGGCCAGGAATTAACAGATTTTAAAGCTTTGAAGGAAGCTGGGGCGTTTGCTTTTACAGATGATGGAGTAGGAGTGCAATCAGCAGCCATGATGCTTGAGGCAATGAGAAATGCCGCAGAGATCAGCATGCCGATAGTTGCGCACTGCGAAGAAAATACCCTCATTAACAAAGGTTCCGTACATGATGGAGTTTTTGCTAAAGAGAACGGTTTAAATGGTATTCCTTCTGTCTGTGAATCAGTGCAAATCGCAAGGGATGTTCTTCTTGCCGAAGCTGCCGGCTGCCATTATCATGTCTGCCACATCAGCACGAAAGAGTCTGTCAGGGTGGTAAGAGATGCAAAGCGGGCAGGCATCAAGGTAACAGCCGAGGTGACACCTCATCATCTCCTTCTATGTGAAGAGGATATCCCGGGTCTGGATGCTAACTTTAAAATGAATCCTCCATTAAGAGGAGCAGATGACAGAGCTGCCTTAATCGAAGGATTGCAGGATGGCACAATAGACTTTATCGCCACCGACCATGCACCACATACAGCAGCAGAAAAAGAAGAGGGGATGGCACTGGCGCCTTTCGGGATTGTCGGACTTGAAACTGCCTTTCCGCTTCTTTACACCCAATTCGTTGAGAAGGGGATATTCACACTAAAGCAGCTGATTGATTACTTAACAATCAAGCCAGCAGAGGCATTCGGCATTCAATCAGGAAAATTGGAAGCTGGTGAAATAGCAGATCTTGTCCTGCTTGACCTGAACCGTCAGGAAAAGATTGATCCAGCTCAGTTCTTATCAAAAGGGAAAAACACGCCATTTACCGGCTGGGATTGTAAAGGCTGGCCGGTAGTGACAATAGCAGGCGGAAAAATTGTTTGGAACAGAGGGAGTGTAAAAGCATGAAAAAACAGCTGATTCTGGAAGACGGAACAATTTTTATTGGAAAGGGATTCGGAAGTGATACGAATTCGATAGGAGAAGTAGTATTCAATACAGGAATGACGGGTTATCAGGAAATCCTGTCTGACCCATCCTACTGCGGCCAAATCGTAACCTTGACATACCCCTTAATCGGAAATTATGGGATAAACAGAGACGATTTTGAATCGATCTCCCCGGCAATCTCCGGTTTTATTGTGAAAGAAGCGTGCGAGTTTCCTTCAAACTGGAGAAATGAACAATCGATTGAAGAATATTTTAAGATGAAAAACATCCCTGGAATTGCTGGCATCGATACAAGGAAATTAACAAGAATTATCAGGCAGCATGGTACGCTGAAAGGTGCTATTTGCAGCATAAGTGAAAACCCGGAAGTGATCATTGAAAAACTGAGGGCAACCAAGCTGCGAAACGATCAGGTTAAGCAAGTCTCAACTAAGACACCATATCCAAGCCCTGGCCGCGGCAGAAGGGTAGTCCTTGTAGATTTCGGCATGAAACACGGAATCTTAAGAGAATTGAACAAACGGGGTTGTGATGTGATTGTTGTGCCTTATAACACAGCAGCTGAAGAAATACTCAGCATGAGCCCGGATGGTGTTATGCTTTCAAATGGCCCTGGAGACCCGAAAGATGTTCCGGAAGCCATCACAATGATTAAAGGACTGCTGGGAAATGTACCGATTTTCGGAATTTGTCTGGGACATCAGCTTTTTGCCCTTGCTTGCGGTGCCAATACAGAAAAACTGAAATTCGGCCATCGCGGTTCAAACCATCCGGTGAAAGATCTGCAAACCGGAAAAGTCGCTTTAACATCTCAAAACCATGGATACTCAGTAGAAGAAAATTCAATTACTGGTATTCCGCTTGAAGTAACACATATCGCCTTAAACGATGGAACAATTGAAGGCTTAAAGCATAAAGAAGTCCCTGCATTCACTGTGCAATATCATCCTGAAGCTTCACCGGGACCTGAGGATGCAAACGGATTATTTGAACAATTCTTGCAAATGATTGAATCACATAAAGAGGAAGGTGCTGCAGCATGCCAAAGCGTACAGATATAAAAAGCATTTTAGTAATCGGATCAGGACCAATTGTCATCGGGCAGGCAGCAGAGTTTGATTATGCTGGAACACAGGCTTGCATTGCTTTGAAAGAGGAAGGCTACCGCGTAATTCTTGTAAACTCAAATCCTGCCACTATTATGACAGATACCGAGATTGCTGACGCGGTATATATAGAGCCGCTTACGCTGGAATTCGTCAGCCGCATTATCCGGAAAGAACGGCCTGATGCGCTCGTTCCAACTCTTGGGGGACAGACAGGATTAAACCTGGCAGTAGAGCTTGCTGAATCAGGTGTTTTGGAAGAATGCGGGGTTGAAATCCTCGGTACAAAATTGTCTGCTATCCAAAAGGCGGAAGACCGGGACCTTTTCAGAAACTTGATGAATGAGCTTGGCGAACCAGTGCCTGAAAGTGAAATTATTCATAACCTGGATGAAGCATATGAATTTGTAAACAGGATTGGCTATCCGGTCATTGTACGCCCTGCTTTTACATTGGGGGGAACAGGCGGGGGCATCTGCCATGATGAAGAAGAGCTGATAGAAATTGTGACAAGCGGCTTAAAGAATAGCCCTGTTACACAGTGTTTGCTTGAAAAGAGCATTGCGGGTTTCAAGGAAATTGAGTATGAAGTGATGCGGGACTCCAATGACAATGCGATTGTTGTCTGCAATATGGAAAACTTTGATCCTGTAGGGGTCCACACAGGAGATTCAATCGTTGTAGCCCCCAGCCAAACTTTGAGTGATCGTGAGTATCAGCTGCTTAGAAACACCTCATTAAAAATTATCCGCGCCCTCGAGATTGAAGGTGGATGCAATGTGCAGCTGGCGCTTGATCCGGATAGCTTCAATTATTACATCATCGAAGTTAACCCGCGTGTAAGCCGTTCATCTGCGCTGGCATCAAAGGCAACAGGTTATCCGATTGCCAAATTGGCAGCCAAGATAGCGGTAGGGCTGACACTTGATGAAATGATGAATCCTGTGACAGGGAAAACATATGCCTGCTTTGAACCGGCATTGGATTATATTGTCTCAAAAATCCCGCGCTGGCCGTTTGATAAGTTCGAATCTGCAAACCGTTCGCTTGGCACCCAAATGAAGGCTACAGGAGAAGTAATGGCGATAGGACGGACATTTGAAGAATCTCTCCTGAAAGCAGTACGTTCACTTGAAGCAAACATTTATCATCTTGAGCTGAAGGATGCCGGTCAAATTTCTGATGAATTGATCGAAAAGCGAATCCGTAAAGCAGGAGATGAACGCCTGTTTTATATCGGTGAAGCCATCAGAAGGGGAGTCACTATCGAGACGATTCATGAATGGAGCAAAATTGATTTATTCTTCCTTTATAAGATTAAGAAAATCATAGATTTTGAGAATGTACTAACTGAAAATCCTTTTGACCCTGAAACAGGGAAAGCTGCAAAGGAAATGGGCTTTGCCGATCTGGTAATTGCCAGGCTGTGGGATTCAAATGAGTTGGAAGTATACAGCTGGAGAAAAGAACATGCGATTGTACCGGTATACAAAATGGTTGATACATGTGCAGCGGAATTTGAATCGGAAACTCCGTATTTCTATGGAACTTATGAAGATGAGAACGAATCAGAAGTGTCCGGCCGCAAAAGTGTTGTCGTTCTGGGCTCAGGGCCAATCCGGATCGGGCAGGGAGTGGAGTTTGATTATTCAACTGTTCACGCGGTATGGGCCATCAAGGAAGCAGGATATGAAGCAATCATCATTAATAATAATCCTGAAACAGTCTCTACTGACTTTAGCATCTCCGATAAGCTCTATTTTGAGCCGCTAACGATTGAAGATGTGATGCACATTATCGATCTTGAGAAACCGGAAGGTGTAGTTGTACAATTTGGCGGACAAACCGCTATTAATCTTGCAGCAGATCTGGTAGAAAGAGGCGTAAAAATTCTGGGAACTTCGCTTGAAAGCTTAGACCGGGCAGAAGACCGGGATAAATTTGAGCAAGCTCTTGCAGAGCTTGGCATCCCGATGCCTAAAGGAAAGACTGCCCTGTCGGTGGAGCAGGCAGTAGAAATTGCCGGTGAAATCGGATATCCAGTGGTCGTCCGTCCATCATATGTACTTGGCGGAAGAGCCATGGAGATCGTTTATAAAGAAGATGAGCTTCTATACTATATGGAAAATGCCGTAAAAGTAAACCCGGAGCATCCCGTATTAATTGACCGATATTTGACTGGGAAGGAAATTGAAGTGGACGCTATCTCGGATGGGGAAAATGTACTCATACCGGGCATCATGGAGCATATAGAAAGAGCAGGAGTTCACTCAGGTGATTCTATTGCGGTCTATCCTCCGCAAAATGTTTCAGAAGCAATCAAAGACAAGCTTGTTGAGTATACGGAGAAGATGGCTAAAGGCCTTGGCATTATAGGTCTGCTAAATATCCAGTATGTAGTGGCTAAAGGGGAAGTATATGTTCTCGAAGTCAATCCGCGTTCAAGCCGGACAGTTCCGTTCTTGAGCAAGATTACAAATGTGCCAATGGCTAAAATCGCCACAAAGGTTATCATGGGCCAAACTCTTGCTCAGCAGGGCTTTGGATCCGGCCTTGTTCCGGAGAGAAAAGGCGTGTTCGTAAAAGTGCCGGTGTTCTCTTTCGCGAAATTAAGAAGAGTAGACATCACTTTAGGGCCTGAAATGAAGTCAACCGGTGAAGTTATGGGGAAAGATTCCACGCTTGAAAAAGCCCTTTATAAAGGTCTTGTTGCTTCCGGCATGAAAATCCAGCCGTTTGGAACTGTTCTAATGACTGTCGCCGACAAGGATAAGGAAGAAGCTCTGCAGCTGGCAAAAAGATTTGTATCCATCGGCTACAGGCTAATGGCGACAAGCGGAACGGCTTTATTCCTGAAAACTGAAGGCATACCTGTAAAAGTAACTGGAAAAATCGGCTCAGCAGGGCCTAACCTTCTGGATGTCATAAAAAATGGCGAAGCGCAATTTGTTATTAATACTTTAACAAAAGGGAAACAGCCTGCAAGAGATGGCTTCCGCATCCGCCGTGAATCAGTGGAAAATGGGGTGCCATGCCTAACCTCACTTGATACGGCAGAAGCAATTCTTCAAGTAATCGAATCAATGAATTTTTCAGCAGACGCGATGGATAAGCCAGAGGAAGTCCGGGAGGCGGTTTTATCTTGATCAGACAGGAACAATGTAAAGTCATATCACAAATTAAACTGGCCGAAAACATTTACGAGCTCACCCTTCAAGGTGAGCTTGTTCATGAAATGAAAGAGCCCGGGCAATTCGTCCATTTGAAAATATCAGAGGGCTATGATCCAATGCTGAGAAGGCCAATCAGCATTGCAGAAATTTTACCTGATGAAAGCCAGTTTAAAATGATTTACCGTGCTGAAGGCAGAGGAACGGCATTGCTTTCAGAAAAAAAACCTGGTGATTTCACTGATGTACTGGGACCGCTTGGAAATGGGTTTCCGATCAGTGAAGCTGGCCGGGGAGAGACGGCCCTTCTTGTAGGGGGAGGAATCGGAGTCCCCCCTTTATATGAACTGTCCAATCAGCTTGTAAACCGCGGCGTTAAGGTAATTCACGTCCTGGGATTTCAATCGGCCGGCGCGGTATTTTATGAGGAAAAGTTTGCCCGGCTGGGTGAGACCTGCCTTGCCACAGCTGATGGAAGCGCAGGAACGAAAGGCTTTGTTACAGATGTTATTAATCGGTTGAATATTGATTTCGATGTTTTATATTCCTGCGGCCCTACACCGATGCTGAAGGCGCTTGAAAATCAATTCCCTCATAAAAAGGTATTCCTGTCATTGGAAGAACGAATGGGATGCGGCATCGGGGCATGTTTTGCATGTGTCTGCCATACAGGGAATGACCCTGAAGGATACAGTTATAAAAAAGTCTGCAGTGACGGACCGGTCTTTAAAGCAGGGGAGGTAGTTCTATGAATTCATTAAACGTCAGTCTGCCTGGGCTGGAGTTAAAAAATCCAATCATGCCTGCATCAGGATGCTTTGGCTTCGGCAGGGAATTCAGCCAGCTTTATGATTTGAGCCAATTGGGCGCAATCATGATAAAGGCGACGACTTTAGAGCCCCGATTTGGAAATCCAACACCAAGAGTGGCTGAGACATCTGCAGGTATGCTAAATGCAATCGGGCTGCAGAATCCCGGCCTGGATAAAGTGGTAAATGAAGAGCTTGTATGGCTTGAACAATACGATGTACCGATCATTGCCAATGTAGCCGGTTCGCAGGAAGAAGATTATATGGCGGTTGCCAGGAAAATTTCTACAAGCCGGAATGTACATGCACTTGAACTCAACATCTCATGCCCGAATGTGAAAACAGGCGGAATAGCATTCGGCACTATTCCGGAAATTGCAAAAAACTTAACGAAAAAAGTAAAAGAGGTTTCTGAGGTACCTGTCTATGTGAAGCTTTCACCAAATGTCACAAATATTGTGGAAATGGCTAAAGCAGCAGAAGATGGCGGAGCTGATGGTTTAACGATGATCAACACGCTTGTCGGCATGAGAATCGATCTGAAAACCGGCAAGCCTATTCTGGCAAACAAATCAGGCGGTCTTTCAGGGCCAGCCATTAAGCCAGTCGCACTCCGGATGATCTATGAAGTGAGTCAGCAGGTATCCCTTCCGATCATCGGCATGGGAGGAATTGAATCTGCTGAGGATGTCATCGAATACTTCTACGCAGGGGCAAGTGCAGTAGCGGTTGGAACAGCTAACTTCGTAGATCCTTTTGTGTGTCCGAAAATTATCGGTGAACTGCCGGAACTTATTGGAAAGCTGGGTTATGAACATATTTCAGAATGCACAGGAAGGAGCTGGAAGAAACTTGAAAAATCCGCTCATTATTGCTCTTGATTTTCCAGGAAAACAGGAAGTTCATCATTTTCTGAAAAACTTTGAAAATGAAAAGTTATTTCTTAAGGTCGGCATGGAGTTGTTTTACCAGGAGGGACCTTCCATTGTTTACGATTTAAAAGAACAAGGGCACAATATTTTCCTTGATCTCAAGCTTCATGATATTCCGAATACAGTACAAAGTGCAATGAAACGTCTTGCCGGGCTTGGCTGCGATATGGTTAATGTGCATGCCGCAGGAGGAAAAGCAATGATGGAAGCAGCATGTGAAGGACTTGAAGCAGGCAGCACCGGAAAAAGGCCATCTTGTATTGCGGTGACACAGCTGACAAGCACATCGGAACAGCAAATGAGATCTGACCAATTAATCGCTGTTTCATTAAACGAATCTGTTCTTCATTATGCCAATCTTGCCAAAGAAGCGGGACTTGATGGTGTGGTTTGTTCAAGCTTTGAGGCAAGGGCGATAGGTTCAAAAATAGGCTCTGCCTTTCTGACTGTAACACCGGGAATACGCCTGTCATCAGACGATAATGGAGATCAGAAGAGAGTGGCCACACCAGAATTCGCAAGAAAAGAAGGAGCTTCTGCCATTGTGGTGGGACGGTCGATTACCAGAGCGGAAAATCCTTTCGAAAAGTATATTCAATGCAAACAATCCTGGGAGGGTGTTCTGAATGAAGCATAAAATTGCAGAAAAATTACTGGATATAAAGGCTGTAGCATTAAACCCAAACGATCCGTTTACTTGGTCTTCAGGACTGCGTGCCCCAATTTATTGTGATAACCGTCTGACACTGTCTTATCCTGAAGTCAGAAAAGAAATTGCTGCCGGTCTTCAGGCTATCATTCTAAATAAATTTCCTGAAGCAGAACTAATTGCCGGGACTGCCACAGCGGGCATTCCTCATGCAGCCTGGGTCAGTGGCAATATGGAACTGCCAATGTGCTATGTTCGTTCCAAGGCAAAGGGCCATGGAAAAGGAAAGCAAATTGAAGGTCAAGCAAATAAAGGCCAGAAGGTTGTTGTTGTAGAAGACCTGATCTCAACAGGTGGAAGTGCCATTACTGCTGTCAAAGCTTTAAGAGAAGCAGGCTGTGAGGTGCTGGGTGTGGCGGCCATCTTCACATACCAGCTTGAAAAAGGAAAAGAAATGCTGGCTGAAGAGAACATCAAAGCATATACTCTGACTGATATTGAAGCTCTGACAGAAGTAGCTGTGGAAAAGGGCTTTATCCAGGAAGAGGATATGAACAAGCTGATTGAATGGCGAAAAGACCCTGCTGAGTGGGGAAAAGTATCTCAGGTTTAGTCAAATGAAAAAAAGCAAGCATCGGAGCTTGCTTTTTTCATTTATTTAAAGATTTTGTTTTAAGGACAGAACCGTTTCTTCATCAGGTGTAACGTAAACAGTCTGCTGATTGTCATATATAACAAATCCAGGTTTCGCGCCGCTTGGCTTTTTCACGTGCCTGACTTGGGTGAAGTCAACGGGTACGGAACTGGAATTGCGGGCCTTGCTGAAGTAAGCTGCGAGGGATGCAGCTTCAAGAATTGTGTCTTCTGCCGGTTCCTTGCTTCGAATAACCACATGTGAACCGGGGATATCTTTGGTATGCAGCCAGATTTCATCCCTTCCAGCTAATTTGTTCGTTAAATAGTCATTTTGCTTGTTGTTTTTCCCGACTAGAATTTCCGTTCCGTCAGTGGCGGTATAACGGTCCAAAACAGGCTTTAGGTTTTGCTGTTTCTTGTTTCCCCGTTTCTGCCTTTCACGAATATAACCGCCTTCTGCAAGCTCTTCTCTAATTTCGGAAATGTCTCTTGTTGAAGCGGTTTCGACTTGCTGAAGAAGAGACTCGAAGTATGCCGCTTCCTCTTCTGCTTTTTTAATTTGCTCTTTTACTGCAATTACGGCATTCTTTGCTTTTTGGTATCTTGTAAAATACTTTTGTGCATTCTCCGAAGGAGTCTTTTGAGGATCCAAAGGAATCGTCACTGAAGCGCTATTTTCATCGTAATAATTGACGACTTCCGCTTCCTTCATACCCTTTTGAATCGCATAAATATTTGCCGTGATCAATTCCCCATATAATTGATGTTTATCGGCATTTTCCGCTTCATGAAGGGTTCTTTTCAGCTTTTCAATTTTCTTTTCATTCTTTTCTTTCTCATTTACTATAAACCGTTCAAGATCATTGGATTGCTGTTTGACCCGGTCTCTTTCGGCTTTGCCAAAATAAAAGCGGTCCAGCATTTCACTCAGGGAATTAAACTCCCGGCTTTCCCCTTTTAGATGCTGGAGGGGCAATAAATAAAAGCTTTCTTTATTTTCCCCTTCCGTAATGGCCGGCCTTATTCTATGGTTTTTCAGCAAGTCAATAAAATGCTGGAAACTCTTAGGAACAGTTGTCCTGTTTACTAGACCTGCATGGTGTATCACTTCTTTGGCAAAGAGCGGTGAGATTCCGGAGAAACCCGCCACAAGCTGTTTATCAACTTTCCCGCTGTTAAAATCAATTTTACGCAGTATAACTTCTTCATCTGCCTCGAAGGGATTCATTTTATCCTGAGATGGAGGGAGTATGTACTCCTGTCCGGGCAAAATCGCACGATGGCTATTAACGGCAAAAGAAACATGTTTGATGCTGTCGAGAATGATGTTGCGGGATTTATCCACCAGTGTAATATTGCTGTGCCTGCCCATAATCTCAACAATCAGCTGTTTATAGGATGTATCGCCAATTTCATTCCTGCCTTTCACCTCAAACACGATTATACGGTCAAGCCCGATTTGATGGACATCTTCAAGTATGTAGCCTTCCAGGTGCTTTCTTAAAAGCATGCAGAACATCGGCGGCTCTGAAGGGTTTTCGTGTGTTTCATTCGTCAGCTGGACTCTCGCATAGCTTGGATGGGCTGACAGCAAAAGCCTGTGATTCTTCCCGTTTGCCCGCACAACTAAAATGATTTCATTTTTATATGGCTGCTGAATCTTATTGATTCTGCCGCCTTTTAAAGTATCTAAGAGCTCTTTCGTCATAGCTCTTGTGAACAAACCATCAAATGACATATTGGAACATCCTCTTCTATAAAAATTACATTAGATATACATTATTCTTTCATTTATTAAATAAAAATCAAGTTTTACTTCTTGGTTTTTCTATTTCAGTCGCTATCGGCTCGTCTTATGCTTGAGGCCCGCAGGACAAGGAAGGCTTCGTCAGCGTAATCATCGCACGACCGAAAGCGACAGCTTTTGGGAGGATGCGGGTCATGCAGACGTTGCCACAGGACAAGGAACGCTACGGCAGCGATACATCGCACGACCAAAAGCGGTAGCTTTTGGGAGGACGTGGCGGTTTTAGTCTGCGTTCCTTTATAAGCGGGCGCCTTCCGCTTTTCTAATACTGTCTAGCTCCAGCGCCTACCCCCGTCTTGTGCTTATCGGGGGTGGGCAAGGCGCTTCCGCTTTTCTAATATTGTCTAGCTCCAGGCACCATCGGCTCGAGGTCATAAGCCAATCCGCCAAGAAGGTTAAAAAACAACCTTCATGTCGGCTCGTCTTATGCTTGTCGCCGATAAGCGGGCGCCTTCCGCTTTTCTTATTAATAATAGCATTTTTTTGGACAGGGCTGAATATGCTTTCTTTAGAGTGAGATTGGACAACTCTGCCTTGTTTTAGCAGAAGAGGATAGTCTGCCATCTGGCGGATTCCCTTTAAAGTCTGGCTGTTAGTGCTTCGGGGATTCTTTTTCGGTTTATTCATGCACCGGAGGCACTCATGGCTTTTCTCAAACCACAAAGGAGGAAGTGTGATGTCCGGATGAAGTTCCATGAAATGAATGAAAGGGAGGTTGAGCAGGCCTTAAATACAGACATTAAGGCAGGCTTAACAGAGGATGATGTAAAAAAACGCCACAAACAATATGGCTTTAATGAATTGAAAGAGGGAGAAAAGCAGTCTGCTTTACTCTTATTTTTTAGTCAATTTAAAGATTTCATGGTTCTTGTGTTATTAGCTGCCACCTTGATTTCGGGGCTGCTTGGTGAATATATTGATGCGATTGCCATTATTGCGATTGTAGTCATAAATGGGTTTCTGGGCTTTTTTCAGGAAAGGAAAGCGGAAAAGTCGCTAAGTGCACTTAAAGAGTTATCCGCTCCCCAGGTAATTGCTCTTCGGGATGGAGAGTGGAAGAAAATCCCTTCAAAAGAAGTGGCAGTAGGAGATCTGCTTAAATTTTCCACGGGTGATAGAGTTGGTGCAGATGTAAGAATAGTAGAATCCAATAGCCTTGAAATTGAGGAGTCTGCCCTAACGGGAGAGTCGCTGCCTGTTCAAAAGAGGACCGGATCCCTGAAAACGCCTAACCTCGCTATTGGAGATATGGAAAATATGGCTTTTATGGGTACAATGGTGACCCGCGGCAATGGATTGGGTGTGGTTGTCGGTACAGGGATGAATACCGCTATGGGACAAATTGCTGATCTTCTGCAAAATGCCGAAACCATGACAACACCTCTTCAGCGGAGATTGGAACAGCTCGGCAAAATTCTCATTACGGCAGCGATATTCCTTACAGTTCTCGTTGTTGCGGCAGGTGTGATGCAGGGACAGGAATTATATACAATGTTCCTTGCTGGTGTCTCATTGGCTGTTGCGGCAATTCCCGAAGGGCTGCCTGCCATTGTCACGGTGGCGCTCTCGCTTGGTGTTCAAAGAATGATCAGGAAAAAGGCAATCGTACGGAAACTTCCTGCAGTTGAAACACTTGGCTGTGCGTCTGTTATTTGTTCAGACAAAACCGGAACCATGACCCAAAACAAAATGACCGTCACCCATCTCTGGAGCGGAGGGAAAGAATGGAGAGTAGATGGAATCGGGTATGAACCGCAAGGGCAGTTTTATCGAAATGAGAGCCAAATTGAGCCGAAAAGTGATAAAGCGCTCCAGCAGATGCTGATGTTTGGAATGCTATGCAACCATGCGGAAATACAGCAGAAAAATAATGAGTTTGTGATTGACGGGGACCCAACTGAAGGTGCTCTCCTTGTAGCAGCCATGAAAGCTGGCTATAACAGAAGCAGTCTGCTGAATCAATTTCAGATTATTAATGAGTTTCCGTTTGACTCTGCCAGAAAAATGATGAGTGTTGTGGTAAAGGATCATAATGGAAGACAATTTATTGTTACCAAAGGTGCTCCCGATGTCTTAGTCGGGAAAAGCGAATCGGTTCTTTGGGAGGGAAGGCGGCAGATTCTTTCGAGAGAGCTTTCAGGTGAAATTCAGGCAGCCATAGAAGATCTGGCTTCACAAGCATTGAGAACGATCGCGATTGGTTATAAAGAAATCCCATCTAAAAATGTCATTCTTGATGAAAAAGAGGCGGAGAAGGGATTAACTTTTATCGGCCTGCAGGGGATGATTGATCCGCCAAGGCCGGAGGTTAAAGAAGCAGTCAAGGAATGCAGGGAAGCAGGAATCAAAACGATCATGATCACAGGAGATCATGTGATTACAGCACAGGCCATTGCCAAACAGTTAGGCATTTTAACAGAAGGTTCAAAAGTACTTCAGGGGAAAGACCTGGCAGAGATGTCTGTAGAAGACCTTGAAGATGTGGTTGAGGATGTCGCAGTATTTGCCAGAGTATCACCTGAGCATAAATTGAAAATTGTCAAGGCTCTCCAGAATAGAGGTCATATCGTTGCCATGACAGGTGATGGAGTCAATGATGCTCCGGCCATTAAAGCAGCAGATATTGGCATTTCAATGGGCATTACAGGCACTGATGTTGCTAAAGAGGCATCTGCACTTGTATTGCTGGATGATAATTTTGCTACCATAAAAGCCGCGATAAAAGAAGGAAGAAATATATACGAAAATATCCGCAAGTTTATCAGGTATTTGCTTGCATCAAATGTTGGCGAGATTCTGGTTATGCTATTTGCAATGCTTCTAGCCCTTCCACTGCCTTTAGTGCCAATTCAGATTCTCTGGGTGAACCTCGTAACGGATGGACTTCCGGCAATGGCTCTGGGCCTTGATCAGCCTGAGGAGAATGTGATGAAGCGGAAACCAAGGAGCCCTAAGGAAGGTGTCTTTTCAAGAGGGCTTGGCTGGAAAGTGGTTTCAAGGGGATTTTTAATTGGCCTTGTGACATTACTGGCGTTTATTTTTGCCTACCGGGCAAATCCGGATCATCTTGCATACGCACAGACAGTAGCGTTTGCCACATTGGTAATGGCTCAGCTGATCCATGTATTTGATTGCCGCAGTGAAAAATCCGTGTTCTCAAGAAATCCATTTGGCAATAAATATTTAGTCTGGGCAGTCATCTCTTCCCTGGTTTTAGTGCTGATTGTCATATACTATCCGCCGCTTCAGCCAATTTTCCACACTGTCCCTATTGAATTGCGCGACTGGTTTATGATCACAGGACTCTCAGCCATTCCAACATTTTTACTGGCAGGCACATTTTTGGCAAGAAAAACAAAATAAAATATGTTATAATCCTTTAGGTAGTAGAGAAGAACTCTATTACCTTTCTTTTTTGCGCAAACATATAAATCTCCATCACTACTTGATTTTTATACATAAACTGCACAGGCACCATGCCGCTAACTGAAAGTAAGTGCTTTTATAAGCTGTGCTTTTCCCAAAAGGAAGTGTGAGAAATGGCAGTAAGCATGACTGGTTATGGCAGAAGCAAGAAAGATTCCGGGCAAGGCTCCATTACGGTTGAAATCAAAACTGTAAATCATCGTTTTTCCGAATTTCAAATAAGAATGCCCAGACAGCTGATGCATATTGAAGACAAAATAAAGAAAAAGCTTAATAGGCATATCAAAAGAGGAAGAATCGAGGTTTTTATCACCGTTGACGGTGATGTCCTGGCCAGCAGGAAAGTAAATGTTGACTGGGAACTATTAGATGAATATTATCAATACATAACTGCAATTCAAGCAAAGTATCAAATTCAATCGGAATTATCCATCGGGGATGTCATTCGTGAAGAATTAATTGGCATTGAAGAGAAAGAGTCCGGCAATGAGGAAATGAGCCAGCTGGTCCTTTCTGCTGCTGAAGAGGCATGCCTGCAGTTAATGCAAATGAGGAAAGCAGAGGGCGATGAGCTGGAAAGAGATCTTCGCAGCCATCTTAGTCTTTTAAGCATTAGTGTCAGCAAACTGAGAGAGTATGCGCCAAAGGTTGCTCAGCTTTACCAGGAAAGATTGCATAAGCGTATGAAGGAATTTCTTGATGGCCAGGTGGATGAACCGAGAATTTTGACAGAGGTAGCAGTATTCGCTGATAAAGCGGATATCAGTGAAGAACTGATAAGGCTGCAAAGCCATATAAGCCAGTTTGAGCATACACTTCAGCTTACAGATCCGGCAGGCAGAAAGCTCGACTTTATTCTGCAGGAAATGAACCGGGAGGCCAATACGATCGGCTCCAAGGCAAATAGTGCAGATATAGCTGCCGAAGTCGTAGAAATAAAGAGTTTATTGGAAAAAATGAAGGAACAGGTTCAAAATATTGAATAGCAGTTGTTTAGATTCCGGCTCTGGGGGTCAAACTAAATAACTGATGATTGGAGGACCCAAATGTCAATTAAGCTGATCAATATCGGTTTTGGCAATATTGTATCTGCCAACCGGATTATATCAATAGTCAGTCCCGAATCTGCCCCTATAAAACGGATTATTCAGGACGCGCGGGACCGGGGCTCTTTAATAGATGCTACATATGGCAGGCGCACCCGTGCTGTTATCGTTATGGACAGTGACCATGTCATTTTGTCTGCGGTCCAGCCGGAAACCGTCGCACACCGATTAAATGACCGTGATGAAATTATTGAGGAAGGGTAGGATTTTATAAATGAAAGAAAAAGGGTTATTGATCGTTCTATCCGGACCCTCAGGTGTAGGAAAAGGAACAGTAAGAAAAGAGATATTTGCTCAGTCTGATACTGCGTTTGAATATTCTATTTCAATGACAACGAGATCTCCGAGAGAGGGAGAAGTCAATGGAGTTGATTATTTTTTCAAAACGCGTGAGGAGTTTGAAGAGCTCATCAGGCAGGATAAGCTGCTTGAATATGCAGAGTTTGTCGGGAACTACTACGGAACACCGGTTGATTATGTCAGAGAAACACTCGATCGCGGCAAAGATGTTTTCCTTGAAATTGAAGTTCAGGGTGCCCGCCAGGTACGCGAGAAATTTCCAGACGGCCTGTTCATCTTCCTGGTTCCCCCTAGTCTGTCAGAGCTTAAGAACCGTATCGTGACGAGAGGGACAGAGACAGAAGATATCATCAACAATCGCATGAATGCGGCGAGAGAAGAGATTGAAATGATGAACCTATATGATTATGTTGTAGAGAATGATCAAATCGATCTGGCCTGTGAAAGAATAAAATCCATAGTGGTAGCTGAACACTGCCGCAGGGAACGTGTCGAACCTAAATATAAAAAAATGCTGGAGGTAGAATAAATATGCTTTATCCTTCTATTGATTCTCTAATGACAAAGATTGACTCCAAATATTCACTTGTTTCTGTTGCTGCCAAGCGTGCCCGCAAGCTTCAGCTTAATGCCAGACCGCAGCTTGAAAGATACAAATCACATAAAAATGTGGGCAAAGCACTTGAGGAAATACATGCAGACCAGCTTCATTACCGCCTGGGCGAAAAAACAGCCAATGAATCATACGAGTGAAATCGCTGAATAACAACCTTTTAAAAGGTTGTTATTTTTGTTTGAGGTTTTATTAGATGAAAATTCACTGCTCTTCTTGCATAATAAAACTATCATGAAAGCTATTTGCCATAATGGCCAGGCTTTATATAGAAATAGACAGCCAGGCCGTTTTTCATAGAGAAGAATTATTTTGAGATTGGTGGGGTCATATAATGCTGACTGGAAAGAAGATATTATTATGTGTAACCGGAGGAATTGCTGTTTATAAAGCTGCAGCCTTAACAAGCAAACTGACACAGGCTGGAGCGCAGGTGAAAGTTATCCTAAGTGAATCGGCTGTTAACTTTGTTGCACCATTAACTTTTCAGGCCCTTTCAAGACATGATGTTTACACAGACACTTTTGATGAAAAAGACTCGAAGGTTATTGCGCACATCGACCTGGCTGATTGGGCCGATTTAATTCTTGTTGCTCCGGCTACAGCAAATGTGATCGGGAAGCTTGCCAATGGAATTGCAGATAATATGATCACTACAACCCTTTTGGCTGCATCATCACCGATTTGGATTGCACCTGCAATGAATGTGCATATGTACAGCCATCCCGCTGTCCAAAAAAACATTGAAACCTTATATGGTTTTGGCTGCAGATTCATAGAGCCTTCAGAAGGGTATCTTGCATGCGGCTATGTTGGAAAAGGCAGGCTTGAAGAGCCTGAGAAAATTACAGAAACGATCAGTGAATTTTTCAAGCCTTCCAGATTGGAGCTTACTGGCCGAAAAGTGGTCATAACTGCGGGTCCAACGAGGGAAAAAATTGATCCTGTCCGTTATATTACAAACCATTCTACTGGGAAAATGGGCTATGCAATAGCGGAAGCTGCCGTCTCTGCAGGTGCTGAAGTTGTATTAATATCCGGCCCGGTTTCGATTAATGCGCCTGCCGGATTAAAACTGTTAAAGGTGGAATCTGCTGAAGAAATGTATCAAGCGGCCTTGAATGAATTTGATTATGCTGATGTTGTCATAAAGACAGCTGCAGTCTCCGATTATCGTCCTAAGGTGGCTTCTGCGCAAAAAATGAAGAAACAGCCCGGGGATGAAGTATTGGAGCTTGAAAGAACAAAGGATATATTGTTCGAGCTTGGTCAAAAAAAGGAGAAGCAAATCCTGATAGGCTTTGCGGCTGAAACCGAACAGGTCGAAGAGTATGCAAAGGGCAAGCTAATGAAGAAAAACGCCGATATGATCGTTGCCAATAATGTAACTGCTGAAGGTGCGGGCTTTGGAACTGACACTAATATTGTTACACTTTTTAAAAAGGATGGATCGTCGGAAAAACTTCCGCTAATGTCTAAAAAAGATGTGGCTGTAAAAATTCTTGAAGAAGCCTCGAAGCTTCTAAAGGATGAGCATGAATGAACATAGCCAGTGTAATTGTCGATGTTCCTGCCAAACAGACTGACCGGGCGTTTGACTATAAAATACCCTCTCATCTGAAAGGTGTCATTTTCCCTGGCATGAGGGTGGTTGTTCCATTTGGGCCGAGAAAAATACAGGGGTTTGTTACAGGATTAAAAGAAGAGTCGGATTTTCAGCAGTTAAAATCCATTTTAGAGCCGATGGATTTAAATCCAGTTCTTAATCAGGAGCTTTTGAATCTTGGTGAATGGCTGACAGAAAAAACATTATGCTACAAAATTTCAGCTTTTCAGGCTATGCTGCCTGCAGCATTGAAGGCAAGATATGAAAAGAAGCTTGTCATGGCGGAAAATGCAAATCATAAGCTGCTCCCTGAAAAAGTATGCGCACTCTTTCAGAATGCTGATGAAATTACCTGGGATGATGCAGTAAAGGGCCGTGCTTTGCCGCTTCTTCAGAAGGAAGCAACCAATGGAAATATCGATATTATTTACCAGGTAAAAGAACGGGTGAAAAAGAAAAAAGTCAAGCAGGTGTTTGCGGCGGCACCCCCTAAAGAGCTTGCTGATTACCTTCAAAACCTTCCAGGCAATGCAACTAAGCAAAAGGAAGTGCTTGAGTATTTTCTTCAGGAGGAAGGACCGGTCGATCAGAAAGAGTTATTTTCCTTGCTTGGAATCACTTCTTCCACATTAAAAGGGCTTATGCAAAAAGGGCTGCTTGGCCAGAAGGACGTGGAAATATACCGCAATCCTTTTGGAGACCGTGAATTCGAAAGAACCGAACCGCTCTCTTTGACTGATGGACAAAGAAAAGCTATTATCCCCATCCTTGATTCTATTGAAGATAACAGGCATGAAACCTTTTTGCTCTATGGGGTAACAGGGAGCGGGAAAACGGAGGTTTATCTGCAATCCATCCAGCGGGTGCTTGAAGATGGCAAAGAAGCCATTGTCCTTGTTCCTGAGATTTCTTTAACTCCGCAGATGGTCAAACGCTTTAAAGGAAGGTTTGGCGATCAGGTTGCTGTTATGCACAGCGGCCTGTCAGCAGGAGAAAAATATGATGAATGGAGAAAGGTTCAGCGGAAGGAAGTCAAGGTTGTAGTCGGAGCCCGGTCGGCGATCTTTGCCCCATTTGAAAACCTCGGAATTATTATAATTGATGAAGAGCACGAAACCAGCTATAAGCAGGAAGAAAACCCAAGATACCATGCAAGGGACGTTGCCATCAAAAGAGCGGAAAATCATAAATGTCCTGTGGTGCTCGGCAGTGCAACTCCCTCATTGGAATCTTTCGCACGGGCACAAAAAGGAGTTTACCATCTCCTCACTCTCGAAAACAGAATGAACAATCAGGCTCTCCCTGCCGTTGATATCATTGATATGCGGGAAGAGCTGAGAGAAGGAAACCGGTCTATGTTCTCAAGGAAGCTCCTTGAAAAAATAAAAGACCGTCTTGAGAAAAAAGAACAAATCGTATTATTTTTAAATAAAAGAGGGCACTCCTCATTTGTTATGTGCAGGGACTGCGGATATGTTATTAATTGTCCGCATTGTGATATTTCTTTGACGTATCATCGTTATAACCAGCAGATGAAATGCCATTACTGCGGATATGAGGCATCGGTTCCAAATGCATGCCCGGAATGTGAAAGTGAGCATATCCGCTATTTTGGGACCGGTACGCAGAAAGTGGAAGAGGAGTTGGCAAAGATTCTTCCGGAAGCGAAGGTAATACGGATGGATGTCGACACCACCAGCAGGAAGGGTGCACATGAAAAGCTCCTCGATCAATTCCAGGAAGGACATGCAGATATTCTTCTTGGGACCCAGATGATTGCTAAAGGCCTTGATTTTCCCAATATTACTTTAGTGGGCGTACTCTCGGCAGACACAATGCTGCACTTGCCTGATTTCCGCTCTTCTGAAAAAACCTTTCAGCTGCTGACACAGGTAAGCGGGCGAGCAGGGAGGCATGAATTAGAGGGTGAGGTAATCATTCAGACCTACACTCCTGAACATTATAGTATTGAGCTGGCGGGGGAGCAGGATTACGATAAATTTTACGACAGAGAAATGATGGTCCGCAAAATTCATAGATATCCTCCTTTCTTCTATATCTCCCTCGTCACAGTCAGTCACGAGGAATTAATGAAGGCTGTTTCTGTAACCGAGAAGATCACGCAGTACATTCAGTCAAAATTATCTGCAGAGAGCATTGTTCTTGGTCCGGTTGCCTCCCCGATACCGCGGATCAATAATAGATATCGGTATCAATGTCTGATAAAATACAAGCGGGAGCCGGAACTTGGACAGACGCTGAAAAAGATTCTGGATAATTACCAGCAGGAAATTTCTTCAGGGGGCTTAACTGTCTCAATTGACCTGAATCCATATATTTTAATGTAGTTTCTAAAAGAGTCAGCTTTAGAAGGAGTGCATTAAGGCGCTTCTGCTTTTCTGGTTATGAATAAACCCAAATTGGTTGAAAATAGATAAAAATGGAGGAAACGTTTTGGCGGTAAAAAAAATTGTTACTTATCCGGCTGAGATTCTGGAGGCAGAATGCGAACCAGTAAAAGTCTTTGATAAGAAGCTTGGCAAATTGCTAAATGATATGTATGATACGATGCTTGAATTCGATGGTGTCGGGCTTGCTGCTCCCCAAATTGGGCAAAAGCTGCAAATTGCCATTGTTGATATAGATGATGAGTTTGGAACAATTGAAATGATCAATCCGGAAATTCTTGAAACGGATGGGGAGCAGACAGGCCCTGAGGGATGCTTGAGTTTTCCGGGGTTATATGGTGATGTTACAAGGCCTGAATATGTCAAAATAAAGGCGCAGGACCGCAAAGGGAAATTTTTTACCCTGGAGGCTGAGGATTTCCTGGCAAGAGCGATCCTCCATGAAATTGATCATTTGCATGGGGTGCTATTTACCTCAAAAGTAACTAGATACTTGAATGAAGAAGAGTTGGAAGGATTGGAAGCTGAATGACAAAAATCGTTTTTATGGGCACACCCGATTTTTCAGTGCCGGTACTAAAGCAAATAATAGACGACGGATATGAAGTGATCGGAGTGGTTACTCAGCCTGACAGGCCGGTTGGAAGGAAAAAAGTCCTTACTCCCCCTCCTGTAAAAGTCGAAGCTGAAAAACAGGGCATCCCTGTGTATCAGCCTGAAAAAATCCGCCAGCCGGATGAATTGGAGAAAGTTCTTGCTCTTAAGCCAGACCTTGTTGTCACAGCAGCGTTTGGGCAAATCTTGCCCAAGGAGCTGCTGGATGCGCCTACGTATGGCTGTATAAATGTACATGCATCATTGCTTCCGGAATTGCGTGGCGGTGCACCCATTCATTACTCCATTCTGCAGGGAAAAGAAAAAACAGGCATTACCATTATGTATATGGCTGAAAAGCTGGATGCCGGCGATATATTAACACAAGTTGAGGTGCCGATTACTGAAACAGATACAGTGGGCACTCTTCACGATAAACTTAGCAAGGCAGGATGCAAGCTTTTGTCTGAAACCCTGCCGAAACTGCTGAATGGCGAACTGCATCCCATTAAGCAAAATGAAGAAGAAGCCACTTTTGCCTATAACATTAAAAGAGAACAGGAAAAAATCGACTGGAGCAAAACCGGAGAAGAAATCTATAACCACATTAGAGGGTTAAACCCATGGCCGGTTGCTTATACAACATTTGACGGCAAAGTGGTTAAAATCTGGAATTCAAAGAAAGTCAAACATGCTAAAAGCGAAGAACCGGGAACAATCATCAGGCTTGAGGAAGACGGGGTGGTTGTGGCATCAGGGAATGATACAGCCGTTAAAATTACTGAACTGCAGCCTTCAGGAAAGAAAAAGATGCCAGCAGAACAATTTTTAAGAGGTGCAGGGTCCAATCTGACTGCCGGCGTCCGTCTGGGAGACATCAAATGAAAAAACTGCAGACGAAAAATGTTAGAGAAACGGCAATGGAGCTTCTTGAGGCGATTGAAAAAAATCAGTCCTACAGCAATCTTTTACTGAATAACGCCATAAAAAAGAATGAAATTGATCAGAAGGACATTGGGCTGCTTACCGAACTGACATATGGTACCCTTCAGCGCCGGATGACACTCGATTTTTACCTGAAGCCCTTTTTGGCAGGCAATAAAAAAATCGAAAGCTGGGTAAATCAGCTCTTGAGGCTGACGCTGTATCAGATGGTTTATCTTGATAAAATTCCTGACCGGGCAGCAATTTATGAGGCAGTAGAAATAGCAAAACGAAGAGGGCATAAAGGGATTTCCGGCATGGTCAACGGTGTGCTGAGAAACATTCAGAGAAAGGGGCTACCGGATCCCGAACAAATTGAGGACAGGGTGAAGCGCCTCTCCATTGAGACCAGCCATCCCGAATGGCTTGTAAAAAGATGGGCCGATCAGCTGGGATTTGAAGAAACAAAGAAAATGTGCGAAATAAACTTAACTGCCCCGCTGCAGACGGCAAGGGTAAATGAGGTAAAGGCTTCAAGGGAGGAGTGCCTGTCACTTCTTCAGGAAGAGGGATTTGAAGTGGAGCCAAGTCCGTTTATTCCAGTTGCCATTAAATGTTTAAGGGGCAATCTGGCCAATTCCCGTGTATTCAAAGAAGGACTGATTACTATTCAGGATGAAAGCTCCATGCTTGCTGCTTATGCTCTTGGAGGAAATCCCGATGAGAAGATCCTGGATGCCTGTGCAGCTCCGGGAGGAAAAACGACACATATAGCAGAAAAACTGCAAAATACCGGTCAGGTCATTTCACTGGACCTTCACGAGCATAAAGTAAGGCTGATAAATGATAATGCCGATAGACTGGGACTAACAAATATTAAGACAAATGCCCTTGACAGCAGAAAAGTCCAGGAGCATTATGAAAAAGAATCTTTTGACCGCATTTTAGTGGATGCCCCCTGTTCAGGCCTTGGAGTTATGAGAAGAAAGCCTGATATGAAATACACCAAAAAAGAAGAAGATTTATATCACCTCCATAAGATTCAGAGGAATCTATTGGATGCCGTTTCACCTTTACTGAAAAAAGGTGGTATTCTTGTTTATAGTACATGTACAGTGGACAAAGAAGAAAATCAGCATGTTGTTCACGCGTTTTTAAAGGACAATGCGGAATTTGAGGGAGATCTATCTGTTCAGGAGCGGATGCCTAATGCAATTGCTTCTTTAATAGATGGCTTTGAACTGCAGGTTTTACCGCAGGATATTGGTTCGGACGGGTTTTATATTTCCTGTCTGAGAAAGAAGGTGCAATAAATGGAACAAAAAGCAGCAGAGAAAATTACAGCATCAGAACAAAAACCATCCATTTATACTTTACAGCTTCATGAGCTGAAGGAATGGCTAAAAGAAAATAATGAGAAAGCCTTCAGGGCTGAGCAAATATTTGATTGGCTTTACACAAAGAGGGTCACAACATTTGAGGATATGACGAATCTGTCAAAAGGGCTGCGGGATACGCTATCAGCAAATTTTTCGCTGACAACCCTTAAAACGATCATCCAGCAGGAGTCTGCTGATGGAACAATAAAATTCTTATTTGAACTTCATGATGGCTATTCAATTGAAACTGTACTGATGAGGCATGACTATGGGAATTCAGTATGTGTAACCACTCAGGTGGGCTGCAGGATCGGATGTACATTCTGTGCCTCCACATTAGGCGGATTAAAACGTAATCTTGAAGCAGGAGAAATCGTTGCTCAGGTCGTAAAAGTACAACAGGCACTTGATGAAACAGATGAACGGGTCAGCTCAGTTGTCATTATGGGTATCGGTGAACCTTTTGATAATTACGACAGCATGCTCTCATTCCTTAAAATTATCAACCATGATAAAGGGCTGAATATCGGCGCACGCCATATAACTGTTTCGACAAGCGGAATCATTCCGAAAATTTATAAATTTGCAGATGAAAATATGCAGATTAATTTCGCGATTTCCTTACATGCTCCAAACACCGAAATCAGGAGCCGCCTGATGCCTATAAATAGAGCATATAAGCTGCCGGACCTTATGGATTCAATCAGGTATTATATAAATAAGACAGGCAGACGTGTAAGCTTCGAATATGGCTTATTCGGAGGGGTAAATGATCAGGTGGAACATGCTGAAGAACTGGCAAAGTTAATAAAAAATGTTAAGTGTCATGTTAACCTGATTCCAGTAAACTATGTGCCGGAACGGGATTATGTAAGAACACCCAAGGATCAGATCTTTGCTTTTGAAAAGACACTGAAGAATCACGGCATTAATGTAACCATTCGCAGGGAGCACGGTCACGATATAGATGCAGCATGCGGACAACTTCGTGCAAAGGAGCGAAAAGAGGAGACGAGGTGACAGAATGAAAGCTGTTTTCATGACAGATAGAGGCAAAGTCAGGCAGCATAATGAAGATAATGGCGGCATCTATGTGAACAGCAGCGGTCAGCGCCTTGCCATCGTAGCAGATGGCATGGGCGGCCACCGTGCTGGCGATGTGGCAAGCGAAATGACTTTAACAAGTTTGAAAGAATTCTGGGATCAGACAGATGACTTTCAGACTGCCGATGAGGCTGAAGGGTGGCTGCAGAAGTATATTGCAGAGGTCAACACCATCCTTTATGAACATTCAAAAGTAAATGAACAATGCGAAGGTATGGGCACTACTGTGGTTGCTGCCATATGTACCGATCGTTTTGCGACTATTGCGAATATCGGCGACAGCAGATGTTATATTTTAAATGAGTCAGGTTTTCAGCAACTGACGGAAGACCATTCCCTGGTGAATGAACTTGTAAGGTCAGGGCAGATTTCAAAGGAAGATGCCGAGCATCATCCAAGAAAAAATGTGCTGCTGAGAGCGTTGGGAACGGAAGCAGCTGTTGAGATGGATATTAAAACTATTACATTCGAAGACGGCGACTTATTATTATTATGCTCTGACGGATTGTCCAATAAGGTATCTGTGGCAGAAATGAGCGAAATCCTCAATAGTGGAGGTACACTGGAAGAAAAAGCTTCAATCCTGATTGATAAGGCCAATGATAATGGCGGCGAAGATAATATTACGCTCGTGATTGCTGAGTATTATGAAAGCAATGAGAGCGGGATGATAAATGATGATTAAGGGAAGAAGATTAAGCGGCCGCTATAGAATTATTGATATGATCGGCGGAGGAGGCATGGCGAATGTCTACCTGGCCCATGATATGATTCTTGATCGTGATGTAGCCGTGAAAGTGCTTCGGATGGACTTTGCCGAAGATGAAGAATTTATCCGCCGTTTTCATCGTGAAGCCCAGTCTGCAACCAGCTTAGCCCACCCGCATATCGTCAATATCTATGATGTTGGCGAGGAGGACTCAATCTATTATATTGTGATGGAATATGTAGATGGACAAACGTTAAAGCAATACATACAGCAAAACAGCCCTATTCGCATAGATGATGCCCTGGAAATTTTGAAACAGCTGACCTCAGCCATATCTCATGCACATCAAAACCATATCATACACCGGGATATTAAACCGCATAATATTTTGATAGACAGGCATGGTAATGTTAAGATTACTGATTTTGGAATTGCCATGGCACTAAGCGCTACAAGCATAACCCAGACAAATTCAGTGCTGGGCTCTGTTCATTATCTTTCTCCTGAACAGGCCAGAGGGGGAATGGCCAACAGAAAGTCTGATATCTATTCCCTTGGAATTGTTATGTTTGAGCTGTTGACAGGAAGGCTTCCTTTCTCAGGTGAATCTGCGGTATCAATAGCACTCAAACATCTGCAATCGGAGACTCCTTCCCTGAAGAGATGGAATCCATCCATACCGCAAAGTGTTGAAAATATCGTTTTAAAAGCGACCGCTAAAGATCCTTTTCACAGGTATGATACCGTTGAAGAAATGGAAGAAGATATCAGAACAGCTCTTGAGCCCGAAAGACTGCATGAAAAAAAGTTCATAGTGCCGATTGACGATGATGCTACAAAAGCTATACCTGTTATTACAGATGACCGACCATATGAAAGTATGGATGAGACCTTAGTTCATGCAAAGGATCCAAAGGGTGACACGCAGCCTGTGGCAAAGCCCCTCCCTGAAAAGAAGAAGAAGGAAAAAAAGAAGAAGAAAAAGAAATGGCCGATAATCCTGGTATCAGTCTTTATGTTTCTGATTGTGACAGGGATCCTTGCCATAACCGTTTTTCCTGATCTGATGGAGCCAAAGGATGTTCAGGTTCCGGATGTTTCCGGCAAAGAGGTGGAAGATGCAATAGCAGAGCTGATTGCCGCAGGGTTTACGGTTAGGGATACAAAGCCGATCAGTGACCCGGAAGTTGATGAGGGCCTTGTAGTTAAAACAGATCCGAAAGCAGGCAGGACTGTTAAAGAGGGAACCTCCATTGATATCTATGAAAGCTCCGGCAAAGAAAAATTTGAATTAGCAGATTACCAGGGCAGGCAATATGATGATGTTGTCCGCCTGCTTGAAAGCAAAAATTTTAAAAGCATTGAAAAAAACGAAGAAACCGATGATAGTGAGCCGGCTGGGACCATCCTGGATCAAAACTTATCAGAAGGCGACCTTGTCGTTCCAGAGGATACGGAATTGATTTTCACTGTGAGCAAAGGACCGGCGCCAATAGCATTAAAAGATTTACGCGGCTATAACGAAAAAGGTCTGCAGGAGTACGAAGAATCTTCAGGATTGAAGGTAGAATACGGGGAAGAAGAGTACCATGAGGAAGTTCCTGAAGGGCTGGTCATCAAACAGGACCCGGCACCAGGCGCAAATCTGACAAGGGGACAGAAGGTGACGGTGGTTCTTTCAAAAGGAAAAAAAGAACTCCTTCCTAAGACTGAAAATATTGAGATCAGCATTCCATATGAGCCTGCCGCCGAAGGTGAGCCTAATGAAGTTCAGATTATCATTAAGGATTTGAATAATACTGGTTCTGAACCAATGCATACAGAGCTGATCTATGAAGATGTGGTAATACCAATTGATCTGACAATCGCTCCTGGACAAAATGCCTCTTATAAGGTTCTGCGCGATGGCCAGGTTTTTGAGGAAAAGGAAATACCTTATCCGGATGAAGAATCATAAGCAAGGAGTGTTGCTATGCCTGAGGGCAAAATTATTAAAGCCATAGCAGGGTTTTATTATGTATTAAGCGGAATTGAAACCATTCAGTGCCGCGGACGCGGAGTTTTCAGGAAAAATAAAGTTACACCGCTTGTCGGTGATGAAGTAGTGTTTCAGGCAGAAAGTAATACAGAAGGATACATCTTAGAAGTAAAGGAACGGAAAAATGAGCTGATTCGTCCGCCGATTGCCAATGTTGATCAGGCCATTCTTGTCTTTTCAGCTGTTGAACCGGGCTTTAGCACCTCTCTTTTAGATCGTTTCCTGGTGCTGGTTGAATTCAATCATATAAAGCCGCTCATCTGCATTACTAAAATTGACCTGGCAGATGAAAATGAGTATAGGGAAATTCAGCAATATGCATCTGATTACCGCAAAGCCGGCTATGATGTTTTGCTGACATCCTCTGAAACAGAAGAAGGTGTTAAAGATCTGATGCCCTATCTGGAAGGTGAGATATCTGTTTTTGCCGGACAGTCAGGTGTAGGGAAATCTTCTTTGTTAAACGTCCTAAGACCGGACCTGGAGCTGAAAACAAATGATATTTCTTCGCATTTGGGCAGAGGAAAGCATACGACCAGGCATGTAGAGCTGATCGAGGTTGGAAAAGGGCTTGTTGCTGATACCCCGGGATTCAGCTCACTCGAATTCACTGATATCGAATTGGAGGATCTCAATTATTGCTTCCCTGAAATTCAGGAGAAAAGTGAACTTTGCAAATTTAGAGGATGCCTGCATATGGCTGAGCCTAAATGCGCTGTAAAAGCCGCCTGTGAAAACGGTGAAATTCCATCCTACAGGTATGAACACTACAAAACCTTTCTGCAGGAAATCAAAGATAGAAAGCCGAGGTATTAATTCATGGTAAAAATCGCACCTTCTATTTTATCGGCAGACTTTTCTAAATTGGGAGAAGAGATTAAAGATGTTGAACGCGGCGGAGCTGACTATATTCATGTGGATGTAATGGACGGCCATTTTGTGCCGAATATTACAATTGGTCCATTAATTGTGGATGCCATCCGTCCTGTAACAAAGCTGCCCCTTGACGTTCATTTGATGATAGAAGATCCGGATAGTTACATTGAGGCATTTGCTAATGCGGGGGCCGATTACATCACTGTTCATGCAGAAGCATGCAGGCATCTCCACAGAACGGTTCATTTTATTAAATCCTTTGGTGTTAAGGCAGGAGTGGTTCTTAATCCAGCTACACCAGTTAATATGATAGAGCATGTTATTGAAGATATTGATATGGTATTGCTTATGTCTGTTAATCCCGGTTTTGGAGGGCAGAAATTCATCCCATCCGTACTTCCGAAGATTGCAGCCGTAAAAAAATTGGCTGACGCAAAAGGCCTAAACATTGAAATTGAAGTGGACGGCGGAGTAAATGAAGAAACATCGCAATTGTGCATTGAAGCTGGAGCCAATGTGCTGGTTGCCGGGTCGGCGATTTATAATCAGAAAGACAGAGCAGCGGCGATTGCTGCTTTAAAGGGTTCGCAATAAAGTGAAACTTCAATCAGTGGGGGTTTTCCTTATCCCCCACTGATTGTTAGTCGCGTTCTAGTGCCGCTAAGATCTCCGCTAGCGCTTCGATCAATCGACACTACGAACCCGATTGGTTCAACTAAGCCTCTGCCTGCGCGTCGGCAAGTTTCACTGTATCTCACCAATCGGGCCTTTACGGGCAGTTTGACCCCCACTTATCCTCCTTTGATTCCTCTGAGTCTTGAATGGGGGTCTTACTGCCCGTTAGACTGCGATAAAAAGAAGCCAGCTGGAATACAGCTGGCTTTTTGTCATATTAGATACATAAATGAATGGAGCAATGTATAATGATTATCAATATTTTAGCTGGAGGCCCGGATGACTTGCTGCCTGATCTGCATTCGTTCAGTAATACAGATGATATTTGGGTCGGAGTAGACAGAGGGGTGCTTACTCTAATTCAAAGCGGCATTCAGCCGGAAATGGCATTTGGTGATTTTGATTCGGTGTCGGATGAAGAGCTTTTGCTCATTGAAGAAAATGTAAAAGAGCTGAACAGGTTCAAGCCGGAGAAGGATGAAACGGACATGGAGCTTGCCCTGAATTGGGCACTCGGCCAAAAACCTGAAAAAGTCCATTTGTATGGTGCCACAGGCGGCAGGCTTGACCACTTATTCGCAAATATTCAGCTGTTAATAAAGCCTGCACTGGCGGAAGACTTTGTTCCTGTCGAAATTATTGACAAGTCTAATAAGATTTATATTAAGACTCCAGGTAAATACAGCATAAAGCAGAATTCAAATTTCAAATACATTTCGTTTGTTCCGGTCACTATGGAAATTAAAGGCCTCACCCTGAGAAATTTCAAGTATCCGCTGACAGATCGGACCGTTCCTGCCGGTTCTACTCTCTGTATCAGTAATGAACTTATTGATGATTGTGGTACTTTTTCTTTTACTGAAGGCATATTAATGGTTGTAAGAAGCAAGGATTAAGTGCCGGGCCGCTTCCCTGCAAGATGCGGGAAAGCTGGATAAGAGTCTTAGCATGAATTGCTTTCTGATCATTTTTTGTAATCATGAGTACTCATCTTTCATTATTTGAATAAGATGGTAAAGACGATTTAAGGACAGAATGGATGCGTAAGATCGTGAGGAGGGACACGAGTAATGAGATTTTATACAATCAAACTTCCTAAATTTTTAGGGGGCATTGTGCGTGCCATGTTAGGGACCTTCAAAAAGGGGTAGACACCCATAAATTAAAAAGAAAATAGCATCAAAACTTGGCACCTCACCTGGGGTGCTTTTATTTTTTGCTTAAATAGGGGAGAATGATAGTGGGTCAAAAAAGGAAAATAAAAAGGACATCCAAAAGGGATGTCCCTGAGCATGTTAAACGCGCTCAACTTTACCTGATTTAAGTGCTCTTGCAGAAACCCAAACACGTTTAGGTTTACCGTCTACAAGAATACGTACCTTCTGAAGGTTAGCACCCCAAGTGCGCTTGTTAGCGTTCATTGCGTGAGAACGTGCGTTACCTGAAGTTGTTTTTTTACCAGTTACTACACATTTGCGTGGCATGTATGTTTCCCTCCTTACTAAAAGCATAAGCTGAAACTATTTTTCAATGCTTTCATCTGCAATAGTCAGATTCATCCATCTGAATTAATGCGGAATCCCTGTGCGGATTTCGACATTAAAAGATACTTTAATAATTTATCATACAACCCTTCTGATTGCAATAGTTTGCTTTCAAGAAAATTTCCTTGACATAGGGGGATGGAACATGAGCTATAATAGAGATGGAGAAGTATGACTTTCAATATCACAGCCCATATAGTAAAATATTATAAGGTATGCTTTAAGCTTTGAAGTTAAAAAGACCGCTGCCCAGCTTAAAAAGGTGAATTGTCTCTTGCCGGAAGGCTTAGCCTCCAGGGTGCAATTCAGGGGAAAGCCAGCACTATCGTTAAGCGGAAGTGCCTGAAGAAGCTTTTATGAAAAGCAATTTCCAAAGGGGGAACGAACCATGTCCATCGAATTAAAAACAAATTTCGGGCAAATTGATATCTCTAATGATGTAATTGCAACAATCGCAGGCGGAGCAGCAGTTGACTGCTACGGCATTGTAGGAATGGCCTCTAAAAATCAAATTAAGGATGGCCTTACAGATATACTGCGTAAAGAGAATTTTACCCGTGGTGTAATTGTTCGCCAGGAAGAAGATGAAGTACATATCGATATGTATATTATTGTAAGTTACGGAACGAAAATTTCCGAGGTTGCCCACAATGTGCAATCTAAAGTGAAATACACCCTTGATAAAACAGTTGGGCTTAGCACTGACTCGGTTAATATTTACGTTCAGGGAGTTCGAGTAACGAACCCGTAGTGAGGAGGAAAGACTTGTGTCAAAAAGAGATTTAGATGGGAAGCTTTTTGCCGAAATGGTCATACAAGGAGCGAACCATTTATCTGCTAATGCAAAATTGGTGGATGCGTTAAATGTTTTCCCTGTTCCTGATGGAGACACAGGAACCAACATGAATTTGTCAATGACTTCCGGAGCAAAGGAAGTTAAAGCTAATATTCAGGAGCATATTGGAAAGGTAGGCTCTGCTCTTTCTAAAGGTTTGCTTATGGGAGCACGAGGGAACTCGGGAGTAATTCTCTCCCAGCTGTTCCGAGGCTTCTCAAAAGCGATTGAACATAAAACTTCTATCAATGGAAAAGAGTTTGCTGATGCTCTAAATTCTGGTGTGGAGACGGCATATAAAGCTGTGATGAAGCCGGTTGAAGGAACGATCCTTACTGTTGCAAAAGATTCCGCTAAGAAAGCGGTTCAGGCTGCTAATCATGAAGATGATATCATCGTGATTATGGAGGAAGTTTTGAAAGAAGCAAGGGCTTCCCTAAACCGCACTCCAGATCTTCTTCCAGTCTTAAAAGAAGTTGGAGTTGTAGACAGCGGCGGACAGGGCCTTGTGTTTGTATATGAAGGATTCCTTGCCGAGCTAAAGGGCGAAAAACTTCCTGATACACCGGCAGCCCTTCCAAAGATGGATGACCTGGTTAGCGCAGAACACCATAAAAATGTTCACAGTTTTATGAACACTGAGGATATTGAGTTCGGTTATTGCACTGAATTTATGGTCAAATTCGAAGATGAAAAAATTTCTGCTAATCCTTTTTCAGAAGACAGATTCCGCCAGGACTTAAGCCAATATGGCGACTCACTTCTTGTGATTGCGGATGAGCAGCTTGTAAAAGTACATATCCACTCTGAACAGCCGGGAGATTGCCTGACATACGGACAGCGCTATGGCAGTTTAATCAATATGAAGATTGAAAACATGCGCCAGCAGCACACCAACTTAGTCGAAGACGTTCCTACACCTTTGGCGGCCCAGGCTAAGCCAAAAGAAAAGCAGGAGTACGGAATTGTGACAGTATCAATGGGCAGCGGCATCGCGGATCTTTTCCGAAGCATCGGTGCACATGCTGTCATTGAAGGCGGACAGACAATGAATCCCAGCACGGAAGATATTGTAAAAGCCATCAAAGAAGTAAATGCAAAAAAAGTAATCATTTTGCCAAACAATAAAAATATCATTATGGCTGCACAGCAGGCTGCAGAAGTGACTGAAGAAGAAGCAGTGGTTGTTCCTTCAAAAACTGTTCCTCAGGGAATGGCGGCACTTCTTGCCTTTAATCCAAGTGCTGAGCTTACAGAAAACGAAGAAGGCATGACAGATGCTCTTCAGCATGTGAAAACAGGCCAAATCACGTTTGCTGTCCGTGATACAAGCATCGATGGACTTGAGATAGAAAAAGATGATTTCATGGGCATTGCTGACGGCAAAATTGTTGTAAAAAACAAGGATAGAGTTCAGGCTGCCAAAGATCTTCTGGAAGGAATGATCGACGAAGACTCTGAGATCCTTACCGTCTTAAAAGGTGAAGATGCAGCAGATGAGGAAGTAGACTCACTTATCAGCTATATTGAAGATAAATATGAAGATATTGAGGTTGAGCTTCATGATGGAAAACAGCCTCTATACTCTTTCATTTTCGCAATTGAATAACAAGTAAACAACAAACAAAGCGAGGGCCCAGCCTTCGCTTTTGTCCATTTTAGACCTTTATAAATGCTTTTACGCATGAGTTTTTTTGTTTTAAGGTTACTTTCTTGCATTTTTAAATTACAATGTGCTAGTTATAAAGCAGGCGTTTCATAAGCCTGTATATAAAAGTAACGGAGCAGGGAGGGATGGCGGACTGCCTGAAAGAAAATATAATTGGCAGCCGTTCAATAAATGTGAATCCAAAATTAATCCAGTCTGTTACAGCTGTTAAAGGCATCGGAGAGGAATCAGCTGAATTACTGGCTGAAATGAATATTTACACTGTAAAAGACTTGCTTGAATATTTTCCATATAGATATGAAGATTACAGGCTCAAGGACCTGGCAGAAATGAAGCATGATGAAAGAGTGACGGTTGAAGGAAAGGTTCACAGTGAACCTTCACTTGCTTATTACGGCAGGAAACGCTCAAGGCTCACTGTTCGGGTGCTTGTAGGACGGTATCTCATCCAAGTGATTCTGTTCAATCAGCCTTATTTGAAGAACAAAATTGTTTTAAACGAAACGGTTACGGTGACTGGAAAATGGGACCAGCATCGGCAGGTGATTACAGCCAGTGAACTTAAAATAGGAAATGCCTCTGGCAATAAGGATTTTGAGCCGGTTTATGCTGTAAAAGGAAATGTCACGGTCAAGGGCATCAGGCGATTTATTAAACTGGCTTTCACACAGTATCGGAATGACATATCAGAAGATTTACCTGAAAAATATTTATTGCAATATAGACTATTAAATAGGCGAGATGCTGTGAGATCGCTTCATTTTCCCGCCAATGAACAGGAACTCAAGCAGGGAAGGCGGCGTTTTGTTTACGAGGAGTTTTTCTATTTTCAATTAAAAATGCAGGCACTAAGAAAGATTGAAAGAGAGCAGTCAAAAGGGGTTGCACAGGCTTATGATCTTTCAAGACTAGTGGAGTTCATTGACTCACTGCCATTTGATTTAACCGGAGCACAAAAAAGAGTAGTTAATGAGATCATGTCTGATTTGAAATCTCCATACAGGATGAACAGGCTATTACAGGGGGATGTTGGTTCCGGCAAAACGGCAGTGGCGGCGATTGCTCTATTCGCCAGCAGGACAGCAGGCTTTCAGGGAGCATTAATGGTCCCGACCGAAATCCTGGCAGAGCAGCATGCGGAATCTTTAAAGTCGATGCTCGAGCCGTTTGGGCTGCGATGTGAACTTCTGACAAGCTCTGTTAAAGGAAAGCGAAGAAGAGAGATTCTCCAGCTTTTAAAGGATGGAGTGATTGATGTTCTTATTGGCACACATGCACTTATCCAGGATGAAGTGGAATTTAATAAACTGGGACTTGTCATTACTGATGAGCAGCATAGATTCGGGGTAGGGCAGCGGCGGATACTCAGGGAAAAAGGTGAAAATCCTGATGTTCTGTTCATGACTGCAACGCCAATCCCAAGAACATTGGCCATTACCGTTTTTGGTGAAATGGATGTATCCATCATAGATGAAATGCCGGCAGGACGAAAAGCAATTGAAACCTATTGGGCAAAACCTGAAATGCTGGACAGGGTCCTAGGTTTTATGGAAAAGGAGCTTTCAGCAGGTCAGCAGGTTTATGTGATCTGCCCGCTTATTGAGGAATCAGACAAATTGGATGTTCAAAACGCTATAGATGTCCATGCGACACTGATGCATCATTTTCATGGCCGTTATGATGTCGGACTCATGCATGGCAGGCTTCATCCGGATGAAAAGGAAAGTGTTATGAAAGCTTTCAGCCGTAATGAAACTCAGGTTCTTGTTTCGACGACGGTTGTTGAGGTGGGTGTGAATGTTCCAAATGCAACGATGATGGTGATCTATGATGCGGAGCGGTTTGGACTTGCACAGCTGCATCAGCTGAGGGGAAGGGTAGGAAGAGGAGATAAACAATCTTATTGTGTGCTTCTGGCTGATCCGAAATCGGAAGTTGGAAAAGAACGCATGAAAATCATGACAGAAACCAATGATGGTTTTGCTCTAAGTGAAAAGGACCTTGAGCTGAGAGGTCCTGGAGACTTTTTCGGAAGAAAACAAAGCGGGCTTCCGGAATTTAAAGTCGCTGATATGGTCCATGATTACCGTGCGCTCGAAACCGCCAGGAACGATGCATCAAATCTAGTGGAATCCGATGAATTCTGGCACTCGGATGAGTACCTGCCTTTGCGGCATTATTTAAAGGAAGCAGGAGTGCTGGAAGGGGAAAAGCTGGACTAGAAATAAGGTAATCAGAGCGGATTGCGGAAAAGTTCTTTCTTGCAATCTGCTTTTTTTGATTATATACTACTATTAGTACCTAGTCTTAATATCTCGGACGGTGGGATTTTAATGAAAAGAAACAAAAAAGAACGTCAAACATTATTAACGGACACCATAAAAGAAAATCCTTTTGTCACGGACGAGGAACTTGCGGACAAGTTCTCTGTCAGCGTCCAGACAATCAGGCTCGATCGGCTGGAATTATCAATTCCGGAATTGCGTGAGCGAATCAAGCATGTTGCCGAGAAAAGTTTTGAGGATGAAGTGCGATCTTTACCAATAGAAGAAATAATCGGTGAAATAATAGATATAGAATTGGATAAAACGGCGATATCCATTTTCGATGTAAAAAGTGAACATGTCTTCAAGCGTAATGGAATTGCCCGAGGCCACCACCTGTTTGCACAGGCCAACTCACTGGCGGTCGCCGTCATAAATGATGAGCTGGCATTAACGGCAAAAGCCAATATTCAATTTACAAGGCCTGTGAGATTAAATGAACGTGTCATTGCAAAAGCAAAGGTCCTTTCAATTGACATTGACAGCGGAAGGACATTGGTTGAAGTCAATAGCTTTGTGAATAACGAACAGGTATTCAAGGGAGAATTTGACATGTTCAGAAAAAAATAATCACTAAAAGGATGAAGCACCATGAAAATTGCCATAGACGCAATGGGTGGCGACAATGCTCCGAAGGAAATTGTCTTTGGGGCAATGAAAGCTGCCGCAGAATATAAAGATGTACATATTACCCTTATAGGCGATGAGTCAAAAATAAACCAATACCTTACTTCAAATGAGCGAATTGACATATTACATACAGATGAAGTCATCTTGCCGGATGATGAGCCGGTGAGAGCTGTACGCAGAAAGAAAAATGCATCCATGGTGCTTGCAGCGCAGCTTGTCACAGATGGTAAGGCGGATGCATGCATTTCCGCAGGAAACACGGGTGCTCTTATGGCAGCAGGCCTTTTTGTGGTAGGAAGGATTGAGGGCATTGAACGTCCGGCATTATCACCTACGCTTCCAACAATAGGGGGAGAAGGGTTCCTTTTGCTTGATGTAGGGGCGAATGTGGACGCGAAGCCTGAGCATCTTCTTCAATATGCGATTATGGGATCTATATATACCGAAAAGGTCCGGGGTGTTGCCAATCCCAGAGTAGGCCTTCTAAATATCGGAACGGAAGAGAAAAAAGGCAATGAGCTGGCAAAAAATACATTTGATCTGCTGAAGAATGCGGATATCAATTTTATCGGCAATGTGGAAGCGCGCGATTTGCTTGAGGGAGCTGCGGATGTTGTTGTGACGGATGGCTTTACCGGCAATATGGTGCTTAAGACAATTGAAGGTACTGCTCTATCTGTATTTAAAATGCTAAAAGCAGCTCTGACCAGCAGCTTTAAAACAAAATTGGCAGCAGCAGCCTTAAAGCCTGATCTATACCAGCTGAAATCTAAAATGGATTATTCGGAATACGGCGGTGCCGGATTATTTGGATTAAAGGCGCCGGTTATCAAGGCGCATGGCTCTTCAGATGCAACAGCTTTATTCAGTGCAGTGAGGCAGGCCAGGAACATGGTCGAAAACAATGTTGCTGATACGATAAAGGAAGCGGTTGAAAAAGAAGCCGGAAAGACAGCTCTTAAATAAACATTTTTAACTTGGGGGGATAGCATGATGGGTAAAATCGCTTTTTTATTCCCTGGGCAGGGGTCCCAGGCTGCAGGTATGGGAAAAGTCTTAGCTGAACAGGATGAAAACGTAAAAGGATTTTTTGAAAGAGCCGATCAGAAACTTGGGTTTTCATTATCGGAACTTATTTTTGAAGGGCCTCAGGACAAATTGACGTTAACAACAAACGCACAGCCTGCACTATTGACCACTGGCATTGCCATTCTCGATTATTTTAAAAGATCTGGTATAACACCTGATTTTGTTGCGGGACATAGCCTTGGTGAGTATACTGCACTGGTCGCTGCGGAAGCTATATCCTTTGAGGATGGGGTATATGCTGTCCGTAAGCGGGGCGAATTCATGGAAGAAGCCGTTCCTAATGGCGAAGGAACAATGGCTGCAGTATTGGGCCTTGACAGGGACAAGCTCACTGCAGTTACAGAAGAGGTTACTGCAGGAGGAAATCCGGTGCAGCTTGCAAACCTGAATTGTCCTGGACAAATTGTCATTTCAGGTTCAAAAGCAGGCGTGGAACTGGCTTCTCTAAAAGCTAAAGAAGAAGGTGCCAAGCGTGTGCTTCCGCTGGAGGTAAGCGGCCCTTTCCATTCCCAATTAATGAAGCCTGCTGCTGAGAAGTTCAGGGGAATCCTTGATAAAATTGAGATTAAAGATGCAAAGGTTCCTGTCATTGCCAATGTAACAGCTTCTGAAATGACATCTGCTTCAGAAATAAATGGCAGATTGATTGAACAGCTGTATTCTCCTGTGCTATGGGAGGATTCAATCCGCAGGATGATAGAGCTTGGAGTGGATACATTTATAGAAATAGGTCCAGGAAAAGTACTGTCAGGCTTAGTGAAAAAGGTAGATCGTTCCCTTAAGACGTATGCCGTTTCAGATGCAGAATCATGCCAGGCAGTTACAGAATCCTTGAAGGAGGAATTGAGATGAAGCTAGAGGGAAAAGCCGCTTTAGTAACAGGAGCTTCCCGCGGAATCGGAAGAGAAATCGCTTTGGGTCTTGCCAGGCAAGGTGCAGATATTGCGGTTAACTACTCCGGAAGTGAGGCAAGGGCGAACGAAGTCGTTGATGAAATAAAGGCTTTAGGCAGAAATGCTTTTGCTATCCAATGCGATGTGTCAAATAGTGATTCCGTGACAAGCATGGTAAAAGAAACAGTAGAAAAGTTTGGCAAGCTTGATATTCTGGTTAATAATGCGGGTATTACGAAGGACAACCTGCTTATGAGAATGAAGGAAGACGAATGGGATGATGTTATTAACATTAACCTGAAAGGTGTTTTCCTTTGTACAAAAGCTGTTACAAGGCAAATGATGAAACAGCGCAGCGGCCGCATTATCAATATTTCATCCATTGTGGGTGTGAGCGGAAATCCTGGACAGGCTAACTATGTCGCTGCCAAATCAGGGGTTATCGGCCTGACAAAAACATCAGCAAAGGAACTTGCATCAAGAGGGATAACAGTCAATGCCATTGCACCAGGCTTCATCACAACTGATATGACGGATAAGCTGAACGAGGATGTAAGGGATCAGATGCTAAAACAAATCCCATTGGCGCGCTTCGGCGATCCTGCAGATATTGCAAATGTGGCAGTGTTTCTAGCTTCAGAGGACAGCCGTTATATGACAGGGCAAACCCTGCATGTTGATGGCGGAATGGTCATGTAATTTGTAACAGGCTTGTAATGCAAAATTTTTTATAAAAGCTTTCAATAAAGGCTAAAAATAATCTATAATACTTGAGGGGAGGTGAACAAGCATGGCAGAAGTATTAGAACGTGTAACAAAGATCATCGTGGACCGTCTTGGCGTTGAAGAGTCTGAAGTGAAATTGGAGGCTTCTTTCAAAGATGATCTAGGTGCTGATTCCCTTGATGTAGTAGAATTAGTAATGGAATTAGAAGATGAGTTCGACATGGAAATTTCTGACGATGACGCTGAGAAAATCGCAACAGTCGGTGACGCTGTAAATTACATAAAAGCTAGCCAATAATCGTTAGTAGAACCGCTCTGCAGTGAGGGAATCCCCCTCACTGCAGCAATTTTTTCTGATGTTTACTGTCCGGTGTTACCTGCAGCATCGAAAGGGCAGCTTGGAATTAAGCTTTCAGCCTTCAGCAGGTGACTGTGGACAGTAAATACGATTCTCAAAAGCTCCGTTTGATAACGGGGCTTTCTTCTGTGAAAATGGCCGTAACCATATGAAACATAAAATTGCTTTATATCGAAGTTTTTTGCGTTTTTCCTCTTTATTACGTAAACTTAGGGAAGACCAATTAAGTGTGTTTAACTCAAGAAGAATATTAATTTTTAGCAAGGTGGATGCAATATGCGCAGCAATAAAGATAAAGAAAGAAAATCATTTCGCGCAATCGAAAAACAATTTAAAGAATTCCAGACGGAAATCGGAATTCACTTTGAAAATGAAAAATTACTAAAACAAGCTTTTACCCATTCATCCTATGTGAATGAGCACCGGAGAAAGCCTTATGAAGACAATGAAAGACTGGAATTCCTGGGGGATGCCGTCCTTGAACTGACTGTTTCAAAATTCCTTTACCTTAAATATCCGATGATGAGCGAGGGTGAATTAACAAAGCTGAGGGCTGCGGTTGTCTGCGAACCATCCCTGGTCTCATTTGCCCACGAATTGTCATTTGGCAGCCTGGTGCTCCTTGGTAAAGGGGAGGAAATGACAGGTGGAAGAACCCGTCCGGCCCTGCTTGCAGATGTATTTGAAGCCTTTATAGGTGCATTGTACCTGGATAAAGGATTAGATACAGTTGTCGGTTTTTTGGAAAAAGTTGTTTTTCCAAAGATTGATTCAGGTGCTTTTTCGCATGTGATGGATTTTAAAAGCCAGCTGCAGGAGCTTGTGCAGCGGGATGGAGCAGGTGCAATTGAATATAAAATCCTTCAGGAAAAGGGGCCTGCCCACAATCGTGAATTTGTTTCCACTGTTTCTTTAAATGGCAGGGAACTTGGGACAGGCACTGGCCGGTCAAAGAAAGAAGCCGAACAACATGCGGCCCAAATGGCTCTTGAAGTATTAAAAAATCATATAAAGTGAAACATTTTCTAACTCTGACATCAAAGAGCAGAAACATGAGGAGACAGAGGGGGACCAAGGTTGTTTTTAAAAAGGCTTGATGTTATTGGATTTAAGTCGTTTGCTGAGCGGATAACAGTTGATTTTGTTCCAGGCGTCACAGCAGTTGTCGGTCCGAATGGAAGCGGGAAAAGCAATATTACTGATGCCATCCGCTGGGTATTGGGTGAACAATCAGCTAAGTCCCTTCGCGGTGCGAAAATGGAGGATGTCATTTTTGCGGGCAGTGATTCCCGGAGAGCACAGAATTTTGCAGAGGTGACACTGACCCTTGATAACGCCGATCAGGGTCTGCCGATCGAGTATAGCGAAGTCAGTGTTACAAGAAGAGTCTACCGGTCCGGAGACAGTGAATACCTGATCAATAAGCAAACATGCAGACTTAAAGATATTATAGATTTATTTATGGATTCAGGCCTTGGCAGGGAAGCTTTCTCAATCATAAGCCAGGGCAGAGTTGAAGAAATTTTAAACAGCAAAGCTGAAGAACGCCGGACTATATTTGAAGAAGCGGCTGGCGTACTTAAATACAAGACAAGAAAGAAAAAGGCGGAAGGCAAGCTTTCAGAAACCCAGGATAACTTAAACAGGGTGAATGATATTCTTCATGAACTGGAAACCCAGGTAGAGCCTTTGAAAATACAGGCTTCAATCGCAAAAGATTATTTGCAGCAGAAAGAAGAGCTGGAGAAAATAGAGGTTGCCCTTACCGTTTATGAGATCAAGGATCTGCATTCAAAATGGGAGCAGCTTTCACGTCAGCTCGAGCTGCATACGGAAGATGAGATGAAGCTCTCGGCAGTTATCCAAAGCAAAGAAGCGAAAGTGGAAGAGTTAAAGGATCATATTGCTGCAATTGATGAATCAGTCAATGATCTGCAGGATGTGCTCCTTCATTCCAGTGAAGAGCTGGAAAAACTGGAAGGCAGAAAAGAAGTGCTCAAAGAGCGAAAGAAAAATGCCAGCCAGAATAAAGACCAGCTCCATGGAAATATGAAAGAACTTACGATGAAGATTGCTGAGTTAAAAGAGCAGAAAGAAAAGCACTCGGCTCTCAGGGAAAAAGTGAAAGCAGAAGCTGTTAAGCTTCAAAAAGCATTAAAGGAAAAGCAGGAGCAGCTTAAACTATTCAGTGAAAATACAGAAGAAAAAATAGAATCTCTGAAAAGTGATTATATTGAAGTGCTGAACAGCCAGGCAGCTTCAAGGAATGAATTGCAGAATATTGATCAGCAGCTGAGTCAGCAGGGGCAGCGCAGTTCAAGGCTTGAAATGGATAATGAAAAATTTATTGCTGACCGCAAGAAAAATGAAGAGAAAAAACAAAAGATACAATCAAATCTTGAAAACCTGCAAAAGGAATTAGAAAATCAAGTTCATCTATTCCGAAATGAAGACCGCAAGCTTGAATCATTAAAGAATAATTATCAAAAGCAGGAAAAAACCTTGTATCAGGCTTACCAATATTTGCAGCAGGCGAAATCCCGTCAGGAAATGCTTGAAGAAATGGAAGAGGATTTTTCGGGTTTTTTCCAAGGAGTAAAAGAAGTATTGAAAGCAAGAGGCAGCAAGCTGCAGGGAATTGAAGGAGCCGTAGCTGAGTTAATTCAGGTGCCAAAAGAGTACGAAACTGCGATTGAAACAGCTCTCGGCGGTGCCATGCAGCATATCATTGTACAGGATGAACAGGACGGAAGAAGTGCCATTCAATTCCTGAAGAAGAATTCATATGGCAGAGCAACATTCCTGCCTTTAAGTGTAATTAAGGGGAAGAAGCTGAATATCACGCAAATGCAGTCGGTTCAAGGCCACCCTGCCTTTATTGGTGAAGCTGCTGCACTAATCCAATTTGAAGAGAGGCACCAGCCTGCTATCGAGAACTTGCTTGGTAATGTGGTTATTGCCCGGAATCTTAAAGGTGCCAATGAACTTGCGAAGCTGCTTCAATACCGTGTGAGGCTCGTAACAATTGACGGAGATGTGGTTAATCCCGGCGGCTCCATGACCGGTGGAGCTGTGAAACAGAAAAGTACTTCAATTCTTTCACGTAAAGGTGAACTTGAAGAGCTGAAGTCCAGAATTACGGATATGGAATCCAAAACAGCAAATCTCGAAAAGCAAGTAAAACTGCAAAAAAGTGAAATTCAAAAACAGGATTTACGCATTGAGCAGCTTAGAAAAACAGGCGAAGAACTTCGTTTGACGGAACAGAAGGTAAAAGGAGAACTTTTAGAAGCAGAGTTTGAAGAGAAAAGCATTAATGAGCGCCTATCCCTTTATGATATGGACAAAGCACAGTTTTCGCAAGATATAGAGAGACTGCTGGCAAGAAAGAGCGAGCTTTCAGTCGTATTGGATCAGCAGCAAAAGCAAATCGCTAATCTTGATCAGGAGATAAAAGCATTAACTGAAAGAAAAAACACCCAGCAGACTTCAAAGGAAACTGTAGTATCTGAAATTAATGAGCTGAAAATTAGCTTCGCTTCCAAAAGTGAGCAGCTGAATCATGCTGAGGAAAAGCTGGCCGCCATAAATTCTGAGCTTGCTGTTACCCAGGAGAAACTGAAAACCGTAAACGAAGATTTAGAATTGCTTTCATCCGAAATGACAAACAGCTCTTCAGGTGAACAGTATCTGGAAGAAGCAGCACAGCAAAAACTGAAGGAAAAGAATGAAACACTTGAACTGATTGCTTCAAGAAGGAATGAGCGATTAAAGCTCCAAGCATCTTTAGAGGACCTTGAGCTTGAGGCGAAAGAATTAAAACGCCAGCATAAAGGCCTCATAGAAGTTTTGAAAGATGAGGAAGTTAAACAGAACCGGCTGGATGTTGAGCTTGAGAATAGGCTGAATCATTTAAGGGAAGAATACCTGCTGTCTTTTGAAGCGGCTAAAGAAGAATATCCCCTGCAAATTGAAATTGAGGAAGCGCGAAAAAGAGTAAAACTCATAAAGCTGGCTATCGAGGAACTTGGCGCAGTAAATCTCGGAGCAATCGAGGAGTATGAAAGAGTATCGGAACGCTATGAATTCCTGCTTGAGCAAAAAACAGACCTTCAGGAAGCAAAAGATACATTATTCCAGGTTATTGATGAAATGGATGTTGAAATGAAAAGGAGATTTGAAGAAACCTTTGAAGGGATCCGTTTTCATTTTGAGTCGGTTTTCCAATCTTTATTCGGCGGCGGCAGAGCGGATTTACGCTTGACCCAGCCTGAAGATTTATTGAATACAGGTGTGGAAATTGTCGCACAGCCGCCAGGCAAGAAATTGCAGAACCTTGGATTATTATCTGGGGGTGAACGTGCACTTACAGCTATCGCATTGCTGTTTTCCATTTTGAAAGTCCGGCCTGTTCCATTCTGTATTCTTGATGAAGTGGAAGCTGCTTTGGATGAAGCAAACGTCCAAAGGTTCAGCCAATACTTAAAAAGATACAGCGCAGAAACCCAGTTCATCGTTATCACCCACAGAAAAGGAACAATGGAAGAAGCAGATGTTCTTTACGGTGTAACCATGCAGGAATCTGGAGTCTCCAAACTGGTATCTGTTCGTCTGGAAGAAACCAGGGAATTAATTACTCAATAGAGTTTCCAATGCGGAACAGTCTGTAACACTGTTCCGCTATATACATAAAGGATGTTTGGTAATTTTGTTATCCGAATTAAGTTTGTCCACTGAGTTGATTGAAGCGGAAGGTGCGAGACTCCTGCGGGAGTAGCTTACCAGGGAGACCCCACAGACGCAGAGCGTCGAGGAGGCTCCCGGCAGCCCCCGCGGGTTTGCTGAGTACCTGCAGCGGAAATTAGCGGACAATGTTTTCAAACAGGTTAACAAACAAAGAACATACAATAAAAAGCTTTAAAAGGAAGTGAAAACATGAGTTTCTTTAAAAAACTTAAAGAAAAAATCACAAAGCAGACAGATAGTGTTACTGAAAAGTTTAAAGACGGATTAACCAAAACGCGCGATAATTTTTCAAATAAGGTTAACGACCTTGTTTCAAGATACCGGAAAGTGGATGAGGAATTTTTCGAGGAATTGGAAGAAATCTTAATTGGGGCGGATGTCGGTTTTGACACTGTCATGGAACTGGTGGATGAGCTGAGAAGAGAAGTAAAGCGCAAGAATATTCAGGATCCGCGCGAGGTTCAGGCGGTAATATCTGAGAAGCTTGTAGACATTTATGACAGCGCAGGCGAAACCTCCACAGAACTAAATATACAAACCGATGGACTTACAGTAATCCTGTTTGTTGGTGTTAACGGTGTTGGAAAAACAACGACAATCGGAAAACTTGCCCATAAGTTCAAAAGTGAAGGGAAAAATGTCCTTCTTGCTGCGGGTGATACTTTCCGTGCAGGAGCGATTGAACAGCTTGAGGTGTGGGGCGAACGTGTCGGAGTTGATGTCATTAAGCAGGGAGCCGGTTCTGATCCTGCAGCTGTCATGTATGATGCTGTTCAGTCTGCAAAGTCGCGCAAGGCCGATATTTTAATCTGTGATACAGCGGGACGTCTCCAAAATAAAGTCAATTTGATGAAAGAATTGGAAAAGGTAAAGCGCGTAATTGAAAGAGAAGTACCTGGTGCCCCGCACGAAGTATTGCTTGTCCTTGACGCTACTACCGGACAAAATGCCATGATTCAGGCTAAGACCTTCAAGGAAGCAACAGATGTTTCCGGTATCGTTCTTACAAAGCTGGATGGTACTGCAAAAGGCGGCATCGTTCTGGCAATCAGAAATGAGCTGGAAATACCTGTGAAATTCGTAGGTTTAGGTGAAAAAATGGATGACCTGCAGGAATTTAATGCAGAACAATATGTCTATGGACTATTTGCCGACATAGTTGAAAAAGAAGCAGAAGAAGAGGAAGAATAAAAATATGACTGATTAAACAGCCTGAGAATCCGTTCTCAGGCTGTTTTTTATATTATAGATAATAGAATGAGAATAAAAAATAGTTTGAAAAGCGCGATTTATAGTGTAAAATTACACTATAATGATGATGTACTTCATCAAGATTAACCTGTTAATCAAATTATTTAATATCCTCAGGAACTTTTTGTCATTAAGCTGCGTCTATACAATCGAAGAAGTTATCAGGCTGGCAATAATCATTGTTATAGAAGCTGCCTATAAATATAAAAAGCTAATACTTACGATATTTAAAGGGGAGATTGGGTTGCACGGTAAATTAAAAGTAATCATTATGGTGCTATTCTGCTTTGTGTTAATGTTTCATCCATTCCAATCAGCAGAAGCTGCCGGTACAGGCATTAAAGTTACTCTCGATGAGGGCTTTGACGGAAAAGTAAAAAGAGGAAAGGGATTTCCTCTGCGTATTAAGATGGAAAATTCAGGTGACGCATTTAGCGGAGATTTGCTGATAAGTTACCATCCATCCTACAATACCAGCGGTGCGGTTTCTGTAAAAGTAGAGCTGCCTGCCGGAACAGCTAAGGAATATTTGGTTTCGATACCTGGAATGACGGAGGACCACCCCTCCATGTATCAGAACATTCCATTGCTGACTCTTTATGAAGGAGATTGGGAAGACGGAAAAAAAGTTAGTTTTAAAGGAGAAAATACACTAAAGCCTAAATTTGTAGATATGGCTACTGAAGTAATTGGAGTTTTAAGTGAAAACTATGACCGTGTAAAGGAGCTTAGAACACTTCCTTCTAAATCGTTGCTTGAACTTAAAGGGGAAGATTTGCCGGATGATGCAACAGGGCTGGAGACACTCGATTACTTGCTTATTGATGAATTTAAGATTTCCCAGCTTAGTGAAAAACAGCAAAAAGCTATAAGGGACTGGATATTCAGTGGTGGAACATTGATTGCCGGAGGAGGACCGGATGCCAGCGGCTCCTATGGAAATTTATATTCACTGCTGCCGATGAAATCAGAAAATGAGGCATCCGCTCCGGTCAAATTCCTTCAGCCGTCAAAGGGAGAGGAGCCAAAATTTGATGAGCTCAACTTCTTCACTGGTCCGGTTGATAAGAGTGCAGAAGTTATTGCAAAAAGCGGCGATCTCCCTGCAACGTTGAAAAAGGAGTATGGAAGCGGGACAATTTTGCAGACAGCTTTTTCACTGGGAGATGAGCCTTTATCTTCATGGCAGGGATATGACACATGGTTTGAAGACTATATGAAACAGGCATCAGGTTCAGGCATTGGATCAACCCCCTATTCACAGGATTATCTTGACCAGCTTTATTGGGAATTTGCAGAAATAAATGAATTCTTTCCTGCATCCAATTTTTCAGTCGGACAGCTTATTGGACTTTTTGCCGGTTATATTATTCTAATAGTGCCTGTGCTTTATTTTGTGTTAAGAAAGCTTGATAAACGGGAGCATTCCTGGTGGATCATTCCTTCTATAGCCATTTTAATGGGTGCAGCTGTCTTTGGAATGGGGGCAAAAGACAGAATTTCTCAGCCGCAGCTGAACCAGATGGGGATATATAAAGTGAATAAAAATCTGCTTACCGGTTATCAGGCTTCAACCCTGCTGTCAAATAAAAGCGGTGAATACATCCTCTCACTGCCAAAAGGTGAATATAATGCAGTGGTTTATTCAAACAATTCCACGTCATCTGACCCGCTTAGAGGCGGAATTATGGCTGAAAGAGTAAAAAACAATGAGATCATTTTCCCAGAGGTAGAATATTGGTCATCCAAAACCATTTATGGAAAGGCTCAAACAGAAATAAATGGGAAATTGACAGCAGATATCACCCTTAAAGAAAAAAGATTAACAGGAACAATTCAAAACCAAAGTGACTTTGATTTTGAAGAATTATATATTTGGTCAGGAAACGAATCAATTAAACTGGGTTCAATTAAAAAAGGTGAGACCATTAAAGTAGATAAAGCCACAAAACAGTCCCTTCTGAGCAGACCGTACGGAGGAGCATTTAATGGAGGAAATCCTGCCAATAACCAAAATGATATTAATAAATTAAGAAGAGAAAGGCTTCAATATGCTTCCAATACATTTTTGCTGGGAGATCTTTCACAGCCAGTCCTTGCAGGAATTACAAGAGAATCTGTCATTGATGTAACCATGAAAGGGAAGAAAGCAAAACAGAATAACACCAATCTGATTGTTCAGCCATTTGAGGCCAAAAATGAGTTTTCCGGCGAATTTACATTGAAGGATGGCATGATGGCAGCTGATTGGAATGTGATTAAGGGACAGATTTATGAAAAAGGCATGGATAGCACGAGTGGTGAAATGATGCTTGAAGACGGTGAATATGAATATTCTTTAAGCCTTCCGAAGCAGCTTAAAGAGAAAACTTATAAACTTGAAGAAATTTCGGTAAGGATTAATAGCCAAAATGTACAGTATTCATTAAAAAACCATAAAACAGGTGAATGGCTGCTGATTGAACCGGATCAAAGGAGCTTAAAGCTGACAAGTAAAGATGACTTGTCTCAGTATGTTTCAAAAGAGGGCCGATTTATTTTGAAGCTTATTAAATCTTCACAGGGAGATCCATTTGTTCCATTGCCGGCTGTAACAATAAAAGGGGAGGTGGCGAAATGATCGAAATAATAGATTTAACGAAACGATATGGAAAATTTACAGCGCTTGATTCCTTAAATCTTACTATTGAAAAAGGCAGTGTCTTTGGTTTTGTCGGACAGAATGGTGCAGGAAAATCCACAACCTTTTCCATTTTGGCAACACTGCTTGCCCCAACTTCGGGATCGGCTTACGTAAACGGGTATGATGTGCAAAAGGAGCCAAAGCTCGTACGAAAGCAAATTGGCTATATGCCGGACTTCTTCGGGGTTTATGATCAGCTTAAGGCTGATGAGTATCTTCACTTCTACGGTGCAAGTTACGGTATTCCATTCGCAGAACGCGAGAAGCTGATTCCACAGCTGCTGGACCTTGTCAACTTGTCACATAAAAGAGAGTCATATGTGGACCTTCTATCAAGAGGGATGAAGCAGCGTCTATGCCTGGCAAGATGCCTGATTCATGACCCTGAAGTGCTGATTCTGGATGAACCTGCATCAGGACTTGACCCGCGGGCAAGGGTAGAAATGAGGGAAATATTAAAAGAATTGAAGAGTATGGGCAAGACGATTTTAATATCTTCACATATTCTGCCCGAGCTTGCAGAAATGTGCGATACCATTGGCATTATTGATCAGGGTAAACTTGTGGCTCAGGGGTCTGTGGCTGATATCCAGTCGCAGCTTAGAGGAGAAAGGCTGATTCGTGTAAAAGTTAATGGGAGTGCTGAAAATGCCATCTCCTTTTTCGAAGATGATCCAAATATTTTTAAATTATCTTTGCTGGAGGACGGGTTATCTTTTCAGTTTATTTACAAAGGGACGCCTGAAGAGCAAACAGAACTTCTTAAAAGAGCCATATTAAGTAATTTGGCCATCACCAGCTTTGCAGAAGCGGAAACAGACCTGGAAGATGTCTTTATGGAAATTACAAAGGGAGTTGAGCTGACATGAAGAATTTAGTCGTAAATCCTGTACTGAATAAAGAATTTAAGCTCCGCTTCCGAAGCTTTAAAAGTTACCTTGGGGTCCTGTTTTACCTCTTGGCCTTAGGGCTTATCATTGTTGGATTCATTTTTATTGAATCACTGTCAAACAACATGCAGGGCTTTTTTAAACCGGAACAGAGCCGGACAATGTTTATGGTTTTATCTATATTGCAGCTTGGCTTGATTCTATTTATTACCCCTGGATTAACAGCAGGGGTTATCAGCAGTGAAAGAGAGAGGCAGACCTTAAATATCATGCTCACGACGACTCAAAGCTCCTCAAGCATTATATTAAGCAAGCTGATCTCTTCCATTTCATATTTAATTCTGCTGATTGCGGCAAGTTTGCCTCTTTATAGCTTTGTGTTTTTATTTGGAGGTATATCTCCAGGCCAGCTGCTTACGACAATGGGATTTTATTTGTTTACAATCGTGGTTTACGGAAGCATTGGAGTCTTATTTTCAACGCTAATCAGAAAAACCATTGTCTCGATGGTTACCACCTATGGGGTTACTTTATTCTTAGCAGGCGGAACGGCTTTCCTTGCTTTAATTTTTATGCAATTAACAAATGCATATGGATATACTGGAACTCAGCCGACGAATCCGCTGGCATATTTCCCGGCTATGCTCAACCCGGTCATTATTCTGATGAGTACCTTTGAGCCGGAAATGACCAATGAAATTACAAGATCAACAGGCATTGAATTTCCTTTGTGGATTTCATACTTAATTTCATACACTTTCATTTTCATTGGAGCTGTCCTTCTTAGCATTAAAAAACTCCGTCCAAATATGAGAAAGGGCTAGAGTTTATCGCAGTCTAACGGGCAGTAAGACCCCACTTCAAGACTAAGAGGAATCAAAGGAGGATAAGTGGGAGTCAAACTGCCCAATCTAGCTGCGGCTCTTAGGGGCTCGAGGTTTATGCTTGTCACCCCAAGGCAAGTCGCCTCGCTTTATAATGTAAAGGCCCGAAAGAACGATAAAGACTAAGAACGCCACGTCCTCCCAAAAGCTGCCGCTTTCGGTCGTGCGATGTATCGCTGCCGTAGCTTTCCTTGTCCTGTGGCAACGTCTTTGTGACCCACTTCCCGTGGGCCTCAACTAACAATCAGTGGGGGATAAAGCTCCCCCACTGATTGAAGTTTCACTTTATTCGGGCAAATCCCCTGGAGAGGGGATTGCCCGAAATTTATAATAAGGGAATGATAACGGTGGAAGACCGCAATCAATATCTTAAACTCTTAAAACCGGTAAAAAGACAGCTCCTCATTCAGCTGATCATTAAGGAATTTCAGGTGTTCCTTTTAGCAGCCGCTGTCTTGGCCTGTTGTCTTATGGTTTTAGCAAGAATTTTCGTTATCCCATACTTGCAAAACTATTTTCTGCTGATTATTTTACTCTCAGCTTTTGGCGCTGCTATTCGGATTTGGAAGAAGCGGCCTGACATAATCCAGGCGGCTTCATTATATAACGGGTTTGTAGCTGAAGATAGGGTTATTACAGCCCATTCTTTCCTTTTGGATGATGCTGTACTGGCAAGATTGCAGCTTGCAGATGCAGTAAAGCATATGAAAAAGGTACACCATCAGGTTTTAGGCAGGAAGAAGGTTTTCATCCACCCTAAACCTGTTTTAATGTGTTTGGCTTTTCTAGGCCTGGCAGTACTTTTATACATGATTCCGGGAGAGAAAATGGAATTGGCTCAAAAATGGGAGAAGGAAAACAAGTTAGTTGAAGAAGCAAAAGAGGAACTTGAGAAAAAAGCTGAAAAAGAAAAGAATCCTGAAGTAAAAAAAGCATTAGAGAAAGCGAAAGAGAAGATTGCAGAAAAAAAGTCTGCTGAGGAAGCTTTGAAGGAGCTTGCGAACCAAACAAAAAGCCTGGAATTAAAGGCAATCAAAGAAAAAGAAAAATCTCTGAGCCTGGAAAACATGAAAAACACCCTTGATAATAGCGGTTTAAAGCAATTAAGCCGAATGCTGGAGGAGAAAGATCTGGCTTCTTTCCGGGAAGAATTAGCAAAACTTGAGAAGCAGAAAAAAGAACTTAATGAAGAACAAAGCAATGCATTGAAACAGCTTACCGGCAGTGAGGGGCAGCTATCTGAAGAGGAGCTGACAAAACTTATTGAACAGATGGAGAACCTATTGCAATCAGAAGAGCTCTTAAAACAGCTGGCTGCAGCTCAAAAAGCTCTTCAGAGTTCTGGGCTATCATTACAGCAGCAAATGGCTGCGAATGGAATGCCGCCGGGGCAGCTTGCATTTGCGCCTCCCGGGAAGCAGGGGAGCGAGGCGAATAATCTTAATACATCGCCGCCTGCACAGCAGAATAATTCAAATTCGCAAAATAATCAAAATCAGCCTGGCAATAGCCCAAACAACGGAAATGGCAGCGGCTCCGGAAGTGGTTCAGGCAGCGGCTCCGGAAGTGGTTCAGGCAGCGGCTCCGGAAGTGGTTCAGGATCTGGTTCAGGCTCAGGCGCAGGGAGTGGTTCGGGCAGCGGTCTTGGTGGAGGTGCCGGACTTGGACAGGGATCCAGGGATCTGCTCACCATTCCATCCGGCATGGAAGGGAAGACGAATATTGAAAATGACAATGGCAGTCTTGGTCAAGGGACTCCAGGCCAGCAATTTGACGGGGAAGGTCCTGTATTAAAGGGAACGATCAGACCTTACAGTGAGGTATTTGGAAATTATGAGGCGTCATACAGGCAGAGCACCGACCGGTATAAGCTGCCGGCTGATTTAGAGGAAATCGTTAAAAATTATTTTACAAGTATAGATCCTGACAAGGAGTGACTTCAATGTCCGTAACACAGGAAAAAGAACAGCAATTCGCACAAGCAGCAGATATTATTGCAAGAGTGAGAGATGAAATTCAATCATTTATAGTAGGCCAGGAGGAAGTAGTTGAACAAGTATTATGGAGCATTTTCTCAGGAGGCCATGTTTTGCTTGAAGGTTTGCCTGGGCTTGGTAAAACGATGCTGATTAAGACTATTGCAGAAGTGCTGGACCTGAAATTTTCCCGTATTCAATTTACCCCTGATATTATGCCATCCGATATAACCGGAACGATGCTGCTTCAGCCTGATGAAGCAGGCAGGCAAACGTTCAGTTTTCATAAAGGGCCCATATTCGCCAACATCATCCTGGCAGATGAAATTAATAGGGCAACACCTAAGACACAAAGTGCCCTGCTTGAGGCTATGGGAGAAAAAACGGTTACCATTATGGGTGAAACCAAAAGAATGGAAAAGCCATTTTTTGTTCTTGCAACTCAAAACCCGATTGACATGGAAGGAACATATCCTCTGCCGGAGGCGCAAACAGACCGGTTTATCTGTAAGGTAAACGTAGCTTATCCGACGCAGGAAGAATTAAAAGAAATTGCCCGGAGAACTACAGGTGTGCAAAATACTCATTTAAATAAAGCGGCCGGGCTGAATGATGTAGTTGCTCTTCAGGAACTCACAAGAGAAATCCTCGTATCAGAGGATATCCTCGATTATGCTGTATGGCTGATCACTGCCACACACCCGGATTCAGAGGATGCACCGGAAACAGTAAAAGAATACGTCCAATATGGCAGCGGTCCCCGCGGACTCCAGAGTCTGATAAATATGGCAAGAGCAAGAGCATTGTGCTCAGGAAGGTTCCATGTTTCAATAGGTGACCTTAAAAATGTTGCCTATCCCGTTCTGCGCCACCGCCTCATTTTAAACTTTGAAGGAGAAGCAGCGGGGATTACGGCAGATTCGATTATTGAAGGTCTAATAAAAGAAAATTCCCGGGGAGCTAAGAGCTGATGAACAGCCATCAAATCCTTCTTGGAAAGCTGCAGAAGCGTAAAGTTGCGGTAAAGACCAGGAAAAGAGGGTTTCATTCAGGTTCAAGGCAATCCCATAAATTCGGATCTTCCATGGAATTTTCTGACTTCAGAGCATATCAGCCCGGAGACGATATCCGGCAAATAGATTGGAATGTCTATGGCAGAACACAAAAACATTATATTAAACGTTTCCTTGATGAGCAGGAACTGTCTATTGCTGTTTATCTGGATGCCACTTCATCAATGACCAAACTGGAAGCAAAATGGGAGTATGCCAAAGCGCTGGCTGCGGCTTTGAGCTTTATGATTCTTTCTGGTGAAGACCGGCTCCTATTTTCACCTGTTTCTTCTGCTGGCTTACAGCCTATCAAAAGAAAAGGCTCTGTTTACAGCAGGCGAACATTCATGGAAATCCAGAAAATTGAACCTTCAGCTCTGTCCAATAACTTTCTGGGCAGCTTAAAAGACACTCTTTCAAGGCACCAGCAGCTTGCTGTAATAATAGCGGATGGTTTTGAACCGCTTCAGGAATGGGAAAGCCTGTTTAGGAAGCTAAGAGGGCTGAAACAGGAGTTCTGGCTATTTCAGGTGCAGGCTGATGAAGAAATGACACCTTCATATTCTGGAGATGTAAAGTTAATTGATAGTGAAACAGGGACCGCTGTAAATGTGAGCATGAGTCCTGCCGTATTGGCCGAATATGAAAAGCGCCTAAAAAAACATAATGAACAGCTTGAGATTTTATGCAAGCGATATGGCGGCCAATATATCTTTGCCCCTGAAACAAGAGATCTTCAGACTGTTCTTTTCAGGGATCTGTATGCGAAGGGGCTGGTCAGGTGAGAACAACATGCAATTTTTAAATCCTGCTTATTTTATTTTATCCATTTTTATCGGAGCGTTTGTCTTATTTTATTTCTTTCGGAAGCAGTATGCGGAAAAGACCAATTCATCCAATTTGCTCTGGGAACAGGTACTGAATGAATGGCAGGCTTCCCCCTGGCTGAAAAAGCTTCAGCAGAATCTGTTATTTTGGCTGCAATTATTGGCACTTCTATTATTGATGCTGGCCCTTGTGCGTCCATTTTGGCTTGAAGATTCTTTAAAAGGAGAACACATAATCATCATCATTGATCCATCCGCTTCCATGTCATCTGAAAGTGGAGGGAAAAGCCGTTTTGAGATCGCGAAAGAGGAAATGCTTGATCTGGCAGGCAAGCTTAATGGCCAGCAGGTAAGTTTAATTAAAGCAGGTGAGAAAAATGAGATTCTCTTAAGCCGGGAAGATGATCTAAAGGCTATTCGAAGAACCATTGAAGGGCTGGAGCTTACTTATGAACATGAGAATATGGAAAAAGCCGTTCTTTTGGCAGGCTCCTTATCATCAGGAAAAGACACTGCTCTTCATATTTTTTCAGATTCAGCTAATAAGAAAGATTTAATGAAGGAATTTGCCGGTCTATATACTGTTGTACATAATATTGGTGAGAATGCAGGGAATGTGTCGCTGCAGTCGTTTGGAACAGCGGCCGCCGGTGATGGTATTTCAGCGGCTGCAGTGATAGAAAACCAGTCTTCTGGAAATATAGAGACAGCTTTTACAGTGAAATCTGAGGGAGAAGTCCTGTTTGAACAGAATCTATCATTAAAAGCAAATGAGGAGAAAATCATTCAAATAAAAAATCTGCCGGAAAAACCTTACTATGAGGCAGCTATTTCCATTAGCGATGGCTATAGTGCAGATAATCATGCAGCCTCTATTTACACTGACCCAAAACCTAAGGTTTACACTTTGGGAGATGTAAATCCATTTGCGGTGAAGGGCTTTCAAACTATTGGTGCCGAATTGCTGCAGACAGATCCGTCTGCTCTAAAAGGTTTGGATATGAAAGGTGTCGTTGTGGCGGAAGGAAGCACTTTATCGGGACTCCCTGAGCTGCCGATAATCTTTTTTAATACAAGCAAAGATAAAGCAAAGCTTGAAGAAGCAATCTCGGGGGATGAGGATCCTCTTTTTGAATATGCAAACTTTGAGAAGGTGTATATCAGTTCTGCATCCTCCGTTCTGAAAGGAGAATGGGAGACTGTACTGAAAAGCGGGGATATTCCTTTAGTCCAAAGGGGAATGCATAATGGGCAGCCAATTATTATCGTCAATTTTAATCTATCCGACACCGATTGGCCTCTTCAGCCAGGTTTTCCAATCTTTCTGTATAACTCTTACCAGTGGCTATCTCAGCAATCAGATTTCCTCGGATATTTCAGCTCCGGAGAAGAAAGATGGATAAATATCGGCAATGGAACTGGAAGCTGGGAAATTTTCAATAATAAAGACGAAAATCTATACTCTCTTGATCTAAACAAGGAAACCTTTAAAGCTCCTATCATCCCCGGAACTTACCAGGCTGTATCAGGAAATCAAATTTATTTTTTTACAGTACTTCTGGATGAAAGGGAGAAAAGTGCCGGAATAGAAGAATCCTTTACACTGAATGCTAAATCATCTGAAAAAAGCAGCCAGAACCAAAGACCTAATGAAAGTCTCTGGTTCTGGCTGGCGTTCATCGCTTTAATCCTGATTGTTATCGAATGGGAGGTATATCGCCGTGGGCATAGAGGTTAAATATCCCTTCCTGTTTCTCCTCCTGATTCCTGCTGTCATAATCGTTTTTTTATTTATTCGAAATCACAGCGGAAAAGGAAATGAAAAGTTTTGGATTGCTGGTTTGAGGCTGATCATTTTCTCTTTATTAATTATTGCACTGACCGTTCCTCAGGTGGTTCTTCCGGTAAAGGGACAGACCGTCGTATTTCTAGCCGACCGTTCTGCAAGCATTGGCACGAATGAGGAAGCACTTGCCTGGATAGAAAACAGCACCAGCCACAGGAAAAATGACGATCAATTTGCAGTGGCTGCTTTTGGGGAAAATGCAGTACTTGAACAGAATCTGGGCAGAAACCGTGAAGCTATAAACGAATTTAACGGAGTGGCAGAAGATTCCCAATCTAATCTCGAAGCAGGCCTGCAATTTGCCGCTTCACTCATTCCGAGGGAGTCTTCCGGCAGAATTGTCCTGATGACGGACGGGAATGAAACGGAAGGCGAAAGCCTGGAAGCTGCAGCAGTTTTAAAAAATCGGAATATCGAGATTGACCATGTGCCATTAAAAACAACAGCAGGGGACGATGTCTCAATCTCAGAATTAAACGTTCCTCCTTCACTATATTTAGGAGAAGAGGCTCCGATTACAATAGAAGTTACCAGCAACGTTGCCAAAGAAGCTGATATCAGACTATCGGTAAATCATAAAGAAGTATTAAAGGAAACTGTTCAAGTGAACGAAGGGAAAAATGTTTATACGTTTACCCACAAAGCGGATACCGCAGGATTAACGGTATATAAAGCAGAGATAGCTGCAGACCGGGATGCCTACTCTGAAAACAATGCACTTCACTCAGTTGTGAATGTGAAGGGTACCCCTAAGGTCCTGATCGTACAAGGGGAGGAAGCTGGCAATCTTGCAAATCTTTTAAAAGGTTCAGGCCTGGATACTGACATCGTTATTCCAGAAAAGCTACCGACGGTTCTCTCAGGTTATTTGCAATATCAGTCGATTATTTTTAATAATGTCCCTGCAACTGTCATCTCAGAGCAGCAAATGGTGCTGATGGAGAAGGCAGTGAAAGAATTCGGCACTGGTTTTATTATGTTTGGCGGTGAAGAAAGCTTCGGGCTGGGGGGCTATTTTAAAACTCCGATTGAGAAATTGCTGCCTGTGGATATGGATATCAAAGGCAAGAAAGAAATGCCTTCCTTAGGTCTTGTGTTAGTTATGGACCGTTCTGGAAGCATGGCAGGAAATAAAATTGAATTGGCGAAAGAGGCGGCTGCCCGTTCAGTTGAACTGCTGCGTGAAGAAGATACACTAGGATTCATTGCATTTGATGACCGTCCATGGGAAATCCTTGAAACCAAGCCTCTCAAGGATAAGCAAAAGGCAATTGAAAAAATCAAATCCATTACACCAGGCGGGGGGACAGAAATCTTTACCTCTCTGGAACAGGCATACAGTGAGCTTGAAGATTTACAGCTGCAGAGAAAGCATATCATTTTGCTTACAGATGGCCAATCTGCCACAAATGGAGACTATGAGCTATTAATTGAAAGCGGGAAAGAGAAGAATATCACTCTCTCAACTGTTGCTCTTGGCCAGGATGCTGATAGAGGGCTGCTGGAAGAACTTGCGGGAATGGGGTCTGGGCGGTTTTACGATGTTACAGACTCTTCCGTTATACCAAGCATATTATCACGTGAAACCGTAATGGCTACGCGAACTTATATCGAGGACAAACCTTTTTACCCAAGTATCCAGCCCTACCCTGACTGGTCCTCTCTTTTTGAAAAAGGTGTGCCGGAAATGAATGCCTATATAGCTTCCACTGCTAAGCCGCGGGCACAGGTGCCGCTGTTAAGTGAAAAAAAAGACCCGGTACTTGCTGAATGGCAATATGGAATGGGGTGGACAGCGGCATTTACATCAGACATCTCAGGCAAGTGGTCGGGAGAATGGGCAAGCTGGGAAAAGTGGCCGTCCATTATTAATCAGCTTGTTACTAAAACCCTGCCGAAGTATGAAAGTGAACCATATAGAGTTGATGTTGAGAACAAGGATGGTAATACAGTGCTCAGCCTGGAGTCTGCGGCAAGTATTTCTTTGCCTATTGAGACATCTATCGTGTCAGAAACGGGTGAACAGATAGAAGCTAATATGAGGCTTATAGCGCCAGGTAAGTATGAGGCGCTGATGCCTGAAAGTGCGGGAATGTATTTTTTAAATATTAAACAGACAGATCATAATGGGAATGTTCAGGTTCATCAGACCGGTTTTACTATTCCCTACTCTGAGGAGTATTTGCAAAAGGGAACAAATAAAGAGCATTTGAAGTCACTCTCAAAAATGACTGGAGGCAAGGAGCTCGCGAGCGGAGAAGAAGCATTCCGGCCGCTGAAAAAACCGGCAAGCACCAAACAGCCAATCAGCGAATGGCTTCTTCTCACTGCATTCCTGCTCTTTTTTTCAGAAATCGCAGTAAGGCGTTTTGGTCTAACGGGTCTTGCAGCGGGAATTTTGAAGAAAAACAGAAAAGTAAAAGAAAAGCCAGATGCGCCACTGAAGGTATCAAAACTTAAAGCTTCCAGAAAAAAAACGTCTCCTTCCGACCGGGCGCCTGTTAAACTTCAAGGGGAAACTCCTGTCAAGGAAACACCGGAGAAAACAAAAGCAAAGAAGCCGAACCGTCCAAAACCAGCAGAACTCTCGCCGAAAGAGAGAGAGGAGCGGATGAAAAGGCTGCTGGATGCAAAAAACAGGAAAAAATAAGTAAAATCAGAGTTGAATGATGCCTTTAGCGCTCACCCGGAATTAGGTACTGCCAACACTGTAAAGATATTTTCTTGACATGATGTGAAAATCTATGTAAACTTTACTTTGTAAAGGCTTTTCACTTAACAAGGGGGAATAGGGATGCTCGAAAAGACAACGAGGATGAACTACCTTTATGATTTCTATGAATCGTTGTTAACTCCTAAGCAGAGAAGCTATATGTCCCTTTACTACCTGGATGATTTTTCGCTTGGAGAGATTGCCGAGGAATATGATGTTAGCCGGCAAGCGGTTTATGACAACATTAAGAGAACAGAAGCAATGCTTGAAGAGTATGAAGAAAAGCTACTATTATTTCATAAATTTCAAGAGCGCAGCAAGCTGATTGCAGAAATAAAAGAGATGCTTCAGGAAGGCTCCCCTTCCCGGAAGGCATTGGAAGAAGCAGTGGCAGAGCTTGAGAAATTAGATTAGGAGGCGGCATATATGGCATTTGAAGGATTGGCCGACCGACTGCAAAATACAATTCAGAAGATCCGCGGAAAAGGCAAAATTAATGAAGCGGATGTAAAAGAAATGATGCGTGAAGTCCGTCTCGCCCTTTTGGAAGCGGACGTTAACTTCAAAGTTGTCAAGGAGTTCGTCAAAAAAGTCAGCGAACGCGCTGTCGGGCAGGAAGTATTAAAGAGCCTGACGCCGGGACAGCAGGTAATAAAGGTTGTTAAAGAAGAATTAACGGAACTGATGGGCGGAGAGCAAAGCAAAATTGCTGTTTCCAATCGCCCGCCGACAGTCATTATGATGGTCGGTCTTCAGGGTGCCGGTAAAACGACTACAACCGGAAAGCTTGCGAACCTGCTCCGCAAAAAGTATAACCGCAATCCGATGCTGGTTGCTGCAGACATTTACCGCCCTGCGGCGATTAAACAGCTCGAAACGCTTGGCAAACAGCTGAATATGCCTGTCTTCTCCCTTGGCGATCAGGTCAGTCCTGTTGAAATTGCAAAACAGGCGATCGCAAAGGCAAAAGAGGATCATAATGATTATGTTCTAATCGATACAGCAGGAAGACTGCATGTGGATGAAGCTTTAATGGATGAGCTGAAGCAAATCAAAGAGCTTTCCAATCCAGATGAAATTTTCCTTGTTGTAGATGCCATGACTGGTCAAGATGCGGTTAATGTAGCACAAAGCTTCAATGATCTGCTGGGTCTTACTGGAGTAGTCCTGACAAAGCTGGATGGCGATACCCGAGGCGGTGCGGCTCTATCCATTAGATCCGTAACAAACACGCCGATTAAATTCGTCGGTCTGGGTGAAAAGCTGGATGCCCTTGAAGCGTTCCATCCAGAACGGATGGCATCCCGTATTTTAGGTATGGGGGATGTCTTATCCCTAATTGAAAAAGCACAGGCCAATGTGGATGAAGAAAAGGCAAAAGAGCTTGAGCAGAAGATGCGCACTGCTTCTTTCACATTTGATGACTTTTTGGATCAGCTTGGTCAGGTACGCCAAATGGGACCACTTGATGAGCTTCTGAAAATGATGCCTGGCGCCAACAAAATCAAAGGCTTGAATAATATGCAAATCGATGAGAAGCAAATCACTCACGTGGAAGCCATTATTAAGTCGATGACTAAGGAAGAGAAAACTCATCCGGAAATCATCAATTCAAGCCGCCGCAAACGGATTGCCAAGGGAAGCGGAAGAACCGTCCCTGAAGTTAACCGTCTGCTGAAGCAATTTGAAGACATGAAAAAGATGATGAAGCAAATGGCAGGCATGCAGCAAAAAGGCAAGAAAAAAGGCGGATTCAAGCTTCCTTTTAACCCTTTTTAGTAATGTCCAGCTCCAGCGCCTACCCCCTCGAGGTCACAAGCCAATCCTTCCAAAAAGGCAAAGAACGCCTTTCCGGAAGGCTCGTCTTGTGCTTGTCGGGGGTGGGCAAGGCGCTTCCACTTTTCTAGTCATTTAAGCTTTTCATAACATGTAAAGAAAAAAACCTTTACAAACTAATTAACTATCTGATATTATACTATCTTGTGTGAAACTATTCGGAGGTGCTTATTTAAAATGGCAGTAAAAATTCGTTTAAAGCGTATGGGTGCTCATAAAAACCCTTTCTATCGTATCGTTGTAGCTGATTCTCGTTCTCCTCGTGACGGACGTTTCATTGAAACAGTAGGAACTTACAATCCGGTTGCTCAACCAGCGATCGTTGAAATCAATGAAGAGTTGGCTCTTAAATGGCTTCAGACAGGTGCTAAGCCATCTGATACAGTACGTAACCTTTTCTCTAAGCAAGGCATTATGGAAAAATTCCATAACGCTAAAAACGGTAAGTAATTCATTATAAGATGAAAGAGCTTATCGAAACGATTGTTAAGCCCCTTGTTGATTTTCCGGAAGATGTTCTAGTGAATGTCCAAGAAGAGGATCAGCGCGTAACCTATCAGCTTTCTGTCAACAAGAATGACATGGGGAAAGTAATTGGGAAGCAAGGGCGCGTTGCGAAAGCAATACGGACCGTTGTTTATGCAGCAGGTTCATCAGAACAAAAGAAGATCTTTTTAGAGATCATCGAATAATTATCCTGCCATGAGCAGGATGCAGCCAAAAAAGGAGGGGTTTCCCCTCCTTTTTTTACAATCTAAAAAAGCCTGTTGTTTGGCTTTATTCTCCTCTGATTTAAACTATATTCATCCGCTGAGTTGATTGGAGCGGAGGGCACTTGATCCTCGAAAATGCTGGCGCATTTCCATCGTGCGGTGTAAGTTCGAGGAAGCTTATTCAATGTCCTGCGGGAAGTGAGGGAAGTGAGAGACCCCGCAGGCGAAGCCGAGGAGGCTCTCATCTCTCCCCGCGGAAAGCAAGTGACCGGAAATAACAAAGTGTTTCAGGTAAAGAGTAAAAATATTAACATCGCCAACTAAGAACATGACAGCAGTGTCAGTAACGCCGTTTATTCATTCGGATTATGATTTGGGAGGCGCTGTACATGAACATTATCCAAACGGTTACAGTTAAGCAGGTGCTGACAGAGAACAGCAAGCAGGAACTGCTGGAAGGCTATGCGGGCAAAAAAAAGCAGCTGCAGAAAGAAAGTGATCAGCTGAGGTTTGAACTGAAAAAGCAGGAAAAAACCAAAAAGCTGCATCCGGCCAGTCTGAAACAGCACTTTGAAAAGGAAATTCAACTGAGGCAGGAAAAAGTCCAGCTGCTGGATTTTCAAATAGAACAATTACATATGCTACCATTAGGAAGTGAATTAAAAGAAAAAGAAGTCCAGGCGATTATCGAGGTTCAAAAGGGTACCCCGTGGGAAGACATAGAAAAAGGGAAAACAATCATCATAAGAGATGGAATTGTTGATGAAATACGCTAGAGGTGATAGTGGATGCAGAAATGGTTTAACGTTGGAAAAATTGTGAACACCCATGGCATTAAAGGGGAAGCGAGAGTCATTTCAAAAACAGACTTTGCTGAAGACAGGTATAAGCCGGGAAATAAACTTTATTTGTTCATGCCTGACACAAAAGGTGATCCCATTGAGCTGACAGTGAAATCACACCGCACCCATAAATCATTTGATCTTCTTACCTTTGAAGGATATGAGAACATCAATCAGATTGAAAAAATGAAGGGCGGCATTTTGAAAATTTCAGAAGATCAGCTTGGCGATCTCGAAGAGGATGAATTTTACTACCATGAAATCATAGGCTGTACGGTTGAAACACTTGATGGAGAAGAAGTAGGCAAAATCAAAGAAATTCTTTCTCCCGGAGCGAATGATGTGTGGGTAATTAAAGCAAAAGGCGGTAAGGAAATTCTAATCCCGTATATTGAAGATGTTGTTAAAGAAGTTAATGTGGAAGATAAACTTGTGAAAATTAATGCGATTGAAGGATTGCTTTCATGATGAATATTGATGTGCTCACGCTGTTTCCTGAAATGTTTGAAGGGGTCTTTGGGCATTCCATATTAAAAAAAGCCGCAGAAAATGAAGCAGTAACGTACAATGTGGTCAACTTTAGGGAGTATGCCGACAATAAGCACAAAACCGTTGATGACTACCCATATGGCGGAGGAGCGGGGATGGTTTTAAAACCGCAGCCGATTTTTGATGCGGTTGAGGATCTTCGCAGTAAAAGCGGTGCGTCTCCGAGGGTTATCCTGCTGTGCCCCCAAGGGGAACGCTATACGCAAAAAAAAGCCGAAGAACTGGCAGAAGCAGATCACCTGATTTTTGTATGCGGGCATTACGAGGGATATGATGAAAGAATACGTGAACATGTTGTGACAGATGAAATTTCAATTGGTGATTTTGTGCTGACTGGCGGAGAGCTTGGAGCGATGGTCGTAATCGACAGTGTCGTCCGATTGCTGCCAGGTGTATTAGGCAATCAGGAATCTCATATGAAAGATTCTTTTAGCACAGGGTTTCTTGAACATCCTCATTATACGCGTCCTGCCGACTTCAGAGGCATAAAAGTGCCTGATGTTCTCATGTCAGGCAATCACCGCCTTGTCGAAGAATGGAGAGCCAAAGAATCCTTGAGAAGAACGTATTTAAGACGGCCTGATCTTCTTGAAGATGCAGAATTAACAAGTGAACAGCAAAAATGGCTAAATGAAATAAAAAAAGAAGATAAATAACATTGAAGTTGCCGTCCAAATATGATATGATACTTTTTGTGACTTAGGCTGAACTTGTTCAGTTTACGTCTGATAAAGATGTTCCGCTGCAAACATAGGTTGTGCAAGAGCGTCTGTTGAGAGGAGTTGAAAACGATGCAAAAGTTAATTGAAGAAATCACAAAAGAACAGCTTCGTACTGACCTTCCGTCTTTCCGTCCTGGTGATACTGTACGTGTACACGTAAGTATTGTTGAGGGAACTCGTGAGCGTGTTCAGGTATACGAAGGTGTTGTGATTAAGCGTCGTGGTGGTGGAATCAGCGAAACTTTCACAGTTCGTAAGATTTCTTACGGTGTAGGCGTTGAGCGTACATTCCCTGTGCACACACCTAAGATTGCGAAGCTTGAAGTTATCCGCCGCGGTAAAGTCCGCCGTGCGAAACTTTACTACCTGCGTAACCTTCGCGGTAAAAAAGCTCGTATCAAAGAAATTCGATAATAAAGAAAAGAAGGAGCTTGATATTCAAGCTCCTTTTTCTTTCATGAAGCAGAATGCAAATAATATTACATAAATGTTAAATAATATATAAATGAGATTCCCATCGTGTTTATTAAGATGAATTTTTGTACAATAAACAATAGAAATCACTTACTGCGATACATGCAGGGATATAAGCATAATTTTGACGGAAGAATGGTGGGGAAGGCTATGGCAAAAAAGAAAAATGAATTGTGGGAATGGACAAAAGCTCTTGTAATCGCAGTTCTGTTAGCGGCAGTCATCAGATATTTTTTATTTGCGCCGATTGTGGTTGACGGCTTATCCATGATGCCAACATTGCATGATCAGGATCGAATGATTGTTAATAAGTTCAGCTATAAGATTGGAGAGCCGGAGCGCTTCGACATCATTGTATTCCATGCACCGGAAAACAAAGATTACATCAAAAGAGTAATAGGTCTTCCAGGAGATAAGATTGAATATAAAGATGATACTCTTTATGTAAATGGAAAAGCTTATGAAGAGCCATACCTGGATGAATATAAGAAGCAGGTAATTGACGGTCCGCTGACGGAGCCGTTTACTTTAAAAGAAAAGATAGGACAGGAAACAGTGCCAGAAGGCCACTTGTTTGTAATGGGCGACAACCGGCGCTTCAGCAAGGACAGCCGACATATTGGCCCTGTTGCAATGGAAGAAGTACTCGGCGATGCCGGAGTAATATACTGGCCAATAGAGGATATTCGCATCGTTGATTGACGATTGTTTGTTATATAAATACATATTGGATGGAGGTGCCGGGTGTGACAATCCAGTGGTTTCCCGGCCATATGGCGAAGGCCAGAAGGCAGGTTACAGAAAAATTAAAACTGGTTGATATCATCTTTGAGCTCGTTGATGCAAGGATTCCTTATTCATCACGAAATCCGATGATCGATGAAATCATTCAGCACAAACCCCGGCTTGTTTTGTTGAATAAAGCTGACATGGCTGATAAAGAAGCGACGAAGAAGTGGATCAGACATTTTGAAAATAAGGGCATAAGAGCGCTTGCGATAAACTCACAAGCCGGACAAGGCATGAAAGAAATCGTTTCCGCATCTCAGGAAATCCTTCAGGAGAAATTCGATCGAATGAGAGCGAAAGGGGTCAAGCCAAGGGCAATTCGGGCAATGATTGTTGGTATTCCGAACGCCGGAAAATCCACACTTATCAATCGCCTGGCCAAAAAGAATATTGCAAAGACAGGAAATACTCCCGGCGTTACAAAAGCCCAGCAGTGGATAAAGGTAGGGAAAGAGCTGGAGCTGCTCGATACCCCGGGAATTTTATGGCCAAAATTCGAAGATCAGGAAGTGGGTCTTAAGCTTGCTCTGACAGGAGCGATCAAGGATACTATCTTAAATCTCCAGGATGTTGCAATATATGCCCTGCGCTTTCTCGGCGACAGATATCCGGATCGTTTGAATGACCGCTACCAGATCGAAGAAATCCCGGAAGATATCGTTGAAGTCTTTGATAAAATCGGCAGGCTGCGCGGCTGCCTGATGGGCGGCGGCGAAATTGATTATGATAAAGTAACAGAGCTGGTAATCAGGGAATTCCGTTCTGAAAAAATGGGACCAGTTACATTGGAGCTGCCGGAGGAAATGGCAGTGCGGAATGAAGCTGAATAATTTTAATGAAGACCTTCTGTTCGCAGAAGGCCTTTATTTTTTGGCAGAAATGCCGATACATAGATTAGAATGAGAAGGTGAAAAACATGGAAAAATTAACCATTCGCCAAATAGAAGAAAAGATGAAAACAATTGAGTTAGAGGATGATCCGTTCCTTCAATCAATCAAACAGGATGACAGAAAAGGCGTGCAGCAGCTTTTGGCAAAATGGCATTCACGTCAGCTGATACAAAAGAAAGTATATGAGAAGCATAAAGAAATGACCAGGTATGAATGTCAGTACAGAAGCCAGGGTTTTCAATTAATTGCCGGAATAGATGAAGTCGGCAGAGGGCCGCTTGCGGGGCCGGTGGTAGCTGCAGCAGTTATTTTGCCTGAAAACTTTTATCTGCCGGGATTAGATGATTCAAAAAAAGTGCCTGAACAAAAAAGAGCAGAATATTATGAAATCATTAACGCTGAGGCCGAGGCGGTCAGCGTTGGGATCATCGAATCAGATGAAATCGACCGCATCAATATTTTTGAAGCGACAAAAAAGGCAATGCTGTCAGCGATCGAAGGCCTGAATCCAAAACCGGACTTCCTGCTTGTAGATGCCGTAAAACTTTTAACACCTTATCCAATGGAAGCAATCATTAAGGGAGATGGCAAAAGCGTAACGATTGCTGCAGCCTCGATCATAGCTAAGGTTACAAGAGACAGAATGATGGCTGAAATAGGCAAAGAGTTTCCACAGTATGGATTCGGGAAAAATATGGGGTATGGGACTAAGGAGCATCTTGAAGCAATAACACTTCATGGAATTACGCCTTATCACCGGAAAAGCTTTGCGCCAATAAAAGATTCTTATTGAAATAGAATAGAAGGTGAAGATATGAAGCCGTCTGAAGTAATTCAAAAAATCATAAGGCATGACCAGAGCAATGCAGGAAAGACGGCTGCGCTCAGGCCAGGGCAAATTGTCAGCGGAAAAGTAGCAAAGCTATTTCCTAATCAGACGGCAGAGGTGCAGATCGGGACACATAAAGTGATTGCGCAGCTTGAAACCCCTTTGTCAGCGGACAATAGATATTGGTTCAGAGTAGAACCTGGTGATGGATTGCTGCGCTTAAGAGTTATGGAATCTGTAAACATCCAAAGTAAAGGAACTCCTGCTGAAAGCCTTTTAAGTCAGCTGGGAATGAAGTTGTCCCGGGAAAATCAAATGCTGATTCAATATTTTCTTAAGGAGCAGCTGCCGATTACAGGTGAAACTTTAAGACTGGCATCGGAATGGATCATCTATGAAAGCAAATCTGCAGCAGAAGGCCTGAGGACGGTAAAAGAGATGATATTAAGGCAGCTTCCCTTTTCGAAGGATGTTTATTCAGCTCTATCCTCAGTCTTAAACGGTGACTCTCTTTCTTCGATTATGGGAGAATTACAGGATGAGTTAAAGAGAGCCGATTTATCATCCAAAGGGCAGCAAATATACTCCCTGCTGGGGGTTATGACAAAGACTTCTAGGGACAAACTTGGCCAGCAGGCAGTAGTCGGACTGTTTTCAGAGTGGCTGAATGCAAAAGATCAGGCCGGGTCCCTCTCAGCTTTCCAGCTCCTGAAAGCAGCGGGGATGTTTCCGGGTGAAGCTGACGAGGGTGCTGTCATAAAACAGCTTATTGAGGACGGCGTGCAAAATAAACCGATTATTCAAACGCTGAGTGAACTTCTGAAAACAAGCGAATCAGGGAACAGGCAGCAATTTATATTGAATTTGGCCAAACTCAATGGAGTTATCGCAGAAAGTTCGAAAAACAGAGGACAAGCTCAAGCTCTACAAAACGTACTAAATGATTTTCGAAATGGAAGTACATCTTTTCCTGCAGAAAAAAATATACTTCACACCGTTTTTAAATCGGCCCTATCTCTTACAATTAATGATGATATAGAACATTTAGTAGATGGAGACAAGTTCAGGCTGGCTGCTGTTCAGGCGGGGAAATTATTGGGCGGTGAAAAACCCTTCGCTGCAGCTGCACTCGGCCCTCAGGAAATCACAATGCTGGAAGAGATGAGAAATAGCCTGCGTCCCGAATCTCATTTCCCATATGATCAGCGTAATATACATAGTGAGTTAAAGAGAATAATCACAGCATTAGGGTTTTCTCATGAACATGACGTCCTAAAGTTATTAAAACAGAATGATGATGGAGCCGTCAAAAATCTGGATACTCTCAAACCGCTTCTGATGGGCTTCTTAACCGAAGAACCTGCACATGCAGCTAAAGATGCAGCGGAACGGCTGCTGCATAAAATAACCGGCTTTCAGGCTCTCTCGCAGGAATCAGGGCCATTGCAGCACTTTATCTTTCAGCTGCCGGTTTCTCTATGGGGAAAGATTTCTGATATGACTATGCAGTGGAGCGGAAGGAGAACAGAAGGCGGAAATATTGATCCAAACCATTGCCGTGTTATCTTTTATTTAGATTTGGAGCACCTGAATGAAACGATTATCGACCTTCAGGTCCAAAACAGAATCATCAATATTTCAGTTATTAATGGGCATAGCGGAATAAAGGATTTAACAGCTCCATTTGCAGCTGTATTAAAAGCAAATTTATTAAAAATAAATTATAAGCTGTCCTCGGTTTCCTTCCGGGAGCCGGAGCCTGCAGGTGATTCACTTTTAGCAAGAGAAACAATGACATCAATTGTACAGGCGAATCAATTCAGCGGAGTAGATATTAAAATATGAAAAAAGAGCGTGTTGCACAAAGGAAAGAAGCGGTAGCATTAACATATGATTCTGAGAGTCATGGGGCCCCCAGGGTATCTGCAAAGGGGAAGGGCCTGACAGCTGAAAATATCCTTGAAAAGGCTAAGGAACATGGTATTCCGGTTCAGGAGGACCCTGCCCTTGTTGAGCTTCTTGGCAAGCTTAATATCAATGAAGGGATTCCGGAAGAGCTTTATCAGGCTGTTGCTGAGGTATTTGCTTTCATCTACAGGGCTGATCAGGAGGCTGGAAAGAGGGAAAATAGTAAATAATCTATTCTGGTAAACCAATATGTTTCTCTTAAAGTAATCTTTGCGAGTAGAAAAAAACGGGATAATACTTAAATCAACTAGAATCGAAAGCTGTCGAAGGGCAGTTTTTTCTTTATTTTAATAAAATATTTTCCTGTGAGATTAGGTTCAAATCCACTATGATAACAGGGTTTTTGCACTGCCCAATATTTATAATTTTTAAAGAAATATAATATTTTAGAGTAAATGGTAGACAAGGGTTGTGTCATTTAATAAAATGAAAGCGCAGTCTATTTTTTTGAAGAGTTAGATAGGAGGATGGGAAATGAATATACATGAGTATCAAGGTAAAGAAGTCCTCAGACAATACGGGGTAGCCGTTCCGAACGGAAAAGTTGCATTTACAGTTGAAGAAGCTGTTGAAGCTGCGAAAGAACTTGGCACTGAGGTGTGTGTGGTTAAAGCGCAAATCCATGCCGGAGGACGCGGTAAAGCTGGCGGTGTAAAAGTTGCCAAAAATCTTGACGAAGTTCGTACATATGCAGGTGAAATCTTAGGAAAAACACTTGTTACACATCAAACAGGCCCGGAAGGCAAGGAAGTAAAGCGTTTACTTATTGAAGAGGGCTGTGACATTAAGAAGGAATATTATGTGGGCCTTGTACTGGACCGAGCTACATCTCGCGTAGTATTAATGGCTTCAGAAGAGGGCGGTACAGAAATCGAAGAAGTGGCTGAAAAAACGCCAGAAAAAATCTTCAAGGAAGAAATCGATCCTGTTCTTGGTTTAACAGCATTCCAGGCCCGCAGAATCGCTTTTAATATCAATATTCCATCAAAGCTTGTCGGACAAGCTGTTAAATTCATGATGGGCTTATACAGAGCTTATATTGAAAAGGATTGCTCTATTGCTGAAATCAATCCATTAGTTGTAACTGGCGACGGCAAGGTTATGGCTCTGGATGCTAAGCTGAACTTTGATGGGAATGCCCTTTACCGTCAAAAAGATATCATGGATCTACGTGACCTTGAAGAAGAGGATGCGAAGGAAATCGAAGCATCAAAATATGACCTAAGCTATATTTCCCTTGATGGAAACATCGGCTGCATGGTTAACGGTGCAGGTTTAGCGATGGCTACTATGGATATCGTTAAGCATTATGGCGGAGACCCGGCCAATTTCCTTGATGTTGGGGGCGGAGCAACAGCTGAGAAAGTAACAGAAGCCTTCAAAATCATCCTTTCTGATAAAAACGTAAAAGGTATTTTTGTAAATATCTTCGGCGGAATCATGAAGTGCGACATCATCGCCACTGGTGTAGTGGAAGCAGCGAAGCAAGTAGGCTTGAATGTGCCATTAGTTGTACGTCTGGAAGGCACGAATGTTGAAATGGGCAAGAAAATTCTTGCTGAAGCCGATATCGATATTATCGCAGCTGAATCCATGGCTGACGGCGCACAAAAAATTGTTTCTTTAGTAGGCTAAGAATTAAAAATGAGCGGCCGTTCAGCATTAAAGGCATATAGCGGAAACCGATCTTCAGTTTTTGATTAAAGCCTATGAGCATATGACGGCACTCTTTAGACCAGGAAGGAGAATTAATGTGAGCGTATTTATTAATAAAGACACTAAAGTTATAGTTCAAGGGATTACCGGCTCAACAGCCCTCTTCCATACAAAGCAAATGCTTGAATACGGAACGCAAATTGTCGGCGGTGTAACTCCGGGTAAAGGCGGTACTGAAGTAGAGGGTGTTCCTGTCTTCAATACAGTGGAGGAAGCGGTTAAGGCAACAGGTGCAAATGCCTCCGTAATCTATGTTCCGGCTCCATTTGCTGCAGATGCTATTCTTGAGGCTGTAGATGCAGAATTAGATCTTGCAATTTGTATCACTGAGCATATTCCTGTGTTGGATATGGTTAAAGTTAAGCGTTATATGGAAGGCAAGAAGACACGCCTTGTAGGTCCTAACTGCCCGGGTGTTATCACTCCTGAAGAGTGTAAGATCGGCATTATGCCTGGTTACATCCACACTAAAGGCCATGTTGGAGTTGTGTCACGTTCCGGAACATTGACTTATGAAGCTGTACATCAGCTGACACAGGAAGGAATCGGCCAATCTACTGCTGTTGGAATCGGCGGAGATCCGGTTAACGGAACAAACTTCATTGATGTTTTAAAAGCATTCAATGAAGATCCTGAAACTTATGCTGTCATCATGATTGGTGAAATCGGCGGAACTGCTGAAGAAGAAGCTGCAGAATGGGTTAAAGAGAACATGACCAAGCCTGTTGTAGGCTTCATCGGAGGGCGCACTGCACCTCCAGGAAAGCGTATGGGCCATGCCGGAGCAATTATTTCAGGAGGCAAAGGAACAGCTGATGAAAAAATCCGTGTAATGAATGAATGCGGAATTCAGGTAGCTGATACTCCATCCGTAATGGGTGAAACCCTGATTAAGGTTCTAAAAGAAAAAGGCCTTTATGACCAGTGTAAAACACACTAATCTTTTCGAATAACTTAAGAATAGTCCCTCTTTATGAGGGACTATTTCTGCATTGTCAAATCCGGTCATCCCCCACATACCCCCGTCTACTTTAATAACATTTCAGGAGGCTCCCATGAATGAATTTAATATGAGGCTCACCCATCTCCACCACTGCAGAGGAATGAGCTGGAAGATGATTTATTACATTCTGAAAACAGATCCCGAATTGAAATTTCTGTATAATGATGCACCCCGCCGAATTATGCCCCAGGTAATCACCACTCAGGAAGCACTTTCCAATGCACTTCAGGATCTCCATTCTGATCGAATCGAGGAACAAATTCGCCAATACTCACCAAATGGCATTAAAGCCATTACAATTTTTGACGAGGAATATCCAGTTCTGCTAAAAGAAACATACCAGCCGCCTTGGGTTTTATATGCCCGAGGCGATACCCGTCTTTTGAATAGCGGAGTTCATCTGGCCGTTGTTGGGTCCAGACAGGCAACAGAGTATGGCGAAAAAGCCATTCAGTCCATTTTCCCCAAGCTTATTGACCGTGGGGTTATTATTGTAAGCGGGCTGGCGGCCGGCATCGATGCCATTGCGCATAAGGAAGCAATAAAAAATAAAGGAAAAACAATCGGTGTCATAGCCGGGGGCCTGTTTCATATTTATCCACAGGCAAATCAGAAGCTTGCTTATGAAATGATGAAAAACCATCTGGTTATATCTGAATATCCGCCAGACACAAGGCCCTCAAGATGGCAGTTTCCAATGAGAAACCGAATCATAAGCGGTATTAGCAGAGGGACACTGATTATTCAGGCGAAAAGCAAAAGCGGCTCTCTTATTACAGCTAACTATGCTGTGCAAGAAGGCCGGGAAGTGTTTGCGGTACCAGGGAATATTTTCAGCCCATTCTCATGTGGAACCAATGAGTTAATTCAGCAAGGCGCCAAACTGGTTAAATCAGCTGAAGAAATCTTAGAGGAGTTCCCTTACTGATCAGGTCAAATAAAAAAGGAGCCTTGATATAAATTAAAGGCTCCTAATCTTTCATCAGTCATAATAAATTTGTTTATTTAAAGGATTTTTTACAAAAAGGTTGAAATTCTATTAAAACTGTTATACATTTTGCAACAGGTATGAACAAAAGTAAGAGAATGCTTAGTTAGTTAATTTAGGATCTTTTCTTGGAAACGGTTGCGGAAATAATCCGATTAAGTTTGACAAACTTGAATAGAATGTAGAATAATAATGAATATTTCAATACACATGCAATTATGAGGCTGTTCTATTGATATAGATAAAGAAGACAGGCAATTTTAGCAGGTGAAAAATACCGTGTTTCAAAAAGATTTTGCCTGGATGTTTTAAAATTCCCTCTCAAGGAGGACTATTGATGTCAGAGTTTCTTGTTATCGTTGAGTCACCTGCAAAGGCAAAAACGATTGAGCGTTATTTAGGAAAAAAATATAAAGTAAAAGCTTCCATGGGACATGTCAGGGATCTTCCCAAAAGCCAAATGGGCATTGATGTGGAAAATAACTTTGAACCCAAATACATAACAATTCGCGGAAAGGGCCCTGTTTTAAAGGAGCTTAAGACAGCGGCCAAAAAAGCTAAGAAAATTTATCTCGCGGCTGACCCCGACAGAGAAGGGGAAGCTATTGCCTGGCATTTGGCACATAGCCTGGATATGGATATTAAGTCGGATTGCCGTGTTGTTTTTAATGAAATCACTAAAGATGCCATTAAAGAATCCTTTAAGCATCCAAGGCCAATCAACATGGATCTTGTTGATGCGCAGCAGGCAAGAAGGATGCTGGACAGACTGGTCGGCTATAATATCAGCCCCTTACTATGGAAGAAAGTGAAAAAAGGATTAAGTGCGGGGAGAGTCCAGTCTGTTGCAGTCCGATTGATCATCGACCGTGAAAAGGAAATTAAGGACTTTATACCAGAAGAGTACTGGTCCATTGATGGAGAGTTCCTTAAAGGAAAAACAGCCTTTGATGCATCATTTTACGGATTTAAGAATGAAAAAGTGGAATTGAAGTCGGAAAGCGAAGTTCAAAATATTTTAAGTAAAATGAAGGGCAATAAATTCAAGGTGGAATCGGTCACCAAGAAGGAAAGAAAGCGGAATCCTGCAGCCCCTTTTACTACGTCATCACTTCAGCAGGAAGCTGCAAGAAAATTAAATTTCCGTGCCAAGAAAACGATGATGCTTGCACAGCAGCTATATGAAGGAATTGAACTCGGCAAGGAAGGAACTGTCGGTTTAATCACTTATATGAGAACCGACTCAACACGCATATCCGAAATTGCACAAAGTGAAGCTGCAGATTATATTCAAAGCTCTTACGGGAAAGAGTTCCTGCAGAGTGAAAAGAAAAAAGAAAAGAAAAACAGCAATGCCCAGGATGCCCATGAGGCCATCCGCCCGACAAGCACATTAAGGTCGCCTGCAAGTTTAAAAGAATACTTGTCGCGTGATCAGCTGCGATTATACAGGCTTATCTGGGAACGCTTTGTTGCAAGCCAAATGGCACCAGCGGTTATGGACACCATGAGTGTCGATCTGAAAAATGGTGAAGTGATCTTCCGGGCAACAGGCTCAAAAGTGAAATTCCCAGGATTCATGAAAGTATATGTTGAAGGCACTGATGACCAGTCGGAGGAAAAAGATAATATGCTCCCTGATCTGAAGGAAGGGGATGAAGTCCTTAAAAAAGACATCGAACCTAAACAGCACTTTACACAGCCCCCTCCAAGGTATACTGAGGCAAGGCTGGTAAAAACACTTGAAGAACAGGGGATTGGGCGGCCATCCACCTTCGCACCGACACTTGATACAATCCAGAAACGGGGCTATGTTGCTCTTGATAATAAACGTTTTATTCCGACCGAACTGGGTGAAATCGTTCTAGAATTAATCATGGAATTCTTCCCTGAGATCCTTGATATCGAGTTTACCGCAAAAATGGAAAAAGATCTGGACTATGTTGAAGAAGGCAAAGTCAACTGGGTACAGATCATAGATGATTTCTATATAGATTTTGAAAAAAATCTTAAAATAGCGGAAAAGGAAATGCAGGAAGTAGAAATTAAGGATGAACCTGCCGGTGAGGATTGCGAACAATGCGGCAATCCTATGGTGTTCAAGATGGGACGCTATGGAAAGTTCATGGCCTGCAGCAATTTCCCTGACTGCCGCAATACTAAACCGATTGTCAAGGATATCGGTGTGAAATGTCCAAAGTGCGAAGAAGGTAATATCATTGAAAGAAAAAGCAAAAAACGCCGGATCTTCTACGGCTGTGACAGGTTCCCTGAATGTGACTTTATTTCTTGGGATAAGCCCCTGCCGAGAAGCTGTCCGAAATGTGATAACCTGCTGGTTGAGAAAAAACTCAAAAAAGGTGTTCAGGTTCAGTGTGTTGAATGCGACTATAAGGAAGAAAAGCAAAGTTAAGGGTGAGCTTAAATGCTCACTCTTTTCTATTGAGGGATGAGCATCCAAAATACTTCCAGTCTGGCTATTTTCAAAGAAATTAGTTCATGAAACTTTTTTATTTTTAAATCGTATTGTAAAATGGCAAAATGAATAAGAACAGGGTAAAGTAAGAGAGACTGTTTTTAATAAATATAAATTATTCATGATATCGTCATCATAAGTATATATGGAGGTTCAATTTATGAAAGATACAGCAGTGAATGTAATTGGCGCAGGATTGGCAGGCAGTGAGGCTGCTTGGCAGCTTGCCAGCAGGGGAATAAAGGTAAATCTATATGAAATGAGGCCTGTAAGGCAGACTCCTGCTCATCACACTGATAAATTTGCAGAACTTGTCTGCAGCAACTCCCTGCGTGCAAATACTTTAACAAATGCAGTCGGGGTATTAAAAGAAGAAATGAGAAAGCTGAATTCTGTCATTATCCATTCAGCTGACAGCAGTGCAGTTCCTGCCGGAGGCGCATTGGCAGTTGACCGCCATGATTTTGCTGCCCGTGTAACCGAACAAGTCAAAAACCATCCGAACGTAACAGTAATAAACGAAGAAGTGACAGATATTCCGGAAGGGCCAACTGTTATTGCCACTGGACCGCTCACAAGTGAAGCTTTATCCGCAAAATTAAAAGAGCTGTCCGGGGAAGATTATTTATATTTTTATGATGCGGCTGCTCCAATTCTCGAAAAAGATTCAATCGATATGAATAAAGTTTATTTGAAATCACGTTATGATAAGGGAGAAGCGGCATATCTGAATTGTCCAATGACAGAAGAAGAATTTGACCGCTTTTATGAGGCTCTTACCTCAGCGGAAACAGTTCCATTAAAGGAATTTGAAAAGGAAATCTTTTTCGAGGGCTGTATGCCAATAGAAGTGATGGCAAACAGGGGGAAGAAAACCATGCTTTTCGGCCCGATGAAACCTGTTGGTTTAGAAGATCCTAAAACAGGAAAAAGGCCATATGCAGTTGTCCAGCTTCGCCAGGATGATGCAGCAGGAACTCTTTACAATATAGTAGGTTTTCAGACACATCTGAAATGGGGTCCTCAAAAAGAAGTAATCCGATTGATTCCTGGTCTTGAAAATGCTGAGATAGTAAGATATGGTGTTATGCACCGGAATACATTCATCAATTCTCCAAAAGTCCTTCGTGCAACATATCAGTTCAAGAATAGGGATGATTTATTCTTTGCAGGACAAATGACCGGAGTTGAAGGGTATGTGGAATCTGCAGCCAGCGGACTTGTGGCAGGCATCAATGCTGCAAGGCTTGTTGCAGGAGAAGATCCAATAGAGTTTCCTCATGAAACGGCGATTGGAAGTATGGCTCGATATATTACTACAGCAAACCCGAAGAGTTTCCAGCCTATGAATGCTAATTTTGGTTTATTCCCAGATCTTCCTGAAAAAATTAGAGGAAAAAAAGAAAGAAATGAAAAACATGCAGAAAGAGCATTGGGAACAATTCAGAACTTTGTGAAAAATTTGTAAATTATGTTGCGTGGGCTGCTGAGTTGTGATACTATTTAGTAGCCCATGCCGAGGTGAACAATTAATGTCTGAAAATGTGAACGTTTCTTTAAAGTTGTTTATTGAATATTTACAAATCGAGAAAAATTATTCACAATATACTATTGAACATTACCAGCATGATATAAGTGATTTCTTTATGTTCATGTCTGAACAAGCCATTTCAGATTTAACAAAAGTCGAGTATCAGGATGTCAGGATATATCTTACTAATCTTTTCGAAAGAAAGATGTCACGCAAGTCTGTTGCCAGAAAGATATCAAGCCTAAGGAGTTTTTTTAAATTTTTGCTAAGAGAAGAGATAGTCGCTGAGAATCCTTTCGCACTTGTTTCCATTCCGAAAGCACAGAAAAAGCTGCCGGAATTTTTCTATGAAGAGGAAATGAAACAGCTTTTTGATGCTTGTGAATCCAGCACTCCTCTTGGGCAAAGAAATAAAGCCCTTCTTGAATTATTATATGCAACGGGCATCCGTGTAAGTGAGTGCAGTCAAATCCGCTTAAAAGATCTGGATATGCATTTATCAACTGTTCTTGTACGGGGAAAGGGCAGCAAAGAACGGTATGTTCCTTTCGGCAGCTTCGCCCAGGACGCAATTGACACATACATAAACCATGGCCGTAAAGAATTGCTTGCAAATGGGAACATGCAGGAAAATTTGTTTTTGAACGCCCGTGGCGGTCCTCTTACAGCAAGGGGAATCAGGACTATTCTTGACCGGATCATAGAGAAATCATCCTTAACAGGCAAAATTCACCCCCACATGCTTCGCCACACATTTGCGACGCATTTAATGGCTAATGGGGCTGATATGAGAACAGTCCAGGAATTGCTTGGACACGCATTTCTATCTTCGACCCAGGTATATACACATGTAACGAATGAATACTTGAAAAAAACTTATATGGCCCATCATCCGCGGGCGTAGCGGAAAACAGCCATTAACGAATAGTCTGCAGAAAAAAATCAAAGGCAATATGCTCCAAAGGAGGAGTCTTTCATGTCCGAATTTCATGCAACAACAATATTTGCTGTGCATCATAATGGAGAATGTGCAATGTCTGGCGACGGCCAGGTTACCTTTGGAAATGCAGTTGTAATGAAACACACTGCAAGAAAAGTCAGAAAGCTTTTTAATGGGAAGGTGCTTGCTGGATTTGCAGGCTCAGTTGCCGATGCATTTACGTTATTCGAAATGTTTGAAGGAAAGCTTGAAGAGTATAATGGCAACCTTGAGAGAGCAGCTGTGGAGCTAGCAAAAGAATGGAGAAGCGACAAGGTTTTGCGCAAGCTTGAAGCAATGCTTATCGTTATGAACAAGGATAGTCTGCTGCTAATCTCCGGTACAGGTGAAGTTATTGAGCCGGATGATGGAATTTTGGCTATTGGATCAGGAGGCAATTATGCTCTTGCAGCCGGACGATCTTTAAAAAGATTCGCAGGCGAACACTTGTCAGCAAGAGGAATTGCCAAGGCCTCACTTGAAATGGCTGCCGAAATATGTGTATATACAAACCACAATATCATTGTGGAAGAACTCTAATGAAGGAGTGCTGTTGAATGGGTAAAGGAACAAGCTTAACTCCGCGCCAAATTGTTGAGCGCTTGGATCAATATATCATCGGTCAAAAGGATGCAAAAAAAGCAGTTGCGGTAGCTCTTCGAAATCGTTATCGCCGAAGCTTGCTGGAAGAAAAATTGCGGGAAGAAGTAAATCCTAAAAATATATTGATGATCGGCCCAACTGGTGTTGGAAAAACTGAAATTGCGCGCAGAATGGCTAAATTGGTAGGCGCACCATTTGTTAAAGTGGAGGCAACCAAATTCACTGAAGTAGGATATGTGGGCAGGGATGTTGAATCTATGGTCAGAGATCTTGTGGAAACATCCGTCCGTCTGGTAAAAGAAGAGAAGATGGCCAGTGTAAAGGAAAGAGCAGAAGAAAGTGCCAACCGCCGCATACTTGAACTGCTTGTACCTGGTGCCAAAAAGGCCGCTAATTATAAAAATCCACTTGAAATGCTATTTGGCGGAGGTAATGATCAGCAGCAGGATACGTATCAGACAGAAGATTTAAACCTCCAGGAAAAGCGCAAGATTGTAAAAGAAAAGCTTGCACTTGGCGAATTGGAAAATGAAGTGATTACAGTTGAGGTGGAAGAGCAGCAGCCTTCCATGTTTGACATGCTGCAGGGCTCCGGGATGGAGCAAATGGGCATGAATATGCAGGATGCCCTCAGCAGCCTTATGCCAAAGAAAAGGAAAAAAAGAAAACTGACTGTAAGTGAAGCCAGAAAGATCCTGACAAATGAAGAAGCCCAAAAGCTGATTGATATGGATGAAGTCAGTCAGGAGGCTGTATTCCGTGCTGAACAGTCAGGAATAATATTCATTGATGAGATCGATAAAATTGCCAGCAAAAACAGCGGCGGTTCATCAGCAGATGTCTCAAGGGAAGGGGTTCAAAGAGATATTTTGCCGGTGGTGGAAGGTTCAACAGTAGTAACCAAATACGGTTCTGTTAAAACGGACCATGTATTGTTTATTGCTGCAGGAGCTTTCCATATGGCAAAGCCTTCTGACCTTATTCCTGAATTGCAGGGGCGTTTTCCGATCCGTGTGGAGCTTACAAAGCTAACTGTTGAAGATTTCTACAAAATACTTGTGGAACCCGACAATGCCTTAATTAAACAATATGAAGCATTATTGGTAACTGAAGGTATACAAATTGAATTTTCTGACGATGCTATTCGTAGGATTGCTCAATTTGCTTTCGAAGTTAATCAAAATACAGATAATATCGGTGCAAGGCGTCTTCATACAATCATGGAAAAGCTGCTCGAAGATTTATCATTTGAAGCACCGGACATCACCATGGAAAAAATCACGATTACCCCTCAGTATGTTGAGGAAAAGCTCGGAGCCATTTCCCGCAATAAGGATTTAAGCCAGTTTATACTATGACCTCATAGTTTAAAAGCTAAGGTCAAAGGGTAACGGAAAGTGAATCCTGAAAAAAGTCAAAATGACGTTTGATTCAAACAGAAGCAATAAGATATTAAATTTTAACAAAATATATGTTTATGGGTTGCAGCAAATAGGAGGAAATACAATGGATTTATTAACAAAAACAAGAAAGATTAATGCAATGCTTCAAAGAGCAGCCGGAAAGCCGGTTAACTTCAAAGAAATGTCAGAAACACTTAGTGATGTAATCGAAGCAAATATCTTCGTAGTAAGCCGCAGAGGCAAACTGCTTGGATTTGCAGTAAACCAGCAAATCGAAAATGAGCGCATGAAGCAAATGCTTGAAGATCGTCAGTTTCCTGAAGAATATACGAAAAACTTATTTAACATCCAGGAAACTTCATCAAACCTTGATATGGAAAGCGAATATACTGCATTCCCAGTTGAAAACAAGGACCTTTTTGCTAGTGGATTGACTACAATTGTTCCAATCATCGGCGGCGGTGAGCGTCTCGGCACACTTATTCTTGCGAGATTACAGGAACAGTTCCATGATGATGATTTAATTCTTGCTGAATATGGCGCTACTGTAGTTGGTATGGAAATTCTGCGTGAAAAAGCGGAAGAAATTGAAGAAGAAGCTCGCAGCAAAGCTGTTGTACAAATGGCAATCAGTTCTCTTTCTTACAGCGAGCTTGAAGCGATCGAGCATATTTTTGAAGAGCTTAACGGCAACGAAGGACTTCTTGTTGCGTCAAAAATTGCTGATCGTGTAGGAATTACCCGCTCTGTAATCGTAAATGCCCTAAGAAAACTGGAAAGTGCAGGAGTTATTGAGTCCCGTTCTTTAGGAATGAAGGGTACTTATATCAAAGTCCTAAATGACAAGTTCCTGGTTGAATTGGAGAAGCTAAAATCCAATTAATAAAATCTGAAAACCCGTCCCTTAGTGGCGGGTTTTTTTTTGTTACAAAATTATTACGATTAAAATTGGTAAATTTATGTATTTTAAACAAAATTTATAAGTTCATTAGTCATAGATTACATAATTTTTAATTAAGACATTCAAAATTATAGTCCATAAGAACCGGAAAAGAAAAAGCGAGAAAAATTCAGAAGGAATAAAGAATAAGTTGATTCTGGTAATTATTACAATTTAACTTGTGTAACTTTCAGCATATTTAAAAGATTTGTCGAAAATAGGTCAAAAGAATCATTAAAATTAACCTTATGTACATAGACATATTATTTCATATTCATTACAATAATGTTTATGATGACATATTTTGTCCATTATCACCAAATTTCTACAATAATTACCATGTAAAAATTTTGTTTTTATTCGAGGTGTTATGATTGAAGCTGTTTTCCGGCACTATATCAACATTAGAACAAGCATTGAATTATTCTTCTCTTAAACAAAAAGTAATTTCACAAAATATTGCAAATGCTGATACTCCAAACTATAAAGCAAAAGATGCTAGCTTTAAAGCTGCTTTCAAGAGCGCTTTAAATGACTCATTGGATGCGAACAAAAGTGATTATAGACATTACGATTTTAAAAATGGTTCATCCTCAGGGCAAGGGATAGTGACCAGACCTGATACTTCTTACAATCATAATGGCAATAGTGTGGATTTAGATAAGGAAATGGCGGATCTGGCTACAAATCAGATTTACTATAATGCAGTTGTTGAACGGGTAAGCGGCAAGTTTTCCAGTCTGCAGAATGTATTGCGGGGAGGCAAGTAGTAATGTCTATGTTTCATAGTATGAACAACACAGCATCGGCACTAACTGCCCAAAGGCTCCGCATGGATGTGATTTCTTCAAATATGGCCAATGCGGATTCTACAAGAAGTATAAATGGAGATGGACCTTACAGAAGGAAATCAGTAGTACTGGAACCGAGAGAAGGGCAGTTCTCATCCTTTTTAAATATGGCCATAAGCCGAAAAGGAGGAGTTTCAGCAGGTAATGGGGTAAAGGTGTCAAGAATTGTAGAAGATCGAGTGACCCCAACTAAAATGGTTTATGATCCTTCCCATGTCGATGCGAATGAAGACGGATATGTTGAAATGCCCAATGTCGACCCTTTACGAGAGATGACAGATCTTATTAGCGCCACCAGGTCATATGAGGCGAACGTAACGGTTTTTAATGCTTCTAAAGGGATGATGATGAAAGCTTTGGAAATCGGCAAATAAGGAGAACCTTAAATGAATAATGTAACTTTTATGCCAGTGAATGCTTTAAAGCCTGGTGAAAATCAAAAGACTCATACATATACATCTTTCGATGGTCAGCAAAGTTTTTCGTCGGTCTTGAAGCAATCAATTGAAAAAATAAATGATGCACAGCTACAGTCAGATGCTATGACTGAAAAACTTGCCAGGGGAGAAAATATTGATCTTCACCAGGTGATGATTACTTCACAGAAAGCGAGCATTACAATGCAGGCTGGACTCGAAATCAGAAATAAAGTAATTGAAGCTTATCAGGAAGCTATGAGAATGCAGGTTTAATATTACAGCTGTTCTACTGAAAAAACTTAGAAAATTGAAAGAATCCGCTTATTAGTGAGGTTTTTTCAATTTTTTATTGAAGAAAATGATTAAAGCTAAAAACTAGTCATGGCGGTTATTAGCTAAGACAGAATAACCGGAGGATTGTGATGAAAGAAACGCTACAGAGATATATTGGCAACTTGAAAGAATACTGGGGGAGCAGGTCTAAAAAACAAAAGACAACTATGATTAGTGCCGCTGTATTATGTTTATTGCTGATTGCAGCTGCAGCTTTCTTTAGTACCAGGACCAATCTCGTTCCTCTATACAGCAACCTGACACCTTCTGAAACTGGAACGATAAAAGAAAGTCTCGATACCAGAGGAATTGTATCTGAAATAGCAGATGGCGGAACAACCATTAAAGTACCTGAAGAGTCAGTAGATACCCTGAAAGTAGAACTGGCAGCAGAAGGAATTCCTAAATCAGGAAGCATTGATTATTCATTTTTCAGCCAAAATGCCGGAATTGGCATGACTGAAAACGAGTTCAATGTACTGAAGCTGGAAGCAATGCAGACGGAGCTTGCGAACTTGATGAAAGGGATCGATGGAGTCAACGACGCCAAGGTAATGATTAACCTTCCGGCGAAAGGCATTTTTGTAAATGATCCTTCAGAGGAAGCCTCTGCTTCTATTGTCCTTAACACAAAACCAGGTCATCAATTTGAAGAATCGCAAATTCAGGCGCTTTATCACCTGGCTGCGAAAAGCATACCAAATCTTCCCACTGATAATATCGTCATTACCAACCAGTTCTTTGAGTATTTTGATTTAAAAAATGAACAAAATTCACCTGAAAGTACTTTTGCGGCACAGCATGAAATTAAAAAAGAAATCGAGCGTGATGTTCAGCGCCAGGTGCAGAATATGCTGGGCACTTTAATGGGACAGGATAAGGTGGTTGTATCTGTAACCGCCGATATTGACTTTACCCAGGAAAACAGGGAAGAAAACCTGGTTACACCTGTTGATGAAGAAAATATGGAAGGTATTGCTATCAGTGCTCAAAAGATTACGGAAACGTTTACTGGAAACGGTGATCCTGCAGGCGGATTTACTCCTGCTGGCGGCAGCGATGAACCTGCCGGCACTGATGCTGCTACTTATCAGGAAAACGGAAATTCCAACGGGGATTATGAACGAATAGAAGAGACTATTAATAATGAAGTTAATAAAATCCGCAAAGAGATCGTTGAAAGCCCATATAAAGTCCGGGATTTAGGAATCCAGGTAATGGTGGAACCACCGACAGCGGATGATCCTGCATCACTTCCGCAGGAAAGAATAAATGATATTACACAAATCCTCGGGACTGTAGTTCGTACGACTATTAATAAAGATGCAGCAGCTGATGAATTAACTGATGAGGCAATTCAGGATAAGATTGTCGTCTCAGTACAGCCTTTCAACGGAAAAGTTGAATTTCCTGATGAGACAAGCACCAGCATTCCCTGGTGGATTTATGCAATCGGGGGAATACTGCTGTTAATTATCGCTCTATTAATCTTCCTTTTTGCAAAAGCGAGAAAGAAGCAGAAACAAGAAGAGGAGATGGAATTAGAAGCACAAGAGACATTCAGCCTTCCGGATGTTAATGATGAGCATGAAACAGAGAGTACAATGAGGCGCAAACAGCTGGAGAAAATGGCAAAGGAAAAGCCTGAAGACTTTGCGAAGCTTCTTCGCACATGGATCGCAGAAGATTAAGGAGGGTGAAAAATGCCAAAAAAAGAACAAAGAGAACTCACAGGTAAGCAAAAAGCGGCTATTCTTCTTATTTCACTTGGTCCTGATGTTGCATCCTCTGTTTATAAACACTTAAGCGAGGAAGAAATTGAAAAATTGACCCTGGAAATCTCAGGGGTCCGAAAAGTTGATTCGTTTGCAAAAGAAGAAATCCTTGAAGAATTCCATCAAATTGCCCTGGCGCAGGATTATATTACACAGGGAGGAATCGGTTACGCAAAAACAGTTCTCGAGAAAGCACTCGGTACAGAGCAGGCTTCAGTCATTATTAACAGGCTGACTTCTTCTCTTCAGGTAAGACCTTTCGATTTTGCGAGAAAGGCTGATCCGGCACAAATTCTTAATTTTATTCAAAATGAACATCCGCAGACAATCTCCTTGATATTGTCATATCTTGATCCAGCGCAGGCCGGGCAAATTCTGTCAGAGCTGCCGCAGGAAATGCAGGCGGATATTGCAAGAAGGATCGCTGTTATGGATAGTACATCTCCTGAAATTATTAATGAAGTTGAACAGATTCTTGAAAGAAAGCTGTCTTCTACTGTAACTCAGGATTATACTCAGACCGGCGGCATTGAATCGGTGGTCGATGTTCTAAATGGAGTTGACCGTGCAACAGAAAGGACTATTCTGGATGCACTGGAGATTCAGGATCCAGAGCTTGCTGAGGAAATTAAGAAGAGAATGTTTGTGTTTGAAGATATCGTTACCCTGGACAGCCGCGCTATACAGCGCGTTATCCGTGATTGTGAAAGTGAGGACCTTATGCTTTCATTGAAAGTGTCGAGTGATGAAGTCAAAGAAATCGTCTTTAAAAATATGTCTTCAAGAATGGTTGAAACCTTCAAAGATGAAATGGAATATATGGGTCCTGTGAGATTAAGAGATGTTGAAGAAGCCCAATCAAGAATAGTTGGCATTATCCGCAGGTTGGAAGAATCAGGGGAGATCATCGTCGCTCGCGGCGGAGGAGATGATATTATTGTCTAGGCTAATAAAATCATACTCTCCCGCAGTGCCGAAAGAAGAAAAGAAAGTCATTTCGATCAGACTGATGCAAAGCAATTCAAACCCTATTGAAGAGGCAGTGGAGCAGAGTGCGGCTAGCCCCCATGAAGAGATTCAAGCCATGCTGAACAGCGCTCATGAAGAAGCTGAGAGGATTGTAAACGCTGCAAGAATAGATTCTGAAAATGTGGCCCGGCAAATGGACGAACAGCGCATGGCGCTTGAACAGGAAAAACAAAAAATATTTGAAGATGCCAGAATAAAAGGGTTTGCTGCTGGAGCTGATGAAGGCAGACAAAGCGGTCACAGGGAATACAGTGAACTGATTCATATGGCAAGAGAAGTTGTAAACACTGCCAAACATGATTATCAGCAGCACATCGAATCATCTGAACGGACCATTCTGAACATCGGATTAAAGGTTGCAGGGAAAATACTCAGCGAAGCACTTGAACAGAATAGTGACCAATTCCTTTCTATAGTAAAAAGGGCTTTAAAAGAAGCGAGAGAATATACTGAGATTCAGCTCCATGTACACCCAATGTACTATGATTTGCTTCTATCCCATAAGGAAGAACTAATCCGGGTATTTCCTAAAGAGACAGATTTATATATTTATCCGGATGAGGAACTAAGTAATACAAGCTGCATAATTGAATCAGCCAACGGACGAATTGAAGCCAGTGTTGACAGCCAGCTTGAAGAAATAAAAAGAAAACTCTTTGAGATGCTGGAGAGTGAACCAAATTGAATCTTGAACAGCTGATCAGCGAGATAGAAAAAATTGATAGCTTTAAGCGTTTTGGCAGAGTAAAAAGAGTAGTGGGTCTGATGATTGAGTCCCAAGGCCCGGAAAGTTCTATTGGGGATGTATGTATTATTCATATCGGCAAAGGACACACAAGAAAGATCCAGGCGGAAGTAGTCGGATTTAAGAATGAGAATGTGATACTTATGCCTTATACAGATGTACAGGATATTTCACCAGGCTCTCTTGTCGAGACAACCTCGAGACCTCTTGAGGTGAAGATAGGCCCGGCTCTAATTGGACAGGCAATAGACTCACTCGGAAAGCCTCTAGATGGGTCCATGCTCCCAAAAGGGCTGACGCCAGTCCTAACGGAACAAACTCCTCCTAATCCTCTGAAAAGACCGCCGATCTCTGAACCTATTGAAGTAGGTGTAAGAATGATCGACAGTCTGCTGACTGTGGGAAACGGACAGCGGGTCGGGATATTTGCAGGAAGCGGAGTTGGAAAGAGCACTCTTCTTGGAATGATAGCCCGCAATACTAATGCAGATCTAAATGTGATTGCCCTTATTGGCGAGAGGGGCAGAGAAGTAAGGGAGTTTATTGAGAGAGACCTGGGGCCGGAAGGGCTGAGAAGATCCATAGTGGTTGTAGCTACGTCTGATCAGCCGGCACTCATGAGAATTAAAGGGGCATACACAGCCACAGCAATTGCTGAATATTTCAGGGACAAAGGCTTAAATGTCATGTTAATGATGGATTCAGTAACCAGGGTGGCAATGGCTCAGCGGGAAGTCGGCCTTGCAGTAGGAGAACCGCCAACAACTAAAGGCTATACGCCATCTGTTTTTGCTGTACTACCTAAGCTGCTTGAAAGAACAGGTACAAACGAATACGGCTCTATAACGGCATTTTATACCGTACTGGTGGACGGCGACGATATGAATGAACCAATCGCAGATACTGTCAGGGGAATATTGGATGGACACTTTGTTCTTGACCGGTCATTAGCGAACAAGGGGCAGTATCCAGCTATTAATGTCTTGAAAAGTGTAAGCCGTGTAATGAATCATATAGCAGATGCATCTCATGTTAAATCAGCTGAAAAGGTAAGAGAAATGCTGAGCACATATATCAATGCAGAGGATTTAATTAATATTGGAGCCTACAAACGCGGCTCATCGATGGAAATAGATGAAGCCATAAGATTATATCCTTCGATCATCTCTTTTTTGAAACAAGAAACGAACGAAAAAATTTCTATCTTGGAAAGCATTGGCCAATTAAAGGGATTAGCTGGAAAAGGGGAATAAAAAATGCAGTACCAATTTAAATTCAATAAAATCCTGACGATTAAAGAAAGAGAAAAAGATCAGGCATTTGATGTATATAATCAGGCTGTAAAACGATTTGAAGAAACTGCAAAGAAACTGTACGATCTGCTGAAAAAGAAAGAAGATCTGGAAGAATATCAGCAATCAAGACTGGCTGAAGGACTTCCGGTTCAGGAAATCAGGCATCACCAGCATTTTGTGAGCAGCCTTGAGAAAACAATTGACCATTATCAAAAGATGGTGGCAAATGCAAGAAGCCAAATGAATTTTCAGCAGGAAAAACTAATGGAAAAAAATATTGAAGTAAAGAAGTTTGAAAAAATGCAGGAAAGAGATTTAGCAGGCTTTTTGGAAAGCATGAAGCAAGCAGAAGGAAGGCAAATGGATGATATCTCGATTCAGCTGTATATGAATCGGGGAAATTAGGTGGTTAAATGGAAAAAATACCAGAAGAACAAGAGACACGCAAAACTAGCCGGTTTCAATGGTTTATATTTGCTTTCTTAATTCCGATTCTGTTCGGAATAACCGTAGCCCTGCTGGTTTTCACGCTATCAGGAAACAATATTTTTGAAACAGCCAAAAAATATAGCCAGGAAGTGCCATTTCTAGCTTCAGTTTTTAATGATAAGAACTCCCGTTCACAGGAAGTTATGGAAGAGCAGCTCATCGGAATGCAGGCAGAAGTTAAAGATCGGGAAGCAAGAATATCTCAGCTGGAAAGCCAGCTTGACAGCAAAGAGCTGGAAATAGAAAGGGCAGGGCTCGAAAAGCAGAGACTGGAGGAAGAAATCAGCGAGCTTACGGCTATAAAGGAAGAGAACAAGCGGGCCTTTAAAGATATCGTAAAGACTTATGAAAACATTTCTGCTAAAAAAGCAGCACCCATTTTAAGTGAGATGAAGGATGAAGAAGCAGTAAAAATCCTTGCAAATGTTAATTCTGATACGCTGGCTGACATTATGGAAAAGATGAATCCCGAAGATGCCGCACGTTATACAGCACTCCTGACAGCTGCTAAAAAAGCAGGCGGATCAAATAATTAACAGAAATCCTGAAAGGAGGTGAAATAGGTGCAAATCGGAGGATTAGGATTCATTCAGTCACAATATTCATCCGAAGATAAATTATCTCTGCAGGATGCACCGGGCAGTGGTTTTGGAAGTCTTTTCTTCGCTTTAACCGGAACCGCCAAACCGCAAGGAGAAAGCTTAACTTCTCCAGCAGATGAAAATGAGATCGGACAGTTAAAAGAAATTATTGAATTTCTAAAAGTAAGTGAGATCACGGAAGCAGAAAACGGAAGCGAGCTGCTAGATAAGATTTCCTTTCAAAATGAAACTGACATTATTGATATCATTTCAGAGCAGCTGGATCTTTCACAGGAAGAATTGGTGCAGATGCTTGAAGGTTTTATTGAACAGGTTCTGCCGGAAGTAAAGCTTAAGGATGTATATCCCGAACAAGATATAGATGCAGAAAATAAAATCCGTTTTTTAATATCCGCAATCTCCAATTTTGAACAAAACGAAGGCATCAACTTGCAGGGGAAAGATCTTAGCGGGGCATTGAAAGTTCTGAAATTGTATGAATTGCTTTCTGCGAAACAAGACTTTCACACTAGTAAACTAAACCTGAAAGATTTCCTGAAAGATGTTCAAGTGAGAATTGAGAGTCTGATAAACAATAGAGAGGGTATTTTACAGAAGATTTTCACCCCGCTCGCAAGCGAATTAAACTCTATAAAACAACAAAATAATGCAGCTAAAGAACCCGCGGGTGAGACTGCTGCTAAAATCGTACACAGAGCAGAAACTGGTTTACAGGGATTTATTCAGATTCCATCCTTTTCAAAACCTGAACAGATGACTCTCCTGAATCCTCAGGGAAAGACATTAAGTGCAGACCAGCTTATGCAGCAATTTGAAAACATATTATCAAGGAGCAGCTTCCTCAAAACGGGAGGGACACAAAAGTTATTTATTAAGCTGAACCCTGACCATCTAGGAGCGCTGCGAATAGAACTTATTCAAAAGGACTCGGCGATGATTGCGAGGATACTTACTTCCTCCGGAGCAGCAAAAGAAATTCTGGATTCACATATTAACGGATTGAAGCAGGCCTTCAGTTCACAAAATATCCAGATTGAGAGAATAGAAATCTCTCAGCAAATGACGCAGCAGGATCGGTCTTTTAACAAAGATCCCCAGCAGCAGGAACAGAGGCAGCAGAACAAGGATGATCAGAATCCGCAGCCTGAAAGAGAATTTAACAGCTCTTTTGAAGAAGCACTTCTTAATACAGAAGCATAGGAGTGATAGTAATTGGCAAATACAATAGATCCTTCCCTAATGCTATCAAACTACCAAAGCCAAACCCGAAAAACCGGCTCAGATATATTAGGCAAAGATGATTTCCTGAAGATTCTAATGACACAGCTGCAAAACCAGGATCCTATGAATCCGATGCAGGACAAGGACTTCATTGCGCAAATGGCAACCTTCTCGTCTTTGGAGCAGATGACCAATATGAATAAGACGATGGAGAAGTTATTGGCTTTTCAAGAGCAGAACCAGCTGATGACATACAATAACTTTCTGGGGAAAAATGTAACCTGGCATAAATTGACCGAATCAAGTGAACCAAACCAGGATCCAAGTATAGAAGAAGGAACTGGAAGAGTAGTCTCTATCCAGTATAAGAATAATTCTGCAATATTTATTTTGGATGATGGGACGGAGCTAGAACCAGCAAATATTTCTCAACTAAATGAATAAAAGGAAGTGAGTGGGTGGATAAACTAATTTTTCGTCCGATCCACACCCAGCCGGTAATTACACCAAAAGGGAATGCCGTTCAAACTTCAAAGCCATCAAAAAATACATTCTCTGCCCACCTCCAGACAGCCTTGCGGACCGAGTCCCAATTAATCGTCAGTAAGCATGCAAAACAGAGACTCCAACAGAGAGGTATAGATATTAATGCAGAGCGATGGGGGCAAATTGAAGAGAAAGTACAGGAAGCTAAGCAGATGGGTGTTAAAGAATCACTGGTATTGCTTGAAGATGCAGCACTTATTGTAAGTGCAAAGAATAATACAGTGATTACTGCGATGGATCGCAAAGAAGCTAAAAACCAAATATTCACAAATATTAATGGAACCATAATACTGGATAATAACTAGGCTGGACCGTATAAGGAAGCCTAAGCTGCGGACTGACAGAAGCAGCATAAAGAGAGGAGCAACTTACTTATGTTACGTTCAATGTATTCAGGAATAAGCGGAATGAAAAACTTTCAGACAAAGCTGGATGTTATTGGGAATAATATTGCGAATGTTAATACTTTTGGATATAAAAAGGGTCGGGTTAACTTTAAAGATATGGTGAGTCAGACTATTTCAGGTGCAACAGGCAGTGGAGACAATTCAGGCGGTATTAATCCTAAGCAGGTTGGCCTTGGTTCTCAATTATCCTCAATTGATACAATTGATACACAGGGGAGTTTACAAACTACTGGCCGTGTATTGGATATAGGGATTCAAGGTGATGGCTATTTAATGGTTCAGCGAGGGAATAACACCTATTACACCCGCGCTGGAAATTTGTATCTGGATGATGATGCAAACCTGGTTACAGCATCAGGAGATAAAGTAAAAGGAGCTGATGGGACAGCTATCCGATTAAATGGAGGGGATGCTACCGTAATTAAGAGTTTAAGTATATCAAATGATGGAACTATAAACTTCTTAATAGACGGGAACGATACACTGCAGACTGCCGGACCAATTGGAATAGCACGCTTTAATAATAATGGCGGTCTTGAAAAATTTGGAGATAATCTCTATAAGGACACTGTAAACTCAGGTGATGCAGTCCCATTAACCCCGGGAGAAGACGGTGCAGGAGTACTCGTTTCCGGTACACTGGAAATGTCCAACGTAGACCTGTCAGAAGAATTCACTGAAATGATCACAGCACAGCGCGGTTTCCAGGCAAACACACGAATCATTACAACATCAGATGAAATCCTGCAGGAGCTTGTTAATTTAAAACGTTAATCTAAAGGAGGGCCAGGGCTGAAGGTACAGGATCTTTAGCCCTGAAATAAACATTGATTAAAGTATCTCGCCTGAACGGCAAAACTTTTGTATTGAATGCTTTGTACATAGAAACAGTAGAGTCTTTTCCAGATACGACAATTACGCTCACGAATGGGAAGAAGTATGTTGTAAAGGAATCTGAAGATCGAGTCATGCAATCGATTTTAGAATTCTATCAATCTGTTAATCTACTGGGGCAGCAGCTGGCGGAGGGAAATGAAAATGAAGAACAATAAGCTGTTAATGATAATGTTAATGATGCTTGTAGCAATCACGCTTATAGGAGCTATTGCCCTGGTGCTTGTAATGAAGTTTTCGGGTGATAATGAAACAAAAAAGCCGACCATTGATGAAGTGCTGGAGGCCTCTGTGGATATTCCGCAAGTTACAGCTAATTTAGCGAGTGATGATTATATCAGGATTTCTTTTAAAATCCAGACTGAAAACAAAAAAGCAAAAGAGGAATTGCAAAAAAGAGATTTTCAGGTTAAAAACCTCATCATTCAGGAATTGTCCGAAATGAAAGCAGAGGATATACAGGGGAAAGAAGGCCAAATCAAGCTGCAGGAAGATTTGAAAACTAAGATAAACGGTTTAATGCAAGAAGGAAAGATCGTACAGGTGTACATAACTGAATCTCTCCTCCAGTGAAAACCAAATAATTAACAGCAATAAATGGAGGTGAGGATTCATGTCAGGTGAGGTCTTATCGCAGAGCGAGATTGATGCCCTGCTTTCGGCTCTCTCTACCGGAGAAATGGATGCAGATGAGTTGAAAAAGGAACAAACTGAGAAAAAAGTAAAAGTTTATGATTTTAAAAGAGCATTAAGATTTTCTAAAGATCAAATACGAAGTTTAACGAGAATTCATGAGAATTTTGCCCGGCTTCTAACTACCTTTTTTTCGGCGCAGCTGAGGACCTATGTGCAGATTTCGGTTGCTTCTGCAGACCAGATACCATATGAAGAATTTATACGGTCCATACCGAAAATGACCATATTGAATGTAATTGAAGTGCCCCCTCTGGATGGAAGAATTCTCATGGAAGTGAACCCAAACGTCGCATATGCCATGATGGACAGGCTGATGGGCGGCAGAGGAACAAGCATTAATAAAATTGATAATTTAACAGAAATTGAAACAAAAATCATGTCAGCTACATTTGAAAGGGCCTTTGAAAACTTAAGGGAAGCCTGGAGTACAATCGCTGACATTGATCCGATATTATCTGATTTTGAGGTAAATCCGCAATTTCTGCAAATGGTCTCTCCAAATGAAACAGTTGTCGTAATCTCACTAAATACGATCATTGGGGAAACAAGCGGAATGATTAATATCTGTATTCCTCACGTTGTTCTTGAGCCCATTATTCCTAAGCTGTCTGTACATTATTGGATGCAGACGGACAAAAAGGAAAGGGAACCGGAGGTCATTGCAAGGCTAGAACGAAACATTCAGAAAGCCGAAGTACCGGTCATATGTGAGCTCGGCGGTTCTGACATAGCCATACAGGATTTCTTAACACTCGATATTGGAGATGTTATTGAGTTAAACCAGGGGATTGACCAGGCTCTTACAATAAAAGTCGGCAATATCCCAAAATTCATCGGACAGCCCGGAAAAATGAATAGAAAAATGGCAGTGCAAATTTTAGACACTGTGAAAGGGGGAGATGAGGATGATGAGTGATGATATGCTTTCGCAAGATGAAATTGATGCTCTATTAAGGGGAGCAGCAGACGACAGTGACGAAACAGACAGTTATAATGAGGCATTTTTTCAAACTGAGGATTATTTGTCCCATATGGAGCAGGATGCTCTGGGTGAAATCGGCAATATCTCATTTGGAAGCTCTGCAACAGCTTTGTCTACTTTGTTAAATCAAAAAGTTGATATCACTACACCTGCTGTATCAGTTGTTTTGCGCAAAAAATTAGCTGATGAATTCCCGCATCCTTATGTAGCAATTCAGGTGAATTATACGGAAGGCTTCTTTGGAAGCAACCTGCTTGTAATTCAGCAATCAGATGCAGCCATCATTGCTGACTTAATGCTTGGGGGCGATGGTACCAGCCCGGCTGACCTAATGGGGGAGATTCAGTTAAGCGCCGTTCAGGAGGCAATGAACCAGATGATGGGTTCTGCAGCCACTTCTATGTCAACCATCTTTGGTAAAAAGGTAGATATTTCACCGCCGGCAATCGATATTCTTGATTTGCCTCAGGGAGAAGGTGCCGATCGAGTCCCGGCTGATGACATGCTTGTAAGAATTTCTTTCCGTTTGAAAATTGGCAGTCTGATTGACTCGAATATTATGCAGCTGCTTCCTTTTGAATTTGGCAAAAGCCTTGTAAATGAATTATTAAATCCGGGTCAGGATCTTTCAGAAAATAGCACTTTCTCTGAAGAGAAGCCAGCGGCGCAAACACAGCACGATTATAAGGAAAGCCAGGTTTCTTATGATCATAAACCTGAATCACACACAGGCGGACTAGCTCAGGCTTATACTCAAACGAGTTATTCCGGAGAGCAGCCGGCATATTCGCAGCCGGTAATGAGTCAGGCAACAAACCCTCAAAGCTATCCGCCTGCTCAAAACCAGGCTCAGCATTCCGGACCGCAGCATTTCGGAGGCACTTATGCAAATGGAGTGCAGCCGAATGTACAGCCGGCAGCCTTTTCGAGTTTTGAACCATACCATATGCAGGAGACAGAAACAAAAAATTTAGATATGCTTTTGGATATACCGCTTCAGGTAACGGTCGAGCTGGGAAGGACCAAACGTTCCGTAAAGGAGATTCTTGAATTGTCTTCCGGTTCAATTATCGAACTGGATAAACTGGCAGGTGAACCTGTTGATATTCTGGTGAATAACCGTTTAATTGCACAGGGTGAAGTGGTTGTCATTGATGAAAACTTTGGTGTGAGAGTTACAGATATTATCAGCCAGAGTGACCGAATAAAAAAATTAAGATAAAAAGCGGGGGTTATTAGAATGGCACATAAAATTTTAATAGTTGACGATGCAGCTTTTATGCGAATGATGATCAAAGATATTTTATCCAAGAATGGGTATGACGTAGTAGGCGAAGCTGCTGACGGTTCACAGGCTGTTGAAAAATATAAGGAAACACAGCCTGACCTTGTCACAATGGATATAACCATGCCGGAAATGGATGGAATTACAGCTCTGAAAGAAATTAAAAAATTAAATCCAGCTGCAAAAGTCATTATGTGTTCTGCAATGGGCCAGCAGGCGATGGTTATTGATGCCATTCAGGCTGGAGCAAAGGATTTTATTGTAAAACCGTTCCAGGCTGATAGAGTACTGGAAGCAATCGGCAAAACTTTGGGATAGTCATTATTCTTTTTAGAGGGTGCAAAATAGTGTGTAATGTAAAGAAAGTGATTTCTTTGCTGCTGTTGTTTTCAATTGTTCTGCTGGGCGTGCAGCCGCAGGCCCAGGCAGAGCAATTGAATAATAGTGTTAAAGAATGTATGAAAAATCCTGAGGAATGCGGAAAACAGGAGTTAAAAGAATCAAAGGATTCAAAGGATTCAAAGACAGCAGAAGGACAGAAAGAACAGGATGAAAGCGGCAAAATTGGCCTTACTTTTTGGGATTTTATAAAGATGATTTTAGCAACAGGCTTCACGATTGGATTACTGTATGGTCTCCTAAAGTTCATCAATAAAAAAAGTAAGGTGTATAACAGGTCACAATTGGTTGAAAACCTTGGAGGGACAGCTTTAGGTGCAAACAGGTCAATTCAGCTGATTAAGGTTGGAAAACGCATTTTGGTAGTAGGGGTAGGAGAAAATATTCAGCTGTTAAAAGAAATAGACAACTCAGAAGAGTACAGCCAGATCATCAAAGAACATAATGACAAACTGGAACAGCTTATCCGTCCAAGCGACATTGTGACAAAGGTGATGAAAAGAACACAGCAAACAGAGGAAAACAAGCAAGGCAGCCAAAACTTCAGTGCACTGCTCGGGATTCAGCTGGATGAAATGAAAAAGGGCAGAAAAAAACTGTTTGATGAGTTAGAAAGAAAGGGCCAGAAGAAAGATGAATGAATTCATGGAGTTTTTTAATAGCAGCTCTCCTGAAAATGTATCTGCATCTGTGAAGCTTTTTTTATTGCTGACGGTACTTTCTCTCGCACCGAGTATTCTAATATTAATGACATGCTTTACAAGGATTGTCATCGTTCTTTCCTTTGTCAGAACGGCGCTTGCTACTCAGCAAATGCCGCCGAACCAGGTTATAATCGGCCTATCCTTATTCCTGACATTCTTTATTATGGCTCCAACCATGCAGGAAGTGAACAAACAGGCTTTAACTCCTTTATTCAATGAAGAAATAAATCTGGAACAAGCGTATGAAAAAGCATCAATACCCTTCAAGGAATTTATGAGTGCCCATACAAGGCAGAAGGACTTGGCTCTATTTCTTGAATACTCCGGGGCTGAAGCGCCGGCTTCCATTGAAGATATTCCGCTTACGAGTCTTGTTCCGGCATTTGCCATAAGTGAAATTAAGACAGCTTTTCAAATTGGCTTTATGATTTTTATTCCTTTTCTGGTTATCGACATGGTTGTTGCAAGTGTGTTGATGTCCATGGGGATGATGATGCTTCCTCCGGTTATGATTTCGCTTCCGTTCAAAATATTATTATTTGTACTTGTGGACGGATGGTACTTAGTAGTTAAATCCCTTTTACAAAGCTTTTAAGCAGGTGAACATTCAGAATGACTCCAGAAACAGTTATATCCATTGCAGAAAGAGGGATCATCACTGTATTGATGATTTGTGGTCCCTTGCTAATTTTGGCACTAGTAGTCGGCTTAGTTGTCAGCATTTTTCAGGCTACAACTCAAATTCAGGAACAGACGCTGGCTTTTATTCCTAAAATTGTAGCGGTCCTTGTAGGTGTTGTATTCTTTGGTCCTTGGATGCTTAGCCACATGCTCTCGTATGCAAATGAGATTTTCTCTAATTTGACCAGGTTTGTAGGCTGATGACATGTTAGATTTTCTGCCTTCTTTTCCTGCCTTTTTACTTATTTTTGTAAGGGTGACATCTTTCTTTTTAATGATGCCCCTTTTTTCTTACAGATCCATCCCGGCATCACACAAAATTGGCCTAGGCTTCTTTTTGGCCTGGATTATGTTCCTGGGCATGGATGTCCCTGCTCTTGAAATTGACGGCACATTTTTTCTTTTAACCATAAAAGAAGCATTGGTTGGGCTGATGGTTGGATTTATTGCCTATTTAATCCTTTCAGCCATTCAAATTGCCGGAGGATTTATTGATTTCCAGATGGGTTTTGCCATTGCGAATGTGATTGATCCGCAGACAGGAGCGCAGAGCCCTTTAATGGGACAGTATTTGTATACGATCGCTCTCTTTTTTTTATTAACCGTTAATGGCCACCATCTCATGCTTGATGGAGTGTTTTACAGCTATAATTTTATCCCGCTGGATCAGGCATGGATTTCTTTCGGGGATGAAAATATGGCTGAATATGTCATTAAAGCCATGAATACGATGTTCGTTATTGCCTTTCAGATGTCCATCCCTGTTGTCGGCAGTCTGTTTCTTGTAGATGTTGCGTTAGGGATTGTCGCCAGGACAGTTCCGCAGCTAAATGTTTTCGTCGTAGGACTTCCTTTGAAAATAGGCGTCAGTTTTATTGTTCTGATCGTTGTTATGAGTGTATTAATATATGCTTTTTCCCTTGCGATTGAAACGATGCTGCAGACAATGAGAGGGCTTATGGAGCTTATGGGAGGTTCATAGAATGAGGTTACTGCTTTCTCTAGATCTTCAGCTGTTTTCTGGAGAAAAAACAGAAAAAGCCACTCCGAAAAAAAGGCAGGATTCCAGAAAAAAAGGACAAGTAGCCAAAAGCCAGGATGTTAATACAGCCATCGTCCTTTTAGCTGTGTTTCTGTTTTTGCTGTTTGCCGGATCGTATTTGAAGAATATCATCCTTTATATATTTACGCATTCATTTAATGATTATATGATGATGCCGCTGACAGAGGCGAATGTTCAGGTGATTTTTCTTGATGTACTAAAGGAACTGGTGCTTTTTTTAGGTCCTATCATGCTGATTGCTATGCTTGCGGGTATAGCTGCAAATTTCATGCAGGTAGGTACTCTTTTTTCAACAGAAGCCATACAGCCTAAATTGGAGAAACTGGATCCAATAAAAGGCTTTAAGCGCATTTTTTCAATGAGGGCAATCGTGGAGCTGCTAAAGTCAATGCTTAAGATTGCTTTTGTCGGTGTCGCTGCGTTTACCGTTTTATGGTTAAGGATAGATGAAATATTATTTCTTTCTCAAAAATCAGCAGGAACGGCGATGGCCACAATTGCCAGCCTGACCGTTCAAATGGGTTTAATTGCTTCAGCGGCACTGCTATTTTTATCCGTCTTGGACTATCTGTATCAAAAATACGATTTTGAAAAGAACATTCGCATGTCAAAACAGGACATTAAGGATGAACACAAAAATATTGAAGGGGATCCGTTAATTAAATCCAAGATTAAGCAAAGACAGAGGGAAATGGCAATGAGAAGGATGATGCAGGAAGTCCCAAAAGCGGATGTGGTTATTACCAACCCGACACATTTTGCCATAGCCTTGAGCTATGATGAAACAAAAAGTGATGCTCCTATTGTAGTGGCGAAAGGTGTGGACTTTGTTGCCCAAAAGATTAAATTAATCGCAAAGGAGCATGATGTGATCGCTGTTGAAAACAGGCCGCTTGCCAGGGCTCTTTATACTCAGGCAGAAATTGGCCAGGCTATCCCTGAAGAGTTTTTCAAAGCTGTTGCAGAGATTTTAGCTTATGTGTACAGAACTAAAAACAAAATTTAACTAAAGAAATATGAAATAGCTGGCGGTTCCGCTTTTTGTAAGATAAAAAAGTATTGTTATTTAAACAGCGATAACTGACCAGCTCCAGCGCCTGCGCTTTTCTTGTAAGGAGAGAGTTTCAATGCAAGTAAGAGACTTATCAGTATTGATGAGTGTAATTCTAATAGTAGCCATGCTTATTATTCCTTTCCCGCCTTGGCTTTTAAGTGTACTGATAATCATTAATATTGCCCTTGCACTTATGGTTTTGCTGACGGCCATGAATATGAAGGAAGCGCTCGAGTTTTCTATTTTTCCTTCCCTAATATTGTTAATGACTTTATTCAGGCTGGGATTGAATGTGTCAACAACCAGATCCATTTTATCGGAAGGGGAAGCAGGAAAGGTCGTTGAAACATTTGGTTCATTTGTAACCGGAGGTAATGTCATAGTCGGACTCGTTGTATTCTTAATCCTCATTATTATTCAATTTATCGTCATTACCAAAGGTTCTGAGAGGGTTTCTGAAGTTGCGGCGCGTTTTACACTTGACGCCATGCCGGGTAAACAGATGAGTATCGATGCAGACTTAAATGCAGGGATGATCTCTGAGCATGAAGCCCGCGAGCGACGTGAAAAAATCAGCCGTGAATCTGATTTTTACGGTTCAATGGATGGAGCCAGTAAATTTGTAAAAGGTGACGCCATTGCAGGAATCATTATAACTCTAATAAATCTTCTGTTCGGAGTAGTCATTGGGATGATGCAGCTGGGGCTGCCGTTTGGAGAGGCTGCGATGAAATATTCTACACTGACCGTCGGAGACGGAATTGTCAGTCAGATTCCGGCACTGCTAATCTCTACGGCGACGGGTATTGTCGTAACAAGAGCGGCGTCAGATGGAAATATTGGTAAAGATATTACTTCCCAGCTATTTGCTTATCCGAAAATGTTATATGTTACTGGCGGAACTATCATTCTGCTAGGGTTATTGACACCAATAGGGCTCGTTTTAACACTGCCGATTGGCGGCTTGATGATTTTTGGCGGATATACGATTGCCAAGACTCCACAGCCGGATAAGGAACAATTGCTGGAGATGGAAGAAGAAATCGAGACCGATGAAATGAAAAGTCCTGAAAGTGTGGTTAACCTATTAAATGTAGATCCGATAGAATTCGAGTTTGGCTATGGGTTAATACCTCTTGCTGATACGAATCAGGGCGGGGACCTTCTGGACAGGATTGTCATGATCAGAAGACAGCTGGCGATTGAATTGGGTCTAGTCATTCCGGTAGTTAGAATACGTGATAATATTCAGCTGCAGCCGAATGAATACAGATTGAAGATAAAAGGAAATGAAATGGCCCGCGGAGAGCTTCTGCTTGATCATTACTTGGCAATGAGTCCCGGTATTGATGATGATAGCATCGAAGGTATTAATACGATTGAGCCTTCCTTCGGCCTGCCGGCAAAATGGATAACAGAAGAAATGAAAGAGCAGGCAGAAATTTTCGGCTATACAGTCGTTGACCCTCCATCTGTTGTATCTACTCATATAACAGAGGTTATAAAAAGCAATGCACATGAGTTATTAGGACGCCAGGAAACAAAACAGCTGATTGATCATGTTAAGGAAAGCTATCCGATCCTTGTTGAAGAAGTTACACCAAATCCGCTGTCTGTCGGTGAAGTTCAAAAGGTGCTTGCAAAATTATTGAAGGAAAACATCTCGATCCGGAATTTGCCGGTTATTTTTGAAACGCTTGCCGATTTTGCCAAATCTACAAGTGATACAGATTTACTTACAGAATATGCCCGTCAGTCTTTGGCCAGACAAATCACGAACCAGTTTTCACAGCAGGGTGACTCTATAAAAGTCGTTACCCTTTCAGGGAGAGTTGAGAAAATGGTTGCAGAAGGTGTTCAGCAGACAGAACATGGCAATTATTTATCCATGGATCCTGCGGTATCGCAGAATATTCTTGAATCGATAGCGTCCCAGGTTGAACAGCTTTCATTGATGGAGCAGACGCCAATTGTCCTTTGTTCTCCAGCAGTCAGAATGTATGTCAGACAATTAACAGAAAGGTATTTCCCGCAAATACCTATCCTTTCCTATAACGAGCTGGAAGCAAATGCGGAAGTTCAAAGTGTCGGGGTGGTGAATATAGATTGAAGGTAAAAAAGTTCATGGCAGCGTCCATGCCTGATGCGATGAAACAAATACGCGCGGAACTGGGTAAAGATGCCGTAATTTTAAATTCACGAGTAGTATATACAGGCGGGGTTTTAGGCTTTTTTAAGAAGAGAAGTATAGAAGTGATGGCAGCAGCAGATCCAAATCAGGAAATAGAGCAAAAACCCGCTGTTAAGCCTGCAGTAATCCCTGCTGCTGCAAATCATTTCAAGGAAAACACTGAAGAGTCCCTATTTACAGGATCGAAAACTTCAAATGAGCTGATTAGAGAGATTAGCAGCTTAAAACAAATGATGTCCTCATTGGCCGGTGGACAGCAGATAAGTATGGTTTACCCTGAACCGATAAGAAAAGTCATGCATGTTCTCAAAGAACAGGAAATTGACAATTCCATTCAGGACCAAGTGCTTCAAGTATTGCTGGAAAAATGGTACCTGGGCGGTGCCAAAGCTAAAGTTATTGAAGTAGAAGCCTGGATGCATGAAGAACTGATAAAGCAAATTGAGAATATTCCATTCAGCGGGATTTCATTCACCAAAAAATATATTAATGTAGCAGGTCCAACTGGCGTAGGGAAAACAACTACCTTGGCGAAGATGGCAGCAGAGTGTGTAATTAAACATAAAAAAAAGGCTGCATTTATCACAGCCGACACCTACAGGATCGCGGCGATCGATCAATTAAAAACATATGCAGGCATCCTGGATATACCTTTAGAAGTTTGCTATACAATAGATGACTTCAGACAGGCAGCAGAGAAACTGAAAGATTACGACCTTGTACTAATAGATACAGCCGGACGGAATTTCAGGAACAGACAGTATGTGGAAGATTTAAAGAATATGATTGACTTTGAGAAGGATATGGAAACTTTTTTAGTGCTCTCGCTTACCGCGAAACAAAAGGATATGGAAGATATATATAATCAGTTTTCAATCATAGACATTGATAAACTTATCTTTACAAAGGCAGATGAAACGTCAACTTACGGTGCCATGTACAACATCATTCATAAATACAAAAAAGGCGCAGCTTATATTACAAATGGCCAGGATGTTCCTGATGATATCCTGATGGCAGGGCCGGAAGCTATTGTAAAACAACTAATGGGGAATAAGAAATGAACGATCAGGCAGAAAGGCTAAGAGCAAGACTGAAAGAAAAAGACGGCCGAAGTCATCAATTAAAAACAATTGCAGTGGTAAGCGGAAAAGGGGGAGTAGGGAAAACAAATTTTTCATTGAATTTCTCTATTTCCCTATCCAAAACGGGCTGCAGAGTATTGTTATTCGATTTGGATATCGGCATGGGGAATGTTGAGATTCTCATGGGAAGATCAGCTGAGTATTCAATTGCTGATTTTTTAGAAATGGATATACCTTTAAATAATATTATTTCAGAGGGGCCATATGGACTGAATTATATTGGCGGCGGGACGGGCCTTTCGCATATTGTGAAACTCGATGATGAGCAAATTTCCAGATTTACCGGAGAACTTGCCCAGCTCATTCAAAACTATGATTATATCATTTTTGATATGGGTGCAGGCATTACGGAAGAATCGGCGAAGTTCATACTCTCTGTTCAGGAAATAGCGGTCATTACTACACCTGAACCAACGTCTATTACAGATGCATACTCAGTAATGAAGAATATACATCTTTTGGATGATAAGATTCCATTTCAATTGGTCATTAACAGGTCTGAAGGAGAACGGGAAGGGCAGGAAACATATAAAAGGATTTCTGCTGTCGCATCAAGGTTTTTAGGGAGGGATGCTGACCTCCTGGGAATTATTCCGGATGATCGCACCATACAGCAGGCTGTTAAACGGCAGATTCCTTTCATTATTTATCATGAAAATTCAGCTGCTTCAAAAGCAATTCGGAGTATGACTGAGAAAGTTGGCGGCAGGCCTGGAGGGCCTGCTGGTGAGTATCATACTTCCCAATTTATTTCAAAGCTCAAAAAATTTCTTTTTAATAGGGGGTGAATCAGCATGAAGACTATAAAAGTGCTTGTAGTGGATGATTCAGCCTTTATGAGGAAACTGATTGCGGATCTCCTCTCTGAAGATGAGAGAATTCAAGTTGTTGGGACAGCCAGAAACGGAGAAGAAGGCTTAAGGAGAATTAAAGAATTAACTCCTGATGTGGTAACAATGGATGTTGAAATGCCGGTTCTAAACGGCCTGGAAGCTCTCAAAATAATTATGAAAAATATGCCTGTTCCTGTAGTGATGCTTTCAAGCACAACGAAGGAAGGCACTGATAATACCTTTACTGCCATGGAATATGGGGCAGTAGATTTTATAGCAAAGCCATCTGGGCCAATTTCCCTGGATCTGCATAAAATTAAAACTGAATTAACAGATAAAGTAGTGCAGGCCAGTAACGCGAATATGAAAGGGCTGGTTAATTTTTCAGGTATTGGAAAAAAATCTGCCGGACTTCAGCGAAATTATAGTAAAATAGAACCACGCCAATCTATTTATCTTAATCGTTCTGCTGATGAATCAAGCCTTAATGTCAAACAGCTTATCTGTATGGGAACTTCCACTGGCGGACCACGGGCACTACAAAAGGTGCTGAAGGATCTACCGGGAGATCTTAACGCACCGATTCTAATTGTTCAGCATATGCCTGCCGGATTTACGAAGTCACTGGCAAGCAGACTAAACGGATTATCGGCGTTATCGGTTAAGGAAGCCGAAGAAGGAGATATTCTTAAAAACGGGACAGCCTATATTGCTCCTGGCGGCTTTCATTTGACAGCTTCAAGGTTAGGCAGGGATCTTGTTATACATTTGGATAAATCACCTCCAAGGAACGGACACAGACCTTCAGTTGATGTGATGTTTGAGTCTGTGGGTGAAGTTGACGGGATCAGGAAGATTGCTGTCATAATGACTGGAATGGGATCAGATGGCAAAAATGGCCTGATGGGACTGAAGAAAAGCGGTGAAGTAAAAGCCATCGCTGAATCAGAAGAATCCTCCGTTGTATTTGGAATGCCAAGAGCAGTGATAGAGTCAGGCCTGGCAGATGATGTGCAGCATATTGAACGTATAGCAGAATCCATATTGAAATTTGTTTAAAGCCGAGGGGGCAGGCACATGGAGATGAACCAATATTTAGAGGTGTTTATCGAAGAAAGCAAGGAGCATTTGCAGTCGTGCAATGAACAGCTTCTTGAATTAGAGAAAAATCCTGATGATATAAAAATAGTTAATGAGATTTTCAGATCAGCTCATACGCTGAAAGGCATGTCAGCCACCATGGGTTATGAAGATCTCGCAAATCTAACTCATCAGATGGAAAATGTTCTTGATGCAATCAGAAATCAGAAGATTAAGGTAAATGCTGAAATTCTCGATGTCGTTTTTCTGGCTGTTGATGATCTTGAAGCAATGGTCCAATCAATTTCAGAAGGCGGAGACGGCAAAAGGGATGTTTCCATAGCTGTTGAAAAGCTGATGCTCATAGAAAAAGGGGAAAGCCCGGCATTATCAAAAGCAAGAGCCGAAACGGCAGCTGCTATTGCTGAACCGCAAGGACTGGCCAAGGGTACATATGATGATTTCGAGTGGACCGTGATTCAGCAATCGAAGGAGCAGGGCTTTGAGACCTATGAAATATCCATAGCCTTGCGGGCTGATTGTCTGCTGAAAGCAGCCAGAGTCTTTATGGTTTTTGAGGTCCTCGAGAAGAGCGGGGAAGTGATAAAAGCCACTCCTTCTGTTGAGCAGCTTGAAGATGAGCAATTTGATCAGGAATTCTCTGTAACAATTGTGACCCAAGAAACACCCGAAGTTATCCGACAGAAACTTTTGAAGGTCTCAGAAGTGGACAGCATAGATGTCCTGGAGGTTTCTATGGGGAATTACATCTCCCGGGAAGCTGTGAAGGAGGAAAGTACTCTGCAGCCTGAAGTGGAGGAGAAGACAGATCGTGCTTCAGATATGCCAAAAGAGGAAAAGAAGGCGCCTGCAGCAAAGCAAGTCAGCAACAAAACCATTAGGGTGAATATCGAGAGACTGGATATCCTTATGAACCTGTTTGAAGAGCTGGTGATTGACAGAGGCAGACTTGAACAAATATCCAAGGAATTAAATAATCAGGAACTCCACGAAACGGTTGAGCATATGTCAAGGATCTCTGGAGACCTGCAGAATATTATTCTGAATATGCGCATGGTCCCAATAGAAACAGTATTCAATCGTTTCCCTAGAATGGTCAGACAATTAGCAAGAGATTTAAACAAAAAGATTAATCTCGAAATTGTCGGTGCAGATACCGAACTGGACCGAACGGTTATCGATGAAATTGGCGATCCGCTTGTTCACTTAATCCGAAATGCATTAGACCACGGTGTTGAAACACCGGAAGTACGTAAAGCAAATGGTAAAGGTGAAGAAGGAAATGTCATTCTAAAGGCTTATCACAGCGGCAATCATGTTTTCATTGAAATAGAGGATGATGGCGCAGGCATAAACAAGGATAAGGTTATAAAGAAAGCATTAAAAAATGGCATCATTACAGAGCAAACGGCTTCAGCACTAACCGACAAACAGGCATATGAACTTATCTTTGCCTCAGGATTCTCAACTGCGGATAAAATCTCGGATGTTTCCGGACGAGGTGTAGGTCTGGATGTTGTCAAGAATACAATTGAGTCATTGGGAGGATCCGTATCCATTGATTCAAAAGTTGGACAGGGGTCCATATTCTCCATACAGCTGCCATTAACTTTATCCATTATTTCTGTCATGCTCGTTGAGATTGAAAAGGAAAAATATGCAATCCCTCTATCTTCTATTATTGAAACAGCTATTATCAGAAAAGAAGACGTCTTAAGTGCACATAATCAGAAGGTGATAGATTTCAGAGGCAAGGTTGTTCCGCTTCTTTCATTGAAGGAAATCTTTGAGGTGCCATCTTACACTCATGAAGATGAATTCATTTCCATTGTCATCGTCAGAAAAGGGGAAAAGATGGCTGGGCTTGTGGTGGATTCCTTTATCGGGCAGCAGGAAGTCGTTTTAAAATCACTAGGAAACTACTTAACAAGCGTGTTTGCCATTTCCGGAGCAACTATATTAGGAGATGGACAGGTTGCCCTGATAGTGGACTGCAATGCATTGATAAAATAATACATTTTGACGAGGAGTGAACATGTTGAGTGAGGCGGCAGCAGCGGATTTAAAATTGATTGTATTTCAGCTGAAAGACAAAGAATATGCAATTCCAGTTAATCAGGTGCGTTCCATTGAGAAAGTTGAGCACATTACCCGGGTTCCTCGAACAGTCGGTTTTGTTAAAGGAGTAATCAATTTAAGGGGTGTTGTGACACCTATTATTAGTCTGAGAAGCAGATTTAATCTTGAAGAGGCTGAATATAATGAGCATTCACGAGTCATCATCGCAGTATTGAACGATATGGAAGTCGGTTTGATTGTAGATTCTGCAAATGATGTGATTGATGTGGCGCCTGAATCAATTGAACCCCCTCCGGAGGTAATAGGTTCAGAAGATGCCGATTTTATCAAGGGTGTTACAAAGATCGAAAAACGGTTATTTATCCTGATAGATTTAAAAAAAGTTCTGAATCCTGAAGAATTGGCAGCTCAGGATGAAAAAGGATTAGCGGGATGAATTTTTTAGAAAAAAATATCAGCAGCATGCAATTGGATATTCTTAAAGAAATCGGGAATATTGGTGCGGGTCATGCGGCTACTGCATTATCAACGCTGCTTAATAAAAAAATTGATATGTCTGTTCCGGATGTGAAAATTGTTTCTTTTAATGAAATGATCGATATGGCAGGAGGCCCGGAAAATGTTGTGGCAGGGGTGTTTCTAAGGATAGAAGGAGACGCCCCAGGCAGCATGTTTTTTGTCCTGCCTCTTACACAGGCTGAAATCTTTATTCGGGAACTGCCTGGAAACATTCCTTTTTGTGCAGATGAGCTGCCATATGATGAACTTGCTCTATCCGCTCTACAGGAGCTTGGCAACATTTTATCTGGATCATATTTATCTTCGTTATCGGATTTTACTAAGCTGTCACTTTTCCCTTCAGTGCCGATGCTAAGCATTGATATGGTGGGGGCAATTATCGGAACAGGTCTCCTGGAAATTTCGCAGGTGAGCGATTATGCCATCGTAATTGATACAGCTTTAAATGATGAGCTTCAAAATACGGATGCTGTTAATGGCCATTTCTTTCTGCTGCCTGATCCTGAATCATTTCAAATAATCTTTAAGGCATTGGGAGTTCCGGATTATGAATAGTATTCAAGAAATTGTAAAAGTCGGTATAGCAGATATGAATATTGTTAAAACTCCCGGATTAATCAGGACATCAGGACTTGGTTCCTGTGTTGGTGTGGTTCTTTATGATCTTAGTGCAGAAATTGCCGGGCTGGCACATATTATGCTGCCTGATTCATCTCTTGCAAAAAACACAAGCTTTAATTCAGCTAAATATGCTAATACTGCAATCAGGGATTTAGTGAGCCTGATGGAGAAAAAAGGTGCAAAAGCTTCACAATTAAAAGCCAAAATTGCCGGCGGAGCCCAAATGTTCCAATACTCCTCCGGAAGTGATTTAATGAGGATTGGCCCAAGGAATGTGGAAGCAGTAAAAAAGGAACTAAATTCCTTAAAGATTGCTATTTTAGGTGAAGATGTTGGCGGACATAGCGGCAGAACAATTGAATTCAATCCTCAATCAGGCGACCTGATGGTGCGGACTGTTAATAAAGGGCAAGTTGTTATTTAAACTCTCGTTCTAGGGTGAGAAGGTTCAAGCCTTATATACATCGTCATAAAAGTCTTAAATGCTGCCGGATGATTACTGACTGCCAGCCATACAAGCTGATTTTCTCTCCGGTTAAATTATTGCTCTCTCCAATTATTTCTTCGAAAGACCCCCTTATTTTGGAAAAGAACTGAGCAGTTTAGGATGAAAGGCAATATTTTTATAGAAAAGTTTTGATATACTAACAATAATTAGTAGAAATGGAAACATTTGAGGAGGATGGCCATGGCAGACATGATAACCGAAGAAAGCACATACTGGGCTAAATGGGTCGACTCTCGTGATGCTCAAGCGGGGAATTTTCTTGTGAAAAAATATTTGCCTCTTGTAAGCTATCATGTTCAGCGAATATCCGCTGCCCTGCCGAAGAATGTTTCAAGAGATGATATACGAAGCCTTGGACTAATGGGTTTGTATGATGCGCTGGAAAAGTTTGAGCCTGCAAGAGATTTGAAATTTGATACATATGCTTCCTTTCGAATTCGCGGTGCCATTCTAGATGGATTAAGAAAAGAAGATTGGCTTCCCAGAAGTACGAGGGATAAGGCGAAAAAAATTGAAGCTGCTACTGAGAAGCTGGAGCAGCGGCTTATGCGCAATGCAACAGTTTATGAAATTGCTGAAGAAACAGATATGCAGGAAGAAGAAGTGTATTCTGTTATGAACGAACATTTTTACGCAAACATCCTCTCAATTGATGAGCAGCCTGATTCAGAAGAAAAAGATGCCAGTTATTCAATAAAGGATGAAAAAGCAATCATTCCAGAAGAAAAGGTATTAAAAAATGAAATCTTGGAAGAAATGGCTGAAAAAATCTTACAATTGAATGAAAAAGAGCAGCTTGTGCTAAGTTTATTTTACAAAGAGGAGTTAACACTTACAGAAATTGGCGAAGTAATGGGCCTATCAACATCTCGCATATCCCAAATCCATTCAAAGTCAATTTTTAAGCTGAGACAGCTGCTGGAAAAAGTCATATAGTCTTATGCCATTTCTTTCTGCAAAGGAAGGAATCAGCATGGAAAATCTTTTTCAACTTTTAGTTGATGCTCACGGTTTATCTGCATGGATACAGCCGATAGATATTGATGAACTGAATGGAACTGTCCAGCCTGAAATGATTCATAAACTGCTTGCTGATGAAAAGGTCATTTTTGGTGTGAGCGAAGAAGTAATTCAGAGAATCTGCAAAGATCCGTTCTCAGTGGAATATCCCATACCAATAGCAAAAGGAGTTCCTGCAGAAAACGGCAGTGATGCATATCTATTAAATGAAGTCTCTTTTGACCGGAAAACGGGCAGATCTATCCTAACACTGTAATTCACTTTGGAAAGTATTCTAAAGTGACTCAGCAAACTATCAAATCTTTAAAGTTTCATTTCCTAAAAGGAGAAATAAGAAGTGAGCCGTTATCAGGAGTGTGATCTGGGATGAGTTTGAAATCAATAGAACTTCAGATAGCACTGCCTAGAACGTTCGAAGCAGGTAAAATTCAGGATCAGCTTCAGCAGAGGGGACAGACCATTAGCGGGTTTGCTGCCGACAGTACCCGGGAAAATGCTGAAAAGCAGCGGGAAACTGTGGTAAAACAGGAGCATAAACAAAATGTCAATCTTGGCAATGATGACAGTCAAAGACAAAAAAAGGCCGGTGGACATGATAGGAAAGAAGATCAAAAAAAAGACAGCAATGACAGACAGAACCATCCTTACAAAGGGAAGGTTATTGACTACAGCGGATAGAGGGATATCATGACAGCTTTTCTATTAGCTATAAGCCTGTTATTAAATATTGTAGCCTTATTAGCCATTATTCTGCTTTATTTGCGTCAGAATAAACTAATGGATACAGAGAAGAGACAGGAAAAAGTGCTTATTGAAATGGAAGAGGTTATATCAGCGTACCTTGTTCAGATGAAAGAAGAAAACGATGATTTTATTAGCAAACTTTCGAAGTCCAATGCGAATAACGATACTTCTATAAAAGAGAAAAGCATCCCGGGAAATTTGGACAGAAAAAATGAACTAGATATAGCTAAAGCAGATGATAAATCAATGCCATTAGCCAGAGCGTCCATTTACCAGGCATCTAAAGCCTACAAACAAATTTTGAGGGCAGCAGAGCATAAATTGAGTGAAAAAGAAAGCTTATCATCCTTAAAGGAAACTGAATCTGTCACACAGTCAGATAGCAGTCAGTCAATTAAGGAAGAAAATCCTTCATCAATAAATGATCAAGTATTTATTCTGAAAAAACAGGGAATGAGTGCGGGGGATATTGCCAAAAAATTAGGCAAAGGGAAGACAGAAGTCGAGTTAATGCTTAAATTTCGTCAAAATCAGCAAGAATAGCTTGATTGTGAAAAACACTTATGCTATATTAACAAATGGTGTTAATACACACGCTTATGGATTTAGCCGGATGGTGCTGTTCACATGCAGTTGCCGGCTGAAAATGATATAGGCGGAGGAAATAAAAACCATTAGGAGGAAACACAAATGTCAGTAATTTCAATGAAGCAATTGCTTGAAGCTGGTGTACACTTCGGACACCAAACACGCCGCTGGAACCCTAAGATGAAGAAATATATCTTCACTGAGCGTAACGGCATCTACATCATCGACCTTCAAAAGACTGTTAAGAAGGTAGAAGAAGCTTACAACTTCGTTAAGGAGCTTGCTGGAAACGGCGGTACTATCCTTTTCGTAGGAACTAAGAAACAAGCTCAAGATTCCGTTAAAGAAGAAGCTATCCGTTCTGGTATGTTCTATGTTAACCAGCGCTGGTTGGGCGGAACTTTAACAAACTTTGAAACAATCCAAAAGCGTATTTCGCGTTTAAAGGATATCGAAAGAATGTCTGAAGATGGAACTTTTGAAGTTCTTCCTAAAAAAGAAGTTGTTCAATTGAAGAAAGAGCAAGAGCGCTTAGAGAAGTTCTTGGGCGGAATCAAAGACATGAAGAGCCTTCCAGATGCTCTATTCATCATTGACCCTCGCAAAGAGCGCATTGCTGTTGCAGAAGCACATAAATTAAACATCCCTATCGTTGGTATCGTTGATACTAACTGTGATCCGGATGAAATTGATGTTGTAATCCCTGCAAACGATGATGCTATCCGTGCTGTTAAATTATTAACAGGCAAGATGGCAGATGCTATCCTTGAAGCTAAACAAGGTGAAGAAGTTACAACTGCTTAATAGAAAAGCGGACGCGCCCTGGTGCGCTGGAGCTGTACAGCTCTAAGGTGCTTTTTTCTTGATTTTAAAGAAGGTGATAAGAGGGAGCACCCTTTATCACCTTTTTTTAAAGAAAAGGCAAAGTTTAGTTTTCTATACAGTAATAAATGGTAAAGATATTATTACATAACTCATTAAGGAGGATCTCATAATGGCAATTACTGCTCAAATGGTTAAAGAACTTCGTGAAAAAACAGGCGCAGGCATGATGGACTGCAAAAAAGCACTTCAGGAAACTGAAGGTGATATGGAAAAAGCAATCGACTTCCTTCGTGAAAAAGGAATTGCTAAAGCTGCTAAAAAAGGTGACCGTATTGCTGCAGAAGGTCTTACTTCTGTTAAGGTTGACGGAAACGAAGCCGTTATCCTTGAAGTAAACTCTGAAACAGATTTCGTTGCTAAAAACGAAGGATTCCAAACACTTGTTAAAGAAATCGCTGAGCACTTACTTTCTGCAAAGCCGGCTTCTGTAGAAGAAGCAGCTGGCCAGACATTGGCTAACGGTGCTACTTTAGAATCTCACATCAATAGTGCGATTGCTAAAATCGGAGAAAAGCTTTCTCTTCGCCGTTTTGAAATCAAAACAAAAACTGACAGCGATGCATTTGGTGCGTACCTTCACATGGGCGGACGCATTGGTGTATTAACAGTTCTTGAAGGAACAACAGACGAAAATGCAGCGAAAGATGTTGCAATGCATATTGCAGCCCTAAACCCTAAATATGTATCCCGTGATGAAGTGTCACAGGACGAAGTAGAGCGCGAGCGTCAAGTATTGACTCAGCAGGCTCTTAACGAAGGCAAGCCAGAGAACATCGTTGCAAAGATGGTTGAAGGCCGTCTAGGCAAGTATTTCGAAGATGTTTGCGTAAACGACCAGGCTTTTGTTAAAAACCCTGATCAAAAAGTTGGCAAATTCGTTGAATCTAAAGGCGGAAAAATCCTTGAGTTCGTTCGCTATGAAGTTGGAGAAGGCATCGAAAAGCGTGAAGACAACTTCGCTGAAGAAGTAATGAACCAAGTTAAGAAATAATTTTGAATAGAAATTAATCAAGTTATGACTCAGGGAACACTTTGTGTTCCCTGTTTTTCAAGAATGAGATAAAATTGTAAATGCAGCAATAGCGCCTTTAAGCGCTTGAGCTTTTTATACTACATATGGAGGTTCTTATGAGCAGCCCAAAATTCAAACGCGTGGTCTTGAAATTAAGTGGAGAAGCTTTAGCAGGAGAGCAAGGTTTCGGAATTAATCCTTCAGTGATTAAATCAATTGCTGCACAGGTGAAGGATCTGGCTGAGCTAGGTGTCGAGGTTGCTGTTGTAGTTGGCGGCGGAAACATCTGGCGAGGAAAGATCGGAGAAGAAATGGGTATGGACAGAGCAAATGCAGACTATATGGGTATGCTTGCAACTGTTATGAACTCATTGGCATTACAGGATAGCCTCGAGAATCTTGGAGTGGAGACGAGAGTTCAAACCTCAATCGAGATGAGACAGGTTGCTGAACCGTACATCCGCAGAAGAGCCATCCGCCATCTCGAGAAAAAGCGGGTTGTAATCTTTGCTGCGGGAACCGGAAATCCTTACTTCTCTACTGATACTACAGCAGCATTGCGAGCTGCAGAAATTGAAGCAGAAGTAATTCTTATGGCGAAAAACAATGTGGATGGCGTCTATTCAGCTGATCCGCGTGTTGATAAAAACGCAAAGAAATACGATGAACTTTCCTATCTTGATGTATTAAAAGAAGGATTGGCAGTAATGGATTCTACAGCATCATCTTTATGCATGGATAACAACATTCCGTTAATTGTATTTTCAATCATGGAAAAAGGCAATATTAACCGCGCCGTAATGGGTGAAACAATCGGAACAATCGTTAGGGGGAAAAAATAATGCCAAAACAAGTTATTTCAGATGCAAAAGAAAGAATGACTAAAGCAATTTCAGCTTATACAAGGGAGCTTGCGAGCATCCGTGCAGGTAAAGCCAACGCTTCTTTGCTTGATCGCATCACTGTTGATTACTACGGTGCGCCGACTCCTGTTAACCAGCTTGCCGGGGTGTCTGCTCCTGAAGCGCGCCTTTTAGTCATAACGCCTTATGACAAAACCATTCTGGGAGAAATTGAAAAAGCCATCCTTAAATCTGATATCGGCTTAAATCCCTCAAATGACGGCAGTGTAATTAGACTGGCTATTCCGCAGCTAACAGAAGAACGCCGTAAAGAGCTTGTTAAGGTTGTTAAAAAAGAATCAGAAGAAGCAAAAGTTGCCATCCGCAATGTTCGCCGCGATGCCAATGATGACCTGAAAAAGCTTGAGAAAAATGGAGAGATCACTGAAGATGATCTCCGCGGTTTTTCTGATGATATTCAAAAACTTACTGATGACCATATCAGCAAGATTGACGAATTAACAAAAGAAAAAGAAAAAGAAATCCTTGCAGTCTAATTTATTCTATAGTTAGAACCCTCTATCAATAGGGGGTTCTTTTACTCTTTAGGGACATACATAATCTGATCAGGCGCTAAGGCGCCGACTCTGCTGTAATATACGAAGATGGCAGATTCCTATCCTGAATTAACTTTCTGGTAACAACTCTTTTATAGAGATATATTTAATTATTTTTGGTATGATATTATCATGCGGAAAGAGGTAATATCATTATTTTACCATTAGAATAATCTCTAAAAGATACTATGACTGAATTTCAACTATCAATAAGCGGGAAAAAGCCCCTGCTGATTGAAGTTTCACACTTTGTCTTTTATCGGAGGATTAACCTATTTTAAAGGAGCAGACTTATGTTTGATAAAATGAAGTTATGGAAGTCTCAAAACAGTTCTTCCAATCTCCGAGAGAGAGTTGAAAAAATAAAAGAATTACAAATACCTGAGCATGTTGCCATCATTATGGATGGGAATGGCAGGTGGGCAAAAAAACGGGCGCTCCCAAGAGTTGCCGGCCATCATGAGGGAATGAAGGTCGTCCGAAAAATCACCAGATTTGCAAGCGATATTGGAGTGAAGACTCTAACTTTATATGCATTCTCAACTGAGAATTGGAAACGTCCTAAAATGGAAGTGGACTTTCTTATGAAGCTGCCAGAGGAGTTTCTGGGAACTTTCCTTCCGGAACTGATAGAAGAGAATGTGCAGGTAAGAATGATCGGCTATTTTGACCACCTGCCTGCTCATACGCGTAATGCAGTTTCCAAAGCGATGGAAGAGACAAAAAACAACACAGGACTGGTGCTGAACTTTGCATTAAATTATGGGAGCAGAGCAGAAATACTTGAAGCCGTCAGGCATGTCTTAAATGATTGCAAAAGTGGTATAATGAATGAAAATGAATTGAATGAAGAAAAATTCTCATCCTACCTCATGACAGGCGGGCTGAAGGATCCTGATCTGCTGATACGTACAAGCGGTGAAATTAGATTAAGTAATTTTATGCTCTGGCAGCTTGCATACACGGAATTCTGGTTTACGGATGTCTTATGGCCGGATTTCAATGAAGAGCAAATGCTTGAAGCCATCGAAGTATTCCAAAGCCGCCAGAGGCGTTTTGGAGGAGTACAATAAAGGTGTTGAAAATTGAATGAAACAGCGTATTATCACAGCCATTATATTTGGGGCAATCCTCCTGCCGATCATTATCATTGGAGGCATGCCAATCATCATCCTGGCATATTTGCTGGCATCCATTGCCCTATTTGAATTATTGAAAATGAGAAATTTAAGTTTATTCTCGATTCCAGGCATTATTTCTTTATTATTATTGTGGATTTTCCTTTTGCCTAAAGAATTTCAGTCAATCCTGGATGATATGAATTATACAAAAATTGAGGTAGCTCTTTTTGGGGTGCTTCTTTTCTTAACGTATACAGTTGCGACAAAAAACAAATTTACTTTTGATGATGTGGCTTTTTCTATTATGTCCACATTATATGTTGGCATTGGGTTTTATTATTTTATGGAAACCCGCTTCGCCGACCAAGGCCTGACCTATCTCTTTTTTGCACTTTTCCTTATTTGGGCAACAGATTCAGGTGCCTACTTTATAGGAAAAGCAATGGGAAAGAAGAAGCTTTGGCCTGAAATCAGTCCAAATAAGACCGTTGAAGGCTCGCTTGGCGGTGTAGCCTGTGCTCTTGCAGTTGCGGTGTTATTTATTATCTTTACAGATATTGATGAATCCCTGTTCGGGTTATTAGTAATTACAGCAATCCTGTCAGTGTTTGGGCAAATAGGGGATTTAGTAGAATCAGCATTAAAGCGTCATTATAATGTAAAAGACTCAGGAAATATTTTGCCTGGTCATGGCGGAATTCTGGACCGTTTTGACAGTTTATTATTCGTCCTGCCATTGCTCCACTTTTTTCACCTGCTGTAAACATATTGGCTAAAGACCAGTAAACATTTGGATACTAGATAATTGTTCAGCTCCAGCGCCAGCCACCTCGAGATCATAAGCCGTTCCTTCATAAATGCAAAAGAACGCATTTAAGTGGGTGAGGCTCATCTTATGCTTGTCGGGGGTGAGCGAGGCGCTTCCGCTTTTCTTATAGATCAGGATTTAGTGATCCCTAAGTTAAATAACTGTCTAGCTCCAGCTCCTACCCCCTCGAGGTCATTGTCGGGGTGGGCAAGACGCTTCCGCTTTTCTTATAAGGAGGAGACTATGAAACATATCAGTTTGATGGGGGCAACAGGGTCTATTGGTATACAGACCCTCGACATTATTAAGGAGCACCCCGAGGATTTTAAGCTGGCAGCCATGTCTGCCGGCAGGAATATAGATCTTGCCAGGAAGATTATATCTGACTTTCAGCCAGAACTTGTCTCACTATCAGAAAAAAGTTCCGCAGATATTCTTAAATCGGAGTTTCCCGGCATAACATTTACATATGGACATGAAGGTTTGATAGAAGTTGCCGTTTACAAAAAATCAGAAATACTGGTTAATGCAGTATTAGGCAGTGTAGGCCTTAATCCTACCCTGCAGGCGATTGAGGAAAAGAAGACAATCGCCATCGCGAATAAGGAAACCCTTGTAACTGCCGGCCATCTGGTCATGGAAGCAGCAAAGCGGAATGGTGTACCCCTCCTTCCTGTAGACAGTGAACACTCTGCTATTTTTCAATCTCTGCAGGGGGAAAAAGAAAAAAATATTGAAAGGCTTATTTTAACAGCTTCTGGAGGCAGCTTCAGGGACCGTTCCCGCAAGGAACTGGAAAATGTGACTGTTCAAGAAGCGCTTAATCATCCAAATTGGTCAATGGGAGCAAAAATAACTATTGATTCTGCCACTATGATGAATAAGGGACTTGAAGTTATTGAAGCACATTGGCTTTTCTCCATGGACTACAATAAAATAGATGTTCTTCTTCATAAAGAAAGCATTATCCATTCCATGGTGGAATATCATGACAGCAGTGTAATCGCACAGCTTGGCACACCAGATATGAGAGTACCTATACAGTATGCTTTAACATATCCTGACAGGCTCCCGCTGCAAACAGCAAAACGGCTGAATCTTGCTGAAATCGGCAAGCTCCATTTTGCAGAAATGGACTTTAATCGTTTTCGCTGTCTGAAATTTGCCTATGAAGCCGGAAAAGCTGGCGGATCAATGCCAGCCGTATTGAATGCTGCGAATGAAGCTGCTGTTGCTGCATTCCTGGATGGAAAGATTACCTTCCTGCAAATAGAAGATTTCATCGAAAGAGCACTGGGCAGCCATGACATCATCTCAAATCCAAATCTGACTGAAATTCAGGAAACCGATTTGGAAACGAGGAGATTTGTAAGCTCGCTTCTATAAGCTTGTGTTCAAGTGCTAAAAGTGCGTAACAGTTGATAAATTAATGCACTTACCAGCAGCAGTTGAACAACCTCTAAAAAAAGGTGGTTAAAACTTGAGTACAGTAATAGCCTTTATTGTTATTTTCGGGGCATTGGTATTTTTTCATGAACTCGGACATTTAATATTCGCAAAAAGAGCAGGAATACTCTGCCGGGAATTTGCCATTGGATTCGGGCCCAAGGTGTTTTCCTTTAAAAAAGATGAAACAGTATATACGATTCGTCTTCTGCCCATTGGCGGGTTTGTCCGCATGGCCGGTGAAGATCCTGAAATGGTGGAAATCAAACCAGGCTACCGCATTGGCTTGATCCTTGATAAAAACGAGGAAGTAAGCAAAATTATATTAAACAACAAAGATAAGTATCCTGATGCAAGAATCGTTGAAGTTGAAGATGCTGATATTGAGCATACCCTTGTAATAAAAGGATATGTTGAGGGAGAAGAGGATGAGTCCATCCAAATTTTCAAAGTCAGCCGTTCAGCCGTACTGGTTGAGGATGGGACCGAAACGCTCATTGCTCCGTATGATCGTCAATTTGCATCAAAGACCTTGGGTCAGAGAACAATGGCGATTTTCGCGGGCCCAATGATGAATTTTGTTCTGGCTTTTATCGTTTTTGTTCTAATAGCCTTATTGCAGGGCATTCCAACAAATGAACCTGCCCTTGGCAAGCTGACGCCTGATGGTGCGGCTTATGAAGCTGGGCTAAAGGAAGGCGATATGGTTCAAAGTGTGGATGGAGCCGAAATTTCAAGCTGGTCAGATGTAGTGGAAATCATTAGAAAGAACCCAAGTGAAGAACTTGAATTTTTAGTGGAAAGAAACGGCCAGGAACATAGTATATTGGTTACACCAAAGGTTCAAGATGTAGAAGGCGAAAAAATTGGAATTATTGGTGTTTATAGCCCGATGGAAAAATCTCCATTAAAGGCTATTACCTACGGAGCCAAGGAAACTTATTTCTGGACAAAAGAAATTTTTGTTATGCTGGGCAAGCTTGTCACTGGACAGTTTTCAATTGATGCATTATCAGGCCCGGTAGGCATTTATGTTTCGACAGATACTGTAGCTAAATCCGGCATCTACTACCTGATGAAATGGGCAGGAATTCTAAGCATAAATCTGGGAATTATGAACTTGCTTCCAATACCTGCTCTTGATGGCGGCAGATTAATGTTTTTTGCAGTTGAGGCTGTACGAGGGAAGCCGATTGACCGCCACAAAGAGGGAATGGTCCATTTTATAGGATTTGCCCTTTTGATGCTATTAATGCTGGTGGTTACTTGGAACGATATTCAGAGATTTTTCCTGTAAAAAGCTAGTGCAGCGCAACATTCCTGCATAAAAAATATGAGCAATATCCTTTAATTAGACGAAAAAACGGGTTCCAAAATGGAATCCGTTTTTTTCAATCACTATCTGATACGATATGTTATAATTAAGTCCGTCTGTTTTTTTAAAAGGCTGTTTGCGCAGATGCTGCTTTTTTTATATTATTTTTCTGAGTTGATTGGAGCGGAAGGTGCGAGATCCTCTAAAATGCTATCGCATTTTCTTCGTGCGGTGTTTTTTCGGGGAAGGTTATTCAACGTCCTGCGGGAGTAGCGGGACAGGTGAGACCCCGCAGGCGCGGAGCGTCGAGGAGGCTCACCGCCCGCCCCGCGGAAAGCGAGCAGCCTGGAGCGGAAATCAACGGACAACATTGAAAGAGAAAAACAACAATTTATACGGAAAAAGCCTTTGATAATTACTTAAAAAAAATTCAACTTAAAATAGAAACCAAGATTATTGGATGGGAGAGAGAAAGATGAGCGAACCTTCTAGATTTCAGCTCTTGCTCCAGCAGATGCAGCTAACTGAAGATGCCTTTGTGCAGCACTTTCATGATGCCCAAATCGAAAGGGTCATAGTCGAAAGACAGTCACGGAAATGGCATTTTTATTTTGCCTTTCCAAAGATATTGCCTTGCAGTGTATACAGCCGTTTTACAGATCAGCTGGAAAAAACATTTTCCCATATCGCGGAAATTTCATATAGCATCTCCGTCAGAAATCAGGATTTTACTGAACAGCTTGTACTTGAATACTGGCATAACTGCATTAAAGAAATGGATGGCATGGCGCCGCCGCTATTAAAGCTTCTGAATGAGCAGGTTCCTTCTGTACAGGGCAACAAACTTATCATTAAAGTCCGTAATGAATTGGAAGGATTGTCTATCAAGAAAAAGTATGCCGGGACTATTTCAGATGTGTTTCAAGTTTTTGGCTTTCCGGCCTTAACAGTTGATACAGAGATTTCTGCAGATGGTTCCAATGAAGAATATGAAAAATTCATGGAAGCCAAACGCAAAGAAGACCAGGAGCGTGGTCTCCAGGCAGCAATCGAGATGCAGAAGAAAGAAGCGGAAGCTGAATCTGCAGATCACACAGCACCCAAGGGGCCTCTTACGATTGGTCTTACCATTAAAGATGATGCAGATTACCGCAAATTGATTGATATAGTAGATGAAGAACGCCGGGTAGCCGTTGAAGGCTACGTGTTTGCTGCTGAGACAAGAGAGCTCCGCAGCGGCCGGACACTCTTAACTTTTAAAATTACGGATTATACCAGTTCCATTCTAGTAAAAATGTTTTCCCGGGATAAAGAGGATGCCGCTTTATACCAGCATATTCAAAAAGGGATGTGGCTAAAGGTCCGAGGAAGCATTCAAAATGATACATTTGTCCGTGATCTGGTAATGATCGGGAACGATATTAATGAGATTAAACCTATTCAAAGGCAGGATACATCGCCTGCTGAAGAAAAAAGGGTTGAACTTCATCTTCATACACCGATGAGCCAAATGGATGCTGTTTCATCTGTCAGTGCACTGGTTTCCCAGGCGAAGAAATGGGGCCATAAAGCAGTAGCCATTACAGACCATGCTGTTGCTCAGTCATTCCCTGAAGCCTATGGTGCCGGGAAAAAGAATGATATTAAGATCCTGTATGGAATTGAAGCAAATCTTGTGGATGATGGTGTGCCGATTGCTTATAACGATGCTCATCGCAAGCTTACTGAAGATACGTATGTTGTATTTGATGTTGAGACAACAGGTCTATCAGCTGTTTATGATACGATTATTGAGCTTGCTGCAGTTAAGATTCATGATGGTGAAATCATTGATCGGTTTGAATCCTTTGCAAACCCTCATCACCCTTTATCCGCAACAACCATTAATTTGACTGGAATAACAGATGATCTTGTGGAGAATGCACCGGAAGTGGAAGAAGTCCTGAAGAAGTTCCATGAATGGACAGGAGATGCTGTTTTAGTAGCACATAATGCTTCATTCGACATGGGGTTCCTGAATGTCGGCTATAAAAAAATCGGTATTGGCAAGGCGCCAAATCCTGTAATAGATACTCTTGAACTTGCACGTTTTTTATATCCCGACATGAAAAATCATCGACTGAATACCCTTGCCAAAAAATTCGATGTTGAACTCACCCAGCATCACCGTGCTATCTATGATGCGGAGGCAACAGGCTATCTGCTACTTAAGATGTTAAAGGGTGCAGAAGAAAAAGGAATCGAATATCATGATCAATTCAATGATAATATGGGGCAGGGAAATGCTTATCAGCGTGCAAGGCCGGCCCATTGCACCCTGCTTGCACAAACAGAAACAGGTCTGAAGAACATCTTTAAACTCGTATCCATCTCGCATATGGAATACTTTTACAGAGTGCCTCGCATTCCCAGGTCAGTCCTTCAAAAGCATCGTGAGGGAATACTGGTTGGTTCCGGATGCGATAAAGGGGAAGTTTTTGAAGGCATGATGCAGAAATCCCCTGATGAAGTCGAAGATACAGCACAATTCTATGATTACCTTGAAGTGCATCCAAAGGCCGTTTATGCACACCTTTTAGAGCTTGAACTTGTAAGAGATGAAAAAGCGCTGGAAGAAATCATCACTAATATTGTAAAACTGGGAGACAAGCTTGGTCTGCCGGTAGTTGCAACAGGAAATGTTCATTACCTGAATCCAAATGATAAAATCTACCGGAAAATCCTTGTTAATTCACAGGGAGGAGCGAATCCGCTGAATCGCCATCAGCTTCCGGATGTTCATTTCAGGACTACCAATGAAATGCTTGACGCTTTTTCATTTCTCGGCAAAGACAAAGCGAAGGAAATTGTGGTACAGAATACGAACAAAATAGCAGATATGATTGAAGAAATAAAGCCGATTAAAGATGATTTGTATACGCCAAAAATTGAAGGCGCAGATGAAGAGATGCGCAGCATGAGTTACGGAATGGCAAGAAGAATCTATGGTGATCCGCTTCCTGAGATTGTTGAGGCGCGCCTTGAAAAAGAACTTAAGAGTATTATCGGACATGGTTTCGCGGTTATCTATCTGATCTCTCATAAACTTGTAAAAAAATCACTGGATGATGGCTATCTGGTTGGTTCCCGTGGATCTGTGGGATCCTCCTTTGTTGCGACTATGACCGAAATAACGGAGGTAAATCCGCTGCCGCCGCATTACGTTTGCCCGGAATGCAAAACATCCGAGTTTTTCAATGACGGTTCAGTGGGCTCCGGCTTCGACCTGCCTGATAAAGATTGCCCGAGCTGTGGAGCTAAATATAAAAAGGATGGACATGATATTCCGTTTGAAACGTTCCTTGGTTTCAAGGGAGATAAGGTTCCCGACATTGACTTGAACTTCTCTGGGGAATACCAGCCAAGAGCCCATAACTATACAAAGGTGCTATTCGGCGAGGATTATGTATATCGTGCGGGAACAATCGGTACTGTTGCCGATAAGACAGCTTATGGTTACGTCAAAGCATACCAGAACGATAATAATCTGCAAATAAGGGGTGCGGAAATTGACAGGCTCGCTTCCGGCTGTACAGGGGTGAAGCGGACAACCGGACAGCATCCGGGCGGTATCATTGTTGTGCCGGATTACATGGATATTTACGACTTTTCGCCAATTCAGTTCCCTGCAGACGACCGGACATCTGAATGGAAAACAACCCATTTCGACTTCCATTCCATTCATGATAATCTATTAAAACTTGATATACTGGGTCATGATGATCCGACTGTTATTAGGATGCTTCAGGACCTGAGCGGAATTGATCCAAAAACCATTCCCACAGATGACCCTGAAGTAATGAAGATTTTCAGCGGGCCGGAATCACTTGGTGTGACTGAAGAGCAAATCATGTGTAAAACCGGAACACTCGGCATACCCGAATTTGGTACGCGCTTTGTCCGCCAGATGCTCGAAGATACGAAGCCGACCACTTTTTCAGAGCTTGTGCAGATTTCAGGTCTTTCTCATGGTACAGATGTTTGGCTCGGAAATGCCCAGGAATTAATCCATAATAATATTTGTAACCTAAGTGAAGTTATCGGCTGCCGTGATGATATTATGGTTTATTTAATCTATCAGGGCCTGGAGCCTGCTTTTGCTTTCAAAATCATGGAATCGGTCCGTAAGGGTAAAGGCCTGAGCGATGAGATGGAAGAGGAAATGAGAAAGAATGAAGTGCCTGAATGGTATATTGATTCCTGTAAAAAGATTAAATACATGTTCCCAAAAGCCCATGCAGCTGCTTACGTATTAATGGCTGTACGGATTGCGTACTTTAAAGTGCACCATCCGCTCCTTTACTATGCAGCATATTTTACTGTCCGTGCAGAGGACTTTGATGTGGATGCAATGGTAAAAGGATCCCAGGCGATCCGTGCACGCATTGAAGAAATCAATGCAAAGGGACTTGATGCTTCAACAAAAGAAAAGAACCTGCTAACTGTAATGGAACTGGCTCTGGAAATGAATGAAAGGGGCTTTAATTTCCAAAAGGTGGACTTATACCGCTCAAGCGCAAGTGAGTTTATCATTGATGGAGATTCTTTGATACCGCCGTTTAATTCCATTCCGGGCTTGGGTACAAATGCAGCATTCAATATAGTAAAAGCAAGGGGAGAAGGGGAATTCCTCTCGAAGGAAGACCTGCAGCAGCGCGGAAAAGTGTCGAAGACGATTATCGAGTATCTCGATAACCACGGCTGCCTGGAATCCCTTCCGGAACAAAACCAGCTTTCTCTATTCTAAAAATAAGACCAGCGAATGGTCCAAACCCTTCTGCTGACAGCTATTCCATTTGCATAAAAAAATTGGTTATGGTATAGTTTTATTGGAAATACTAAGAATAACTCTCGCAAAAGGAAGAGTGGGGCAACCCACTCTTTCGTGTTGTGTACGGTTTTTTCTTAATATCGGATCTATGTTAAAACTATATGTTAATTAAGTTTAGCAGAGCCAATTTCTGATTTATTGATTGAAAAACAGCGCTTTAGATTCCAGGAAAAAGGAGGGATATGAATGAGCAAAGTGACTGAAACGGTGGAACAACTGGTCACCCCTATTGTGGATGAACTTAATTTAGAATTAGTCGACATTGAATATGTAAAAGAAGGGAAAGACTGGTTCCTTCGCGTATTTATTGATAAAGAAACTGGTGTTGATATCGAGGAATGCGGAATGGTCAGTGAAAGGCTAAGCGAAAAGCTTGATGCTGAAGATCCGATTCCATACAACTATTTCTTGGAAGTTTCATCGCCGGGAGCTGAACGCCCTCTTAAGAAAGACAGTGATTTTATTAAAGCAGTCGGCAAGAATGTTTACATTAAAACATACGAGCCAATTGATGGTGAAAAGACGTTCGAAGGTGTGTTAACCCAATTTGACGGTGAGACCGTTACGGTAGAAGTCAAAATCAAAACAAGGAAGAAAAATATTGAAATTCCTTATGAGAAGGTAGCAAATGCCCGTTTAGCCGTTGTATTTTAATAACGGCTGATTGCGGGCTTGCTTATTAAGAAAAGCTGAAGCGCCTTGCGCTATTGAAATACAAAATTCACTGCTTGTCTTAATAAGAAAGCGAATTGCTGCTTTAGAGTTGATCATTTTTTATAAGAGAAATAAAGGGGGATATAAATCTCATGAGCAGTGAACTTTTGGATGCTCTGACATTGCTTGAGAAAGAAAAAGGCATTTCTCGCGATGTGATTATCGAAGCCATTGAAGCTGCATTGGTGTCAGCCTACCGCAGAAACTTTAACCAGGCACAGAATGTGCGCATTGATTTAAACCTAGGGAACGGAACGATGAGAGTCTTTGCCCGCAAAGAGGTAGTGGATGAAGTATTTGATCCGCGTCTTGAGATCTCTGCTGAGGATGCTCAAAAAATCAATCCGAACTACCAGGTGGAAGATGTCGTTGAAATGGAAGTAACACCTAAGGACTTTGGGCGCATCGCTGCCCAGACGGCAAAACAGGTAGTTACACAGCGTGTCCGTGAAGCGGAGAGAGGCATCATTTATTCTGAATTTATCGACCGTGAAGAAGATATTATGACGGGGATTGTTCAGCGTACAGATCCTAAGTTCATCTATGTGAGCCTTGGAAAGATTGAAGCGATCCTTCCGGCGAACGAACAAATGCCAAATGAGCGTTATCAGCCCCATGACCGCATTAAAGTCTTTATTACAAAGGTAGAAAAGACAACAAAAGGTCCACAGATCTTCGTAAGCAGGACCCATCCTGGCCTGCTGAAGAGATTATTTGAGATCGAAGTTCCTGAAATCTATGATGGAACTGTAGAAATCAAATCCGTTGCGCGTGAAGCAGGGGACCGTTCCAAGATCTCGGTTCATTCTGACAATGAAGAAGTTGATCCTGTAGGTTCATGTGTAGGTCCTAAGGGCACACGTGTACAGGCGATAGTCAATGAGCTCAAGGGAGAGAAAATTGATATCGTAAAATGGTCCTCAGATCCTGTAGTATTCGTCGCAAATGCACTAAGTCCTTCAAAGGTGCTTGACGTAATCGTAAATGAAGATGACAAAGCAACAACTGTTGTAGTTCCTGATTATCAGCTTTCACTGGCAATTGGAAAGCGCGGACAGAATGCCAGACTTGCAGCAAAGCTTACAGGCTGGAAAATAGACATCAAATCAGAAACAGATGCCCGTGAAGCCGGAATTTATCCGAGGGATGAAAAACTGTTGAACTTTGATAATGATAATTATGAAAACGAAGACTATGAAAATGATGCAGACTTCGATTTTCAGGATGAACTTTTAGAGGAAAAAGAATAGGGAAGAGGTGAATGATCGTGAACAATCGTAAAAAAGTTCCTTTGCGAAAATGTGTCGCTACCGGTGAAATGAGGCCGAAAAAAGAACTCGTTCGCATCGTTCGCTCCAAAGAAGGGGAAGTCTCTGTTGACCCGACCGGAAAAAAATCAGGTCGCGGGGCTTATCTTTCCAAAGAAAAGGAAGCAATATTGTTAGCAAAGAAGAAGAATATCTTAGCCAATCATTTAGAAGTTTCCATAGATGATGTTATCTATGAAGAACTCTTGGAGTTAATAGAGAAGGAGAAACGGCAATCCAAATGAACTCAAATCAATGGATGTCATTGCTTGGCTTAGCCAATCGGGCACGGAAAATTACTTCGGGAGAAGAGCTTGCTGTTAAAGAGATCAGAAACGGCAAAGCAAAGCTTGTTTTGCTGTCTGCAGATGCATCCGCAAATACGGCAAAAAAAGTTACAGATAAATGTAAATCATTTGGGGTTCCATATAAGCTGATTCAAAACCGGGAAATGCTCGGCAAGGCTATAGGGAAGGAAGCCCGCGTTGTGGTGGCAGTGTTAGATGCCGGATTTGCAAAAAAGCTGTTAACGTTGCTCGATTAATACTAGCGGGGGTGAAAGTATGAGTAAAATGCGCGTTTATGAATATGCGAAAAAACATAACATTTCAAGCAAGGATGTTATTACAAAATTAAAAGACATGAATATTGAGGTTTCCAATCATATGACTACGATTGAGCCGGCGGCAGTCCAGAAGCTTGACGGTATTTTTATCAAGAATGACAGCCAGGCTCAAAAGCAGAGTAAACCTCAAAATCAGCAGAAGCCGCAGGGAAATCAAAAACCGGCTTCAAATAATAGTGCCGGCAATTCCACAGCTGCTAAAAGCAAGCCTCAGAATAAATCCGGTGAAAACAGAAGCCAGGGACAGGGCAGCCAGTCCGGCAAAAACTTCTCCGGCAATAACAGAGGCAATAACAACAACAGAAACAATAATAACAATAGAAACAATAACAATAACCGAAACAACAATAAGAATAAAAACAACAAAGGCAAACAGCAGCAGACGCATGTGGCCCCAGCTCCTAAAAAAGTGAAGGAGCTTCCTTCAAAAATTACTTTCAGCGAATCACTGACAGTAGCGGAACTGGGAAAGAAGCTTCACCGCGAGCCTTCTGAAATCATTAAAAAGCTATTTATGCTTGGTGTTATGGCAACCATTAACCAGGAACTTGATAAAGATGCGATTGAGCTGATTGCAGGTGAATACGGTGTTGAAGTAGAAGAAGAGATACTGGTTGATACAACCGATCTTGAAGTATACTTCACTGAAGATGAAAATGCCCAACTGGTGGAACGTCCATCTGTTGTAACAATCATGGGACACGTTGACCATGGTAAAACAACATTGCTTGACTCCATCCGCAACACGAAAGTAACTGCGGGAGAAGCAGGCGGAATCACTCAGCATATCGGAGCTTATCAAGTTGAAGAAAACGGCAAAAAGATTACTTTCCTTGATACTCCTGGACACGCTGCGTTCACAACTATGCGTGCCCGCGGTGCGAAAATTACCGATATAACAATTCTCGTTGTAGCAGCTGATGACGGTGTTATGCCGCAAACAGTTGAAGCAATTAACCATGCGAAAGCAGCAGAAGTGCCAATCATTGTGGCTGTTAACAAAATGGATAAGGAAGCAGCAAATCCTGATCGTGTTATGCAGGAATTGACTGAACATGGCCTGGTTCCAGAAGCTTGGGGCGGAGACACGATCTTTGTTCCGATCTCAGCTATTAAAGGCGAGGGAATTGATGAACTGCTTGAAATGATTCTTCTTGTAGGTGAAGTTGAAGAATATAAAGCAAATCCTGATCGCAATGCCGTTGGTACTGTTATCGAAGCACAGCTTGACAAAGGACGCGGTTCAGTCGCGACTCTGCTTGTACAAAACGGTACATTGAAGGTAGGAGACCCTATCGTTGTCGGTAACTCATTTGGACGTGTCCGAGCAATGGTTAATGACCTTGGCCGCCGTGTGAAAACTGCCGGACCTTCAACTCCTGTTGAGATTACAGGTCTTAACGATGTTCCTCAAGCCGGTGACCGCTTCGCTGTTCTTGATGATGAAAAGACAGCCCGCCAGGTTGGAGAAGCCCGTGCCCAACAGGCATTGCAGGCGCAAAGAAATGAAAAAACACGCGTAAGTCTGGATAACTTGTTTGAACATATGAAACAAGGGGAAATGAAAGACTTAAACATCGTTGTGAAAGCGGACGTTCAAGGTTCTGCGGAAGCATTGACTGCTGCTCTTCATAAAATTGATGTAGAAGGTGTTAATGTGCGTATCCTTCATACAGGTGTAGGTGCCATTAACGAGTCTGACATCACTTTAGCTGCTGCTTTCAACGCTATTGTGATCGGGTTCAATGTACGTCCTGACAATAACGCGAAACGTGCAGCAGATGCAGAGAATGTTGACATCCGCCTGCACCGCATCATTTACAAAGTAATTGAGGAAATCGAATTGGCGATGCAGGGTATGCTTGATCCTGAGTTCCAGGAAAAAATTATCGGCCAGGCTGAAGTACGCCAGACATTCAAAGTTTCCAAAATCGGTACAATTGCAGGTTCTTATGTTACGGATGGAAAAATCACCCGTGACAGCGGCGTTCGTTTAATCCGCGATGGAGTTGTAATTTTTGAAGGTGAAGTTGACGCTCTTAAGCGATTCAAAGATGACGCTAAAGAAGTAGCACAAGGCTATGAGTGCGGTATTACCATCAAAAACTTCAACGACGTCAAAGAAGGCGACGTAATCGAAGCATATATTATGGAAGAAGTGGAACGTTAATGATAATTGGGCTTGCTGCCTGTGAATGTATCATTTATGACACACATTCTTTGAAAGAAAAACGGGCAGTTTTGCAGCGTATTCTAACCCGGCTGAAACAAAGATACAATGTTTCTGTATCTGAGGTGGACTATCAGGACCTATGGCAGAGGACTAAAATTGCCATTGTGGCCGTTTCGTCCACTCAGGTTTCAACTGAGCACGAGCTGCAAAATGCGCTGAAAATGATTGATTCGTTCCCTGAAATTGAACGGACAATTACAGATTTAGAGTGGCTTTAAGAAGAGGTGATATAGAATGAGCCTTAGAGCAAATCGGGTTGGGGAACAAATGAAAAAAGAACTGGGCGAAATCATCAGCCGAAAAATCAAGGACCCGCGGGTTGGTTTTGTAACAGTCACTGATGTTCAAGTAACCGGGGATCTCCAGCAGGCAACCGTGTTTATCTCAGTTCTGGGTGATGAGGAACAAAGGGAGAATACGCTTCGCGGGCTGGCTAAAGCAAAAGGCTTTATCCGATCTGAAATCGGCCAGCGAATCCGGCTGCGGAAAACACCGGAAATCCTTTTCGAATTTGATGAATCGATCGACTACGGCAACCGCATCGAATCGTTGCTTCATCAAATCCAGGACGAAGGCCGTTCCAAAGATGAGGAACGCTCCAAAGAAGAAGAATAATGAAATGGATAGACACTTTGTCTATCCATTTTTTTCTAAATACAAATAGACAAGGTGGTACATAATATGGAAGGAATTTTGCCGCTTTTTAAACCTAAGGGAATGACTTCCCATGATTGTGTGTTCAGGCTGCGGAAGATTCTGCGAATGAAAAGAATCGGCCACACCGGAACACTGGACCCTGACGTGACAGGAGTACTTCCCATCTGCCTTGGGAGGGCAACGAAGGTGGCTGAATACATAACAGACGCAGGGAAAACTTATGAGGGAGAAGTCACAATAGGCTTTTCTACAACAACAGAAGATGCATCTGGTGAAGTCGCAGAAAGGAAAGAAGTTTCATCACCTATTTCCAGAAATCAAGTGATGAAAGTGCTTCAAAGCCTGACAGGGGAAATTACACAGACTCCTCCAATGTATTCAGCAGTAAAGGTAAATGGCAAGCGCCTTTATGAATATGCAAGACAGGGAATAGAAGTGGAACGGCCGTCCAGGAAAGTTACTATCTACTCAATCGACCTTCTCGATGAGAGAGAGATGTTTGAGGGTGAGAATATTACTTTCCGTTTCCGTGTAGCCTGCAGCAAAGGTACATACATCCGTACGCTTGCGGTCATGATTGGGAGTGAACTGGGATATCCTGCCCATATGTCTGAACTGGTTAGAATCCAGTCGGCCTCATTGACACTTGATGATTGCCTGACTTTTGAAGAAATAGAAGACAGGGCCGAGAAGGGGACAATGGATGAGGTTCTTCGGCCTATGGAAGCCGCGCTTTCTCATTTGCCGAAATTTCATATAAATGATAAAGTAGCAGAGAAAGTAAAAAATGGGGCTGTATTAACCATCCCTGATCATTTGTATGACACTAAAGGCCCAATCGCTATAGAGGGGGAGGAAGGTCTTGTTCTGGCGATTTATGAGCATCACCCCCGCAAACCAGGGTTAATGAAGCCAGTAAAGGTGTTAAGGAATGATCAATAAGCACTCGTTAAAAAGCTGTGCATTTATATAGGTCCAGGCTCTGTAGAGAAAAGGTGAATTATTACTATGGAAGTTATTCATATACATCATCCCCATCCAATGGATAGAAACGAAATGCCTGAATTGGCAATAGCACTTGGCTATTTTGATGGTGTTCATCTGGGTCACCAGAAAGTCATCCGTGAAGCAAAATCAATAGCTGAACAAAAAGGATTAAAAAGTGCAGTCATGACATTTGATCCGCATCCCTCGGTTGTTTTGGGGAAAAGCGTTCAGCATGTGGAGTATATTACACCTCTTGAGGATAAGATTGGTATCATATCTGATCTAGGTATAGATTATTTGTTTGTTATCAATTTCACAAGGGAATTTGCTAATCTGCTGCCACAGGAGTTTGTTGACCAATACCTGATTGGTCTTAATGCAAAACATGTCGTGGCAGGCTTTGATTATTCCTATGGACGAATGGGACGCGGCACAATGGAAACATTGCTGTTCCATTCGAGGAATCAATTTGATTACTCGGTCGTTGCAAAGCTGGCAAAAGAAGACGAAAAAATCAGCTCTACGCTAATAAGGAAATATATTCGTGAAGGGAAAACGGCTGAGCTTCCCGGCCTTTTAGGAAGATATTATAAAACATCCGGAATCGTTATCCATGGTGACAAGAGAGGCCGGACAATCGGCTTTCCTACAGCGAATGTAGACGTTTCTGATGACTGCATCATTCCCCCTCCCGGTGTATATGCTGTAAGATTCTCAGTAGATGGCAGCTGGTATGAAGGTGTCTGTAATGTCGGATACAAACCTACTTTTAATCAGGAAAAAGGGGACAGGCCATCAGTTGAAGTCCATATTTTTGATTTTTCTTCAGATATTTATGGCAGGAAGGTTACCGTTGAATGGCATAAACATCTTAGAAGCGAGAAGAGATTTGCCGGCGTTCAGGAGTTAATTGCGCAAATTGAAAAGGATAAACAGCAGACTGAGCAATATTTTGAGAAAAACAGGGTTTAGCCTTGCTTTTTGTCATAAAAAGTTGTATTCTAATTAACGTACCAAATGAACCTTTGCTTGGCAAGTCGAGTCACCGACGCTTGCTCAGTAACAGGGGATTGAAAATTTAGGAGGTGAACCGGATGGCAATCACTAAAGAACGTAAAAATGAGCTAATCAATGAGTTCAAAACTCATGAGAGCGACACTGGATCTCCAGAAGTTCAAATCGCTGTCCTTACTGAAGAAATCAACAATTTGAACGACCATTTACGTACTCACAAGAAAGACCACCATTCACGTCGCGGTCTTTTGAAAATGGTTGGTAAGCGCCGTAACCTATTAACTTACCTTCGCAACAAAGACGTTGCACGCTACCGTGAGTTAATCAATAAGCTTGGCTTACGTCGATAATCAACAGAAGCGGGATTTTTTCCCGCTTTTTTATTAGCTTTAAAAACTTGAATTTTGTTCCTGATCATGTACATACATAACTTATCCTATTTTAGCAAACGGGAAAATTGTGCATACTATAAGATGCCTAATTTTATTATGATTAACGAGCATTTCATGCTTTTATATAAAACTGGACTGCTGGCAATGCAAAGCTTATGAGCTTCTGCTGTCTTCGCAGGAACGCCTGCTGAATAAAGCAGGAAATTAACCAATTAAACGGACCAGGCATTGACGCCTGTTCTTAAGTGAATGCAGAGAGGGGTACAATTATGGGACAAGATAAACATGTCTACAGCCTTGATTGGGCTGGGCGCAAATTGACCGTAGAGATTGGCCAGCTGGCTAAACAGGCTAACGGTGCAGTTTTAGTGCGCTATGGTGATACTGTAGTTTTAAGTACAGCTACAGCATCAAAAGAACCGAAAAATCTGGATTTCTTTCCTCTGACAGTTAACTATGAAGAACGTTTGTATGCTGTTGGTAAGATTCCGGGCGGTTTTATTAAGAGAGAGGGCCGTCCAAGTGAAAAAGCGATTTTGGCAAGCCGTTTAATTGACAGGCCAATTCGTCCATTATTCGCTGATGGTTTCAGAAATGATGTACAGGTTGTAAGCATGGTGATGAGTGTGGATCAAAACTGCTCATCAGAAATGGCTGCAATGTTTGGTTCATCATTAGCTCTTTCTGTGTCGGATATTCCATTTGGCGGACCGATTGCTGGAGTCAGCGTAGGCCGCATCGATGGTGAATTCATCATAAATCCATCTGTGGACCAGGCTGAAAAAAGCGATATCAGCCTTGTTGTAGCGGGTACAAAAGATGCGATTAACATGGTTGAAGCAGGTGCAGAGGAAGTGCCCGAGGAAACTATGCTGGAAGCAATTATGTTTGGTCATGAGGAAATTAAACGCCTTATTGCTTTCCAGGAAGAAATTGCATCTGAAATCGGGAAAGAAAAAATGGAAATTGTTTTATACCAGGTTGACCAGAACTTAGAAGCAGAAGTTCGCGGCATCTGTGAGAAGGATATGATTCAAGCTATCCAGGTGCAGGAGAAACATGCACGTGAAGCTGCCATAAAAGCAGTTAAAGAAGAAATCACAGCTAAATATGAAGGTGAAGAAGCAGACGACGACAAGCTTAAGCAAATTAAGCAGATCCTTGATAAAATTGTTAAAGCAGAAGTTCGCCGTTTAATTACGGAAGATAAAGTTCGTCCGGATGGACGCGGATTGGATGTCATCCGCCCGCTGTCCTCGGAAGTAGACCTTCTGCCGCGCACACATGGTTCAGGTTTGTTTACACGCGGACAAACTCAGGCATTGAGCATTTGTACATTAGGAGCTCTTGGCGATGTACAGATTCTGGACGGGCTGGGAATTGAAGAAGAAAAAAGATTCATGCACCATTACAACTTCCCTAATTTCAGTGTAGGTGAAACTGGGCCAATCAGAGGGCCGGGCCGCCGTGAAATCGGGCATGGTGCTCTTGGAGAACGTGCTCTTGAGCCGATTATTCCTTCTGAAAAGGATTTCCCTTATACGATTCGTCTTGTATCTGAGGTGCTGGAATCAAATGGTTCAACATCACAGGCAAGTATTTGTGCAAGTACTTTGGCTATGATGGATGCAGGTGTGCCTATTAAAGCGCCGGTTGCCGGTATAGCAATGGGCCTAATTAAATCAGGCGAGCATTATTCAATCCTGACAGACATTCAGGGAATGGAAGATCACCTTGGCGATATGGACTTTAAAGTGGCGGGTACCTCTAAGGGAGTTACTGCTCTTCAAATGGATATTAAAATTGAAGGTCTGTCCCGTGAGATTCTGGAAGAAGCACTGCAGCAGGCGAAGAAAGGCCGCATGCAAATTCTTGATTCCATGCTGAGCACTATTGAGCAGCCAAGAAAAGAGCTGTCTGAATATGCTCCTAAGATTCTGATGATGTCAATAAACCCTGATAAAATCCGTGATGTTATTGGGCCGAGCGGAAAGCAGATCAATAAGATTATCGAAGAAACAGGCGTTAAGATCGATATTGAACAAGATGGAACAGTATTCATCTCATCTGTAAATGAAGAAATGAATCAAAAAGCGAAGAAAATCATTGAAGATATCGTACGTGAAGTAGAAGTTGGACAAATGTATCTGGGCAAGGTAAAACGGATTGAAAAATTCGGTGCATTTGTTGAAATCTTCTCTGGTAAAGATGGATTAGTTCACATTTCAGAACTTGCTGAAGAGCGTGTAGGGAAAGTGGAAGATGTGCTATCCATTGGTGACGAACTTCTGGTAAAAGTTACTGAAATCGATAAACAAGGCCGCGTAAATCTTTCCCGCAAAGCCGTATTGCGTGAACAGCGTGAGCAAAAGGAAAAAGCACAGCAATAATACTAACCTCTATTTAAAAGAGAAGCATTTTGCGTTGCGAATTTTCCTAAAAGCCAGGGGAAACCCTGGCTTTTTACATATACGAATTTTCATGGGCTTTTGCCCAATACTGCATACCTTTGTTACTCGGTTCCGTTCTACCTTGTCCCTTCAAATCATACTATGAATTGAAGGAGGCATGAAGAATGAGAAAGTTTATCCATATTACGATCATGTTTGTGCTGGCACTTGTTTTTATCAATAATCCTTTAACTGATCAGTATGTATCAGGCCTGAAACAAGAAACAGATGCCATAACTGTTTCCAAGCAAAAGGATTCACTATATGAAGAAATTAAAGCAAAAAAAGAAGAATTCAGCATTCCTCCACAGGATGCAAAAATAGACCCTGTATGGAAAGCCATTCCTGGTCTTAACGGAATTGAAGTAGATGTTGAGGCATCGTATAGAAAGATGAAGTCAGGCAAAAAGTTCAATGAAGATAAGCTTGTATTTAAACAAATTGAACCGAAGGTGAAGTTAAAGGACCTGCCGCCGTCACCTATCTATAAAGGCCATCCCGATAAACCAATGGTCAGCTTCATCATTAATGTGGCATGGGGGAATGAATATTTATCCGGTATGCTGGCCACTTTAAAGGAACATAATGTGTCAGCAAGTTTTTTTCTTGAAGGAAGATGGGTAAAGAATAATCCGGAACTCGCCAGAATGATTATGGATGCAGGCCATGAAGTAGGCAACCATTCGTACACCCATCCTGACATGAAAGTGATCTCTTCTGCAAGGACAAGGGAAGAAATTCAAAAGACAAATGATGTGATTGAAGCCACAATGGATGAAAAGCTGAGTAAGCCTATTACATGGTTCGCTCCTCCAAGCGGCAGCTATAGAGATGAAACAGTGAAGATTGCTGCCGAGAAAAAACTTGGCACCGTCATGTGGACTGTTGATACAGTGGATTGGAGAAAACCCTCCCCGGATGTGCTGATAAACAGAGTGTTATCAAAGGTCCATAATGGAGCACTTATTCTGATGCATCCTACGGAATCCACCGAAAAGTCACTTGATAGACTTATAACAGGGCTTAAGCAGAAGAACCTGGAGATTGGAACAGTATCCGAGCTGTTAAGCGAAAAGAGAATCCAGTATAGAGAAAATAAAAATCAGGATTTTGGAAAAAATAACAATAATAATATAAACTAATGTAAGCATATGTCTTTGGGTTTCAGAACAGGAGGAATTTATTTGATTAAGAAATATACATGCCAAAACGGAGTAAGAGTCGTACTAGAAAATATTCCAACCGTCCGTTCTGTAGCGATAGGGGTATGGATCGGAACAGGTTCAAGAAATGAAGTTCCAGAGAATAATGGAATTTCTCATTTTCTTGAGCATATGTTCTTCAAAGGAACGAAAACGAGATCAGCCCGTGAAATTGCTGAGAGCTTTGATAGCATTGGCGGGCAGGTGAACGCCTTCACTTCAAAAGAATATACATGCTACTATGCAAAAGTATTGGATACCCATTCTGATTTTGCTCTTGAAGTGCTTTCTGATATGTTTTTTAACTCCACGTTTGTGGATGAGGAACTGAACAAAGAAAAGAATGTTGTTTACGAAGAAATCAAAATGTATGAAGACACGCCTGATGATATCGTTCATGATCTTTTGAGCAAAGCAATCTATGAGAATCACTCACTTGGTTATCCGATTCTTGGTACTGAAGGAACGCTGGCCACGTTTAATGGCGAAACATTAAAACAGTATATGCATGAAACATACACGCCTGAAAATGTTGTGATTTCCATTGCCGGAAATATTGAGGAATCTTTCATCAAAGAAGTTGAAAAATACTTTGGATCCTACGAAGGCGGTCAGAGAGAACGCACAGAGCAGAAGCCTGAGTTTCATTCGAACCATCTTGCCCGTAAAAAGGATACCGAGCAGGCTCATCTTTGCTTAGGGTTCGAAGGTCTGCAGGTAGGGCATGAGGAAATATACAATCTGATTGTTTTAAATAATATTTTGGGTGGAAGCATGAGCAGCCGCTTATTCCAGGATGTCAGGGAACAAAAAGGATTGGCTTATTCTGTTTTCTCTTATCATTCTGCCTTCCAGGACAGCGGTATTGTGACGCTTTACGGCGGTACGGGAGCTAAACAGCTGGATGTTCTTTTTGATACGATTCAGGAAACCCTTGCCACACTTAAAAAAGAAGGCATCACAGATAAAGAGCTGAATAACAGTAAAGAACAGCTCAAAGGAAGCTTAATGCTAAGCCTTGAAAGCACAAACAGCAGGATGAGTCGCAATGGCAAAAATGAACTGCTTCTGGGCCGCCATCGGTCTATGGATGAAATCGTGGATGAAATCGATGCAGTTTCCATGCAAGGCGTGAATAATATGGCGAATGCCATTTTCACAGATCACTATTCAGTAGCATTAATAAGTCCGGATGGAGAACTTCCGAAAAATCTTTAATATTTATTCCAATTGCAAAATTGGTGAAACAGCCTGTATCATGCAGGCTGTTTTCTTTTTGGCCTGGACTTCTAAAACTCCAGGCTGAACGATAAGAATATAGAGAAGAGAAAAGGAGGGCAGATGATGAGATTAAGTGAACTGAGCGGAAAGGAAATTGTGGATGTGAAGCGTGCAGAAAGGCTGGGAGTACTTGGGCAGACAGACCTTGAGATAAATGAGAAAAGTGGACAGATTCAGGCATTGCTCATCCCTTCATTAAAGTGGTTCGGCTTCATGCGCCAGGGAGATGAAATCCGGGTTTCATGGCAGCATATCAGGAAGATAGGAAATGACATGATCATTATTGATATCCCGGAATCTGAAGATCAGCAGGAATAGTTTTGAAGGAAGGGCCGGTTAGGTCCTTTTTGTTTTTACCGGGAAGCTAATCTCCTCAATCCCTTTATAAATCCCTTCCAACTTTGACCCATTTTCTTTTAAGTGGAAAACTCACCTATTGCCCCGTTCATACATAAGATGTTGAAGTAGTTCACTACAACAATTCCCTTATGATTATTAATTGATTTGCCGGCCCAATTTTAACGCCATTTCGTTTAAAGATAAAACTGCTTGCAATTGCTGTCTTGTGCAACTGCTTAGTAAAGCGGCGTTGCCGGTGCGAGGATACTTTTTACCAGGAGTCATGAAGTTGTTGGCTTCAAAAATAAATGCTTTCTTAAAAAGAAAGAAAAAAGAAGGTGAGTGTTGCATGCTGACAGGAACCCAAATTGCAGTCATCGGCGGTGATGCAAGGCAGCTCGAAATCATCCGTAAACTGACCGAGCTTGATGCAAAGCTCGCATTAATTGGTTTTGAGCAGCTTGATCATGCGTTCTCAGGTGCGGTAAAAGAAAAAATAGATGAAGTGGACTTTACCAATATAGACGCAATTATCCTGCCTGTGCCCGGAACGGGCCTGGAGGGTCAGATTGAAACGATTTTCTCCAATGAAAAAGTGATTTTTGAAGAGGAAATCCTCGCCCAGACTCCAGCACACTGTACAGTTTATTCCGGCATAACCAATTCATATTTAACCGGAGTAACCAAATCGGCGGACCGCCGTCTTGTTCAATTATTTGAACGGGATGATGTAGCTATTTATAATTCCATCCCAACAGTTGAAGGAACCATTATGATGGCAATCCAGCATACAGATTTCACCATACATGGTTCGAATATAGCTGTAATAGGCCTTGGCAGAGTTGGAATGAGTGTAGCAAGAACCTTTCATGCACTGGGTGCAAAAGTAAAGGTGGGGGCGAGAAAAAGTGAGCACATCGCCAGGATAACGGAAATGGGCTTAACCCCATTTAACCTGAAGGAAATTGAGGATGCGGTAAAAGATGTTGATATTTGCATAAACACAGCTCCCCATTTAGTTGTAACAGCGTCCGTCATATCGAAGATGCCGACACATACGCTCATCATTGACCTGGCTTCCAAGCCCGGAGGCACCGATTTCCGCTACGCAGAAAAACGGGGAGTAAAAGCACTGCTCGCCCCTGGCCTGCCTGGAATCGTTGCTCCGAAAACAGCCGGACAAATTCTGGCGAATGTTCTTTCTCAATTGATTAAGGAAGATTTGCAAAAGAGAAAGGGGAATACAATATGAGTTTGAAAGGGAAAAGAATCGGTTTCGGATTAACAGGATCGCATTGCACATATGATGCAGTGTTCCCTGAAATAGAAAGACTTGTTCTCGCAGGGGCTGAAGTGCTTCCGGTCGTCACCTTTACGGTAAAGAGCACTGAGACCAGATTTGGAAAAGGAGAAGACTGGGTTCAAAGAATTGAAGATCTGACTGGACATAAAGTGATTGATTCAATTGTGAAAGCGGAGCCGCTGGGACCTAAAATTCCTCTTGATTGCATGGTGATTGCCCCGCTTACCGGAAATACGATGAGCAAATTCGCCAATGCGATGACCGACTCGCCTGTCCTGATGGCAGCAAAGGCAACTTTAAGAAACGGTAAACCAGTCGTGCTGGGAATATCTACAAATGATGCATTGGGTTTAAATGGAGTAAACTTAATGAGACTAATGGCAACGAAGAATATTTATTTTATTCCATATGGCCAGGATGATCCTGTGAAGAAACCGAACTCAATGGTGGCAAGAATGACAGCATTATCTGATACAGTGCTTCATGCCATGGAAGGTAAACAGCTTCAGCCGGTTTTAGTGGAAAGATACAAAGACGACAATTAGCCCCCTATTTTTTCTAGCAAAAATTTTAGTCCTTTAGTGAACGAATATGTTAGAATAAAGATTATTAAGATAACCAACCTCCAAGGTCTGTTTAAAATAATATTAACCTCTTGGAGTATAGACAATATGCTGATAATATAAATGGAAGCCTGCCATCTTTATAATCAGGCAGGAAAACGGCTGCCAATTGACTTTGGCTGCCGTTCTATTGAATTTTGGGCTATTGTTTTTCACTAAAAACTAACTTTGCTAGAAAAATATAATGGTATTGGAAGGGGAAAAGAAATTTGGAACAGAAAAAAGGATTTCATGTCGCGGTAGTTGGAGCAACTGGTGCAGTTGGCCAGCAAATGATGCAAACACTTGAAAATAGAGATTTTCCGATCTCTCAATTAACCCTCTTATCATCTGCCCGTTCTGCCGGATCAAAGGTAGCATTCAAGGGCCAGGAGTATACAGTTCAGGAAGCGAAGCCAGATAGCTTTAAAGGCGTGGACATCGCACTATTCAGCGCGGGAGGAAGCGTTTCACAGGAACTGGCTCCACATGCTGTCGAACATGGTGCCATTGTGGTAGACAACACAAGTGCTTTCCGTATGGATCCAAATGTGCCTCTTGTCGTACCTGAAGTAAATGAAGATGACCTTCATAAGCATAATGGCATTATCGCCAATCCAAACTGTTCAACAATCCAAATGGTTGTTGCACTAAAGCCGGTAAAAGAGAAATTCGGCTTGAAAAAAGTAATTGTTTCTACTTACCAGGCTGTTTCAGGTTCTGGAGCAGCTGCAGTTCAAGAGCTTAATGAGCAGACAAAAGCCATTTTAAATAACGAAGAGTATGAGCCGTCAATTCTTCCTGTAAAGAGCGATAAAAAACATTATCAAATTGCATTCAATGCGATCCCGCAAATTGATAAATTTCAGGATAATGGCTACACGTTTGAAGAAATGAAAATGATCAATGAGACAAAGAAAATCATGCATATGCCAGAGCTGCAAGTGGCTGCTACATGCGTGCGTCTCCCAGTGGCAACCGGACACTCAGAGTCCCTTTATTTTGAAGTGGAATCAGATAGCGTTACGGCAAATGAAGTAAAGAGCCTTCTGGAAAATGCACCTGGAGTTGTCCTGCAGGATGATCCGGAAAATCAGATTTACCCTATGCCTGCTGATTGTGTCGGTAAAAATGATGTGTTCGTCGGCCGTATCCGTAAAGATCTGGATGAAGATAAAGGCTTTCATATGTGGGTAGTTTCTGATAATCTTCTTAAAGGGGCGGCATGGAATTCCGTGCAGATCGCCGAAAGTTTAATTAATCTGGGAATAGTGAAATAGTTATCGTATTCTCTTCATGTTGAGAGGTTAGAGGTGTTTTAATGAATATCATCGTTCAAAAATATGGAGGCACATCAGTCCGCGACGAGAGTAGCCGCGAGCATGCAGCTAAGCATATCAAAAAAGCGCTGGCAGATGGATACAAGGTTGTTGTCGTTGTTTCGGCAATGGGCCGAAAAGGAGATCCATATGCAACCGACACACTGCTTTCGCTGGTAGAAGGCAATAATACCAAAATCAGCAAACGCGAAACGGATCTGCTCTTATCCTGCGGTGAAGTCATCTCAAGTGTTGTATTTTCAAACATGTTAAAAGAACATGGAATAACAGCAGCAGCTCTGACTGGGGCACAGGCAGGATTTAGAACGAATAATGATCATACTAACGCAAAAATTATCGATATGAAATGCGACAGGCTTTTGAAAGAACTTGAAAATCATGATGTTATCGTGGTTGCAGGATTTCAGGGATCATCAAAAACCGGTGATGTCACAACGATCGGCAGGGGCGGCAGTGATACCTCTGCAGCCGCTCTTGGAGCAGCCCTTAATGCGGAGTGGATAGATATCTTTACTGATGTGGAAGGCATTATGACCGCTGATCCGCGCATTGCTGAAAATGCGCGCCCATTATCAGTGGTCACTTACACAGAGGTCTGCAATATGGCGTATCAGGGTGCTAAGGTTATCCACCCCCGGGCAGTCGAAATAGCCATGCAGGCAAAAATTCCGATCAGAATCCGTTCAACATACTCCGACAGTCTCGGAACACTTGTCACAACCTTGAATAAGAACAGACGCGGAACGGATATTAAAGAGCGTTCGGTAACTGGAATAGCCCATGTTTCCAATGTGACACAAATAAAGGTCCTTGCGAAGAAAGACCAATACGATCTACAGTCTGAGGTCTTTAAAGCCATGGCTAACCAGGGAATCAGTGTTGACTTTATCAATATATATCCTAATGGCGTCAACTACACCGTAACGGAGGAAATGACTGATAAAGCGATTAGTATTTTAAAGGGCCTTGGTCATGATCCGCTGGTTGAAAGAGAGTGTGCAAAGGTTTCGGTTGTCGGAGCTGGGATGCAGGGTGTACCCGGAGTAGCCTCGCGGATCGTTACGGCATTGTCGGACCAGGGAATCCGTATTCTGCAGTCAGCAGACAGCCATACAACAATCTGGGTTCTGGTAAAGCAGGCAGATTTGAAAAAGTCTGTTAATGCATTGCACGATGCTTTCCGCCTGGAAGAAGATTTAGCGGAATATGAGAGAACAGACATTTAAAAATTTTGAAAATAACATGTTTAAAAAGAGGAAGAAAGCCATTCAGCGGTTAACGACGGATTTGTATCCTATGCGACAGATCCGCCCGTTTCTTCCCGATCATTTAAACATCTGCAAGGAGTGTAAACATGGTTCTATTTGGCCGAGTATCAACAGCTATGGTAACACCATTTGATAATAAGGGACATATTGATTTCCCTAAGACGACACAGCTAATCAATCATCTTATTGAAAACGGTACAGATTCTTTAGTCGTTGCCGGGACAACAGGGGAGTCGCCAACACTAACAAAAGAGGAAAAGCTGGCATTATTCAAACATGCAGTGAAAGCAGCTGACAAACGGGTGCCTGTCATTGCCGGCACCGGAAGCAATAATACGTATGAATCCATTGAATTAACGAAAAAAGCAGAGCAAATTGGTGTCGATGCGATCATGATCGTAGCACCATATTACAATAAGCCAAATCAGGAAGGGCTTTACCGTCATTTCAAGGCTATTGCGGAAAGCACGAGCCTCCCGGTAATGGTTTATAATATTCCGGGACGCTCTTCCGTGAATATTCTGCCTGAAACGATTATCCGACTTTCGGAAATCTCTAACATCGCGGCAGTGAAAGAAGCAAGCGGAGATTTGAATGCAATGGCCAAAATTATTGCTAATACGGATGATGATTTTATGCTATACAGCGGTGATGACGGACTTACTCTTCCATGTATGGCAATAGGCGGGACTGGAATTGTTTCTGTTGCTTCGCATGTAATAGGGAATGAAATGCAGGAAATGATCACAGCTTACCTGAATGGTGAAAATGAAAAAGCTGCAAAAATCCATCAAAAAATTCTTCCGATCATGGAAGGGCTTTTTGCTGCCCCAAGCCCAGTGCCTGTAAAAACAGCGCTGCAGCTTAAAGGGCTGGATGTCGGATCCGTCCGTCTTCCAATGGTCCCATTAACAGAACAGGAACGCAGTGCAGTTGCTGCCCTATTTAAATAATTCTTTGCTTGCCAACCAGTGCTTTGCTGGTTGGTTTTATTTTTATAACGCCCAAAACCTAGAGACTATTATTATAAAAAGCCTCAGGAACGCTCAAATAAGCCCATGTATAAATTTGGTTGTCATGGTTTTATGACTTCAAGTATAATATGGATAACTGATCTTGATCGGCTGAACATGCATGGGAGGATAATACATTGAAAAAGAGACAGAATGAAAGCATCAAGCTGGCAGCACTCGGAGGAGTCGGAGAACTTGGGAAAAATATGTATTTGGCAGAGGTGGACGAGGATATATATGTCATCGATGCCGGATTAATGTTCCCTGAAAATGAAATGCTCGGAATTGATATCGTGATACCGGATGTTACATACCTAGTTCAAAACAAGGAAAGAGTAAAAGGAATTTTTCTGACACATGGACACGAGGATCATATTGGAGGCCTGTCTTATGTGCTAGCAAAGGTTAATGTACCTGTTTATGGAACAAAGCTGACTCTGGCGCTGGCTAAAGCCAAAATGAAGGAACAGGAATACAAAGGCAAAGTACAGTTTATTGAAATCAATTCAGATACCAGGGTTGAATTTGATTCGGCAGATGTAACTTTTTTTAGAACGAGCCATAGCATACCGGATAGTGTCGGAGTTGCCATACATACATCAGAGGGTGCAATTGTGTATACCGGCGACTTTAAATTCGATCAGGCAGCGACTGACTTATACAAACCTGAAATCGGCAAAATGGCGCGCTTAGGGGAAGAAGGAGTTCTTTGCCTTCTATCTGACAGTACCGAAGCAGAAAAGCCAGGCTACACAAGCTCAGAATCGAAAGTGGCCAGAGAGCTGACATCTGCATTTTTCGCTGCTAAGGGGAGAGTCATTGCGGCTTCCTTTGCATCTGACTTAATTCGAATACAGCATATTTTTGATGCAGCGAACGAAACTGGCAGGAAAGTGGCAGTGGTCGGCAAAAGTCTGCAGAGAATCTATGACATTGCTCTGCAGCTCGGATATTTGCAAGTAGGAGAAGATGTAATTATTCCTGTTGCTGAGATCGGCAAATACAGTGATGACCAAATCGTGGTTCTTACCACGGGTACACAGGGAGAGCCGATCGAAGCCCTCCAAAAAATGGCGAAGCAGTCCCACAGACAGGTCAATATAAAACATGGAGATACCGTTTTACTTGCTGCATCACCCCTAAGAGGCACTGAGGTATTTATCTTCAAAACGATTGATATGCTGTTTAGGGCTGGCGCTGAGGTTATCCCAGGAAAGGGAACCTTTAATACCTCGAGCCATGGCAGCCAGGAAGAACTTAAATTTATGATTAATCTGATGAGTCCCAAATTCTTCATCCCGGTTCATGGGGAGTACCGAATGCTGAAAGCCCATGCAAAAGTTGCTTTGGAGTGCGGATTATCAAGCGGACAAATTTTTATCCCGGATAAAGGCGATGTAGCAGAAATCAAAGATGGCGCAATCGTTCCCGGAGGAAAAATCCCATCAGGTAATGTGCTGATTGACGGAATTGGTGTCGGCGATGTCGGGAATATTGTCTTAAGAGACCGGAAGCTGCTTTCTCAGGATGGTGTTTTACTGGTAGTAGTTACTCTTAATAAAAAAGAAAAGAAAATCTCAGCTGGCCCTGAAATTATTACAAGAGGATTTGTGTATGTCAGGGAATCAGAAAAGCTTCTTGAGGAAGCTGTAAAAATAGTAAGAGAAACGGTAGAACAAAACCTTGCCAGAGAAGCGTTTGACTGGTCAGGAATTAAGCAGGATATGCGTGACAGCCTGAATCAGTATCTTTATGAAAAAACAAAACGCAGACCAATGATCCTTCCGATTCTTATGGAGGGATAACAGTCAGAACACAGCCCGCATCGATTGCCGGGCTGTTTTTTTTGCTCTTTCCCCTCATGCAATATTGCGCATGAAAAATGATCACGCGTTCATACTAACAATATATTGCTTGAAGGGAGAAATAAGGATGGAAAACGATTTGAAAAATACCCGCAATGAGGGCGGAGAAGGGCAAGAACAGCCGAAAGAGGATAAACCTTCTGCCCTTATGGAAAAAATTCAGCAGCTTGGACAGACAAATGTGCCGCAGCTGTCTCAGGATTCCAAAATTCACTGCTTGACCATTGTCGGACAGGTGGAAGGGCATCTTCAGCTTCCGCCGCAAAATAAGACAACAAAATATGAGCATTTAATCCCTCAGATCGTTGCGATTGAGCAAAACCCAAAAATAGAAGGTCTTCTGGTTATCTTGAATACTGTTGGCGGCGATGTGGAGGCCGGGCTGGCAATATCAGAAATGCTTGCCTCATTGTCTAAGCCAACAGTCTCCATTGTCCTTGGAGGCGGCCATTCCATTGGTGTTCCTATTGCGGTATCATGCGATTATTCCTTTATTGCAGAAACAGCTACGATGACCATCCACCCTATCAGACTGACCGGACTGGTAATCGGTGTGCCGCAAACGTTTGAGTATATGGATAAAATGCAGGATCGGGTAATTAATTTTGTAACAAAGCATTCCAATATATCCGAACAGAAATTTAAAGACCTGATGTTTGATAAGGGCAACCTGACCAGGGATATAGGGACGAATGTGGTCGGCAGGGATGCTGTTGAATATGGACTGATTGATGAAGTAGGCGGGGTGGGGCCTGCGCTTGCAAAGCTGAATGAGCTGATTGATATGAATAAACCAAAAGAAGAAGTGATGGTTCAATGATCCTCTATACTATGATGCCGCAAGAACTCATTTACCAAAATGAACAGGACGATTTCGGCAAGCAGAAAATTGTTTCATATGAAGGAATCCCTCTCCTTGTTGAAATGAATGCAGGACAAGAATGCCGCATTTTAAGAATTATGAGCAGTGATCCTACCCATTATATGGATGAAAGGTACACTCCTGGATCCATGATAACTTTAACGCAGTTAAGCTGATAAAACCTTTCAAAAAACAACTTAATTTAGAATCGTTATGATATAATAAAAGTAACATTAGAAGCAGCCAAAAAATGGCTGCTTCTTCTTTCATAACAGACATGATGTATTACATAATGGAATTTTGATGATGCTGTTAATAAGAACAATGATAAGGTGATAATATGGCCAAAAGAAAGAAAAGAAAGTCTAAAAAGAACGAAACATTGAAACGGACGATGAAATTTGAACTAATTGCCCTGATTCTGCTGGCACTTGCGGTAATATCAATTGCCAGGCTCGGAGCTGTCGGGAATGCAACCGTGCTTTTTTTCCGTTTCTTTATGGGAGAATGGTACATGCTCAGCCTGATTGGACTCGTAATCTTTTCAGGTTATCTGATGTGGAAGAGGGCACACCCTTACCTGTTCCACACTAAATTAATCGGTATTTATCTTATCATCAGCTCCCTTCTGCTGTTGAGTCATGTTACTTTATTTCAGCTTCTCTCAAATGGAGGGAAGTTTGATGATCCGAGTGTAATAGCCAATACGTGGGAACTATTCCGGATGGAAGTCCGTGGAGAAACAAGCACAACCGATTTAGGGGGCGGAATGCTTGGGGCTATTTTTTTCGCCCTCTTTTATTATCTTTTTGATGAAGCAGGTTCAAAAATTGTAGCCTTTTTATTAATTATTATCGGTTTTGTTCTTATGACAGGAAAAACATTCGGAGATGCTGCAGGGAAAATGATGGCCGCAATTCTTAATTTCTTCAAGAAACAATGGGCAGCTTTTATAGATGATATGAAAGAATGGAAACAAAAAGGCAGAGAAAGACGAGAAGAAAGGCAGTCAAGAAGAGAAGAAGAACAGCGCGCTCTTCAGAATGAAGAAGAACCTGAGACAGTGATAACGATCAATAATTCTTCTGAACCGGTATCTGAACCAACCCCCGAACCCATTATATCAAGCTTTGCCGAAAGAGCTTATCAGGAGGATCCCCGGGAAGCGGCTTCTGATCAGCCTCAGGAAACGGGAGTCACAGAGCCGGAGGATGAAAATGCGCCGCCAATCACGTTTACAGAAGTGGAAAACAAAGACTACGAGCTGCCACCTATCAGGCTTTTAAAACTGCCCAGGCAAACTGATCAAAGCGGTGAATATGAGCTAATCCACGCGAATGCTGCTAAGCTCGAAAGAACATTTCAGAGTTTTGGAGTAAAAGCAAGGGTGACACAGGTTCATTTAGGCCCGGCTGTTACCAAGTATGAGGTCCATCCTGATGTTGGGGTAAAGGTAAGCAAAATCGTTAGTCTGAATGATGATTTGGCACTTGCACTGGCAGCAAAGGATATCCGAATCGAAGCACCTATCCCGGGTAAATCGGCTATTGGAATAGAAGTCCCTAACTCTGAAGTGGCGATGGTTTCTCTAAGGGAAGTAATTGAATCCAAACAAAATGACAAGCCGGACTCCAAGCTTATGATCGGGCTTGGCCGTGATATAACCGGAGAAGCTGTCCTCGCAGAACTTAACAAAATGCCCCATCTTCTTGTTGCCGGCGCGACAGGAAGCGGGAAGAGTGTTTGCATTAACGGAATCATTACCAGCATTTTGATGAGGGCAAAACCACATGAAGTAAAATTAATGATGATTGACCCTAAAATGGTGGAATTGAATGTTTACAATGGGGTGCCTCATTTACTGGCGCCGGTTGTGACAAATCCGAAGAAAGCTGCTCAGGCGCTGCAGAAAGTTGTAAGTGAGATGGAAAGGCGCTATGAGCTGTTCTCGCATACTGGCACAAGGAATATCGAAGGCTACAATGAGTATGTAAAAAGGCATAATGCCGAAGAGGAAGCACAGCAGCCCCTCCTGCCGTATATTGTTGTTATAGTGGACGAGCTTGCAGACTTAATGATGGTGGCATCCTCCGATGTCGAAGACGCAATCACTCGCCTTGCTCAAATGGCACGGGCAGCAGGCATTCATTTAATCATCGCAACTCAGCGTCCGTCAGTGGATGTTATCACAGGTGTAATTAAAGCAAATATACCTTCAAGAATTGCGTTTGCTGTTTCATCAATGACAGATTCAAGGACCATCCTGGATATGGGCGGAGCGGAAAAACTTCTGGGAAGAGGAGATATGCTTTTCCTTCCAGTTGGTGCTTCAAAACCAGTCCGTGTACAGGGTGCCTTTCTGTCAGATGAAGAAGTTGAAGAAATAGTGGACTTTGTCATCGGCCAGCAGAAGGCACAATATCAGGAAGAAATGATCCCAGAGGATATACCGGAAGCTGCAGGAGAAGTGGATGATGATCTTTATGAAGAAGCTGTTGAATTGATATTGGAAATGCAGACTGCTTCTGTATCCATGCTTCAGAGGAGATTCAGGATTGGCTATACCAGAGCGGCAAGGCTGATTGATGAAATGGAAGCAAGGGGGATTGTCGGACCATATGAAGGCAGCAAGCCAAGATCTGTGCTCCAGGGCAAGCCTTCGGAAGAAGCAAGCTCTTAAAATTAATAAGCATGACATATTTAAAAATGGCCTGTCTGCGGACGGCCATTTTTTAATGTATCAGGAAGATATATGTGTAAAATAAGGACAATAAAAAAATACAGTTCAATATGCCATACTACTAAAAGCGCTTACATAAAATGAAAGAGGTATGGTACTTTCAACTCATTACAAAATTGGGTTTATTAACTGGTGCATTTTTAGCAGGAAACTTAAATGTAATCGTTTTCAAAGTAGTATTATACCAGAAAAAAAGAATTGGTACAGAAGGATTCACAAACATTTTTTTCTTTTCACCTTTTTTCGACAAATTGATAAATTTCTATTTCTTTATTGGGTAAAAAGTGTTATAGTATTTTCGATTAGTAGGAATGATTGAACATCAGAGGTCTGATGTCTTGAGAACTGAAGTTGGAGGAACCCTGCATGTCTATTAAGTCAGATAACCGGCATTTATATTTGCAAGTCATCGATCGATTAAAACAAGACATTGAAGATGGAGTGTATAAAGAAAAAGAAAAGCTTCCGTCCGAATTTGATCTTGCCAAACAGCTTGGTGTCAGCAGAGCCACACTGCGGGAGGCGCTGCGCATTCTTGAAGAAGAAAACGTTATCATCCGCCGTCACGGTGTAGGCACCTTTGTCAATGCAAAGCCGCTATTTACATCCGGCATCGAACAGCTTAATAGTGTCACAAACATGATTTTGCAGGCAGGGATGAAACCGGGAACTGTTTTCTTGAGTTCTGTAACTTTGGGACCGACTGAAGATGATATCCGCAGATTCTCATGTGCTTTAGACCAGGAAATTGCCGTGATTGAGCGGGTTAGAACAGCCAATGGTGAACCGGTCGTTTATTGTGTGGATAAAGTTCCTGAAAATATTCTTCCGGACACGTTTTCCCACGAACAAGAGTCGATTCTTAAAATGCTTGAAGAAGAGGCAAACCGGAAAATCACTTATGCTGTTGCCCAAATAGAGCCTATTGGCTATCACGAAAAAATTTCCCCAATTCTGGAATGTGACCCGGAAACTGCACTGCTTGTATTAAAGCAGATGCATTTCGATGAAGCGGATACTCCGATTCTTTATTCGGTCAATTATTTCAGAGCTGATAAGTTCAGTTTTCATGTCCTCAGAAAGAGAATCTAGCTTTTGGGGATGCACGAAAACACATCATTCATTCCGCTAATGCAAAAACAATTTCTTAGGGGGTACCAACCTTGAAAAAGCGTAAATTTGGATTGGCGCTATCTTTAGTTCTTGCTGCTGGAACAATTCTGGGTGCTTGCGGTAAAAGTGAAGAAAAAGGCGGAGAAACAGCTGGCGGAGACGATAAAGAAAAAGCATTCTCTGTAGCGATGGTAACAGATGTCGGCGGTGTAGATGATAAATCATTTAACCAATCTGCTTGGGAAGGTTTAAAAGCATTTGGTGACGAAAATGGACTTGAAAAAGGAAAAGGCGGATTTGACTATCTTCAATCACAGTCAGATGCTGACTATTCTACAAACCTTAATACATTAGCACGTCAGGACTTTGATCTTGTTTTTGGAATCGGTTTCTTAATGGAAGGTGCAATCAATGAGATTGCTCAGCAGCAAAAAGATTCTCATTTCGGCATCGTTGACGCGGTCGTAGATCAGCCGAACGTAGCAAGCATTATGTTTAAAGAGCAGGAAGCTGCATTCCTTGCAGGTGTTGCTGCAGCAAATGCAACTAAAGAAAACAAAATCGGTTTCATCGGCGGTATGGAAATTCCGGTTATCGAGCGTTTTGAGTCTGGATTCCTTGCTGGTGTTCAAGCTGTAAACCCTGATATTAAAGTAGAAGTTCAATATGCTGGAGCATTTGATAAAGCTGAATTAGGTCAGACAATTGCTTCTAAAATGTACTCTTCTGGCGTAGATGTAATTTTCCACGCTGCCGGCGGAACTGGAAACGGCCTTTTCAAGGAAGCTCGTGACCTTAAAAAGAAAGACCCGGCAAGAGAACTTTGGGCAATCGGTGTTGACTCAGATCAGACAGCTGAAGGTGTAGTAGAAATCGATGGCAAAGAGCACAATGTAATCCTTACATCCGCTCTTAAGCGTGTAGACAATGCTGTTAAGGACCTTTCTACAAAGGCTAAAGACGGCAGCTTCCCTGGTGGAGAAACAACTACTTACGGATTGGCAGAAGACGGTGTAGGCCTTGCTCCTATCAACCCGGAAGTATCTGCGAAAGCAGAAATCGAAGGTGCAGTTAAAGAATGGCAGGAAAAGATCAAGAATGGTGATCTGACTGTTCCATCTTCAAAAGATGAACTGGCTTCTTTCTCAGTTGAATAATTAACTTTAAGGAATAAGCAGGTTGCACTGCGGCCTCTTATTCCTTTTTTAAAAGTTTAATTGAAGGACAGAATAAATTCTGTATTTCACTTAGATTTTTAATGAAATAATTCTAATTTCATATTACTTAGAAACTTGGCTTTATGGCCAGGTTTTTCTAAGAAATCCCAAGGTCTGACCTCTAACTACTAATAATTTCCTTATATTTTGAGCAAGGAGTGAAACAAATGGATTATGTTATTGAAATGCTCAACATTCGCAAGGAGTTTCCTGGAATCGTTGCAAATGATAATATCACGCTTCAGCTGAAACCAGGTGAAATTCATGCGCTGCTTGGCGAAAATGGTGCAGGCAAGTCAACGTTAATGAACGTCCTTTTTGGCCTGTATCAGCCTGAAAAGGGTGAAATTAAAGTTAAAGGAAAACCGGTGCGCATCACCGATCCTAATATAGCAAACGACCTGGGCATCGGGATGGTCCACCAGCATTTCATGCTTGTTGACCGTTTCACTGTCACTGAAAATATTATTCTGGGAAAAGAAACAACCACAGGCGGAAAAATAGATATTAAAAAGGCTGAGAAGGAAGTCAGGGAGATTTCCGAGCGATATGGACTTGCGGTCAACCCTCAGGCGAAAATTTCCGATATTTCAGTAGGAATGCAGCAGCGAGTGGAGATCTTAAAGACTCTATATCGGGGTGCTGAAATCCTTATTTTTGATGAGCCTACTGCTGTTCTGACTCCGCAGGAAATTAAAGAGTTAATTCAGATTATGAAAACTTTAATTCAGGAAGGCAAATCTATTATTCTTATCACTCACAAGCTGAAGGAAATCATGGAAGTGTGTGATCGGGTAACGGTTATCCGCAAAGGAGTTGGAATCGGTACTGTTAATGTCACTGAAACGAACCCGAATGAACTTGCCAGCTTAATGGTGGGAAGGGAAGTCACTTTTAAAACGGATAAAACAGCCTCGAAGCCGCAGGAGCAGGTGCTTGAGATTCATGACTTAAATGTGAAAGATTCACGGGGTCTTGGTGTTGTTAATAACCTTAACCTCAATGTACGGGCAGGTGAAATTGTTGGTATTGCCGGTGTAGACGGGAATGGACAGTCAGAATTAATTGAAGCGATCACTGGCTTGAGGAAATCTGAAAGCGGTTCAATTAAATTGAATGGCAAAGAAATTGTGAATATGTCTCCTCGTAAAGTTACGGAGACTGGTGTAGGGCATATCCCTCAGGACCGTCATAAGCATGGACTTGTCCTTGATTTTCCAATCGGAGAAAATATGGTTCTGCAAACCTATTACAAAGCGCCATTCTCAAAAAAAGGTGTTCTGAACTTTAAAGAAATATATAGTAAAGCAACAAAGCTGATTAAAGAATTTGACGTCAGAACCCCAAGTGAATATACACTTGCAAGGGCACTTTCCGGCGGTAACCAGCAGAAAGCCATAATCGGACGTGAAATTGACCGCAACCCGGATCTCCTGATCGCTGCTCAGCCGACACGGGGCCTGGATGTTGGAGCAATTGAATACATTCACAAGCGTCTGATTGAACAGCGTGACCAGGGGAAAGCAGTGCTGCTTATTTCATTCGAATTGGATGAAATTATGAATGTCAGCGACCGGATCGCTGTTATTTATGAGGGTGAAATTGTATCAGTAGTTGACCCTAAACAAACAACTGAACAAGAATTAGGTTTATTGATGGCCGGTTCTAAACGGAAGGAAGCGGGTGGCGAAAACCATGTCTAATCGCATGAAGAACATTGTCGTACCTCTAGTTGCCGTTCTGCTCGGGGTATTAGTAGGTACAATCATTATGATAGCAACTGGATATAATGCCGGATCTGCATTTATTGCATTATGGAACGGTGCTTTTGGTGAAATCTACTACACTGGTGAAGTAGTCAGACAGGTCACACCTTATATTCTGGCCGGTTTGGCAGTTGCATTTGCTTTCCGTACAGGCTTATTTAATATCGGTGTTGAAGGACAGCTGATCGTCGGATGGCTTGCAGCTGTTTGGGTAGGGGTTGCATTTGAACTTCCAAAATTCATTCATCTCCCGCTCGCGGTTCTCGCAGCTGCAGCGGCTGGCGCGCTTTGGGCATTCATACCGGGCCTTTTGAAAGCCAAGTTCAAAGTGCATGAAGTAATTGTCACGATCATGATGAACTATGTGGCCTTGCATGTAACCAACTATATTATCCGTACGGTTCTTTCAGAAAAAAGTGACCGGACCGAGATGATTGCAGAATCTGCATCATTGCGTTCCCCGTTTCTTGAGGGATTAACTGATTATTCTCGTCTGCATTGGGGAATTTTAATTGCTTTAGCATGTGTGTTTATTATGTGGTTCCTATTAGAAAAAACATCGAAGGGATACGAATTGCGCGCTGTAGGCTTTAACCAGCATGCATCTGAATATGCGGGCATGAGCGTCAGCAAAAATATCATTCTATCAATGGTCATCTCAGGAGCATTTGCAGGCCTTGCCGGTGCGATGGAAGCATTGGGTACATTCGGCTATGCAGCCATTAAGGGCGGCTTTACGGGAGTAGGTTTTGACGGTATTGCGGTAGCACTCTTAGGCGGGAATGGGCCAATTGGAATTATTTTTGCAGCATTGCTATTCGGAAGCTTGAAGGTCGGCGCCTTAAACATGCCGCTTGAAGCTGGAGTTCCTAATGAACTTGTTGATATTATCATTGCACTTATCGTGTTCTTTGTTGCAGCAAGCTATATGATTCGCATCTTTATTGACCGTATCAGCAAAAAGGGGGTGAAGTAAGTGGGCTTAATGGAGATCTTATTAATTATTATTCCATCAACTTTGCTTTGGGCAGCCCCGCTTATTTTCACTGGATTGGGCGGAAACTTCTCAGAGAGCTCCGGTGTTGTAAATATTGGTTTAGAAGGCTTAATGGTAATTGGAGCATTCACTGCCATTGTTTTTAACCTTACGTTTGTTGATGTATTTGGCAGCATGACTCCGTGGGTTGCATTACTCGCAGCTATGGTTGTTGGAGCTCTATTATCCATCCTGCATGCCGTTGCTTCTATTACGTTTAGAGCTGACCAGGTTGTGTCAGGGGTTGCGATTAACCTTCTGGCAATTGGTGCAGCACTGTTCCTGGTTAAATTCATTTATGGAAAAGGTCAGACAGATATCATTCAAAAAGGATTCAGCAAAGTGGATATTCCATTTTTGAGTGACATACCTATTATCGGTAAATTGTTCTTCTCAAACACTTATTATACTTCATTCGCTGCCATTGCCGTTGCATTTCTAGCCTGGTTTGTGATGTTTAAGACTCCATTCGGGCTAAGGCTTCGGGCGGTTGGTGAACACCCAATGGCTGCGGATACAATGGGTATCAATGTAACAAGGATGAGATACATTGGGGTATTAATCTCAGGAGCCCTTGCAGGAATAGGCGGCGGCGTGTATGCACAATCGATTTCTTCAGACTTCGGGCATGCGACCATCAGCGGCCAGGGCTTTATGGCTCTGGCGGCACTGATCTTTGGTAAGTGGCATCCGCTTGGTGTTATGGGTGCGGCTTTGTTCTTCGGATTTGCACAAAGCTTGAGCATCATCGGCTCCAGCCTTCCATTCCTTGAGAATATTCCAAATGTCTATCTTCTCATTGCACCATATGTTTTAACGATTCTGGCATTAACGGGTTTCATCGGACGCGCGGACGCTCCAAAAGCATCTGGTACTCCTTATATAAAAGGAAAACGTTAACACAAAAAGCCTCATTTCTTTTCGGAAATGGGGCTTTTTATTGTTCAGATTCTTATTGAAAACCATTTAGTCATACCTAATTCAAGGACAAGCGGCTATCATTTATAAAAAATATATAAACCTTCCAATACAGCCAATAACTTGAAATAAAGAAATAGGGCAAGGTATAGTAAGAATATGATTTATTACAAAGGATATTATAGAAGATAGCAGCAAAGTGTTTACATACAGGGGATGCTCCCTTTTTTTACAATTGACCGTACTTTGGACTCATCAATCTACTGACAGGAGGAAAAGACATGGCCGTAATCTCTGAATCCGTAAAAGCCATGAATGGCTATAAGCTTCACGTGGTTAAAACAGAGAAATATAAAACCAATACCCTGGTTTGGAAAATGAAAGCCCCGCTTGAAAAGAGTACAGTTACATTAAGATCCCTATTGCCTCATGTATTGCAGAGCAGCAGTTCGTCCTACCCTTCAACCGGAAAGTTGCGGGCTTACCTTGATGAATTATATGGTGCAACGCTTTTCGTCGATTTGGCGAAAAAGGGCGAGTATCATGTCATTACCATTTCAGTTGAAATCGCAAACGAAAAATTTCTTTCAGATCCAACGCCTCTTTTGAAAAAAGCGTTCCAGTTTTTAGCGGAAATCCTGACAAAGCCAAATGTGCATGAAGGCGCTTTTGACGAGGGTACAGTTGAAAAAGAAAAAAGGACGCTTAAACAGCGAATTCAATCAGTTTACGATGATAAAATGCGCTATTCCAATTTCCGGCTTGTTCAGGAAATGTGCAAAGATGAGCCGTATGCACTGCATGTGCATGGCGAGAAAGATGATGTGGACAATATCACTCCTCAAAGACTTTATGAATATTATCAGCAGGCATTGGCACAGGATGAGCTTGATTTATATGTTATAGGTGACGTGGAAGAGGCAGATGCCGAATCCTATGCAGGTGAGCTTTTAACTTTTGAAAAGAGATCACCTCAGACAGCGCCAGCATCCTCTGGTAGAACGAAGGAATCTGTAAACGAAGTCCGGGAAGAACAGGATGTGAAGCAGGGGAAACTCAATATCGGCTACCGGACAAATGTCGTGTACGGTGATCCGGAATATTATGCGCTTCAGGTATTCAATGGAATCTTCGGAGGTTTTTCTCATTCAAAACTGTTTTTGAATGTCCGGGAAAAAGCCAGTCTCGCATACTATGTAGCCAGCCGCCTGGAAAGCCATAAAGGGTTAATGATGGTGATGTCCGGAATCGATAACAGCAACTATGACCAGGCAGTGAGTATTATTAAAAAACAACTGGAAGCTATGAAGAATGGTGACTTTACAGAACAGGAAATGGAACAGACCAAAGCAGTCATAAAAAATCAGCTTCTGGAGACTGTTGATACAGCACGCGGAATTGTCGAAGTCCTTTACCATAATGTTGTGTCAGGAAGAGAAATTACCCTTCAAACCTGGATGGATGAAATGGATAAAGTAACAAAAGAGGAAATTGCCGCGACAGCCAAGAAGGTCAGTTTGGACACTGTGTATTTTCTGACAGGAAAGGAGGCGGGCAAGTAATGGATAAAATCACTTTTGACCAGCTTCAGGAAGAGCTGTATTATGAAAAACTTGAAAATGGGCTGGATGTATATATCTTGCCGAAAAAAGGATTTAACAAGACGTATGCCACTTTTACGACGAAATATGGTTCAATTGACAATCATTTCCTGCCCCCTGGAAAAGAAGAGTATGTAAAAGTTCCGGATGGGATAGCCCATTTTTTGGAGCATAAGCTTTTTGAGAAAGAAGACGGGGATGTGTTCCAGCAATTCAGCAAGCAGGGAGCATCAGCTAATGCTTTTACATCTTTCACCAGGACAGCTTATCTATTTTCCAGCACGTCCAATGTAGAGATGAACCTTGAAACGCTGATTGATTTTGTGCAGGACCCTTATTTTACAGAAAAGACTGTTGAAAAAGAGAAAGGAATCATCGGACAGGAAATCACCATGTATGATGACAATCCTGACTGGCGCTTATATTTTGGCCTGATCGAAAATATGTTCAAAAACCATCCTGTTAAAATCGATATCGCAGGTACGATCGAATCCATTTCCCATATCACGAAAGATATGCTGTATGAATGCTATGAAACTTTCTACCACCCAAGCAATATGCTGCTGTTCATAGTCGGACCAGTTGATCCGGATCAGATCATGACTCAGGTGAGGGATAACCAAAGCAAGAAGGATTATAAAGAGATGGCGGAAATCAAACGCCAAGTCGAAGGAGAGCCTTCTGAAGCGGCCAAGAAGAAAAAAGTTCTTGAGATGAATGTCCAGACCTCAAAGTGCCTGGTTGGGATAAAGAGCAGTACTGCAAATCAGTCAGGCAAAGAAATGCTTAAAAATGAGCTTAGTCTGAATGTGCTGCTCGATATCTTATTCGGTAAAAGCTCTGAGCAGTACAGCACACTGTACAGTGAAGGGTTAATTGATGACACATTCTCCTTTGATTATACACAGGAGCAGGGTTTTGGATTTGCCATGGTGGGCGGAGACACAAACGATCCTGACCGTTTGGCTGAAACACTGCAAAAGATGCTCCTGGATGCAAGGGAAAAGGGAACTATTTCACAGGAAACACTTGATCGGACAAAAAAGAAGAAAATAGGCGCATTCCTGCGGGCTGTCAATTCACCGGAATATATCGCCAATCAATTTACCCGGTATGCTTTTAATGAAATGGATTTATTTGATGTTGTGCCGACCCTCGAAAGCATCACTCTTGATGATGTGGAAAATGCGGCTGGTAATTTGATAAGTGAAGAACGGTTTACGGTTTGCCAGGTTGTCCCTAAGAAATAACAAGCAGTTTCAGCAGAGCGCCATTAAATGGCGCTTTGCTTTTTTCGGGAGGATATGAAATGAAGAAATTTGCATTAATAACTGGAGCGAGCGGAGGAATCGGCCAGGCAGTCAGTGTCAAACTGGCAGAAGAAGGCTATTCGCTTTATTTGCATTACAATCATAATATGGAGGGGATCAACAGGCTTCTGGACCGCCTGCAAAGGTTTGGCGGAGAATATATTCCGATCCAGGCAGACCTGTCTGTACCAGGCGGGTATAAAAAAATTATTCCTGACATATTTTCACTTGATGCCATTATTCATAATAGCGGAACAGCTCAATATGGACTTCTTACTGAAATACAGCAAGCGGAAATGGAAGCTCTAATGAACCTCCATGTGACCTCGCCGCTTCTCCTGACGAAAGAGCTTTTGCCGAAATTTTTAACAAAGGGGGGCGGAAATATTATAGTCGTTTCTTCGATATGGGGCCAAACGGGTGCCGCTTGTGAAGTTGCATACTCGGCTGCAAAGGGTGCACAAATTGCTTTTGCAAAGGCATTAAGCAAGGAGGTTGCCCTTAGTGGGGTAAGGGTCAATGCTATTGCCCCGGGTGCCGTTGAGACGGCCATGCTGAAGGATTTTACCGAAGAAGAGCTTAATGCTGTAAAAAGTGAAATTCCTATGGGCAGGCTTGCCTTGCCTGCTGACATAGCCAACGCCATTTCCTTTCTTCTTTCAGAAAAGGCCTCGTATATTACCGGGCAGGTTATGGCAGTGAATGGCGGCTGGTATACGTAACTGCCAATCGTTCAAAGAAGTGTCACATATTTTTTGAGTCATGTCTAAGTGCATGCATATTTTATTCAGCCCCTAAGCACAATATAATTGTACAACATTTAAAGGAGGCAAAATTATGTCTGTACTAGAAAATTGGCAGCAATGGAAAGATTTCCTTGGCGATCGTCTTCATCAGGGGATGGATCAGGGAATGAATAAGGAAACAGTAAATGACCTTGCTTATCAAATCGGCGATTATTTAGCCAAGCAAGTGGAGCCAAAGAATGATCAGGAAAAAATCCTGGCTGATCTCTGGTCTGTAGCAAGTCCTGATGAGCAGCATGCCATAGCCAATATGATGGTAAAGCTTGTTCAGAACGACGGTACCCGCTAAGAAAATAATAGTAAAAAGCGAAAAGAGAGGATTGCCTCTCTTTTCGCTTTTTCCCCAAAACATTTCCTTCCCGCCCAAACGGGTTTTTCCTTTCATATTGGCAAAAAATCATATATTATAGAACCTAGATGAAAATTTAGGATAAGTTTAATAAAATTTTACATACCAAAATGAGTTGCTTATATATAAAAAATGCGCAAATACATGCGCATCATGCAGGAGGAGGTTTTCCGGTGGAGAAAACAGAATGGTATTTGGAATATGAAATCCAAAAGAATCGTCCCGGCTTGCTTGGTGATATTTCTTCCCTGCTGGGTATGCTTTCCATTAATATTGTCACGATCAATGGTGTGGATGAAGGCCGCAGAGGGTTGCTGATCTTGGCTAAAGACCATGAACAGATTGAGCGTCTAAAGTCCATTCTTAATACGATGGACACAATTAAAGTGATTAAGCTCCGGGAGCCTAAGCTGAGGGACCGACTGGCGGTGCGTCATGGCAGATATATTCAAAGGGATGCAGACGATAAAAAAACGTTCAGGTTCGTCAGGGACGAGCTTGGGCTGTTGGTTGATTTCATGGCCGAATTATTTAAACAGGAAGGGCACAAGCTAATAGGAATCAGGGGAATGCCTCGGGTTGGTAAAACAGAATCCATAGTCGCTTCAAGTGTCTGTGCGAACAAACGCTGGTTATTTGTATCATCCACGCTGCTAAAGCAGACGATACGAAATCAGCTGATTGAGGATGAATATAATGAAGACAACTTGTTCATAATAGACGGAATTGTCTCAACCAGACGTGCAAACGAACGGCACTGGCAGCTCGTCCGGGAAATTATGCGCCTCCCGGCAGTCAAGGTAGTAGAGCATCCCGATATTTTTGTGCAAAATACTGAATACTCTCTTAATGATTTTGATTATATTATTGAGCTTCGTCACGACCATGATGAAGAGATAACATATGATGTGGTAGAGAAGAACAATATGTTCTCTGAATCTGACTTTGGAGGCTTTGATTTTTAGTAAGTTGGAAGGTGTTGTAAATTGACAGAACTAGGCAATCGATTAAAAGAAGCGCGGCTGGCTAAAGATATGAGCCTTGACGATCTGCAAAAGGTAACAAAAATACAAAAACGCTATTTGGTGGGAATTGAAGAGGGCGATTATAGCATGATGCCCGGAAAGTTTTATGTCAGGGCATTTATAAAACAGTATGCTGAAGCGGTTGGAATTGAACCGGAAGAAATTTTCGAACAGTATAAAGATGATATTCCGGCACAGGTGAATGATGATATTCCGGAAAAGCTATCGCGCGTTCAATCCAGGAAAGATCTTTCTGGCAGGACTTCAAAAGTATTCGATATTCTTCCAAAGGTTCTCATTGGTGTCTTCATTGTTGGCCTTATTGCAGTTCTATACAATTTTCTGGGGGCCAAAGATCAGGCGGACAATGAAGAGAAGCCATCTGATCTCACTGATGAACAGACGGTGATAGAAGAGTCCGAAAACCTTGCAGAAAGCAAAAAAGATGAATCAGCAGGAAAGAAAGAAGAATCTGCTGACAAAGATGCTGCTGAGGAAAATGACAAGGACCAAGAAGCCGAGGAAGAGCCAAAGCAGGAGGTTGCTGTGGTTCAATCCAGCGGAAATGGAACGGTTTATGAATTGAAAAATGCGGACAAGTTTGAACTGGAGGTTTTGTCTACAGGAGAAACTTGGGTGAATATTAAGAACGGCAAAGGAAATTCCCTCTTCCAGGGAATGCTGACTGCGGATGGCACGAAAAGCCAGAAGGTAGACTTTTCAAAGGAAACAGAAGCTTCCATTGTAGTCGGAAATTCGACTCAAACTGAAATCTATGTAAACGGCGAAAAAATTGAGTATAAAGTGCCGCCTTCACAATCCGTCAAGCAGGATATAACGATTAAGTACGCGCCGAAGACCGAATAGTCATCTTTAGATGACTATTTTCGCTTTTTATGTAAAAATTATCAGTAAAAGGATTGCAGCAAATGTCTTAGACTTTTTCTGCAAGAAGCTTCATTTATCGCAGTCTAACGGGCAGTAAGACCCCCACTTCAAGATTCAGTGGAATCAAAGGGGGATAAATGGGGGTCAAACTGCCCAATCTAGCTGCGGCTCCTAGGGGCTCGAGGTCATAAGCCAATCAGATGATGGGAAGAAAAGCACTCCCCACCATCTGCACGTCTTATGCTTGTCACCCCTGGGCAAGTCGCCTCGCTTTATAATGTTAAGGCCCGAAAAGAAGAACAAAGACTAAGAACGCCACATCCTTACAAAAGCTGCCGCTTTCGGTCGTGCGATGTATCGCTGCCGTAGAGCTTTCCTTGTCCTGTGGCAACGTCTTTGTAACCCACTTTCCGTGGGCCTCAACTAACAATCAGCGGGAGATAAAGCCCCCCACTGATTGAAGTTTCACTTTATTATACTTGGAGGTAAAACATGAATCTGCCAAATAAAATTACAGTGTCCCGTATCTTGCTGATACCGATATTTCTGCTCGTCATGCTCGTCCCTCTTTCATGGGGAAACGTAGAGTTATTAGGAGCTAAAATGCCCGTTACCCATCTGATTGGAGCTCTTATTTTTATTATTGCTTCGGTTACCGATTGGGTCGACGGCTACTTTGCCCGCAAGTACAATCTGGTTACAAACCTGGGCAAGTTTCTTGATCCGCTTGCAGACAAGCTTCTCGTCTCTGCAGCATTAATTGTGCTGGTTGATCTTAACCTTGCTCCATCGTGGATTGTCATTATTATAATCAGCCGGGAATTTGCTGTAACAGGTTTAAGGCTTGTTCTGGCAGGGGAAGGAGAAGTAGTCGCAGCTAATCAGCTTGGCAAAATTAAAACCTGGGCTCAGATTGTGGCCATTTCTGCACTGCTTTTACATAATATTATTTTTGAAATGGTATCAATCCGCTTTGATCTGATTGCCCTGTGGGTTGCGATGTTCTTTACAATATGGTCCGGCTGGGACTACTTTGCTAAAAACAAGCAGGCCTTCATAAACTCAAAATAATTACTTTACCCGGAGGGGGCTTTTGAATGAATGCTGAAATTATTGCTGTCGGGTCTGAGCTTTTGCTTGGACAAATCGTTAATACAAATGCCCGCTTTCTTTCCCGGCAGCTTGCTGAACTGGGCATTAACGTTTTTTACCATACAGTGGTTGGAGATAACCCAGAGCGCCTGAGATCGGTGATCAAAATAGCCGAAAGCCGTTCTGATTTGATCGTCTTCACGGGCGGCCTGGGACCGACAAAGGATGATTTAACAAAAGAAACGATTGCCCGCCATCTTGGCAAAGAGCTCGTCATGGACGAACAGGCGCTTGAATCTATACAGCTGTATTTTAAACGCACCAACAGAGAGATGACTGAGAATAATAAAAAACAGGCCCTGGTTCTTGAGGATGCACAGGTGCTTCCTAATGAGCATGGAATGGCACCAGGAATGATTGCCGATAGTGGCCGGCAAGTGTTCATGCTTCTTCCGGGGCCGCCAAACGAGATGGAGCCGATGTTCCTTAAACATGCCTTTCCAGCCCTGCAATCCAAGCTGGGAACCGAGGATGTAATTGTTTCCCGGGTGCTGCACTTCTTCGGGATTGGAGAAGCCATGCTGGAAACGGAGATTGAAGATATTATTGATGCTCAGAGCAATCCAACCATTGCCCCGCTTGCTTCTGATGGGGAAGTTACTCTGAGGGTCACAGCAAAGCATAGTCAGCCTAACACGGCCATGATGCTGATTAATGAAGCTGAATCTAAAATTCTGGAGCGTGTCGGCGAATACTTCTATGGCTATGATGATACTTCCCTGATGTATGAGCTCACCAAGCTGATTAAGGAGAGCAGCATGACTATTTCGGCAGCGGAGAGTTTAACAGGCGGCATGTTCCAGGAAGAGTTTACATCCATTCCGGGAGCCGGCGGACTTTTAAAGGGCGGAGTGGTCTGCTACACAAACGAAGTTAAGGCTGAAGTATTAAAAGTCCGCAAAGAAACGATTGATAACGACGGGGTCGTCAGTGCACAGTGTGCTGCCGAGCTTGCTGAGAATGTCGCAAGCCTTACAAATGCCGATATCGGTATCAGCTTCACAGGTGTTGCCGGTCCGGATGAATTGGAAGGCAACCCTGTCGGTACAGTATATATAGGCATTTGGATAAAAGGAAGGCCGGTGCAGACCGAAAAGCTGAACCTTGGAGGTACCAGGGCAGCCAATCGGGTTCGTACAGTAAAATACGGCTGCCATTTTCTTATTAAAGCATTAAAAGAAACTCAGAACGCTTAAAAATGCGTTCTGAGTTTTTAGTAGCCAAAAATAATAGACAGACTTCTTGCCGAAATGCGATTTCATCTACTGATTGACCCTTGAAAAACCTCACTTTCCCCGGCATTCTTGATATTTTCAGGCATAATGTGCAAGAGAAAAAAATCGAATGGATGTTCGACTTTTTGCTCGACAAATGGGCTGAAAAGGTTTATAGTAGAGTTAGGTTTTGAGATGAGACAAAACGAATCTAATCAAAAGACAGATTCGTCTATATAAAAGGAGGAACTATTAGTGAGTGATCGTCAAGCAGCTCTTGAAATGGCGTTAAAACAAATAGAAAAGCAATTTGGTAAAGGTTCTATCATGAAGCTCGGGGAACAGACTGACCGCAGAATTTCCACTGTACCAAGCGGATCTCTTGCGCTTGATGCAGCTCTTGGGGTAGGCGGCTATCCAAGAGGACGTATTATTGAAGTCTATGGACCGGAGAGCTCAGGTAAAACAACAGTAGCCCTGCATGCTATTGCAGAAGTTCAGGCAAGCGGCGGACAAGCAGCGTTTATCGATGCCGAACACGCCTTAGACCCTGTTTATGCACAAAAACTTGGTGTGAATATTGACGAACTTCTTCTTTCTCAGCCGGATACCGGGGAGCAGGCGCTTGAAATTGCAGAAGCCCTTGTTCGAAGCGGTGCTATTGATATTCTCGTAGTTGACTCTGTGGCAGCCCTTGTTCCCAAGGCTGAAATTGAAGGAGAAATGGGTGACTCCCATGTGGGTCTGCAGGCCCGCCTTATGTCACAGGCACTTCGTAAGCTATCAGGCGCAATCAACAAATCAAAGACAATCGCGATTTTCATTAACCAAATCCGTGAAAAAATCGGAATTATGTTTGGAAACCCTGAGACGACTCCAGGGGGACGCGCATTGAAATTCTACTCTTCCATCCGCCTTGAAGTGCGCCGTGCAGAAACTCTTAAACAAGGCAATGAAATGGTTGGTAATAAGACAAAGATTAAAATTGTCAAAAATAAAGTCGCTCCTCCATTCCGAGTGGCGGAAGTTGACATCATGTACGGTGAAGGAATCTCCAAGGAAGGTGAAATCATCGATCTTGGCTCTGAGCTGGATATTGTCCAAAAGAGCGGTTCATGGTACTCATTCAACGAGGAGCGCTTAGGCCAAGGCCGTGAAAACGCCAAGGTATTCCTAAAAGAAAATCCTGAAATCCGCCTGACTATCCAAAAACAAATCCGCGAACATTATGGACTTGATGAAGAAAAAGTAGCCAGTGGAGACGAAGGGCAGGAAGAATTCGAGCTGATCGATTAATACAAAGGAAAAGCAAAGTCCTGAGTGGCTTTGCTTTTTTTCTTCAAAAGTGTTCAAACCAATCGAAATATTAAGAAAAGCCCATAAGACAAACCCTTGACAATAAAATTCCACAGCTTTACAATTAAAAATGTATATTTTACATTTTATATGTAAAGAAATTCTTATTGAGTCAGACTCTGTCTGGCTCCAGGCTCCATTGGCATTTCATACGTTAATAAACTGCCAGCCGTCAGATGGATGCCCAGTGCTTTTTTAAGATTGAAACGTTTAAAAGCCTTAGTGCTGTATATTGAATTGGACAATGTACATGCCAACACTTTAAAAAACGTAACACAAACAAGTTCATAGCAAGAGGAGGTGAAATGATGGATCTAGTAACAGCAATCATCTCCATTTTGCTTGGCCTAATCGTCGGTGCTTTTGTTGGCTATTTTGTTCGCAAATCTATTGCCGAAGCTAAAATTGCAGGAGCTAAAGATGCTGCTGAGCAGATTTTGGAAGACGCAAAGCGAGAAGCTGAGGCTACGAAAAAGGAAGCCCTGCTTGAAGCGAAAGATGAAATTCACAAGCTCCGCACAGATGCGGAAAGTGAAGTTCGTGATCGAAGAAATGAACTGCAAAAACAAGAAAATCGCTTAATGCAAAAAGAAGAGAACCTTGATCGCAAAGATGAAACGTTAGATAAACGTGAAGCGCTTTTAGAAAAGAGGGACGATTCTCTTAGCAAAAGACAACAGCATATTGAAGAGATGGAAAGCAAAGTGGAAGATATGATTAAAGAGCAGCAAGCTGAGCTGGAACGCATCTCAGGCTTGACTCGTGAAGAGGCAAAGTCCATCATTTTAGAGCGCACTGAGCAGGAAGTGGCTCACGATGTCGCCATTATGGTAAAAGAGAGCGAGACCAGAGCGAAAGAGGACGCTGATAAGAAGGCGAAGGAAATCCTGTCACTGGCTATCCAAAGATGTGCAGCTGATCATGTAGCAGAAACTACTGTATCAGTTGTCAACCTGCCAAATGATGAGATGAAAGGGCGTATTATTGGCCGTGAAGGCCGTAATATCCGTACTCTGGAAACCTTGACCGGAATTGATCTTATTATCGATGATACGCCGGAAGCGGTTATTTTATCCGGCTTTGATCCAATTCGCCGTGAAACTGCACGCTTAGCTTTAGACAAATTGGTTCAGGACGGTCGCATCCATCCAGCTCGGATCGAGGAAATGGTCGATAAGGCCCGCCGTGAAGTGGATGAACACATCCGCGAAATCGGAGAGCAAACCACTTTTGAGGTTGGTGTTCACGGCCTGCATCCAGATTTAATCAAAATTCTTGGCCGATTAAAATTCCGTACAAGCTACGGCCAGAACGTGTTAAAGCATTCAATGGAAGTGGCTCAGCTTTCAGGGCTGCTGGCTGCCGAATTGGGACAGGACGAAACATTGGCACGCCGGGCAGGATTGCTTCATGATATCGGTAAAGCAATTGATCATGAAGTGGAAGGGAGCCATGTTGAAATCGGTGTGGAGCTTGCCACTAAGTATAAGGAGCATCCTGTTGTCATAAACAGTATCGCTTCCCACCATGGTGACACAGAGCCAACATCAATCATTGCCGTGCTTGTCGCTGCAGCTGATGCTTTATCAGCAGCAAGACCTGGAGCAAGAAGAGAGACGCTTGAGAACTATATTCGCCGTCTTGAAAAGCTTGAAGAGATTTCCGAATCCTATGATGGTGTTGAAAAATCATTCGCCATTCAAGCTGGACGCGAAATCCGCATTATGGTTAAGCCTGAACAAATTGATGACCTTGAAGCTCATCGTTTGGCAAGGGATATCCGTAAGAAGATTGAAGAAGAACTTGATTATCCAGGCCATATCAAGGTTACGGTTATCCGTGAAACGAGGGCCGTTGAATATGCAAAATAAAGCGATGCACATGCATCGCTTTATTTCTTTTTCAGGGTGTGCTTAAAATGGAAGCAGGAAACTGTGTTACACTAAGAATAAGAACTGAAAAAGCATACATATATCTTTATAAACAGAAAGGGATATGACATGAATATATTATTTGTCGGAGATGTGGTGGGATCCCAAGGCCGGGATATGATCACTGAATATGTACCGAAGCTTAAAGAAAAATACCGGCCGCATATCACTATTATTAATGGGGAAAATGCAGCAGGAGGAAAGGGAATTACGGAAAAGATTTATCGTGGATTTCTTGAGGCTGGTGCACAGGCGGTGACACTCGGGAATCATACATGGGATAACCGGGAAATTTTTGAATTTATTGACCGCGCTAAATATATGGTTCGTCCGGCTAATTTTCCTTCTAATAACCCTGGCAAAGGCATGGTTTTTTTGAAGTTTAATACAGAGGAAGTAGCAGTTATCAGCCTTCAGGGCAGAACTTTTATGAATACAAGTGACTGCCCTTTCCAAAAGGCAGATGAATTGATAAAAGAAGCCCGGGAAAGGACTCCATTTATTTTTGTTGATTTTCATGCAGAAGCAACAAGTGAAAAACAGGCCATGGGCTGGTATTTGGATGGAAAAGTATCAGCAGTCGTAGGTACGCACACCCACGTGCAGACAGCCGATAACCGCATTTTGCCTGGCGGGACGGCCTTTATGTCTGATGTGGGGATGACAGGGCCTTATGACGGTATCCTTGGTGTGGAAAAAGAAGCAGTGATCAAAAGGTTTATCTCAGGGCTCCCGGTTCGATTTGAAGTTCCGAAAGAAGGCAGGACCCAATTAAGCGCAGCGGTCATTGAACTGAATCCTAAAACAGGATTGGCTAAAAAAATTGACCGGATCCTAATTAATGATGACCATCCTTTTTACTCATAAACTGATAAAAGACTGCATCCGGATGGGCCGGATCGCAGTCTTTTTGTATTAGCAGAAACAAGACTTAAGGTGCGTTTTTCTTTGACAAGCAAAAATCAGTAAGAAAATCTGGCTGAAACCAAGCTTTTTTTGTCCAAGCCGGAATATGTGAATTCCAAGCTGAATATAGTAGCAATGGAATGATATATAGACCTGGTGCTAAATTCCATCAAAGCGGTTAGTGTATGAACGGAAAGAAATGGCCTGACTGAAGGCATTCGGCCATAACAGAAGGTTAAATCTACGCTTTGAGCAATGCATACAGGAGGGGTAAAACGAGGAGGAGCTAGGAATGGAAATATTAAAAGTTTCAGCAAAATCTAATCCTAATTCTGTAGCTGGTGCGCTTGCTGGAGTTCTTCGCGAAAGAGGAAATGCGGAAATCCAGGCAATTGGTGCGGGTGCATTGAACCAGGCTGTTAAGGCAGTAGCGATCGCAAGAGGATTCGTAGCGCCTAGCGGAGTGGATTTAATTTGTATCCCTGCATTCACGGATATCCTGATCGACGGCGAAGAACGGACGGCCATTAAGCTGATTGTGGAACCGCGTTAGCCCGAGAGCTTCAGAATGGGAAATCATCCTTTGTCATATGCATAAGTCAGTAAAAGATAGATTCTTACAAAAACAATAAAACCTGTTTGCGTTATAGGCAAACAGGTTCTTTTTTTAATAAGATAATGCTATGGAGAAAAAGAGGGAGGAAGAACGCTTGAAAATATTTGATGCACATTGTGATGTTCTATATAAAATGTTTATGGACAGAAGGATTGACTTTCAAAATTCAGGCAATCTTCAGGTGAATCTGGAAGCGCTTCAGGCATCAGACCTAAAGGTTCAGTGCTTTGCCATATATGTTCCGGAATCCGTCCATCCGGAAATGAAGTTCAACGCAGCCCTTTATATGGTCAATCTGTTTTACGAGAAAGTGCTTAAACCCAATTCGCAATTAAAGCTCATTAGAAGCACCCGGGACATAGACATGCTGAAGGGTGATGAGACAGGAGCGATGCTGACCTTGGAGGGTTGCGACGCAGTTGGCTGCGATCTGCTTAAATTGAAGACGCTTCTCAGGCTGGGAGTATCTTCAGTGGGATTAACCTGGAATTATGCAAACTGTGCAGCTGATGGAGCGCTTGAGGAGAGAGGGGCAGGCCTATCTTCTTTTGGCAAAGGGGTGGTGAATGAACTAAATGCCAGTAAAGCATGGTGCGATGTTTCCCATCTTTCTGAACGGGGCTTCTGGGATGTGATGGAATGGGCCGACTATCCTATTGCCACTCATTCAAACTGCTATACTTTGTGCCCGCATCCGCGCAATTTAACGAACGAACAGATTGAAGCGCTGATTGACAGGGACAGTGTGATGGGCATTACATTTGTGACTGAATTTTTATCAGGCAAACAATCAGCGGCAATTACTGATGTTCTCAGGCACCTGGAATATGTATGTTCACTGGGGGGAGAGAATCACGTCGGATTCGGTTCGGATTTTGATGGTACAGATGGGAAAGTTACAGATTTGGAAGATGCAAGAAAATACGATAACCTGAAAAATGAACTGTTAAAATATTATTCTGATATACAAGCTGAAAAATTTTTATTTCGAAATTTTTATAGCAGGTTTCCAAGGTGAAAATGTTGGAAAAACGATATATCAAGGTATGTGAGGAACCTCAAAAATCCACAATTAAATAATCTTTTTAGTATTTTTCAAAAAATAAAAAAATATTCATCTTTTAATCGATAAATATACGGAAAGGGTTGCTTTTTTAGACACATAGGTCTAGAATTGAAAGCGTTTAGTACCCATCCATCTTCCAGAATATAGCCTAAAATGCATGTTGAAATGGCGGAGTGACTGGACAAGTACTACTCTGATATAAATAAAGCGTTTTTACATATTTTCTTAACGTATCTAAAGGGGTGTAAGAGATGATCAATCAACTTTCATGGAAAGTTGGAGGACAGCAAGGGGAAGGTATTGAAAGTACCGGAGAGATTTTTTCCATTGCGCTAAATCGTTTAGGCTACTACCTGTACGGTTACCGCCACTTTTCATCACGAATTAAAGGCGGGCACACGAACAACAAGATTCGTGTCAGCACGTCACAAATCCGTTCTATATCAGACGATTTAGATATTCTGGTAGCTTTCGACCAGGAAACAATCGATTTAAACTACAAAGAACTTCACGATAAAGGGATCATGATTGCAGATGCGAAATTTGATCCTAAACAGCCAGAAGATACGAATGCAGTTTTGTTTGCAGTGCCTTTTACAGAGATTGCTACAGAGCTGGGAACATCCCTGATGAAAAACATGGTTGCTGTCGGTGCGACATGTGCAGTTCTAAATCTAGATATTAAAGTATTTGAAGAAGTAGTTCAAGAAATTTTTGGACGAAAGGGACAGCAGGTTGTCGATAAGAACATGGAAGCCATTCAGGCAGGCTTTGATTTCATGAAAGAAAAGCTTAGCGATGATGTGGAATTAATGGAGCTTGAAAAAGCTGACGGGCTGAAGCGTTTATTTATGATCGGAAACGATGCAATCGCTCTTGGTGCACTTGCAGGCGGCTGCCGCTTTATGGCTGCTTACCCAATCACACCTGCATCCGAAATTATGGAATACCTGATTAAAAAGCTTCCTGCGCTTGGCGGATCTGTTATCCAGACGGAAGATGAAATTGCCGCGGTTACAATGGCAATCGGTGCAAACTACGCTGGTGTCCGCTCACTTACAGCATCTGCCGGTCCTGGGCTTTCCCTTAAGATGGAAGCAATCGGCCTTTCAGGGATAACTGAAACACCTCTGGTTATCGTGGATACACAGCGTGGAGGCCCTTCCACAGGACTTCCGACAAAACAGGAGCAGTCTGATTTAATGGCAATGATTTACGGAACTCATGGCGAGATTCCAAAAATCGTCCTTGCTCCAAGCACTGTACAGGAAGCATTCTATGATACTGCTGAAGCTTTCAACCTAGCAGAAGAATACCAGTGCCCTGTTATAATCCTATCAGATTTGCAGCTTTCTCTTGGAAAACAGACAGTGGAGCCGCTTGATTTCAGTAAAGTTGAAATCCGCCGCGGAAAGCTTGTTACAGAAGAACTTCCTGAAATCGAAAACAAAGGTTACTTTAAGCGCTTTGAGGTTACAGAAGATGGAGTTTCTCCACGTGTAATTCCTGGCATGAAGAACGGAATCCACCATGTGACAGGTGTTGAGCATGATGAAACTGGAAAACCTTCAGAATCAGCTGCCAACCGCAACGCTCAAATGGATAAGCGTTTCCGTAAGGTTGAAAATATTAAATTCAATACACCTGTTCACAAGAATGCTCCACATGAAGAAGCGGACTTGCTGATCGTTGGCTTCAACTCTACTAGGGGCGCAATTGAGGAAGCTATGACCAGGCTTGAACAGGATGGCATTAAAGTAAACCATGCGCAAGTTCGCCTGATTCATCCTTTCCCAACTGATGAATTATTGCCGCTTGTAAAAACAGCTAAGAAAATCGCCGTAGTTGAAAACAATGCTACAGGACAATTAGCGAACATCATGAAGATGAACGTCGGACATGCTGAGAAAGTATATAAGCTATTAAAGTACGACGGAAATCCATTCTTGCCGCATGAAATTCACACAAAATGCAAGGAGTTGTTCTAAATGGCCACATTTAAAGACTTTCGAAATAATGTAAAACCAAACTGGTGCCCGGGCTGTGGAGACTTCTCCGTGCAGGCTGCGATTCAGCGTGCGGCAGCAAATGTTGGTTTAGAGCCTGAGAACTTAGCTGTCGTATCAGGCATCGGCTGTTCCGGACGTATTTCCGGTTATATTAATTCTTATGGTTTCCACGGCATTCATGGACGTTCACTTCCGATCGCCCAGGGTGTTAAAATGGCTAACCGCGATTTAACAGTTATCGCCTCCGGTGGTGACGGAGATGGCTTCGCGATCGGTATGGGCCATACGATCCATGCGATCCGCCGTAATGTGAACATCACTTATATCGTAATGGATAACCAAATTTATGGTTTAACAAAAGGACAGACTTCACCTCGCTCTGCGGCTGGCTTTAAAACTAAGTCCACTCCGCAAGGTTCAATAGAACAGGCGATTTCTCCAATGGAAATGGCATTAACAGCTGGTGCGACCTTCGTGGCGCAGAGCTTCTCAACCGACCTTAAAGATCTGACTGCGTTAATCGAGGCAGGAATCAAGCATGATGGCTTCTCTTTAATTAACGTGTTCAGCCCATGTGTTACATACAACAAAGTAAACACATATGACTGGTTTAAAGAAAACCTGACAAAGCTTAGCGATGTGGAAGGTTATGATCATTCAAGCCGCGAAATGGCTATGCAGACTCTTATGAAGCACAGCGGTCTTGTAACTGGCCTAATCTATCAGGACACTGAGCGAAAGTCATATCAGGAGCTGCTTTCAGGTTACTCTGAAACTCCATTATCCCAAGCGGATCTTCAACTTGATCGAGATCACTTTGATAAACTTGCAGCTGAATTTATGTAATAGACCAGAAGCTCGGGGCACCCGGGCTTCTTTTTTTGAGTCTAATGTGACACTTATCACACACAAAATACTATATTTAGTCTAGTATTAGTGATTGTGCAGGATTGAAAATATCCCTGATCGTACATACAAGTAATAGCTGCTGATAAGAGGCTGAGTGCGGTTTTCTATTGTTTTAACTATCAGAAACCCTTATACTATAATAATGTGCACATGTATATTGCACAGCATGATATTACTGTAAAATGAGTTTTAATGATAGATGCTGCTCAGGAGAAAGAGAAAGGGGATAAATGATGAACGAAAAACAACGTTTAGAAAGCCAGCAAGTGCAAACAGCAAATCCTTCGGACAAAAAATCCGTAAAAGATTACAGCAAATACTTTGAAACTGTTTACACTGCACCTTCCTTAAAGGAAGCGAAAAAACGCGGAAAAGAAGAAGTAAAATATCATAAAGATTTTAACATCCCTGAAGAGTTTCATGGCATGGGAAATGGCCGCAAATTCTATATCCGCACATACGGCTGCCAGATGAACGAGCATGATACCGAAGTAATGGCCGGCATTTTTCTTGGTCTTGGCTATGAGCCAACAGACTCAGTGGAAGATGCGAATGTCATTTTGCTTAATACATGTGCCATCCGGGAAAATGCCGAGAATAAAGTGTTTGGAGAACTTGGCCATCTTAAACATTTAAAAAAAGAAAAACCCGATCTTCTGATTGGGGTCTGCGGATGTATGTCCCAGGAAGAATCGGTTGTTAATAAAATTCTTAAAACATATAACCAGGTAGATATGATTTTTGGAACACACAACATCCACCGTCTTCCTAACATTCTTCAAGAAGCCTATATGTCAAAGGAAATGGTTATTGAAGTATGGTCTAAGGAAGGGGATGTAATTGAAAACCTTCCAAAAGTGCGCCGCGGCAATATTAAAGCATGGGTTAACATTATGTACGGCTGTGATAAATTCTGCACTTACTGCATTGTTCCTTATACACGCGGAAAAGAGCGGAGCAGACGTCCTGAGGACATTATTCAGGAAGTTCGCCAGTTAGCGGCACAGGGCTATCAGGAAATTACCCTACTTGGGCAAAACGTAAACGCATACGGAAAAGATTTTGAGGATATGAAATATGGCCTTGGCGATTTGATGGATGAAATGCGCAAAATCGATATTCCACGCGTACGTTTTACAACCAGCCATCCGCGCGACTTTGATGATCATCTGATTGAAGTGCTTGCGAAAGGCGGAAATCTGGTAGAACACATTCACCTTCCGGTTCAATCCGGTTCTACGGATGTCCTGAAAATCATGGCACGTAAATATACAAGAGAACAATACCTGGAGCTGGTTCGCAAGATAAAAGCGGCTATTCCAGGGGCAACTTTCACAACTGATATCATTGTTGGCTATCCTAATGAGACAGAAGAGCAATTTGAAGAAACAATTTCCCTATACAGGGAGGTAGGCTTCGAAGCTGCTTATACGTTCATTTACTCACCTCGTGAAGGTACACCAGCTGCCAAAATGGTGGATAATGTACCAATGGAAGTAAAGAAAGAGCGCCTTCAGCGTCTAAATGCAGTTGTAAATGAATTATCGGCAGAGGCAATGAAACAATATAAAGGCCAAACTGTCGAAGTTCTTGTGGAAGGGGAAAGCAAGAACAATCCTGAAATTCTTGCAGGATACACAAGAAAGAACAAGCTTGTAAACTTTAAGGGGCCAAAAACAGCGATCGGCAAAATTGTAAAAGTAAAAGTAACTGATGCAAAGACATGGTCCCTAAACGGAGAAATGGTTGAAGAACTAGATGCGGTCGAGGTGAATCAGTAATGGCTAAATACACAAAGAACGAGATTGTTGAACGTGCGAAGGATTTGGCACGCATGATTGCAGAGACAGAAGAAGTGGATTTCTTCAAACGTGCAGAAGCACAGATTAATGATAATGAAAAGGTTAGTGCTACCATTACAGCCATCAAAGGCTTGCAAAAGCAGGCTGTTAATCTTCAGCATTATGGAAAAGCTGAAGCATTAAAGAAGACGGAAGAAAAAATAGCCAAATTGGAGCAGCAGCTGGACGAGATTCCTGTAGTACAGGAATTCAAGCAATCCCAGGTGGATGTTAATGAATTGCTGCAAATAGTGGCAAATACGATTTCCAACACAGTAACAGACGAAGTCATTACTACTACAGGCGGAGATTTGCTGAGCGGCGAAACGGGTTCAAAGATCAAGAACAGCAGCTGTTCACATTAATTACAGATACCGAAACACCCTGCACAGAAAGTGCAGGGTGTTTTTTACGCTCTATATTTAAGGGAGGAATTGGTATTGGCCATGGGTTGTGGGGGGCCATTTATTGGTTTCGCAATAGTTCTACTGCTTTTAAAAATTCTTTTCTATACTCCTGCTGTTCAATAATCGCAGCATTTAATGTCGACAGCAAGGATTGATTGAGCATGTTGGTTCCTGCATCATCAGACTTTTTGTCCAAAAAGTTAAGAAGGAAAGTATATACAAGGAGCAATGTCGAGTAATTATCTACATATGTGAGATTAATAGCCCGTCCGCCCTTTCCGCCGGCAGCATGGTTATTGATGGACGGTATTCCGGCTTCCGCAGCCATATCAATAAACTCCTTTGGAATACCCAGCTGCTTGAGGACTTCCGGATCCAGATCCAGCTTTTGTATATTTTGACTTAGCATGGTACTCCCTCCCTTCTTTTTGGACATTTTAAGACTCTGCATAGAAAAATGGCTTTATTTTTATATTACGCCTTATTGCTTTGCTGCTGAGTTGTAGTGTTTACAGAAATAGCTGTGGAGTCTCCTCCATTTGCAATATTGTATTGAGCGGAAAGAATCGGAATGTTGATTAGTGCAGCATTGACAGCAAATCCGCCTCCTGAAATCGGCAATTGACCGTTCAGGTTTGTTTGCGGAAGATTGGCTTGTGCAGCGAAAGTAAAAGCTTCAGCTTCGTTGCCGCTGTCTGCTCCATTTACTGCTCCTCCGCTTGGCAATACACTATTGTCATTTTCGTAATCGTCATAGCATCCTGATAGCATGGTTTTCACCTCCTTCAATTGATTGAAGTGGCTGATGCCCAGATTATGAATCTTTCTTCATCATGTCGGTAAGATCTAAATCCAAAAGTTTTTTACCATTTACAGATAGTTTCACCTGTTTATAATCCTCAGATGTTTCCACAACAGGCAGCAGATTTTTTAATGCTGGAATCATATTCCCGATCCCGGAGGAATTTTTTGCGAAGAGACCTTCCAAGTTTTTCAATGGCTTAAGAGATTCCATTAGATTTCCTTTTAACTCTTCAGACTGAATTTTTTCTAATCCTTTTGTATAAATTCCGCCCAATGATTCGGTAAATTTGGCAACCATTTGTTCTGCATATTGTTTTGCTTCTTCCCCTGTCAGCTCTTTTCCATTGATTGAAACTTTATAGCTGGAGTTCTCCTTGTCTGCCATTCCTGTTCACCTCCTTATCGATAGTTTATTATATTGATTCATTAGCCAAGCTGTCTCCGCAGGTGTAATAGGACAAACGTGCATTTTTCAATTACTTACCTATTTGCGGGGTAAAGCCGCTTACTTATGGCAGCCATTATACATATTTAATCTCCAGCAGGATTTGTTCAGACCGGAACATTCGCCCGCTTCCGGCATACTATAAATCATGCCAATACTTTTGCCTAACATTCATAAAAATTATCGCACACTAGTCTAATATCCCGCATAGGATGAATTGAAAATGAATGAGGAGGGTTCGCTCGCAATGGGAGATTACAGAGAGATTATAACGAAAGCGGTCGTTGCGAAAGGACGTAAATTCACACAGTCCAATCATACGATCTGCCCGTCACACCATCCGTCAAGCATACTTGGCTGCTGGATCATAAACCATACGTACGAGGCGAAAAAAGCTGGAAAAACAGTGGAAATCTGCGGCCATTATGACATTAACGTTTGGTACTCTTTTAACAATAATACAAAAACCGAAGTTGTTACCGAACGGGTTGAGTATAAAGATGTCATTAAGTTGAAGTACCGTGATCCGGACTGTTTGGATGATCATGATATCATCGCCCGTGTTCTGCAGCAGCCGAGCTGCTGTGAAGCTGTCATTTCTCCAAACGGCAACAAAATCATCGTCACAGTGGAAAGAGAGTTCATGGTCGAGGTAATCGGCGAAACAAAAGTGTGTGTAGCTGTCTACCCAGACAAGTGCGAATGTGATGATGACGCTTGGGGACTTGACGTGGAAGATGAAGAATTCGAGGATTTAAATCCGGATTTTCTGGTGGGAACTGAAGAAGAGTAATGACAAACTAGGAGGTTTTACTTCCTAGTTTTTCTTTTTATACTTTCCTCTAAAATCAAGCGAAATAAGGATAGCACCTTCCATCTTTAGTCTGAATTCTTTTGAATAGCATTTACTTAGAATGGAGTTATCAGATGCAAAGGGGAGAAGCGAAGATGAAAATATTTCAAGTGAATTTAAAGTGCCATGATATGCACAAGATGAAAGAATTTTATACAAATGTTCTGGAGATGGAGCTGCTGACAGAGACTGAGAGTTATTTTACGATAATGGCTGGCACAACAAAAATTCTTTTTGAAAAAGATGATGCGATTCCTTATTATCATGTGTGTTTCCGGACAAATGCCGAATACTTTGATCATATGTATCAGAAATTAGGGGCTGAAAGTGTGCTGCTTCCAAATCAGAAAGGCGAGTACAGCATGTTTTGGAAGGGCAAGCAGGCATATTTTATCGACCCGGACGGAAATATTCTGGAGATGCTGGAGCGTCCCTTAGAGGGAATAAAAAAGAAGGGGATCCAATGGCATGATGTCGGTGAGGTTGGTTTGCCTGTTAAGGATGTTGCTGCAATGAAGCTGGAATTAGATCAGTACCTGAAAAATGAACAAGTGGATTCCAGTGAGGCGTTTGCCTTTTACGGGGACAGCAAGGGGGTTTTTGTCCTGGTGAAGGAGGGAAGGAATTGGTATCCAACTGAAAGGGCTGCTTTTATTTCTCCTGTTAAAATATTTGCATCAGGACAAAGGGATGCCAGGTTTAAGCATCAGGAATATCCATACGAACTGATTGTGAGAAAAGAATGGGAAGGGAGCATCCCTGCTGTACAATTTCGGATTGCACGTCCGACAAATCAGCTCGATAAGTTTATTGCCTTTTACGAAGAAGGACTGGGTCTGAAGAGAGTCGGCGAATTTTGGAACCATGAAGGCTATGATGGGATTATGTTTGGTCTGCCTGACAGCCAGTATCATCTTGAATTTACTCAATCCAAGGAAAAAATGGAGCTTCCGCAGCCTGCTAAAGAGCATCTATTAGTTTTTTATGTGGGAGACCGTCTGGAGAGGGATAACATTGCCGACAGGCTTGCTGCTCTTGGATATCTGGAAACAGAGCCGGAAAATCCTTATTGGAGCAGAGGCGGATTGACGTTTGAAGATCCCGATGGGTGGCCGATTGTATTAATGAATACCCCGGGTATATGAGGCTATCGGTTTACCGGGATCTTTCGGTGTTATTTTTAAAATGATAAAGCCATCGTTTTCCTGTATATGTTAAAATAGCAAAGTAGTAAACTGAATTCAGAAAGGTTGAGGGTTTATGTTTAAAAAAGTTGCTTCTGATGTGCTGGGCTTAAGTGATGTGGGAAGTGTCATTCACCCGGCTGATTATGACAAAGTCGATGCAGATGATTATGTCCTGCACGAAGATAATGAGAAAATCTATTTCCTGATCAAGTCCAAATCCGATGAATATTGCTTTACAAATAAGGCGCTTATTCATTTGGATGGTACCAGCGCAGTCAGCAAAAAACGCACTTTAAAGCGCTACAGCTACCGCGAATATACCATCTCAAACGTTATGCTGGAAACAGCCGGTACAGTTGATTTGGATGTGGAAATCAAATTCGTAATCGGATCTCAGGCCTTCTCGATTGACGTACATAAAAAGCATATTGAAGAATTGAAAGATTTATATAAAGCCCTGATCCGCATTTCCGAGATCTGCAGAGAAAATGAAGTTTCCATGGAATATGCTGAAAAAAGCCTAAGCTTGGCATCAAGCACCCTTGGCCGTTCAGTATCCAATCAGGATGCCAACGTAGTGGACAATTTCCGCGTATTAAATGAAACGGCCTTCAACTGGCTGATGAACAGCCGCAAGAAATACAATGTGAAAGATTTTGGGTATGTGTTTGAAAAATACATTAATAACTAAGAATCCTGGCAGCTCTCCATTGGGGAGCTGTTGTTTTATTGTGGCCAGACTGTTTTGCTGGTCACTAAAGGCAAAAAATGTTTAGCCTCTGAGTTGATTTTCGCTGTGGGCACTTGATCCTCGAAACATCAAAACCTATTAAGAAATACCAAGGCAAATATTGCACATCTGAGTCACCAAATAATCTATGATATAATGAAAAAGACGTTTTTAGAGGAATCCTCTTAAACAAAAATATAAAAATAATAGATTATGAATCGTTGGAGGAAGTTATGGCAGCAGCTTACACGCCTATGATACAGCAATATTTACGGGTAAAGGCAGAATATCAGGATGCCTTTTTATTTTTTCGCCTTGGCGACTTTTACGAAATGTTTTTTGATGATGCACTTAAAGCATCACAGGAGCTTGAAATCACTTTAACGAGCCGCGAGGGAGGCACGGAGGAACGGATCCCCATGTGCGGAGTGCCATATCATTCAGCACCGGTTTATATTGAACAATTGATTGAAAAAGGATACAAAGTCGCAATCTGCGAGCAAACGGAAGACCCAAAGCAGGCAAAAGGCGTTGTGAAGCGGGAAGTTGTTCAGCTTATCACGCCTGGAACAATGATGGAAGGCAAAGGTCTTCAGGAAAAAGAAAACAACTACATTGCATCGATTTCTGCTTTTGAAGATGAAACCTTTGGATTTGCCACCAATGATTTGTCCACAGGTGAGACGAAGGTAACGATGTTAAGCAACGGGTTTGAGGAGGTTTTGAACGAGCTGTCCATGTCAGGAGCAAAGGAAGCAGTCATCTCTTCCGACTTTGATGGGGAATGGCAGAGGAGAATGAAAGAACGCTCCGTCATGGCGATTTCTTTCGAGGATGATTGCGGAGTCCGGGACTCCTTTGAAGGACTTCTGGATGATTTAAATCAGGACAAGCTAAGGAGAACAGCTTCCAGATTAATTAATTACCTGTACCGCACGCAGAAGAGAAGTCTGGATCATCTGCAAAAAGTGGCGACTTATCAAGTAAATCAATACATGAAAATCGATTATTTCTCGAAAAAGAATCTCGAGCTGACAGAGACCATCCGCAGCAAAGGCAAGAAGGGCTCGCTATTGTGGCTCCTCGATGAAACAAAGACAGCTATGGGAGGACGTCTATTAAAGCAATGGATCGACAGGCCGCTTATTGATGAAGAGGAAATTAAGCGCAGACATTCTTTGGTTGAAACGCTGATAGGCTCTTTCTTTGAACGGGAAGAAATCCGGGAAAAGCTGAAGGAAGTCTATGATCTGGAACGACTTGCAGGAAGAGTCGCTTTTGGAAATGTAAATGCCCGCGACCTTGTGCAGCTAAAGAAATCTCTTCAGCAGATACCTATTTTAAAAGAAATGGTCTCAAATCTGCCGAATGAGGAAGCACTGAGGCTCGCTGAGCGCCTGGATGCCTGTGAAGATGTCACGGATACTCTGGAAAGCGCCATAATGGAAAATCCTCCGCTGTCTTTGAAGGATGGAAACATTATTCAGGACGGCTATCATGAAGAGCTTGATAAATATCGCGATGCCAGCAGAAACGGGAAGACCTGGATTGCCCAGCTGGAGAAGCAGGAACGTGAAAAAACGGGCATTAAATCTTTAAAAATCGGTTTTAATCGTGTGTTTGGCTATTATATCGAAGTAACCCGCGCCAATCTGCACCTGCTTCAGGAAGGGCAATATGAGCGCAAGCAGACCCTTACCAATGCCGAGCGATTTATTACGCCTGAATTGAAGGAAAAAGAGGCACTCATACTGGAAGCGCAGGAAAAGTGTGTGGAGCTCGAATATGAATTATTTACGAATGTCCGCGAATATATAAAAGAATATATTCCGAGATTGCAAAAGCTGGCGAAAATGGTTAGTGAGCTGGATGTTCTTCAGTGCTTCGCCGCTGTCAGCGAACAGAGACATTATACAAAGCCAAATTTTTCAAATGAAAGACGGGTTTATATCAAAGACGGCCGCCATCCTGTCGTTGAAAAGGTGCTGAACGCACAGGAATATGTGCCTAATGACTGTTATATGGATGCGGACAGGGAAATGCTGCTGATTACCGGGCCGAATATGTCCGGTAAAAGTACGTATATGAGGCAAATCGCATTGACCGCGATTTTAGCGCAAATCGGCTGCTATGTGCCTGCTTCTGAAGCCGTGCTGCCGATTTTCGACCAGGTATTTACGAGAATAGGGGCTGCCGATGACCTTATTTCCGGCCAGAGTACGTTCATGGTCGAGATGCTTGAAGCGAGAAATGCCATCGTGAATGCCACTCAAAACAGTTTGATTCTGTTCGATGAAATCGGACGCGGAACTTCCACCTATGATGGAATGGCTTTGGCGCAGGCAATCATTGAATATATACACAACCGGATTGGTGCGAAGACGTTGTTTTCCACTCACTACCATGAATTGACCGTGCTTGAAGAAGATCTGCAAAAAGTGAAAAACATCCATGTCAGCGCTGTCGAGCAAAATGGACGGGTTGTATTCCTTCATAAAATTAAAGAAGGAGCAGCAGATAAGAGTTACGGAATCCATGTTGCCCAGCTTGCAGAGCTGCCGAATGAACTGATTGTCAGGGCAAATGAAATTTTAACAGGGCTGGAATCGAACAACCCTCATCAAGTTAAAAATGAGATTCCTGCTGCAGAAAAGATTGAAGAGCCTGCTGCGCAATTATCCTTTTTCGAGGAACCTGAAGACGTGAAGAAAGCTTCAATAAGCTCTAAAGATAAGAAGATCATTGATAAAGTCAGAGCGCTCGATATTCTGGATATGACGCCAATGCAAGCATTAAATACATTATATGAGCTGCACAGGAAATTGAAAAATTAATATACAGGGGGTGACGAGATGGGGAAAATCATTCAGCTCGATGATTCGCTTTCAAATAAGATTGCTGCCGGCGAGGTGGTGGAGCGGCCTGCATCAGTGGTAAAGGAATTGATGGAGAACTCTATTGATGCAGGAAGCACGATTATTGAAATTGAAGTGGAAGAGGCCGGCCTGGCTAAAATTCGCATCATTGATAATGGCGACGGCATTGAGGAAGATGATGTCCTGAATGCCTTTCATCGCCATGCTACCAGTAAAATAAAAGACGAAAATGACCTTTTTCGCATCCGCACGCTCGGATTCCGCGGCGAGGCCTTGCCCAGTATTGCGTCTGTTTCCAGAATTGAGATGAAAACTTCAACTGGCGATGCGGGAACGCGCGTCGTCATCGAAGGCGGAAAAGTGGACGTGATGGAAAAGGCGCCCGGCAGAAAAGGGACTGACCTAACCGTAACGGATTTATTTTTCAACACTCCGGCACGGCTTAAATATATGAAGACGATTCACACAGAGCTTGGCAATATTACAGATGTGGTTAACAGGCTGGCACTTGCCCATCCGGAGGTCGCCATCCGCCTGATTCATAATGAGCGTAAGCTTCTGCAGACGAATGGAAACGGGGATGTCCGGCAGGTGCTTGCTGCTATTTATGGAATTAATATCGTGAAAAAGATGGTTCGGATTGAAGCAAGCTCACTTGATTTTAAAATCAGCGGCTATGCAGCACTGCCGGAAATTACAAGGGCGTCAAGAAACTACATTTCCACCATGATCAATGGACGATTTATCAAGAATTACTCATTGGCAAAAGCCATTCAGGAGGGGTATCATACACTGCTGCCAATCGGCCGCTACCCGATTGTACTCCTGAACATTGATATGGATCCGCTCCTTGTCGATGTGAACGTCCATCCGTCGAAAATGGAGGTGCGCTTAAGCAAGGAACATGAATTGAATGAGCTTGTATCAGGTGCTTTGAAGGCTGCATTTAAAAAAGAGGAACTGATTCCTTCCGGGTTTACACAGCCGAAAAGCCTGAAGCCCAAGTCGGAACAGACAGCTCTTAATCTGGATCATTTGCCGGAGCAGCGCGAGCAGGTGTCTTCTTTTGTGCGTGAAACGAGGGAGGAGGCTGTTCGGCAAAATTCGGACAGAGCTGTTCTGCAAAGCTCACAAAGTCCTCCAGCCGAACCGCAAGCAGCAAAAACTCCTGACTTACAGGATGCACCTTCCATGGACTTTAGTCCTTCATCAGAAGAATTGCCTCAAGTGGATCCGCACATATTCCTGTCCGAAGAGCCGAGAGCTGCAGGAATGGAACAGTTTTTCACAGAGACTGCCACGGTAGAGGAGCCATCGCGTGTGCCCCCGCTTTATCCGATCGGGCAAATGCATGGGACTTATATTTTTGCCCAAAATGACCGTGGCCTTTATATCATTGATCAGCACGCCGCCCAGGAGCGGATCAAGTACGAGTATTTCAGGGAGAAAGTCGGCCAGGTTGAAAGCGAATTGCAGGAAATGCTCATACCGCTGACCTTTGAATACTCAACGGATGATTATATCAAAATTGATGAATACAAAGGCGAACTTGAAAAAGTGGGGGTATTTCTGGAGCAGTTCGGACATAACAGCTTTATCGTCCGTTCCCACCCGCAATGGCTGCCAAAAGGCGAAGAACAGGAAATCATTGAGGATATGATTGAACAACTCTTAGCCATGAAGAGAGTCGATATTAAAAAACTGCGCGAGGAAGCTGCCATCATGATGAGCTGTAAAGCTTCCATTAAAGCGAACCACCATCTGCGCAATGATGAAATCCAGGCGCTGCTTGATGAATTGCGGAGGTCCTCCGATCCGTTCACATGCCCGCATGGACGGCCGATCATCATTCATTATTCGACTTATGAAATGGAGAAAATGTTTAAGCGGGTAATGTAGAAAGAGAGGGACGCTGAACCTGAGTGGTTCGGCGTTTTTAATTTCTAGAATATAATAATGTTATGTAAACAAAACAGGATTTTCGCTCTAACAACTATCTTTTCGCTCATAAAAACGAAATATCGCTCAAAACGTCACTATACCAAACAAAAAAAGCACCCATTCCGCAAATTGGGTGCTCTTAATCTATAACCTTATCTTACCAATGTATGCATCTTATCAATATATTTTAATGCAACCCCTGTTCCAACCGCTACAGATTCAAGAGGATTTGGAGCTAGGTGCACAGGTACAACAATTTCTTGGGATAACCAATCCTGCATGCCATTAAGGAGGGCGCCGCCGCCGGATAAAATAACTCCACGGTCAACAATGTCACCACTCAGTTCGGCAGGGCTGTCTTCTAAAGTGGCACGGATGGCCTCCAGAATATGCAGGAGTGCTTCTCTCATTGCATCACGAATCTCATATGAAGACAATATAATTGTTTTTGGCAAACCAGTCACGAGGTCCCGGCCACGGACTTCCATTGTCATTTCTTCATGGTCGACTAATGCATAGCCGATTTCCATCTTAATTTTTTCAGCTGTTCTTTCCCCTATAAGGACATTGTATTCTTTGCGAACATGCTGAATAATGTCATCATCGAGTCTGTCACCGCCAATACGGATGGAATGGCAGGCAACAACACCGCCAAATGAAATGATGGCGACTTCAGTTGAACCGCCGCCAATATCTACAACAACGTTTGCAACGGGCTCATCAACAGGCATGCCAGCCCCTATTGCAGCTGCTACCGGTTCTTCAATAAGATGTACTTTTTTTGCCCCAGCATTTCGTACTGCGTCCTGAATAGCTCTTCTCTCTACAGAAGTAGAACCTGAAGGAGTACATACGACCACGTTAGGCTTTCTGATCGCGAATCCGACTTTTTTCGATGCTTTTCGCATAACCTGGCGAAGCATTTCAGTCGTCGTGTCATAATCCGCGATAACCCCGTCTTTTAGCGGACGGATGGCAACGATGCGGCCTGGTGTTTTACCAATCATTTCTTTTGCTTCTTTACCAACAGCTAACACTTTTTTCGTTTCTGTATCAATTGCTACTACAGACGGTTCGTTTAAGATAATTCCTTTTGTTTTGCTGTATACAAGAATATTAGCAGTCCCTAAGTCAATTCCAATTTCAGATGTATTTATCATGAATTATTCACCCAATTTCAAATTTATATTGTCACGATATAGCCTTCTAATAAATTAACATGATTTTGGGGGTTAGCCTTGAATTGTTATGGAATCGTTAATAAATTGTAATTTTATAAGAAAATTTTAGGAAACTTGTCGAATAGGAAACCGGAAAGTTGTTCATAATGCATAAATGTTCTGTTTTTATGAAAAGAATGGTAAGATGATACCTGAAAAATTTTCCTGCTATATGGTAGGATAAAATTAGAATGGCAGTAAAGGCAGTGAACAGATGAGTGAAAAAGAAAAGCTTGCAGTGCTGATTGGCCCTACAGCTGTTGGGAAAACAAAATTAAGCATTCTTCTGGCAAAAAGATTTAATGCCGAAATCATCAGCGGAGATTCCATGCAAATTTATAAAAGGATGGATATTGGCACGGCAAAAATTAATGAAGAAGAAATGGAAGGGATTCCGCATCATCTAATTGACATCAAAAATCCTGAAGAGTCCTTTTCAGCAGCTGAATTTCAGGAACTGGTCCGAAGTAAAATCACAGAGATCACTTCTAGAGGTAAACTTCCAATAATTGTTGGAGGGACGGGATTGTACATTCAGTCTGTAATTTATGATTACCAATTTTCTGATGCGCCTTCAGATGAGGAATTTAGAAAAACATTAGAGGAACGCGCCGAAAGGGAAGGGAACAATGTTATTTATGAGGAGCTTTTGGAGATAGACCCTGAAAGCGCAGAAAAAATACATCCCAATAACATTCGAAGAGTAATCAGGGCGTTGGAAATTTACCATTGTACAGGTAAAACGATGTCCCAGTATCAGGAAAAACAAAACCCGGAACTTCTATATGATATGGCACTGATTGGCTTAACTATGGATCGGGAAACCTTATATGACCGCATCAATCAGAGAGTCGACATCATGATGCAGGAGGGCTTGCTGGAAGAGGTTAGATCCCTATATGATCAGGGGTTAAAGGATTGCCAGTCCATACAGGCCATCGGGTATAAAGAGCTGTATGATTACTTTAATGGGCGTGTTTCATTCGAGGATGCTGTAGAAAATCTGAAGCAAAATTCAAGAAGATATGCAAAAAGGCAGCTGACATGGTTTCGAAACAAGATGAATGTGGAATGGTTTGATATGTCCGATTCAGTCGATCCTCATGAGTTTGAAAAAAAATTCGCTGAAATTTCTGCTCATATTGAAGGAAAGCTGAAAATAAAATCGAATACATAATGATAGAGATAAAAGAGGAGGATTATAATGAAATCAGCAATCAATATTCAAGATCAGGTACTTAACCAGCTACGCAAGGATAATACGAATTGTACCGTGTTCTTATTAAACGGATTCCAAATTAGAGGCTGTATTAAAGGCTTTGATAATTTTACTGTACTATTTGAATCAGAAGGAAAGCAGCAGCTTGTTTACAAGCATGCGATTTCAACATTTGTCCCCCAGCGCAATGTTCAGTTGGATTTAGAAAACCAGCAATAGAATATAACACAGTAAGGATGAAAAGCCCGCTTTGAATGAAGCGGGCTATTTTCTTATGTCTGAGCGATAAGAAAGGCAAAAATATTTAATGAAATGGACCCTATCTGAATACATATAGGTATGGGAATTTATTGTTTCTATGAGGGCAAACTGACTGCGGGCTCGTTTCCCTTGTCCATTATGAACGGCTTAATTACTCTGTGCCATGCTGAAAGGGAATATAGCCATAACTGATGGAAGTTTCACCTTATTTCTCGGGAAACCGCATGAACCGACACTCCTGCATCATTGATTGCTGAAATGGACGGGAACATGTCGTATTTTAGCCTAATAACCGTAATCTCGCGGATGCATATAGGCTTTTGTCACAACGATTACTTCTATGCGTATACTGTGCTAAGAATGTGAGGTGATAGCTTTTGGACCAGCCGATTCGCCTGAAAAATAACGGACAGATCAGCATCGTGCTCAATTCACAAAAGCGTAAAACATACACAAAAGAGCTTCCCGAATCCCAAGCGGCTCCAAAAGTCATTCCGGTTGAGCATACAGCTCTCAAAGAAATTGAAGAAGAACTAGGCGCTCTTGTGGGAATGGAAGAAATGAAGAAAATGATCAAGGAGATTTATGCCTGGATTTATGTGAATAAAAAACGGGAAGAAGCCGGTCTCAAAGCTGGAAAGCAAGCATTGCATATGATGTTTAAAGGCAATCCCGGCACAGGTAAAACAACGGTTGCCCGATTAATAGGCAAGCTTTTTCAAAAAATGAATGTGCTGTCAAAAGGACATCTGATTGAAGCAGAGCGGGCCGACCTTGTCGGTGAATACATTGGTCATACTGCACAAAAGACGAGGGATCTGGTCAAAAAAGCGATTGGCGGGATTCTTTTTATCGACGAAGCGTACTCATTAGGGAGAGGCGGAGAAAAAGACTTTGGCAAGGAAGCCATTGACACCCTTGTCAAGCATATGGAAGACAGACAGCATGACTTTATCCTGATACTGGCAGGCTATTCCAGAGAAATGAATCATTTCTTGACGCTGAACCCGGGTCTTCATTCCCGTTTTCCCCTTGTTGTTGACTTCCCTGATTACTCGATAGAGCAGCTGATGGAAATTGGGCAGAGGATGCTAAAGGAAAGGGAGTATAGTTTAAGTCACGAATCCGAAAAGAAGCTGAGGGAGCACTTGCATTTTGTAAAAACCAATCTCAGCCCCAACAGTTTTTCCAATGGGCGCTACATTCGAAACATTCTTGAAAAATCTATCAGGGCACAGGCCATGCGCCTGTTAATGCAAAACAGCTATGACAAACATGATCTTATGACTATCAGGAGCAATGATTTGGTGTTTGAAGAAGCTGATTAAGGGGATATTGTAATAAAACAGACAGTGTCAATGAACATTGGCATTGTCTTTTTACTGGAGGAGGAATGTATAATGAATGAAATTACAGTTTATACTACGAATACTTGTCCGTATTGTACGATGGTGAAGAACTTCCTGGATCAGCAGGGGCTGGAGTTTAAAGAGGTTAATGTCCAGAATGACCAGAGAGAGGCACAAAAACTGGTTGAAACCACAGGCCAAATGGGAGTGCCTCAAATTAATGTGAATGGAAAATGGGTCATTGGCTTTGATCCAAATACAATCATGGCGAATGTAAAGCAATAATATAGTGAGACCTGCTCGTGGTATGAGCAGGTCTTTTTTTGGGAATTGTGAACTCTGCAAATAAAATTGCATACTTGCAAATAAAGTACCTGTATTCGCAAACAAATAGGAAATTTTGCAAAGAAAGTGCATGAACTTGCAAACAAACAGCTTAAATCTGCAAATACACATCTGATGCCAGCCCTTTCTTTCAATAAAGTATGTTAGTTTGCTGGTATTTAACGCAAAAAGCACCGGCTTAAGCCGATGCTTTTGTCCCCAGCCTCTTAACGGGAAGCTTCCAATTATATGTGTAAGATAAAACCCTCAGAGCGGTAATGATGATAAACAAAGCATAAAGTTCAAACGGCGCTGAGGCGATTCCGAGTCCGACTGCGAAGCCGCAAAGGATAGCCCAGACAGCATAAATTTCAGATCGTAATACAAGCGGTTTTCTTCTTGCAAGAAGATCGCGGACTATTCCCCCGCCGCTTCCTGTTAATACAGCTGCCACAATTACAGCGCTTAAAGGATGATTCATTTCCGTTGCGTACAATGCTCCTTGAATGGCAAATGCGGATAATCCAATTGCGTCAGTGAAATTGCCCCATTTTTGCCAGTGTTTGAGCAGGTTGTTCGGGAACAGCATTACTGCTGTGATGGATAAAAGGGCAATCTGAAAAAATAACCCCTGTTCCCAAAGGGCAGAGACAGGAACACCTATTAGCAGGTTTCGGATGGCACCGCCGCCAAAAGCAGTAACAATCCCGAGGATATAAACACCCAAAATATCATATTCTTCTTCCATGGCTACAATTGCACCGCTGACAGCAAACGCAATAGTGCCAATCATACTTAAAACTTCCCATGTCATATGCCATTTCTCCTCAAGATGCAAATCTCTAAATCTATTTTTGTCTGAGTAAATTACAATCGTAAATTCTTTCCAAACAATATGATTTTAACACGGAAAAAAAGAAATTCAACCTTTTTTACACATTTTAAACGTAATGTCCAAAGGCCTATCAATTAGCGATGAGATTAGTATTTGACCAGTTTTTTTGTTATGATCAATTAAAATAAGAATATGAAAGAGGGATGCTGGTTGGAACACAAGCCAGATTATGAAAAAGTCATTCTTGTCGGCTGTCATACTGAAGAAGATGATCAGCGGTTTGAATATTCAATGGAAGAACTAGAATCCTTAACGGAGACTGCCAACGGGAAAGTATTAGCTTTGGTAACACAAAAAAGGGTACGGGTTCATCCGTCTACATATATAGGAAAAGGAAAAGTGGAGGAACTGGCTGCACTTCAAGAAGAAGTGGAAGCAGATATTATCATATTTAACGATGAGCTTTCACCTAGCCAGGTTCGAAATCTATCTGCAGATTTGGATGCACGAATCATTGACCGCACACAGCTGATATTAGATATCTTTGCTCAGAGAGCGCGCTCTAAAGAAGGGAAACTGCAGGTTGAGCTGGCTCAATTGCAGTATCTGCTGCCGCGCCTGTCAGGCCAGGGCGTCCAGCTTTCAAGACTTGGAGGGGGAATCGGCACAAGGGGCCCGGGTGAGACAAAGCTGGAGTCAGACCGCCGGCATATCCGCCGCCGGATTGATGATATTAAGACCCAGCTTTCCGTCATTGTGCAGCACCGGGACAGATATCGTGAACGGAGGAAGAAAAACAAAGCATTCCAAATTGCGCTTGTCGGCTATACAAACGCAGGGAAGTCCACGATTTTTAACCGGCTGTCTGAAGCAGAATCTTATGAAGAGAACCAGCTATTCGCCACACTTGACCCAATGACCCGCAAGCTGATTTTGCCAAGCGGATTCATTACACTTGTGACAGATACAGTCGGATTTATTCAGGATTTGCCGACTACGCTGATTGCGGCCTTCCGTTCCACCCTGGAAGAAGTAAATGAAGCAGATCTACTTCTTCATGTAGTTGATATGTCCAATCCGGATTATTACCAGCATGAGCAGACAGTCAATAAACTAATAGAAGATTTGGAAAATGATAAAATACCGCAGCTGACGGTATATAATAAGAGAGATTTAAGGCATCCTGATTTTGTCCCGACCGCCAGGACAGAAACAATTCAGATCAGTGCCTTTGAAGAAGTTGACCGCAATGAGCTGAAACGGAAAATCGAGCAGATGATCCTGGGGATGATGAAGCATTACCATGTTGAGGTGCCATCGACAGAAGGGAAACTGCTGTCACAACTCAAGAATGAAACCATCCTGAGGGAATTGACTTTTAATGAAGACAAAGAACTCTACGTCTGCAAGGGCTATTACCTCGAAGACCATCAGATCTCAGGACCTTTAACGAAATATACCGTATAGTTAGGAGAACATCATGTTTCAACAGTTATCACAAGGAGAAAAGCTGCAGCCGATTGTAAAAGAAGTGGAGCAGCAAATTTCAGAAGTATTAAAGACCATTGATGAGCGGATTGATGAGAACCAATTCCGTGTATTAAAGAGCTTTCAAAATTTCAAAGTCAGCGATTCTCATTTCATTCCATCAACCGGTTACGGTTACGATGATATCGGCAGGGATACATTGGAGGAAATATATGCAGAAGTATTCGGCGGGGAAGCTGGATTAGTGCGTCCTCAGATTATTTCAGGCACTCATGCCATTTCCATTGCACTCTTTGGCGTATTGCGGCCGGGTGATGAATTACTGTACATAACAGGCAAGCCATATGACACACTGGAAGAAATCGTTGGAATCCGGGGAACAGGCAGCGGCTCGCTGAAAGAGTTCGGCATTGAGTACAATAGCATCCCGCTGAATGACGATGGAAGCATCAATTACTCTGCGGTTGAAAAAGCCATCAGGCCGAACACGAAAATGATTGGCATTCAGCGTTCTAAAGGATACGCAACAAGACCATCTTTTACAATTGAACAAATAGAAGAAATGATTCAGTTTGTAAGAGAAATTAAATCGGATGTGATTGTTTTTGTTGACAATTGCTACGGGGAATTTGTAGAGGACAGGGAGCCTTGCCATGTTGGGGCAGATTTGATGGCCGGGTCGCTAATCAAGAACCCTGGCGGCGGGATCGCCAAGACTGGGGGTTATATTGTCGGGAAGAAACAATGGGTGGAAGCATGTTCCTACCGATTGACATCCCCGGGAATTGGTGCAGAAGCGGGTGCGTCCCTGTACAGCCTTCAGGAAATGTATCAGGGCTTTTTCCTAGCTCCACACGTTGTCGGCCAGGCATTGAAAGGAGCTGTTTTTACAGCAGCACTGCTTGAGCGGCTTGGAATGAACTCTAATCCAAAATGGGACAGTAAAAGAACTGATTTAATTCAATCTGTCCAATTTAATGATAAAGAAAAAATGGTGGCATTTTGCCAGGCGATTCAATTTGCATCTCCTGTTAATTCCCATGTAACTGCCTATCCTGCTTATATGCCTGGATATGAAGACGATGTAATTATGGCAGCAGGGACTTTTATTCAGGGTGCAAGCATTGAACTGACGGCAGATGGACCTATTAGGCCTCCATACGTTGCATACGTTCAGGGCGGGCTGACTTATTCTCATGTGAAAATGGCTGTATGCATCGCGCTGAACCAATTGCTGGAAAAAGGTTTAGTCCAAATAAATTAGGTAAATATAAGAGGGACAGCTACATAGTTAGCTGTCCCTTTGCTTTACTGAGAATTATATGAAAATATGAAAGGCAAAAATTTTTTGAAAAAATCATGTCATAAAATCTAACATAGTATTGACACATTTTCTGACATTACATATAATAAACTCAAGAAGTAATTGAAAAGGGGGAGAAAAAGTTGACTGGAAGCGAAATTCGACGTTCCATGCCGCTTTTCCCAATTGGTACCGTCATGCAGCTGACTGACTTGACTGCAAGGCAGATTCGCTACTATGAAGAACACCAATTAATTTCTCCAGCTAGAACTGACGGAAATAGAAGGCTTTTTTCCTTGAACGACATCGATGTCCTTCTGGAAATCAAAGATTTAATTGATCAAGGCGTAAATATGGCCGGGATCAAGCAGCTATTTTTCGTTAAAGAACAGCAAGCGCTAACTGAAACCATGAATAAAGAAGCTGAAAAAGCGAGACGCGATCTATCGGATGAAGAAATCCGGAAACTTCTTCGCAAGGAAATTGTGCAGGCAGGGCGTTTTAATCGCTCTTCATCCCGGCAGTGCAACATCCACCGCTTTTTCCATTAAGAAAGCCGTTTTTAAGCTCGTTGATACTGTCTTGGATTTCCGAGCGCGCATTAACAGAGCAAAAAATAAATCATTCATGTAAATTTAAGGGAGGAACTACCATTGGCAAAGTTTACTAAAGAAGATATTAAACGTATTGCAGAAGAGGAAAATGTGAAATTTGTCCGTTTACAGTTTACGGACATCCTTGGAACAATTAAGAATGTGGAAATTCCAATCAGCCAGCTTGAAAAAGCGCTGGATAACAAAATGATGTTTGATGGATCTTCAATTGAAGGTTTTGTGCGCATTGAAGAGTCTGACATGAATCTATATCCAGACCTTGATACTTGGGTAGTATTTCCTTGGACTGCTGAAAAAGGCAAAGTGGCACGTCTGATTTGTGATATCTATAATCCAGATGGAACTCCATTCCTTGGCGATCCGCGCAGCAACCTAAAACGCATCCTTAAAGAAATGGAAGACCTTGGATACACTGATTTTAACTTAGGGCCTGAACCGGAATTCTTCCTTTTTAAGCTTGACCATGCAGGGGAACCGACTCTGGAACTAAATGACAATGGCGGATACTTCGACCTTGCTCCAACTGATCTTGGCGAAAACTGCCGCCGTGATATCGTACTTGAGCTAGAAGAAATGGGCTTTGAAATTGAAGCTTCCCACCATGAGGTTGCACCTGGCCAGCACGAAATCGACTTCAAGTATGCGGATGCTTTAACAGCTTGTGACCAAATTCAGACATTCAAGCTAGTTGTTAAAACCATTGCCCGCAAGCATGGCTTGCATGCGACATTCATGCCGAAGCCATTATTCGGAGTCAGCGGATCCGGAATGCACTGCAACGTTTCACTTTTCAAGGATGGAAAAAATGCATTCTTCAATGAAACCGGCGATCTTCAATTAAGTGATGATGCCCGCCACTTTATTGCTGGTATCGTGAACCATGCAACTGCATTTACAGCTGTGACAAACCCTATCGTTAACTCATACAAGCGTCTGGTTCCTGGTTATGAAGCACCTTGCTATGTTGCCTGGTCTGCACAAAACCGTTCACCGCTCATCCGTATCCCTGCTTCCCGCGGAGTAAGTACACGTGTTGAGGTGCGGAGCGTTGACCCTGCTGCAAACCCATACCTGGCTATGGCTGTATTATTAAAAGCTGGCCTGGACGGAATCAAAAATAAAATGACTCCTCCTGCTCCAGTGGACCGCAATATCTATGTCATGACAAAAGAAGAGCGTGAGGAAGAGGGAATCAAGGATCTGCCTCCTACATTGGCAGCAGCCCTTGAAGAACTAAAGAGAGATGAGGTAATTGTTTCTGCCCTCGGCGATCACATTTTTGAACATTTCATTGAGGCGAAAGAAATCGAGTGGGATATGTTCCGTACGCAAGTGCATCCATGGGAGCGCGAGCAGTACCTGAGCATGTACTAAAAAGTAAACCCCTTGACACCATTGGTGTTGAGGGGTTTTTGTATTCGGGCAGAAATTTTTTAATAGTTATGTTTTTTGCTTTGCCCGAAAAATGCCCCATTTTAAAGCAATAAACTTATTTAAGGACATATTTAGGGCACGATTAAAACGATAAAAGGAATCATCATTGCCCCAACCCTACAAAATTTAATTTTTTCCTTTTTCTTTTTAAATTAACCTGCCTCTATAGTTGAATAAAAAGAATGCTGTAAAACGGCAGCCGTTCTTTAAGTAATGCCCCGATTTGTTTATGTAGAAATCTTCACAATCTTTTCTTTACCTAACAATATATAATCTCTTAAATGTGTTGGGGCAATACAAAAAGACGCCCTCTTATTAAAGAAAAGCGCAAGATTGCGGAATAATAAAAGCGGAAGAGCTGCAAAATCATCACCTTAGCTCATTCATATAGTTTATCGGAAATAAAATTTCCATTTTAGTTCTATCCTTTGGACTGGAGTTTTTTATTATTTCAGACCAAATGAATATTTACGAAAAACTTCCCACTTGCAAAACAAAAAACCCATTAACAGCAAAGTAAGTTTTTAAAAAACAGGCAGTAACACTCACCTAAAATAAAATGTACATAGGAAGCTTGTCCCTTTCAAATTTAACTCCTTTACATATATTGAATCATGTAAGCAATAAATTAAAAGGAGAGATATAAAAATGGAACAAGAGAGCTCAATTAGAATATCACCATTTCAGTCCCTTAATGGTTCGTTAGACCCTAGACTTTCATTTGTCTGGTTACCGCCGATAGGAGACGGTACGCCTGCCCCAAGTACATTTGATAACTCACTTCAAGGCTATATTACTGTAACCATAGAAAATCTGACGACAGGTGTTACACTCGATCAGTTAGAAATTCTCGCAAATTCCGAAAGCAATTATAGAGTTAACTGGAGAGCAAGAAATGTTCAACCAGGAGATCAAGTTCAATTTCTCGTTGAGGTAAACGAAGTTACTCGAAATGGGGTAGAACTTGCACCTATTGAACTAGACCCTGTTGTTGTTACGGTCGCACCAAATACGTTTCTTAATAATCAGAACGTTCCAATTAGATTTAGAATTGATAACGATCCTGTCATTCGTGCCCGCCAGTTAAATATTCAGGGTGATACAGCCACGCAGATTGCAGAACAATTAAATGCTGAGTTTTTTTTAACTTTCCAACAAAGTGCCTTAATTCTTACCAACGAGGCATTCACTGCACTCGAGGTAGCAGGTGCAATTGTAACAGTATTTGACTTAGGAGTTTCGGAAACTGCCAATCTTCTAAGATCGCTGGGGTTTGATGTAATTGGAATTGCTCAAGCGCTTCAGCAAGTTTTCGGTTTGGGTGCTCAGGCTGCGGCCACTATCTTAAAGGACATCGGTTTTGTTGTTACGGAGGTTGCTCAAGCGCTTCAACAGGTTTTCGGTTTGGGTGCTCAGGTTGCGTCACTAATCTTAAAAGCAATCGGGTTTGTTGCCAACGAGATTGCGGCTGCTCTTCAAGAAGTATTTGCATTGACTGCCCAAGCAACGGCTGAAGTCTTGAAAGCAATTGGGTTTGTTGCCAACGAAATTGCGGCTGCTCTTCAACAGGTATTTGGATTGTCTGCCCAAGCAGCGGCGAATATCCTAAAAGCAATCGGGTTTGTTGCCAACGAGATTGCGGCTGCTCTTCAAGAAGTATTTGGACTGGCTGCCCAAGCAGCGGCGAATATCCTAAAAGTAATTGGATTTATTGCCAACGAGATTGCAGCTGCTCTTCAACAAGTATTTGGATTGGCTACCTTAGCAGCGGCTGAAGTCTTAAAAGCGATCGGGTTTGTTGTTAACGAGATTGCGGCTGCTCTTCAAGAAGTATTTGTACTAGCAGCCTTAGCAGCAGCCGAAATCTTGAAAGCGATCGGGTTTGTTGTCAACCAGATTGCAGCTGCTCTTCAAGAAGTATTTGGACTAGCTGCCCTGGCAGCGGCTGAAATCTTAAAAGGGATCGGGTTTGTTGCCAACCAGATTGCGGCTGCTCTTCAGCAAATATTTGGACTAGCTGCCCTAGCAGCGGCTGAAATCTTAAAAGGGATCGGGTTTGTTGTCAACGAGATTGCGGCTGCTCTTCAACAAGTATTTGGATTGGCTGCTCAAGCAGCCGCTATAATCTTAAATGCGATTGGGGTTGCTTTCAACGAGATTGCGACTGCTCTTCAACAAGTTTTCGAATCATCTTTGTTGCAAATAAGTCAGATTCTCAGAGATGCTTTTTCCTTTTCAGCTGAAGCCATTGCTCAACTTCTAAACAGTGTGTTCGATGTAACAAACGATATTGTTGCAAGTATATTAAATGATCTGGGATATGCTTTAGAAGAAATAGGCGAGGCTCTTGAAGATGTGTTTGGAGATGTTGGCGAATTTTTCTGTGATCTTGTTTCAGATATTCCTGTTATTGGTGACCTATTTTGCTAGATACTGTAAAATAGCTTAACATCAATAGTTACCAACAAATTCACCTTGGATGATAATCCTGCTTCTTTAGTAAGAAGAAGTCAAAAGCGCGTCTCACTCGAGGAGGGCTCTAATAATTTTCTTCAGTAATTTCCTCAAAAGTGCTCCATAAAACTCTGCAAGCTTTTCTAATTTGTTCTTCCTGGGAAAACTCTTAGTCAATTCCCAATAGCCGATAGTAATATAATGAACCCCGATAGCTTTAGCTGAGAGTGTAGTAATTGTGGGATGAAGAAGTCAATTTAATAATTAGTTTTTTAGTTTGCTTAAAAATGCAAAGCCAGAGGGTTGTTCCGTACGCAAGTGCATCCATGGGAGCGCGAGCAGTACCTGAGCATGTACTAAGAAAATATGAAAACCCCTGGCTGATAAAGTCAGGGGTTTTTAATGTAAAAAATGCAAAAACCCCGTTTCCAAATGAACGAGGTTTTAACCAATTTCTATTTCTCTGCATCTCTCTATTCTTTGTGTCTTATTTTTAAGAAATCGAGACATGTCAGCAGTGCATCTCCTCCAAATCCTGCAATCACCGCCAGTAGAACTACCTTTAAGGCAGAGTCAGGATCTGAAGATACGACCAAAAAAACAGCCGCTAAAGCCCCCATAATTACCTCTTCAAAGACCCCCAGATAGATGAATTTTTTTGTCCTTCTGGGTTTAACCATTTTGCCTTCTTTCCGAATATGTCCAACGACACCGACCAGCCCACCAATCAACAAAGCGAAGGTAATGTTCAAAAACATTTTTTCTTCACACTCCTAAAGTCGAGATTTTGGACAAGCGACCTTAGGTTGATTCTCGGTGTATTACCATTATATAGAAAGTAACTATAAAATAACATGCATAAAAATACCGAATTTTCTGAATAATAAATTAGTCATACATGACTGTAACCTTATGCTAAAAGAAAAGTATCAGTGACTTTCGTAGGATTTAACTGATAGTACCAGGTAATAAGAACTGATAACCTTCTTAAAAATGGAAAAAACAAAAAGCAGGCAGAGGTGCCTGCTTTTTAATAATCTATTAGTGCATATGACGGTAAACGCCTATAACCTTGCCAAGAATAGAAACATTGCGGAGGATAATTGGTTCCATTGTCGAGTTTTCCGGCTGCAGACGGATAAAGTCTTTTTCTTTAAAGAATCTTTTGACAGTTGCTTCATCTTCCTCTGTCATGGCCACCACGATATCCCCATTATTGGCAGTGCTCTGCTGTTTGACAATTACATAATCTCCATCAAGTATTCCTGCTTCAATCATACTTTCGCCCATGATTTCAAGCATGAAAACATGCTCGTCAGCAGGTGCCATTCTTTCCGGAAGAGGGAAGTATTCTTCAACATTTTCAATTGCCGTTATCGGCTGCCCTGCAGTTACTTTACCGACGATCGGAACGTTGACTGCACTGACCTTGGGAATGTTAGAAGCCTCGTCCAAATCTAAAATCTCAATGGCGCGAGGTTTAGTTGGATCTCTACGGATAAGCCCTTTGCTTTCAAGCCTGGCCAGGTGACCGTGAACGGTCGAGCTTGAAGCAAGGCCCACTGCTTCCCCGATTTCTCTTACAGAAGGGGGATATCCTCTTAATTTAACTTCTTCTTTTATGAACTCCAATATGTCTTGCTGCCTTTTTGATAATTTCACCATCTTTACGCACCTCGTATGTGTTTTGTTGTCTCAATTATAGCATCAATTACCATATGATACAAACATAAGTTCGAATTTATATTGACACAAAACAAATGTTCGGTCTATAATGAAATCAACACATACGAACATACATTCTTTCGAGGTGGTATATTATGCTGAAAAAATTGTGGAAATCATATTCTTATGCTATTATTCTCTTCGTTTTAAGCTTGGCAGCATCGTTTATAATGCTTGTGCAGATAGAAACACCTGATACGGAAAAGTTTGTGAAAGTCACTGTTGCAGAAGGTGATTCTTTATGGGGGATTGCTGAAAACTTTTCTTCTGAGCATTCTCTGACAACAGATCAATTTATAAATTGGGTAGAACGAAATAATGGGATAGCGGCAGGAAGGATTTTTCCGGGTGATGAAATTGTTATTCCAGTAAAAGCCCTGGATGACCAGCCATATAAAGAGCTTGCGAGTTCAGACCTTAACAAATAAGGAGAAATTATGAAAGCAATAATTTACTGCAGAGTTAGTACAACAAAGGATACTCAGGAAACGTCCCTTTCAAGACAGGAAGAAGAGCTTTTGAACCTGGCAGAAAAGCATGACTTTGAAGTAGTCAAGGTCATCCGCGAACAGGCTAGCGGATACGATCTCGAAAGAGACGGTATATTGGAACTTTTAGACTTAATTAAAAAAAAGGATATTAAGGTTGTTCTCATCCAGGATGAAACCAGGCTGGGGAGGGGAAATGCCAAGATTGCGATTCTCCATTGCATCTTTAAAGAAGAAGCCCAATTATACAGCATTTCTAATAACGGCAAGCTGGAGCTTTCGGAATCAGATTCGATGGTGCTTAGCATTGTAGGGATGGTAGAGGAGTATCAGAGAAAGCTGCATAACATCAAAATCAGACGCGGCATGCAAAGGGCTGTTGATAAAGGATACAGGCCCGAGAAAAACCTAAGTAATCAGGGTGCAAATGGCGGCAGGGAAAGAATAGAAGTGCCAATAGAGGAAATTGTCCGGCTGAGGAAAAACGAGTTAACATTTGCTGAAATTGCTGCGACGCTTAAGGGGTTTGGCTATAATATTTCCAAAGCAACTGTCCATAGAAGGTATAAAGAACATATTGATTCACATGCTGAGTAGAGCACTTTTCTTGTCAAAAGTGCTCATTTTTAGTATGATGGCATTTGAGTTTCAGTATTGTTCCATATCTGAAGCTGCTGTATAAAAAAAACTTCCATCAGAATTATTCAAAGGTAAACTTTTGATATAAAGGAGCTTTAATATATGCTGCCAAAACAAAAACTTGCCCGAATTAATGAACTGGCAAAGAAGGCCAAGGAATCCGGATTAACAGAAGCAGAAGCGAAAGAGCAGACTTCTCTCCGCAAAGAGTATTTGGAGACTTTCCGCTCCGGCATGTTAAACACGCTGAAGGGCGTTACAATCGTTGACCCGAAAGGGAACGATGTAACTCCGAAAAAACTGAAAGAATTCCAAAATAAAAACCGCCTTCACTAATAATATAATTGCAAGGGATACACTGCGCTGTATTCCTTCTTTTAATAGAGGAGATGGCAATACTGACTATCTCCGCTTTTTTTACATATGCCGGATCTTTTTGTGTCAATATAGTAACAAACCGGCTTTTTTTGTCCCTTATCTGACCCTATTGGTTGTGAAAAAAAGGGACACCCGATAATATTAAAAGAGTGAAGAATTACTACTCGAAAGGATGTATTGAATGTTTAATCACACAGATGAACTCTCTATCAGTTCCATTCGCACTTTATCAATTGACGCCATTGAAAAGGCGAACTCCGGCCATCCGGGCATGCCAATGGGAGCTGCTCCAATGGCTTATACACTTTGGACACGCTTCATGAACCACAATCCGAAAAATCCAGAATGGTTCAACCGTGACCGTTTTGTTCTTTCTGCCGGACATGGCTCTATGCTTTTATACAGCCTTCTTCATCTTTCCGGCTATGATGTTTCCATGAATGACATTAAAGAGTTCAGACAGTGGGGAAGCAAGACGCCTGGTCACCCTGAATTCGGCCATACACCTGGTGTTGACGCAACAACAGGCCCATTAGGACAAGGTATTGCTATGGCTGTCGGTATGGCTATGGCTGAACGCCACCTGGCTGCAACATACAATAAAGACAACTTCAATGTTGTTGATCATTATACATACAGCATCTGCGGTGACGGAGACCTTATGGAAGGCGTTTCGGCTGAAGCTGCTTCCCTTGCCGGCCACTTGAAGCTGGGCAGATTGGTTGTTCTTTATGATTCAAATGATATCTCACTTGATGGAGACCTTGATAAGTCTTTCTCTGAAAGTGTTGAACAGCGCTTCAAGTCTTACGGCTGGCAGTACATCCGTGTAGAAGACGGCAATGATCTTCACGAAATCGCAAAAGCAATTGAAGAAGCGAAACAGGATGAAAGCCGCCCGACAATGATTGAAGTGAAAACAGTCATCGGCTATGGTTCTCCAAACAAATCAGGCAAATCTGATGTTCACGGCGCTCCTCTTGGTGCTGATGAATTGAAATTAACAAAAGAAGCTTATAAATGGACATTTGAAGAAGACTTCCATGTGCCACAGGAAGTATATGATCACTTTAAGCAGCAAGTTGTTGAAAACGGTTCGAAAAAGCAGCAGGAATGGGAAGACCTTTTTGCTCAATACAAGGAATCCCATCCTGAGTTAGGGAAACAGCTAGAGCAGGCGATCAATGGTGAGCTTGCTGAAGGCTGGGATAAAGACATCCCTGTTTATGAAGAAGGAAAGAGCCTTGCCAGCCGCGCTTCTTCCGGAGAAGTGCTAAATGCTATCGCTCAGAACCTGCCTTCATTCTTTGGGGGATCTGCAGACCTTGCAGGCTCTAACAAAACAATGATAAAAGGGACGGGTGACTTTACGGCTGAATCATTTGATGGCCGCAACATCTGGTTCGGTGTACGTGAATTTGCAATGGGTGCTGCATTGAATGGAATGGCGCTTCACGGCGGATTAAAAGTATTCGGCGGAACATTCTTCGTGTTCTCTGATTACCTGCGCCCGGCGATCCGTCTGGCTGCACTTATGAACTTGCCTGTTACGTATGTGTTCACACATGACAGCATCGCTGTCGGTGAAGATGGCCCAACGCATGAGCCTGTAGAACAGCTTGCAGCATTGCGTGCAATGCCAAACCTTTCTGTTGTCCGTCCTGCTGATGGCAATGAAACAGCAGCAGCTTGGAAAACAGCAATCGAATCAACAAATAAGCCGACTGCATTAGTATTGACTCGTCAAAACCTTCCTACATTAAAAGGAACGGATTCAGCGGCATACGAAGGCGTTCAAAAAGGCGGATATGTTGTTTCTCCAGCTTCTAACAGCAATGCGGATGTATTATTGCTTGCTGCAGGATCTGAAGTTAGCCTCGCAGTTGAAGCTCAAAAAGCGCTTGAAGGCGAAGGCATCCATGCATCTGTAGTAAGCATGCCTGCCTGGGATCGCTTCGAGGCTCAATCAAAAGAGTACAAAGAAAGCGTAATTCCTAAGACAGTCAAAAAACGTCTTGCCATTGAAATGGGATCTTCACTTGGATGGCACCGTTATGCAGGAGATGAAGGCGATGTTCTTGCCATCGATACCTTCGGCGCATCTGCACCAGGTGAGAAGATAATGGAAGAATACGGATTCACAGTTGATAACGTTGTAGCACGCGTAAAAGCATTGCTGCAGGGATAATATTAATTGACGAGGGAGAGCTGAGAGGCTCTTCCTTTTTTGTGTGATGTGTTTCAAAAAAAGGATTACATTTCAGTAAAACCGGGAAATTGACATAGTAAATAGTTTGATCAGCTAATTTAGCAGTTCTTCCACCAAGAATCCTCATAATCAACTGAATTCTTCGCTTTCGACAAAATTAGTGAAAGTTTTTAACATCTTCAGACACATTCCTTGAATTCGTTTACTTATAATTGAAAGAAATGGATTGTCCCGGAAGGAGGGGCCAGATGAGAGCTTATCAATTGTATTTAATAGAAGATGAATTTGCGTCCCATTATTTTGGCAGAGAGCGGATGTTTTTTCAGCTTTTTGAAGAGTATGAGCGTTCGTCAGGTGAAATGAAGGCTATTCTATCGAAGCAAATTGATTTTGTGACTAAGCCAATCCCGGGTTTAAAAGTGCATCAATATATCCACCAGCAGCTCCAGAGAAAAAAAGACTTTATCATAGAAAAAAGTGCATACTATATAGAGATGAGTAAAAGAAGCAGGGCTAAGCTTGAAGTTTTTGAACGGAGTCTGGTTTTAGAAGCGGCCGGCAGCTATGAGGCAGAGACAGTTTTTTTCGAAGTGCTGCGAAAAAGCGAGTCTTCCTTTCTGGCTGTTGACCTCCAGCATAAGCGCTATGGGTGGCTAAAACCGATAAAAGAGAGAAAGTTCGTCTAAAATAAGAGAAAAACTGAAGCAAATATTGTATAATAACCTTTGGTCTAGTACACTGTATGATAGACAACATGAAGGAGGAAGTTAGTATGGGTATGTACATTCTAGTTGGTGTACTGGCGCTTCTTGCCGGTGTAGCACTAGGATTTTTCATTGCTCGAAAATATATGATGAGCTACCTAGAGAAAAATCCGCCAATTAATGAACAAATGCTTAAAATGATGATGATGCAAATGGGCATGAAGCCATCTCAAAAGAAGATCAACCAAATGATGAATGCCATGAACAAGCAGACTGGCAAGTAATCAGGGACAAGCATCCCATCGGAAACCACTTTTCTGTTACAATACAAGGAAGGTGGTTTTTTTATATCCAAAATGAAACCTTCTTTTATACAGACCGTATATATACTATGACAAATCATGAAAGGAACGAGCAAATGAAAAAAGTAATTCTAATAGGGCTCCTTACCGTTTCTATGTTATTAAGCGGCTGTTCCGTTCTGGGTGAAGTGAATAATTCCATTGACTATGTTAATGAAGCGACTGAGCATATCAATACATTAAGCGACTTTGCTGAAGAGGCGCCGCAAATGATTCAGGAGGCGGCAGCGGATCCTGCATTGAAGCAGGAACTTGAAGGAAGATTGTTGACACTTAAGCAGGAAGTTGAAGAATTTATCGCCCTTCAGGATATCCCGAAGCTGGCAGAAGATGTTCATCAGGAGCTGGTGACCCAGAATGAAGCGCTTCTGGCTGAAATCAATAAAGTATTGGAGAACGGCAACCTTGCTCTGGATCAGCTGGAGAACTCAGAGCTGTTTACTACCATTAATGAGGCAACAAGCCTAATAAACCGAATAGAAGCATTAGGTCAATAAAGCATCCAAATGGGTGCTTTTTTTCTTGTGAGAAAAAATCTTCCTTATTTTCTTAATATTTGTTAAACTATTTAAGCTATTATGTATTGGATTTCGGGGGATGGGGTATGAAGGTTTTTTTTGATTTGATGTGGTTTTTTAAACAGGAGAAAAAGGCTTATGTAAACGGGATTATTCTGCTGCTATTTGTGGCAATGCTTCAGCTGGTTCCACCAAAGGTGGTCGGCATTGTGGTCGACTCCATTAAAAATGGTGAGCTGACTGCAAAAGCATTATTAATGTGGATAGGACTACTTGCTGTTACAGCCCTCATGATGTATGTGCTCCGCTATTATTGGCGCATCATGATTTTCGGATCAGCCGTTAAGTTGTCCAAACTCCTGCGCAACAGGCTTTATCAGCATTTTACGAATATGTCACAGTCCTTCTACCAGAAAAAGCGGGTGGGGGACTTGATGGCCCATGCGACAAATGATCTGCAGGCGATTCAGCAGACGGCTGGAGCTGGGGTCCTAACCTTTGTCGATTCACTGGCGACAGGCGGCTTCGTTATAATCGCCATGGCGGCAACAATCAGCTGGAAGCTGACGCTGATCTGTTTGATTCCGATGCCCTTCATGGCACTTCTTACCAGCTGGTATGGAACACTTCTTCATAAACGGTTCCATAAAGCACAGGAGGCTTTTTCTTCACTGAATGACAAAACTCAGGAAAGTGTTTCAGGAATTAAAGTGATAAAAACATTCGGCCAGGAAAAAGAAGATATTGAAGATTTCCGGAGGCAGTCTGAAGATGTAGTGCAAAAGAACATCTCTGTTGCAAAGGTTGATTCTTTATTTGATCCGACGATCAGCATTATTGTAGGGATTTCTTTCTTCCTGTCTATTGCATTTGGATCAAGATATGTTATCGCAGGAGAGCTGACAATCGGGCAGCTGGTATCATTTACAACTTACTTGGGTCTCCTTATTTGGCCAATGCTCGCTTTTGGCTGGCTGTTCAACATTGTCGAGAGAGGCCGAGCCTCTTATGATCGAGTTTCTGCTCTTCTTGCAGAAGAAATCGATATAAAGGATGATGAGACCGGCATCAATGAAGTTCCAAGCGGTGATATTGAGTACAGGATTGAGGAATTCGCCTATCCTAGTGAACAGGAAGCGCTGCTTAAGGATATTCATTTTAGACTGGAAAGAGGAGAGACTCTCGGCGTAGCAGGTAAAACGGGTGCTGGCAAAACCACACTGCTGAAGCTATTGCTCCGTGAGTTTGAAGGCTATAAAGGGGAAATTCTTTTTGCCGGACATCCAATAAATCGCTATAAAATCGAAAAACTGAGGGAAGCGATTGGTTATGTCCCACAGGAGCACTTCCTGTTCTCGGCCACCGTTGCGGAAAATATCGCTTTCACGAGGCCGGATGCAGACCTTGAAGATATTTATGCGGCAGCAAAACTGGCCAATATCCATGAAGATATTCTCGAGTTCACAGATGGCTATAAAACCGTTGTGGGTGAAAGAGGGGTCTCGCTTTCTGGAGGGCAGAAGCAGCGTATTTCCATTGCAAGGGCCCTTGTGATGAATCCTGAAGTATTGATTTTGGATGACTCCCTTTCTGCTGTTGATGCGAAAACAGAGGAAGCGATCCTCACTTCATTACGTGGTGAGCGGGCAGGCAAGACAACGATCATAACAGCTCACAGGCTGAGCGCCATTCAGCATGCGAATCTCATATTGGTGCTGGATGAAGGGAAAATTGTTCAGCAGGGATCACATAATGAACTGATGGATGAAGAAGGCTGGTATAAGAATATGTATCTGCGCCAGCAGCTGGAAGAGCTTGTGGAGCATGGGGGATAAGACGATGGAAAAGACACCGATTATGAAGGGGAAAGAGCAGCGGAAGGTCCTTTTCCGGCTGCTTTCCTATACAAAACCGCATAAGAAAACAATTATACTTGCCTTCAGTCTGCTTCTGTTAACTACGGTTGGTGACATCCTGGGGCCGATTCTTGTTAAAATTTTTATTGATGATTTTTTAACACCAAGGAACCTGGTTTTCGAGCCGTTATTTGCCCTTGGTGCAGCCTATCTGGGCATTCAGATCATGAATGTGCTGGTATCGTATTTTCAGCTGCTGAAATTTCAGGAAATAGCACTGAAAATCATTCAGCAGCTGCGTGTGGATGTTTTTTCAAAAGTTCAGTCACTGGGCTTGAAATACTTTGATAAAACGCCTGCCGGAAGCATTGTATCAAGGGTTACCAATGATACAGAGGCGATTAAAGATATGTTTGTCAGTGTCCTGGTTACCTTCATTCAGGGTGCCTTCCTGCTGACAGGGATATTTGTAGCGATGTTTATCCTGAATGTGAAGCTGGCTTTATTCTGCCTGGTGATTCTCCCGATTCTTTTTATGATCATTCGTACGTACCGTAAATACAGTTCAGTATTTTATAAGGACTTAAGGGAAAGGCTGAGCCAGCTAAATGCTAAGCTGAGTGAATCACTGCAGGGAATGTCCATCATCCAGGTATTCAGGCAGGAAAAAAGGCTGCGGAAGGAATTTGGCGATATCAATGAGCAGCATTATCAAGCAGGTATGCGCAATATCAAAATGGATGGGCTGCTGTTAAGGCCTGCCATCGACCTTGTGTATGTACTGGCCCTTATTATTGTATTGAGCTTCTTTGGCATTTCTTCCTTTAACAATCCGATCGAAATCGGTGTGCTGTATGCCTTTGTCAGCTATCTTGACCGCTTCTTTGAGCCTGTGAATCAGATCATGATGAGGCTTTCCATGTATCAGCAGGCAATCATTGCCGCTTCAAGAGCGTTTGCGCTGCTGGACGAAAAGGAACTTGCCCCAGCACAGGAGGACTGCAATTCTGCTGAAATCAGCGAGGGAGAGATTGAGTTCAGGAACATCAGCTTCTCCTATGACGGCAAAAGGGATGTTTTGAAAAATATCTCATTTTCTGCCAAACCGGGTGAAACCGTTGCTCTCGTAGGCCATACCGGCAGCGGCAAAAGCTCTATCATTAATTTAATGATGCGATTCTATGAATATGAACGCGGTGATATACTCATTGACGGAAGAAGCATTAAGTCCTACCCAGCAGAAGAATTGCGCACAAAAATGGGGCTTGTCCTTCAGGATCCTTTCCTTTTTTACGGGACGATTAAGGATAACATCATGCTGCACAATGAAAGCATGACAGATGCTGAGATTAAAGCTGCGGCTCAGTTTGTTCAGGCTCATACTTTCATAGAAAAGTTGGAAGACGGTTATGACCATCCTGTGGTGGAGAGGGGATCGACTTTTTCAAGCGGGCAAAGACAGCTCATTGCTTTTGCAAGAACGGTCGCTGCCAAACCGAAAATTCTTGTGCTGGATGAAGCAACAGCTAATATTGATACTGAAACAGAAGAAGCTATTCAGACAGCACTGGAAGAAATGAGAAAGGGCCGCACAACAATTGCGATTGCTCATCGCTTGTCTACCATACAGGATGCTGAACTGATTCTCGTTCTTCATCAGGGGGAAATAGTAGAGAGAGGAACGCACCAGGAATTGCTGGCAAAGCGGGGTTTGTATCATAAAATGTATCTGTTGCAGAATGGAACTTCTGAAAAAGTGGAGGATGCAGTAGGGTAATAGAAAAGACGTGTGAATGGCCACACGTCTTTTCGTCTATTAAAAGGAGTAAGATTCTCCATCTTCAGGCACTAATAGTTGATCGGAAAAGCCTTTGTCTTTACTATAGCTATTTAACTCTTCTTTTGATAGTGTCCAATGGTTGACTGCCTCCATATGGACAGAAATAATCTTGGCATCCGGGGCAGCTTTGGAAACTTCATAAATATCCTCTTTCCCCATAACAAGCGAGCCGCCTTCAAGAAACTGGTTATCTCCGCCATTTACAACAATGACTTCAGGTCTGTGTTTTTTAATGACTTCCTGAACAGCATCATACCAAACTGTATCTCCTGCTACATAAAGTGTTTTTTCGCTGTGATGTTTGAAGACCACTCCACAAACGAGACCGGCCAGTTTTAAAATTTCCCCCCTGCCATGTTCGCCCTTTGTTTTTATTAGTTGGATATCTCCAAAAACAGTATTCTCATGGAGGACTTCAATATTATTAAAACCTGTATTTTTTACTTCAGCAGCATCTTCTTCATTTTGAACAAACATTTTAATGTCCTTTGGCAATGCCTGTTTGGCTGCATCATCAAAGTGGTCTAAATGCAGGTGGGTGACAATAACAGCATCCACATTATGAATAATTTCATCAATGGAGGCTGGAAGCTCTGTTAAAGGATTGTTTTGATCTTGTCTTAATGAATTTGGAAAAGGCGGGTAAGTCCCTTTTTCGGATAAAAAGGGATCAATTAAAAACTTTTTCCCTGCATAATTGACAACGAGTGTAGCGTTGCGGATTTGCTGTATAATCATATAAATGTACTCCTTTTCTTTGATTTACCTATAGTTTATACTAAGACCCATTGGTACTTACATAGATAAAATCAAGTCTTTTTGCCGTTTAACTTGAAAAGTGAAAGGAGTTGAAAAAATGCTGGATCACACGGATCAGCGTATTTTGGAGGAACTCTCCAAAAACAGCCGGATCACCATGAAGGAGCTGGGAGAGAAAGTCCATTTAACTGGCCAGGCAGCCGCATCAAGAGTGGCAAAATTAGAAGATCAGGGCGTAATTGAGGGATACACAATCAAAGTGAACCAGGAGAAATTAGGGTATTCCATCCATGCTTTTATTACGGTTATTACTCAAAGTATGAATCATCAGCCGTATCTGACCTTCGTAAAAACACAGCAGGAAATCATACATAATTTTAAAATCAGCGGGGATGGCTGTTATATACTTGAATGCAAATTTCAGTCTAATGGTCGGTTAGATCAATTTTTAACAGACTTGAATAAGCATGCAAATTATAAATTATCGATTGTTATTAATAAATAACTGCTTAGAACCATAGGAACGAAATGTAAAAAACAGCCTGCATTGGTTGCATGGCTGTTTCTTAATGTGTCTGCACTTTTTTAATGAAGCTTCGGTTATATTCATTTAATAGGGCATCCAATTCCTGGCTGTATCGGATTGCTGCGGCAGAGCTTAAGCCGCTTTTCATGGCCACTTGAATTAACTCTGTTCTTTTTTGTTCGATTAATGTAAGCAGTTCCTGTTTACACACGGCCAATAATTCCTCTCTGATCATTTCTTATATGTAGGCTATACTCTGCCAATTTGAATCCATGTCAAAAGCTGAAAGATAATAACAGAATTTGTTAAGATCTATACTAGTATATCGAATTATGGTAATAAATTCAAAAGAAACTTGTTTTAAACTTTAGTAACATTTACATTAAAATTACATGTTCCAGGTTGAAAATTAATATGAATTTTAGTAGCAGCTGGTGACACAAAATGTTCACATACTATCCATTATCTTTTCTGGATGGGATTTGTTAGAATGAAATTGGAATGAATGAGTATCAGGAGTTGTGACTATGACAGATTTGAATGTATTTATTGCATTAGGGGCAGGGTTTTTAAGCTTTGTTTCACCTTGCTGCCTGCCATTATATCCGGCATTTTTATCGTATATCACCGGAATGTCTGTAGGGGAGATTAAAGAAGAAAATGCGATGATGCAGAGAAGGAGCATGCTTCATACACTATTTTTCCTGATCGGATTTTCGGCCATTTTTATCGCTATTGGGTTTGGAACTACCTTGCTTGGTCAATTCTTTCAGCAATACCAGGATTTAATCAGGCAAATTGGCGCCATCTTTGTATTTATATTTGGATTATTAATTGTAGGCATTATTAAGCCCGAATTTCTTATGAAAGAAAGGCGGTTTGAATTTAAGAATCGTCCATCGGGCCTTCTGGGATCTGTTTTGATCGGAATGGCATTCGCTGCAGGCTGGACCCCATGTACAGGTCCAATATTAGGGGCGGTCTGGTCATTAGCGGTCACAAATCCTAATTCTGCAATGGTTTACATGATTGCCTATATTCTTGGCTTTGCTATTCCATTCTTTGTTCTTTCCTTCTTCCTAGGGAAAATGCAATGGATTAGGCGAAACAGCGCCAAGATTATGAAAATCGGCGGTGTGCTGATGATGATCATGGGTGTAGTTTTATTCTTTGACTGGATGACAAAAATCATTATCTTCCTTTCACCGTTATTTGGCGGATTTACTGGTTTCTAAGAGCATGGGCACATTCAAGTTAGGAATGTGTCTTTTTTATGTTATAAGGAAAAAGGGCTATGACAGGTGGTCGAAATTTGTCATATTCTTTCAATTGAAATATATCTGATAGTTCGATATATTGAAATATGTGTTCTTACGGAGTGGAATTTTGTATCTCTCTAAAGGAATGATTTTTTTCTGCCAGATGTTTTAATAAATGTTATTTGGGTATTTTTTACTATGTATGTAGTATAATAGAGATATAGCTTCCAATGCACTACAAGGGGGAAACAGCGGTGGCGAGAATTTTAATAGTTGATGATGCGAAGTTTATGAGGGTTACGCTGAGCAGCATTCTGAAAAAAGCCGACCATGAAATTGTGGGAGAAGGGGAAAACGGAAAGGAAGCCGTGGACCTATTCTTAAATCTGAAGCCAGATCTGGTGATGATGGATATTACGATGCCAGAAATGAGCGGGCTCGAGGCTGTCCGGGAAATTAAGAGGGACAACCCTAATGCAAAGGTTATCATGTGTTCAGCCATGGGCCAGCAGAAGGTAGTGGTTGAATCCATTGAAGCTGGCGCGAAGGATTTTATTATAAAACCATTTGATGAAGGCCGTGTACTTGAAGCGGTAAATCGGGTATTAAGTTAAGAGCTGACTCGGGGTACCTTGGACATACGGATGTGTCCGGGTATCAGCTGGAGTGGCTTTTTTTGATGAACTTTTATCCTTCTGAGTACCTTAATTAAGCTTATTAAGATATAATATGGTTAGTAATCAAATGAAATAGAGGATGAAATCGAATGGACTTTGTATTAATTTCATCAATCGGTGCCGTATTTATGGCAATCTTCGCTATGTTCATCCGCATGAAGGCTGCAAAAAAGCCGGCTTCGGCCAAGAAAATTATCTTGCCGCCGATTTTTATGAGCACAGGTGCTTTTATGTTTACCGTTCCTTATTTTCGTGTTACTCCATTGGAGATTCTGGAAGCGGCCACAGTTGGATTGCTGTTTTCCATGCTTTTAATTAAAACATCCTCATTTGAAATCAGGGACAGCGAAATTTATCTGAAGCGCTCCAAAGCATTTGCTTTTATATTAATAGGGTTGCTTGTAATCCGCATCATTGGAAAAATAGCTCTTAGCTCAACAATCGACTATGGTCAGCTGAGCGGCATGTTCTGGATTCTCGCATTTTCGATGATTGTACCGTGGAGAATTGCCATGTATATGAATTATCGGAAGCTTCATCACGACCTGAACGGATCGGGGAATCCCAAAACAACTTAATAGATTGAAAGCCGCCGGGTATTGCGTTCGGCGGCTTTTGCATGGATATTTAATGGACTCCATTTTTGGGGTCCCATAGTCCATACATTTTCCGGATTTCTACGATTTGGCCAATGTGATAGGCGTTGTGGATGGTTAAGTTCGAAATGACAGACGACCAGGATTCGATCGGTTCCTTATAGGCGGAGGAGAGAAGCTTTTCTTCACTGCATTCTTCCAGGGCTTTAATCCACTCAGTCAAGACGTTTTGAAGAGCTTTTATAGCAGAATGCCAATCCTCTTCAGTAACGGATTCATTGGTGCTGAATGTTTCGTCATTGGCGACATGGGTTTGGGAGAGCGGCAATTCTTTGAATCTGGTTAGATAGCGGTCATTCCAGAAGGTAAGGTGGGTAACGATCTGCCAAATGGAATTACCGGTTCCTGACTTGTAGGATGCTTCTTTTGCTGATAATCCTCCGATGGCAGGTGATAGCGGGACAAACCAATTGGGCTGGTCGAGGCAGGCGGATAGCTGTTTTAATAAGACTTCTTTTGTAGTCATTGGATTACTCCTTTATGAATAGAGTTACTCTCCATTTCTATTCAATAAAGGTGGTGAGTATCCTTCTTAAAGTCGGAAAAAATAAAAAACCATTCCGGCGTTCCGAAATGGCTTAGAATAAATGTTCATAGGGCGTGATACTTATCTGTTTTTCTGTCAATTTCTTGCGCAGAAATTTGTGGTCACGTTTCGGTGTGGCTAGAATATAGCCTCGAATCAGAAGATCCTGATCAATTTGATCTGCCTTTTCATTTACAGCAAGTTCTCCAATTTTACCGGCAATCTTCATTCTTGCAACATCCCTGAACAGTTCCGGAACCGGACTTACCAGATCCTCCAACAGATCCTTCTCTCTCTGCTGCCACAGATGCCGCGTTTCATTGACATAATGCTCTTCCCAATCCAAATCCGATTTGCCATCTTCTTTCGGCATGCGCTTTAAAAATTTGCGAAACATAAAAAAGCCGCCAATCGCAAAGAACGAAATCAGAATGACAACCCAGAACAATATAAAATACATAAACCAACCTTCTAGCATTTTCCTTCACCTACACACATATTTTCCTGTTCTTATTATAAGCCTTGTCCCGTGAAACGACAAGAAAGGAGGCATAAGTCTTGAAAGCAGCACCATTTGCCCTTATAATAGGAAGAGTCTTTACGGGGCTGATTGGGGTGCTGGTGCCCTCCACGGTCTTCAAAACCGCTTGTGACCTGCGTGCCAGGTTAGCTGGGTTCGATTCCCAGGCGGTCCCGCCAACTATACATATGATTTCCGCATAGTGGGATGCTGTGCGGCTTTTTTGTGCCATTCATATATTTCTCTTTAGGCAATCAGAAGATAATTGTTTCTGTTTTCTATGTATTATGAGGCTATTGTGATGATAGACTGAAGATAGTTAAGCAGCAAAGAGCATCAAATTAGGAGGAAATGAAAATCATGGATAATAATGATATATTAATTCGTTTGAGATACGCGTTAGAAATCAAAAATAGTGAAATGGCTGAGATCTTTAAACTTGGAGGAGAGGAAGTGTCCGTGCCAGAGGTGGTAAGGATCCTCAAAAAGTCTGATGAGGAAGAAGAAAATGACGGACAAATAAAATTGACAAATAGTATGTTAAATTCTTTTTTAAATGGTTTTATTATCTATAAGAGAGGTAGACAGGAGCCAAAACCAGGTCAAACAAATACGCCAGAACCGACCATTGAAAATTATTCAAACATAAACAATATCCTTTTAAAGAAAATCAAAATCGCCCTGTCCTTAACGACAGAGGACATGATAGATGTATTCAAAAAAGCTGGATTAAACGTATCAAAAGGAGAGCTCGGAGCTTTTTTAAGAAAAGAAGGGCATAAAAATTATAAAGTTTGCTTAGACAATTTTGCCAGAAACTTCTTAAAAGGACTAACGATCAAGTATAGAGGATAAGGCAAGATAGGTTTAAAGTCCTTAAATGTACCCTGATCCATTAACAAAACCGAGCCCAAGAAATGATTGAGGCCCGGTTTTGAAATAATGGGACTCAGTCTCGGGAAATGCGCTGGTCATCCAGAGAAATCTTTTCTCTGCTATTACTCATTTTCCTTATACAAATCAATAACACCCTCAGCCATCTCCCTCACACTTTTTCTTAGGAAAATAGGGCATACAATCTTAATCTGATTCCCAAACCCAAGAATATACTCTCTTGCCTCTTGTTCGGTATCAAAGCTAAGGCTTACAGGAATCCATCCATTTTCCTTAGGCGAATCCGTGTGAAGTACCTGAACAAATCGGCCAGTAAAATTAATCCGCTGAAGAATGGCTGGTGAAATCTCCGCTTCCACCTCAAATTTAGGCAGGCTGCTAATGAATGTCTGCTTCGATTCCTGCCAATAGTCAGCGAGATCAAAGTCATTCGGCCTGCTGAAGTTCTCAGTAATCATCACGGCATCAATTATTCTGGAAACTCGGTAGGTTTTTATCTTTGCATCAGAAGCAGCTATAAGATACCAAGTGTTCCCTTTGGCGACCAGTCCTAGCGGCTCAACTATTCTTTCGCTTGTCTGTTTATCTGCTTTTTCGTATTGAATCTGAAGTTTTTTCTCCTCCCAAACCGCCTGCTGGACGATTCCAAAAGACTTCAATTCCCGTGGTGTTTCCCTCCACGTGCTGGTATCGATATGAATTCGGTTGGAAATGTCCTTCACACTTTCTTTTAGTGGGACAGGAATAGCAGCCAGAAGTTTCTGTCGTGCTTCTTTCCAATCATTGCTGATGCCAAGGTCTGCAAGGTGCTCAAAGGAGGGGGAGAGAAGCAGTGTTTTGATTTCAGCAGCTTTTAATCCGGTAAGATTTGTTCTGTAATTCTCAAGCAGTTTCCAGCCGCCGAATTTTCCTCGTTCAGCCAGAACAGGGATGCCAGCAGCGCTCAAGGCTTCCATATCCCGGTGTATGGTTCGCTCCGTTACTTCTAATTCTTTTGCCAATTCCCTCGAGGTCATTCTTTCGTTATTTTGAAGCAATAGTACGATCGCAATGAGTCTGTCTGCGCGCAATCTGTTCACCCCTGAAAAAAAGTTTTAAATATGACATTAGATGTCAACATTAATGATTATAGTATACATATAACACAAAAGGGGGCAGATCTGAATGACATCATTAAAAGGGAAGGTGGCACTTGTGGCCGGCGGAACACGGGGAGCTGGCCGCGGCATCGCCATGGAACTCGGTGCAGCAGGGGCGACGGTGTATGTTACAGGCCGTACAACGCGAAATCAGATATCGGAATATGGACGAAAGGAAACCATTGAAGATACAGCTGAATTGGTAAATGAGCTGGGCGGAACTGGAATAGCTGTTCAAGTGGATCATCTTATACCGGATCAGGTGCAGTCATTGATTGAAAAGATTGAGAAAGAACAGGGCAGGCTGGATATCCTCGTTAATGATATATGGGGAGGCGAAAATTTGATTGAATGGGACATTCCTGTCTGGGAGCATTCCATGGAAAAGGGAATGAGAATGCTTCGTCTGGCGATTGATACTCATATTATCACAAGTCATTATGCCCTTCCGCTTCTGATCAGAAACAAAGGGGGATTAGTAGTCGAAGTAACGGACGGAACAGAAGAGTATAATCAAGATCGCTACCGGGTGTCTCTGTATTATGACTTGGCCAAAAGCTCTGTCATCCGTATGGCCAAAGCATTGGCCCATGAACTTTCACCTTATGATTGCACCGCGGTTGCTGTTTCACCCGGATGGATGCGTTCTGAAATTATGCTCGAGGTGTTTGGGGTCACAGAGGAGAATTGGAAGGATGCCACCGAAAAGGAGCCTCATTTTGTGATATCTGAGACACCAAGGTATATAGGACGGGCAATTAGTGCCATTGCAAAAGATCCTGAAAAAAAACGATTGAACGGCGGATCCTTTTCAAGCGGGGAGCTGGCGAAAATGTATCATTTTCATGATTTGGATGGTTCTCAGCCGGAGGCTTTCAGATATTTGGTTGAGGTCCAGGAGCCGGGGAAGCCTGCCAATGCTGAGGGATATAGATAGCTTTTCATTGGGAAAACTCCTTTGCAGGACTCTGCAAAAGGAGTTTTTTATTTGTTTCAGGGAATATGACTTTCTTATCCAAATTTTGGTGAATAATATCACTTTAAACGTTATAATAAAACCAAGTAAACTACTAATTAGGCGCATAGAGGGGAGAAAGGTCTTGATCATCCCAGCTAAAAATAAACCCGTTTTACCCTTGACGATAAGTGTAAAAGAAATAGAATCCATTGTTGAATGGTTCGATCAGCATCAGCGATCCCTCTATATAATCGGCTGGTCCTATCTGGGGAGCCAACTCAAAATTGAGGAGCTTTTTTATCGTGCTATTTTACAGGTGCATAAGGAGCTGTCAAAGTTTACAAGAAGCACATCTTTTGAACTGCGGGTTTTATCTATTTTTATACGTATCTGCCGGGAGCTTTCTATTGAAAATAGTTTAATAGCTTCAGAGGAAAGAGTATTTAATGCACTGCAGCAGTTAAAAGAGCAGGAAAGAGAAGTGCTGGTCTTAACCTATATAAAAGGAATCTCCAGAGAGGACACTGCACAGCTTCTCCAATTGTCATCTGAACAGATAAAGGAGTTTTTATTTTCAGGGTTCCAATTGCTCAGAAAAGGATTGGGAAATGGAGAGGACTATCAGGGCTGCATTGAATACCAAAAGCTTTACGTAAATTACCTGGAAAGAAAACTGGAACGGCCGCGGAAAATCGATTTTGAAATGCATATCTATCATTGCCATAACTGCCAGGATGATCTGGCATCTCTGCAGGAAACCATCTTGAACTTCTCTGAAACCATTGAGACATTCAGCGTACCCGCAGATTTCATGGAAAACGTAAAAGAACGAGTCTCACAAAGGGAAAATTCTATTAAGCTGAGGAAGAAGAAAAGCAAAAGAATTGGATTTATTTCAGCAAGTGTCTTCGTCTTATTCATGTGTACAGGTTTCTTCACCGGGATATTTCCAAAAATCTATTACTCATTGACGGAAGAAAATCAGGAGCTGCGCGTTTTTCTTCAGGAGGATTTAGGTGAAAGGCTGGGGCTGGAAGCTGAAAGCAATGGGGTTAAAATAAAAATTAAGAGTGTGATTGCTGATGAGATTCAAACTCTTATTTTTTATGTAATAGAAGATATCAATGACAACAATCAATATATGATTAACATTGATGATGGCATTTTTATTGAGGACGAAATGAAAATAATGGTGGCAAATACCTATCCTATGTACATTCCGCCAGATATGGAGTCAGATCTTAATAAAAAGGAAAAGAACATTTATCATGGGAAAATGAGTCTGAGGCCGCTGAAAGAAAATAAAGCCACCATTCAGCTAAATATAAATAAGGTTTTGAAATTAAAACGAAACTCCTCAGATTCATATGTGAATATGGAACCGGAAGAAGGGGATTGGAAATTTGACATTCCTGTTACAAAAAAACCCTCTGTCGAGTATGCATTGAATGAAGAAGTTGAAATTGAGGGGACAGCAGTCTTGATTGATAAATTAATCCTTGCTCCAACAGGGACAATTCTGCAATATGGACTCAAAAATGAACAGCCGGAAAAGAGGATCGACATGATCGATTTCGAAAATTTAGAAATTAATAATAAAGTTGCTGAAGCTGATTTATACGGGAACTCATACGTACATGCACAGAATGATTTGAGATGGAGCAAGTTTCAGGCTCATTTTAAACCTCTATTTGAAAAAGAAACCGATGAAGTGAAAGTTCGATTCGATAGTGTTTATTTGTCAATTGTAGACAATAAAACGATTGCCCTTGATGCTTCCAGGGAATATCCGCAAACCTTTGAATATGCGGGCAGTACCATCTCAATAGATAAGGTGGAAATGGGTCAGTCTGCTACTGTTGTTTTCAGTAATCACGAAATAAAGAATCGGGCGTATGAATCACTTCATTACAATATAGTGACTGAAGAAGGTGATGATTCCTCAATGGAAATGGATCATGAAGGAATTATTGTTGATAAAAATGGAAAAGAATACGATATGAAAAAGATTACGCCAAAAATATACGAAGTAATGGGACAGCCCCGTCACTTCTTTACTGTTCAAAGTACAAAGATACATGGCAAGAAAGTAACTCCTAAGTCACTGGAGATTTATGGGTATAGCACGACCAAATATTTAGACGATGAAATAGAGCTGGAAACTGAGCTGATAGAAGCAGGTACCTGATTGGTGTCTGCTTGTTTTTATAAAATCATCGACTCCACCAGTTCCGCCCTGATTTTCGTAATATGCCCCTCCATCAATTCCTTTGCTCTATCTCCATCTCCAGAGGCAATAGCCAGATAAATTTCCTTATGTTCTTCCATTGTATCCTCGTAACGGGCCGGATCCTTAAAGCGATGATTCTGTGTAGCCTTAATCGTATCTTCCATATGTCCCCTCAGGGTATGTATCAAGTCTATGAAGATCGAATTATGGGTGGCCTCGGCAATCCCAATGTGAAAGTCAAGGTCGGCTTTTAACCCTAATTCTGGGTCCTGCTTGGACAGAGCCATATGATTCAAAGCTATCCGCAGCTTCTCAAGGTCTGCCGGGGTGGCTCTTTTGGCTGCAAGGAAGGAGGATTCAGCTTCCAGTGCACGCCTCAGTTCAAGCATTTCATATACCAGCGGGTTTTCTGCTTTGACAGCTGTGATGATCTCTTCTTTGCTTGATTTGATCTCAGCGACTTTAACGTAGCTTCCGCCTCCCTGGCGGATATCGATGAGCCCGTTCAGTTCCAGGGTTCTGAGGGCCTCTCTGATGGTTGTCCGGCTGACATTGAATTGAACTGCCAATTCTCTTTCTGAAGGCAGCCGTTCACCTGGTTTAAGATTTCCTCCCAAATAGCATTCTATCAATTTATCTGCTAAAACCAGATAGGTCTTTTTTTTCTCTGCCATTCCCCGTACCCTCTTTTCAAAATAGGCCTTTCTTACTTTCCTAAATGTAACAGACCTAAAATCTATTAATCAATACTATAAAAATAATAAAATAAATAATTGAATTCTTCTGATAAGTTAGTATAATTAATTTAACTTGTTGGACCAATTATAACATTGGTTTGACCAAATTCCCCGAATAAGAAAGAAGGAGTATAGGATGGAAACAGCGAGTATGAGCCTCCTGCAGGCTTTAAGAGAGTTTCTTACTGAGCAGCAGGTGACAGAAAATCAGACAGTAAGAGAATTGCATGGCAGGGATGAATCATACCATATGGAGAGTCTTCCTGACCTGGTTGTTTTTCCGGAAACGGCCCAGCAGGTCAGTGAAATTGTGAAGCTGGCAAACAAATATAAAGTTCCAATTGTTCCTTTTGGACTGGGATCCAGTCTTGAGGGGCATGTGATACCGTACGAACATGGAATTACGATTGATTTTTCGCTTATGAATAAAGTTCTGGAAGTACGTGAGAATGACTTTCTTGTTAGGGTACAGCCTGGCGTGACCCGCATGCAGCTAAACAAGGAATTGAAAAAATATGGACTATTTTTTTCTGTGGATCCAGGAGCGGATGCTACGCTTGGCGGAATGGCGGCAACGAATGCCAGCGGAACTACTTCTGTGAAATATGGAGTCATGCGTGATCAGGTTCGTGATCTGGAAGTGGTACTTGCTGATGGGTCGATCATACATACAGGCAATTTAGCTGCTAAATCCTCATCCGGATACCATTTGAATGGTTTATTCGTTGGTTCTGAGGGGACGCTTGGCTGCTTTACAGAACTGACATTAAGAGTATATGGTATTCCGGAGCATGTGACGGCGGCAAGAGCTTCTTTTCCTTCATTAAACGATGCGGTTGAAGCGGTTGTTTCCATTTTACAGGCAGGTGTTCCGATTGCCAGGGTTGAGCTTGTCGATGAACCATCCATGAAGCAGGTGAACCTGTTCAGTGAAACGAACTATAACGAAAGTCCAACACTCTTTTTGGAGTTTCACGGCAATGAAGCCGGTTTGAAGCAGGATGTCGCGTTCACAAGAGAAATAGTCGAAGACCATCACTGTCTCGATATTGAATTTGAAACCGATAATGCAGCAAGAAATCGCTTATGGGAGGCCAGGCATAACCTTGCCTATGCTTATATCCATGGCCATCCCGGAAAGAAAATGATGGTGACGGATGTTTGTCTGCCGATTTCAGAACTTTCTGGCGCTATCAGCCATGCGAGGGAAGCGGTCGATACACTGGGACTTCCTGGAGGAATCGTCGGACATGTGGGGGATGGAAATTACCATACCCTCCTGATGATTGATATGAGTAATTCCGAAGAGGTGGCAAAAGCTGAAAAGTTCAATGAACAAATTGTCCTCTATGCTCTCGAACGGGGCGGTACATGTACGGGTGAGCATGGTGTAGGGGTAGGCAAGCAGAAGTATCAGCAAAAAGAACATGGTCTGGCGCTTCAGGTTATGGAAAAAATCAAAAATGCCCTTGATCCGGATAACCTGTTTAATCCAAATAAAATCTTAAAGACAAAAGAAGGAGCGTGATGATATGAAGGTATTAGAAGCGGTCAGTACCATTGCAGGGAAATATTTTGCCGTGTGGGTTTTCTTAACATCGGTTATTGCTTTTATGTTTCCAGACCCATTTTTAGGGTTGGGAGGCTTTATCACCATCCTTCTCGGTGTCGTCATGTTTGGAATGGGGCTTACACTTAAGGCAGTGGATTTTAAAATCATTTTTACTAAACCGCTGCCTGTGTTAATCGGTGTTTGTGCACAGTTCATTATCATGCCGCTTGTCGCTTTCGTCATTGCGAAACTTTTGAATTTGCCGGCAGAATTGGCAGCGGGACTTGTTTTGCTCGGATGTGTACCAGGGGGAACTGCCTCTAACGTTATGGTGTATCTGGCAAAGGGAAATGTACCATTGTCCATCGCCATGACTTCCGTTTCAACTTTACTGGCGCCAATCATGACACCGCTGCTTCTCCTGCTGCTTGCGGGACAGTGGATGCCGGTTGATGCTGTTGCCATGTTTATGTCTATTGTCCAGGTTATCATTGTTCCAATTGTTCTAGGTCTGGCAATCAAGAAATTCTTCCCTGTGGCTGTAGAAAAAAGCTTGACTGTTTTACCGCTTATTTCGGTAGCGGCGATTATCACGATTGTGGCTGCAGTCGTTTCAGGCAATTCGGCAACCATTGCCGCATCTGGGCTTCTGATTTTTACAGCCGTCATGCTGCATAATGGATTCGGCCTCCTGCTTGGCTACTTTGCAGGAAAAGTGCTTGGCCAGGATGAAGTAAACCGGAGAGCGATTGCCATTGAAGTTGGCATGCAGAACTCAGGTCTTGGCGTTGCGCTTGCGACTGCCCACTTTGGTCCATTGGCAGCACTTCCAAGCGTGCTGGCTGCTGCCTGGCATAACATTTCAGGGCCGATTCTGGCGACTTATTGGTCAAAGAAGCCTGTTGTACAAAGTGAAGAGGATAAGTCAGTTCGGCCTGTTGAAGTGAAGTTGTAGGAATGATTTTTGGTGCGTGCTTTAGCCAGTGTGAAGTAGGACTGACAAAAGCACGCATCTTGTTGTACTGTATGATCATATTAATTTCTATTGACAACGTTTACAAATAATACTAGAATTGTCACAGACAAGTTAACTATGGTGGAGAAACGGAGAACCCATGCTTTTTGGCACTTTCATTCCTGAAAGTGTTATTAAAGTATGGGTTTTGTTTTTTTTGTTAATTTTGTTGTTAAATTTACCCAAGGGGGAACTCATATGTTCAAATTGTTCAAGCCTGCACCCCCAATCGAGAGATTACCTGAGAACCAAATTGATTCTGAGTACAAAAAACTCAGATTTCAAGTTTTTCTAGGGATTTTCATTGGCTATGCAGCGTATTATTTGATCAGGAAAAACTTCTCATTAGCTATGCCATATCTGACTGAAGAAGGTTTTTCTAAAACGGAACTGGGCTTTGCGCTTTCCGCTATTTCTATTTCCTATGGCATCAGTAAATTTGTCATGGGGACTTTTTCAGACAGAAGCAATCCAAGAATGTTTCTTCCTGCAGGATTAATTCTTTCGGGAATCATTTCTTTATTGATGGGCTTTGTACCATTCTTTACTTCGTCTGTTGCTATTATGTTTATTATGCTTTTCTTGAATGGCTGGTTTCAGGGTATGGGCTGGCCTCCATCTGGCCGAGTCCTTGTGCACTGGTTCAGCATCAATGAAAGAGGAAACAAAACAGCTATATGGAATGTAGCCCATAATGTCGGCGGGGGGCTTATGGCACCTCTTGCTGTGGCAGGAGCCGCAATGTTTGCAGGCATAGCCGGAAGTTCTTCAACAGGCTATGAAGGTGTTTTTATTTTACCCGCACTTATAGCCATTGTTATTGCTTTCGTGGCATACTTCCTTATTCGCGATACTCCACAGTCGGCTGGACTTCCATCCATTGAAGAATATCGTAATGATTACCCAAGTAAAACAAAGAAAACTTTTGAAACAGAATTAACAACAAAAGAGATTCTATTCAAATATGTTTTAAATAATAAGTGGGTTTGGGCCATTGCTATTGCGAATATTTTCGTTTATTTCGTCCGATATGGCGTTCTGGATTGGGCACCGACTTATTTGAGCGAAGAAAAAGGCTTTGATATGAGCAAATCCAGCGTAGCCTATTTTCTGTATGAGTGGGCGGGTATACCAGGAACACTATTATGCGGCTGGATCTCTGATAAATTTTTTAAAGGTCGCCGAGGTCCTGCAGGTTTCGTGTTTATGCTGGGAGTATTAATCGCCGTTCTTGTGTACTGGTTTAATCCAGCAGGTAATCCAATGATCGATATGATCTGTTTAATTGCTATTGGCTTCCTTATTTATGGACCAGTAATGCTTATCGGCCTTCAGGCACTTGATTTCGTTCCGAAAAAGGCTGCCGGTACTGCAGCAGGATTAACCGGTTTGTTTGGTTATCTTGGAGGTACTGTAACAGCTAATGCGTTAATGGGTGTTATTGTAGATGCATCTGGATGGGATGCAGGATTCATGCTCTTAACCGCATCTTGTGTACTTGCAGCCCTCATTTTTGCAGTTACATGGAATGTAAGGGGACAAGAAGTAATAAAAAATCAGCATTAATACAAAAGAAGCTGCTCGAAATTTTGAGCAGTTTTTTTTGTATTAATGAGAAATGTATTGACTGAAAGAAAAAAATGGAATATATTTTAATTAACAATTAACAAAATGTTAATTAAAAAAAGAGGTGAACCGAATTTGAAGAATCAAACCTTTATTACACCAGACGGTTATACAAGTGATATTGCGGTTTTTACGATCACATCTGAACAAGTTGGAGAGTATAAACCTCCAAAAAAAGAACTGAAGATTATGCTGATTAGAAGAAGTGAGCTGGACCACGAAGGGAATCCGAACAGGGAAGCAGGGAAGTGGGCGCTTCCAGGAGGATTTGTCCGGTCAGGAGAAACTGCATTTCAGGCAGCGGAGCGAAAGTTAGCTGAGGAAACAGGAGTGGAAGAACTGAAAATAAAGCATTTTGGTATCTACGATTCGCCTGGGCGGGATCAGCGGGGATGGATAATCTCTAATGCACATTATGTTATTGCAAATGAAGCGGCATTAAGGAGCCGGAAAAAAACGTATGATGCATCTGAAATTGAGCTATTTTCACTTGAAGAAGCAGTTGAACTTGATCTTGCATTTGATCATCGGACTATTATCGATGATGCACTTTGGTTTATAAAAAAAGATATGGCGCTGACAACACTGGCCAAGCATTTTCTGCCTGAGGAATTTGTGCTTTCTGAACTGCAGGGGGTCTTATTGACGGTGTTGGATGATCCTTCGATCTCCACTGATGCTGCCTTTTTCAGAAAAGCACCGACACTTCCATTTATTGAAGCTATATCGGAAGACGGAAAGCCCAAGAAATCAAACCGCTATTCTAAAACGCCGGCTCAGCTTTATCGATTTAATGACTTTCAGCCGATTGTGTCCGTATATAGAAATAAGCTGCAAGGGTGAAAAGCAAATCATATAAGGGGAGAGATTCACATGGGGATTTTTAAGAACTGGACGCGGTTTGAAATTATATGGCTGATCACATTTACGCTTGTTAACATTTATCTTTTCTTTGCCTGGTCTGATTCACTGCTAGGCCTGATTTCATCCATAAGCGGCATGTTATGTGTGGTGCTGGTGGCAAAGGGGAAGATTGCCAACTATTACTTTGGCATCGTGCAGACCTTAACTTATGCTTATATTGCTTACGGTTATGGTCTTTATGGAGAAGCCATGCTCAATGCCCTGTTTTATTTTCCGGTTCAATTTATCGGTATTTACCTGTGGAGAAAGCATAAAACAAATCAGGTTGTTAAAGGAGAAGATGTGAAAGTTAAAAGTCTGTCAAAAAAGGGCTGGCTCTATACATTAGTATCTATTACTGTACTCACAATTGGATATGGGTTTTTTCTTAGATATTTAGAAGGCAATTTTGTCTGGACGGACTCAGCTACAAACGTTCTTTCTATTACTGCTCAAATATTGATGCTGAAGAGATTTGCAGAGCAATGGCTCCTATGGATTTCCGTTAATGTATTATCCATTATCCTTTGGGCGGGTGCTCTCATCACACAGGGCGGCAACGACTTTTCAATGTTAGTCATGTGGACGGCTTTCCTGGTCAACAGTATTTATGGTTATATCAACTGGCGGAAATTATATGTGAAACAGAATAAGGAGGAGGTTTAAATGACAGTCGGGTTTATTGGAGGAAAGTTTCTTCCCCTGCATCTTGGCCATGTCTATGCCATCGTTCAGGCCTCATCCATCGTTGACGAACTGTACGTTGTGCTGTCCCATAGCGAACTGCGTGACAGGCAATTGTGCGAGCATTCTAAAATGGCTTATATTCCGCCACATATCCGTTTGCGCTGGCTCAGTCAATTAACTAAAGATATGCCGCATGTTAAGGTCATTTCCATTAAAGACCATCAGGGGAATGAAGATTACAATTGGGCTGAAGGTGCCAGGGATATAAAACAGGCAATTGGAAAGCGCATTGATTATGTATTTAGTTCAGAGTATGAATATAACGATATTTTTAATGAACTTTATCCAGAGGCCAAACACGAATTGATTGATCCCAATCGGGGACATGTGAATATTTCGGCAACAGCAATCCGTAATGAAGGCGTTTTTCTTTATTGGGAGTACATCCCTGACTTTGTTAAACCTTATTTCGTTAAAAAGGTTGTAGTGGTGGGTACTGAAAGCTGCGGCAAATCTGCCTTGACCAGAAATCTTGCTAAAATCTACAACACTTCCTATGTTGAGGAATATGGCCGAACCGTATGTGAAGAATTAGGCGGCTGCGAAGGGATTATGGTTAAGGAAGATTACCACAAAATTGCCTATGGCCATAAGCTTGAAGAAATCAAGGCGATTGAAAAAGCAAACAAAGTTGTTTTTATCGATACGGAGGCAATCGTGACTCAATTCTATTCCAACCTTTACAACCATGAACATCAAGCAGTACTGGATGAAATTGCGAGCCTGCAGGATTATGACCTGTGGCTATACCTGGAACCTGATGTGAAATGGGTGGATGATGGACTTCGTGTTCATGGAGAGCACGATGTAAGGCTCCTAAACAACGATGCTCTAAAAAAACTCCTGAACAATCATAAGATTGATTACAAAACCCTGAGCGGAGATTATAAGGAACGGCTTCAGGGTGCAATAGGGCATATTGAAGAGCTGATAAAACTTTAAATAAGTGATTGACAAAAAAGATAATATTATTTATCCTTTTAAAAAACCTAATGAAATACTTTCATTCGTATAACTCCAATAATATGGTTTGGAGGTCTCTACCAGGAACCTATAATTCCTGATTACGAAGAAGATACATGTGTTGTATTTTCTTCGTAATCAGGAATTTTTTTGTTAAAAAATCTAGGAGGTCCAGCTATGAATTTTACTATTATGCCTAAAATTGAACTTCACTGCCATTTGGACGGGAGTGTCAGACCAGAAACCATTATTGATATCGCAAAGAGAGAAGGCATCAGCCTGCCTTCTTTTGATAAAGAAAAAATCAAAGAAGAACTAATTGCCCCGTTGGATTGCGAATCCCTGGATGAATATTTAAAAAGATTCTCCATTCCTAACTTGGTCATGCAGTCAAAAGAAAATTTGAAAAGAATATCCTATGAGCTATTTGAAGATGCAGCAAAGGAAAACGTGAAATACATGGAGGTCCGCTTTGCCCCTCTGCTTCATACTCGAAAGGGATTATCCGTAGAAGAAATCATCCAAAGTGTGATTGAAGGGATGAGAGAAGCTGAAGAAGAATTTGATATTAATGGAAATGTCATTTTGTCATGCATGAGAACGATGAGTGTGGAAAGTGCATTTGAGGTCGTCGAAAAGGGAAAGGCATTCCTGGGAAGAGGGGTTGTCGCCATTGATTTATGTGCTTCCGAGGAGGAAGGCTTCTGTGGAAAATTCATTGAACCAATTGCGCTGGCAAGAGAATATGGCTATAAAGTCACCATCCACGCAGGTGAAACGGGAATCGGAAAAAATGTGCTGGAGGCTGTTGAATGGCTGGGAGCTGAACGAATAGGACACGGTGTATTTATTAAAGACTGTGAAGAGGCATATAAACTTGTAAAGGAAAAACAGGTAGTGCTTGAAATGTGCCCAACCAGCAATGTCCAAACGAAAGCGGTAAACCAATTTAGCGACCACCCCATTTCCGACTTCCATCGGGATGGAATAAAAGTAACGGTTAATACGGACAACAGAACGGTATCGGATACAACGATGGCAAATGAATGTGATATTGTTTCGAAGGAATTTGCTATGAGTGCTGAGGATTATAAACAAATTTATATGAATAGTGTAGAAGCAGCTTTTGCAGATGAGGAGATAAAGGAAAAACTGATGGACTATTTAATGGATATTTAAGTTAATAAAGAAGGTGGCTGCCCCGGCTTAATTTTTAATAAGTGGGGGAGACACCTTTTAAGGATAGAAAAAAACTCCAAGAACTTATTTTTCGGATGCAAACAATTTAAGCTCTTCCTTATCCAAAATAATCGTCCCTTCATATTTCATACCAATTTTTTCAAGCAGTCTGGAGGAAGCATGATTGTCTAAGGATGTGATGGCCAGGATCCGTTCCATATCCAGCTGTTCATGACCATATTTCAATGTAGCAGAAGCTGACTCGAACCCATAACCTTGCGTTTGATATCTGGATAAAAAAGCAAAACCAATATCAACATTGTCTAAAGTATCTCGTTTTATCAATCCGCACATGCCAATAGGAGAGCTTCCTTCTTTTCGCTCGACGAGAAAAAGGCCAAAGCCAAATTGAGAATACATTTTCATGGGTCCGGTCAAAATATAATTCTTAGCATCCTCAAGCGTTCGTACACCTTTATCGCCAATATAACGAATCCATGCAGGTTCATTTAAAAGTTCGAGAATGAATGCTGCATCATCTGGTGTTAACCAGCGAAGAATTAATCGATCTGTTTCAAGTACTTTCAATTATTTTAACACCTCATTCACTTTCCAGGCTGTTAACCATCAAGTTTAATTATTTATTTTCAAGGCATGCTATAACAAATATACATCTTACATTATTATTAGAGCAAATTGAATATTCTTATTTCTTGACTGGTAATTCTCCCATAGATTCACTAATGAGTTCACATTGTAAACCTGATAGCCTTATAAGTGGCCTGTTTTTGCCTAAAAACTACAAACAGGAGGTTTACAAATGAAAAATTTAGTAACATTTGTTGCTGCCATTTCACTCATTATGGGTTCATATAGCATGTTTCCTGCTGATCATTTTGATGCTGAGACAGTGGATCAGAAAGCTGCAGAAACATTAACATATAAAAAAGTTGAGGTTGACGTGAAAGAGTCATCATCAACAGATCATCGATTCATCAAAGAGGAAGAAAAAAAGCTGCTTGCACGTCTTGTACAGGCTGAAGCAAAAGGGGAGCCGTTTGAAGGAAAAGTAGCGGTTGCTGACGTGGTTCTGAATCGTGTTGAGCACGAACAATTCCCGGATACAGTCAAAGATGTTATTTATCAGAAGAATGCTTTTGAACCTGTTCAAAATGGTTCAATCAATGAACCGGCAAGTAATGAAGCAGTTCAGGCCGTTGAGACAGCTCTTATTGATAAGGAGCAAAATGAAGAGTTCCTATATTTTTATAACCCTGAAACAGCCACAAGCCAGTGGATCTTTTCACGTGAAGTTGTGAAAAAAATAGGCAATCATGCATTTGCTATATAAAGGCGCGTACAGCATAAAAGCTGCGCGCTTTTTTTGTTGGAGAAAAAATGAAATTGGAGAAGGAATATTAAGAAAGATAGAGAACATAATTCAAGGGAAATAATTCCAATAAGTGGGATGTTTAAAATGGAGATCATTGTAAAGAAATTGCCTGAAACAGAAGTAGCGTATATCAGGCGTACCGGAAGTTATTTTGAGCCGCAGGATCATTGGGGAAGATTGATTGGATGGGCAAGCAATCATGGATTATATCCTCCGCAGGAATCTTTCATTGGCATATCATTGGATAATCCTGATCTGGTGGAGAGCAAGAATTGCCGCCACGATGCCTGTGTTACTATTCCTGAAGGCTTTAATAAAGAGGAACATCAGGAAGTAATGTTTAAAAAAATTGATGCAGGGGAGTATGCTCTCTATCCATTCTATGATACCCCAGATAAATTGCATAATGCCTATCAGTACATGTTTGGAGAATGGCTGCCAAATAGCGGATATGACCCGGATTACGATAGACATAACCTCGAATTTAATATGAATAATCCTGCTGAAGATGCAGAAGGGAAATGCAGAGTTGACTTATATGTACCGCTGAGAACAAAAACAAGCTAATGAATTTACTGAATTGTCCCATGATAACTTTACAGTTAGTGGGAAATAAATATTTTATGAAATTGTTTTTCCTGTATTCCTGACTGCAGCCGTATGGATCCCTGTGTCTTAAAATGGGGGAAAGGCTTTATTGTCTTACTCCCCTCCCCATTACTTCTCTCTTTTATTAAATCCATTACATCCATTCCATAACTAGTTTATAATAAAAATGTTGTCTGTATGAGATAATTTCTCTCACTAAAAACCCAAAGATGTTTAAGAAGGTGAACAAAATCAACATCATCGAAACAAGGGTGAGAAGCTTTATTGAAGATATTCAGCACCCTAAGCAAAAGAAGAAGTTAAACATAAATGATTTGGAATTTCAGCTGCGTAAATTGCTGGATGATTATTATGAAATGGACGGTTATTCGCTATTTTATGAAGCCATACAATCATTGCAGGATGAAGGGCAGCTGACACCTATACATAATCATCAATACAACGGGAAAACACTGTCTCTGCCTTTATATTTCTGGGTGAACGTGAAACCTCACACCGGCAAATGGGATCGTCTCGAGATGATGAAGTTAAGTGATCGGTTCGACTTTTCCTTTTATGAACGGCACCCTGAATGGCAGACGAAAGAGGAATGGATTCGCGTCAAGAATTTATATGCTTTTCTCCAATCCAGCGGCGAACGGGAAACCGTTTCACTTGAGGAAAGAAGCCTGGAGCTGTTCGGCCATGAAAAATTCCTGCAGGATGTGATCAGTTTTCCTGATGGAAAAGGTTTTTTAGCACGAATTGGTGTATCTGAAGAGCAGCTGAAAGTGGTTAGATACGGGGAGCCTTTTGTGTTTTGGATGAAGCAGGGGAAAGAAATTAAAGATATTCAGCGAGTGCTGATTGTCGAGAATCTATCATTCTTTCATACTAGCATTCAATTATTGGAAAGCGATCTGCTCGATTACGAGCCGGAACTGATCATTTATGGGGAAGGCACGAAAATTGAACGGAGCTTTTCGTTCTTCTATAAAATTTTCCCGGCTAAATCGTATCTATTCTATTATGCAGGAGATCTTGATGCAGCTGGATACGGGATCATGCCCAGGCTGATTGAGAAATATCCGGAATGCTGCATTCAGCCTGCATTGAAGATTTACCGTAAAATGCTTGAATGTATGGATCAAAGTAATGAACAGAAATCCGGACAGCCTCAAAATCTTAAATACCGTGATGCGTTCTTCCGGTGGTTTACGGTAGAAGAGCAGGAACTCTTATTGCAATTATGGCAGGAAACTAAACGCATTCCTCAGGAAGTCTTAACAATTGAAACTTGGAGGAGATGGATGTGAACGAGTCATGGGAAGGATTCGCCCAGCGGATGCAGCGTTTAAACCCGCTGTTTGAGCTTGGAAGGGGAATGGAAGTCGGAGAGCTGAAGCCTCATATCCAGACGATTCTGATGCAGGTGCTCCTCACCATTTTTTATCGGGAATTGAATGATGATGATCATCGGAGAAAATCGGATATCAAATATATGGTTGAAGATTCGATTAAACAAATGAAGCTTTTGGCTGATGATAAGCAGATTGAACGAATCACAAGCGGGCTTCTGTATCAGGGAAAAGAAGAATACAGCAGGCCGTTTGAAGCCCTATATTACGATGAAATCAGACAATCATGGGAGACGCAGGTATTCCGCTATGTGACAATGGATGAATTATATACAAACCTGGAGATGGGCGGATCAATCGTCTACAAACTCACAGATGTCTCACAGGAAATGATTTTCATGAGCAGGGAAATGGCGGAGGAGTTCTCAATCACCATTGAACAGCTCTACAGTATGCAGCTGATTAAAAACGGTAATTTCCGCAAAGCTACCCGAAACCTCGATCACCTCATTTCACGGGTCAACCGCTTAATGGCAAGAGAATTTTCCTTTCAAAAAGAAATGATCAATAATCCCAAAATCTTATTGATGGAAGAAGAAATGCAAAGGGCTGATAACCGTGCGGAAATTGAGAAGCAATTTGAAGAAGAAAAAAATCACTTCCGTACCATCAGCAGTATGATTGAGAAGACAAAACGAAGAAACGAGGAAGAGGATCACATTCAAAGAGAATTGATCCTCCTGCAGGAAAAGATCGGCCATACAAGGCAATTGCATGACCGTTTTGCCAAGCTTGTGATTCAGAATATCTCCTATGAAATGAAATTAAAAGCGGAAAACCCTTCACTGTTTTGGGAAACAAGCCTGGTTTCGTTTCGGGAGCACATTTATGAAAACTGGTTCATGAAGGAGGGGGCATCTTCCTTCGATCATGTTGAGAAGGTACTGGGTCCTTTATTTTCGCCAAAGAATGAATTTATCTTGCCCTTGGATTGGATCTGGGGCGAACAGGAATTTGATGAAAAGCAGCTGACAGAGACGATGGAGGAAGAAACGGAAGACGAAAGCATTACCCATCAGCGCGTAACGAACTGGAATTCTGTTATCAAGGCCTGGAGCTATGTGTTTCAATATTTGCAGACATACGGAGAGTTTTCCCTGGCTGATTTAACGACATTGCCGCTTGAGGTACAGGATTTATGGTTTGAAGAATCGGAAACGATTGATTTATGGATGATGTTTGATAAAAAGCCTCTGAAGGTTCAGGTGCTGCACCGGAAGGAAGAGAGCTTGAGCGATGAGAGGGAAATTCTTCTTTATAAGCTTATGCAGGAGTATCCGCAATTCCAGGTGTTTGAAGGATTGAAACTTTATACAGAGTTTGATCATCGGGCGGAACCTTTCCTCTGGTATCAAATGAAAATCACTCCGTTTAAAATTTGTGTTCAGGAGGAGAAATGATGAGTGCAGAAAGTATTAAGACTGCATCAGCAGTTTATTTCACGCTATTAAAAGACAAGGTCATCGATGAAAACAGCGAGCACTTTCAGGCGTATTTCGATCCTGATGTAAGACAGACGGTGCTTTTAATGGCAGACGAATCCGGGACCTTTATAATTGAATCGCCAAAACGGATTCAGCTCGTTGTACAGCCGACCGGCTCTGTTTTTGCGACGAATTTTACACATATGAAGGACAGGCATAAACAGGTTGAAACCAAAAAACATTTTCACCTGATGAGCGTTGTCATTATGGCATTCCTGGCGGGCATCGACCGCAATCAGGCGGCTAAGATCCGCACGAAGCGCGAAGGGATCAGCTTTTATACATTGGAACGGCAAGTGAATGATGTCATTATGAATTGGGATAGCCTGCTTAAAGCAAAGCCGGGTTTCGGAGAAGAAGAAAAAATTGATATGAGAGACGTTGTGACGACATGGAAATACATGGAGGTCGACACAGATGATTATGGAGCCAGGAAAGCCAATCGCAGAACGCGGATTGGTTTGATTGCAAGTGCCATGCGTCTTTTGGAAACAGAAGGACTCATCGTCATTCTGGATCGGGAGGATATACCGAAGGCGATTCCAAAGCAGGAGTTATTTGAACGGATTGAATACCTGTATCATGACTATGACCGTTATGAGATGTTCAAGGAATTGATGAAAACAGAGGAGGATCAGCATGCCGAAAATACATCGGATTAGAATTGCCGGCCTGAAATATGATGGCATGCAAAAGCAGTATAGGGATACCACATTTAACTTTCATAATGAGGAAACCTCCACAAATGGCCTCATTTCGATGATGAATGGAGGAGGGAAAGGTGTTTTCCTGCAGACCATATTTCAGATCCTTAAGCCGGGTACCGCATGGGGAAAGCAGAATAACCGCTTTTATCAGCAATTCTTTTTTAATAATAAAGAGCAGTTTATTCCTTATACCTTTCATGTTCTCATACAGTGGGAGCTCGACGGGGCTGACAGCAGGCATTTAGTGACGGGCGGAATGTTTTCAGCAGACCAGCGTATTTCAATGAATGAAGAGAGCGGAGAAAGCAAACCTCTTGAACAGGAAGCGAAAATTGTCCCGAATATTACCTTTTATACAAGGGAGTTTGAACGAAAAGAAGAAGCATCTCTTGAACATATTCCGCTCTATGAAGATGGAGAACTGGCTGAAACAGAAGGCCTGAAGGATTATTTAAAATGGAATGGGTACGATGTTTACCGGGATACAAAGAAACACTACCGAATTCTGGATACATATGGGATTAACCGAAAAGATTGGGATATTATGAAGGACATTAATAAGGATGAAGGCGGCGTCGGAAAATTCTTTGAAGGTGCTGAAGATGATCATTCCCTGTTCCAAAAGCGGATCATTCCTACAGTCAGTCAGGTTCTGCACCGGACGGAGCATCAGAAGAACGATCTTGTGGAGATTTTCAAGAGTCAGGCAAGCATCGCAAAGGATCTCCCTGTTTTGCTGAAAAGAGAGCTGGCACATAAAGAGTTCCTGGAAGATATTCTTCCTTTTGAAGAGAGCCTGGCAAAGGGTGTCGGGCATAAGGAAATTGTAGAGGACAGCATTAAGGCCGGAAGACAGCTGCTTGGCGCTTTGGAGCATTTGAAGAAAACGGAAGAAGAAATACTCATTGATCTGGAAAAGGAAATCGAAAAATTAACAGGCAGGCAAGTGGATCTTCGTTTTCAGAAAGATAATCTTGAGTATGCAAAAGCTCACCGGGAAGTGCTGGATTGGGAGAAGAAATTAGCGGAAGAGCAGAAGAAACATATAGTTCTGCAGGAAGCGGTGAAGGAAAAGCAGGAGCGAAAAGAAGAGCTTTCTTTTCAGCTGTTATTGAAAGAATGGCATGAAGGTGAACAAAGCATTGGTGCGCTTTCCCAGCAGATTGCTAAGCTCGAGCAGAACAGCGGCCTTGAGCAAGTGAATCAAAGAATGGATGAAATCAAAAAAGAAGCGGCACAGCAATGGGAGAAATCCGCTGCTTCCATTAGGGAAGCCGTTCATCAATATTCCGGATATCAAAAGTTTTTAAAGAAAAAAGCAAAAGACCTGTCTAAGCAGGATAAACAAAAGACCCAGGAGATTGCCCAGCTTCGTACAGAAATTGATTTTCTTTATACGCAAATTAATGATTTTGAATCAAAAGAAGAACAGCTCATCAAGGAATTCGGTGACCGCATTGCCTATGATTTAACGGGTTTTATTGAAAATCTGAATAAACAGATAGAAACCAAAGAAGCAGCACTCAAAGATATACAGGCAAAAGAGAATAGATCAAATGAAAAGCAAAATCAGCTTGCTTCTTCCCATGGTACGCTCGCACAATCCATTCAGTTTTCTGAAGAAAAGTGTGAAGAGCTAAAAAGGAAAAGTGAAGAGCAGCAGAAAAATGAAACAAAGCTGTACCATCAGCTCCAAGGTGTGCTGCAAGATGTCAATGCTCCATTCACGAATGCTCTTTTATCAAAATATGCCCATGAAGTGGAAGAGCTCCTCGTTCAAAATCGCGAGCAAGGGGAAGAATTAAAGAAAGCACTCTGGGAAACGCAGCTGGATTATGCCTTGAATGATGAGCATTTCTGGATTGCCAATAATGATGTGAAGGAACTGAAGGAATGGATTGATGAAAAGACGGGGATTGACGTATTTTACGGATCCCAATTTCTCCAATCCTTAAAGCCGGATGAAATGGCGAGCCACATGCTTTCTCATCCTCTTCTGCCGTACGGCTTAGTAGTCAGCAGGCCGCAATGGGAAAAGATCAATAAGCAGGTCCTAAGCGGAAGGATTTATAAAAGTCCTGTCCCGATTTTTATGCGGGAAGATATGGCGGATGAAAATCAGCAGACTGCCTTTGTGATGATCACCGGGACGGAGAAGGAGCTGCTGGCGGATAAAAATAAGTTCACAAACTGGAAGATTCAGATTGCGAAACAAATAGACGATCAGAAAGATACACTTGCAGAGTTGGAAAAAACAGAAACAGCGCTGCGCCGTATTATAAAAGAAATCGACCGATTCCTTTCCCATGAACTTGCCATTGATATCGAAAAAGTACTTCTTCATGAAAAGGAAGCCCTGCTTTCGAGGGAAACGGAATTGCAGGCTATCATCGTGCAGGAGGAAAAAGAAAAAGAGCTGCAGCTAGGACTTAGAGAACAGCTGGAAAAGACGAAGAAAAAGATTGAAAAGCTATCTAAAGATGCGGAATACTTAACGGAATTTGACCGTGAAAAGTCAATGCATCAGGAAAATAAACGGGTAAAGCAGGAAAAAGAGAAACAAAAGGAAGTTTTCGAAAAGCTGCAGAATGAACTGGGAAACGAGCTTCAGACCATCACTGACCTTCAGGAAAAGTGGAGCCAGACCTATCTGGAATGGAAGCTGTCAGCCGAGCAAAATATTAAGAAGATCGGCTTCTTTATAGACGGTGCTGCTTTTCCAGCCGCTGAGAAAGCAGAAGCTTCTGAGGAGGTTCCGCGATTATCACCCTATATTTTAGAAGAAATCAATGGCAGCATTGAGGAGCTTAAACAGCTGCAAAAATCAAAAGAAGAACAAGCCAGTGAACTGCTCGCGATTCAGGCGACAAGAGAATCCGAACAAAAGCAGCAAAGGAAGCTGGAGAAAAAACTTCATGCTCTTAATGAAGAGTGGAAGGACGCTTCTGTACCGGATGAACCAATAAGTATTTTGGAAAATATGGTACAGGCAGCTGCAAAGGAAACAAAGGCAGCAGAAAAGGAAGAGCGTGAGCAGGAAAAGACCGTAACCATTGCTGAAACCTCCTTAAAGCATGGAATGGATCAGCGTAAAAAATCCTCAAAAAAAGTGGCCAAGCATGATCAAAAGCCTGAAGAATGGGAAGAGCTTGATCTGGAAGTGAAGACGATCGAAATTACTGACCAGACCAAACAGACAAATGCAGAAATAAAGAAAACGGAAGAACGCAAAAAAGAGGCAGAACAAAGCATAACTGAGTTTGAAAAAGATCAATTGCATTTATCCGTCATTCTTAAAGAGGAAGCGGCCGCATTTACAGATGAAGACATAGAGAAAATTAAGAATCAAGGAAAGCAAAGCACCCTATCCTGGAGTGAAAAACATCAGGCTATTCAGGATGAAGGGCAAGAGAAGCATGCGAAGATTGAACAATCACTAAGAAATTTAAAGCTTGCTATTGAAGGCAAGGATTGGGAAATCCGCTTTAAGAATGAAGTCTTAACTACGCTTGATCATATGGATACAAGGCATTATGCGCATATTCAAAGTGTCGTCCAAAACATGAAGCGCTTTTCTCAGAGCGGTCTGGAGCAGCTGGAGCGCGACAAAGAACGGGCGGAAAAGGCGCAAAACTTCTGGGCAAGCAGGGCAAGCATGAAGGTAATGAGCATTTCAGAGGCAATTCGCTCGATGATTGCGAAAATGAAGCTTAAGAATGAAAGGGGTTCTTTTCCGCTCGTCCAGCTTAAAGAAGATATCCTGCCTAAAAAAGCGGAAGATGTCGAACCTTTACTGAAACAGCATTTCGTTTCAGCCATTAATAAAATTACGAAGCGATTTGAGATGATTGATGATAATAATCCGGTGCTTGATCAGGAAATCAAACAGCTTATCAGTGATGAGCAAATTTTATTTGTTTCCCTCAGAAATCGCTATCCGGAGCTCCTGGTTTATAACATGCGTACAGACAATGCATTCATGTACGGTAAACCGCAGCGTGAGCATTATTCGACCTGGCAGACGATCAACCAGGGTTCGAAGAAGAAATCTGATGGAAGCGGCGGTCAAAAGCTATCTGCCCGCATGGTTATGATGATGATGCTTCTTTCGGTCAAGAGTGAAACCGATCAAAGCTGGGTTCCGCTAGTCTGTGATAATCCTTTCGGCCAAGCTGCTTCTGCCCATGTGCTTGATCCTATTTTCGCTGTAGCCCATAAGCTGAAGTTCCAATTCATCGTCGTCACTCCGCCTGAATTGGTAAAAACAGAAATCAGCCAGAGATTCGAAGCGTACTATAAATTGGACTTCATCCGTGAAAAGGGGAAAGAAATTGTGTCGGATACGATTGTTCCGGCTTTTAGGATTTATCAGGGGGAGGAAGCTGTTCATTAAAAATTTGAAATAGATTAAAAGAGTTAAAGTATTGCCATTTGGCAGAAACTATGCAATACTTGGTTGAAAATATAAATTTTATACAAATTCTTATCCAGAGAGGTGGAGGGACTGGCCCTGCGAAGCCTCAGCAACCCCTGATTATGTCAGGAAGGTGCTAATTCCAACAGAGTTGACGCTCTGGGAGATAAGAGGTCGTTTTGATAAGTAAAGGCCTCTTATAAAGAGGCCTTTTTTTGATGCTCTTTTATAATTTGAGCTTGGTTTAGATTAGAACGAAGAAAGAGGAGGAATGGCAAAATGGAAAACGGCGTTATACAGGTACCGGAAGCATATTCGAGGATATTACAGGAATCAGATGTGCTCGGCTTCGGGCAGTCATGTGATATAAAAACAGGATTTTTACTGAAGGGGCTGGCAGCCTCTAAATCTGGAGGAAGCTTTTTGGAGCTGGGAACAGGTACGGGAGCGTCTGCTTCATGGATCATGGATGGGATGGATGAAGGCAGTAAGCTTACCACCGTTGACATAGATCCGACAGTGCAATCGATCGCGAGAAAGTACCTCGGGAATGACAGCAGAATTACATTTTGCTGTGAGGACGGAGCAGCTTTTATTCAAAACCTGTCGGAAGGGTTCGATTTTATTTTTGCAGATACATGGCCGGGGAAATTCGAGCTTCTGGACAAAACCCTGGATCATTTAAATATCGGCGGTTTTTATGTGATTCATGATGTGTTTCCGCAGCAGAAATTGCCTGAAGAATTTCGGATCAAAGCAACTAAACTTCTAAAAACTCTGCAGGACAGACCTGACCTGGACATAACAGAATTGGATTGGTCTACTGGGCTGATACTGGCAGTTAAGACAGCGGTTTGACAGATGAAATATGAGGGGGAGTTCCATGGACAACATTAAAAATCAGGTTAAAAATGTATTGCATGAAGGTGAAAACATTATTGAATGTTTAAGCTGTTCATTAGTTGCACATTACTGTTTAGCACCGCAGGCAGGCTTATTTGCAGCAACGAACAAAAGACTGCTATTCTATGGAATCCCGGTATCAGAAACAAACAATGAATTAGTTGAAGAATTTGCGTATAGCCATATAACTTCCATTGAAGAAAAAAGGGGGATCACCGGGAAACATATTCATATGTACTATAAGCAAGACTTGTACAAATTCCAGCAAATCCAGGGGATGAATTTGTTTGATTTTATGGTGGCTGTTAAGGAAAAGATGAGCCTGTTTACCACTTCACTAAAAGAGCGTTATCCTGTAAGATAAGAGCTCTTTTAGTTGAATATTTGACTTAGTCTAAAGGCTAAGATAACTTTTCCATGCATTAGCGATTAATTGGACTCCTCTCTCAATCTCGTCCATTGAGGGGGCGCCATATCCAATCATCACTTGATTGTTTGGCTTGTGAAGATGATACATATGTAAAACAGCATCGATTTCAACTCCCGCCGACTTTGCCAGTTCAATTGCTTTAGATTCATTCAATCCTTCTGGTAATGTCACGATGATATGCAAACCTGCTGTATCTCCAATTATGTCAAAGTTTTCTCCTAGATGCTTTGCCAGGCTATCTATTAAACAGCTCCTTTTAGCTCTATATAAAGTTCTCATTTTTGCGATATGGGATAAATAAAATCCTTTTTCCATAAACTTTGCAGCAGCTCTCTGATCGATTCTTGAAACAGCAGACTTTTGATAAGCATTAAATTTTTCAAAGTCCTGCTTCAGGGCTGCTGGCATAACCATATAGCTGATCCGAAGTGATGGCAGCAATGTTTTTGAAAAGGTGCCGAAGTACAGTACCCGCCCGGCTGAATCGAGATGGGATAAAGCTGGGATTGGTGCCCCTTTGTAGCGAAATTCAGAATCATAGTCATCCTCGATAATGTATGCTTCCTGTTTGATTGCCCAATTTAATAGCTCAATCCTTCTGGCAATAGACATAATTGTACCGGTAGGATATTGATGAGCAGGTGTGGTATATAATAATTTTACAGGCTCATCAGCATCAGGCACACAGCATCCTTCCTCATCCACAGAAATCGGATAACATGGCAGCTGTAATTGCTCAAAAATAGATTTAGCCCGAATAAAACCTGGATCTTCTATTCCGGTGGCGCTCCGTTTAAAAAACAAACATACATTTAGCAGCTGCTGTTGAAATCCACTGAAGATATACACTTGCTCCGGCTGGCAGGCCAGCCCTCTAGCTTGCTGTAAGTATAGTGCAATTTGGGCACGCAAAGAATATTCGCCCTGCCACGGTGCATTGCCGGCATTAGATTCATTAAGCTCTTTTCTGTATAACCGGCTCCAATGTTTATAGGGGAAGGCGGAGGCATCGACCTGCCCATTTTTAAAATTAATATGAAACTCATTCTGAACTCTTTTCTCCAATTCTATTGTATTAATCTGACTATAGTGCCATTCATCCTGAATTTCAGAAACAAAATAGCCTCTGCGTTCTGCTGAATAACAGTACCCTTCACTAAGCAACTGTTCATAAGCCATCTGAACAGTTAGGATGCTCACGTTCAATTGTTCAGCCAGCCGCCGCTTTGCAGGAAGTCTTGAATGAGCTGACAATTTTTTATTTAAAATCGACAGCCGAATTTGTTCATAAATTTCTTTATACTTTATCCCATTTTCCGAAAGCAAAATTTGAAATTCCATCGAACCATTCCCTGGTATTATATTAAAATTCAATTTTGGTTATTTTTATCATACCAGAATTCGGTTTTAATTGATTCAAGGAGAGTGATAGCATGCAAATTTTAGTAAACAATGTTGTGCAGTTAATTCCCATGGAACTTGAGCATATTGAAGGAATTTACGAAGCAGCTCAGGATAAACGCATATGGGAGCATATGTCTGTTGATTTAACTGATAAAAGCCGGGTCATTCAATATGTAAAAGATGCGAAACAAAAACGTAAGCAGGGCACCGATTGTGCTTTTGTCATTGTTCATAAAAAAACAGGGAATATCGTCGGTGCTACTTGGTTTCTCGATATCTCAATCCCGCATAAACGGCTCGAAATCGGCTCAACATGGATAAACCCTCTTTATTGGCGCACGAATATTAATTCAAACTGTAAATATTTATTATTAACATACTGTTTTGAAGAACTGTCCGTGAATCGTGTACAAATTAAAACCGGACATGAAAACTTCCGCTCACAAAAAGCGATCGAACGGACCGGTGCGGTAAAAGAAGGCGTACTTCGAAATCATATGATACGAAAAGAAGGGACAATTCGCCATACTGTCCTTTATAGTGTTATAAAGGAAGATTGGGGAAAAGTAAAAAGACATTTCGAAGAAAACTTGCTTTTCTAGGTTTTGTAGAACATTTATACTGAATAATAAAACTGCTGGAAGGGTGTAGATCGAAGTGAATAATGATTCTTTATTTACTGATAAAATCAAAAAGGCGCTTCAGAATACTCCCCCAGGGGAGTGGATTCCGGAGATTCCGGAGGATTGTATACGCCTGCATTGCGGCTACCCGGCACCTGATCTCGTGCCGGTTGAAGAGGTAAAAGCAGCTGTTAATAGTCTATTAGAAGAAGAACAGGATTTGCCGCTCCATTATATAGGAAGTCCCAAGATTTTAAAACTAAAGGAACAGGTTTTAAAGAGATTGAAAGAGCGGGGGATATCTGTAGCGGAAAATGAGCTTTTGATAACTTCGGGTGCCTGTCAGGCAATCGATTTGATTGCCCGCATTCTCCTTGATGAGGAGACAATTATTGCAATAGAGTCCCCCACCTATATGGAGGCATTAGAGATTTTCCAAAATTACACAAAACATATAATTAGTATTCCTGTAGACAAGCACGGACTTCAAACAGAGGTATTGGAGGAGATTCTAGAGGAAAGAAAGCAAAAAGGGCTCGCTCAGCCGCGTTTTATCTATACGATCCCAACGTTTCAAAATCCTACAGGGACGACGATGACAGGAGAGCGCCGGCAGCATGTATTGGAGCTTGCAAACAAATATAATTTTCTATTAGTAGAGGATGATGCTTATGGGGAATTATCATTTAATAAGAGTCTTCCCACTCTAAAAGCTATGGATCAGAAATCCCGAGTTCTGCATGTCGGTTCGCTATCCAAGATTGTGGCCCCGGGTATGCGTATAGGATGGATAGCGGGATCAAGTGAAATGATCCATGCATGCGCCTGGTTTAAAAAAGATTTAAACCATCCGTTTGCTCAATCTGCCATGGCTGTTTATTTTGCAAACACGGATTTTAATAATAAACTAGAAACCTTGAGAGATACATATTGCTCCAAATGTGATGTTCTGACCTCCGCACTGGAACAGTACCTTCCTGAATCAGCTTCCTGGTATGTCCCTGAAGGCGGGTACTTCGTGTGGATGAAAATTCCCGGTGCCGATACATCGGAACTGCTGACACATGCCCTTGCAGAGGGGGTATCTTTTATTCCTGGCAAGTACTTTTTCATGGATCAGGCAGCTGGAACGGAATTTCTTCGCCTTTCCTTCAGTTATGCTGAAGAGAAGGAAATAACAGAGGGGATCCGCAGGCTGGGGAGAGTCGCAGAGGCCTATCTTTAAATGAAAATTTCTCTTTGGAACTTAAAAATGAAGAGGAATAAAGCAAACAAAGCCTAATTATCTTGGATTGTAGGCCAGAAATTAGGCTTTTTTAAAAATGCCAGCCAATGATCGGTAAATTCTAAATTATAGTCTAACTTTAACCTCAGTACCGTCCTTGGCTTTGACATCTACTAGCACGATCCCCTTATAATTTGAAGGAGTGATTTTTTCAATGCATTTTCGAAATGCAAATGAAGAAGATTTACAAGCAATTGTCCGCTTGCTTGCCGATGATGATTTAGGAGCAAAGCGCGAGAGGTATGAAGAACCTCTGCCGGATTGTTATTATAAAGCATTTAAGGCATTAGAAGCACAGGAGGGAAATCAGATTATTTTGGCGATAGACGGTCAGACGGTGATTGGCTGCCTTCAGTTAACGATCATTCCTGGTTTAGCACGACAGGGGATGAAGCGCGCACAAATTGAAGGGGTCCGGGTCGATCAGCGCTGCCGCGGAAATGGGGTAGGGGAAGCCTTATTTAAAGAAGCAATTGCAATAGCAAGGTCTGAGGGGTGTGGTCTTGTTCAATTGACGACTGATAAGCAGCGTGAAGATGCACATCGTTTCTATAACAGGCTGGGATTTTTAGCGAGTCATGAAGGGATGAAATTAATCTTTTAATTTGATTGCTTTATTCTGCTGGCACGATTTTTGGGCCAGTTAGAATACCAGCTAGATACTGAATAATTTTTAAATGGAATTTATATAGGTGAATTCATGCAGGAGGAATGATGGAAACAAGTATGAGTATTGAAGAAGTATTAACCGGGATTTCTAAACTGTTGGAGAAAGAATAGCTTACGCCCCAAAGAAGCAAGTAAACAAATCAAATCCAGAACTAATCAAAAATGCATTGTATTATTTTCCGAGCTGAGAAAATGCAGTAGAGCATTCTATAGATTCATAACCTCAAAAAGTACATAACATACCTTTTATGAAAAATTGGAGTGTCTTCGTATGTGTTTGGCCATTCTATAAGGAAATACTGAAACTTCAGAAGATGCCTGATGGAAACGTGAAGGCATCTTCTGATTAATTGGATCACATGGACGGGTTAAAAAGCCCGGTCACCATTAAAGATCGAATTTTTTACAATAACATAATCAACATGACGAATGGCATCCAGCTTGTTGCCGCCTGCGTAAGAAATAGAGGACTGGAGATCCTGCTCCATTTCTTTCAGCGTATCTGCTAATGATCCTTTGTGCTCTACTAAAATTCTCTTGCCTTCAACATTTTTCTTTTCGCCTTTTTGAAATTCTGAGGCTGAGCCAAAGTATTCTTTATAGAGCTTTCCGTCTTTCTCATTCTCAATGGTTTTTCCAGGTGACTCCTCATGTCCTGCAAACAAGGAACCAATCATCACCATTGTTGCACCAAATCGAATTGATTTGGCAATGTCACCATGGGTGCGAAGACCTCCATCTGCTATGATCGGTTTGCTTGCTGCCTTTGCACACCAGCGAAGTGCAGCTAATTGCCAGCCGCCCGTTCCGAATCCTGTTTTAATTTTTGTGATGCATACCTTGCCAGGTCCAATGCCAACCTTTGTGGCATCTGCTCCAGCATTCTCTAATTCTCTGACTGCTTCCGGGGTTCCGACATTGCCAGCAATCACAAAGCTTTGAGGAAGGTATTTCTTAATATGCTCAATCATTTGGATAACAGCATTGGAATGGCCATGGGCTATATCAATGGTAATGTATTCCGGTGACAGCTTTTCATCAGCTATTTGCTGTATAAACGCATACTCGCCTTCTTTGACGCCAACACTGATCGAAGAGTATAATCCCCGTGCCTTCATATCTTTCATAAAAGAAATTCGCTTTTCCGGTTCGAATCGATGCATGATATAAAAATATCCGTTCTCTGCCAGGTATACGGCAATTTTCTCATCTACAATCGTCTGCATGTTGGCAGGCACCACAGGCAGTTTAAACGCACGGTCCCCTAGAAAGACCTTTGTATCACATTCAGATCGGCTATTGACGATACTTTTTGCGGGAATTAATTGAATATCTTCATAATCGAATACATTTTCCATTATAATCCTCCTATTGAACGAAGCTGAAAACGTACGGCCATTGCAAGGATAGGTTTTTCAGTTTCAATCGATCTTATACAGATTGACAGGGAAGCATCATTAAAAAAGAGCTTAGAAAATTCCTAAGCTCAATGGATAATAGGGGGTCGAATTGTGAGGGTTCGACCACTTTAATTTTATACAATTTTGTTTATTGTTTCAACTTATTAAAGTGAAAACGCATAAAAGTGATAGTGTCTTAAAAGCTTCTCCCCGGACTATCATGAATCATAAGACATATCTCGCTTGGGCTATTCCACCCAGTATTTTAACCATAGGGGCCATGACATAGCGGTAGCGAGACAGATGGAGGATCCTTCATACATTGCTGCAGTTGGCATTTTTTGAGTTGAAATTAAAATATCCCATTTTCATTAGGAGATTCCTCTGGTATGGGCTGGCCTACATCCCAAAGTTCAGCAATCTTGCCGTCTTGAAACCGAAAGATATGTACAACTGCTCCACCGAGGTCCTCAGGGTTTTGCTTCACATGGGAATGAACGGCAACGGTTTCATTTTCCTGGATGGCGAGTTTAACATCAAGTTTTTTGTCAGGGTTTTGCTTTGCATTCTCTTCCATCGCGAGCTTGAGAGATTCTGCATCTCCACGGAAATAGGGATTATGGTGGGAAAAATCTGGGCTGATGTAACGCTTGTAAGCTTCAAGGACTTGGCCGGATGCTACAAGCTGCAGAAATGATACTGCTTTCTCTTTTAGTGATAGGTTTGAAGTCGATTGTTGCTCTGTACTCATTTTAATCATCCTCTCATCTCATTAATGAATTCAATTGAAGTATAATTTATAGATATCCCCATGACAATATGTTGCCATAAGGGGAAATCACTTTTAGTTATCTTACTTTAATATAGAGTGAGAACTTTATTAATTTGTGATATATATTAGAAAAAAGGGACAAAGGAGGCGGTTAGCTTGAGTATCCATTTTGAATTGAAAAGATCCATTCAGGTATCTGCACAAAATGCCTATAAAGCTTTAATCGATCTTGATTCTGCAAAGGACTGGATGAATGGACTAGTTGGAATAGAGCGGGAGGACAGCGGGCCATTAAAAGTGGGGAGTCAGTGGAAAGAGACAAGGAAAATGTTTGGAAAAGAAGCTTCTGAACATTTTGAAGTTGTCGAACTCGATGAGCCCAAAAAAATTGTGCTCCGCTGTGATGGAACCAAAGGAACAACAGGCAAAGGAGAATTTATATTTACATACATAATCGTTCCAGCAGGTGATGCTTCAGAAGTTACTTTACTTGGTGAGATTAAGGGACTTACAGGCTTTTCGAAATGGTTTGGAAAGATGATGGCTGGAGCCTTTAAGAAAGCCTGTGCAAAAGATTTGGATGCTTTAATAAACTATTTGGAAAAGTGAAAGTATAAAGGAGCAGAATGTTATGTCAATCATTGATAAATTAAAGCTTAACAAATATAATAATTTGGCTGTTCTTAACCAGCCAAGTGGCTATGCTGTATTTAATGAATGCAAAACTACTTTATCAGGTGAACATGATGCAATCTTCATCTTTGTAGAAACAATTGATGAAATGACAGAGTTTACCCGAAAAGTGATCGCTGAGGAGCAGCTGCTCGAAAAAGGATATTTATTTTTCGCTTATCCTAAAAAAGGGAATAAACGGTATGATACATACGTTCATAGGGATGATATTTTTCCGGCAATGAAAGTGGGAGAAGATGGGTATGTGGAAAATAGCGAAGTGAAATTCTCGAGAATGGTAAGTATGGATGATGTCTTTACGGTTGTTGGATTGAAACGCGAAGAGAAAAAAGAGAAAAAGTCATCGGCTCCTAGTCAATGTGTGGCTAATTATCAGGACAATGTAAAAGATGTTGAAAAACTATTAGGGGATTATCCAGATGAATTGAAATTTTATCAGGATTTGACACCGGGTTACCAAAAAGATTGGGCTCGCTACATCTTTTCAGTTAAGCAGCAGAAAACCCGTGAGAAACGAGAATCGCAAATGGTCGATATTTTATCACAAGGTTATAAATCTGTTGATTTGTTTAGACAAAAGAAGAAGTAAAAAAGGTTCCTGCCCCAGGTTACTTTCATAATTAGGGGCAGGAACCTTTTTTAGAAACTAAGTGTATTTAACTCATCAAGAAATGCATCTAATTCATCTTCAGATAAAAATTTATATGCATATCCATAGGAAATTGGTTCATTTCCTGTATGTTCCCGTTTAGGGAATTCCCGCAGGACTGTACTATGACGCATTCCAGTGGATTTTTCCTCCAGTTTCTTATTGCCTTCAACGGTTTCAGGATTTAAAACAATCGTAATTTCTTTATTTGGTAGCAGATAAATGATTTCGCCGTTTCCAACATGTTTAAATTCAACACCCTTAGATGTTTCCTTCATCGTTTTGAATTTGTTTAACCCAAATGTATTATGTATGTTTCCCATTGGATCATTCACCTCCATTAAATAATGCCATCTCATATTATAAGGCAGAATGCCTATTCTGTACTATAGAAACCTAAGCATAAGAAAAAGGAGTTTGATATTCCTCCTTTTTCTCAAGCATAATATCCTGAAAAACACTTACCCTTTTTGGATAGTAGTTTGATATTGTTTGCTGCTGCGCTCAGTCTGAACCAGCATATGTCCATTTTTTTCACACCATGAAGCAATATCTTTCACAAAATTGCAATCTGTTGTGGTGATCTGAAGATATTCACCTGGCTGAAGGGACTTTATATTTTTATGAACCTCCATAATTGGCCCGGGACAGGTTAACCCGGCTGCATCTATGGTGATAGATGGATGGATGTGCTCCTTGTGATCTGGATTGATGGCTCTCTTTTTCTGGTGATGAACAGCTGCATATGTTTTCCAGCCTCCATCCAGATTTTTCACAACAAAACCATTTTCTTTAAGAATACGGGAAGCCAAATAGCCTCTTAACCCAACCTGGCATGAAACATAAACCGTTTTGTCCTTAGGGAGTTCACTCAGGCGTTCACGTATTTCACTCAGCGGAATGTTAATAGAACCTTTAATATAGCCCATTTCCCTTTCGATTGGCTCCCGGACGTCGATCAGGAGACCGCCATTTTCAACGATTTCATCGATTTCATTCCACTGGACGGTAACCGTGTCGCCATTCATGATGTTTTCCGCCACATATCCTGCCATATTGACAGGATCCTTTGCAGATGAAAATGGCGGAGCATAGGAAAGCTCAATTTCGGTCAAATCAAACACAGTCAAATTCCCTTTTATGGCTGTGGAAATTACATCAATTCGTTTGTCTGCTCCATCTTCTCCAACTGCCTGTGCACCATAGATTTTTCCTGTATCGGGACTAAAGAGCAGCTTTAAACTGATTGGAGCGGCTCCTGGATAATACCCTGCATGTGAGCTTGGATGAATATGCACAGCCTGATATTTCATGCCCAGCTGTGACAGCTGTTTTTCATTGATGCCTGTGGATGCGACGGTTAAATCAAATACTTTGGCAATGGATGTACCGAGTGTCCCTTTATACCTTTCCTGCTTCCCGTAAATATTATTGGCTGCAATTCTTCCCTGGCGGTTAGCCGGGCCTGCTAAAGGAATCATGGCTGCATTTCCATTGATAAAATCCTTCACTTCAATGGCATCGCCAAGGGCATAAATATCTGGATCATCCGTTTGCAGATACTCGTTTACCAAAATTCCCCCGCGCTTTCCTACATCCAGCCCTGCCATGAGGGCCAGCTTATTTTCAGGTTTTACCCCTATGGATAAAATCGCCATGTCCGTGCAAAGCTCTGTCCCGCTTGCCAGTTCAATGGTTTTCCCATTCTGCTTAAACGCCTTGACTCCATCCTCTAATATCAAATCGACTCCTTTGTCAATGAGATGAGAATGAACAATAGAGGCCATTTCATAATCGATAGGGGCCATCACCTGCTTGCCTAATTCCACCACTGTAACTTGAATCCCGCGCTTAGCCAAATTCTCTGCCATTTCAAGCCCGATAAATCCTCCACCAATCACAACAGCCCGTTCCGGATGCTGCTCGTCAACAAATGCCTTTATTTTATCTGTATCCGGAATATTCCTGAGTGTGAAAACATTTTGCACATCTGATAGTCCTTCAATAGGAGGCACGATTGGTTTTGCTCCCGGTGATAAAAGTAAAGTGTCGTATGATTCCTCATATATTTCACCGGTTCGGAGGTTTTTGACTTCCACTGTTTTTTGTTCACGGCTTATTCCGATAACTTCTGAAAGATTGCGGATATCCAGATTGAATTTTTTGCTCATACCTTCTGGCGTTTGCACTAGAAGCTTATTCCGGTCCTTAATGGTTTCACCGATATAATAGGGAAGGCCGCAATTGGCGAACGAGATATGTTCACCCCGTTCAAACAGGACGATCGCTGACTTTTCATCTAATCTTCTTAATCGTGCAGCAGCAGTAGCACCACCGGCAACTCCGCCTACAATGACAATTTTTTTTGACATGATATATTCCTCCTGACTATTTTCAAAATATGCTTAAATTGGTTTATTCCCGTTTTTATCGCTTAAGTGTTCACTCCTTCACAAGTGCATTCAGCCCCTTTAATGCTTCTGTGTTTAAAAGAAATTGTTTATATTTATATACTATACGGGGTATATAACGTTGCGCAATAAAATCCTTGTTTATTGTTATGTGACAATATTGTGGCGTACACAGAATAGACAAAAAAGCACCGTTAACTATAAAATGATTGTTTCGGCCTGTATATTAATTATTATTTAGTATAAGGAAAGAGATTTGGTAATTTTTAACTATTAATTCGACATTTTATTTAATATAAAAATAATTCGTATTATTCATTCAATTAGCAGTCTCCTATTCTATAATTTAGAGTATCTAAATAATAGGAGGTCAAAATAATGAAAAAAAAGCTGCTTGCACCTGTATTGCTGTCATCAGCGTTAATGGCAGGTTCCATTCCTGTAACTGTTTTTGCCCAGCCGGCAGATTCTGCGAAGGTTCAGCCTGTCCAAGCTTCCAAGGAGTGGAATGAGAAAGCAAGTGTTCCTTTATTTGTAAAAGAGAGAGTTGCAGAGAAATTCTCTTCCAGCACTCCGGCGAATGCATTAAATTATTTAAAAAAGCATCAGGATCAAACAGGTATTAAAAATCCTGATAAAAACCTGAAAGTGAAAAATGTACAAAAAGATGAGCTTGGCATGACCCATATCAGGTTTAATCAGGCAGTCAATGGTGTGACCGTAGAAGGGTCCGAAGTAATTGTTCATTATAATGAAAATAATGAAGTAGTATCCGCGAACGGAAGAATAAATCAGGCAATTGCCGATGAAGCAGTGGACACGTCGGTGGCTTTAAAACATGATGCTGCAGTAAATACAGCTTTATCCGCTGTCAGTGCTCCAAAGGATCTTACATATGAGCCAACTTCTGAACTTGTAATCTATCCGTTTGAAGGGGAAAATCATACAGCCTATAAAGTAAATGTAAACTTCATGGGAGATGAGCCTGGAAACTGGTTTGTGTTTGTAGATGCAAAATCTGGTGAAGTCATTGATCAATTCAATGGAATCATGCATGCTGATGAAAATAAATCCCAGAAAGGATTCGGAAAAGGGGTAAATGGAGACCATAGGGAGCTTCATATTACCCGAACGAAAGAAGGTGCCTCCGGGACAAAGTTTGCGTTAGCCGATTACTCTCATGAGAATCTGGAGGGGATCTTTACATTTGATTCTAAAAATGATTGGGATTCAAATAATGATGCTCTGTATGTCGGGAATTCGGCTGCGTTCATAGGGGATTATGACCGTGCTGCAGTAGATGCGCATTATAATTCTGAGAGGGTATATGAGTATTTCCTGAATGAGCATGACCGCAATTCTCTCGATGGGGAAGGAATGGCAATAAATTCATATGTTCACATGGGCACAGATTATAACAATGCATTCTGGAACGGCCGTTATATGGCTTATGGTGATGGGGATGGCGAGTTCTTCATTTCATTATCGGCAGGACTTGATGTTGCCGCCCACGAAATGACACATGGTGTAATCTCTCATACTGCCAACCTTGCATACCGGAATCAATCCGGAGCCTTGAACGAATCCTTCGCTGATGTCTTTGGAGTGCTGGTTGACGATGAAGACTGGGAAATGGGCGAGGACATTATGGCACCGGCTGCTAAAGCTGATGGTGTTACGAGGTTGCGCAGCTTAAGCGACCCAAACAGTGTTGTCGTAAGTAATCCGCAAAGAGCAGCATATGGGAGCGGAGTCTATCCGGCACATATGGATGAATATTACGACATGCCTTTAAATGTCGACAATGGCGGAGTCCATGTAAATTCTTCTATTACAAACCATGCAGCCTACCTGATCGGGCAGGAAATTGGCAGGGAGAAGCTGGGGAAAATTTATTACCGTGCATTAACTGTTTATTTGACCTCTAATTCTAATTTTAGTGATGCACGCCAGGCAATTGTTCAGTCTGCCATTGATCTATACGGAGAAGGCAGCACCGAACATACCGCAACTGGATCTGGATTTGATGCCGTGGGGATTTACTAGGTTAATATAAGGTGAAAGGCATTATTCATACGGGTAATGCCTTTTCACCGATTTTAATCAACCTGCAATCTGGCCATCACTCATTTTTATTACACGATCGGCGAAAGAAAGCATTTCTTCATCATGTGTAACGATTAGGGTGGTAATGTTCAGCGTTTTCGTTAAATCTCTGATTAGCAGCATAATATCTTTAGATCTTTTTGAATCCAAACTTGCAGTAGGTTCATCTGCGAAGAGCACTTTAGGTTTATGGATGATTGCACGGGCAATTGCAACCCGCTGCTTTTCACCGCCAGACAATGAAGACGGGTAAGCTTTTTTCCGATGGTCCATTCCAACTAGTTTTAGAACTTTCTCAATTTCTGCTTTTTGTTCATCCTTCTTTAATTTCAGCTCAGAAACATCCAGCATTAACATGAGCTGTTCTTCTACTGTGAGAAACGGAACAAGATGAGCAAATTGAAACACGAAACCAAATTTACATGCCCGTATTTTTCGGACTTGCTCCGGACTCATGGCAGTCATATTTTCCTCTTCAAATAGTACTTTTCCACCTGATGCAGGCTGAAGGCCAGCTGCGATTGTAAGAAGTGTACTTTTACCAGAACCTGATGCACCCACTAACGCCGTTATCTTACCTTCTCTCAGAGAAAGGTTAACTCCTTTTAGTATCTCTTCCTTCACTTCACCATTAGAAAATGTTTTCCTCACTTTATCAATTGTAAATACAGTCATATTAAACCTCTCCTTGCTGAATCGCCTGTAATGGTTCTACTTTTTTAATTTGTATACCTGATAAGGTAGCTCCAATAAACCCTATAATCAAGAAGACCAATGACAATAGCCCTGTTGTAGCAGAGGTTAGACTAAAAGGCATTCCTTTAGGGGCAATCATATTAAAAACTTGACTAAATGTAATAGAGAGTAACAGTGCAATGATTGTAATAAAAAGCATCTGTGTCCACATCATTTTAAACAATGAACTTGTTTTTACTCCAATAGCTTTTAAGATACCGTATAATCCAATTTTTTGAACGTTCATCATGTAGAAAAAGATAGCAAACAGCATTCCGCTAATTACAACTAAAAACCACACAATCATATTTAAAGACATCTGTTCTGCACTATAACTCGGAATGGTATTGAGAAAATCTTTCTTTGAGAATGATTGTAAATCAGGAAAATTTAGTGCCAGATCCCCTCCGGGTATGAAAATTAATTGCATTTCTTCTACTCGGTAAATTTCCTTGAAATCTTTCAAATTTATATAAGCAACAGGGGCATGACTATATTTCTTTTGATCCACAAAACCTTTTACAACAAACTTGCCGCTATATTGATTATTCTTTAAGGTATCTCCAACCTTGATGCCTTCTTCCTCCAATGAACGATCAAGCACGATTTCCCCGCTTTTGATGTTTTCAAATAACGTTGACTCTGTGGATCCAACAAAGGCGACGCTTCTCTGCTTATCGTTTTCATCATTCAAAAAGCCCATTTGTATGGAAAGCGCTGCAGCATCCTTATATTTGCTTAATATTTCATCCTGGATACTTCTGTCTATTCTTGATAAATTATGGGTTTCTTCAGCTTCTTCATCCATATAGAATACACCGTTTGGCAAGTCTTTAATTAATGCAGCATTATCTTGTGATAATCCATTTGCCAAACCTGAAATAATAAAAGTTAATAAACTGACTAGAAAAATGATTGAACCTAATATTAAAAAACGGATTTTATTTCTTTTGATTTCTTTCCATGCAATGTTCATTAAATCTCCTCCAATCTCCTTTGACATCCTTAGTCTATAATTCTTATATGAACAGAAAATGAACAACAAGTTACAAATTTGCGGGGAGTCTTTTCTGAAATGCACACCAATATTTGAGCAGATGTTTACAAAAAAGTGTCAGGCATTTTCCGCGGAAAATGCCTGACACAAAAGCCCATACTAACCAACAGGCAATTCAACAACAAAAGCAGTGCCTTCTTTTTCTTTACTATTCACATGTATGTGTCCACCATGCAGTTTAACAATGGAGGCAGCGATTGATAGGCCAAGTCCTGTCCCTTCAATTGAACGCGTGCGTGCGATATCTGCCCGGTAAAAGCGGTCAAATATTCTATCTATTTCTTTCCTGTTCAAGCCTATTCCTGTATCTGCAAAAGTGATAAAAACCGATCCTCTGCTTTCTTCAATCGATATTTCAATACTGCCAGCGGGATTATTATACTTAATAGCATTCGTTAATAAGTTATCCCAAACCGTATTCAGTAAATAGGGATCACCCGTAATTTCTGTATCTGGCAAGGAGCAGTCAAGCATAATGTCTTTTTCATTTACAACCCATTGGTAATTACGAATCAATTCCTTAATTTGCTGGGCAACATTGAATATTTTTTTCTTCATAATTTCTTCATTGCGGTCTAATGTGGCAAGAAGCAATAACTGTTTTGTTAAAGTAGAAAGCCTGTTAATTTCTCCATTTATGACAGAAATGTATTTTGTTTTTTCTTTATATTCAAGTGATTCTTTCTCCAATAAATTGGTATACCCTTTTATATTAGATAAGGGGGATTGAATATCATGAGAAATGTTTGAGATGAATTCTTTCCTCATCTCATCTAATTGTTCTAATTTACTCGACATTTGCAAAAAACTTTGTGATAATTCCCCTAATTCATCACTGCGATTAATATCAAGCTCAACATGAAAGTTTCCTTTCGCAAGTGACTTTGTGGCCGCTGTTAATTTAGATATCGGCTTCACTAAATATTTTGTACTGACAAGTACCATCAAGATGCTAATCACAATCATTAAAACGAGAAGCCAGCCAAATAAAATATGCATCTCATTAAAAAGAAGCTTAATATCAGGTCTAATAAAAAGAGCATAGTTAATGCCATTATGGTTTAAAGGGACACCTATCGTATTCTTTAGTTCATTTGCAAAAAAGCCTGTCACAAAGGTTCTTTGTGGAAAATGGATAATACCATGATAAATATCACCGTTTAATACTTGCTCTTTAGTGGAAGGAGAGAGGGTATTATCCCTGAACTTTGCGCCAAAATAGGATTCCTTTCCTGAATCGTCTGCCAGATAAATTTGATATCCTATGGCAGAAAGGTTCTCTAGGTACTCCTTCAGACTGATATTCGGATGTTCTTCAGCAAATGCAGTTATATCCAGTGCAATTTTTGTGATTTTTTGATCATTATAGGGTTTTAATGTTTGCTGATAATATGCATTTGAGATAAAAAAAGCTAAGATTCCGCTTAAAATCATGATTCCGGTTGTAATCACAACAAATTTCACATAAAGAGACTTCATCCACGTTTTGCCTCCAATAAATAACCAATCCCGCGTACTGTCTTAATTTGAAAATCATCCGTCAATTTAGAAAAACGTTCCCTCAATCTTTTTACATGGACATCTACAGTTCGTTCATCCCCTTCATAATCCAAACCCCAAATATGTTCGATAAGATGACCCCGGGAAAACACCTGCATAGGATTTGAAATGAAAAAATACAATAGTTCGAACTCCTTTAAGGGTAAAAATATCGTTCGGTCTCCAATTTGAACTTCATAGCTTTTTTTGTTTATAGTCGTATGTCCAACACGAATAATTGATTCATCAGGCTGTTTATCATATCGTCGAAGCAATGCTTTGATTCGAAAGAGTAACTCCTTTGGTTCAAAAGGCTTGACCATATAGTCATCAGTCCCGGAATGAAAACCTTTTTCCTTATCCTCAATTTGATTCTTAGCCGTTAACAGGATGATTGGAATGTCATGCACATCACGAATCTTTCTCGTCAAGGCATAACCGTCCATATAAGGCATCATCACATCCACTACTGCTAAATCACATTTTTTATTACTTAAGATGCTCAAAGCTTGTATACCATCCTGAGCCTCGTATACCTTATACCCTGCTGCAGATAAATGAACATCTACCAGCTTTAAAATATGGATATCATCATCGACAATTAGAATATTCGTCATCTAAGATACTCCCCATGCAAAAAAATAGAAATCACTAATAGAATATCCGGTAATAAGCTGCACATCAAGTATCAAAGGTTAATCGATCCTTCTGTTCACTTTATTTCCAAGCTCAATTATTTTCTAATCAACTCTAAAAAATTTCAAAATAAAAAAGTATTTGACAAAAGATTGTAAAGCTGATAATTTTAAAATTAATAAATTTCGGAAAATAAAATCGATGACGAGAAGAGTAAGATAAGTGCCCTGTTCCACAGAGAGTCGGTGTATGGTGCAAGCCGATGTTCAGAACCTATCTGAAAATCATCTCCGAGATGCAATGCTGAACTCTTTCAGTAAGTATTGCCGGGTGGTCCCCCGTTACGAAGGAACACGTATGATTGTACGTTGATCGAGGTGCCGTAAGTGGATTTTTCTATCCGCAAACGGAACTAGGGTGGTATCGCGAGCTAACTCGTCCCTATATTAGGGGCGAGTTTTTTTATTTTCCTGAAAAGAGGGAGATGTACATGGAATCAAAACAGGCGATGGTAAATTTGGAATCAGAAGAGTTGAAGCTGAACGGGGCAGACGTTCTCATCCAGGCGTTAAAACAGGAAGGTACAGAAATTTTGTTTGGTTATCCTGGCGGGGCGGTTTTGGGTATTTACGATGCTTTGTACAGGTCACCGATTAAGCATGTTCTTGCCCGTCATGAACAGGGAGCCATCCACGCGGCTGAAGGCTATGCCCGTGTTTCAGGAAAGCCGGGTGTTGTGGTGGCTACTTCAGGGCCAGGTGCAACAAATATCGTGACAGGGATTGCGGATGCCATGATGGATTCATTGCCGCTAGTTATTTTCACAGGTCAGGTTGCTTCCCAGGTTATTGGAACGGATGCATTTCAGGAAGCAGATGTGCTCGGGATTACGACACCTATCACAAAGCATAATTATCAGGTGAAAAGGGTAGAGGATCTTCCTCGAATTGTGAAAGAAGCCTTTCATATTGCCACAACCGGAAGACCTGGCCCTGTATTGGTTGATATCCCCAAGGATTTGGCAGCTCAACATACTGCTGCATCCCTGCAGGCTGAGATCAATCTGCCAGGGTATCGCCCAACAGCAAGTCCTAATCCATTACAGATAAAAAGATTGCTTGCCGCACTCAGCGAATCCAAAAAGCCTCTCATTTTAGGAGGAGCAGGAGTCCTGCATGCAAAAGCTTCAGAAGAACTGCTTACATTTTCAGAGCGTTATCAAATCCCTGTAGTCCACACACTTTTAGGCCTTGGCGGATTTCCGGCACAGCATCCTCTATTTTTAGGGATGGCAGGTATGCATGGATGTTACACCTCGAACATGGCTATTTATGAATGTGATTTATTAATCAATATAGGTGCCCGCTTCGATGATCGGTTAACAGGTAATTTAGATTCATTTGCACCAGAAGCAAAGATTGCACATATTGACATTGATCCGTCAGAAATCGGCAAAAATGTCGAGACTCACTTTCCGGTTGCAGGAGATGCAAAAGCAGTCTTACAGATGATGATGAGTCAAAAAGTTAAAGGGCCAGCTTCAATACAATGGTTAAACCATTTAGAACAATATAAAAAAAGTCATCCTTATTGGTATAACGATACCCAGGAATTACTTCCACCCCAGCATTTAATAGAATTAGTACACAATCATACGAAAGGTAATGCGATTGTGACTACGGATGTCGGCCAGCATCAAATGTGGGCAGCGCAATATTACTCTTTTTCTCTTCCAAACCGCTGGGTTACCTCTGGCGGATTAGGGACAATGGGATTTGGATTCCCGGCAGCCATTGGTGCCCAACTGGCAGACCCTGGTGCAACGGTAGTTTCGTTTGTTGGGGATGGGGGCTTTCAAATGACACTCCAAGAACTAATCTTATTAAAAGAATGGGGGCTGCCGGTAAAAGTCATAATCGTCAATAACGGATCTCTCGGAATGGTCCGCCAGTGGCAGGAAACCTTTTATGATAGGCGATTTTCACAATCTATCTTATCCCAGCAGCCAGATTTCCTAAAGCTGGCTGAATCCTATGGGATAAAAGCTTATAGAGTGAGCACTAGTGAGGAAGCAGAGAGGATATTTCCGGAAGTTTTGGCAGACCGGGAGCCGGTACTGCTGGATTGCCGCGTGAATCCTGCTGAAAACGTCTATCCTATGGTAGCACCAGGGAAAGGATTACATGAGATGATTGGGGTGAAACCATGAAAAAGCGGATGGTCTCGGTAATAGTCCATAATCAACATGGAATTTTAACCCGTCTGATGGGTTTGTTTACAAAGCATCATTACCAAATCGAAAGTCTTGCAGCAGCAGTCTACACTGAGGCAAAAGAATTTTCGAAAATTTCAGTAGTAACAGAGGCAGAGGATGATCATAAATTCCTGCAGCTGGTGAAGCAAATAGATAAACAGATTGATGTCATTTCTGTAACAGATATAACTGACCAATATGTCATTGAAAGAGAACTGTCATCGATTAAGAAGGTACTGATATAAGCACAAACTTTCCAGTAAATGACCGAGGAAAAGGAGAGATTTGATATGGTAAAGGTTTATTATAATGGGGATGTAAATGAGGAAGTTTTAAAAGGGAAGACAGTTGCCGTCATTGGTTATGGCTCACAAGGTCATGCACATGCATTAAATTTGCGTAATAGTGGACATAAAGTAGTCATGGGACTACGGCCAGGAAAATCATGGGTACTGGCAGAAGAGGACGGCTTCCTTGTGCTGCCTGTCAAGGGAGCCTGTGAGGCTGCAGAGGTCATCATGGTTTTATTGCCGGATGAGATGCAGCCGACCGTTTATGAGAAGGATATTAAGCCTTCTTTATCTGCAGGAAAGGCACTTGCTTTTGCCCACGGGTTTAATATTCACTTTCATCAGGTCGTTCCACCTGAAAATGTGGATGTGTTTTTAGTGGCACCAAAGGGTCCAGGGCACTTAGTCCGGAGAACCTATGAAGAGGGAGCGGGTGTTCCAGCATTAATCGGTGTTCACCAAAATGTAACGGGCCTGGCAAAAGAGCTTGCATTAGCTTATGCAAAAGGGATCGGGGCGGCTAGAGCTGGTGTATTAGAAACGAATTTTCATGAAGAAACCGAAACGGATTTATTCGGTGAACAGGCGGTTCTTTGCGGCGGCTTGACATCTCTTGTAAAAGCGGGGTTTGAAACCCTTGTGGAGGCTGGATATCAAAAGGAAGTTGCCTATTTTGAGTGTATGCACGAGCTTAAGTTGATTGTTGATCTTATGTATGAGCAAGGCATGGAAGGTATGAGATATTCCATTTCGGACACAGCCCAATGGGGTGATTTTATATCCGGACCAAGAGTGATTAACGCCGAAACAAAGGCACGAATGAAGGAAGTATTAGAGGATATACAAACGGGGAAATTTTCAAAGAGCTGGATTTTAGAAAATCAGGCAAACCGGTCAGTGTTTAATGCGATTAATAACCGCGAAAAGAAGCATCCGATTGAAGTTGTCGGTAAAAGCTTGAGAAAAATGATGCCGTTTGTTAAGCAAGAGTCAAAAAGGGAAGTATCTGAGCGTTTGACTTAATAATAAGATCATAAAAATTAAATTCGAGGTGAGACCATTGGGGATTTAGTTAAGAGTGTGAAAATTGGTGAAGCAATGGAAACATTAAGGGATAAAGTGCATCAGACTCCTTTGAAGCAAAGTACAACAATAAATTACTTAACGAATGCCAACGTCTATTTAAAACTGGAAAATTTGCAAAAGACAGGATCCTTTAAACTAAGAGGAGCCATGAATAAAATCTTATCCCTATCAGATCAGGAAGCGAAAAGAGGGGTTCTAGCCGCATCTGCCGGAAATCATGCTCAAGGAGTAGCGCTGGCAGCATCGTTAAGAGGAATCAAATCGACAATTTATATGCCTAGGCATACTCCGCTTGCTAAGGTAGCTGCCACTAGAGGATATGGTGCTGAAGCCGTATTGGTCGGAGAAACATATCATGAATCCTATCAAAGAGCGGCAGAAGAAATGCACCAAAGTGGCAGTACCTTTGTTCATGCATTTGATGATGATAGGGTTATAGCAGGGCAAGGAACCATTGCATTAGAAATGCTGCAGCAAAATAGTCAATTAAACGTTATTTTTGTACCCATTGGCGGTGGCGGACTGATATCGGGAATTGCACTTGGAGTCAAAGCTTACAATCCTTCAATAAAAGTGATCGGTGTGCAGGCATCAGGGGCATCTGCAACCTATCAGAGATTTAAAGGGCAAAAAATGAAGTCTCTTCTTCCAATTAACACAATAGCCGATGGGATATTGGTTAAGGAGCCAGGGATTAAAACCTTTCCAATCATAGAAAAGTATGTAGATGATATCGTAACAGTAACTGAAGAAGAAATTGCCTATGCAATCCTGTTCATGCTTGAAAGAGAAAAAATGCTGGTTGAAGGAGCGGGTGCCGCTCCATTGGCTGCTATTTTATACAAAAAGGCACCGATTGAACAAAAGAAAGTGGGCTGTATCATAAGCGGAGGAAATGTAGACCCCGTTAAAATGCAAACCTATCAGGAAATATCTCAGTCAAAGAATGTATCAAATTTATAACTGACCAATTTATTAATTTAAAATTAAATTTTGATATATATCCTTACCATTCTCTCGATAATTTTCAAGGGTATTTTTATCTTGATATTCTTAACATAGCAATAAATCTTAAATTCCATTCGTTACCATATAATAAAAGATTATAAATACGAAAGGATGGTCCTAAGAAGTCATATAATACTTTCTTGGACCATCCTGTATATGATTATTTAACGCCTACTGCATCAAACGATTTATTGACTGAAGCTACTTCAGCAGATCCAGCACCATACAGGTCTGCAGCAGACTGTACTAATGCAGCGCGAGCCTGGCTGAATGTAGAAGAAGCCGTTAAGTAAACCGTATTGGCACGATAGTAGATTTGGCCGACTTTATCATTACCGATACCCGAAACGGTCACACCGTAATGAGTGCCGCCTTTCGCTAATAGATACGCAGCTTTATTAATGATTCCGCTATTTATGTGTACTCCACCATTGTCCTCAGAACCTGTATAACGTTTTGAGTAATGGTCAGGATCTCCGCTCTTTGTTGGATCGCTCATAGATCGAAGGGCATCGTTAGCGATATTTGGTGTATAGATGTCTTCTCCAATTTCATAATCCGGATTATTATTATCGAAAAATTCTACAAGAGTACCAAAAACATCGGACATAGCTTCATTTAATGCACCAGATTCGTTTTGATAGATTAAGTCTGAACTGGTGTCTGTTACCGCATGTGTAAGTTCATGCGCAACTACATCTAGACCACCGGATAACGGACGGAATGTAGTACCGTCTCCATCCCCATATACCATTTGGCTTCCGTTCCAGAATGCATTATTGTACCTGCTGCCATAGTGGACAGTCGATTTTAAAGCTGAACCTCTGTTGTCATATGAGTTGCGATTAAACACGTTCTTATAATAATCAAACGTCTTGCCTGCATAATAATGGGCATCAACGGCAGCAGCATCATATGTGCTATTTAATAGATTGTCAGGACTTGTCCAAAGTGTACCAGGTAATCTTGAACGATTTGAAGCATCGTATGTAAATACTCCCGCAGCCCTTGTTCTATCTTGTAAGAAATATGAAGTTCCGTCGAAAGTCATATTTAACGACCTGGTATCCCCTAAAACGCCTTTGCCGGAACCTGTAGTATCACTAAGAGTCACCGGTTTTCCGGTCTTTTTAAAAGATGGCTTAGCGTGTGCTTCATGAAGATCATTGTATTTGTCTAGAATCTTGCCTGTCGAGGCCTCGATAAAATAATTATAGTTTCCTGGTTTTGGAGAAAGGAAGTTTAAGTTTACTTGATATGCGTAAGTCGCTTCCTCCCCTTTAGTATAAACCACAAGCTCAGCTGATGGATTTTTCTCATAGTCTGGTGTAAATCCAAGGTCGCCTTCTGCGATATTGATGGCTTTATTAGCATTGACTTTCTTTTCTGATTTAAGGCCTTTCTTTGTTTCCAAATCAGGAGTGACAGTGCCCGAGAACACATTTAAAATCCCTTCATCCGTAACAACAGCAGCCTGAGTGGATCCCCAAACAGGCACTCCGTTGTACATTTGCTGTAATCGAAGAGCAGAACCCAGCTTGTCCTTCTTGTTAGATGTTACCTTAAACGAATCTTGTGCCGTTTTTGAACCTAACTTGAACTTCTTCTTATTGGCTTTCACATACTCGAATACAATGTCTTCAACATTTTTCTTCGATGGATTTGTCAGCTTTCCTGAAATAAATTCCGGGGAACCAACTGCTTCATTGTACTTGGATACGGATAAGACGTTGTTTGGTGCAGCGAGTGATGTGGCAGGAGAGAAGGCACTGGCAGTCAGACCGAGTGACAACCCTAGAGCTAAAATTTTTTTGTTCACTTAATTTTCCTCCTTGGTACCATAAAGTGTGTTGCGAGACTAATAATATCAGCTAAAACTGATTTTTTAAATAATTTTAAAAACTTTGAATAAATAAGCCTATCAAAAATAGGTATAGAGGAAAAAAGAGTATTAGAGGGTCTATAACCTAAGTTATATTATAAGTTATAACTATAGTAGAATTTTCATGTAAGAATTTGTAAGCTATAATTAATGGTAACTTTGCATGTAAATGCAGTTAGGAACCGGTATTGGCTAGTAGATTTCTATTCGGCCAGTCCCGGTTTTTTTAAAAGTTTGTCAGGAGAGGTGCATATGACAGATAAAGTAATTCAATATCGAAAAACGTTTGCTGACTACTATATGAAGCTCATTGATCTACTCGGATGGATAATTATATTTTACTCTATCCCTTTTGTATCTTTAACAGAAAAGCCTATAATACTAATCCTTCTGATGGTACTTATGCTGCTGTCAGAGTATTTTCAAATTCCCTTATTCTGTTTAAGAATGTTCAGTACAATGACGTTTCCAATCCTTTATGTCATGAATTTATATTTCAATATTTACACGACAATTGTAATCTTTGCATTTATTCTTATTTTTGAATCGTTTCATCACAAAAGATCTCTTCCCTCGACCATTTACAATATTGCCCAATATTCAATTTCTCTGATGGGGGCTGAATGGTTCCTAAATAAAATAAAGATAGGGATGGGAAATTATCATATAGATTACTTGTTAGAAAGTCTTATATTCATTTTGATTTTTACTCTTCTATATTTTTTCATTAATAATTTAATTAATGATACTCTATTTTCCATCAGGCCATTGCCATATACCTGGGAAGAGTGGAGAAGTAAAACTTTACAGGAAATGATTATCGGCATTATGTCCGTGATTCTAATATTTTTTATAGAGGTTTATACAAATTACCTTCCAAGAGACATTATAGATTTTACAACTATACTATTCTTATCCATTTGGATATTGTTAGCAATGACCATTTCGATTCTTTTAAAAGCAGTGATAGAAAAAAAGAAGTTGAATGCATTGTCCGTCCTTACTACGGAATTAAACCGTATCAATACAAATGACCTTCATGAAAAGAAAAGCCTTCTAGCGGAGACCTTTAATGCTAATGCTTTCGTTTTATTAGCAAAAGAAAATGATACATGGAAGCTTCTATTTAAGGAAGGACAGGTAAAAAGCGAAGTAGCATTCAGTGATGAACTTTCATTATTCTTAGAAGGAGTTTCAGACATGTCCATTTTGACAGGAAACGATTCCAAGGAGTTGCCATGCAATCAAATTTTTAATAATATGATTCTCTCGCAGGCATTTTCCCCGCTTTTTGTAGACAATGAAAAAATAGGTATGTTAATGGTCGGCAGAGTAAGTGAGATTGGTTTTAGTTTTGGTGAAATTCGCTCATTAACCGTATTATCCAATGTTCTGGCAAGTACATTGAAAACACGGTCCTTAATACTAGAAAATGAGAGACTGATGATTTTGGAAGAACGCAGCCGCATTGCACGTGATATTCACGATGGTATTGGTCAGTCTTTGGCAGGTATAGTTTTTCAGATGGAATCCTCGCTTGCGCTGCGAAAGAAAAATGAATATAAAGGGGACAACCTTAATCTTTATTATTCAATTGAACAGTGGATTGACAAACTAAGAGACAGTATAAAAGAGCTTCGTGAATCGATATATTCTTTAAGGCCGTGCCCTTTGGAACAAAATGGATTAGAACGGGCGATACAAGAAAAAATCCAGAAGATGGCCGAGGGAAAAGCGAGTATTATTTTCACTCAGAAAGGGGAGCCATACCCTTTAGGAAGTCAAATAGAAAAACTAGTCTATGATATATTCCAGGAGAGTCTGCAAAACTCAGTAAAACATGCAAAGGCTGAAAAGATTCAAGTCACTCTCAAATATGGACGAGAGCAGACTATGATAAAAATTAAAGATGACGGTATAGGATTTTCTTTATTTGACAAATTGATAAAATGCCAAACAGAACCTCATTTTGGAATCCTCACCATGAACGAGCTCGCACATAAATTTGGAGCCAAATTTGAGATAGACAGCGCAGAAGGCAAGGGCACGGAAATCCGTCTTGCCATACGGCACAATAATTAAAGGGAGTGAGATCATGATTAATATAATGTTAGTGGATGATCATACTGTATTAAGAGACGGAATTCGAAGTATCTTGGAAATAGAAGAGGACTTGCTCCTGATAGGTGAGGCAGATTCAGGAGATGGATTGCTAAAGCAATTGGATACTATTGCGCCGGATGTAATCGTGTTGGATATTAATCTTCCTAATAAGAATGGAATTGAACTCATTTCCCTTATCAAGGCCAGGTATCCTGCCTGTAAAATACTAATCTTAACTATGTTTGATCATGATGAATACTTTAAATCTGCCCTGAGAGAAGGGGCTGACGGATATTTGTTAAAGGATGCTTCTTCCATGGAAGTTATCGACGCAATACGAAAAATATATCAAGGAAATTCTATTATACATCCTAAAATGGCAAGTAAATTAATTTCTTATCACCGTATCCATAACGACTATGCCATTCAAAATAATGAATTGACCAAAAGGGAAAAGGAAGTGCTCAATCAGTTGGTCAGAGGAAAGTCCAACAAGGAAATAGCCGCACAACTATCAATAAGCGATAAAACTGTAAAAATTCATGTCAATAAAATATATAAAAAACTAAATGTGAATAGTCGTTCACAAGCCATTATCTATGCTGTGCAGAATAAATTGGTGCCCTATTTAAATTAAAATTTCCCTGCCGCTAAAGGCAGGTTTTTTGGTTATTAATGCTATAAATGACCGGACCAGTGTTATATTCAATCTAAATCCTTTGTACTAGTTCGACCTAAAATATTTTGTCTATATAAATAGAACAAACACTCAATATTCAAAATTGATTAATTCTACCATAATAGTTACATAAAGATGAATGTAAATATTATTACAGAAATGTTAATTTCTTATGGGTAGAGGGGTGTGCCGAATCATGTGTAAGGAGGATCTAATTGAAATTGCTCGAAGTAAAATGATTAATAGTATAAGGGAAAATGGATTCTTGAGTAAAAAGACCATCCAACTCAGCCAGGAATTGGACGTGTATATATGGGAGCAGCAAAAACAAAAGATAAATACGAAATTTCTGAAGAAAAAGTAATTTTCGTGTAGATGTAAGGGCAGTGCAAAGCGTACCATTTAGAAGATTATGATATCGAGAGTTTTAATATACCAAAAACAAATATTTTAAATCACACTTTTGTAGTGGAAATTGATTCTTTGTTAATGGAAAAAGAAATAATTGTTAACTGGACAATCGGGAAATTTGGATCACGTGTGTGCAGCCAACCTTTCTGAAAAAAATATAAAGCTACTATTTTATAGGGTGTAAATACAGGCTGGAAGGAGTATTTAAAAACGAAATAAATACTAAAAGCTATTGACTTAAAATAAATTCAGGTGATATAGTCTACTTAAATTCAAAAAATTCCGGCGATTGCTGCAGGAAGTTACAGCCTAGAGGTGTGTTTTGTGGTTAGATTAAAGGATATTGCGGAGTATGTTGGCGTTTCTATTTCTACTGTTTCCAGAGTCATTCAGAATGACCAGACACGGAATGTTAACCAGGAAACGAGGAATAAAATCTGGCAGGCTGTCAAAGAGCTGGGGTATACACCCAATCAGCATGCAAGAAATCTGGTCAGCAACAGACAAAATAAAAGTGATGCCAGGACAATGAAAATTGGCTGGGTAGCCAATCCTACACAGGCTGAATTAAATCCATACTTTTCTAATATCTATACTGGTATTCGTGATACTTTAACGGAAAATGATTATACATTAATAAGTATTACAAAGGATGAAATTGAAAATGAAGCACTTCTTCTTAAGACCATTCACGATCTCGGGATTGAAGGACTGCTGCTGATCGACAGCATTGATGAGAGCTTAATTGACTACATACAGCAAACAATTCCTGTTGTGGGACTTGACTTCTACTATTCCGATAAAGATATTGCCATTATAGATTATAACCGTGTGGCGGCATTGGAAAAAGTTGTCCAGCATTTAGTGAGTCTGGGTCATCGTGATATTGGTTTTATCGGAGGAGGAATTAATGAATCTTTTCATAACTTGAATGAAGAATTAAGATTTAAGGGTTATCAATCTGCTATGAAAGAAGCAGACCTTTCAATTCGAGATGAATGGGTTATTAATACCAGATGGAAAATGGAAAACAGCTATGAGGGAATGAATCAGCTCCTTAAAAGCAGTCCGGGAGACTTGCCGACAGCTATGGTTTGTGCAAGTGATTTAATGGCATTAGCTGCAATGAGAGCAGTTATAGAAAATAATTTAAGAATCCCCGAAGATATTGCTTTCTTTGGAGTAGATAATATAGAAATGGGGAAATATTCATCACCGCCGCTGTCAACAGTAGAAATCCCTAAATATGAAATGGGAAAAATGGCAGCTAAAACGATTATGGAAATGGTAGAGGAAAAAGTAGTTCTGCCAATCAAAATTATTTTACCATTTGAGTTAGTTATTCGTGAATCAACATCTTCAAAAAAACGGACCTAGCCGGTTCTTTTTTTAAAAACGTTTGGAAAACGTTTGGATATAATTCGGAAAATTTTCCGGGTTTATTTGGCTTAATAGAGAGGAGAAATTTTCATGAAGACAATGACAGCGCTCCTAATAGGAGCTGGGGACAGAGGGGCGAGAGCATATGCACCTTATGCACTCGATTATCCGCATGAATTAAAGATTGTTGCTGTTGCGGAACCCAATAAGGAAAGGAGAGGGAGGATTCAGCAAGAACATCAAATTCCAAATGAAAATTGCTATGATTCATGGGAAGAGATCTCACAGCTGGACAAACAAATTGCCGATATTGCCATTATCTGCACCCTTGATAGAAATCACTTCAAAGTGACCATGAGAGCTTTAGAGCAAGGGTATCATGTCCTTCTGGAAAAACCAATGTCACCAGACCCGATAGAATGTATATTAATGGAACAACAAGCTAAAACATATGACCGGCAGCTGACGATCTGTCATGTGCTAAGGTATACCGACTTTTGGAAAGCTATTAAAAAGGTAATTTCCAGAGGGGAGATTGGTGAAGTTGTATCTCTTCAATTAAATGAAAATGTCGAAGTTATGCATATGTCACACAGTTTTGTAAGAGGCAATTGGAATAACAAAGAAAAATCAAGTCCGATGATTCTCCAGAAGTCATGTCACGACATGGATATCATTTCATATGTACTGGGAAAACCATGTAAACTATTAAGTTCGTATGGATCCCTGATGCATTTTAAAGCGGAAAATGCCCCGGAAGGAGCACCATTGCGATGCTTGGATGGATGTCCTGCCGAGCTGGAGTGCCCTTTCCATGCAGGAAGGTATTACCTTGGTGAAGGAAGAGGCTGGGCAAAAAAATTTACAGAAGATTATACAAATAAAGGCATACTTGAAGCCTTGAATGGAACGCCTTATGGAAAGTGTGTATATCGTTCAGATAATAATGTTGTCGACCATCAGGTTGTAAATATGGAATTTGAGGGAGGAGCAACCGCTGCCTTCAGCATGTGCGGTTTTACAAGAGAACAAACTCGAATCGTTCAAATAATGGGAACCAAAGGTGAAATCCGCGGAAACATGGAAGAAAATAAAATCTCAATTTTTGATTTCCTGACCAGGCAGGAAACAGTGATTCATTTTGATCAGCCAGTAGGCGGCCATGGCGGAGGAGACCGTGGAATAATGAGACTATTCCTGGAAGAAGTAAGGAATGGCAATAAGGAGGATAGTGTTTCTTCTGTTTCCGCATCTGTAAGAAGTCATTTAATGGCATTTGCAGCGGAGGAGTCACGGTTAAACCAGGGTCAATCTATCAATATAGATGAATATTATCATGGTTTAGTTGGGAATATTCAAGTTTAAAAGTTTGTAAACACAGCTATTTATGCAGTGTTGCAATATATTTCGACCAGTTAAGATTATATCTTAATGCAGAAATCAGAGTATCCGGAAAACGTTATCCAAGGAGGTGGTAAACGTTATAAATACCTTTCGTCCATAACATTTTTATTCATCTAGAGATAAACCCTTATGTTTGGAGTTAGGCAAACAAAAACTTTAGGAAAGAAGGGAAATGGGATGAAGAAATGGATCATCATGCTATTAATCGTTGTATTGGGTGTGATTGGCCTATCAGGCTGCAGTGATAATGATGCAGCATCCGGCGGAGGAAAAGATGGCAAGGTTGAGATTACGTATGGATTCTGGGATAAAAAGCAGGTTCCTGCGATTGAAGAAATTATAAAGTTATTTAATGAAAAACATCCGGACATTAAAGTGAATACAGAAATCACACCTTATGGCCAATACTTTCAAAAGCTTGAAACAGCGGCAACGGGCGGTGCTTTGCCAGATGTTTTATGGATGAATGGAGCACACGTTGTTCAGTATGCAGAAGGGAAGGTCATTCTTCCATTAAGTGAAATGGCGGAAAAGGACAACTATAGCTTAGAAAATTATCCGGAATCATTGATTGAGCTATACACGGTAGATGGAGATATTTATGGGATTCCAAAAGATTACGATACAACTGGGCTATGGTATAACAAAAAAATCTTTGATGAAGCCGGAGTATCCTACCCGGATGAAACATGGGATTGGGAAAAATTGAAGGAAGCTGCGAAACAGTTGACTGACAAAGAAAAAGGAATTTGGGGCTATGCGGCATTAATGGGCAATCAAGGCGGATATTATGATTTCATCTGGCAAAATGGCGGCTATATCATTTCTGAGGATGGCAAGTCCGCAGGGTTCGACAAACCTGAAGCAATCGAGGCATTAAAATACAATGTCAGCTTTATTAAAGAAGGGCTCTCTCCAACTCAAGCGCAGATGACCGAAACGGCTGCTTCTGAATTATTCTCATCTGGAAAGATAGCGATGATGTTTGATGGTCCTTGGATGGTTCCTGAATATAAGAAAAATCCCGATTTAGATGTAGCGGTGGTTCCACAAGGGAAAAAACGTGCCGTTTCTATTCACGGGCTTTCCAATGTAATATCTTCGAATACAAAGCATAAAGAAGAAGCTTGGAAGTTTGTTCAATTCCTTGGTTCAAAAGAAGCAGCAGAAGTCTTTGCCAAAACGGGAACCGTCATTCCGGCATTTAATGGTACACAGGATGCATGGAAAGAATCAGTCCCTAATTTAAACCTTCAGGCATTTATTGATGGAGCAGAATATTCAGTTCCTCTGCCAAGTGTGGAAAACACAGGGGAAATCTGGCAGTACGAAACAGATGTACTTAAAAAGGCCTGGAGTGAGGAAATAGGTATTGAAGAAGCAGCAGAAGAGCTGACAAAGAAAGCAAATGAGGCATTGTCCAAGTAATTACTAATTGAAGAGAAGGATTTTGCTATTCTTCTCTTCCATTTATATAAGGAGGGATGACTTTGAAGGAAGTACCTCTTCAGACAGAAGTAAAATCAGCCAAAAGGATAAAAGTTTCGAGCCTCGCCAAAACAAGGAAGCGTTCAGACTATTTTTGGGCTTATCTTATGATTGCACCTACAATGCTGGGACTGTTTATTTTTTATCTCTGGCCCATTGTTCAGAATTTTTACTTTAGCTTCACCGAATGGGGTGCATTTGGACAGTATGAGTGGACAGGCTTAGACAATTATAAGAGATTGCTTGAGGATGCAACTCTTCTGCAAGCATTTAAAAACACAAGCATCTATATTATTTTTACCGTGCCGATTGGGATTTTCCTGTCCATTATTGTGGCTGTTCTTTTAAATCAGAATATCAAAGGTAAATCTATTTATCGGACTTTGTATTTTTTACCAGTAATTACTATGCCAGCTGCCATTGCGATGGTCTGGAAATGGCTTTATAACGCAGACTACGGGATGTTTAATTATTTATTATCCTTGGTTGGAATTGAAGGGCCGCAGTGGGTAAGTGATCCTAAAATTGCTTTATATTCGATTATTGGGGTAGCGATTTGGAGCGGTATTGGCTACAATATGGTCATTTTCCTTTCAGGGCTGCAGGGCATTCCAAAGATGTATTACGAGGCAGCAGAAATAGATGGGGCAGGTCCTGTCACTGTGTTTTTTAAAATTACACTGCCGCTGCTTTCACCAGTTATTTTCTTTGTGTCCATTATGTCACTGATTGGTGCCTTTCAAGTATTCGACTTGATTTTCATGATGATTGGAAAAAGCAGCACGGCGCTTGAAAGTACACAGTCCATTGTTTATTTGTTCTATCAGCATGCATTTGTACTAAACGATAAAGGATATGCTGCGGCTATTGCAGTTCTTTTATTAGCGGTCATTTTAATAATTACAGCCATCCAGATGGTTCTTCAGAAAAAGTGGGTTCATTATGATTAAAGGGAGTGATGCCGATGGACAGAGCACATAAGCTTATTACAAGTAGAACATTCCTTTTCCATTTCATCCTGATTATTGGGGCTGCAGCAATGGTTCTGCCTTTCTTATGGATGATCCTTACCTCGTTAAAGACGTATGCTGAATCGATTCAAGTACCCCCGGTTTTGATTCCTGAGGATTTTCAGTGGGGAAATTATAAAGAGGTATTTGGACTCCTGCCCTTTTTCAAATTTATGTACAATACCGTAATTATTACAGTTCTGCGGACAGTCGGCCAATTGTTCCTATGTTCATTAGCTGCTTACGCTTTTGCCAGAATTTATTTTCCAGGGAGAAACATTCTGTTTTTGTTAGCGCTTACTGTTTTAATGGTGCCTGGGCAAGTTTTCCTATTGCCTCAATATATGATTATGGTGAAATTAGGCTGGCTCAATTCTCTGCAGGCAGTTATTGTACCCGGTTTATTCAGCGCGTTTGGCACGTTTCTATTGCGGCAGTTTTTCATGGGACTTCCTAAAGAATTGGAGGAGGCCGCCAGACTTGATGGCTGCAATCATTTCCAAATTTATTGGAAGGTGATGCTCCCGCTTGCAAAGCCGGGTCTAATCGCTCTTGGGATCTTTACTACACTCTGGAGCTGGAATGAATTAATGTGGCCGATGATTGTCAATAGTTCTCCTGAGTCTATGACTCTATCAGTGGGATTATCCTCACTTCAGGGGCAGTTTTTGACCAATTACCCAATTCTAATGGCTGGATCTTTCTTAGCCATCCTGCCAATGCTGATATTGTTTATCTTCCTGCAGAAGCAGTTTATTGAAGGTATTGCTGTTACGGGAGGGAAATAAGGGAGCACATTAGCTATTAGATCTATTAAACCTAACCTACAACCATCCTAATTTTTTTAGAATGGGTTTTGGAAATATTTAAATAAAATGTGCTTATGGTTAATAGGGCCTAAAAATATAAACATACAAAAAAATTTTTGTCGGAAAAGAGTAAAGAAAAAACAGGGTTGTTGGGTTGACACGTTAACAGGTAATGATATAATTTAATTAAATTTTCTAACATTAGGTTTCCTAAAGCATAAACACGGAGGAATTTAGTTAAATGAAACATTTGCAGCATGATAGTATTATCCCGCTTTATCATCAACTTAAAGAGATTTTAAGGGAATCGGTTGACAATGGCAACTGGAATACAGGAGATAAAGTTCCTTCTGAGAATCAATTAATGGATGAGTATGGAGTAAGCAGGAATACAGTCAAAAAAGCGATCGAAGAACTTGTTCAGGATGGGGTTTTGTACAGAATTCAAGGTAAGGGCACGTTTGTATCAAAGCCAAAGTTTCAGCAGCCTCTAATGGGATTTTATAGTTTTAGCAAAGTGCTTAAAGAACATGGAATGAATCCAAAAGATATTATTTTAGATATTCGTGAAGTCAAGCCCACTGCAAAAATTAAAGAAGGGCTGCAAATGATAAGTGATGAATGTGTCATTGAATTAAAGCGGTTGAGATGTGCGAATAATGAACCCATAATACTTGAATCATCCTTTTTTACGAAAAAAACTGTCCCAGATATGGCTAAATTAAATGAAATTGGTCCAGTTTCGTTATATGATTTGCTCGAACAGCAATTCAATGTTGTCATCACACGTGCCAAAGAAGCCTTTGAGCCTGTTTTAATCCGTGCAGATGAAAGCGAGCATCTTCAGACGAAGGAAGGTCTCCCGGCTTTATTACTGGAAAGGACAGCATTTGATAAAGAGGGAAACCCTGTTGAGTTTTGCCGATCTATTGTACGTGGGGATCGTTGCCGTTTTTATACAGAACTAACATAACTGATATTAATGACTCATAGTTCCAAGGCTATGAGTTAAATATTCTTTTAACTTGTACCAACAACCCGACTACCCATTGACTGTTAATAATGAATAATAAAAATAACCGAGAAGATTATATAGAAAGGAGAAGGAATAATGACAGCATTAGTAGCCGACATAGGCGGTACAAAAGTTGCTTCTGCCTTGGTTTCTAATAAAGAAAAATCTTTAAAACATCGAATGCAGGCTGAAAGTGTATCACTTGATGAAAATGCATTATTTGATTGTATACTTGCCATGTTTTTTCAAATATTGGAAGCCGAAAAACTAAAACCTGAAGAAATAAGGTTAATTGGATTGGGGATTCCAGGCAAGGTGGATTCGGTAAATGGTCTTGCTGTTTATCAAAATAATCTTCCGTGGAGGAATTTTCCACTTAGAAACAAATTCAAAAAATACTTTCCTAATGCAAAAATAGCGATGGATAACGATGTTTACATGGCAGCTTATGGCGAATGGATTGAATGGGAGATGGAAAAGGAAACCTTTGCATATGTAACGGTTAGCACTGGTATTTCCGCATGTCTTTTATCAGAAGGCAAGTTTCTGCGCGGAGCTGGAATTGCTGGCGAAATCGGTTTGACTCTTTTAGAGAATGGTGATGATCTCATAAGTTTAGAGAATCTTGCCTCCGGAACTGCTATTAGGGAAAGTGCGAAGAAATTATTAAATCCGCAATTAACCTCAGCTGGTGTTATGGATCTTTATTATCGGAAAGACCCTATTGCAGAGAAAATAATTCAAAGAGCTGCAAAGTGCATAGCAAGAGGATTACATCAAATTTTTACTTTAATTGATCCTCATTTAGTGGTGATGGGTGGAGGCGTTATTATTAACCAGCCTGAATTCTTAACTCTTATTAAACAGGAACTAGAACACATGGTGCAAAATCCGCTTCAAAAAGGGATTGAGGAAAGGATTCAGTTAAGCAAGTTGAAAGGTGATGCTGGATTATTCGGATGTCTTTATACAGCTGAGAGACAAAGGTTGGAAAAGAATCCATCATAACAAAGTAGATAACTAGAATGGAGTGAAAAACTATGAGTTTTGTGAAAAGTTTACATGATGAAGAAATAAAAGGGGCTAAACACACTGTAAAAGAGATTTATCAACAACCAGATCTTTGGCTTCAGACAGTTGGAATTATTGAAAAACAAAAAGTGGAAATTGAGCATTTTATCAGCGAAAAGATACATTCCAACAAGGCACGGATTATTTTTACTGGTGCAGGAACATCTGCATATGTAGGGGATACTTTATCGCCTGTATTGCGAAAAGAACTCCCTAATCAAATTGACTCAATCTCGACTACCGATATTGTTACCAATCCCTTGAATTATTTTAAGAAGGAAGTTCCTACTCTACTTGTCTCCTTTGCTAGAAGCGGAAATAGTCCTGAATCAGTTGCTACATACTTTTTAGCTAAGAAACTGATTAACAATATAAGCCAAATTATCATCACATGCAATCCTGAAGGACAGCTTGCAAAAGAAGCTGGAAAAGATGAGAATACCTTGGTCCTTCTAATGCCAGAAGAATCAAATGACCAGGGCTTTGCAATGACCAGCTCTTTTAGCTGTATGTACATATCCGCTCTTCTGACTTTCCAATTGGATCGATTGGAAGAGTTTAAGAGAAAAATAGAAGTAGTTTCTGAGAATGCAAAAAGAATATTAACCCAGCAATATAAAACGGTTAAGAATCTTGTCAGCCTCAATAAGAAAAGGGTTGTGTATCTTGGTTCGTCAACATTAAAAGGGTTGTCACAGGAGGCAAGTTTAAAGCATCTTGAACTTACATCCGGAAAAATACCAACTTTTCATGAATCGGTTCTTGGATTTAGACATGGTCCCAAGTCACTGGTTGATGACGAAACGCTGATTTTTGTTTTCCTATCTAATGATCCTTATACAAGGAAATACGAGATTGATTTATTAAAAGAGTTAAAGAATGACGGCGGCAGTAAAACAGTTGTGGCGGCTGCAAATACAAATAATAAAGAAATCGAAGAAATATGCGACTGTGCTTTTATTATTCCTCAGCAGGAGAATATTCACCTTGATGATCATCTGGTTGCTTTGAATTACTTAGTTATTGGTCAGTTATTTGCGTTGTTTAACTCCATCCACCTGGGTGTGACACCTGATAACCCTAGCCCAACCGGAATGGTTAATAGGGTTGTTAAAGGAGTTAACATATATAACTTTTAAAAAAATAGGGGGAATACAAAGTGCCAAACATTTTATTGACTCGTATTGATAACCGTCTTGTCCATGGTCAGGTAGGTGTTACCTGGGTTAATCACCTTGGGGCTAACCTAATTGTTGTAGCCAATGATGAGGTTGCTGAAGATGAAGTACAGCAAGACTTAATGGAAATGGTAGTCCCTGAAGCAATCGGTGTCCGTTTTTTCTCGATCCAGACAACTGCAGACATTATTCATGATGCATCTGAAGATCAAAATATATTCTTAGTGTCTAAAACTCCTCAAGATGTTCTGAGGCTGGTTGAAGGAGGTGTTCCGATCGACAAAGTGAATATTGGAAATATGCACTATTCTGAAGGGAAGACACAAATTTACTCGACCGTTTCTGTTGATGATGCTGACAAAGAAGCATTCCGCAAACTAAAAGAACATGGTGTGAAACTCGAAGTGCGCCGTGTTCCTGATGAAAGGCCAGATGACATTTATAAATTCCTTTAAGGAAAAGGATGGTGTGAAGGATGGATCAGGAAATATTGCTTCAGGCATTGTTGATTGCCATTTGGGCAGGTATTGCCGGCATCGACTTGTTTAACGGTTTGTTTCACATTCACCGCCCCATTGTAACTGGAGTCATTGTTGGGTTAATTCTAGGCGATTTGCCTACTGGTGTGATGACCGGGGCTGCAATTGAATTAGTATGGGCAGGAATGGTACCGCTTGCAGGAGCTCAGCCTCCAAACGTTGTAATCGGCGGAATAATTGGTACAGCATTTGCGATTTTAACTGGACAGGAGCCTCAGGTTGCAATAGGAGTTGCCGTTCCATTTGCCGTTGCAGTCCAGGCTTGTATCACATTAATGTTTACGGCCTTTTCACCTGTCATGCATAAAGCTGACAAGTATGCCGAAGAAGCAAATACAAAAGGAATCGACAGGATTAATTACCTTGGAATAGCAACACTATTCGTTTTCTATTTTGTGGTTGCATTCCTTCCAATCTACTTTGGAGCTGATGCAGCCAAGAGTGTAGTCGAATCACTTCCTGCCTGGATCATTGCAGGTCTCGGTACAGCTGGCGGTATGATGGCAGCCATTGGGTTTGCCATGCTGCTGAAAATTATGCTGAAGAAACAGTATATTGCCTATTTTATAGTTGGATTCATCCTTGTTACGTATTTACAAATGCCGATTATTGCTGTCGCGCTAATCGGTCTGGCAATTGCTATGTATGATTTTTATAAAACATCTGGCGGCCAGGGAGCTGCTATGAGGGGGGCGAGAGGCCGTGGCATCTGAAAATGCAGCGATTGAACCGGAAATTTCTGTTCAGGCAAACAATCCTGAGTTTTATGAAGATTCTTCAGCCGAACAGTTAATTACAAAAAAAGACCTCAACAAAATGGTCTGGCGCTCACTATTGCTTCAGGCATCTTTCAACTATGAAAGAATGCAGGCAGCAGGCTGGCTATACTCTATTCTTCCAGGGCTAAAGAAGGTTCACAAAAATAAGCATGACCTTAGTGAATCAATGAAAAGCCATATGGAATTCTTTAATACCCATCCTTTTCTAGTAAACATCATTATGGGAATTGTCCTCGCAATGGAGGAGAGAAAACAAAACCGCAATACCATACGTGCTATCCGGGTTGCCATGATGGGTCCCCTGGGTGGTATCGGGGATGCCTTGTTTTGGTTAACACTTCTGCCTATTTGTGTTGGTATAGGTGCTTCGCTCGGAGCAGCTGGCAATCCAATAGGTGCACTAGTGTTCCTTATTATATTCAATGTCGTCCATTTTGGACTGCGCTTCGGTCTTATGCGATATGGCTATAATGCTGGAACCAATGCCATCAGCTCATTAAAAGAAAACACCAAGAAAGTGTCTCATGCTGCCTCTATCGTTGGCTTGACAGTGGTAGGCGGGCTTATTGCCTCATTTGTGCAGTTAAAGGCAAATCTGGTCATTCATGCAGGCAAAGCTGAAATTGCCCTGCAGGAAGATTTGCTGGATAAGATCATGCCAAACATGCTGCCGTTAGGCTATACCTTATTAATGTATTACTTGCTAAAAAGAGGCTTGTCCCCTGTTATTTTAATTCTGATTACAGTTGTTATTGGCATTATTGGCAAGATACCATTCCCATTCGGCACTATTCTTTAAACGGGAGTGAGGAGGAAAAATAATGAACGGTTTAATTGTTTCAGGGCATGGTTCCTTTGCTGCAGGTCTTCACTCTTCAGTGAAGTTGATTGCAGGGGAACAGCCGCGGATAGAGTATGTTGATTTCTTAGAATCAGAATCTACATCAGATCTTGAAGTAAAGTTGAAAGCAGCATTGGCAAACTTAAAGAGCTGCAATGGGGTACTCGTTCTGTGCGACCTTGTTGGAGGTTCGCCCTTTAAAACGGCTGTTTCTCTAACAAACGACAAACAGGATACAGCTGTTATTGGCGGAGCAAATCTGGCAATGGTTATGGAAACCGCCATTTTGAAAGACAATGTCTCCATAGACGAACTAAAAGAAATAGCCATCACTTCAGGAAAAGAAGCGATAAAATGTTTCCAGAAATCAGGGCGTCAAAAGAAAGACGGGGCAGGTATTTAATGGAGGCTATTTTTGCAGACACAATTTATACCCCTAACCGCCGAATACATTCGGGATATGTTGTTTATGAGAATGGACTAATCAAGGATCTGACGAATGAGAAACCAGACTGTCAGATACATGATTTCTCGGGATTTGCCGTTATCCCTGGGCTCATTGATATTCATATACATGGAATTTCAGGGAAAGACACAATGGATGCAACACCGGAAGCTTTGCAGGAGATTTCGTTATCTCTTGCAAGGCATGGTGTGACTTCTTTTTTGCCCACAACCCTAACGGACGATTTTGAGAAAGTAAAAGCTGCCGTAAGAGAGATTGGCAGACAAATTGGAAATACTGCTGGAGCAGAAATCATTGGTTCCTATGTTGAAGGACCATATATAACCCCTGAGCATAGAGGGGCGCATCCTGTGAAATACATGCGGGAAATAACAATTGAAGAACTCGATGAGTTGATAAAAGCTTCGCAAAATACGATAAAAATTCTAACGTTGGCACCGGAGAAGACTATGGCTATAGAGGTTATTCCATATCTGAAGGATAAAGGTATCCTTGTCTCGATGGGACATACAAATGCAGACTATGAAACTGCCAATCTGGCTATTGAATACGGAGCAAATATTTCAGTTCATACGTTCAATGGTATGCGGGGATTCAGCCACCGTGATCCTGGAAGCCTTGGAGCATTCCTGACAAATGACAAAAACTTCTGTGAGTTAATAGCTGATTTGGAACATGTCCATCCTGCAGGAATTAATCTGCTTTACAAAACCAAAGGAGCAGACAAAATTCTTTTGATTAGTGACTCTATGGTTGCTGCGGATTTACCGGATGGGGAGTATAAACTGGGAAGCCAATCTGTCAGAGTAAGAGAAGGTATTGCCAGAACATTGGAGACTGGATCCCTGGCAGGCAGTACGACAAATTTAATGATGTGCATAAAAAACACCAAGGAGGTCCTTGGACTGCCGCTTGAGTGTATTTTGCCAATGGCTACAATAAATCAAGCTAAATTGCTCGGTATTGGGGAAGAAACCGGCACAATTGAAATTGGCAAGAAATTGAATGTTGCTGTAATAGATAAAGCATTCAATGTAAAAGCCACCTTTGTTAATGGAAAAGTTGTTTTTATGGAGGAGAAAAGAAAATGGGCAATAATAGAATTGTAAATACAGTAGAAATGTTCCATAAAGCCTCGGAAGAAAAATACGCGATACCAGCGTTCAATATTCACAATCTTGAAACATTTCAGGTTGTTGTTGATACTGCTGCAGAATTGAACTCTCCTGTAATCCTTGCAAGCACACCTGGAACAATTTCTTACTCCGGCGGTGACTATTTGGTGTCAATGGGAAGTGCTGCAGCAGAAAGATATGAGATTCCTATCGCACTCCATCTGGACCATTTTGAAAGTTTTGAAGAAATCAAGAAATATATAGATTTCGGTTTTAAGTCTGTGATGATAGATGCTTCCCATCATCCTTTCGATGAAAATGTCAAGATCGTAAAACAAGTGGTCGAGTATGCCCATGAACATGGGGTTTCTGTCGAGGCTGAATTAGGACGTCTTGGCGGAGTGGAGGACGACCTCGTCGTTGATGAAAAGGATGCAAAATTTACTAATCCGGAACAAGCTAGAGAATTTATAGAATTAACTGGGATTGACTCTTTAGCGGTTGCTATTGGTACTGCTCATGGCTTATACAAGGGAGAGCCAAAAATCGACTTCGAGAGACTGGAAGATATCCACTCTGTGGTTAATATTCCTCTCGTACTTCACGGGGCTTCCGATATCCCAGATGCGATGGTAAAGCGAACAATAAAACTTGGTATTTGCAAAGTAAACATTGCAACAGATCTTAAAATTCCATTCTCCAATGCCGTAAAACAATACTTTAATGAAAATCCTGACGCAAATGACCCTCGAAAATACATGACACCAGGCAAAGAAGCCATGAAGGAAGTAGTGGTTGAAAAAATCCTGATGTGTGGCAGCAATGGAAAAGCCTAGCATTTTAACCGTTACCCTTAACCCCGCTATAGATACTGTCTATCGCCTGGAATACCTTAAGACTGGAAGCAGCACACGTACGAAAAACCCCCTCAAATCCGCAGGGGGGAAAGGACTGAATGTTACAAGGGTTTTGAGCATTCTTGGAGAACGTGTGACCGCAACCGGTTTTTTAGGCGGAAGTAACGGAACCTTTATTCGGAATGAACTGGCAAAGCTGGGTGTGCGTAATGAGTTTGTTCAGATTGCTGGTGAAACAAGGCAATGTCTGGCCTTCATTGACAGCAGAAATAACCAAACAGAAGTTCTTGAGGAAGGGCCTTTTATTTCCAACGTGGAGCAGGAAGAGTTAAGGCAGCGCTTGCGTATCTTAATACCGGAAGCTCAAATCCTAATAGTAAGTGGTTCCCTGCCCTTTGGAGTATCGTCCAGTCTCTATCAATGGATGATAAAAGAAGCTAAAAATCATGGAATTAAAGTTCTTCTGGATACTAGCGGGGAGGCACTAGCCGAATCCCTGCCCTATGGACCTTATTTAATCAAACCTAATCGTGAGGAACTTGAAGGGATTCTTGGCCGTTCTTGCCAGCGAGAAGAAGAAATCTGGAACGCGATGGAGAAGATTGCTGAGAATGGCATAGAGGTTGTGATTGTTTCAGATGGTGAAAGGGGATCCCTAGTTTACTATAAAGGTAAAAAGCTGAAAGTAATATCTGCAGAGATTCGAGCAGTCAGCGCTGTGGGGTCTGGCGATTCTTTCGTTGCAGGTTTTGCCGCTGGACTTTCAAAAGGAAATTCTATTAGGGATACTCTGGTCCTGGCTTCTGCTTGCGGTGCAGCAAATGCACTGGAAGAAAGGACTGGATATATAAATCTGCAAAACTTGAATACGTTGATTGAACAAATCTCAATAAACTCAGCTTGGTCAGGCAGTTTATAAAATTTTTCAAAAGATCGAGGAGGTGCCGTATATTGTTAAGAAAGCGAAATAAACTGAAAAGATTTGCCTCTATATTTCTTTCATTCCTATTGGTCATATCGCTTATTCCAGTCAATGCAGCTGATGCTGAAGAAACTTCAAATACTTCTTCCATCGGCAAAGTTAGCGGGATACAAAAAGAAGGCAGTGATATTTATCTTGATTTCTCTTCTGGACAAGGAATTAAATTAAGCTTTCTGAAAGACAATGTTTTTAGGCTTCACCTGGATCCGAGCAGTGAATTTCCTGAATACCCAACACCAAACAAGCCTGACCATGTGACTAAAATCGTGGATAAAGATAAAAACGACTACCAAAAAGAATATGGAACCGTAAATGTAAAGGTAAAAGAAGATTCCGATTTTTTTAGGATATATACAAAGGTATTGGAACTGAAAATTTCCAAAACGGACTCAAGAATGAGCCTGATCAATAAACATAATAACAAGGTCATCTGGAGTGAAAAGGAGCCGCTTTCTCTTGAAGCGAATAGAGCCGTACAGACGCTAAATGCCAATGATGATGAATATTTCTTTGGTGGAGGCCAGCAAAACGGCTATTACTCCCACAAAAACAACAAAATTAATATCGCCATCGGAGGCGGCTGGGATGCCGGTGCAGCATCAAGTCCTGTTCCATTTTACTTGAGCACTGAAGGATATGGAGTGATGCGAAATACCTTTAAACCAGGTGTATATGACTTTTCCAAGATGGCAACGTTCACCCATCAGGAAAATCGTTTTGACGCTTATTATTTTGTAGAAGATTCCATTCCGGAAATTATCAATGAATATACCGAGCTGACAGGAAAGGCGGCATTAATGCCAGAATATGCCTTTTATTTAGGGCATGCTGATTGTTTTAATGGCACTCATAACGGCCATAAAGATCAGAGGACCCTGCTTGGTAAAGGCTTGGATACGTTAAATCAATATGTCACAAAGGATATGCCGCTCGGATGGTTTTTGCCGAATGATGGCTATGGATGCGGATATGGAGGGTTGGATAATTTAGGGGAATTTGCAGATGAAGCAAATGCCAAGGATGTGGAAGTAGGCCTATGGACACAAAGCAATTTATATCCAGACCCGAACCTGCCTGAGGACAGCCCATTACGCAGGGATCTTGATGGTGAGGTCAAGGCAGGAGTAAGAGCTATTAAAACGGATGTTGCATGGGTTGGACAGGGCTATTCCATGGCTCTTAACGCAACACGTCAGGCTGCTGAAGGAATCGAAAAGCAGGAAAACTCAGGCGGAGCGCGCCCGTTTGTGATTAGTCTCGATGGATGGGCAGGCACCCAGCGTTATGCAACCCTTTGGTCTGGTGACCAGTATGGAGGAGAGTGGGAATACATCCGCATGCATATTCCAACATACATTGGAGCGGGATTATCCGGCAATCCGAATGTTGGATCGGATATGGATGGGATTTTCGGAGGAGATCCAGTCATCCAGACAAGAGATTTTCAATGGAAGGCTTTCTCGCCAATTCAAATTGATATGGATGGATGGGCTTCATCAGGGAACGATTATAGCAAATCCAAAAACCCTTGGAATTATGGCGAACCTTATACTTCCATAAACCGCATGTATCTTAAGCTAAAAGCCCAAATGATGCCTTACATTTATACGATTGCAGAAGAATCCACTTCAACTTCGATGCCTTCTGTCCGGGGAATGATGCTGGAGTATCCAGAAGATCCATTTACGTATGGCACTGATACACAGTATCAATATATGTGGGGGCCAAATATGCTTATTGCGCCTGTCTACAATGAAAAGGATCATGAAGCTGGCGTAAGAAACGGAATCTACTTGCCGGATTCTAACCAGACTTGGATCGATTATTTTACAGGTGAGCAGTATCAGGGAGGAGCAGTTTTAAATAATTTTGACGCCCCATTGTGGAAGACACCAGTTTTCGTGAAAAATGGAGCAATCATCCCGATGGCACCTGAAAACAACTCGATTAATGAGCTGGATGGATCTGAAGCTCGAATTTTTGATGTATATCCAGCTGGAAAATCTGAATTTACTCTTTATGAGGATGACGGTAAAACAACTGAATACAAAACTGGAAAGAATACAAAAACCAAGATTTCATCTGTAGTCGCAAAGGATAAAGTAAAGATTACCGTTCACAAAGCAAAAGGAAAAGGCTACAAAGGAATGGTCAAGGAAAGAGGAACCGAATTCCTTGTAAATACACGTAAGCAGCCTGAATCTGTAAATGTAAAGGTTGGCGGCAAAAATATCAAATTGCGAAAAGCTTTAACAGAGGAAGAATACAGCCGCTCGGAAAATGTTTATTTCTACAATGAAAGCCCGAATCTTAATAAATATTCAACGGAAGACTCTGAGTTCGCCAAAACAAAGGTGACCACTGCTCCGAAGTTATTTGTAAAGATTGGGAAAACGGATATTACCAAGAATCAAGTGATGCTTACGGTAAATGGATTTAACAACGCTCAAGAAAAAGAAGTAAAAGATACAGAAGTGCCTGATGCGCCTTCCGGACTCGGAGCCGCAGATGAAAATATTACAGATAAAAGCATAAAACTTAATTGGAATAAAGTTGAAGGTGAAAATCTTTCCTATGACCTTAAAATTAATGGAATGATATACAAAAATGTTTATTTGGAAAAAGAAAATGAGGAGCCGTTTTTCGAGCACGATGGTCTAAACTTTGACACTGAATACAGATATAGTATCAGGGCAGTTAATACAAAGGGTGCATCAGACTGGAGTGATGAAATAACCGTAAAAACCAAGCTTGATCGATACAGAAACGTTCCGAAGAATATGACAGCCAGTGCTTCAAGCAATCAGCCTGGGAGCGAAGCCTTGAGAGCTGTAGACGGTGATGAGAATACACAATGGCATACAGCTTGGGGATCAGGAAACGTTCTTCCTCATACGTTTGAGATTGATATGAAGCTTGCCTATCAATTAGATAAGCTGGAGTATGTGCCTAGACCGGATGCAGGGAACGGAACAATTCTTAAGTATGACCTGGATGTCAGCCTTGATGGCAAGACATACAAAAATGTTATTGCCGATGGGACTTTTATTAGGAGCAATGAGACAAAAACGATTAATTTTAACGAAGAGGTAACTGCAAGGTATATTAAATTAACGATTAAGGATGCTGTGGGAAAATTCGGATCTGCACAGGAATTCAGACCTTACAAAAAAGATAAAACTGAAGGAATGGTAGTTGGTGAAAACATACCTAATGGTGCCATCGACGAAGAGGACCTGCTTTTCTTTGCCAGTTATATGGGTGTGGACACCACAGATACTTCTTGGAATCAGGTGTCTAAAGTTGATATTAACTATAATGGCGTGATTGATTCCTATGATTTAATGTATGTAGCAGGACAGCTTGGTGAGACACAGCTGCAGCCAACTAATCGTCCTGCAGCTGGATTGCTGAGCATTCGGCCTGATAAGCAGCAATTAAAAGCAGGTGAAGAGTTTACTGTCGAAGTTATCGGTGCAGGGCTGAAGGATATTAATGCTTTTAACCTTGAACTTGAAATAGATCCAAATAAGTATGACATCGTTAAAGAGTGTGAGGAAGAAACTGGCTGCGGCGAAAGAATTGTCAATTCTTCTAACACTACCCAGGATATGTTGAATTTTTCGATACTCGCAGGGATTGGCAATGATAAGCAACGAATTATGGCTGCTTTTTCAAATAAAGGCTCTCTAGAGACACTAGAAGGTACATCTACACTGGCCGCCATTAAGCTGAAAGCAAAGAAAGATTTGGAGTTTGATATTCCGATTACTAGATCCTTGCTTGTAAATACGAGTTTTGATGCCATCGATAAAATCGGCCATGTTTTAAAGCCTGGAGAAGAGCCTGGAGAAGTCGAGCAGCCTGATGAGCCGAAGGAACTGCTTTTGACAGCAAGGGATATCGTCGTATCTGGTGAAGCGGATAAAATGCAGGATGGAGCTGAGGCATTTCCTCGATTGATTGACGGTGAAATAAGTGAATCTTCCCTTGCTGAGCTAAAGTGGAGCATCACGGAAGCCGATGGTATTTCTCTGCCATTAGAAGTTGATTTTAGCTTTAATAGTCCTACAGTACTTACGAGATTTGAGGTATTCAACAGACCGTTATATACCAATGGAAAAATCAAAGTTCTCCGTGCAAAAGCTTATGATGAAGATGGGAATGAGTACGATTTGGGAGAAAAGGAGGTCCTCTCAACAGATAAATCTGTCACCTACCATTTATCTGAATATACTCAAATTCCAGATGGGAAAAAGCTTGCCAAAGTGAAAATTATTTTTGAAGAATCTCATAGCGGACCGCTTATGCTTTCGGTTTCAGAAGTACAATTCTGGGAGAGAAACGTCGCCAATTGAGAGCAATAATAAAAGAATTGAAGGAAGCCATGGATAGTTCCATGGTTTTCTTCGTTAGGATTTTAAGAGATCATTTAAAAAGGCATTCATATGTAAAAACGGATTTTTCAGACTAAATAGATAGAGGGGGTTTTCATGGTTATCTTGACTGGTAATGATCGATATGTTACCATAAGGTCACATAAAACATGTTACTATTTGGTCACGTGTTAATGATCATTATGGAAAGGGCCGATGGAATGTACGATGAATTATCCACCGTTTTTAAAGCATTGGGACATCCGATCCGCAGGGAAATTCTCGATATTCTTAAGATATCGCCAAGAACGACTGGAGAACTAGACGACCATTTTCCTGAAGTCACAAGGTATGCCATTATGAAGCATCTAAATATTTTAGAGGAAGGGAACTTGGTCTTGGTAAGGCGGGAAGGAAAATATAAAAGGCATTTTCTTAATGCGGTACCTCTACAGGAAGTGCATGAGCGCTGGGTTGACAAATACATGCAATCTACTGCCAGCTCGCTGCTTAATTTAAGGAGGACAGTAAGAGAAAAAGGAGGAGACAAAACGATGGAATCACCTAAGGATTTTCGCATTGAACAGGAGATATTTCTTGATGCACCACGTGAAGAAGTATTCAGAGCATTAACCGAAAAGGTGGAAGATTGGTGGGAGTTCCGCATAGCTCCAAAAGGAGTAACTTCCCACTTTACTTTTAAGGCAGTGATAGGCGGACAATTTATCGAAAATTGGGGTGAAAAAGAAGGTGCGGTGTGGGGGAATGTATATTATGTGAATGCTCCTGAAGAAATACGGCTGCATGGCCATCTTGGCATGCAGGGAGCTGTCAACAGTGCCTATACGTATCGGCTTCTTGAAAAAGAAGGTGGGACACTGCTTCAGCTTTCCCATACAGCTTCTGGTGTTATTCAGGACCAATGGGAAGAGGAGCATTCCAAGGGATGGGAATACTTGCTTGGCACCCTATTAAAAAACTACGTAGAAGACAATTAATTTAGGAGGCCGAGATGGTAGATGTTTTAACAGAAATAACAATTAATTGCCCTATTTCACAAGTTGCTGAATATGCCGCTAACCCTGATCATGCTCCTGATTGGTATGTGAATATAAAATCAGTTGAATGGAAGACACCAAAACCGCTCCAGCTGGGCTCCCAAGTTGCTTTTAAAGCAAAATTTCTTGGCAGGGAGCTTGCATATGTATATGAAATTGCTGAATTCATTCCTGAAAGGAAAATAGCTATGAAAACAGCAAACGGCCCATTTCCCATGGAAACCATCTATACATGGCAAGCTATCGATGAAAACCATACTCAAATGACTATAAGAAATAAAGGAAACCCAAATGGCTTTAATAAGATCATGTCTCCCTTCATGGCACCCATGATGAGAAGAGCAAATATGAAGGATTTGAAAAAAATCAAAGCCATTCTTGAAAAGTAATTTTATTTAATAACTTATTGCAGAATTCCTGTTGATACCTGTAAAAACTGTGCTGATCGAATCAACTCCTGGTGTTAAAGGCGGATACATCAATGTAAGCCGTTCTCGAAAAACTTCTTTTTTGGACGTGATTCGGGCCATTGAAGCGCAAACCACTTTTTCATTGTTCTTTGGAGGGTGATGATTTTCAATTGAAGTTTGCCTGAATGTAAAGGTGAAGATTGAAGCAGAGAAAAAGATGAAAGATGAGCTGAACAATAAGTATATTGCTGATATTGCAATAGAAATTGAGTTTGATTCACAAAAATGAGTCGCTTATAGCAAAGAAATGATAAATAGGAATATGTGGAGGGGCCGTTCTATATGTGAATGTCCCTTTTTAAGTTGTACTTTTTTACACAACCATTATAATAACCATGTAAGCGATTACAAGTTTGAGGAGGAGACTATGGGCAGATTAGTTCATTTCGAAGTTCATGTGGATGACATGGAGAGGGCCAAGAAGTTTTATGGCGAGGTATTCGGATGGTCATTTCAGGATTGGAGTGAGTATGCCGGAATGCCTTATTATGGAGCAGTGACTGGAAATGAAGAAGAGACGGGCATAAATGGTGCTTTGATGCAGCGCCAGGGACCGCCTCCAGGAGATAATCAAGCGATAAACGGATATTCCTGCACAATTGGCGTGGAAGATTACGATGCAGCGGAAGGCAGAATTCTTGAGAACGGCGGCACTGTCGCATTACCGAAGTATGCTCTTCCGGGAATGGCTTGGCAGGGGTACTATAAGGATACTGAAGGGAATATTTTCGGTATTCACCAGCCGGACGCAAATGCCAAGTAAACTTATCTAAACTTATAGCATCATATGGGAAAATACATAAATGAAAAAAGCCTTCTCCATCGCGAGAGGGCTTTTTTCATGGGGGAGCCAGCCAAAGGACTGGCTCCTCTAATTTCTATCAGGCACTGATTTTCACAATCTTGCCTTCCTTGCGTTTTTTTGCATATTCTGCAGTTGCTGTAAATAAAACATCTGATGAAGAGTTAAGAGCCGTTTCACATGAATCCTGAAGAACTCCAATAATGAATCCTACCCCGACAACCTGCATCGCTACGTCATCCGGAATTCCGAATAAGCTTGCTGCTAAAGGAATGAGAAGAAGGGATCCGCCTGCAACACCTGAAGCACCTGCCGCAGAAACAGCTGCTAACACGCTAAGGATTAGAGCTGTACCAAAATCCACTTGAATACCTAATGTGTGAACCGCTGAAAGAGTCAAAACAGAAATTGTAACAGCTGCACCAGCCATATTAACCGTTGCGCCTAATGGGATGGAAACGGAATACGTATCTTCATCCAGCCCAAGCTTTTCGCATAAGCTCATATTTACAGGAATATTTGCTGCTGAGCTGCGTGTGAAGAACGCTGTAATTCCGCTTTCTCGTAAGCATCTAAGTACAAGCGGATATGGATTTCTGCGAATATTTAAAAATACGATAAGCGGATTCACAACCAGAGCGATAAAGAACATGCAGCCCAGAAGGATGAACAGTAACTTGCCGTAATCCATCAGTGCTGAAAGACCATTGCTGACAATCGCATCAAACACAAGGCCCATAATTCCGATTGGGGCGAAACTTATTACCCACTTTACTAGAGTTGAAATGGCATCTGAGAAATTTGCGAGCAAGTTTTTTGTAGTGTCTGCTGCTTTTCTTAAGGCAATGCCAAGCAGGATGGCCCAAGTCAGAATGCCGATATAATTGCCATTGATCAGTGCATTGACCGGGTTGTCCACAACGTTAGTCAGCAGGGTTGTAAGAACTTCTGCTATCCCTCCAGGAGGTGTTACATCCTCTGCTCCCGGTGCAAGTGAAAGGGTAACAGGAAAAATAAAGCTTGCTACTACTGCGACAAGTCCTGCTAAAAAGGTGCTTACACCATAAAGAGCTATAATGGACTTCATATTTGTCTGCTGTCCGCTTCTATGTTTAGAAATGGCATGCATGACCAGGAAAAAAACCAATACCGGTGCCACTGCTTTTAATGCACCTACAAATAAAGTACCGAAGATAGAGACCCATCCCGCTGCTTTCGGAATAGTCAAAGCGAGGACAATACCTGCGATGATGCCCAGCAGAATTCTTTTTACCAGACTTATTTGGTTCCACTTGCTGATTGCGTTTTTCATTCGATTCCCTCCGAAATGATTATTATATAAAAGAGAATAATGGCTTATCACTGTTATTCGACAGTGATACTTGTTAGTTTAACACAAATATTATAAATTGTGTGATAAATTATTATATTGAAATATCTGTTAAACGGCTTTTTTTGAGATAGCCTGCTGATGCTATTGGTTTCATTAGATTATCTTTGTGGAATGATAATAAAAAATTCAATACTTTTTTTGCTTGTGGAATAAGTGCCTATCTATAGCCGCAATCTAAAAATGTACATAAAATCGAAGGATGAGGTACACATCATGACAGGAATTCTATTAGCCCTCATTGCAGCGGTTTCATGGGGCAGTATTGTATTTGTCAGCAATAAGCTTGGCGGGGACGAAGACAGCCAGACGCTTGGCACGACAATAGGAGCCCTATTATTTGCCATTGCGGTCTATCTTTTCAAGAGACCGGAACTGTCCAATATCGTTTGGGCAGTCGGCTTTATTTCTGGTTTGTTCTGGTCGATTGGGCAGAAAAATCAGTTTGGGGCAGTCCGCTATTTGGGGGTTGCCAAGACTGCTCCGATGTCCACAGGTCTGCAGCTTATTGGAACAACTTTTTTTGGAGTATTCATTTTTAAAGAATGGGAAACAAGGATGAGCATTATCATCGGAGTCACCTCTCTGGTCTGCATTATTGCCGGTGCTGTTCTGACTTCCTTGAAACAGGGGGATGACAAGGAACAGGGAAAAAGTCTCAAGAAAGGCCTGCTTGTACTCCTATTATCGACAGCAGGCTTTGTCGGGTATGTTGTACTAATCCGCTGGTTTGAAATTGACGGCTGGTCTGCCATCCTGCCGCAGGCAATTGGAATGGTAACTGGAGCATTCCTCATAACCCTCCGCCGCAGGCCATATAACAAATATGCAGTCCGTAATATCATGACGGGGCTGATTTGGAGCACCGGGAATCTGGGATTGCTGCTTTCCCTTCCGAAGATCGGCGTGGCAACCAGCTTTTCACTTTCTCAGACTGGAATTGTCATATCGACCATTGGCGGGCTTTTCTTCTTAAATGAGCGGAAAAGCAAAAAACAGGTGTTTATGGTTCTCCTTGGCTGTTTGTTTATTATTGCAGGGGGAGTATTGCTCGGCTTTACGAAAAAATAAGGGAGTGATCTTATGTATCCAAGTCTTGAAGGAAAAGTTGTAGTCATTACCGGCGGAGCGACCGGGCTCGGGAAGGCAATGGCTGAACGTTTCGGTACTGAAAAAGCAAAGGTAGTCATCAACTATTTTAATGAAGAACAGGAAGTGCAGGGGATTATGGAAACGATTGAGAAAGCCGGCGGCAGTGCCTCTGCCATCCAGGGGGATGTTACAAAGGAAGAGGATATTAAAAGAATGATTGCACATGCCATTAAAACGTTCGGTTCTCTCGACGTCATGATCAATAACGCGGGAATCGAAAATGAAGTTCCATCTGAAGAACTTACCCTGGAGGATTGGAATAAAGTGATTTCAACGAATTTAACGGGACAATTTCTAGGCTGCCGTGAAGCGATTGACTACATGCTGGAAAACAAAATAAAAGGCTCGATCATTAATATGTCATCTGTTCATCAGGAAATCCCATGGCCTCATTTTGTTCATTATGCAGCAAGTAAAGGCGGAGTTAAATTGATGACTGAGACACTTGCGCTTGAGTTTGCCCCGCAAGGTATCCGGGTGAACTGCATTGCCCCTGGTGCTATTGATACACCCATTAATGCGGAAAAATTGGCAGATCCTGAATTGAAGAAAGGTGTGGTTGAGCTGATTCCCATGGGCTACATCGGCAAGCCGGAAGAAATAGCAGCTTGTGCAGTATGGCTGGCATCCACTGAAGCAAGCTATGTCACCGGAATGACCTTGTATGCTGATGGCGGTATGACGCAATATCCGGGATTTCAGGCTGGCAAAGGATGAATGGAAAGCTCTTCTCATTTGAGAGGGGCTTTTTTTAGGCAGGTAACGGAACTTTTAGTGCACAGCGGTAAAAAGATAGACATAAAAAATCCGGCCGCTTAAAAAGGGCCGGACCTGAAGGGGTAAAGAAAAAGGGCTTTATGATGTTTCGGTACATTTATATTGTAAAGCGCAAATGTTAACAAACTGTGACCGGGATGCGGACAAATTATTAAATATACCTTTTGGATTAAAGATTGTTAAGGACACGGAAATGATACATACAGCGAGAACCTATAATTAGCAGTGGCAGCTAAAAAGGCAGGAACGCTATTCCCTGCCTTACAGTCATTTATTTCCTTTTTTGAGCCTTCATTTTGTTCGCTTCCAGTTCAGCAGCATACTCTTCGTATGTTTTACCCTGCTTCTGGCTCTCAGATTGAATTTTTTTGAACTTGTTATCATTAAGATTCGGCATGTCTCCACCTCCCCTGGACAAGAATATTTTTTACAAAGGCATGAACATTATTCCGACGAAATTAATTAAGTACATTACTCAAAAAGGTTTCATTTCCATTTTTATGGGTATGATAACCAGGCAATCTATTTTGAAAGTAAATACAATAATTAACATTTGAAGTAAATTCAGGTATAAATTTTTAAATCATAGGAAAAATAGGGTCATTCATTTTTAGGAGGTTAGATTGTGGCAGATAACAAAGATATGAATACAGAAAATGAGCAGAATGTTAGCCGTGAGACACTGACAACTCGGCAGGGGCATCCTGTTACGGATAACCAAAACATTCGCACGATAGGCAATCGGGGACCTGCTACTTTGGAAAATTATCATTTCATTGAGAAGATCTCCCATTTTGACAGGGAAGAGGTTCCAGAGCGTGTGGTGCACGCAAGAGGAGCAGGCGCATTCGGTTACTTTGAAACGTACGGAAAAGTGGGCGATGAGCCGGTTGAGAAGTATACACGTGCCAAGGTCTTCTCTGGTGCAGGGAAGAGGACGCCATTAATGGTCCGCTTTTCAACTGTGGCAGGTGCGAAGGATTCACCCGAAACAGCACGTGATCCTAGAGGTTTTGCCGTAAAAATGTATACTGAGGACGGAAACTGGGATTTGGTCGGTAATAACCTTAAAATATTCTTTATCCGTGATGCGATGAAATTCCCTGACATGATTCACGCATTCAAGCCTGATCCTGTTTCAAACGTGTCAAATCCCGAGCGGATGTTTGACTTTGTTTCCAGGACACCAGAGGCCACACATATGATTACATTCCTGTTTTCACCTTGGGGAATACCCGCTACATACCGTCACATGCAGGGATCCGGTGTCAATACCTATAAATGGGTGAATGAAAAAGGGGAAGCTGTACTGGTGAAATATCATTGGGAACCAAAACAGGGTATCCGCAACCTGACACAGGAAGAGGCAAGCGAGATTCAGGCTAAAAATGTCGGACATGCTACACAGGATTTATTTGAGGCGATTAAACGGGGAGATTATCCGGAATGGGAGCTTTTTGTACAGATCATGGAGGATGATTACCATCCAGAATTGGATTTTGATCCCCTTGATGATACCAAGCTTTGGCCGGAGGATCAGTTTCCTTGGCTTCCTGTTGGCCGCATGGTGCTTGATCGCAATCCAGTGGATTACCATGCAGAAATTGAACAGGCGGCTTTTGGAACGGGAGTACTTGTTGATGGAATGGATTTTTCCGATGATAAGATGCTTCAAGGCCGGACTTTCTCATATTCCGATACACAGCGTTATCGAGTAGGAGCGAACTATCTGAAATTGCCGGTTAACGCTCCGAAAGCGCCCGTACGTACGAATCAGCAGCGCGGCCAAATGGATATTCGGGACTCGAAAGAGGCAGGAGATAATCCGCATATTAACTACGAGCCTTCAATGAAGGGCGGCTTTAAGGAAGCACCTGAAGAAGCGCGCATCCCGCATCGGCCAACTTATAATGCGGCTGCCATGAGCGCACCGATCGATCGGCCAAATAATTACGGCCAGGCCGGCCATACTTACAGGAGCTTTGATGACTGGGAGCGAGATGAACTGATCAAGAACCTGTCTGAAGCTTTAGCGGTATGCGACAAACGGATTCAGGATGCTATGTTTGAGCATTTCACACAAGCTGATGAAGACTATGGCCGCCGTGTCAAGGAAGAAACCGGGAAAGTCATGAAAGAGATCCAGGGGATGAGCGGGGAAGAACAAATTCCAGGCCGTGACGCTGGAAGATCTAAATATGGCCAGGGTTCAATCGCTGAAAACCAGGCATCAAAAGAAGCGGTTGAGAAAAGCCATGAAACGGATCCGTATTAATAGCAAACATGGACTGTCCAAAAGTCAGCAATACTGACTGCAGGGCAGTTCTTTTTTTTTAATTTGCTTCTTTTTTTATGGCAGATAGGACTTCTTCCCGGTTCTATAGAATAATCTTCTAAACTATATAACCAGAGGTGCCGAATGAAACCAATTATTGGAGTTACATCAAATTTAGATGATCATACCCTTTCCGTTTCAATGGATAATATCCATTCATTATTAAACGCAGGGGCCGTTCCAGTTGTTGTGCCTAATTTGCTGGATGATGAGAAAGTCGAAAAATTGGCTGAAACGCTTGATGGGCTGCTGCTTACTGGCGGGGGGGGACATCGACCCAACACTATTTGGTGAAGAACCCCATCAAAAGCTGGGCAGTATTTGCCCGGAAAGAGATGTATTCGAAATCAGCATGATTCAAAAAGTGCTTGCTCAAAATAAACCAATCTTAGCCATATGCAGGGGCTGCCAAATCCTCAGTATTGCTCTTGGGGGTGATATGTATCAGGACATCTTTTCCCAAATGGGCGTACCTTTGCTGCAGCATGGCCAAAAAGCCCCCCGCTGGCATGCGACTCACTTTGTGAATGTAAAAAGAGATTCTCTCCTCCACAAAGTTACTGGAATGCAAAGCTTTAAAGTAAACAGCTATCATCATCAGGCTGTCCGCAAAATGCCTGAAAACTTTGAGGTATGTGCAGAGGCGAGTGATGGGGTTATTGAGGCTTTTGAGAGTACAAAGCATCGCTTTGCATTAGGAGTACAGTGGCACCCTGAATGCATGACACAAAAGAATGATGACCCTTCAAATGCTATATTTGATGCATTTGTTAAGGCTTGCTCACAATAGCTCCAGAAGTAAAAAGCCGTCGCAATTCTCAAATTTGCGACGGCCGTTTCACTGCCCTTCCTCCAGATAAATCTCCGCACCGGCGATAAACTCCCGGACCGCAAAGGATAAGTACTTATCCTTTTTCCAAATCATCCCTAGCTCTAAATTTACAGCAGATTCAGAGATGGGCAGAACCACTAGGTCATTGCAGTTTATATTTTGACAGATTTTGCTTGGCAGCATGGTGACTCCCAGTTTTCCTTCAACCATTCCCAGCAGGAAGTCCTTTTGCGAGCTTTCACAGACAATATTAGGCTGAAAGCCGCTGTTTAAACATTCCTCAATAATCAGATCATAGAGGGTGAAATCTTTCCGATAGAGGATGAAAGGCTCTTTGGCTAATTCTGAAAAATGCACTTCTTTTTTTGAAGCAAGCCTATGTTCCCGGTGGATAATGAGCATTAAGGGATCCCTTAGGACATTGATTATTTCAAAACCGCTTCCATGGGAGGGGACCGTGCAAATCAGGCCAATATCCAATGTGCCATCTTCCACCCCTTTTTTTATTTTCTTCGTGCCGACTTCTGTTAATTTAATTTCGATCAATGGGAACTTTTCTTTATATTGGCTGATAAGCTTCGAAAAGAAGGCTGCGCCGACTATGGGAGGTATGCCAATTTTGATTTCACCGCCCTTCAGCTCCATTAAATCTGTTAACTCCAATGTCAGGTTCTGAAATGCGTCCAGCACTTTTTTCGCATTGATTAACACGGCTTTTCCTGCATCCGTTAATTCAAGCTGCTTCGATGACCTGTAAAATAGCGGCACTCCCAGTTCGCCTTCGAGATTTTTAATGGCTTTGCTGATGGAAGGCTGGGTGACATGCAGGGTCTGGGATGCTTTTGTAAAGCTTAAGTGCTGGGCTACCTCAGCAAAATATTCTAAATGCCTGATATCCAATTACTGCACTCCTCTCGTATAACCAAAAGGCATAAGGATTATAGATTATATGTATTTCATTTATGGATGCCGTTCATTATATAATAATCTACAACAAATACTGAAAATTAACAATATTCAATAAGGGGAGATGGATAGAATGGATTTGCAGAAGGAATCTTTACTGCTTCATGAGAAGTTTCAAGGGAAGTTAACGGTCGATGTAAAAATGCCGCTGAACAGCATGAGGGATTTAAGCTTAGCCTATTCCCCAGGAGTGGCAGAGCCTTGCCGAAGAATCCATGACCAGCCTGAGAAGGTCTATGATTATACAATAAAAGGAAACTTAATCGCTGTGATTTCTGACGGCACATCTGTTTTGGGACTTGGCGATATTGGCCCTGAAGCCTCCATGCCTGTTATGGAAGGGAAGGCTGCATTATTTAAAGCTTTTGCAGGGATTGATGCCGTTCCAATTTGCCTTGATACGAAGGATCCCGAAGAAATCATTAAAACAGTCAGGCTGCTGCAGCCTTCCTTTGGAGGCATTAACCTGGAGGACATCGCGGCACCCAATTGCTTTTATATTGAAGAACGGCTGAAGCAGGAAATGAATATCCCCGTTTTTCATGATGACCAGCATGGAACAGCGATTGTGACAGCAGCAGGGTTAATCAATGCGCTGAAGCTTGCCGGCAAAAAAATGGATGAAATCAAAATCGTAATCAATGGAGCGGGTGCGGCAGGAATTGCAATTATCAAGCTGCTCCTTAATATGGGAGCAAAAGAAATCATCATGTGTGATACAAAGGGAGCGATTTATGAAGGAAGGCAGGAGCGAATGAACCCTGTCAAAGAGTCTGTCGCGAAAATCACCAATCCAGGAAAACGTAAAGGACCTCTTGAGGATGTTATCATAGGCGCCGATGTGTTCATCGGGGTTTCCTCTGCCGGTGCCTTAACAAAGGAAATGGTCGAGACGATGAGTCAGAATTCCATTATTTTTGCCATGGCTAATCCAATTCCTGAGATCATGCCGGATGAGGCGAAAGCGGCAGGCGCTAAAGTCGTTGGAACAGGAAGATCCGATTTGCCGAATCAGGTGAATAATGTCCTCGCATTCCCTGGAATTTTCCGAGGGGCCCTGGACGTCAGAGCAACTGAAATTAATGAAGAAATGAAAATGGCAGCTGTCGAAGCGATTGCGGGATTAATCGATGCTACAGACCTGACACCTGATTATGTTATTCCAGGGCCGCTTGACAGCCGGATTGTTCCTGCAGTAAGGGATGCAGTAATAAAAGCAGCACAGGAAACAGGTGCAGCCCAAATCGAAATTATACAGAACCAAATAATAAGTCAATAGAATGAAATTAATATGCTTAGGCATGTTCAAGTGAAATCCATCATAGTATCCAAAATATAAAGCTGCAGATTTTGCCAATGGGATTGAATTTATCAACTTCGTCACTTGAATTTATTTAAAGGGGAGACTGATGCCGATGAAAGTATACGAAGTAATTGAGACGCAGGAAATGTTCCGTGGTGAAATCATCGAAAACTATTACGTTATTTATGAGCAAACAGAAAACAAAGTCTTTGAAAATCGAAACAATTATATGTTTCAACAGGAAAGATTTTTAGAAGAGACCGTTAATATTTTTATAGGAAACCCGCATTCCACCTTAAAGAAAGTAAAAACCTATCCCATTCGGCATCTTGCATTCGGGGATATCCGCGAAGCAATCAGAAAAGACTTTCCGGACCTCTTTAAGAACCTGAAAAGTTATCCCGCTTAAACACTGGCAGCCTCCAATGCAGGAGGCTGTCTTTTCATTGGATTCTTAGGATTGGAAATGTTTCCTGTCTATCTGTATGATAGTATAACAGCTAAAAAGAAAACGCGGGCAGGACCGTTTTTCAGAAATTTGTTAAGGGAATAATTCAGATGTAAACAAATTAATGGGGTGGAGCAATGATTCAGTTTGACAATGTGTCGAAACAGTATCGGGATGGTACCAAAGCTGTAGATTCAATCAATTTACATATAAAAGAAGGCGAGTTCTTCGTAATTATTGGTCCGAGCGGTTCCGGGAAAACCACCGTTCTGAAGATGATTAATAGGCTGATTCCTTTGACATCAGGCACGATTTTCATAAATGGCAAACGGATCAGTGACTATGACATTCATGAGCTCCGCTGGAATATAGGCTATGTCCTTCAGCAGATTGCCCTTTTTCCTCATATGACAATTGGGGAAAATATCGCAATCGTACCGGAGCTAAAGAACTGGGAGCAGGTGAAAATTAAAGAACGGATTGATGAGTTATTGGAAATGGTCGGATTGGAGCCTGACATATACCGGAGCCGAAAGCCGCATGAACTTTCAGGAGGGCAGCAGCAAAGAGTGGGCGTAACAAGAGCACTGGCAGCCAATCCGCCCATCATCCTGATGGATGAGCCTTTTAGTGCACTGGATCCCATTAGCAGGGAAAAGCTTCAGGATGACCTAATCAGCCTTCAGAAAAAAATAAAGAAAACCATTGTGTTTGTTACACACGATATGAAGGAAGCCTTAAAGCTCGGCGACCGCATTTGTGTCATGAAGGACGGGGAAGTCGTCCAAATTGGCACACCTGAAGAACTGCTTGCGCATCCGGAAAACGAATTTGTCAGGCAGTTCGTAGGGGAAGAACAGGGGCCTTATATAGAGGGGTTTAATCTTCATGACATCCTTCTGCCGATTTCAGAAACAGAAGAGAGCATGGCAGTCCTTCCAGCCTCGGCTTCACTCAAAGAAACGCTTAGCTTATTGGCCGCTAATAATGAACTTGCTGTGGAAGAGGACGGGGAAATCATTGGACTGGTCAACAGGCAGGCTGTTATTCGTAAATTGGCAGGCAGCATGCAAAGAGAGGTGAAGTCATGAACACCCTCAGCTCAGTTTTTAGTGAAAGAAAAGGCCAATTAGCAAGTGTGCTGATTGAACATATCCAGATTTCGCTAATTGCGTTATTTTTTGCAGTCCTGATTGCCATCCCGCTTGGAATCTATCTTACAAAAAAGCAAAAAATCGCAGAAGGAATCATTGGTGTAACAGCCGTATTGCAGACCATACCTTCATTAGCGCTGCTTGGGCTATTGATCCCCTTATTTGGAATTGGAAAAGTGCCTGCCATTATCGCATTAGTCGTATATGCCCTCCTGCCCATTTTGAGAAATACATATACAGGCATAAAGGAAGTGGACGATTCTATTATCGAAGCGGCAAGGGCAATGGGGATGAACAGGCGCAAAAGGCTTATGAAGGTAGAGCTTCCTCTTGCCATGCCAGTCATTATGGCCGGGATCCGTACCGCGATGGTTTTAATAGTCGGAACAGCCACTCTTGCAGCCTTAATTGGAGCAGGCGGTTTAGGAGAATTGATTCTCCTGGGAATTGACCGGAACAACACGGCCCTGATTATACTTGGGGCCATCCCTGCAGCCATATTGGCAATCCTTTTTGATATGCTGCTGCGCCGGTTTGAGCAAATGTCATTTAAAAAATCGCTCACAGCACTTGGAGTATTCATTGGTGCGATGATATTAGTTATGGCGATTCCTCTATTGGCAAATCAACCGGAAGAGAAGATTGTCATCGGCGGGAAACTTGGTTCAGAACCGGAAATCCTGATCAATATGTACAAATTGCTGATTGAAAATGAAACCGATCTTAATGTCGAGTTAAAACCAGGGTTAGGAAAAACATCATTCGTCTTCAATGCTCTGAAGTCTGGCAGTATTGATGTGTATCCTGAGTTTACCGGTACAGCTATTGCGGAATTTTTAAAAGAGACAGCGGTAAGCACAGACTCCGGTCAGGTATATGAGCAGGCGAGAAAAGGAATGAAGGAACAATTCAGCATGGAGCTGCTAGAACCGATGGCTTACAATAATACGTATGCTTTGGCAGTGCCTGAGAAACTGGCTGAAGAGTATGAACTGCAATCAATTTCAGATCTAAAATCAGTCGAGCAAAACATAAAAGCCGGCTTCACCCTTGAATTCTCAGATCGGGAAGATGGCTATCGTGGCATCCAGAAGCTATATGGCGTAGAATTTCCAACTGTTTTAACCATGGAGCCTAAACTGCGCTATGGAGCAATCGAAAAAGGTGAAATCAACCTGGTGGATGCTTATTCTACAGATAGCGAAATTGCCAGATACAACCTCACTGTCCTGGAGGATGACAAACATCTGTTTCCGCCATATCAGGGCGCCCCGCTGTTGAGAGAAGAAACCGCTGAAAACCATCCGGAGCTGGTTAAAGCTTTAAACAAGCTGGATGGAAAGATCAGCGATGATGAAATGCGTGAAATGAACTACAAAGTAAATGTTGATGGTGTGAGTCCTGAAGAAACAGCAAGGGAGTATCTTAAGAAGGAAGGATTGCTGAAATAAACTGCACAAACAGGGAAAGTTATCGAGTAAAAACAATAGCACTTTCATTTCGGCAGTCCCATTTTTGTAAATGGGGCTGCTTTTTTGGTTCTGCACTTCTATTGTCTCGATTTATCCTTTTCCTGTGATAAATGCCATTGATCTGGTAACACTCTAAGGCCATTTCTCCATTTCCCGGTAAATCCACACTTGTCCAAGACATGTGCCCCTGCGTTTTTCATACTTTCGCATAGTCTATTAAAAAGCGAAATGAGGTGTAAAAACGATGGGGTTTAATGTAAGTGGCTTTAAAAGGATAACCCCGGTTAATGGGTTTGACAAAACCAATCCCGATAATGCCATGCAGAACAATTACGCATGGTCTGTTGCCGAGTTTGGAGAGTATCTTTATGTTGGGACAGGCCGTAATATAGTCTACTCGGTCCTTTCGAGCGGAGCTATTTTTGGCGATATCGAAGTGCCTGAGGAATTGACTCCAAAGAATCCTGACTTTAGCGGTGAAATCTGGCGTTATAAGAAGGATGGCTGCGGGGAATGGGAACGCGTCTTTAAAGAACCTTCTCTTGGAATAGTTGGCTTCCGATTTATGATCTCCTATAAATCACCTTCTGGAGAAGAGGCTTTATATGCGGGCTGTGCAACTTTTAGTCCAAACCTGCTTGTTTTGAAATATACAGATGAAAAAGGGTGGCGTCCCCTGCCAAGCTTATTGCAGGGCGGATCAACGAGAACAATGGTGGTTCATAACAATAAACTTTTCTTGGCCGCGCTTCCAGGAAACGAGCTTCAGGTCTCCAATACGTTGCTTTATGTGAGCGAAGATCCCGAACAAAATGGCTGGGAGCAAATTGATCTGTCAGGGGATCCGGATAAAAATCCTCAGGGTAATGGAATTATTATGTCGAGCTTTAATAATAGATTGTATATTGGGACAGCCCTTCCGGAAGGCTTCCAGTTATGGCGATCCGAAGATGAGAATCCTAGGGCAGACAGATGGGTAAAGGTTGTTGACAAAGGAGCAGGCGATGCAAGGAATGAGGTGCCATTAAGCCTCGAAATCTTTAAAGGATATCTATACCTTGGTACAGCCGTTTATTTTGGCATTTTTAGCCTTGATCCGAATGATCGGCTAGTAACACCAAAGGGCTTTGACTTAATTCGAATCAATAAAAATGATCAATGGGAATTGGTCATTGGAAGCAAGCCTGTTGAACAATCGAACCCTGAAACCGGGAGAAGAGGTACGGCCATAAGCGGAATTCCATCGGGATTTGGCAATATTGCCAATGGCTATTGCTGGCAGCTGAAAGAATATAATGGCTGGCTGTATCTTGGAACCTGGGACTGGACAGACCTTATACCGCCGCTTTTGCCCGAGGTGCTGAAAAGCTTATGGAGTGAGAATCCACTATTGCGTTTACTGCCGATCGAATGTATATCTGATCTTTTCTTTGCCTTGATTTCTCCAGCAACCCGCTTGACATTTGGGTTTAGCCTGTGGAAGTCGCCAGATGGCATTCACTGGTTTCCCGTGACGATTAACGGACTCGGAAATCCGAAAAATTATGGATGCCGGAATCTGTTTGTCTCTGAAAATGGCAATCTCTATTTGGGCACTGCCAATCCGTTTGAGGGCTGCGAGGTTTGGGTGAAAGAGAAAAAGAACTGTCTGGATCCGCTTAAGGATATGCTTGGGAAAGGATAAACCTGACCTGAAATGCTGAACATCACACTGTTTTAAAATAAAATAATTGCAAAAGGCCGGAGCATCTGATTCCTGGCCTTTTGCTGTATTAAGATCATACTCTCTTTCATAAATTCTTCTTAAACAGAACAAAAAATAAAGGAGAGTATGATTGTGAAACATGAAATGCAAAAAGCAACGTTGCTCGCTGAAAATATTAATGACTTTCTGACATTCCTGAATAAAAATCTCGAAAAAAATATCTTCTATATGGATACCGGCAAATTAAGACAAATCAAACTGATTGCTGAAGACTTTAAGTTTCATATCCTCGCAGATGAGCTGATCAGAATCAACCGTTTCGTCTGGGATCCAAAGTACACAAATTATTTGGTGAATCAATTTTTAAAAGGTCTCATAATAATTGATGAATATGTACAAAGAAACTATAACAGCCTGTTTATGGTGACGGGGAGATTATATACATTGAAGAATTTAAGTTCATTATTCAGCAAAGATTAAACAGACAGAGCTGTTCCTGGTTTAATGAATCCGAAGAGTTTCATGTTGGAAGGAAATATTGCCTCTCTTAATTTATCACTATTTGGATTATAATAGTTAAAGTTTATTCTTTTACTTTAAACAATTAGGGGTATGAAAAATGGAGAAGCACAAGATCTTAAGAATTCTGGAAAAAGAATTAGTGGTTGCCCTTGGATGTACGGAACCTGTCGCGATCGCACTCGCTGCAGCAACTGCAAAGAGCCATGCTAAAGGGGAAATAAAAGAGCTATGCTTAAAAGCGAGCGGAAACATCATCAAAAATGCTAAATCAGTCGGAATTCCGGGCATGAGTTCCTATGGTCTTGATTTCGCAGCGGCAATTGGCGCTGTGGCAGGGGACCCTGCAAGAAAGCTGGAAGTATTAGAGGGAGTAGGGCCTGAAGATGAGCTGCTGGCTCTTAAACTTATTAAAGAAGGAAAAGTAACTTCCCTGCAGGCGGAGTCACCGAAAAGGCTTTATATCGAAACTGTATTAAAAACTGATATCCACACTTCCAGAGTCGTAATCTCTGATAACCACAGCAATATTACTTTAATTGAGGTTGATGGAGAAGTTATCTACCAGGGTGGATGTGAAAATATAGGAATCCAATCTGAAGAAGATGAATTAATTGCACTCTCCATTGATGAAATATATGAATGGGTGCTTAGTGCGGAAATCAGTTCCTTATCACTTGTAAAAAAGAGTATTGAGCTCAATCGGATCATTGGAATGGAAGGCCTATCAGGTGAATACGGCCTAAAGGTAGGGAAAACGATAAAAAGGAATGTGGAAATGGGGATTTTGTCGGATGATATTGCCACTGCTGCAATGTCTTTGGCTGCAGCTGGGTCAGATGCGAGAATGGCAGGCTCCACATTGCCTGTTATGGCAAACACCGGAAGCGGCAACCAGGGAATCGCAGTCACTCTTCCAGTTGTTGCTGCTGCAGAAAGACTTAAGGTTACAAATGAAAAAATGATTCGGGCAGTGGCACTCAGCCATCTGATAACCATTCATATTAAATCCAAATTTGGCCGGCTTTCTGCATTATGCGGTGTAACTGCTGCAGGAATGGGGGCAAGTGCAGCCATCGTATATTTGCTTGATGGACAGCTTCACCAAATCAAAGCAGCCATTCAAAACACAATCGGGAATGTTTCTGGAATGATCTGTGACGGAGCTAAAGCAGGCTGTGCCATGAAAGTGTCTACCTGTTCTAATGTAGCTGTGCAGTCTGCCCTTCTTGCACTCAACGATCAGGAAATCAAATCAACCGATGGATTTATTCACGATGATGTTGAAAAAAGTATCGAGAGTTTCTGTAAATTAGGAAATGAAGGAACCCGTCATACGGATGAGCTGATATTGAAATTAATGATGGAGAAATAAACAGCTCAAAGAGGCCCCTTTCTTTAAGAAAAGGGCCTTTTGGTGCGGTAAATGAACATGTGTGAATTACGAAATCATCCCTCGTCGAAACATCTCCGCAATTGCCTGTGTCCGGTTTTGTGCTCCCAGTTTCCTGATAGCTGTTTTAATATACTGGTTGATGGTGACTTCACTGATAAACATGGAATCGGCCATTTCCTTTATGCTTTCTCCCCAGGAAATCCTCTTCATGACCTCCATTTCTCTTCTGCTTAATAACCGGGCATCTTCTTTTCCTTCTGTTTTTTCAAGAGTTTTTCCAATGTGCTGACCAAACTGTGTATAAGAGGAAAGCTGCTGATCAGAAATTTTTCCCTGTTCGTCAAATTCGTTTGTGCAAATATAGCCGATAGGGACTGCACCAAAGCAAATGGGGATAGCAAGGAAGGAGTTGACATTGGAAGTAGTTATGTATTTGATGTTTATTTGCTTGAGGTATTCGATTCCCGAACAATATTTAGCTTTTCTTTCATAGAGGGCAGAGTAAATGAGCGGCAATGAACGAACATCATCCCTGATATCTCTAATATGTATTAATCCGTGGCATGTAATAGCGATGATACCTTCACCAATAAAGCCTAAAGGTGAATAACGAAATAAATAGGCGTTTTTAACAGGAAAAATGTTCATATAAACCTCTAAAATTTTATACAGTTTCTCCTCATGACTCTCGATATCTTCTAAATTATGGATATTATCCAAAATGGTAGATTCTATTGCCATATTAACACCTTCCTTATAGGGATATTATATATAGAAAATTATGAATATTCAATACAAATGAATGATAGTAAGCTTTAGTTATAGTTAAAAATTATAAGTATTGGAGAGGAGGAACTTATTAAAAAGGAAAATGTAATCGCTTTCATAAAAATTAATATCATGAGGAGGAAGAAAGTATGTCATCATTTCAAAAATCGAACTCTCTCACGGATTTTGATGCTGTTGTCGTAGGGGCTGGTTTTTCTGGATTGTATATGCTGCATCGTTTGCGGGAGGCCGGTTTTTCCACCCGGGTATTTGAAGCAGGCGATAATGTCGGCGGTACATGGTATTGGAATCGTTATCCCGGCGCAAGATGCGATGTTGAAAGCATCTACTATAATTACACTTTTTCTGAGGAACTACTGAAAGAATGGAGCTGGTCGGCAAAATACGCCGAACAGCCTGAAATATTAAGCTACATAAACTATGTAGCAGATAAGTTTGATCTGCGGCGTGATGTGAAATTCAATACAAGGGTGCAGTCCGCACAATATGATGAAAAGAAAAATAGGTGGGACGTACAATTAAATAATGGTGAGAAGGTTTCTGCACAATATTTTATTACAGCTGTAGGTTGCTTGTCAGCGTCCAATGTACCTAAATTTAAAGGGCTGGAAAACTTTAAAGGCGAATGGCATCATACCGGGCACTGGCCGCATGAAGGAGTGGATTTCACAGGGAAGCGGGTTGGCATCATTGGCACAGGGTCCAGCGGTATCCAGGCAATTCCTGTTATTGCAAAAGAAGCCGGGCATTTGACCGTATTCCAGCGGACCCCGCAATACAGCAGCCCGGCCAGGAATACGCCGAATGATCCTGAACATCTGAAAAATATACGGAAAAATTACGGGGATATCAGAGTAAAAATGCGCCATTCCATAACCGGTATACCGGAGGAGCCAAGAAATGTTTCCGTTTTTGACGAAACTCCTGAAGAAAGGCAAAAAGTTTTCGAGGAAGCCTGGAAAGAAGGAGGACTTCTTAAGCTATCTTACGCATATAATGACTTGTCCATCTCATCGGAAGCGAATGAGATTGTGGCTGAATTCATTCGCTCTAAAATCCGCGAAACAGTTAAAAATCCTGAAGTTGCGGAAAAACTCCTTCCGAGGTTCTATTATGGCACTAAACGCACCATCATAGATACAGATTATTTTGAGACCTATAACCGGGATAACGTATCGCTGGTGGATGTAAAAAAGGCACCGATTCAGGAGATTACCGAAACAGGCGTTAAGACTGCAGATAATGAATATGGGTTTGACATGATTGTGTTTGCCACAGGATTTGATGCGATGACTGGACCGCTGTTTAAGATGGATATTCGCGGGAAAAACGGCGTCTCCCTCAAAGAAAAATGGGCAGGCGGCTCACAAACCCGAACCTACCTTGGCCTCGGCACAGCAGGTTTCCCGAATATGTTCATGCTGACTGGACCAGAGAGTCCGTCCGTATTGAGCAATATGATGGTTTCAATTGAGCAGCATGTGGAGTGGGTATTTGATTGCATCAGCTATATGAGGGAACAAAATCAGGCTGTCATTGAAGTCAAAGAAGAGTCGGAAAATACATGGAGCAAGCACTGCCGTGAAATCGCCGATCAAACTTTGTTTACCAAAACAGAATCCTGGTACATGGGTGCCAATATCGAAGGAAAAGCCCGCGGCTTTCAAATCTATCTTGGCGGTGTAGGAACCTACCGGAAGATTTGTGATGAAGTCGCCGAAAAAGGCTACGAAGGTTTTATCCTGACAGCACCTGAAAAAACTGCCGTTAATTAGTGGGTATAGATTGGGCAGGAATAAATTCTGCCCTGTCTATAAATATATTAATAGGGGGAAAATAATTATGGCATTAGATCCGCAGGCAAAATTTTTATTGGAACAGATGGAGGCAGCAGGAGCTCCTCCGATGAGCCAGCTATCACCGGAGGAAGCCCGCCTTACCACAGATTTCAGTGCTCTCGCTGGAGAGCCGGAGGAAGTAGGGAAGATTGAAAATAAAAAAATTGCTGCACCTGGAGGAGAAATCCCTGTCCGAATATATACTCCTAAAGGAGAAGGTCCATTTCCTGCGCTGGTATACTATCATGGGGGCGGCTGGGTAATTGGTGACCTTGAGACAGTTGATGTTCCTTGCAGACTGTTAACGAATTTGGCGAATTGCGTGGTCGTTTCGGTAGATTACAGACTTGCACCAGAGCATAAATTTCCTGCTGCTGCGGATGATTCGTACGCTGCAGCCAAGTGGGCAGCTGAAAATGCGGCATCCATTGGTGTTGATCCAAGCCGTATTGCCGTCGGCGGCGACAGTGCAGGAGGAAACCTTGCAGCCGTTGTGGCTCTTATGGCAAGAGACAAGCGTGAAATCTCAATTGCCTATCAGATGCTGATCTATCCAGTAACTAACCATTCTTATGCAACAGAATCCTATACTGAAAATGCAGACGGCTACCTGTTAACGAAAGACAGCATGGAATGGTTCTGGAATCATTATTTGCGGAATGAAGAGGATGGAAAAAATCCATATGCCTCTCCTCTGCAGGCAAAAGACCTAAGCGGATTGCCGCCTGCATTGGTGTTAACTGGAGAATTTGACCCGCTGCGCGATGAAGGTGAAGCCTATGCTGAGCGTTTAAAAGAAGCCGGCGTTCCGGTTGAAGCCAAACGATATGACGGCATGATCCATGGATTCTTCTGGATGCCGGGTGTACTGGAGCAGGGAAGAAAGTCAATTGAGCAGGCGGCAGATGCGTTAAACCGTGTGTTCCAGGGCAGTGTCGCTTCAAAATAATAGATATTTAGATTGGACACTTCTGATTGGGAGTGTCTTTTTTTTGTTCGCTTCTTAAATTAATTACTTGCTAGATATCTTGAAGCGTTCATAGCAACTATAAGGGAAAGAAAATGGTAGCCATGGTTTATGAAGCCGAAAATATAAGCGAGGAAAAGAAAATGGTCACCATAAAGAATTCATGAAGACGAAAATGGAAGGGAGGAAAGGAAAACGGTCGTCATGAAGCATTCATGAAGCCGAAAATATAAGCGAGGAAAAGAAAATGGTCACCATAAAGAATTCATGAAGACGAAAATGGAAGGGAGGA